>NZ_JBHURZ010000003.1:0-1105192 GCF_042673825.1 Streptomyces sp. NPDC057002
ACGCCCGGTTACATTCCGAACCCGGAAGCTAAGCCTTTCAGCGCCGATGGTACTGCAGGGGGGACCCTGTGGGAGAGTAGGACGCCGCCGAACAAATATTGAGAAAACCCCCGCATCTTCGGATGCGGGGGTTTTCTGCGTTTAGGGTCGTGGATATGAACTACGATCTCGTCATCTTCGACAATGACGGTGTTCTCGTCGACAGTGAGCCCATCTCCAACCGGCTGCTGGCCGCGTATCTCACCGAGCTCGGGCACCCGACCTCTTACGAGGAGTCCATTCGGGACTACATGGGGTCGGCGATGCACCGGATTCATGAGCTGGTTCTCGAACGGACGGGCCAGCGGTTGCCGGAGAGCTTCGACGATGTCTTTCACACGCGGGTGTTCGCGGCGTTCGAGCAGGAACTCGTCGCTGTGGCCGGGGTCTCCGGCGTCCTGGAGAAGCTCGCCGCGGACGGGGTGCCGTACTGCGTGGCCTCGTCCGGGAGTCATGAGCGGATTCGGGTGGGGCATCGGACGACGGGGCTCAGTCAGTGGTTCGACGAGGAGCGGATCTTCAGCTCCCAGGACGTCGGGCGGGGCAAGCCGGCTCCCGATCTGTTCCTGTATGCCGCCGAGCGGATGGGGGTCGGGCCGGAGCGGTGTGTCGTCGTCGAGGACAGTCCGTTGGGAGTACAGGCGGCGGTCGCGGCCGGGATGGACGTGTACGGGTTCACCGCCATGACCCCGGCGGAGAAGCTCGCCGGTGCCACCCGGCTCTTCTCCGACATGGGGGAGCTGGCCGATCTGCTGGTGTGAGCCCGTGGAAGATGAGGCAAATTCATCTTTGGCTGGATCTACCCACGGGTAAGCCGGGGCCCTACGCTCGCCGCCATGACTGATGTGCTGCGGCGCGGCAGGGGCTCGTTGGCGTTCAGCTTCTTGGTGCAGGGGGTCGCCTTCGCTCTGCTCGTGACGCGGATCCCGGCCATCCAGGACCGGTACGGGGTTTCCGACGCACTGCTGCCCGCCTTTCTGGCCGCCGTGCCGATCCTCGCCGGGGTCGGGAGCGTCAGCACCGAGCGGCTGGTGAAGCGGGTGCCGCCGAGCCGGCTGCTGCGGTGGTCCCAGCCCGTGGTGCTGCTGGCGCTGCTCGGGGTCGGGGCCGGGGAGCGGATGGTGGAGCTGGGAGTCGCCCTCGCGGCGTTCGGGCTCGCCGTCGGGGTGCTGGACGCGTCGATGAACATGCTCGGGGTGAGCCTGCAGCGGTCGTACGGGCGCAGCATCATGCTCAGTTTTCACGCGGCCTACAGCCTGGGCGGGATCGTCGGGGCCTCCCTGGCGTGGGTGGGGGCGCACTGGGATCTGGCGTTGTGGGTGTCGTATCTGCCGGTCGTGGTGGTGCTGTTGCCGGCTGTGCTGGTGGGGAGCCGGTGGTACGTCGACGGCGGTGGTGCGGGGCCGGTGGCGGGGTCCGGGGTGGAGGAGAAGGCGGGCGAGGGGCAGGCCCTGGCGTTCAAGTTGCTGCTGCCGCTGTGTCTGGTGATGACCGTCGCGTACATCGGGGACTCGACGGTCTCCAACTGGAGCGCGAAGTATCTGCAGGATGTGCTCGGCAGCTCGGAGCAGATGGCGACGGTGCCGTACAACGTGTACATGGTCACCACGCTGGTGGGGCGGGCGCTGGGGGACTTCGGGGTGCGGCGGTTCGGGGCGGTCGCGGTCGTGCGGGCCGGGGCGCTGGTCGCGGCGGGCGGATTCGCCGTGGTGGCCGCGGCGCCCGGGGCGTGGGTCGGGATGCTGGGGTTCACGTTGCTGGGGGTGGGGTTGTGTGTGCTGGTGCCGCAGACGTTCGCGGCGGCCGGCAGGTTGTTCCCCGGGGCGTCTGATGCGGCCGTGGCGCGGCTGAATGTCTTCAACTATGTGGGGTTCTTGATCGGTTCGCCGTTGGTGGGTGCGCTCGGGGATCTGTGGAGCTATCGCGGGGCCATGCTTGTGCCGATGGTGTTGGTGCTGGTGACGCTCGTGTACGCCCGGTCGTTCGCCGCTCAACCGGACCGATACGGTGGCGGTCATGAGCGGCCGCGCACAGCTGATGTGGGACGAGGCAGTAACGGGCTATGACTTCGGTCCCGGGCATCCGATGGACCCGGTCCGGCTCGCGCTGACCCGGGGACTGGTCGGCGCCTTCGGGCTGGACCGTGAGGTGGAGGTGGTCGCCGCGAAGGCGGCCGGGGAGTCGACGCTGCGGCTCGTCCACCGGGAGGACTACATCGAGGCGGTGAAGGCGGCGTCGGCGGAGCCCGGGGCGGCGGATCAGTCGTACGGGCTGGGAACGATGGATGATCCGGCCTTCGCGGGGATGCACGAGGTGTCGTCGCTGATCGCCGGGCAGTCGGTGGGGGCGGCGGAGGCCGTGTGGCGTGGCGAGACGTCGCACGCGGTGAACTTCGCGGGCGGGCTGCATCACGCGATGCCGGGCGGTGCGTCCGGGTTCTGCATCTACAACGACGCGTCGCTGGCGATCGCCCGGCTGCTGGAGCTCGGGGCCGAGCGGGTCGCCTACATCGATGTCGACGTGCATCACGGGGACGGGGTGCAGGCGGCGTTCTGGGACGACCCGCGGGTGCTGACGATCTCGCTGCACGAGCATCCCCGAACGCTGTTCCCGCAGACCGGGTGGCCGGAGGAGACCGGGGCGGACTCCGCGGAGGGCTCGGCGGTGAACGTGGCGCTGCCGGCCGGGACCGGGGACGCCGGGTGGCTGCGGGCGTTCCATTCCGTGGTGCCGGAGCTGATCGCCGATTTCCGGCCGCAGGTGCTGGTGACACAGCACGGGGCCGACACGCACTTCGAGGATCCGCTCGCGCATCTGGCCGTGTCGCTGGACGCGCAGCGGGCGGTGCAGGTGGCCTGTCACGACCTGGCGCACGAGTACGCCGAGGGGCGGTGGGTCGCCCTGGGCGGGGGCGGTTACGCGGTGGTGGACGTCGTACCGAGGTCGTGGACGCATCTGGTCGCGATCGCGGCGCACCGGGAGGTGGAGCCCGAGGCGGTGATCCCCGAGGGGTGGCGGCAGGAAGTGTTCGCGCGGACGCGGCAGTTGGCCCCGGCGCGGATGACGGACGGGCGCTGGCCGGTGGAGTGGACCGGCTGGGAGGCGGGGTACGACCCGGCGGACCGGCTGGACCAGGCGGTGCTGGCGGCCCGGCGGGCGGTGTTCCCGCTGCGGGGGCTGCTGCCGGGGTGAGACGCCCTTGGTAGGCCGGTAGGCCGACCGTGCGGTGTTCGAGGGTTCCCGGGACAGGTGATGGCCTGGTCGCGGACGATCTTCTTGTGCTGACCCCCGAAGTTCTGCGTACGCACCTGGTGGGTGCACGCCTCGCCGGTACCGTGGCCACATCGCGTGAGGAGAGCCTGCGCAGCTACCGGCTCTTCGCTGCCCGGGACCCTCGTGTGCTGCTCGGTATCGATCCCGAAGGGGCTTGGAAGCAGCGGGAGTTGACCGAGCTGATGGCGGACCGGTGCGGGGTTTCGGCCGATTCTCGGCGGACTTCCGGCCAGGATGTGATCGATCCGCAGCGGACCGTGGCCGCGCTGGACGCCTTCGCGGACCGTCTCGCCGATGCCGCCCAGCGGGGTGCTCCGGTGCTTCTCGGTACCGGACACCCGCACCGGCTGCTCGGTTTCTACGCCGCTCTGGCAGACGCGCTGTCGGCGGCGGGGTGTGCGGTTCTCACCCCCGCGCAGGGTCGCTGTGTCGACATAACGACCCGGTTCGGCCTACGTACGTACAACCTCGACTACGTACGGGGAGTCGCGCTGGTGCGGGCGTCCGGGACGGAACGCCCCGGTTGTGAGCCCGGCGCACATACGCACTCACCTCTCCCGGTTCGTACCGTGCTGGCCGCCGCGGCGGAGGCCGGCGGGCCCCTTCCCGAGCTGGTGATCGGGGACCACGGGTGGGTCTGCGGAGCAGGTCAGCTGGGGTTCGAGGCCATCGGGCCGGCCGATACGGACGATCCCGCCCCGTTCGTCGGGCAGGCGGAGGGGTCCGTGTCCGTCGTCGTTCCACTTGATGACGGCGTGCGGTCTGATTACTACCTGCCGCTTACCCGCTACGTACTCAATCGGGCGTGTCTGTCACAGTAGGCCGTTGATGGGTGCACCTCTTCCCCACTCGCATCACTGGCCCCTACATTGGGGAGTGAGCACGCAGCGACGAAGAGTCACCGGAAGGGGAAGCCGGTGGCCGTCGAGTGCGGAAGGTTCAGGTGTGTCATGGCTGCAGCTGGCGAGAGGCCTCTGAACGAGGTTCAGTTCCTTACCGTGGCGGAAGTCGCCTCGGTGATGCGAGTGTCGAAGATGACCGTGTACCGGTTGGTGCACAGCGGTCATCTGCCCGCGATCCGTGTGGGGCGGTCTTTCCGCGTCCCGGAGCAAGCGGTTCACGAGTACCTTCGCGAGAGCTACGTGGGGGTGGAAACCGCCTGACGGCTGGGGCGGGGTGATCCCTCACAGGGCACTCGGGATCACCCTGGCCTCCTCGATTACGACCTCAGCGCTCGGGCGGGTAGGCTAGCCCCTCGTAGGTCGTATGGGCCCATGGCGCCCAGCACCGAGTGATGAGAAGTGAGCGAGGGTAGTCGTGGGCTCTGTTATCAAGAAGCGGCGCAAGCGGATGGCCAAGAAGAAGCACCGCAAGCTGCTCAAGCGCACGCGCGTTCAGCGTCGCAACAAGAAGTAAGTTCGCGACGCCGACGCCGCGAGAGCGTCGTTGTGGCCCCCCACTCAACGGTGGGGGGCCACACGTGTATCGCCAGGTTCGTCCGGCTGCTTCCCGTCGGTGTTCCCGTCACTTCGCGCATCGGGCGGTCATCACAGCGCAACACCGAACCGCTAAGTTGGCCCCACGGGGGAACGCGGCGGGGACAAGAGGCTGTGGAAGGAAGGCGCTGATCTTGGGCAAGGTCGTGCTCGTGACCGGAGTGGCCCGCCAGCTGGGGGGCCGGTTCGTGAGGCGGATCCAGCGTGACCCCGAGGTGGAGCGGGTGATCGCCGTGGACGCGGTGCCGCCCGAGCACCATCTGGGCGGCGCGGACTTCATCCAGGCGGACATCCGGCAGCCCACGATCGCGCGGGTGCTCGCCGAGACGGCCGCCGACACGATCGTCCACCTGGACGTGACGGGCACTCCGCTGGGCAGCGGCAACCGGGCCTCCCTGAAGGAGACCAACGTCATCGGCACCATGCAGCTGCTCGGTGCCTGTCAGAAGTCCCCGACCGTGCAGCGGCTGGTCGTGAAGTCCAGCACCAATGTCTACGGTTCCGCGCCCCGCGACCCGGCCGTCTTCACCGAGACGACCCCGCCCAAGTCCCTGCCCAGTGGCGGCTTCGCCAAGGACACGGTGGAGGTCGAGGGCTATGTCCGCGGCTTCGCGCGCCGCCGGCCCGATGTGGCCGTGTGCGTGCCGCGGTTCGCCAACATCCTCGGCCCGACCGCGGACACCCCGCTCGCCTCGTACTTCGCGCTGCCGGTCCTGCCGACCGTGTTCGGCTACGACCCCAGGCTGCAGTTCGTGCACGAGGACGATGTGATCGAGGTGCTGCGGATCGCCTCCCACGAGCCCAGGCGGGGCACGCTCAACAGCGGCACCTTCAACATCGCCGGCGACGGTGTCCTGCTGCTCTCCCAGTGCTCCCGGCGCCTCGGGCGCCCCACCGCGCCGCTGCCGCTCCCGGCCGTCACCTGGGCCGGCTCTCTGGTGCGTACGCTGGGGATGACGGACTTCTCGCCCGAGCAGATCCGGCTGCTCACCCACGGCCGGGTCGTGGCGACGGGCCAGATGCGAGAAACGCTGGGATTCCAGCCCAAGTACACGACCGCGGAAACGTTCGCGGACTTCGCCCGCAGCCAAGGTCCCGGACTTCTTCCGCCGGAGGCCCTAGCGGGGGCCGTCGACCGGATCGCCGCACTGCCCCTCGCGGGCGACGGCCACCCCCCGACGCAGAGCGCCAACTGAGGAGCGCATCAACGATGGCGGATGCCAAGGTCATTCCGTTCGACGACGACCGGTCCCGCGGAAGCGCCGTGCAGCGCCCCCAGCGGCGCCGGAGCGCGGGGAACCGCCGCTCGGGCACGGAGTCGGCGCCGGTCGGTGAGGTGCAGCCCCTGCCCACCAGGGCTGTTCCGCAGGATGATGTTCCTGTGACTTCTGAGGAACAGCCGCCGGAGCGGTCCCGGGACGGTGACGGCGGTCTGGAACGGCGGATCGCGGGCGGCCTGGCCTTCCTGCGCCGCCGCCTCACCGGGGACTACGAGGTCGACGACTTCGGCTACGACGAGGAGCTCACCGACCAGGTCCTGATGTCCCTGCTGCGCCCGCTGTACGACAAGTACTTCCGGGTCGAGGTGAAGGGCATCGAGAACATCCCGTCCGAGGGCGGCGCCCTGATTGTCGCCAACCACTCGGGCACGCTGCCGATGGACGGCCTGATGATGCAGGTCGCCGTGCACGACAACCATCCGGCGGGACGGCATCTGCGTCTGCTCGCGGCCGACCTGGTGTTCATGCTGCCGGTGGTCAACGAACTGGCCCGCAAGCTCGGCCACACCCTGGCCTGTGCCGAGGACGCGTCACGGCTGCTGGAGCAGGGCGAACTGGTCGGGGTGATGCCGGAGGGCTTCAAGGGCCTCGGCAAGCCCTTCGCGGACCGGTACAAGCTGCAGCGCTTCGGCCGCGGGGGGTTCGTCTCGACGGCCCTGCGCGCCGGGACGCCGATCGTCCCCTGCTCGATCGTCGGGGCCGAGGAGATCTACCCGATGATCGGCAACGCCAAGACGGTCGCCCGGCTGCTGGGCTTTCCGTACTTCCCGGTCACGCCCACGTTCCCGTGGCTCGGGCCGCTCGGCGCGATTCCGCTGCCGACCAAGTGGACGATCCAGTTCGGTGAGCCGATCCCGACGGACGGCTATCCGCCGGAGGCGGCCGAGGACCCGATGCTGATGTTCAACCTGACCGATCAGGTCAGGGAGCAGATCCAGCACACGCTGTACAAGCTGCTGGTGCAGCGGCGGTCGGTCTTCTTCTGAGCCTGCCCAAGTACGACGATGGGGCGCCGGTCGCTCGGAGCCGCCGGACGGAGTCTGGCGCAGCTGTCCGAAGCCTGCGGAGCAGTGCGAGGACAGCAGACAGGAGGGGCCAAGCTGCTGGTGCAGCGGCGGTCGGTCTTCTTCTGATGATTCGCCTACGACGCTGGGCGCCCCGCAGGGGGGCGCCCAGCGTCGTCTAGCGTGCGTCCTCGCCGTCGATGCCCAGGCCGGGCAGCAGGCCGGGCAGGAGCGGCGGGAGTGTGACGTCCGGCTTGGGGACGGGTGCGCTGCCGTCCGCCGACGGTGAGGTGCTCGCCTCGCTCTCCTTCGGCGGGTCGAGCAGACCGCCGGTGTTGCCGCCGAGCAGGCCGTCGCTGTCGCTGCCGGAGCCGGCCGAGCGGCTGGGGCTGCCGCTGCCACCGCTGGTGCCGCCCTTGTCGGTGTGCCTGCCGCCGCTCTTGCCGGGCTGGGCCGACCGGTCGGTGGCGGAGGAGCCGGTAGAGGCCTCCTCGGAGGCGCCCCGGTGCTTGCCGGTGCCGCCGTTCCCGGCAGAGGGCTCGGGGAGCAGGGAGCGCAGCGGGGCGACGTCCTCCTCTATGGCGTCGAAGACCGACGACACCTGGTCACTGACGTCACCGAGCTGGACGGGGAGCCTCTCGCGCAGTTCGCCCCAGGCCTCGCGGTGGGAGCGGGAGAACGCCGACAGGGCCTGCATGGGGCCCAGGGAGTCCGGGTCGTGCTCGTACGCCTCGCTCAGCAGCCGGTGGCCTTCCGACGCGTCGTGCCGCATGCCCGACAGGGCGCGGCGGATCTCGCCGACGGACTCGTGGTCCAGAGGGCCGCTGCGGCCGCGCTCCATGAGCCGGCGGGCTTCGCTGAGCCGGGTGGAGGCGTGGTCGAGGTAGACCCGGCCGCGCTCGTCGGCGCTGTCGGCGAGGCCGAGTTTGACGTCCTCGATGCCGCGCTTGAGGCCGTAGAGCGAGTCGCCGGGCAGGGCGTCGGAGCTGGCGGCGGAGACTCCGCCGAAGGCGCTCGCGGCCACGCCGACGCTCAGTCCGCCCGCGGTGAGGCCCTTGGCGAGCCGCGTCCGCGGACGGAACTTCTTCAGTGAGCCGGCGCGGTGGGCGCCACGGGAGCGCTGTCCGGGGACCGCTCGGTCCGTCGCCCCGCCTCCCGCGGTGCCCTCCTGGAGCATGGCCTCGAACGCGGCCACCAGCTGGGCCCGCTGGACGACCTTGACCTCCGGGTCGAGCTCCGGCTTGGGCAGCGCGTCGAGACCGGAGGCGATCGCCGTCAGGCGTGCCGATTCGGTCTGTTCCGCGGGTGGCGGCGCTGGTGCCGGACCTTCGGACTGCTCGGCCGCCGTGCCCTCCTCGGACTGGTCCTCCAGGGCCTGGGCGAAGGCGTTCGCCCGCCGGTGTGCCGATACGTTCGCGATCACAGGCGGCACCTCCTCTCGTCATGACGGTCGACTCCCCAGGGGGTCCTGAGGGTTGCACACCCTGACCGCGACCACACGATCGAGTGATCGGGGTCGGCCAGGGGGTGACCACAGGGAGCCTGCATCCCGCACAACGAGCGGCGCGGCACTTGGGTTACGGACCCCGGCTGATCGGATGCCGAAGCCAACGAACCGTCACGGAAAGTGAGTTGGGTGTCGCCGAGCGTGCGGTCCGGTCAGCGGGCGTCTTCCGGGAGGAGCCGGGCGAGGGTGCGGACGGCCCGGTACTGGAGGGTCTTGATGGCGCCCTCGTTCTTGCCCATCACGCGGGCGGTCTCCGCGACGGAGAGGCCCTGGAGGAAGCGGAGTGTCACGCACTCCTGCTGCTGGGGGTTGAGCCGCCGTACGGCGTCGAGCAGGGCGGCGTTGGAGAGGGACTCCAGGACGGAGTCCTCCGGGGAGCGCTCGACCTCGTTGGCGTCGAGCATCTCGCCGGTGGTGACCTCGAGGCGGAAGCGGCTGGACTTGAAGTGGTCCGCGACGAGGTTGCGGGCGATCGTGACCAGCCAGGCGCCGAAGTCGCGGCCCTGCCAGGTGAACGTGCCGATGCGGCGCAGGGCCCGCAGAAAGGTCTCGCTCGTGAGGTCCTCGGCGGTCGCCTTTCCTCCGACCCGGTAGTAGATGTACCGGTACACGGTGTCGCTGTACTGGTCGTAGAGACGGCCGAAGGCGTCGGCCTCGCCGGCCTGGGCGCGCTCCACGAGGTCCATCATGCGGGCGCTGTCGCTGTCCGCCGCGGGCCGTCGGGTGGTGGCCCCGCCGGACGGGCGCCCTCGTCTGCCGACCGCGGCGCTGCCGTCGGCCAGTGCGTAGCAAGGGCCTACGGGTGCGGCGGTGGCGAATGCGGGGACGGTGAACGCGGTGGGGACGAGGCCACGCAGCAGGTCGAGGACCGTTGCGCGCAGCGTAGCCAGGCCCGAGGCGTCAACCCCGACGTGTGGGTACACGGGACTCCCAGAGGCAGAGCTTCCATCACGTACAGTGCGGGACCTTTCACCCGTCGTAGCGACGGAGGGGTACCGGTTTGCGTCTGAGGAGAATAACGCTTCGTACAGGCTCTGCTACACCGAGTTGCTCAAATCATCGATTACGTCGCTTCCGTAACCGATTGACGCCGCATCAAGTGCCGAATTGTGAACGGTTGTTGACCGGATGGGTTCGGATTGCGGCTGAGTCCAGGGCGTGTTGTGGCCGTGTGCAGCCAAGAGGACTGGACACGAGGTTTTGGGGGTACGCCAGTTGGATTTACGGGCGTTGTCATCCCGCAAACGATGGTGTCCCGGATTGATCGTTCGTCAGCGCCGACGGCGGTGCAGGGCGATCGCCGCCGCCGTGCCGCCGGCCACGGCTCCCACGCCGGCCGCCGCGGGGATGCCGACCTTGGCCGCCTTGCGGCCCGTGCGGTAGTCGCGCAGGCGCCAGTCGAGCCGGCGGGCGTGCCTGCGCAGCTTGGAGTCCGGGTTGATGGCGTAGGGGTGGCCGACCAGGGACAGCATCGGGATGTCGTTGTGCGAGTCGCTGTAGGCGGCGCAGCGGGTCAGGTCCAGGCCCTCCGCGGCGGCCAGCGCGCGGACCGCCTCGGCCTTCGCGGGGCCGTGCAGCGGTTCGCCGACGAGCTTGCCCGTGTAGACGCCGTCGACCGACTCGGCGACCGTGCCCAGGGCGCCGGTCAGGCCCAGGCGGCGGGCGATGACCTGGGCGATCTCGACGGGGGCCGCCGTCACCAGCCACACCCTCTGGCCCGCGTCCAGGTGGGCCTCGGCGAGGGCGCGGGTGCCGGGCCAGATGCGCTCGGCCATGTACTCGTCGTAGATCTCCTCGCCGATCGACTGGAGTTCGGCGACGCGGTGGCCCTTGACGATCGACAGGGCGGAGTCGCGGGCCTCCTGCATGTGCTCGGGGTCCTCGACGCCGGCCAGCCGGAACCACGCCTGCTGCCAGGCGAACTTCGCGAGGTCGCGGGTCTCGAAGAACTTCCGCTTGTACAGGCCCCGCCCGAAGTGGAAGAGCGCGGCGCCCTGCATGACGGTGTTGTCCAGGTCGAAGAAGGCGGCGGCCTGGTCGTCGCCGTGAACCGGGAACTGCGGCTCCTCGGTCGTGCCGGAAGCTTCCTGCGTGGATTTGCGGGCTGCCTCCGCCGAGGCCTCGCCTGCCAAAACGCTCCGCGCCGTGGCGGAGCGCCTACGGGGAGTGAGCCATCCGAGAGCGGCCATGGCGTGAGCATAGCCAGTTTGTTCGGGGGTTCCGGAGTCGAGAGGTTTGGAGCCTGTGAACTCTCGGCGAGCGTGTCGTTAAAGATGCCGCTCGGGGAGGGCGGGAGGATGCGGAGGACGGGGTCGGCGTGTCCCGGGCGCGAGACAATGGCTGACATGAGTCCCCTCTTTCGCCGTACGCCCCCTCGGGACCGGCTCGTCACCCTGATCCGCAAGCCCGGCTGTCATCTGTGTGATGACGCACAGGTCGTTGTGGAGAAGGTGTGCGGTGATCTGGGAGTCCCCTGGGAGCAGAAGGACATCACCGAGGATCGGGAACTGCACGACCAGTACTGGGAGCAGATCCCTGTCGTGCTGGTGGACGGCAGGCAGCACACGTTCTGGCGCGTGAACGAGGGACGCCTGCGCAAGGCCCTGACCGACTGAGTCCGGCCGCTGGAGCGACTGACCGAGCAGTACAAAGCGGTCGGTCAGGTCGCTTAGGATCGACGGTGGCTGGTCTCGGGGGCGGGATACACAGAGGAGAGTGTGCGGTTTTGCCCCCAGAAGCGAAGGAACGACGGTGCTTGTGCGCCGGTTCCCCGGGAGTGCGCCGGGGGCGCGTGAGCCCGGTCACGTTGGGCGGGCAAATCGGACACCATCTTTGTGCACGCGTTCACAAAGACATAGCCTGCTTTCGACGGGGCGGTCATGTAGGGACGTATGACCGCCTACAGCCCCGCTCTACCCGCAGGAGCACCGTGGCAACTGGCCGAACTCACCGACCGGCGACCCGCAGCCGAGGGATTCCCGAGGCCACCGTCGCCCGGCTTCCGCTGTATCTCCGCGCTCTGACCGCGCTGTCGGAGCGCTCGGTACCCACGGTCTCCTCCGAGGAGCTCGCGGCCGCCGCGGGGGTCAACTCCGCGAAGCTGCGCAAGGACTTCTCCTACCTCGGCTCCTACGGGACCCGGGGTGTGGGCTACGACGTCGAGTATCTCGTCTACCAGATCTCCCGCGAACTGGGCCTCACCCAGGACTGGCCGGTTGTGATCGTCGGTATCGGTAACCTCGGCGCCGCGCTCGCCAACTACGGCGGTTTCGCCTCCCGCGGTTTCCGGGTCGCCGCGCTCATCGACGCGGACCCGGCCATGGCGGGCAAGCCCGTCGCCGGGATCCCCGTGCAGCACTCCGACGACCTGGAGAAGATCATCCAGGACAACGGCGTGTCGATCGGTGTCATCGCCACCCCCGCCGGTGCCGCCCAGGCCGTCTGCGAGCGGCTCGTGGCCGCCGGTGTCACCTCCATCCTGAACTTCGCGCCGACCGTGCTGTCCGTCCCGGACGGGGTCGACGTGCGCAAGGTCGATCTCTCCATCGAGCTGCAGATCCTCGCCTTCCACGAGCAGCGCAAGGCCGGCGAGGAGGCCGCCGCCTCCGACGGGGGCGCCCCGGCCGCCGCCGCGCGCAACGAGTCCGCCGACCAGGGGCCTGACGGGGACATGCCCGCCGTGATGCCGGCATGAGCCTCCTCGTCGTCGGACTCAGCCACCGCAGCGCCCCGGTCAGCGTCCTGGAGCGGGCCTCGCTGAACGCGGACGCGCAGGTCAAGCTGCTCCAGGACACGGTCGCCGCCGAGCCGGCCACCGAGGCCGCGGTGCTCGCGACCTGCAACCGCATCGAGCTCTACGCCGACGTGGACAAGTTCCACGCCGGTGTCGCCGAGCTGTCCACGCTGCTCGCCCAGCACAGCGGGGTCGGCCTCGAGGAGCTCACCCCCTATCTCTACGTGCACTACGAGGACCGGGCCGTCCACCATCTGTTCTCGGTGGCCTGCGGGCTGGACTCGATGGTCGTCGGCGAGGGACAGATCCTCGGCCAGATCAAGGACTCCCTGGCCCGGGCACAGGACCTGCACTCCGCGGGCCGCCTGCTGAACGACCTGTTCCAGCAGGCCCTGCGGGTCGGCAAGCGCGCCCACTCCGAGACCGGCATCGACCGCGCGGGGCAGTCCCTGGTCACCTTCGGCCTGGAGCAGCTGGCGCGGGGCGGTGACATACAGGAGTGGGCCCGGGGCAAGAAGGCCCTGGTCATCGGGGCCGGATCGATGTCCTCCCTGGCAGCGGCGACGCTCGCGCGTGCCGGTGTCGCCGAGGTCGTCGTCGCCAACCGGACCTTCGACCGTGCCGAGCGCCTCGCCCAGATCCTGATGGAGGGCGACGACACGGACGTGGCGGCCCGCGCGGTCCCGATGGAATCGGTGCCGGCCGAGCTGACACGTGCCGACGTCGCCGTCTCCTGTACCGGCGCGACCGGCCTCGTCCTGACCGCGGAGGCCGTCGCCGACGCCGCGCAGGGCCGTACGGCCGTGCGGTGGGACGAGACCGACGGCGAGGGTCCTGACCGCGCGGCGGGGCCGGACGGCCAGCGGGGCAATCTGCCGGCCACCAGCCTCGGCAACGAGGACGGCTGTCCGCTGGACCTGACCTCGGTGCAGGGCACCGCCGGGTTCTCCGTGCTGGGCGAGGCGGCCGTGGCCGGGATGGCCGCCGCCGATCTCGAACAGCACGCGGCGTGGGTGGACAACGGAGTGGTGGGCGGCGCCCAGCGGACGGCGGCCAGGCCGGGGACGGCCGACCCGCTCGACCCCGCCCCGGACGCCGACGCCATCGCCGCGCTCGCGGCGACCGTGGCCACCGTCGGGCGGATCCCCGAGCGGCGCCGGCCCGAGCCGGTCGAGGAGCCGCCGCGGCCGCAGCCCGTGCTCTTCCTGCTGGATCTGGCGATGCCGCGCGACATAGACGCGGCCGTGCACCGGCTGGCCGGGGTGCGGCTGGTGGACATCGAGTCGCTGGCGGAGGCCTCCGCGGGCGCTCCGATGGCTGCCGATGTGGACCAGGTCCGGCGTATCGTCTCCGACGAGGTCGCCGCATTCGGGGCGGCACTGCGGGCCGCGCACATCACGCCGACCGTGGTCGCCCTGCGCACCATGGCCGCCGATGTCGTGGCGGGCGAGATCGCCCGGCTCGACGGCCGGCTGCCCGGCCTCGACGACAAGCACCGCGCGGAGATCACCCAGACCGTGCGGCGCGTGGTCGACAAACTGCTGCACGCGCCGACCGTACGGGTCAAGCAGCTCGCGGCCGAGCCCGGCGGCGCCGGGTACGCGGACGCGCTGCGGACCCTGTTCGACCTCGACCCCGAGACGGTGGCCGCCGTCTCCCGCGCCGAGGACAGCACTACCGAGAAGAACCGAGGGTCGGCATGAACGACACGCGGCGAGTGAATGAAGCAGGGGCACTACGGCTCGGTACCCGCCGGAGCAGGCTCGCCATGGCCCAGTCCGGGCAGGTGGCCGAGGCCGTGACCCGGGTGACCGGGCGGCCCGTGGAGCTCGTCGAGATCACCACGTACGGCGACACCTCCCGCGAGCAGCTCGCCCAGATCGGCGGCACCGGCGTGTTCGTCACCGCCCTGCGCGACGCGCTGCTCAAGGGCGAGGTCGACTTCGCGGTGCACTCGCTGAAGGACCTGCCGACCGCGCAGCCCGACGACCTGGTCGTGGCGGCCGTCCCCGTGCGGGAGGACCCGCGGGACGTGATCGTCGCCCGGGACGCGCTGAAGTTCACCGACCTGCCGAGCGGTTCCCGCATCGGAACGGGTGCGCCGCGCCGCATGGCCCAGCTCAACTCGTACGCGCGCGGCCACGGACTGGACATAGCCACGGTCCCGATCCGCGGCAACGTCGACACCCGGATCGGATACGTCCGGGGCGGTGAGCTCGACGCCGTCGTGCTGGCCGCCGCCGGACTGAACCGGATCGGCCGCGGTGACGAGGTGACCGACTTCCTGTCGGTCGACACGGTTTTGCCCGCCCCCGGCCAGGGGGCACTAGCGATCGAGTGTGCCGCAGGCAATGCGGACCTCGTCGCCGCGCTCGCCGAACTCGACGACCCGTTCACACGGGTCGCCGTGACGGCCGAGCGGTCACTGCTCGCCGCCCTGGAGGCCGGCTGCAGCGCTCCCGTGGGCGCTTTGGCCGACTTGCTGGCCGACGGGCAGATTGTCAAGGAAATGCGCCTGCGCGCCGTCGTCGGTACGACCGACGGCACGCGCATGGTGCAGCTGTCCACCACCGGTCCCGTGCCCGAGACGCACGACGGGGCAATGGCGCTCGGTCGCGAACTCGCGGCCGAGATGCTCGCCCAGGGCGCGGCCGGTCTGATGGGGGAGCGAGCACATTGAGCCCCACCACCCTTTCCGCCGGTCCTGAACACGGGCACGTCACCTTCCTGGGTGCCGGACCCGGAGATCCGGGACTGCTAACTCTGCGCGCCGTAGAGGCGCTGGCGAGCGCGGACGTTCTCGTCGCCGAGCACGAGGTGCTCGACGTCGTACGTCAGCACGCCAGGCAGGGCGTCTCCGAGGTGCACACGGATTCGGATCCTTCCCAGGATCCGGCTCCGGGCGCAGGAACGCCCCAGCTGACGGTAGTTGACGGCACGTCAACCACCGCGGCAGTCCCCGCGGTGCGGGATGCCGCACATCTTGTCATGGAGGCCGCGCGGGGCGGCAGGCGGGTCGTGCGTGCGGTGTCCGGTGACCCGGGCCTCGACACGTACGCCGCCGAGGAGATGCTGGCGTGCGCCGCCGCCGGGGTGCCCTTCGAGGTCGTCCCCGGTATCGCGAGCGCCGTCGGTGTCCCCGCGTACGCCGGTGTGCCGCTGCGGGACGCGCAGGGCGCGGACGTGCGGTTCGTGGACGCCCGGACGGCGTCGGACCGGTGCTGGACGGAGGTCGGGGCGTCGGACGGCACGGTGGTCGTGTCCACCACGCTGGACTCCGTCGCCGCGGCGGCCGGCGAGCTGGTCTCCGCGGGCCGCAAGCCGGACACCCCGATGACGGTCACCGTCGCCGGTACGACCACCCGGCAGCGGACCTGGACCGCCACGCTCGGCACGATCGCGCAGACGCTGAAGCAGGCCAAGGTGCTGCCCTCGCCGGACGGCGGGCGGCCGGTGATAGCCGTGGTCGGTGAGCGTTCCGCCGCCGCCCAGCGCGACCAGCTCGCGTGGTTCGAGTCCAAGCCGATGTTCGGCTGGAAGGTGCTCGTGCCGCGCACGAAGGAGCAGGCGGCGTCGCTCTCCGACCAGCTGCGGTCGTACGGGGCCGTGCCGCACGAGGTGCCGACCATCGCTGTCGAGCCGCCGCGCACGCCCCAGCAGATGGAGCGTGCGGTCAAGGGGCTGGTGACGGGCCGCTACGAGTGGATCGCCTTCACCTCGGTGAACGCGGTCAAGGCCGTGCGGGAGAAGTTCGAGGAGTACGGGCTCGACGCCCGGGCCTTCGCCGGGATCAAGGTCGCGGCGGTGGGCGAGCAGACGGCCAAGGCGCTGATCGCCTTTGGTGTGAAGCCGGACCTGGTGCCGAGCGGGGAGCAGAGCGCCGCCGGTCTGCTGGAGGACTGGCCGCCGTACGACCCGGTCTTCGACCCGATCGACCGGGTGTTCCTGCCGCGTGCCGACATCGCCACGGAGACGCTGGTCGCCGGGCTGATCGAGCTGGGCTGGGAGGTCGACGACGTCACGGCCTACCGGACCGTGCGGGCCTCGCCGCCGCCGGCGGAGACGCGCGAGGCGATCAAGGGCGGCGGGTTCGACGCCGTGCTGTTCACGTCGTCGTCGACCGTGCGGAACCTGGTCGGTATCGCCGGCAAGCCGCACAACGTGACCGTGATCGCGTGTATCGGCCCGGCCACGGCGAAGACCGCCGAGGAGCACGGGCTCCGGGTGGACGTGATGGCGCCCGAGCCGTCCGTGCACAAGCTGGCCGAGGCGCTGGCCGACTTCGGCGCGAAGCGGAGGGCTGCCGCTGTGGAGGCCGGGGATGCGGTGACTCGGCCTAGTGAGCGGCGGCCGGGGGCTCGGCGGAGGCGGTCTACGACCTGAGGCGGGCTCGGTGGTGCTCGGCGTTGGGGCTGGGGGCGGGTGGGTTCGCAGCCCGGCGTGGCGGGGCGCCTCCCCCACTCTCGGCTTCGCTCGAGCGGGGGGACCCCCACCGCCCACCCGTGCCGCCCCTAGCGGAACGCATGTCCGCAGCTCAGCGGGTGTGGCTATGCGGGTGTTACCGCGTGGCCGTAGCGCAGTAGGTTCGCCGGGTCGTAGGTGGCCTTGTCGTGGCGCAGGCGGTCGTAGACCTCCGGGGTCCAGGCGCGGGCGATGTCCTGTTCGTCGCCCGGGGTGCCGTGGATGTTGACCATGGTGCGGCCGGTGCCGTAGGGGGCCATCGCGGTGTAGAGCTGTGCCGTCGCCTGTTCGAGGGCCTCGGCGGCGGGTGGGGCGGCCAGGATGCCGACCGATTCGAGGAAGTACCGGGCGTCGCGGGAGCAGACGGCGTCCTCGACGGCGGACGGGCGGGCCATCGCGCCGCCCATGTGCCGCAGCGAGGCGACCAGAAGCGGGTGGTCGGCGCCGGCCGCCGGGCCGACCTGCTCCAGGAGCGTGCTGATGGCGTCGGGCGACAGTTCGCGCAGCAGCATGCAGCACTCCCGTGCCGGGAGCGGGTCCTGGGGTTCCATGTGGATGCGGTCCAGGGCCGTGTAGTCCATTTCCTCGACCGTGTCGACGGCCACGGGGGCCGCTGCGCGGAGTGGGGCGATCAGGGCCTCGCCCTCGGCCGTGTCGCCGGGCCAGGCGATCGCGACCCGGGCCCAGAAGCCGCCGCGCAGGGGCTCCGGGATCTGGGGGATGGGCGGCAGGCGCAGGATCGAGAACATGCTGCACATCTCGTCCGGGACGGTGCGGGTCCAGTCCGTCCAGGTCCGGAGCAGGGCCGCGGTGTGTTCGCCGGGGCAGTAGATGCCGCCGCCGTAGAGGCGGGTCAGGGGGAGCAGGTCGGTCACGAGTGAGGTGACGACGCCGACATTGCCCTTGCCGCCGCGCAGGGCCCAGAACAGTTCCGGTTCGTGCCGGGGGTCCGTCTCGCGCAGGTGTCCGTCCGGGGTGACGACCTGGAAGGAGCGGACCAGGTCGGCGGCGTAGCCGTAGGCACGGCCGAGGACCGGGAGTCCACCGCCGAGGGTGTAGCCGACGACACCCGCGTCCGTGGAGGTGCCGCAGAGGCCGGCCAGGCCGTGCGGGGCGGCGGCGGCCATGACATGGCTCCACTTCGCGCCCGCGGCGATGGTGGCCGTGCGGGTGGTGGGGTCGACCCGTACGTCGGTCATGCGGGCGGTGCTGATCAACAGGCCCTGCTCGATGGGGAAGTTGGCGCCGTGGCCGGTCGCCTGGACGGCTACGGGGGTCTCGGTGGCCTTCGCCCAGCGCATGGCGGTGACGATGTCGTCGGGGCCGGTGGCGCCGATGACGATGTCGGGGGTGTGCAGGGAGGCCAGGTTGAAGCCGGTGACTTCGTCGGCGTAGGCGGGGTCGCCGGGGCGTAGGACCGGGCCGTGCAGTTCTGACAGGGCGAAGAGGTCGGGGGTGTGGTGGGGGGCGGTCATCGCGTCCTCCGTGGATGGGCGTACGGAGGGACGGCGGCGGCGGGGTGGTGGGGCCGGCCGTCGGGGTCCTCGTCCTTGCTGTTTCAGGATGGACCTGGGGGGTGGTGGGCGCATTGTGGGCCGTGTTCGACGGTGCTCGGTGTTGGGGCTGGCGCCGGGTGGGTGCGCAGCCCGGCGGAGCGGGGTGCCGCTGCGCCCACCCGTGCCGCCCCTAGCGGCACGCATGCCCGCAGCGGTGGCGCGCATGCCCGCAGCGGCGGTGGCGCGCATGCCCGCAGCTAGGACCGACAGGGCGTCGGCATCGGGAGGTTTCGGGCGGGCGTAGCGTTGGGGTATGACGACGTACGGATCTTTTCCCGGTACTCGGCCGCGGCGTTTGCGGAGTAACCCCGTCATGCGTCGGATGGTTGCCGAGACCCGGCTGCACCCCGCCGATTTCATTCTTCCGGCCTTTGTGCGCGAGGGCGTCAGTGAGCCGGTGCCGATCGGGGCCATGCCCGGGGTCGTGCAACACACCCGGGACAGTCTGAAGAAGGCCGCCGCGGAGGCGGTCGCGGCGGGGGTCTCCGGGATCATGCTGTTCGGCGTGCCGGAGGAGTCGAAGAAGGACGCCCTCGGGACGCCGGGGACCGACCCGGACGGGATTCTGCAGGTCGCCCTCCGGGACGTGCGGGCCGAGGTCGGCGACGACCTGCTGGTCATGTCCGATCTGTGCCTCGACGAGACCACCGACCACGGGCACTGCGGGGTGCTGGACTCCGAGGGGCGGGTCGACAACGACGCGACCCTGGAGCGGTACGCCGAGATGGCCCAGGTCCAGGCCGACGCCGGGGCCCATGTGGTCGGCCCCAGCGGGATGATGGACGGGCAGGTCGGGGTCGTCCGTGACGCCCTCGACCAGATCGGGCGGGAGGATGTCGCCATCCTCGCCTACACCGTCAAGTACGCCTCCGCGTTCTACGGGCCGTTCCGGGAGGCCGTCGGCTCGTCCCTGCAGGGGGACCGGAAGACCTATCAGCAGGACCCCGGCAATGTGCGTGACTCCCTGCGGGAGCTGGCCCTCGATCTCGAGGAGGGCGCCGACATGGTGATGGTCAAGCCGGCCGGGCCCTACCTGGACATCCTCGCCCGGGTCTCGGACGCCGTGGACGTGCCCGTCGCCGCGTACCAGATCTCCGGCGAGTACTCGATGATCGAGGCCGCCGCCGAGAAGGGCTGGATCGACCGGGACCGGGCGATCATGGAGTCCCTGACCGGCATCCGGCGGGCCGGTGCGCGGAACATCCTCACCTACTGGGCCACCGAGGCGGCCCAGAAGCTCAAGGAGCAGTAGGGCTCGGCAGGACTCAGTAGGTCAGGGCCTCGTCCCTGTCTCGCAGCCAGTACGTGGCCGTCAGCGAGCTGTCGTAGTACATGCCCTTGGCCGGGAGGGGCGGGAGCGCGGAGGGGCCGCCGCTGCTGTTCGGCGTGCGGCCCTGGAAGCCGACCTCGAGCCTGTGGCCGGTGGTGCCGCCGTCGCCGCTGCCGTCGGCCGCCGACAGCGTCACGCCCGAGAAGCCGGACTCGCCGGGAGCCAGGGTCGTCACCGCCTGCGGCTTGGAGTCCTCGACCGGCCGCGGGGCCCACTGCATCTCGTCGAAGCGAAGCACCGGGTAGTAGGTGAGGTCGCAGTACTTCGAGCCGGTGTTCTTGACCGTGATCAGCATGTGGTTGAGGGGGCGGCGGACCGGCTGGGCGGTGACGGTGGTGTTGGTGCCGTTGCAGGAGACGCGGTTGGCCGGGTCGGCGGGGTCGGTGGGCTTGGCCGCCCCGGAGTTCCCGCCCTTCGCCTCGCCGGTCGTCCCGGAAAGCGCGCCCTTCGCGTCGGTGGCCGTCCGCTGGGGTGCGGTGGTCGCCGTCGTCGATGACGTCACCTGGGGCTTGGCCGCGCCCTCGTCCTGCGTGCCCGTGCCGTCCTCGCACGCCGTGAGGGCGAGTGCGGCCAGGAGGGCTACGGGGAGGGCGTGGTGCTTGCGCATGGGTGGGTTCCCTTTCGGACAAAGGCGGTTGGCGAGAAGACCCGAGCGAGCCGCCGACCGGTCGGCCGGGAGCGGCGTGCTTGGATGACCAGAGCTTGTGCGGTCATCCGTCCCGGCCGCCACACCCGGCGGAGCATCAGGGACGCTGGAACGCCCGTACACGCCTTGACCTGGGGAAACGTCCCTGCCCTGGAACGGGTGCACGGGACAGTGGGGGATGGAGGAAGGGTGTCGGAAGGCACGGCCGCGGCGGAGTTCGCCGCGCTGCTGGGGGAGTTGAAGGAGCGTTCCGGGCTGAGCTACGGGGTGCTCGCCAAGCGGCTCCACATGAGTACGTCGACGCTGCACCGGTACTGCAACGGGGATGCCGTGCCCGCCGACTACGCACCGGTGGAGAGGCTCGCCCGGCTGTGCAAGGCGTCGCCCGAGGAGCTTGTCGAGCTGCATCGGCGGTGGGTGCTGGCGGATGCGGGGCGCGGGCGCAAGGGGGGTGGGGGCTCAGCCGAGCCTGTGATGGCAGAGGCAGAGGCAGAGGCAGAGGCAGAGGCAGAGGCAGAGGCAGAGGCAGAGGCAGAGGCAGAGGCAGAGGCAGAGGCAGAGGCAGAGGTTGCGGCTGCTGACGGGCCGGCTTCGGAGGCGGTGCCCGCGGAGAGGTCCCGGTCCCGGCGGCCTCGTCCCGCGCTCCTCGCCGGTATCGCCGTGGCCGTCGTGCTGGGCGGGGTCGGGCTCGCCGTGGCCGTGCCCTCCGGCGACGACGACGGGCGTCGGGGTGCGGCCGCGGTGTCCGACGGTGGCCGGACGCCGGACGGCGGTGCGGTCGTCTCGGCGTCTCCCTCCGGCAGTTCCTCCGCCGGCACCGGCAAGGACAAGGACAAGGGCAAGAACAAGAGCAAGAGCAAGAGTGGGGAAGACGGCTCCGCCTCCGCGACCCCTGACTCGCGCGCCCCCGCCGCCGACGGTGGCGGCGGCCGTCCCGGTCGTACCGGCGCCCCCGCCGCCGGCGCCGTCCCCCTCACGGTCAACACAACCGCGCATGCCTGGGAAGACCCCTGCTCCCAGCGCTACTTGGTGAACCGGCCGCCGGGGCAGGTCGGGCCGCCGCCGCTGGAGCAGGACGCGCCCGCCTGGGTGGCGGCTACGGGGGCCGTTCCGTCGGGGCAGCAGTTTCTGAAGCTCACCGTGCAGGGCACGGGCAAGGAGACGGTGGTCGTCGACGGGCTGACGGTCCGTATGGCCGGCAAGCGGACGCCGCTCGCCTGGAACGACTACGCCATGGGCTATCCGGGCGTCGGCTGCGGCGGCGGCGTCCCGACGCGCTTCTTCACGGTCGCCCTCGACGCCGCGCGTCCCTCCGTCGTCGCCGAGGCGGGCCATGACGACTTCCCGTTCTCGGTGAGCCAGTCCGACCCGGAGGTCTACTACATCCGGGCCGACGCCTCCGCCTACGACGTCAGCTGGTACCTGGAGCTGAGCTGGTCCAGCGGCAGCCGGAAAGGCACGCTGACGGTGGACGACAAGGGCCGGCCCTTCCGTACGAGCGGGAACAACGGGCGTCCGGCGTACGAGTTCCCGCTGGGCGGAGACAAGTGGGTCGAGGAGGGGACCACTGAGTGACCGGCTGACGGGCCGATATGGCGGGTTCTCAGTGGAACTCGTGCACCAGCTCGATCTTCCCGACGATCTGGGCGTTGAACTCGTCGAGTTCCTCGGCCGGGATCCACAGTTCGAGGATCGTCTCGCCGCCCGCCTGCCGGACCGGGTAGCGGCTCAGGAAGCCGGAGTCGACCTCGAACCGGGTGACGAAGCCGGCGCCGTCGTGCTTGACGTTCCAGTCCCGGGCGATCCTGACGGCGTAGTCCTCGTTGAGGACCGGGTAGAAGATCGGCTGCTCGGGGAGCCGGGGCGGCCAGGCGCGCCAGTCGAGCTCCGCACCAGGTCCAGTTCCTTCGGGCCGATGGGACGCCACAGGGTCGTCGTCGCTCGCTCGCCGGACTGCATGGGCACCATCAAATCACCCGAGGCGTTAGGTTGTTGACCGTCGGAGTGGTTGCTTATTGAACCACCTACTCTTCAGGGAGACGTCCATGTCCGGTGACGCGCTCAGCCAGGATCCCGCCGAGCTGCAGAGGAGGATCGACAGCAGCAAGGCGCACCCGGCGCGGGTCTACGACGTCTTCCTCGGAGGCAAGGACCACTACCCGGCCGACCGGGACGCGGCCGCCGCCGCGCTCTTTGCCAATCCGCGCGGGTACCTCGACGTCCGGCACAACCGCGACTTCCTGCGCCGCGCGGTCACCACGCTGGTGGAGCAGGACGGCATACGGCAGTTCCTCGACATCGGCACGGGGCTGCCGACCGCCGAGAACGTGCATCAGATCGCACAGCGCGTCGCCCCCGAGTCGCGGGTCGTGTACGTCGACAACGACCCGGTCGTGCTCGCGCATGCGCGGGCCCTGCTGACCAGTGGGCCCGAGGGGCGTACGGACTACCTCGACGCCGATCTGCGGGACCCGGCCCGCATCCTCGAACAGGCCGCCAAGACACTGGACTTCGACCAGCCCGTCGCGCTGTGCCTGGTCGCGATCCTGCACTTCGTCGAGGACGGGGAGGCGTATCCGCTGGTGCGCGAGCTGCTCGACGCGCTGCCCGTCGGCAGCCGGCTGGTGCTCAGCCATCTCACCGAGGACCTCAACCCCGAGAACATCCGCGCTGTCCAGCGGACGTACACCGAGCGGGGGTTCACCTTCGTGCTGCGGTCCCGGGCGGAGGTCGAGCGGTTCTTCACGGAGAACTTCCTGGAGATCGCCGACCCGGGCGTCGTCCCGGCGCACCGCTGGCGTCCCGACCACGCGGCCCCCGTCCCCGAGCAGCCGGAGGAGTCCTTCCTCGCGGGCCTCGACGACATCGAGAGGGTCCGCTACCGCGACATCAACGACGTCACGGACGCGGACATCAACGTGTACGCGGGGATCGGGGCCAAGGGCTGAGCCATGAGCGTCCCTGGGGGGTTCAGTCCCACCAGAAGTGCCAGGTCCGCTGATCGACGACCTGGCGCTCGGCGTAGGCCCGCAGGGTGGGGTCGGTGCTCTGCAGGATGTTGTCCGGGCAGAACGCGAAGTGCTCGGCGGCCACGGCTTCCGCCTCCGCGAGGGTGGTGGGCGGGGCGGCGACCGACACCAGCAGATGGTCGAAGCCGAGGGCCACGACCCGTATGCCGAAGCGGTCCTCCCAGGAGCGCAGCACCGCGCTGACGCGGGCCGTGTCGCCCTCGTGGTTCGCCGGGCCCGTCCAGCCGATCGCCGCCGGGATGTCGGCGCTGCGGCGGGCCGGGACCAGCGCGAGGCGGGGGTCCTTCAGCGGACCGCCGTCCGCGAGCAGCGAGTCCGCGATGTCCGTGGCGACCGCGTCCGGGTCCTGGCCCCGAGCGGCCGGCGTGGCCGGCCCGGGCCATGCGTCGCCCTCCGCTGCGCAGTCCTCCCAGTACTCCGCCAGCACCTCCTCGGCGTCATGATCGCCGGGGTAGGACACCTCACCGGGCATCAACTCCCAGATGTCCGGCCCGCCATGCCCATCGCCTGTGTCGAGCACGACCGGCAGCAGCCCGACCCGCCGCGTCGGCTCCAGCGCCGTCCAGTCACCCGGCACGGCCCGCTCCCGCGCGCACCACAGCAACGGCTCGTGCCAGGGGCCCTCGTCGGTGGTGTCGAGCAGGGTCCCGGCGGGGAGTTCGAGCCCCAGCGCGCGGCCGCTCGGGTCTGCCGCCAGTGTCGGGAGCGGGTTCGGAAGTGTCGCCATGGTGCGACTGTAAAACCGGCCACTGACAACGAGATATCAGCGGACCACGGCTGACCTCTTTGTTCGCTCGACGGGCTGGAGGCACTGGACGGCGCGAACAGTACGGCTCAGCGCTGAGACCGGGGAGGGGAAGGAGACGGTGACCTGTCAGACGCGGGCCTCGATGCATTCGCGGCTGCCTCCCGTCGCCGGGCGGAAGCAGGCCCGGACGGTCGCGCCGCGTCTCGCCTCGGTCATGGGTGTGTAGACGTAGGACTGGGCGGCGATGCCGTCCGTGATCTCCGCGCTCTGCGGGCGGCCGGTGCTTTCGCCGGCCGTGTCCAGCTCCAGGCGGTCGCCGATGCGGGTGCTCCACATCCTCGCCCAGCCCGCCCCGCACTCGGCGCTGTAGCGCAGTTCGAGGTGGGCTCCGGTGGACGTGCGGTGCGAGGCGAGGGTGAGGGGGTGCGTGCCGCACTTCATGGGCATCGGGTCCTGGCCCTCGCAGGTGGCTTCCCGGCAGCGGGGTGCCGGGGCGGAGGCAGGCGGTGCGGAGGGGCGGCCGTCGCCGGTGTGGCCCGCGAGGAGGACCAGGGCGACCGAGAGGCCGCCGGCCGCGATCGCGCAGACCGAGGCGAGGATCGCCATGACCGTGCCCCTGCCGCCGGCGGGATGCCCGTGGGCGTCGGTGTCCGGGGGGTCCGCAGGCACGGGCGCGTCCGTGGGCCGCGCCGCCGCCCGGCCGCTCCACTCCGACTCCGCTAGCTCCCACAGCGCCAGGCAGCGGTCCTCCGGCTCACCGGCGAGGCCGCACAGCTCCCGCACCGCTCGGCTGGGCGGGAGGGACTTGCCGTTGAGATAGCGCTCCCAGGACGACTTGCTGAAGGTGGTCTTCGTCGAGAGGGCCGCCAGGCTCAGGCCCGTGCCGGTTCTCAAGTCCCTCAGTGCGGCGGCCAGTCGGGCGCGTTCCGGCGGCAGCGAGTGCTGCGAGGGCCGCGTCATTCCCGTAGGGCCTTCCAGGTGTGCGGGCCGATGATGCCGTCCACGACCAGGCCGGAACGCTTCTGCAGGTCCTTGACCGCGCGTTGCGTGTGCGGTCCGAAGATGCCGTCCACGGCCCCCGGCGAGAGGCCCGCGTCACGCAGCAGGCACTGCGCCTCGGCCACCTCCGGTCCGGCGTGGCCCTTCGCCAGGATGGCCTTCTGGGTGCGGCTGTTGCCCGCGTACCAGCGGCCGTCGATCCGCTCCGCCCGGCAGGTGTAGGTGGGGCGCTCGCGTTCCGGCTGCTTCGGCGACCCCGGTGCCCGCGTGGCCGTGGACGCCGTGAGCGGGGTCGCGGCCGCCTTGCCCTCGCCGTCCGTGAGCCGTACGGCCAGCAGGACCGTGGCGGCGACGGCCAGCACCAGGGCCACCGACCCGGCGATCAGGGTGATGCGCAGCGCCCGGCCGTGCGGGCGGGGTGTGCCGGTGCCGGGCCCGGCCGGTGGTCTGCGGTGCTCGGCCCCCGACCCCCATGCCTCGGCGGCGACCTCGTGCAGCGCGAGCAGCCGGGTCGGATCGTCACCGCCGAGCCGGGCCATCGCCTCGACGGCCTCCCTCGGCGGGAGCGACCGGCCGGCGAGGTAGCGCTCCCACGACGACGCGCTGTAGCCCGTCTTCGCCGCGAGCCGGCGCAGGCTCAGTCCGCTGTAATCCTTGGCCCGGCGTAATCGCACCACCAACTGCCGCACACGCGGGTCCAGTTCTTCGGGCAGCCCTTTCCAACGCGACATGATCCCCCCACTCGCGTTCGCGGACCGTGGTCAGCGGTCCCGTTACCGCCGCATTCTGCATCAGCATCCACGCGGTGCCCCATACATCGGTTCCGATCCCCCTGCCGCCCCCTACCGATTCGGCCACCGCCCGCCGCGAGCGTCCCGCCGTACCGTCCCGGCGGGTGATGTCCGGGCAGGTCAGGGCGTGGGACGTCCCGTGAGTGCGTCACTTCCGGGGTGAGTCTGGTGGGGCCGGGCTCCCGGCCCGCAGTCTCGTTGTCGAGCCGGCCGGTGTGGTCGGCCCACCACGAAGGGGGCAGACAAGATGCGTATGACCAGGAAGCTCGCCGTCATGGCCGGGGGGATCGCGCTGACCGGTGGTCTGCTGGCCGGCAACGCGGGTACGGCCGGTGCGGCGGAGGCCTCGCCGCAGGCGGCGTCGGACTGTCCGTCGGGCTGGTTCTGCGTGTGGGCCGGGCAGAACTACACCGGGCGCATGCAGAAGGTCGCCGGGACCAACAACGACCTGACCCAGTACGCCGTGTTCCAGAGCTTCAAGTCCTGGTACAACCACGGCGCGTCCTGCGACTTCAAGTGGTTCTCGGCGAAGAACCACGGCGGGTCCAGCGGGGTCATCTCGAGGGGATACAAGACGACCGACAGCGCGAGCCACTACATGAAGTCCAACACGTGGGTCAACTGCCGCTGACCGGCGGGTCTCCTTAACGCCCGAGGGCGGCACTCAACGGGGGAGTGCCGCCCTCGGCCTGTTGTCGGGGGCCGGGCTCAGAGCCGCTCGGGCGTCCGGATGCCCAGCAGGGCCATGCCCTGGTGGAGGGTGCGGGCCGTGACGTCGCAGAGGAACAGGCGGTTCTCCACCTGCTCCGGTGTCTCGGCCTTCAGCACCGGGCACTTGTCGTAGAACGACGTGTACAGCGACGCCAGCTGGTACAGGTACGCGGCCAGCTTGTGCGGGGCGTACTCCGCGGCGGCTTCGAAGACCGTGTCGCCGAACGCGTCCAGGTGCAGACCGAGCGCCCGCTCCGCGGCGTGCAGTTCCAGCTCCGGGTGCGCGACCGGCTTCGTCTCGCCCGCCTTGCGCAGGATCGACTGGATCCGGGCGTACGCGTACTGGAGGTAGACGGACGTGTCGCCGTTCAGCGAGACCATCTGGTCCAGGTCGAACTTGTAGTCCCGGCTCGGCGACGTCGACAGGTCCGCGTACTTCACCGCGCCGATGCCGACCTGCGCGGCCCGCTCCTGGATCTCGTCCTCGGTGAGGTCCCGCGCCTTCTCCCGCACGACCTCGGCGGCCCGCTGCACCGCCTCGTCCAGCAGGTCCTCAAGACGTACGGTCTCGCCCTCACGCGTCTTGAACGGCTTGCCGTCCGCGCCGAGCACCGTGCCGTAGCCCATGTTGTGCGCGGTGACGCCGTCGCTCAGCCAGCCGGCCCGGCGAGCCGTCTCGAAGACCATCTTGAAGTGCAGCGACTGACGGACGTCCACGACGTACAGCAGGGACGAGGCGTGCAGGTCCTGGACCCGGTTGCGGATCGCCGTCAGGTCGGAGGCCGCGTAGCCGAAGCCGCCGTCGGCCTTCTGCACGATCAGCGGGACCGGCTGGTCGTCCTTGCCGCGGATCTCGTCGAAGAACACCACGAGCGCGCCCTCGGAGCGCACCGCGACACCCGTCTCCTCCAGGAGGCGGGCGGTCTCGGGCATGCCCTCGTTGTAGGCGGACTCTCCGACGATCTCCTCGTCGCGGATCTCCATGTCGAGCTTCTCGAAGACGGAGTAGAAGTAGACCTTCGACTCGTCCACGAACTGCTGCCACAGCTCGAGCGTCTCCTTGTCACCGGACTGCAGGGCGACGACCCGCTTGCGGGCCCGCTCCTTGAACTCCTCGTCCGCATCGAAGAGCGCACGCGACGCCTTGTACACCCGGTTCAGGTTGCTCATCGCCTGCTCGCCGTCGACGTCGGCCGCGGGGGCCAGCTCGCCGGGGTTCTCGAACAGGTACTGGATGAGCATGCCGAACTGGGTGCCCCAGTCGCCGATGTGGTGCCGGCCGATCGTCTGCTCGCCGGTGAAGTCGAGCATGCCGCGCAGGGCGTCGCCGATGACCGCCGACCGCAGGTGGCCGACGTGCATCTCCTTCGCCACGTTCGGCTGGGCGTAGTCGACGACCGTGATGCCCGCGTTCTCCTTCAGCGGCACCCCGAGACGCTCGCCGTCCGCGTGCCGCGCGGCGAGGTTCTCGGTGATCGCCCGGTCGGCGATCGTGATGTTGAGGAAGCCGGGGCCGGAGACCTCGACGTCCTTGATCACGTCACCGGTGACGATGTTGCCGACGACCTCCGTCGCCAGTTCCCGGGGGTTCGACTTGGCCTTCTTGGCGAGGGCCAGGATCCCGTTGGCCTGGAAGTCGGCCCGGTCGCTTCGTCGCAGCAGCGGGTCGGCGTCGGCCTCCGGCCGGGTGGCCGACAGGGCGTTCGCGAGACGCTGCTGGACTTGATCGGTGAGCGACGTGACCGAGGTCATGGGATGGATGCCGTTCTCCTCGTGGGAATCGATAGACACGCTCAGTATCCCACGGGGGGTAAAGCCGTTTTCCCGGGCGGGATGCCGTCTGGGAGAATGGGCACCGGCCGTTGACCGTACGGCTGCCCTGGAGAAAGAAGGACGTGCCGATCGTGGCTCAGAGCACCGAGACCACCGACTGGGTCTCCCGTTTCGCGGATGAGGTCATCGAGGAGTCGGAGCGTCGGGCCCCGGGCAAACCCGTCGTCGTCGCGTCCGGGCTGTCACCGTCCGGCCCCATCCACCTCGGGAACCTGCGCGAGGTCATGACCCCGCACCTCGTCGCCGACGAGATCCGCCGCCGGGGGCACGAGGTGCGCCACCTGATCTCCTGGGACGACTACGACCGGTACCGCAAGGTCCCGGCCGGAATCGCCGGCGTCGACGAGTCGTGGGCCGAGCACATCGGCAAGCCCCTGACCTCCGTCCCGGCGCCGCAGGGCTCCTCGCATCCGAACTGGGCCGAGCACTTCAAGGCCGCGATGGTCGAGTCGCTGGCCGAGCTGGGCGTGGAGTTCGACGGGATCAGCCAGACCGCGCAGTACACCTCCGGCGTGTACCGCGAGCAGATCCTGCACGCCATCAAGCACCGCGGCGACATCGACGCGATCCTCGGCCAGTACCGGACGAAGAAGGCCCCGGCCAAGAAGCAGGGGCAGAAGCCGGTCGACGAGGCCGAGCTGGAGGCCGCCGAGGGCTCCGGCGCGGCCGGTGAGGACGACGGCAGCTCCACCGCCGCCGGCTACTTCCCGTACAAGCCGTACTGCGGCAACTGCGAGAAGGACCTCACCAGCGTCACGTCCTACGACGACGACTCCACCGAGCTGACGTACGCCTGCACCGCGTGCGGCTTCTCGGAGACGGTCCGGCTGAACGAGTTCAACCGCGGCAAGCTGGTCTGGAAGGTCGACTGGCCGATGCGCTGGGCCTACGAGGGCGTCGTCTTCGAGCCGAGTGGTGTCGACCATTCGTCGCCCGGGTCGTCGTTCCAGGTCGGCGGGCAGATCGTCGGGATCTTCGGCGGGAAGCAGCCCATCGGGCCGATGTACGCGTTCGTGGGCATCAGCGGCATGGCGAAGATGTCGTCCTCCCGGGGCGGCGTGCCGACCCCGGCGGACGCCCTGAAGATCATGGAACCCCAGCTGCTGCGCTGGCTGTACGCGCGGCGCCGGCCCAACCAGTCCTTCAAGGTCGCCTTCGACCAGGAGATCCAGCGGCTGTACGACGAGTGGGACCGGCTGGACGCCAAGGTCGCCGACGGCAGCGTCCTGCCGGCCGACGCCGCCGCGCACTCGCGTGCGGTGCGTACGGCCGCCGGTGAGCTGCCGCGGACGGTCCGGCCGCTGCCGTACCGGACGCTGGCGTCCGTCGCGGACATCACCGCCGGGCACGCGGACCAGGCGCTGCGCATCCTCAGCGAGCTGGACCCGGAGCAGCCGCTGACCTCGCTCGACGAGGCGCGGCCGCGGTACGACAAGGCCGAGGCCTGGATCAACACGCACGTGCCCGCCGACCAGCGGACGATCGTGCGGGACGAACCCGACGGCGAGCTGCTCAAGTCGCTCGACGAGGCCTCCCGGCAGTCGCTGCGGCTGCTGCTCGACGGGCTCGCCGAGCACTGGTCGCTCGACGGGCTGACGCATCTCGTCTACGGCGTGCCGAAGGTGCGGGCCGGGTTCTCCGCCGACGCGACGCCGAAGGAACTGCCGCCGGAGATCAAGACGGCTCAGCGGTCGTTCTTCGCGCTGCTGTACCACCTCCTGGTCGGGCGTGACACCGGGCCGCGGCTGCCCACGCTGCTGCTGGCGGTGGGGCAGGAGCGGGTCCGGGCGCTGCTCGGGGAGTAATCGCCGTCAAGAAGGAAGGGGCCCTCGTCCGAGGGCCCCTTCTCTGTTGCCTTATGCGATGTGGTCTTCCTCCAGTTCCGCCGTGTGGCGGTTCTGGAAGCGTTCCGCGAGGGACTTCAGCTCGCTCGGGCTCATCGTCGTGCCGTAGGTGGCCTGGATGTTGTCGCCGAGGGCCCGGGGCGTGGGGTAGCTGCCGTCGATCGACTGGCGGAACACCTGGTAGTACGCCTCCTCGTCCGGCTCGGCGGCCGGTGGGGTGCCGCCGCCGTCGCCGAGTTCCCGGGTGCGGTTGGGGCCCACCGGGATGGGGAAGCTGCCGGTGTCTTCCGGGGTCGGCTCCTGCTCGAACCGGGCCTGGTACTGCTCGGCCTCTTGTTGCTCTGCCATCCACTGGGCGTACTGCTCGGGGCTGTAGGCCGGGTCGTAGCCGCCCTGGTATTCGACCTCGCGCTGGGTGTTGAACCACGGGCTCTGGTCTGGTTCGGGTACGTCGTCCATGTACTCGGCGTGGGGGCTGCTGTCGAGCTCCAAGCGCTGCTCGCTGTGCCGTGCCGCTCTCTGTGGGTCGGCTTCCAGCGCTGAATGCTGCTGCTGCGGCGGCGGCGGGATCAAGGCCGGCTCAATGCCCGCTGCCGCCAGCCCCGCCGGGGCTGTCTCCGCGAGAGGGACGCCGTAGCGCGCCAGCCTCAGCGGCATCAGGGACTCCACCGGAGCCTTGCGGCGCCAGCTCCGGCCGTAGCGGGAGCGCAGGCGGGCCTGGTAGACGAGACGTTCCTGCTCCAGCTTGATGACCTGTTCGTAGGAGCGGAGCTCCCAGAGCTTCATGCGGCGCCAGAGGAGGAACGTGGGCACGGGGGAGAGCAGCCAGCGGGTGAGGCGGACGCCCTCCATGTGCTTGTCGGCCGTGATGTCGGCGATCCGGCCGATCGCGTGGCGGGCCGCCTCGACCGAGACCACGAAGAGGATCGGGATCACTCCGTGCATGCCGACGCCGAGCGGATCCGGCCAGGCGGCCGCGCCGTTGAAGGCGATCGTCGCCGCGGTCAGGAGCCAGGCCGTCTGGCGGAGCAGGGGGAAGGGGATCCTGATCCAGGTGAGGAGCAGGTCCAGGGCCAGCAGGACGCAGATGCCCGCGTCGATGCCGATCGGGAAGACGTAGGAGAAGTTCCCGAAGCCCTTCTTCAGGGCCAACTCGCGGACCGCCGCGTACGAACCGGCGAAGCCGATACCGGCGATGATCACAGCGCCGGCCACGACCACGCCGATGAGTACGCGGTGCGTCCGAGTCAGTTGTGGCGCGGCCACCCGTCTTCCCCTCCCCTTGCGTGTTGTTGCGCGCAACAGGGTGGCACATGTGTGCGGAGGACGGGTGGCCGGTTCCGGTCGGTGGTGTTCAGCTCTTCTTCGCGGGCGTCTTAGAGGGCGACGCGGAGGAGTCCTTCGAAGGCGTCTTCGAGGGCGCCTTGGACGGGGACTTCGACGCCGGCTTCGACGGTTCGCCGCTCGCCTTGCCGCCGCCCGCGCCGTTCGCGTCGGACACCGCGGCCACCGCCTCCTTGGCGGCCTTCTTCGCGTCCTTCGCCATCTCGTCGGCGCTCGGGGACTTGTCGCCCGCCAGGCCGGCGCCGTTGTAGTCGAGCGTGACGACGACGTTCTCGACGCGTGCCACGATCGTCTGCTGCTTGAAGGTGCCTTCCTTCTTCTTCAGGTCGTAGCGCACGGCCGTCGCCTGATCGCCCGTGCCGGGCACCGGCTCCGACTTGACGCCCTTGGCGCCCTCCGCGGCCTGGGCGTCCTGGACCTGCTTCTCGTAGTACTGCTGGGCCAGCTTGTCGCCCGAGCCGCGGGTGGTGTCCGACTCGAAGCGCAGCATCGACACGTTCAGCCAGCGGAACTGCGAGCCCTTCACGCCGTTGTTGTCGAGGCTGTTCCAGGAGCAGCTGCCGCGCGTGGAGATATCATCCGACTTGCCCTCCTTGCCGGACTTGCTCTGCGGAACGAGCTCCTTCAGCGTCTTCTTCGACAGTGCCTTGCAGGACTCCGGAAGCTTGTCGTACGCCGCCGCCTCGACGGTCGGAGACGGGCTCGCGGACGCCGAGGCAGCCGCGTTCGCGGCCTTGTCCGTGCTGTCGCCGGAGCCGGAGTCCGAGGAGCAGCCGGCGGCGACCAGCATCACGGGGACGGCGGCCGCGCAGACAAGGACGCGGTTGAGTCGCTTCGCTCGCTGATCCTGCTGGTCTCGCTGTGCTCGTCGCTGCATGGTTCCTTCACTCATGACGCTCGTGGTTCCCTGCGGTCGGAACGGGGCCGAGTGGTCACCGTACGCGGTGCGGCGGAGGTGTGGCCTTCCTTCGCGTGCTTTGCGGGTGTGCGTGAAGGGGGCGTGAAGGGGCCTCAGCCGCTCAGCGAATCGGCCAGCTGGGAGGCCAGTTTCTGGGCCCTGTCCTGCAATTCCTTGCTGTCCGGGACGACGCCGACGGTGGCGGGCTGTTCGGTGTACTCGATGGTCACGATGACATTGGACGTGCGGAACGCCACAGTCACCGTCCGCGGCTTGGCCGTCGAACCGGAGCTGCTCAGCTCGTCGTCGATGAAGGCCTCGTCGCCGAAATCCTCCAGCACACGGGGCTGGAGTGCCGTCGGGGTGGCGGAGGGGGACGTCGAAGGCGACGAGGAGCCGGAGGGAGAGGAGGGGGAGGAGGTCGAGCCGGGGGAACCGCTCGGGGCGGCGGAGGCGCCGCCGGCCGGTGTGCTGCCCGCGGCGGGGGACTCCGTGGCGGCCGACTCGGTGGCCGTCGGCTCGGGGAGGTGCGCCGCGGCCTCCCGCTCCGCGAAGAGCTGCTCGGCCTGGCTGTCGTCGCTGACGGCGTTGTCGTAGGAGACGACCCGTTCGAAGTCGATGAGCAGATGGTCGGTGGCCTGTGTGCCGTCGACCTTCCACTGGCAGCCGACCTTGCGGTCGGTGTCGAACGTGGCCGTCGGCTCGCCCTCGTAGGCCTTCTCGCGCTGCTCGCCGTCGGTGATCTGCCGGATGCCGGGCAGGAGTTCGTCGAGTGTGCTCTGGCCGACCGCGGTGCAGGGCTCGGGGAGCGTGCGGTAGCGGCCCGGCTCGGCGGCGGGCGAAGCGGTGCCGGTGTCACCGGGGTTGGAGTCGTCCGTCGGGCCGCCGTCGCCCGAACTGCCGGTGCAGCCGGCCAGCAGGGCCGCGAGGAGCGCGGCGATACCGGGTGCGTACGCCTTCCGTTGCACGTGGGGGCTCCTCTCGGGGCGGATATTGGCTTGCCGTCGCGAGGCAGCCGATGAACACAATGTGTATCGCACGCACTGCCGTGAACGCCGGTCCGGATTCCCTTTCGTAGACCTTGGCTCCGGTATTTGCTGTTGAGGACTTCTGTTTGCCTACGGGGGATTGAGGGCGTTATGTCGTATGTAGAGATACCTGGTGCGAAGGTACCGATCCGGATGTGGGCCGACCCCGCCTCGGTCGAGGAGGGCGCGCTCCAGCAGCTCCGGAACGTCGCCACGCTGCCGTGGATCAAGGGCCTGGCCGTCATGCCCGACGTGCACTACGGCAAGGGCGCGACGGTCGGCTCGGTCATCGCGATGCGGGGTGCGGTGTGCCCGGCGGCGGTGGGGGTCGACATCGGCTGCGGAATGTCGGCGGTGAAGACGTCCCTGACGGCGAACGACCTGCCCGGGGATCTGTCGCGGCTGCGGTCGCGGGTCGAGCAGGTGATTCCGGTGGGGCGGGGGATGCATGCCGACGCCGTCGACCCGGGGCGGCTGCACGGGTTCGGTACGGCCGGGTGGGACGACTTCTGGGGGCGGTTCGACGGGGTTGCGGAGGCGGTCAAGTTCCGTCAGGAACGGGCAACCAAGCAGATGGGAACGCTCGGCGGCGGAAACCACTTTGTCGAAATCTGCACTGATACGACCGGATCTGTCTGGCTGATGCTGCATTCCGGTTCCCGGAACATCGGCAAGGAACTGGCCGAGCACCACATCGGCATCGCCCAGAAGCTCCCGCACAACCAGGGCCTGGTCGACCGCGACCTCGCCGTCTTCGTCGCGGACACCCCGCAGATGGCGGCGTACCGCAACGACCTGTTCTGGGCGCAGGAGTACGCGAAGTACAACCGCTCGATCATGATGGCGCTCCTCAAGGACGTGGTCCGCAAGGAGTTCAAGAAGGCCAAGCCGGTCTTCGAGCCGGAGATCAGCGCGCACCACAACTACGTGGCCGAGGAGCGCTACGACGGGATGGACCTGCTCGTGACCCGCAAGGGCGCGATCCGGGCCGGCTCCGGCGAGTACGGGATCATCCCCGGCTCCATGGGCACGGGTTCGTACATCGTGAAGGGACTCGGCAACGACAAGTCCTTCAACTCGGCCTCGCACGGCGCGGGCCGGCGCATGAGCCGCAACGCGGCCAAGCGCCGGTTCTCGACGAAGGACCTGGAGGAGCAGACCCGGGGCGTGGAGTGCCGCAAGGACTCCGGCGTCGTGGACGAGATCCCGGGCGCCTACAAGCCCATCGAGCAGGTCATCGACCAGCAGCGGGACCTGGTGGAGGTCGTGGCGAAGCTGAAGCAGGTCGTCTGTGTGAAGGGCTGAGGCGCCGAGGGTTGCTTCACCTGATTCTTGTGAGGATGCCCCGGGCGTTCACGCGTGGGAGGGGCTGTCGTGTCGGTGGTGTAGGAGGCCGGGGACGCCGGGCATGCCCGGTGGACGTTCCGGCTGCGTGTGTCGGGCACCGCCGAGCGTGCGCTGCTGGCGAACCTACGCCTGCACCGCGTGCGGAACCGTCTCGCCCAGAGACAAGAACTCCGCCCACGTGATGCTGGCCCGGGCTGGTCTCAACCCGGCTGGTGCTGATGGCGCAAGACCCGGCGGGACGCTGTTCCGCCGGGCAGCCTGAGCCAGGAATCCCCCGCGTTTATGAGGGGGAGGAATCAAAGCTCCCGGTGGACCTTCGTGTTCGAGGCCTGGGCGCGGGGGCGGAGGACCAGGAGGTCCACGTTGACGTGGCTGGGGCGGGTGATGGCCCAGGTGATGGTGTCGGCGACGTCGTCGGCCGTGAGGGGCTCGGCGACGCCCTCGTAGACCTTCTCGGCCTTCGCGGTGTCGCCGGAGAAGCGGGTCAGGGCGAACTCGTCCGTCTTGACCATGCCGGGGGCGATCTCGATGACGCGGACCGGCCGGCCGACGATCTCCAGGCGCAGGGTCTCGGCGAGGACATGGGCGCCGTGCTTGGCGGCGACATAGCCCCCGCCGCCCTCGTAGGTGCCGTGGCCCGCGGTGGAGGAGACGACCACGACCGTGCCGTCGCCGCTCGCGTCCAGCTTGGGCAGCAGGGCCTGGGTGAGGTGGAGCGTGCCGATGACGTTCGTCTCGTACATCTGGCGCCAGTCGGCCGGGTCGCCGGTCGCGACCGGGTCGGCGCCGAGCGCGCCGCCCGCGTTGTTGACCAGGACGCCGATCGTCTTGAAGGCCGTGGCGAACTCGTCGACCGCCGCGCGGTCGGTGACGTCGAGGGCGTAGGCCGTGGCCTGGTGGCCCGCCTTGCTGATCTCCTCCGCCAGCGCCTCGATGCGGTCCTTGCGGCGCGCGGTGAGGACGACGCGGTAGCCCGCCGCGGCGAGCCGCCGGGCCGTGGCGGCGCCGATTCCGCTGCTCGCACCGGTGACGACGGCGATGCGGGAGGCTGCGGACGGGGCGGCGGTGGCCATGGGAGCTCCTCGGGCGTGGGTGCGGTGTGCGGGGGCCGGCAAGGCCCTCAGGGCTTCCGGCCAGGATAGGCGGGGCCCGCGGTGGGAGAATGAGGGCGGGTGGTTCCCCGGTTTTCTGGGTTTTCCTGGAGGTGGATCATGGGCGAGGCACGTGAGGTCATGGACCGGCTCACGGACGCGATCACCACGCACGCCGATCTGAAGGTCATCGGCGAGCTGTACGCCGAGGACGCGGTCGCCTTCACCCCTGACGAGGGTGAGCTGCGCGGGCGCGACAGCATCGTCGAGTACTGGCGGACGATGACGGAGGCGGTTCCCGAGGGGGCGTTCCAGCCGTTGCACTCCTACGAGGTCGGCGACACGGCTATCGACGAGGGGGTCTTCAGCGGACGCAACACCGGGCCGCTGGAGCTGCCCAACGGTGAGACGCTCCCGCCGACGCAGAAGGAGATCAGGATCCGCGGGGTGGACATCGCCACCGTGCGGGACGGGCGGATCGTCGACTACCGGCTGTACTTCGACGAGATGGATTTCCTGGGGCAGCTGGGGTTGCTGCCGCCCGACGAGCCGTTCTGAGCCGGGCCGAAGGGGCCGGTCAGTCACCTCGCGGGGCGTACATGATGACCGCCATGCCCGCGAGGCAGATCAGCGCGCCCGCGATGTCCCAGCGGTCCGGGCGGTAGCCGTCCGCGACCACGCCCCAGAGGATCGAACCGGCGACGAAGATCCCGCCGTACGCGGCGAGCACGCGGCCGAAGTGGGCGTCGGGCTGGAACGTCGCGACGAAGCCGTAGGCGCCGAGCGCGAGGACGCCGCCGGCCGCCCACAGCCAGCCCCGGTTCTCGCGCACGCCCTGCCAGACCAGCCATGCGCCGCCGATCTCGAACAGGGCGGCGACGACGAAGAGGGCGGCGGAGCGGAGCACGAACATGGCGGTCAGCTTCGCATGCCCCCTCGCCCGGCCTGAGTCTCCGCCGCGTAGGCCGTGGGCGGCACCCCCACGGTCGTCGTGAAGTCCCGTACGAGGTGGGCCTGGTCGGCGTAGCCGAGGTCGGCGGCGAGGCCGGCCCAGTCGACGTCGCTGCGGTGGCCGGCCTGTTCCAGGGCCTCGTGGATGCGGTAGCGGAGGATGACCCACTTGGGGCTGACGCCGACCCGGGTCGAGAAGAGCCGTTGCAGTGCCCGTACCGACAGGCCCCGCTCCTCGGCGAGGTCGCCGACGCGGCGCACGGTGCGGTCCGCGCGGATGCGTTCGACGAGGTCGATCGCGAGGTCCGCCTGCGGGTCCGGGGCGCAGGGCAGGGAGAGCAGGAAGCCGTCGAGGGCGGCGACCCGGGCGCGGTCGTCGGCGGGGGTGACGACCGTGCGGGCGGTGTCGGTGGTGACCTGCGGAAACACCTCCTGGGCGGGCAGCGCGCGGCCCGTCCACCGGGAGACCGGTGTCCCGGGGGTGTACGGCCGGAAGCCGCCGGGGCGGAACTTCGCTCCGCAGACCCGGCCGCGTCCGGTCAGCTTCCTGGTGTAGAGGCCGAGCGCGACGCCGGTGACCTCGCCGTAGGGCGGGCTCTCGTCCTCGTCCCACTGGAACGTGAGGTTGACGGACGGATGCGGGACGACGTGGGAGGCGTAGGGCGCGGGCAGGTCCCAGTCGATGAGCCAGTACCACTCGACGTACCGGCGCAGCGGCTCGGCGGGCTCGTGGCGGCGGAATCGCACGTGGTTCAGCAGCCCGGACGGGTCGACGATCCCGCGGGTGTCGTGGCGGGGTGCCTCCATGGCCGGATCGTACGTCGCGTTTCTTCAAGATGGGCGGTCGTGGCCGTCCCTACGGTCGGGGCATGGACACGAACCCTGTGAGGACGTACCGCATCGGTGAGCTGCTGGGCATGGCGCGGGAGCGGGCGGTGCCGGTGGTGCGGGGCATTCCCGACGCGACGCTCGCCGCGCCCACGCCCTGTGCCGAGTACGACGTGCGGGCGCTGGTCGATCACCTCCTCCAGGTGATCGTGCAGTTCCAGCGGCTGGCCGCGAAGGAGGCGTCGGACTTCGGTGAGAAGCCCGACCCGGTCGCCGGGAGCCACGGGTGGCGTGAGCGGCTCGCCCAGGAGTCGGAGCGGCTGGTGGCGGCCTGGTCGGCGCCGGGTGCGGAGGAGGGCACGACGGGCGGGATGAACATGCCGGCGCGGCTGGTCGGCTCGATGGCGCTGCTCGATCTGACGGTGCATGTGTGGGATCTGGCGCGGGCGACGGGCCAGGAGTACCCGGGTGCCGACGAGGCGGTCGTGGCGGAGCTGTCCGGCGCGGTGGACGAGCTGGCGCCGACGGCCCGGAAGATGGGGGTGTTCGGGGAGCCCGTGCCGGTGGCGGAGGGCGCGTCGGCCTGGGAGCGGCTGCTCGGGCGGACCGGCAGGGACCCCCAGTGGAATGCCCCCGCGCCCGCTGTCGTTCCCCCAGGTACGGTTGAAGGGTAAACAATCTGGAGGGTGAGCGACCATGCAGTTCGGGATCTTCAGTGTCGGCGACGTCACGCCCGACCCGACCACGGGCCGGACACCGACCGAGCGCGAGCGGATCAAGGCCATGGTCGCCATCGCGCTCAAGGCCGAGGAGGCCGGGCTCGACGTCTTCGCGACCGGCGAGCACCACAATCCGCCCTTCGTGCCCTCCTCCCCGACCACGATGCTCGGCTACATCGCCGCCCGCACCGAGCGGCTGGTCCTCTCCACGGCCACCACCCTCATCACCACCAGCGACCCGGTGAAGATCGCCGAGGACTTCGCGATGCTCCAGCACCTGGCCGACGGCCGGGTGGATCTGATGCTGGGCCGCGGGAACACCGCGCCGGTGTACCCCTGGTTCGGGCAGGACATCCGGCAGGGCATCCCGCTCGCCGTTGAGAACTACGCCCTGCTGCACCGCCTGTGGCGCGAGGAGGGCGTCGACTGGGAGGGGAAGTTCCGTACGCCCCTGGAGGGCTTCACGGCGACGCCCCGGCCGCTGGACGGCGTACCGCCGTTCGTCTGGCACGGGTCGATCCGCTCGCCGGAGATCGCCGAGCAGGCCGCGTTCTACGGCGACGGCTTCTTCCACAACAACATCTTCTGGCCGGCCGACCACACCAAGCGCATGGTCGAGCTGTACCGGGCCCGGTACGCCCACTACGGGCACGGCACGCCCGAGCAGGCGATCGTCGGGCTCGGCGGGCATGTGTTCATGCGGCGGAACTCGCAGGACGCCGTGCGCGAGTTCCGGCCGTACTTCGACGTCGCCCCGGTGTACGGGCACGGCCCGTCGCTGGAGGACTTCACGGAGCAGACGCCGCTGACCGTCGGCACCCCGCAGCAGGTCATCGAGAAGACGCTGGCATTCCGGGAGTACGCGGGCGACTACCAGCGCCAGCTGTTCCTGGTCGACCACGCCGGGCTGCCGCTGAAGACCGTGCTGGAGCAGATCGACCTGCTGGGCGAGGAGGTCGTACCGGTGCTGCGCAAGGAGTTCGCCGTGGGCCGCCCGGCGGACGTGCCCGACGCGCCGACGCACGCGGCCCGGCTCGCCCGGGCCCGGGCGTGAGGGGACGGCAGGCCCCCGGCCGGTGGTTGTGTGCTCCCTGGTGAGAGGGGAGTAAGAAGGACGCTCCGGCGCAGCGCATCCGGTCCCGGGGAGCCGGTCGCCAGGCACACTGGACGCGTGCCCCACACCGTGCTGCTCGCCGAAGACGACCGCGCCATCCGCAACGCCCTGGAGCGCGCCCTGACCCTGGAGGGCTACCAGGTCATGGCGGTCGCCGACGGTGTCGAGGCACTGGCGCAGGCCCACCGCAACCGCCCGGACGTGCTCGTCCTGGACGTGATGATGCCCGGCATCGACGGGCTCCAGGTGTGCCGGGTGCTGCGCGCCGAGGGCGACCGGACGCCGGTCCTGATGCTGACGGCCCTCGTGGAGACCGCCGACCGGATCGCCGGGCTGGACGCGGGCGCCGACGACTACGTGGTGAAGCCCTTCGACGTGGAGGAGGTCTTCGCGCGGCTGCGCGCGCTGCTGCGCCGCACCAGCCCGGTGGGGGTGGGCGACCCCCTCGGCGGCGTAGCGGCCGGGGGCGGAACCGCCGGTGCCGCGCCCGCGGGTGCCGCGCCCGTGCCCGAGGCGCCCAGGCGGCAGCTCCCCGAGCGGTTCATCGAGGCCGCCGGCATCCGCATGGACCCGCAGGCGCGCCGGGCCTGGCGGGGCGCGCGCGAGCTGGAGCTGACCCGCACCGAGTTCGAGCTGCTGGAGCTGCTGGTCCGCAACACCGGCATCGTCCTCGACCACTCGACGATCTACGACCGAATCTGGGGCTACGACTTCGGCCCCGGCTCGAAGAACCTCGCCGTCTACGTCGGCTATCTGCGCCGCAAGCTCGACGATCCGGACGGGCCGCAGCTGATCCACACGGTGCGGGGCGTGGGTTACGTGCTGCGGGAGGACTGAGTGGGCCGCCTCCGCCGGATGCTGAGCGGGCGGCGGCCGAAGCTGGTCTCGCTGCGCACGACGTTCGCGGTGTCGTTCGCGGCGGTGACCGCGGCCGTGACGATCCTGGTAGGCATCCTGTCCTACAGCGCGGCCGCCCGGCTGGTGCGGGTGGACCAGCAGACGGTGTTCGACGAGGTCGTGCAGGACCTGCGGGACGAGGTGCGGGAGAACCGGATGACGCCGGAGGACTTCTCCTCCGCCGCGCCCGGCCACGACCTCGTGCGGCCCGCCCGCACCGATGTGCAGGTGCTCGGCCCGGACGGCCATGTCGTCGACGCGGGCAGTCCGGGACTGCCGGTGACCGGGGCCGATGTGCGGATCGCCGCCGCGTCCCTGTCCGGGCGGGTGGTCGAGCACAAGGACGTCGACGTGGGCAACGACGTGTACCGCGTCGCGACCGTCTCCCTCGGCGGCGGGCGGGGCGCGGTGCAGGTCGCGCAGGAGTTCAGCGACGTCGAGGATCTGCTGCGGGCGCTCCAGCGGCGGACGCTGCTGCTGATGGCGGCCGTCGTGATCGCCGCCGGACTGTTCGGCTGGTGGCTCGCCCGGCGCATCACACGGCGCCTGGTCGTCCTGACCGACGCCGCCGAGGATGTCGCCCGGACCCGCCGTCTCGGCATCCAGGTGCCGGTCGCCGGTCATGACGAGGTGGGACGGCTGGGCCGGGCCTTCGACCGCATGCTGGGCCGGCTAGCCCAGTCCGAGGAGGACCAGCGCCGCCTCGTCCAGGACGCGGGCCATGAGCTGCGCACGCCGCTGACCTCGCTGCGCACGAACATCTCGATGCTCCGCCGGATCGACGAGCTTCCGCCCGGGACCCGGGAGGAACTGGTCGCCGACCTCGGCCAGGAGGCCCGCGAGCTGACCGACCTGGTCAACGAACTCGTCGATCTCGCGGCCGGGCAGTCGGACACCGAGCCGCCCCGGCGGGTGGACGTCGCCGACCTCGCGGAGGAGGTGGCGGGCCTGGCCCGGCGCCGCAGCGGCCGGGAGATCACGCTCCGCGCGAGCGGCGACACCACGACCGACGGACGGCCCGGGATGCTGACCCGGGCGCTGTCCAACCTCGTCGAGAACGCCGTGAAGTTCGACCAGCGCGGCACGACCCCCATCGAGATCGTCGTCGCCGGGCCCGCCAGGCCCGGCACGATCCGGGTCGAGGTCCTCGACCGGGGCCCCGGCATCACCGACCACGACCTCGCCCGTGTCTTCGACCGCTTCTACCGTGCCGCCGACGCCCGCTCCCTGCCGGGCTCGGGCCTCGGCCTGTCCATCGTCCGCGAGGTGGCCCTCGCGCACGGGGGAGCGCCGTTCGCGGTCCGGCGGGACGGAGGCGGGACGGTGATCGGGTTCACGGTGGGCGGGTTCCCGGTCGATGACGGGCGACCGGCACACTGAGTCACCGCGGGGCGCGACAGAGCCGGTACCGCCCGCCGTGCGTGAGCCGCACCCCGGGCGTCCCCGAGAACAGCTCGTGCCCCTGGTCGTGGTCACCGGCCTCGGCGGCCTCCTGGTGGGCCTCGGCGCTGGTCCACTCCGTGTACAGCAGCACCCGGCTGCCGTCGACGCTGTGCAGGAAGTGGGCCGAGATCGCCCCGGGATGGCCGCCCTCCCGGGGCTGGGCCGCGATCACCGCGTCGGTGAACGACCGCTGCCGCTCGGGCCCGTCGACGTCGAACGCGGCGGTGATCAGACAGCCCGGGACGCGGGTCTCCCGCTCCTCGGCCAGGCTGCGGTAGAGGCGATAGCGGGGCGGGCCGACGGGCGGAACCCCGGCGTCGTCGTCCCACCGCGCGAGCGTCAGCACGGTCTCCCCGTCCGTGCTCAGGAACCAGCTGACGGCGGCGGGGCCGACGGGCGATGGCTCCAGTAACGCCGACTCCTCCTCTACGAGTGCCCGTTGCCGGTCGGGGCCGTCGGCATACCGGGTGCCGATCACCCATGTGCCGGGGGCGGACAGGTCGGGGAAGAGTGCTGGGGGCACGGACGGAACTCCTTCACGCGTACGGAGGACGGAAGCGGAACCGTGATCGTGCCCGTGGACACCGGGGAGCGGTCAACTGCTTTTCGCCGGCGCCCTACACCGCCAGCCACACCGCCCGGTCCGGCCCCAGCCGGCCGTTCTCCAGCGGGCCGCTGGACAGGAGGAGCCGGGAGTGGCCGGGCAGCTCGTACGGCTCCGACGAGAGGTTGACGACGCAGACGAAGCCCGGGTCCCGGGTGAAGGCCAGCACCCCGTCCGGTGTGTCCAGCCAGGTCATCGAGCCGTCGCCGAGGGCGGGATGGTCGCGCCGGGCGCGCAGCGCCGCTCGGTAGAGCTCCAGCATGGACGCCGGGTCGCCGCTCTGGCTCTCGACGGTGTGCTCGGCCCAGCGGGCGGGCTGGGGCAGCCAGGGCCCGGCCGTGGCGCCGTCGGGGCTGAAGCCGTAGGGAGCCGTGCGCCCGGACCAGGGGATCGGGACGCGGCAGCCGTCACGGCCCCGGTCGGTGTGGCCGGAGCGCTCCCAGGTCGGGTCCTGGAGGAGGTCCTCGGGCAGGTCCTCGACCTCGGGCAGGCCGAGTTCCTCGCCCTGGTAGACGTAGGCGCCGCCGGGCAGGGCGAGCATCAGCAGGGCGGCGGCCCGGGCCCGCCGGGTGCCGAGCTCGAGGTCCAGGGGGCCTTCCGGGCGGTAACTCTCGTTCGCCACCCAGCGCTTGGCGGTACGGCGGCCGTAGCGGCTCGGGTGGCGGGTCACGTCGTGGTTGGAGAGGACCCAGGTGGCCGGTGCGCCGACCGCGCCGAGCATGGCGAGGGAGTCGTCGATGACCGCGCGCAGGTCCTTCGGGTCCCAGCTCGACATCAGGAAGTCGAAGTTGAAGGCGGTGTGCAGGCCGTCCCGGCGGACGTACGCCGCCAGCCGCTCCGGTGTGTCCGCCCAGGCCTCGGCGACGAAGGAGCGGTCGCCGGGGAACTCGTCGGCGACCCTGCGCCAGGAGCGGTATATCTCGTGGACCTCGTCGCGGTCCCAGTGCGGGTGGTCCATGTGCCGCGAGGGCGACCCGGCGTCCGGGTCCCGGCGGGGCGGCAGGTCGGGCAGCTCCGGGTGCTTGATCAGGCCGTGGGCGACATCGATACGGAACCCGTCGACGCCCCGGCCGAACCAGAACCGCAGGATCGACTCGAACTCGGCCCGCACCTCGGGATGCTGCCAGTTCAGGTCCGGCTGCTCGGGTGCGAACAGGTGCAGATACCACTCCCCGTCGGGCAGCCGGGTCCAGGCCGGGCCGCCGAAGCAGGACACCCAGTCGTTCGGCGGTTCCGTACCGTCGGCTCCGCGCCCGGGCCGGAAGACGTAGCGCTCGCGTTCCGCGCTGCCCGGCCCGGAGGCCAGGGCCGCCTGGAACCAGGCGTGCCGGTCGGAGGTGTGGTTGGGCACGATGTCGGGGATCACCCGGATCCCGTGCGCGTGCGCTTCCTCGATGAACCGCTCGGCGTCGGCCAGGGTGCCGAACAGCGGGTCGATGGCGCGGAAGTCGGCGACGTCGTAGCCGTGGTCGGCCATGGGCGACTTGTACCAGGGGTTGATCCAGACGGCGTCCACGCCGAGGGACTTCAGATAGGGCAGGCGGGAGCGCAGGCCGGCGATGTCGCCGACGCCGTCACCGTTCCCGTCGGCGAAGCTGCGGATGTAGACCTGGTAGATGACGGCACTGCGCCACCAGGGGGCGGTGGGGGACACGAGAGCTCCTTCTGATGGGGGCGGGTCTACTTCGCGGCGCCGGCGGTGAGCCCGGCGACGATACGGCGCTGGAAGAGCAGCACCATGACCACCAGCGGGACCGTGACGAGGACACCGGCGGCCATCTGGCTGCCGAACGGCGTCTCGTAGGTCGTGGCGCCGGTGAACTTGGAGATGGCGACGGTCGCGGTCTGCATGCCGGGCTTGTTGGTCATCGACAGGGCGATGAGGAACTCGTTCCAGGCGCAGATGAAGGTGATGATCGCGGTGGTGAAGATGCCCGGGGCGGCGAGCGGCACGATGACCCTGCGGAAGGCCTGGCCGCGGGTGCAGCCGTCGACCATCGCCGCGTGCTCCAGTTCGTCCGGCATCTGCCGGAAGAACGTGGTCAGGTTCCACACCGCCAGCGGCAGGGCGAAGGACATGCTGGGCACGATCATCGACTGGTAGGTGTTGATCCACCCGATGTCCGTGAACAGCTTCAGCAACGGCACCACGATCGAGACGACCGGGAACATCGAGGTGGCGATGATCAGCGTGAGGATCAGCCGCTTGAAGCGGAACTCAAGCCTGGCCATCGCGTAGGCGGTGAACGTGGCGAGCAGCAGCGCCGCAGCGGTCGTGATCCCGGCGACGACCAGGCTGTTGAGCAGCGCGCGCCCGAACCCCTGCGTGGGGTCGAACACGGCCCGGTAGTTCTCGAAGGACAGCGGGGCCGGGACGAGCGAGGTGTCGAAGATGTCCTCGGTGCGGCGGAGGCTGGAGACCAGCATCCAGTAGAACGGGGCCAGACAGTAGGCCACCACCGCGGCGATCCCCAGATACGGCAGCCACTGCCGCCACTTGGCCGTGAGCGTCATGCCGCCACCTCCGTACGACGGCGCCTTCTCCTGCTGTCGCCCCCGACGAGGTCGGCGCCGAGCAGCCGCACGAAGGCGAGCGCGATCAGGAAGACGTAGAGGAAGAGGATCACCGCGTAGGCGGAGGCGGGCCCGAAGCGGACGTTGGCCGCCTCGTTCTGCGCGAGCATCGACAGCGTCTCCACCGAGTGCTTCTGCGCGCCGACGAGGATGTAGGGCAGGTCGAACATCCGCAGCGCGTCCATGCAGCGGAACAGCACCGCCACCAGCAGCGCGGGCTTCACCAACGGCAGGGTGATGTGCCAGAACTGTCGCACCGGCCGGGCCCCGTCCATACGGGCCGCCTCGTATACCTCCTTCGGGATCACCTGGAGTCCGGCCAGCACCAGCAGCCCGATGAAGGGCGCGGTCTTCCACACCTCGGCGACGATGACGGCGACCTTGGCGTGGAAGCCCTCGGTGGTCCACAGGATCTGCTGCCCGAGCAGCGCGTTGGCGACGCCGTCGCTGTTGAAGATCCACCTCCACAGCAGTCCGGAGATGGCCGTCGGCACCGCCCAGGGCACCAGGATCCCGGCCCGCACCAGGGCCCGGCCCCGGAACGCCTTGTGCATGATGAGCGCCATGGCCACCCCGACCACCGTCTCCAGACCGACCGTGACGACGGTGAAGAACGTGGTGTTCCAGAAGGCGTTCCAGAACCGCGCCCCGGCCTCGCCGAAGATCTCCGCGTAGTTCTGGAGCCCGACGAACGGCTCGGTGTCGCTGATGAACCCGGTCTTCGGGTCCAGCTCCTTCGGCCCGTACAGCGACTCCTTCAGCGCCATGAGCGTCGGGTAGAGCACGACGATCGTCAGGACCAGCAGCGTCGGCGAGACCAGCAGCGCGGCCAGCCGCCCGGAACCGGCGGTCGCCCGGCCCGGCTTCGGGACCCGCCGGGGTTCCGTACGGACATCGGGCTCCGCCGGAGTCCCGGTCATGACCCCGGCCCTCACAGCGCCACGGCCTTCCGCAGCGCCTTCTGCAGGTCCTTCAACGCCCGCGCGCTGCTCTTCTCCCCGGTCAGGGCGGCGTACGTCTCCCGCTGGACCGCCGAGGTCACATCGCCGTACTGCACCACCCGGGGCCGTGGCACGGCCCGCAGGATGGACTCCTTGAGCACCGGCAGATACGGGTACCGCGCGATGAGCGCCTTGTCGTCGTAGAGGGAGGCGTACGGCGGGGCGACGGAGGCGTCCTCGAGGAAGGTCCTGGTGTTCTCCTCGCTGCTCATGAACCTGATGAAGTCCAGGGCCGTCGCCTTGTTCGCGGCGGAGGAGGACACGGCCATGTTGTGGCCGCCGAGGCTGGAGGAGCCGGGGCCGTTCAGACCGGGCAGGGGAGCGGTGGCGAACTTGCTCTTGACGCCGCTCTTCTGGGCCAGGGAGTAGGCGTACGGCCAGTTGCGCAGGAAGACGAGCTTGCCGGACTGGAAGGCCTGGCGGCCGTCCTCCTCCAGGTAGGTGATGGCCTTCTTCGGGATCGTCCCGTCCTTGAAGGAGCGGGCGAGGAAGTCCAGGCCCTTCCTGGCCTCGGGGGTGTCGACGTCCGGCCTGCCGTTCGGGTCGGTGACGGTGCCGCCCGCGGAGTTCACGGCCTCGGCGAAGTTCACCGTGAGGCCCTCGTACTTCTGGAACTGCCCGGCGTAGCAGGACATGCCCTTCGCCTCGGGCAGCTTCTTCACCTCGGTACAGGCGGCGGTCATCTGCGCCCAGGTCGTGGGCGGCCGGGCGACACCCGCCTTCTTCAGCAGGTCGGTGCGGTAGTAGAGCAGGCCGCCGTCCGAGCTGCCCGGCACCGCGTACAGACCGCCGCGGTACCGGGAGGTCTCCACCACCGGCTTCAGCATCCTGCCCAGCGGGAACCGCTTCTCGGGCAGCGGGTCGATCCACCGGTGGGCGGCGAACTCCGAGGTCCACACGGCGTCCAGGGACAGCACCGTGTAGGCGTCGGACTTCGTCTCCGCGTTCTGGATCATCTGCTGGCGCTGCGCGTCCGGGTCCGTCGGCAGCTGGATGAAGGTGACCTTCTCCTTCGGGTGCGCCCGGTTCCAGCGGTCGAGCATCGGCTGGACGGTGCCCGTGGTGTCCTTGCCGGCCACGTAGGTGATGGGCCCGCGCCCTTCGAACGACGGTGGCCCGGCCTGCCCGGAGCCGCTGCCGCAGGCGCTGAGCAGAAGCCCGGTGGCGGCGAGCGCGGTGGCTCTGGTGGTGGTTCTGGTCGTCATGCCACTCCTGCTGAGACTGCGTTGTCATGGAATGAATGAAGAAAATATGCAGGTCAGAACGCTTGTTACGGTCCTCGCTGAGACCACTTCAGGACCGCTCGGACAACGCTTGCAAGCTAGGGGCGTGTTTTGCCGAAGTCAATGAGTTACGCGACGGTAATCGGCTGAAGAACTGGGCTTGACACCCATGAAAGCGCTGTCACAACCAGAGGCAGGAGAGCGAATCCCTGTGCTAACGTCCGGCTCATGCCTCCAGCTCAGCGGCACCCCACGATGGCCGACGTCGCCGAACGGGCCGGGGTCTCCACCTCCACCGTCTCGCGCACGCTGCGCGGCCTGTCCACGGTGTCGCCGGAGGTGCGCGCCCGGGTGGAAAAGGCCGCGCGCGAACTGAACTTCGCCGTGTCACGGCAGGCCGCGAGCCTGGTCACGGGACGAACCGGGACGGTCGCGGTGATGGTCCCGACGCTCAACTCGTGGTTCATGGGAGCCGCCCTGTCCAGCCTGGCCCCGCTGCTGCGGTCGGCGGGCCTGCAACTGAACGTCTACGAGATCCCCGACCTGGCCGAGCGCACGGACTTCTTCGAACACCTCCCGGCACGCCGCAACGCCGACGCGCTCCTGGTGTTCTCCTTCGACCTCACCGACGAGGAGACGGCCCGGCTGGACGACCTCGGCATGCCGGTCATCTACGTCAGCCAGCACGTCGACGGACGTCCGAGCGTCTACGTCGACGACGTGGCCGGCGCCCTGCACGGCACCCGGCATCTGCTCAACCTCGGCCACCGCCGGATCGCCTTCGTCCAGACCCAGGGCGCGAGCGGCTTCACCTTCAGCTCCAACGAACGGCTGCTGGGCTACCAGCAGGCGCTCACGGAGGCGGGTGTCCCGCTCGACGACGACCTGGTGGTCTCCACCCGGGTCGGCGACAAGCGCGCCGCCGCCGAGGTGCTCGGCACGCTGCTGAGCCTGCGCGAGCCGCCGACCGCCGTCTTCGCCGAGCAGGACGAGGTCGCCGTCGCCCTCATCTGGAACCTGCGCAAGACCCGGATCGCCGTACCCGAGCGTATCTCCGTCCTCGGCTTCGACGACCAGCCGCTGGCGGACTGGTTCGACCTGTCCACGGTCGCCCAGTCACCGTCGGACATGGGGCGCGAGGCCGGCGAACTGGCCCTGAAGCTCATCGACGACGCCGAGGGGGAACACGGCCGGCATCTGGTCCTGCCGACGCATGTGATCCCCCGCTCCACGACGGCACCGGTGGCTCATGCCCGGGACGAGGGGGAGCGGGGCGACCGGCCGGTCAGTCCCTCAAGGCATAGAAGCTCATAGGGGAGTTCGGCTCGAAGCCGATACGCGGATACACGGGCGCGCCGGCGGCCGTGGCGTGCAGCGTCGCCCGGGTCAGTCCGGTGGCGCGACCGCCCTCGTACAGCGCCTTGCGCGTCACGGCCTCCCCGTACCCCCGCCGCTCCCACTGCGGGTCGGTGGCGACGAGCAGCACGAAGAGGCGCCCGTCGGCCTCCATCGTGGCCGCGCAGGTCACGGCGGTACCGTCCCGTACGCCCAGGTAGGCGTGCACCTCGCTCTTCCACAGCGGGGAGCGGCCGAGACCGTCACGGCCGTCCTCCAGCGGGAACCCGTAGGCGCGCGAGTTGAGGTCGGCGAAGGCCCGCAGCTGTTCGTCGGTGGTCACGCGGACGAACGTCAGCTCCGGGTGGGCCGGTTCGGGAACGGGCAGCAGGTCTCCCGCCATGCCCGTGCCGGGGAAGGCGTGTGCGAGCCCCGCCTGCTCGGCCGCTTCCCTGAGCCCCGAGCGTGCCTCGTCGTCGAGGAGTTCCTCGAAGACCCAAAGGAAACCGGGATGCTTCTTCGAGCGCATGATCCGCGCCGCCTCGTGCACCCGCTGCCGCGCCGGCCCGGCGCCGATGCCCGGCTCGGTCAGCGTGAGGCAGTTCCAGAAGGCGAACCGGCAGTCGGCCCAGCGGACGGCGATGCCCGGAAGGTCGCGGACGTCCGCCCGCGGATCCCGGTCGAGCACCATCACCCGCCAGACGGCGGCGAGCTGCTCCATCGATTCGATCGAGTCCGCGAGGTCGCGCATGGAGGCCTCCCAAGGTCGGCGGTACAGGGAAATTTCTACGCAACCCCTGCTTGGTTTGTTGCGCATTGTGGGATGGTACTTACAGTGCGTCAGGGGGACGTCGGGGGAGGCGCGTTGACTATGGTGGATCTGAGTCCCATGCAGCTCTTGGTCGTTGGCCTCATCGTGCTCGGGATCGTGGGCGTGATCGTCTTCGGTCTGCGGCGAGGCTCGCTGAAGAGCGCCAACATCCAGGGCCTGGGCATGCGGGCCGGTGTGGAGGGCGGCCAGGAGGCCAAGCCCGTCACCAACCAGACGATGCAGGTGGACCGCTTCAAGTCCAAGCGGTCCCGTTTCCGGATGGTGAAGGGTGCCAGGACATCGTTCCGCCGGGCCCGGTTCAAGCACAGCGTCGTGGAGATCCTGCCGGACGACGGAACCGTCCCGCCCGACGGCACGAACCCCGCCGACCCCCCGACGGGCCAAAACCCCCGGTAGCGGTCCGACTCGGTCCGCGGCGTCACGAGGGGGACGGGAAGAGCGGGTGCACGAACCGGCAACACCTCACCGGCACATCGACCGTGCCGAGCAACTGGACAGCGCGGCCCGCCTCACGGCCCGGGACGAGGACCGCGGCGGGGAACGGCAGGCGCTGTTCTTCGAAGGGCCGCAGGACATCGGCAAGTCGTCCCTGCTGCTCGAGATCTACGACCGCCACGCGGGGAACGGCGTGTACTTCGTCGACCTGTCACGGACGGCGGTGGAACACGACGTGCTCGAACAGCTCTCCATGCAGGCGCGCGGACAGGACGTCGGCGTACCGGGCTACCGGACCACGCGGGACCGGCAGGCGGAGCAGTCGAGATCGACCGAGGTCGCCTTCACCAATGTCCGGCTGCGGAACTCGGCGATCCAGCTGCTGGCTCAGGGAGAGGACCGGCTCCTGCGCCTCGCCGCCCTGAGCGATGCACTGCTGGAAAGCCTGGTCGCCGATGAGCGCAGGCCCGTGATCTGCCTCGACAGCTTCGAGGCGTGTGCCCGGCCGATGCGCGACTGGCTCGGGCGGAGTCTGCTGCCGAACCTGCTGTCCAGGCGCGAGGTCAGCGTCTTCCTGGCTGGTCGGAGCGTGCCGAGCCTGCCCCACCCTCCGTACTCCACGGCCGTCCAGACGCTGGTGCTGCCGCCGTTCGACGTGGAGGCCGTGCAGGACTGGATCGAGAACCTCGGATTCGCCAGCCTCAGGGACAAGGCCGTGGTGATCCAGCGCAGCCACGGCGGCGTGCCGGGGCTCCTCGCCGAGTTCTTCGCGTGTCATATGGAGCCCGGTGAACCCGCTCCGGGGCATCCGGACGGCCGGCCGGCCACCGCCACCGGTGACGACGGCGACGACAGGGAGGGCTGACGCCATGACCCGGGAAAACGTCTTCCGGCGGGCACTGGCGCACTTCGACCGGCTCCCCGCCGACGAGGGACGACTGCTCGAAGCGCTCGCCGTGCACCAGTGGTTCGGCACGGACATCGTGCTGTACACGGCGGCGAACCTCGATGTCGGCGTGCCGGCGGAACAGGTCCTGACCTCCCCCTTCGTCGTCAGGGACCGGGTTCCGTACGGCGGACCGGACGGCGACCCGCAGTACGCGATCCGCTCCGCGCTGCGCACCGCGTTGCACGACCGTATGCGCACCGAGCGGCCGGCCGTGTACCAGGAGGCCCACAGGATCGCCTTCACCTACTACAACCAGCCGCTGCGGCCGCTCCGTACCGACCGGCTCATCTGGTACGTGTACGAGGTCCGGCATCTGCTCGCCTACCGGCCGGAGCTGGTGGCGGAACGGCTCGCGGCGTTCGCGCACGAGGCCCTCATCGCCGGCCACGCCGAGGCCGCCGGCCGGGCAGCCGCAGAGGTGGCCGACGCACCCGCCGCCGACGCACCCGTCGAGCCGGGGGCGCGGTCGCTGGCCGGGATCATCCAGGCCGTGGCGGTGATCCTCAACGCCCCGGCCCACGTGGAGCGGTCCACGATCGTCGCCCTGGACGACCTCCTGGCCCGCCACGGGACCCCCTCCGACCCGACGGTCACTCGGCTCGTCTCGCTCGCCCGCGACCTGGTCGTGCACTGCACGGAACGACCCGCCCCGGCCACGCCCCTGACCGCGCTGGTCGTCCCCGACGCCACCACGACGGTCGACCCGCGCGGCATGCCGGTCCTCGGCGGCGAGCTGCGACTGTTGCAGGACCTGGCCCATCCGGCCAGGACCATCACCACCCGCACCCATCGTGTGAAGCTCGCCTCCAGGTCCACGGCCCTCCACCAGGTGACCACCAAGCTGGCCACGGAGGACCGGCCCGGCCGGCGGAGCATGGTCCTCGCGGACCTTCTCCCGCAGGACCACTGGGACCGCCTCGAAGTACTCCACCTGAGCGAACGCGGAGTCATCCCGGTGACCGTGCTCCCGGCGAACGAGACGGTCCGCGTCATGGCCCGCGGCGTCGGCCGGCTCCTGGCCGGCGGTGAGCAGCCCCCCGAGAACTCGACGCGCGCGGAGCTGTCCCGGCGGCTGGACTCCCTGGGCTGGCGCAGCGGCACCGAGGAACTCACCGCCCTGCTGCGCCGGACCGGGCAGGCGGACGACGTGGAGGAGCCCCTGCGGGAGCGCGTCGAAGGCCTGATGCGCTACACCCCGCTCGTCGCCCTGCTGGACGTCCACCCGGGGCTGCCTTCCGAGGTGACCTACCAGTACGAGGAGGACTGCGTCACGCACCGAGACGGCTGGGGCCGGGTCGTCATCTCCCTGGACCTGGCCCTTCCCCGCGCGCTGACGAACCGGTTGGAGTTCGTCACCCCCGAGGGGCTCGTCCCCGCGGACGCCCAGGGCCGGGAAGGAACCGAACTCGTACGGATGCGGAACGGGCGAACCGCCTCCAACACACAGCAGTTCGCCATCGAGACGGCCCGGCCGGCGGAGGACGACGCCGAGGACGAGGGCATGGCCCGCATCCTGGTCGACCTCGGCTACCGCCTGCCGGACCGCGAGTTCAAGGACGCGCTGAGAACCGCGTATCTGTGCATGCTGCTCTCCGCGCTGGCCCTGCTCCTGCTCTTCCTCGACATCGCGCTCGTCTCCATCGTCGGCACCGTCCTCGCCTCGATCGGAGTGCTGGTCGACGTCTCCCGGGACGGCAGCCACCACGAGGGCAACGAACCGCTGCACGTCTACACCGGCAAACCCATGTTCTTCCTGCGACGCAGCAACGCGGTCGCGGCCATCGCGGCGTCCGCCGCACCCAACGCCAACTCACTCCTGGGCAGTCTGGCCGCCTCCGGAGTGGCCTTCCTGTACTGCCTGGCCACATGCCTCATCGTGGTGAGCGTCAAGAGAGCCGCCCTCCGCCCCCTCCCCGAACCGAGCGGCCACGCCTTCAGAGCGCTCCGGCACACGTAGGGCTCCTCATGAACGGTCAGGGGCGCCCCTACACTGATCAGCGTTTTCACGATGATCGGAGCACGACATGCGTCGCCTCGCCACCGCTTTCGCGGCGGTCAGCGTCCTCGCACTCGCCGGATGCGCGCAGGACTTCGGCCAGGGCCCGGAGGGCATGGTCACCGAGAAGGTCAAGGACGGGAAGAAGTTCTATCTGGTCGTCGATCCGGCCAAGGCCGGTGACGAGACGAAGTTCAGGGTCAGCAAGTACGACTACCACGACTGCAACCGGGGCTCGAAGTACCCCAAGTGCGTCGGGGACTGAGCCTGCTCTAGACAGCCGGTCGGGCGACCACCTTGATGTTGAAGGTGTGAGAGGCCAGTCCGCCCGCGATGCCCATGAAGAGCAGGGCGAAGTGCTCCTGTCCGCGTGCCGTGCGGATACCGCCGATGTCGAGCTGGGACGACGCGGGCCAGCCGAGGTCGGTGAGCAGCCGGCCGGTGGTCCGCTTCGCCTCGGCGTCGTCGCCGGAGAGGAAGACGGTGCTCGGGCCGTCCAGATCGCCCGGGGCGCTCATCACCGTGGAGTCCATGGTGCACAGGGTCTTCACGACGGGGGTCAGGGGGAACGCGTCCTGGATCTGTTCCCCCAGGCTGCTGTTGGGGTGGGAGAGCTCGACGAAGTCGTCGGAGAGCCCGACCCCGACATCGATCAGCGGGATGCCGGCCAGTGCCGGGGCCCCGATCGAGTGCAGCAGCTCGACGGAGACGGTCCCCGGGGTGGCGTTGACCAGTACCTCCGCATGAGCGGCGGCTTCGCTCGGAGAGCCCACGGGGAGCCCGAGATCCGTCCGTTCCGCGGGCCGGCGCGAGCCGAGGAGGACGTCATGCCCGGCGGCGCTCCAGCCGTGGGCGAGTGCTCGGGCGACGTTGCCTGTGCCAAGTAGTCCGATACGCATGCCGGGGACGCTAGCCGCCCCCGGGACCGCGGCGGATCGGGCCTCGGGCCCGGCCGGCCCGGCACGAAAGACCTAGTCCGGTGGTCCGTCCCCGGGCAGGTTCTCGCGCAGCCCCGGTCGCAGGGCGGCGGCTTTGCGGTACCAGGCGCCGTACCGCTTCGCGAGGAGTACGGCCGACATGCCGTGCAGGAGGATGCTGAGCGCGACGGTGACCGCGATCACCCGGCCGAGGAGCTGAATGCCCGGGACGTGCTCCTCCACCAGGAGAAGCCCGAAGACGACGGAGGCGAGGCCGCGCGGCCCGAACCACCCGATGTAGGCGACCGTGGGAAGGGCCAGGCCGGTCCTGGCCAGGGAGAGGGCGACCGGCAGCATCCGGACGACGGTGAGGCTCAGTACGGCATAGACGATGATCCGCCAGTCGAGGTCGTCCAGGGTCGGCCCGAGCAGGACGGCACCGAAGACCAGGAAGCTCAGCGAGGCGAGAAGGTCGGCGAGATGCCCGGCGAGACCGGCGGAGTCGTCGACGGCGGCCGGGGCCTCACCTGGTGTCTCGCCAGTTTCCTCACCCGGTGCCTCCGTCTCGGGGCGCGCCTCCGCCGCCGGTCCGCTCCGCCGCAGGGAGACACCGAAGGCGAAACCGGCCACCCAGGCCGCGATGAAGCCGCTCCCGTCGAAGGCGACGGCCACCGCGTACGCGCCCACGGCCACGGCCAGGACGAACGTCTGCCGCCAGTCACCACCGATCCAGCCTCTCGCACGCGACCGGCGCAACAGCCACCCGCCGAGCCCTCCCACGGCCAGACCCCACGCGGTGCTGAGCACGAGCGCGCGCCAGAAGACTCCGGCGGCTCCCTCCTCCGAGGCCAGGGTTCCGGGCAGAGCCGCGAGGAAGACCACGAAGAAGGGCAGCGCCATACCGTCGTTGAGGCCGGACTCGACATTCAGGCCGCCGCGCACCAGCGGGGGGACCCGCCGGTCGGAGACCGCCGTCTTGCCGAGTGCGGCGTCGGTCGGCGCGAGAACGGCACCGAGCAGGGCCAGTTCCCACAAGGTCAGCCCCGGCAGCAGGGGCCACGCCAGCAGCCAGCCCGCCCCGATGGTCAACGGCAGACCGATGCCCAGCAGTCGGCCCGGGAGGAATCCGCCGAGGCGCAGATCCCGTCGCCGTACGGACATCGCGTCGGTGAACAGGACCAGCGTCAGGGCGGCTTCGACCAGGGTGAGCACGGGGCCCGAGTCGTGCTTCAGGTCGAGCAGATCGAGCCCGACCGGGCCGATGGCGATCCCGCAGCCGGTGAACACCATCGGCGCCGACACGGCGGTGGTGGCCAGCCGCCCGGAGCAGAGGGCGTACCCCGCCGTCACCGCGGCCACGGCCGCCCCTGCCCACGCGCTGCCGCTCACCGTGCCTCACCCGTCAGGGCGTGCGGTCACGGGTGGAGGACCTTCTCCTTGGCCTGGCGGAACTCCTCGTCGGAGATGTCGCCGCGGGCCCGGATCTGCGAGAGCTTGTCGAGCTGGTCCGCCTCGCTTGCCGGGCCGGTGGCGCCGACGGTCTCGCGGATGTAGCGGTCCGTCTCGTCCAGCTTGGCCTTCACATGGTCCTGTTCACGCTTGCCCATGCCCTTGCCCCTGGCGACGACGTAGACGAAGACGCCAAGGAAGGGCAGGACGACGGTGAAGACCAGCCACCCCGTCTTGGCCCAGCCGCTCAGGGCGTCGTCGCGGAAGATGTCGACGATGACGCGGAAGAGCAGGAAGATCCACATGACCCACAGGAAGATCCACATGATCGTCCAGAAGGCCCCGAGAATCGGATAGTCGTAGGCCAGGTTCACAGAGCCGCCCATCACCGCTCCTCCTCTCCGGGGAGGTCGAGCCCGAACGCCTCGCCGATGTTGCGTGCGGCGGACACCACTCGGGCGCTGCCCACCACGGGGGCGATCGCCACGAGCGTTCCCTGGATCTTCTCCAGCGGCACGCCGACGTCCGCGGCGGTGCCGATGTTGAGGAGGTAGGAGGGAGCGGAGGCGTCCATGGCCACCAGAGCCGCGATGCGTGCCAGCAGATACGTCTCCTCGTCCAGCCCGGATCGCTCGAAGGTGTCGAGCGTCATCTGGACGAGCGTCTCGAACACGGGCGCGTTCGCCTCGGCGAGAGCGGCGACGCCGCCCGCCCCTGTCCTTTGCTCAGCCATCTCAGGCTCCTTTCCCTGGTGGTGGGTGCGACGTACGGCTCGGCTGCGCCGTCCCGGAGGCCGCGGCGAGGATGCCGAGCAGGATCAGCACGAGGACGACGATGCCGAGGACGAGCGCCACGGCCCCGGGCGTGGGGTAGTTCCACAGCACCAGGGCGAGCGCTCCGCCGGTGATCGCGATGCCGGTGGTCCACCTGCGGTGCGCGTCCAGCCAGTGGCCGGTGTCCCCGGTGCGCATTCCGTGGCGCGCCATGGCCCGGCCCGTCGCCCCGGTTCCGCCCGCCGCCGCGCGTCTGATCCACCGGGCACCGCGTCCGGGCCCGTACAGGTAGGCGGCCAGCGCGGTGATCACCGCGATGACCAGGACCGTGACCGTGCTGTTCTTGAGGAAGCGCAGGAAGGCGTCGTAGATGTCGGCCGCGGTGTCCTGCGGCAGGGCGGTCGTGGCGACGGAGTCCAGATAGATCTGGCGCGTCACGGCGAGGCCGACGAGCAGCACGATCATCATGACCCCGACGCCGATGGCCGTGGTCATCAGGGCGACGCGGTGCGCGGGCCCGCTCCAGACGGCGAGTGCCGCCAGGACCAGGACCAGGACCGGGAGCCAGACGCCGAGGATGTTCAGCAGACGCATGGCGCCCTGGGCCTCGTTGAGCTTGTCGGTCTGGAACAGGGTGATCGTCTTGTCGGCGTCGGGGATCTTCGAGGCTTGATCGAATCCGGCGTCCACCAGTCGTTGCTTGACGTTGTCGACGACGGTGCCGATGTTCAGGTCGATGCTGTCGTCACCGGCCTGGACGGCGCTGCCGCCCTCGCCGGTGAGGACCTTGACCACGGCGGCGTGCGCCCGCCTGTTCGCGTCGTCCCACACCTCGGCGAACTGGTCGCTGGTCACCACCCTGATCACGATGCGATGGACGGCCGAGTTGAGCGCGCTCGTCAGCGGGCCGGTCAGCGCGTCGGCGCCCTGGACGACTCGAGGCGGTGCGCCTTCCCGCTCCAACGTCCGCCCGACCGCCTCGGTGAAGGCGGCGACATCGACGTTGTCGACCACGCGCTTGGTGAGCCGGTCCGTCACGGTGTTCTGGACGGAGGGCTCCGTGGCGATCGGAGCGACGGTCTGGACATATCGGTCGGTGTCGGCGACCTGCGAGTCCACCCAGGCGGCGACCACGGCCAGCGGCGCCAGGAGGAAGGTCAGGACCAGCAGCACGGAGGTCGCCGTGTAGCGCAGACGCCGGTGGTGAACGGAGGCGGCCTTGCGCAGCTGCTCGTATTCCTCCCGTTCCGTGGCGCTCAAGGGAGGTCCGCCGGCCGGACGGTCGCGACCTTCCGAAGCGGACGAGGAGCCGGCGGACGAGGAACCATCGGAGGAATCCATGAGTCTCCCTCGCGATGCTTTTCAGCAGGTTTTTCCTACTTATCGATGTTAGCGAGGGCGAACGGATGGCGCATGGCCACGACCTCCCGAGGAATTCGAGCCGGGATCAATGAACGCGATGGGCGGGGGTATCCGGTTCCGGCAAGGTTCCCTCGTACGGAAGTGATGCCCGCCCCATGGCCGAGACGCGAGACGTCGTCGAACTCATTCTCCAGGACCACAGAAGAATGGAGGATCTCTTCCACCGGATGCGCAGCGTCGAATCCGATCGGGCGGCCGCACTGCGGGAGTTCGCCGGTCTGCTGATCGCGCACGCGCTCGCGGAGGAGTCGAAGGTGTACCCCGCCCTCAAGCGCTACAAGAACATCGACGACGACGAGCTCGAACACGGCGAGGAGGAGCACGAGGAGGGAAACAAGGCGCTCCTCGAACTCCTGGAGGTCGACGAGGTCGGCTCCGCCGAGTGGGACGAGAAGCTGGAAGAGCTCGTGAAGGCCATCACCCACCACACCGACGAGGAAGAGCGCACCATCCTCAACGGAGCCCGCGAGAACGTCGCCATGGACCGCCGGGAGGAACTGGGCGGGGCGTTCCTGACGGAACGGGAGCTCCGGCTGAGGGAAGGCTGCGGCGCTGTGGAGAACGTGCGCCGTATCGTCCGTTCCTCCCCCGAGGGCTAGCGCGACGTACGGCCGGACAGGTGAGGGTCGGCCTCATTGCTTCTGGCATATGCATACGAACCGACACATATGTGAAGGGATGGTGGAAAAACCTTCGAGTGTAGGAGTCGTGTTCGATGACCACTGTGGAGAAGTCCGGTACGGATGCGGGCAGCGATCCCGAGGGGACCGGCATCCGGGTCCTGGGCTACACCGACAAGATCCCGCACGCTTCTCGCGAATTCCGGCTCGACGGGCGGCTGCGGGTGCCCGCAGGGGTTCGGATCACCCAGGTGGAATCCACCTTCAACATGGACCGCGCGGACTTGTACCCCGCGAAGCAGCTCCTCAGGGGGCAGGGCGGCCACGGCGCCGAGGGAGCCAACTACGAGATCGTCGACCTGGCGATGCAGGGCGACGAAACGGACGTCATCACCTTCACGCTGCGCAACGGCCTGAACTACCTGAATATGCCGGCGCCCGAGGGGAAGCGCTCCCTCACCGTCCGGATCACCCTCACCAACGGCAAAGTGGAGATCCAGCCGGTGGCCCAGGTGTTCTCGACGCTTCCACGCCCCTGGCCGGTGGTCCCGGGCCCGCACCAGGCGCAGTTCGGCTACGTCTCCGACGACGGGAGGATCCCGGCAGGCACCTTCCCCGTCCGGATCCACAACGCCGACGAGGGCAGGGAGGAGGCGAAGGGCAATCACACGGATCACGTGTACTACCAGCTGGTGCACGAGGACGGCACCCCCTCGAACCTGACGCCCGTACCGGTGAAGCAGCCGATCAAGGGGACCGCCGGCCTGGCGGAGGCCGACCTGGCGAAAGTGGAGTGGGCCGTCCAGGAACTGAACCTGCGTGAGGCCAAGGACAAACACGGCTACTACCGCTTCCTGGTCTGGCCCCAGGTGAACGACGGACCGGGCGGCCCTGTGAACGAAAAGCTGAGCTGGGACCGGACCAAGATCGAGGAAGGCTGGTTCCTGGGCAGCGTGTACTACCGCTACCACGCCACCTCGGACGGTGTGTCGCACGACGGGCACAAGGAATCCGGTCAGTCGAAGGCCGACGGTCTCAAGGGAGAGACCGGCACCGTCGACGAACACCAGCTGGCCATCTTTCAGGTGCGGGACGCGATCCCGCAGGTCACCGTCGGGAAGGGGGAGGAGGACAAGAAGAATCCGGGTCACTTCATCCTGATCGCGATGACCTCCGCCGACGAGCAGCCGGTCAGCATCGGCAAGCTCCGCCAGGAGTTCCACGCCCCCAAGGGTCTGGTCTTCACCGGAATCGCGGGATACGCCTACTTCGACCACCTGCGCGACTGGCAGCAGACCAAGCCCACCCTGCTGCCCGGCTCCCTGGAGGACGACGGCAAGACGTTGATCGTCGAGGCGCCTCTCCACCTCTTCACCGGCGCCCAGGACCGGCCGTTCCTGGGCTACGGCCTCGCCGTCGCGGCCGAGGACGGCGCCACCCCCGGTACGTACGACGACGGGTACGCGGTCTTCGGCAAGCACCACGGCAAGGTCAAGCTGACCGGGACCGTGCTCAAGCCCTGAGCCGCACCTGGACCGACCGGCCCCGGGCCCGCCGCACGGTGGACCCGGGGCCCTCGCGGCTCAGAGGTCGTCGGCGGTCCGGGCGGGACAGAGGGCCTGGGCCGTCCAGAGCTGGTTGAGGGTGGTCCTGGGGCGCAGGATCAGCACGGTCTCCAGCTCGTGCGCCCCTTCCATGGGGCCGATCGCCAGGCCGTTGTCGTGGGAGGGCACCAGGAGGAAGTCGTTCAGGCCGGGGAGGGCGCGCTCGAGGTGCCAGACCTGTCCGCGCTCGTGGTCCTGCCTGGTGCGCATCTTGAGGGTGGTGTTCTCCTTGGCGTCGTCGACCGTCAGGTACATCGCCTTCGTCAGGTGGTTCCTGATACGCACACCGTTCTGGGCCGGCTCGAAGGACCAGATGCGACCGAGGTGGTCCCCCGCAGCCGAGTAGTTGCTTCCGTGTTCGTTGGGCGTCCCCGTGTGCCACAGGCGCATCTCGGTGCCCGAGCCGGTGATGTGAGCGTGCGGTGTGATCACATTCCCGCTGACGGAGTGGACGATGACCATTCTCTTGTCGAACGCGACGTCGATCATGACGGTTCCTCTCTGGGATGGTGGCGCTCGGGAGCGGCAGCAAGCGTCGGCCCGGCGACCGGTGGCCCGGGGGTGCCGCGACGAGCGTTGATCATGGGTTCACTCGTTCGAGGGACTCGCCAGGAGGCTGTTTCCGCCTGCTGGCCCGCACCGAGTTTGCGCAACGCAAAGTAGTCATTGATCCCAAATGGTTACTCTCCGGAGTGTGTGCACGGCATCACAGTTGGATGAGCGGCGGCTGGGCCCGGCGGGGCCCTTCCCGCAGGGAGCCCTCGGCGGGCTGCGGGGCGGGCCGCTGGAGCGGCAATGGCTGCACTACGCGTTCCTGTCCCGGTGCGGGAACCTCGCGGTGATCGCGAACCTGTCCTCGCTCGGGGCCGACCGCGCGGACGACTCCCCGCACCAGCGGGCCATCGTGCTGGTGCACGACCGGGACGGCGGTTGGGAGGCCAGCCAGTTCAACGCCCGTCGGCAGCAGGTGGCGTGGTCCTCGTTCCGGTTGCCCCGCGCCGACGGAGCGGACGGCGCCTTCATGGTGGCGGCTGTGGCCGGGTCACCGGCGGTCGACGTGAGGCTGCGCGGCACCGGTCGCGCGTGCACGTCCCAGTGCGCGCCGTTCGGCCAGGACGAGTTCCTGCGCTGGCAGTCCGAGCCGGGGATCCTCGCCTCCGGGACGGTGACGGTCCACGGGCGCCCCAGACAGGTGGCCCTGACCGGCTATCACGAACGGGTCAGAGGCCGGTGGAGCTGGCCGACGCTGGGCGGCTGGGTGTTCGGCTTCGTCAACGCCCCCCACGGACAGGCCGTCGACGGCATCCCGCCCGCTGCGGACGCCACGGCTCCGCCGCCCGCGGCCGTCGTCTTCACCCTCATCCAGCCCCGCTGCCCGGGCGACGCCGCCAACGGCTCGCTGATGCTGTGGCGCCAGGGCCGGCTGTGGCGGCACTTCCCGCGGCGCTGCCTGGACATGGCCGTGGACGGCGCGCTGGACCGGGACCAGGTGGTGCTCGTGCCCCCGTTGGCGGACCTGCTGGACACACCGGCGTCCTCGGTGGTGCCGGGGCGGCTGGTGATCAGCGCGCGGATGGGCCGGGACCATCTCCTGCTGGACTTCACCAGCCGGACGGCCGGGCGCATCGCCAACCCGTGCGAGCGCGGCCTGCGGCCGTTCAGCGTGCACGAGACGCTCGGCCCCTGCCGAGTGGAGGGCGTGGTCTCCGGCCGGCGGGTGGCGTTCGAGACACAGGGCATCGTCGAGTTCGCCGGAGGAGCCGATGAGCGCTGACACCACCGCCGGGCCCGGTACGGGCGCCGCGCTCCTGAGGGACACCGTGGCCGCGCTGTCGGAACGGGCCCCCGCCGTGGTGGCCGCGGCAGCCGATCAGATGCGGGGCATCCGGCTCGGACTGTCCTTCAACGACGGCACCACTGCGTCGCTGACAGCGCGCCACAGCCGCCTGGTGTTCGACGAGGGCCGCGACGGCGCCGCCGACGTCGAGGTGGTCTTCGACGACCGGGCCATGAACCTGCTCTTCGATCTCCAGTGCCGCCCCGTCGACCAGGTCCTGCCCACGAGCCTGGACGTACGGGGCGAAGGCAGCCAGGTGCTCGCGGTGTGGCGGGCGTTCGCCCTGCTGTCACAGCGGGCCTCGGGCCTGCGGCACGTGCAGCGACTGTGGGAGGACTACCGGCGCCGGTCTCCCGGCCTGTGGGGAACCGTCGTACACACTCCCGGGGAGCAGGGCGACGACGCAGGGGAGACGACGGGCTGGACGGCCCTGGACTACCTCAACCACCGTCGGCCCGCACCGGCTTCCGCCGCCGACGCGGCCATCGGCGGGCGACTGGTGATCCCGCCCCGGTCCCTGTGGAACGGCCGCACCAGCACCCCCTGGTGGGAGGAACTCCCGCTCACCGACGCGGACCTGGTCGACACCATGCGCGTCTGCCGGGACCGGGTGGCCGAGGAGATGCGGCACCTGATCCCCGACCGGGAACCGCGCCGGGATCTGTACGACCTCATGCGCGACTACCCCGCCCGCCAGGGCAAGGGCCTCAGGCCCACCCTCGCCGTCGCGGCCTGCGTCGCCTTCGGCGGGCGCGCCCAGGACGCCGTACGCAGCGCGGCCGCGCTCGAGCTGTTCCACAACGGCTTCCTCGTCCACGACGACATCGCCGACGAATCCACCCACCGGCGGGGCCTGCCCACCCTGCACACCGCGCACGGCGCCGGACTCGCCGTGAACGTGGGCGACGGGCTGAACCTGCTCGCCATCGACGCGGTGCTGTCGAACCTGACCGGACTCGGGCTGGCCCGCACCCTCGGCCTGATCCGCGAGACGCTCCACATGTGCCGGGAGAGCTTCGAGGGCCAGGCCATGGAACTGGGCTGGATCCGCCACCGGGAAGTGCCCACCGAGGACGAGGCGTACTTCACGATGAGCACCAAGAAGACCGGCTGGTACACGTGCATCAGCCCCTGCCGCATCGGCGCGGTCTGCGCCGGCGTCACCGACCCGGCCGTCCTGGACCGGTTCGACGAGGCGTTCCGGCTGATCGGCATCGCCTTCCAGATCCAGGACGACGTCCTCAACCTGACCGGCGACGAAGCCCTCTACGGCAAGGAAGCCCTCGGCGACCTGTGGGAGGGCAAACGGACCATCATGCTCATCCACCTCCTGCGCACCGCCACCCACCCCTGGGAACACGAACTGCTGCGTCAGATCGTCCTCAGACCCCGCGAGGAGCAGAAGGCCCAGGATGTCCGGGTCGTACTGGACCACATGCGCCGCCGGGGATCCATCGACTACGCCATCGCCCTCGCCGACGACCTCGCCGCCCGCGGCATCGACCACTTCGAGCGCGACCTCGACGCCGTCCCCGAGAACAAGGGCAAGGCCGTACTCCGCCAGATCGCCCACTACGTCACCTCAAGGCCACTGTGACCACCACGCCCTCACCGAGCCCGTCCGACGAGCAGGTACGCAAAGTCCTCACCACGGCGAACCTCTGGACCCGGGCCGCCCTGTGCACCCTCGCCCGCCACGGCGCCGCCCTGCGCCGCGACGACCCCGCCCGCGCCGGGGAGGTACTCGGCACCCTCGCACCGTGGCCGCCCTACAAGGGCGGGCAGTTCCTCTTCGACCTCATGGAGTGGGAAGACTTCATGCTCGACGGAGACCCGCCCCCGCTCCTGCCCCTCGAACAAGCCCTCACCACAGCCGGCCTGCCGCTGAAATGGCTTCGCGCGGCCACCGGCGGGCCGGCCGGCGAGTCCGGCGGCTCCACCCCACAGGAGCTGCCGGAGCTGGAGAGCAGCCGCTACCTCTACGCGGACGTCGTACTCGGCGCCTGGGAAACGTCCCGCCGACTGCGCCAGTCCGTCTCCGTCAGTCCGCCAGGAAAAGCCGGCACGTCTCGCCCGGCTGGACGCTGACCGCGCGGTCGGGCAGTTCGATGTCGATGGGCATCAGGTCGGACGGCGGCACGGCGATCTCCAGTTGTCCGTGCGTCAGCCGCAGCTTGATGCCCCAGTGGCCCTGGTAGCTGATGGAGAAGCCGTACGAGGACAGCTCGGGCAGCGGGACGGGGTCCAGCCACAGCGCTCCGGAGCGGGTCTCCAGGCCCGGCAGACCTCGCTGGACGAGGTCGAGGGTGCCGGCCATGGCGCCCAGGTGGATGCCCTCGCCGGTGGTGCCGCCCTGCAGGTCGGCGATGTCGCCGCGCAGGGCTTCCTGGCAGAACTTCCACGCGTCCGTGCGTCGGCAACGGGCCAGCACCCAGCCGTGGACCAGGCCGCTGAGGGTGGAGCCGTGACTGGTGCGGCCCAGGTAGTAGTCGACGGTCCGCCGCCAGGTCTCCTCGTCCAGCGGGTGGCCCAACCGGCCGAAGAGCCCCTGGAGTTCGGCCGGTGAGAAGAGATAGCCGAGCATGAGCACATCGGCCTGCTTCGACGCCTTGAAGCGATTGACCGTGTCCCCCTCCGCCTCCAGGATCCGGTCCAGGCGCCGGATGTCGTCGTACCGCTTGCGATAGTCGTCCCAGTCGAGTTCCGGCAGGTCGCCGTAGCCCTCGAACTGGCTGATGACTCCGTCGTGGAAGGGCACGTGAAGCGTCCGCGAGACCTCCTCCCAGCGGTCCGGTTCGCTGTCGTCCAGACCTGTGCGCTCGACGAGTTCACGGCGGCGTGGTTCGGGCAGCGTGCGCAGCACCTCCAGGGTGCGGGCGAGGACCCAGGCGGCCGTGACGTTGGTGTACGCGTTGTCGTCCAGGCCGGGCGTCTCGGCGCCGGGGTAGGCCTCGTGGTACTCGTCGGGGCCGATCACGCCCCGGATGCGGTGCCGTCCGAGGGTCTCGTCCCAGGTGGCCGAGTCGGCCCAGAAGCGCGCGATGTGCAGCAGCATCTCGGCGCCCTTGGTGTGCAGGAACTCGGCGTCCCCGCTCGCCTCGCAGTACTGCCACACGTTGTAGGCGATCGCCGATCCGACGTGGTGCTGAAGGTGGGTGTGGTCGGGCAGCCAGCGGCCCGAGCGCGGGTTGAGGTGCAGTTGCTGTGTCTCCTCGCGTCCGTCGCTGCCGCTCTGCCACGGATACAGCGCGCCCCGCCGGCCGATGGCCCGGGCCGCGACGCGGGCCCGGGCCAGGCGCCGGTGGCGGTAGCGGAGCAGGGCGCCGGACACCTCGGGGAAGTGCAGGTTCAGATACGGCAGCACGAACAACTCGTCCCAGAAGACGTGCCCGCGGTAGGCCTCGCCGTGCAGTCCCCGGGCCGAGACGCCCACGTCCAGGTCGGCGGTGTGCGGGGAGAGGGTCTGGAGCACGTGGAAGAGGTGCAGGCGCAGGATCTGGCCCGCTTCCCCGGGCACGTCGAGTTCCGCCCGGCGCCACAGCTGGTTCCAGGCGGTGCGGTGGGATGCCAAGAGGTCGTCGAAGCCCGGCGCCGCGCTCACCCGGTCCACGGTCGCCCGAAGGGGGTCACTGATCGCGGAGTCGCGTGAGGTGTGCAGGGCGATGGTCTTGTCGACGGTGACGGTGCGGCCGTCGACCAGGAACGGCACAACGCGCTGAACCGCGCGCGACGGTTCATGCGCGTCCGTCACCGGTGCCCGGGCCGTCAGCCGGGCGGCCATGCCGATACGGATGTCCGAGGTGCGGGTCCGGCAGCGCAGCCACACCGTGCCGGGCGTCGCCGTACCGGTGTGCACATGGGTCAGGTGGCGGCCGTCCAGGTCCCGGTAGCGCGGCACCCCGGCGTTGGTGACGCCGCCGTCGAGGGCGGCCTCGACCTCGAGATCGCCGGTGAAGCCCTCGGCGGTGAACTCGGTGCGCAGCGCCGCGAGATGGGGATCGGCCATGTGCACCAGTCGCTGTTGCCGCACCACCAGCGCCCGCCCCGCACCGAGGTCGTACCGGGTGCGGCGCTCCAGCACTCCCGAGTCCAGGTGGAGGGTCTGGCGGTGGTCCAGGACGGTCCCCGTGTCGGGGGTGAGCCACTCCCCGTCCGTGAGCCGGAAGCGCAGCGGGAGCCAGTTGGGGACGTTGACCAGGTCCTCGTTCTCGACCCGGCGTCCCGAGACCTCGGAGGTGAGCCGGTTGTAGCAGCCGGCGATGTATGTGCCCGGGTAGTGGACGTCGTCCGCCGCGCACTCGGACAGGGCCCCGCGGGTGGCGAAGTAACCGTTGCCCAGGGTGCACAGCGACTCCCTCAGCCGCTCGTCCCCAGGGCGGTAGCCCTCGTATTCCCAGGTCCCGTCGTGCTCCCGCGTCCGGTCCGTCACGAGGCTGTCTCCTCTGCGAAAAGGGCGGCGAGGCCCGGCGCTCTCCCATTCTCTCCTCGCCGGGCCCGCCGCGCTCCTCGGCGTGGGCGCGCTCAGACCCGCTGAGGCACGACGGCCACCGGGCACTGGGCATGGTGCAGCAGCGTGTGGGCCACCCTGCCGAGCTGGAGCCCGAAGTGGCCCTGCCGGCGCTGCGCCCCGACGATCACGAGGTCCGCCGCGGCCGACAGGTGCACCAGCACCTTGCGGGCGGGTCCCTCCGGCGTCGTACGGCGCACCCGGACGCCCGGGTGTTCGGCCACCGCGTCACGGAGCAGTTCATCGAGCTCGCCGCGGGTCCGCTCCTGGTAACGCCGGTCGGGTGCCTCGGCGAGCGCGGCCGTGTCGTCGGCCTCGTGTGCGGGGCAGCGCCAGGTCCGGACCACGTGGAGCGCGCACCCCCGGGCCTCGGCCTCATGGAAGGCGAACCGGACGGCTTCCCCGCTCGTCTCGGGGTCTCCGGCGCCGAGAAGGATCCGCTCGTGGGTACCGGCCAGTCCGGCCTTGTCGCCCCGCACGACGATCACCGGGCAGTGGGCGCGGGCCGCGACGGCCAGGCCCACGGAGCCGAGCAGCAGTCCCTTCAGCTCGCCGCGGCCTCGCGACCCGGTGATCAGGGCGGTGGCGTTGTTCCCCTCGTGCAGGAGCGAGTCCGCCGCTTCGGCCAGGAGGACGTCGGTGGACACCTTCACGTCGGGGTTGCGCCGCCCGGCACGCTCCGCGGCGGAGGCGACGATGTGGTCGGCCGGCACCTGCCCTGCCGGGCGGTCCGGGCCGATGGACGGTGCGCTGCCCTCGTACCGCTCCCAGAGGGAGGCATGGACCAGCCGCACCGGAAGACCGTGCAGGGCCGCTTCGTCCACCGCCCAGTCGACCGCCGGCAGGCTGCCGTCCGATCCGTCGACACCCACGATCAGGGGCAGTTCCATCGTCATCGTTCCCACCGCCTCGTCACCGGGCAGTCCGCACATCCACTCTCACGGTCGCACGTGTGGAGGCCGGACACGAGGGGCCGCCCGGCCCCTGTCGGCCCGCTCGGCCCCAGGGCCTGATGGCCGCGGCCGGGTCCGGGCGGCCCGTGGTGCCCCGCGGCGGTCCGGCACACCCTGTAATCAGCACCCCCCCCGCAGGACGGCGCAAGGGAGTCGGAGCGATGACGTCCACCACCAAACCGGCCGTGGCCCTCCCGGCCGCGCAGCGCGAACGGCTGATGCGCGTCGCCCGCGACGTGTCCTTCGACGCGGGTGAACGCCTGTTTGAGGAAGGTCGGCGTGCCGACCGGTTCTGGATCGTGCGGACGGGGACCGTCGTGCTGGACCTCCATGTCCCGGGCCGGCGGGCCGCGGTCGTCGAGTCCGTGGGGCAGGGCGAACCGGTCGGCTGGTCGTGGCACTTCCCGCCGTATGTGTGGCACCTGGGCGCGGAGGCGATGAGCCCGGTGCGGGCCTTCGAGTTCGAGGCGGAGGCCGTGCGGGCGATGTGCGCCCAGGACGCCGAGTTCGGCCGCGCGATCGCGGTCTGGCTCGGCCGTGTGATCGCCGACCGGCTGCAGGCGTCACGAGTCCGGTTGCTCGATCTGTACGCCCCCTACGGCAGCGGGAGCCCGGCATGAGCGATCACGGCCCTGCCGAACACCCCCATCGTCCGCCGCCCCCGACCATCCCGAGGAGAGCGACCATGCACGGCGGCCCGCACATCGTCGCGATGTCATGACGCACACCGTCGTGGCGATCGGCCGTGAGGCCCTGTTCAAGGAGATCGTCGAGGTCATGGGGCGTTCAAGGACATCGTCGAGGTCATGGGGCAGTGGAAGGTCAGCGCGGTACCCGTCTGGAGGGCGACGGCCGGTGCCCGCGCCCGGGTCGGTGGTCGGCCGCTCCTCCAGGTGCTGGAGCGGTCCTGGCCCTTCACCTCTCTCCCGTCTCCCCTTCTCTCTCCCTCGTCAGGCCGCCCGCAGGGGGACGATCTCCTCGTGCCCCTCCTCGCCCAGCACGACCTTGAGCGCACCCGTGTCCGCGGCCCGGCCGAAGACGTCGTACGCCTCCTCCATGTGGGCCTGCGGGAAGCTGTGCGTGATCAACTGCCCGGTGGGCAACCGGCCGGTGGCGGCCATCCGGAGCAGCGTGGGGGTGGAGTACGTGTCCACCAGGCCCGTGGTGATGGTGACGTTCTTGATCCACAGGTCTTCCAGGTGCAGGGTCGCGGGCTTCCCGTGCACACCGACGTTGGCCACGCGCCCGCCCGGCCGCACCATGCGCGTGCAGAGCTCGAACGTCTCCGGGACGCCCACGGCCTCGACGACCACATCGGCGCCCAGTCCGTCGGTGAGGTCCGAGACCAGCAGCTCGGGGCCTTCCCGGGCGTCCGCCACCGCGTCCGCGCCGAGCCGCTTGGCCGCCTCCAGCCGCGCGGCGGCCAGATCCACGGCGACGATCCGCTCCGGAGCGAACAACCGGGCGGTCGCGATGACCGCGAGCCCGACGGGGCCGGCTCCCACGACGGCGACCGTGTCCCCGGGCCGGACGCGCCCGTTGAGCACGCCCACCTCGTACCCGGTCGGGAAGATGTCGGCCAGCAGCACGGCGTCCTTGCTGTCCAGGGCGCTGGGCAGGGGGTGCACGGACAGGTCGGCGTACGGCACACGGACGTACTCGGCCTGGGTGCCGTCGATCAGGTGGCCCAGGATCCAGCCCCCGCCGCCCCGGCACTGGCCGTACACGCTCTCGCGGCAGTAGCGGCAGCGGCCGCAGGCGGAGATGCACGAGACCAGGACCCGGTCTCCCGGCGCTACGGTGCGCACGTCACCGCCGATGTCGACGATCTCACCGACCGCCTCGTGCCCCAGCACCGTGCCGGGGCGTACCTCGGGAACGTCGCCTTTGAGGATGTGCAGGTCAGTTCCGCAGATGGTGACGGCGTCCACCCGCACGATGACGTCGGTCGGCTCCTTGATGCCGGGGTCCGGGACGTCCTCCCAGGCGGACTGTCCGGGGCCGTGGAAGACGTAGCCCTTCATGGCACTCCCACCTTTCCGGTGCGGGCGCGACGCCGGTGTCGCACCGCGATTCCAGCTTGGCGCGGGCCGCGGGGAGGCGCTTGGGCCGGTCGGCCCTATCGCGGATCCGTCCTTCCGCGCTTTGCTCGGACCATGTCCGAGAACCCCGTCGGGTCCGCGCCGCCTCCCGCGGAGCGCACGGTCGGCGAGAGCACCGTCGTGACGCTGCGCGGCGAGATGGACGTGCGCACGGCACCGGGCCTGGCGGCGCGCCTCGACGCGCTGACCGCCGGCCCTCACCCCGACCTGGTGCTGGACCTGCGTCCGGTGGCCTTCATCGACTGCGCCGGGCTCGGGATCCTGTGCCGGGCGCGGAACCGTGCGCCGGCCCGGCACGGCCGGCTGCGCCTGGTCTCCGACAGCCCCGGCTTCCGGCGGGTGCTGCGGCACACGGGGCTGGCGGGCGCCTTCGAGGTGCTTCACCGCCTGCCTCCGGGAGGCGAACGTCCGGAGGCTTCGGGGCCGGACGCGCAGCCACGGCCGGACGCGCAGCCACGCGGGAGTCAGCTCGCCGGCTCGTGACCGATCCGCGCCGCCCACGCCTCGATCCGCTCGAAGTCGCGGAAGTCCCCGAGCCGAAGAACCACACGGGGCGTTCGGCCAGGGCCCTGCCATGACGCCGGACGAAGCGGCGGGCGTCCTTGTGCCGGCGGCCGGTGTACAGTCCGCCGCCGACCACGACAGCGTCGTACGACTCCGTGGACGCCACGGCCCGGGCGGGACGCGCCTCGGCCGTCAGTCCGTTCTTGCGCAGAACCTCCGCGACGGTCTCGGCGATCTCCGCCGTGGAGCCGTTCGTCGTTCCGTAGGCGACCAGCACGTTCTTCTCCGTGAGGGTCCGCCTCCTCTCACAGTTCGCGCGGCCGGTCCCCGGCCACACGCTCGGGGGCGACGGGCGGATTCATCGCGTCAGTCGTGCGGTACGACGGCGACCGGGGCGGAGGCGTGGTGCAACACCGCGTGTGTGACGGGACCGATGTGCGTCCCGAACGGCCCGCGGCGAACCCGCCGTCCCACGACGACCAGCGACGCCTGGCGAGAGGCCTCGATCAGGTGAGCCGCCGCGCCGCCCGAGCGGGACACCTCGACCACCTCGACGGACGGATACTTGTCCCTCCACAGCCGCAACGCGTCGGTGAGCGCGCCGGCGTGCGAGTGGACGACATGGTCGTACCGGTACACGTCGCCGGCTCCGCCGTAGACGAACCACAGCGGCAGATGCCAGCCGTGCACGGCCCGTAGGAAGGTCCCGCGCCGGGCGGCCGCGTCGAAGGCGAAGTCGATCACCGTCGCGTCGAGGTGGCCGGTGTCGACGCCGAGCACGACCGGCCGGTACCGCGTGGCGGCCGACGGAATGCCCGCCGCGTCCCTCTCGTGCTCGTCCGCCGCCTGCTCACCGGCCCGGATCAGGACCACGGGACGCCGGGCACGCGCCACCACGGCCAGGCCGACCGAACCCACCAGGAACCCGCCGATGCCGCCCAGACCCCGCGAGCCCAGGACGAGCAGTTCGGCGTCCTCGGCGGCTTCGCTCAGCACCGTGCCGGGGTGGCCGGTCACATGCTCGGAGGTCACCTCGACGCCGGGATGACGCAGACTGAGACCTTCGGCGGTTTCGCGGGGAATCTTCTCGCCCCAGTCCCGCTGGGTCTCGACACCCAGCTGTGGGGCCTGCTCGATGGGCTCCGGCGCCGGCTCCCACACGTGCAGGAGTTTCAACGGCAGCCGGCGCTGCGCCGCCTCACGGGCAGCCCATTCGGCGGCGGCACGGCTCTCGGGCGAGCCGTCCAGGCCCACGGTGATCGTGCGGGACATGGTCTGCACCTCCGGAATAGAAGCTCTCGATTCGAGCGTCGCCCCTGCCGGCCGTCGCGGTGGAGGGGTCACAGGTCCCCGGCCGGGACCGAAGGGCCCTACGGCACCGTCGGAACAGCGGGCGCGGCGGTACTCCGCCCCTGACTTGCCTTGGGCCGATCGGCCCTAGCGCGTCCGGCCACCGCGCGAAATGATCGTGGTCACGGGCGGTTCGCTCCGCCCTCCGGCCGATGAGGGGTCGAGATGACCGAGCCGCGCACGTTCACCGAGGAGCACCCGATCCGGGTCTTCCTGCTCGACGACCACGAGGTCGTGCGGCGCGGCCTGGCCGACCTGCTGGACGCCGAGCCCGGCATCTCGGTGGTCGGGGACGCCGAGAACGTCGAGCACGCGCTCGCCCGGGGCCCGGCGCTCCGCCCCGACGTCGCCGTCCTCGACGTACGCCTGCCGGACGGCGACGGCATCACCGTCTGCCGCGAACTGCGCAGCCGGATGCCCGGGCTGGCCTGTCTGATGCTGACCTCGTTCGACGACGAGGAGGCCCTGCTCGACGCGATCATGGCCGGGGCGTCCGGCTATGTGCTCAAGCAGATCAAGGGCTCCGACCTGGTCTCGGCGGTACGCACGGTCGCCTCCGGGCGGTCCATGCTGGACCCGGAGACCACGGCCCGGCTGATGCGCTCGCTGCGCGCCGACCCGTCCGAGGAACCGGCCGTCGCCCCCGAGCTGGCCGGCCTGTCGCCGCGCGAGCGGGAGATTCTCGCCCTGATCGGGGACGGGCTCACCAACCGCGAGATCGGCGGGAAGCTCTACCTCTCCGAGAAGACGGTCAAGAACCACATCTCCCGCCTCCTGGCCAAGCTCGGCGTCCAGCGACGGGTCCAGGCAGCGGTCCTCGCGTCACAGTGGGAACACCCGGGGACGAGCGAGCACCCGTCCCACTGAGCCGGGGCCGGGGTCGCGGTGGGCCGGGGGTGTTGATGAGCCGCGGTCGCGGTGGGCCGGGGAAGTCGACGAGCTGCGGTCGCGCTGAGGCGGGGGTGCCGATGAGTCGCGGTTGCGTTGGGCTGGGGTGTCGATGAGCCGGCTAGCGCAGGGCCGTCGTCCGCTCCGGGCCCTCGGCGGCGCGGGCCGCCCGCAGCCACTGCGTCGCCGTTCCGCGGTCGCGCTGGGCCGGGGCCGTCGGCCAGCCGTCGTCACGCTGAGCCTGGGGGCCGCCGACCACCTGTCGTCAGGCAGGGTCCGTCGGCCGGTCGTCGCCATGCTGAGCCGGGGCCGCCGACCAGCCGCGGTCACACTGAGCCCGAGCCCGCACAAACCGCCGTCCCACTGAGCCGGGGCCGCCGACCGGCCGCGGTCACACTGAGCCCGAGCCCGCACAAACCGCCGTCCCACTGAGCCGCGGCCGCCGACCAACCGCCGTCACCCTCGGGACGACCGCACCGGCACCCGCCACACCACCCGGGTGCCGCCTCCCTCGGGGCGCTCACCGAGTTGGAGTTCGCCGCCGAGAGCCAGCGCGCGCTCCTCCATGTTCCTCAGGCCACTGCGTGCGACACCCTCCGGTATTCCGCGGCCGTCATCGGTCACCGTGAGAGTCAACTCGCCCTTCGCGCAGCTCAGGTGCACGTCCACGGAACGGGCCCCGGCGTGCCGGGCCACATTGCTCAGCGCCTCGCCGAGCACCGCGAGCGTGTGATCGGCGACATCGCCCGGAACATCCGTGTCCACCAGCCCCTCGATCCGCACCGCGGGAGCGAAGCCCAGCGACGAGGCCGACGCCGTCACCGCGTCCGACACCCGGCCGCGCAGACCGCTGCCTTCCCTCGCCCCGCCGTGCGTCCGCAACCCGAAGATCGTGGACCGAATGATCTTGATGGTCTCGTCCAGGTCGTCCACGGTCCGCGACAACCTCTCAACGGCCTCCGGATGGTCGATGAAACGCTGGGTGCTCTGCAGCGTCATCCCCGCCGCGAACAGTCGCTGGATGGCGAGATCGTGCAGGTCGCGGGCGATGCGGTCACGGTCCCGCAGCAGTGTGATCTGCTCGGCGTCCCGGCGCCGCTCGGCCAGTTCCAGCGCCAGCGCCGCCTGCCCGGCGAACCCGAGCAGGGGGCGCGTATCGGCGTCCGTGAACGGCGTACGCCCCACCGCGCGCCCCAGCAGCAACACACCGCCGGCCTTGCCCCCGGCCTCCAGCGGAACACCGACCACGGGCCCGAGCCCGACCCACTGCGCCGCGTCCCCGCTGGTCCGCGCGTCCTCCTGGATGTCGGCGCTCACCGCGGGCTCCGCCGTGGTGAGGACGGCCGCCACGAAGCCGTCCGTGCCGGACATCACCAGACCGCTGCGCCGCCCGGCGTCCAGCCCGACGGCGAGCAACGGCCGCAGCGCGGTCTCCTCGGGCACCCGCTCGGCGATCATCCCGGCATCGGCGTCGGCGATCTGACGCGCCTGCTCCACGATCAGTTCGAGTACGTCCGTGCTCGGAGCGCCCGACAGCAGGGCCCGAGTGACCTCGGAACTCGCCCCCACCCAACGCTCGCGCAGCCGCGTCTCCTCGAACAGGCGGGCGTTCTCGATGGCCACACCCGCTGCCACCGCGAGGGTGGCGAGCACCGACTCGTCCTCGGCGTCGAACTCCTCCGCGCTGCGCTTCTCCGTGAGGTAGAGGTTGCCGAACACCTGGTCACGCACCCGTATGGGCACACCCAGGAAGGAGTGCATCGGAGGATGATGCGGCGGGAAGCCGTACGAGGCCGCGTGCTCCGAGATCTCCGTGAGCCGCAGCGGCTCGGGGTGCCGGATCAGCTCGCCCAGGATGCCGTGCCCGCTGGGCAGGCCCCCGATCCGGGCCCGCTGCTCGTCGCTGATACCGACGGTGTGGAACTCGGAGAGCATACGGTCGTCGCCGATGACGCCCAGGGCCCCGTACTCGGCGTCCACGAGCACCACGGCCGCCTCGACGATACGCCGGAGCACCTGGGCGAGATCCAGCTCCCGGCCGACCGACAGCACCGCCTCCAGCAGGCTGTGCACACGATCCTGGGTACCCCGCGCCGCGTCGATCCGCGCCTGGAGCTCGTCCAGCAGTTCGTCCAGCCGCAGCTTGGGCAGGTGCTGCTCGGATCGACCGGGCCGTTCCCCGCTCATCGTCGCCTCCGACCGGCTCACGCGGACGCACCCGGATCAGGCGCCTTTCTTCCCTCACGATAGTGCGTGGCGCCCTGGCGAGAGGGTGCCCCGGACGTGCCCTCACAGCTACGCGGCCGGATCTTGACGGACGACTTCAGTCCCCGGTGGCGCGCGCGTAGGTGAGGAAGGCCGCGCCGCTGTCGAGCACGGTGTGGCCGGTGAGCTCCCAGCCGCGCGGATCGAAGGCGGCCTTGTGGGAGAAGACCGGGATTCCGGCGCCGATGGTCAGCGGTGCCATCTTGAAGATGAGCTGGTCGATCTCGCCGTACAGGGCACCGGCCAGTTCCGCGCCGCCTATCAGCCAGATGTCCTTGCCGTCCTCCTGCTTCAACTGCCGCACCTTGTCCACAGGGTCGCCGGCGACCAGTTCGACGGCCGGGTCCGGGCTCTCGGTGAGGGTCCGGGAGAAGACCAGGTGGCGTAGGTGGGGGTAGGCATCGGTGATGCCGGCCTTGAGACCGATCTCGTAGCTGCGCCGTCCCTCGAGGACGGTGTCGAAGCGCGTGCCCGGCGCGGTGACGGACAGCGCCGCCCGGGCCTGGACGGGCAGGGTCTCCGGGTACTCCGTCACAAGGTGCTGGATGTAGTCCTCGGGGATCGGCCAGAAGCCGTCCGGGCCCGAGGGATCGGCGCCGTCCGGGCCGGCGATGAAACCGTCCAGCGTGGTGGCGATGTAGTACACGAGCTTTCGCATGCGGTGCTCTCTCTTCTGGGTCTGCACGAGGGGCCGAGGGATCAGGAGTGTTCCGCTGTGACCCATTCGACGAGCTGGACGATGACCCCGTTGGGGTCGGTGACCTGGAACAGGCGTTCTCCCCAGGGCTCTTCGCGCAGGGGCATCGTGATGTCGACGCCCTCGGAACGCAGCCGCTTCTCCTCGGCTTCGAGGCCGGTGACGGTGAAGGCGAGGATCAGCCCGCCGGCGTGCTGGTCGCGCTGCTCGGGCGGCAGGACGTCGATGCCCCGCCGGAGCAGGACGATGTCGACGGCGGCATCGTCACGGGTGAGGGAGACGAATCCTTCGGCCGCGGCCTGTTCCCGGTAGCCGAGGTGCTCGGTGAAGAAGCCGCGGGAGGCGGCGATGTCTTCGACCGTGAGGGAGACGGTGGAGGCGGTGATCCTCAAGAGGGGTTCCCTTTCCAGGCTGCGGGAGTCCGGGGGTGGGTACTGATCTTACGTCGGTAGTAACATTACTCCCATGCGATCAACGCTGTAAACGTATTTTTGCTACCGAGGTAAGATTTGTTCATGGAGACGAGGACGAGCACCGCCCCGCTGGGCCTGCGGGAGGCGAAGAAGCAGGAGACGCGACAGCTGATCTCCGACCACGCGACACGGCTCTTCATGGAGCAGGGCTTCGAGAACACGACCATCGCCGAGATCGCGGCGGCCTCCCGCGTCGCGAAGAAGACGGTGACCAACTACTTCGCGCGCAAAGAGGACTTGGCTCTGGATCACCAGGACGAGTTCAGCGCCGCGCTGGCGCGCGTCGTGACCTCACGCCGCCCCGGGGAGTCCGCCCTCGCGGCGCTGCGCCGTGCTTTCGAGGCCGCCGTCGCGGCGCGGGACCCGGTCGCCGGATTCGCCGGCCCGGACTTCTCCCGCATGATCACCGACAGCCCCACCCTGTCTGCGTGCCTGCGCAACCTGCACGACCAGCGCGAACAGGCGCTGGCCGAGGCCCTCGCCGAGACCGTCGGCGCACAGCAGGACGACATCACCGTCCGCACGGTCGCCGGCCTGCTCGGCGCCACGCACCGCGTCCTGTTCCAACGCATCCAGGACCTGACCCTGGCCGGGCACACCAACGACGAGATCGCCAGGACGATCGCGAAGGAAGCGGCACACGCCTTCGACCTTCTCGAACCGGCCCTCAACGACTACGCGATCGCCTGAGTGGTCCTTGTGAGCAGGCGCTGCCCGGCGAACGTGGTCAACCTCGAAGGGGCTTGACTCGGACACGGCGTAGGCGTCGGCGTGTACGTCGATGAGCATCTGCCGGAAGTCCTCGGGGGGATTCCATGCTGGAAGTGACGCAGGTCGGTCGCGCTCGTGAAGGCGAACGCAGCCCAGGGGATCAGTGGACGGTGAAGCCACCATCGACGGGGAGAGCCGTTCCGATGACGAAGCCGGCGCCGGGGCTGCACAGCCACAGGACGGCTGCTGCGACCTCGTCGGCTGTCCCCAGCCGGCCGATGGGCTGTTCCTTGATGATCTCGGCCATGGCCTCGGCCTGGTTTTCGACCATGTCGGCGACCATCGGGGTGTTGATGACGCCGGGGCACACGGCGTTGATGCGGATGCCGCGGGGCGCGTACTCGACCGCGGCGCTGCGGGTCAGGCCGATGACGCCGTGCTTGGAGGCGTGGTAGGCGGCGCGCTCGGGCAGCCCGACGAGCCCGCCCAGGGATGAGCAGTTGACGATGGCGCCGCTGCCCTGCTCGCGCATCTGCCGCAGCTCGTGCTTCATCGCCGCCCAGACGCCGCGCAGGTTGACGGAGTTGACCCGGTCGAAGTTCTCGGCCGTCTCGTCGGCCGCGTCGGTCGGCGGCACCTGGATGCCGGCGTTGTTGAACGCCATGTCCAGACGGCCGTACTCCGTCACCGCGGCCCGCACGGCCGCTTCCACTTGCTGTTCGTCGGTGACGTCGCAGACGACACCGATCGCCCGCCCGCCGCTGCCGGTGATCTCTTCGGCCGCCTTGTGGACGGCGTCGTGGTCGCGGTCGGCCAGGACCACGGCCGCGCCGGAGCCGGCGAAGGCGCGGGCGGCGGCCAGGCCCATGCCGGAGGCGGCGCCGGTGACCAGGGCCACCTGCCCGGAGAAGTCGTACGTGGGGTTCATGATGTTCTCCCGTCGAGTCAAACAGGGGGTCAGGGCTTCAGCAGGGTCTTGATGGCACGGCGCTCGTCCATCGCCTTGAATCCCTCAGCGACCTGATCGAGCGGGAGGGTGAGGTCGAAGACCTTGCCCGGGTCGATGTCGCGGTCCCAGATGAGCCGGATCAGCTCGGGCAGGAACCGGCGCACCGGGGCGGGACCGCCGTGCAGGTGCACCCCGGAGAAGAACAGTTCCTCGCCCGGAAGCTCCACCCCGTGCGCCACACCCACGTAGCCCACGTGCCCGCCGGGGCGGGTGGAGCGGATGGCCTGCATCATCGATTCCTGGGTGCCGACGGCCTCGATCACGCTGTGGGCGCCGTATCCGCCGGTGAGCTCCTTGATCCTGGCCACGCCCTCGTCACCGCGCTCGGTGACGATGTCGGTCGCGCCGAACTCGCGGGCGAGCTTCTGCCGCGACGCGTGCCGCGACATCGCGATGATCCGCTCCGCCCCCAGCTGCTTCGCGGCCAGAACGGCGAGCAGGCCCACGGCTCCGTCACCGACCACGGCCACGGTCTTGCCCGGCCCGGCCTCCGCGGCCACGGCGCCGAACCAGCCCGTTCCCAGCACATCGGAGGCGGCCAGCAGCGAGGGGATCAGGTCGTCGTCCGGCATCCCGGGGGTGGCGACGAGGGTGCCGTCGGCCAGCGGCACCCGCAGATACTCCGACTGCGCCCCGCCGGCTCCGACGAACTCGACATGCGCGCACCGTGACTGGTAGCCGGCCTCACAGATCTCACAGGTGTTGTCCGAGGCCATGAACGAACCGACGACGAAGTCGCCGACGCCGATGTTCCGCACCTCGTCGCCGATCTCGGTGACCACGCCGACGTACTCGTGACCGATGGGGGTCGGCTGCGTCACCTCGTTGATCCCGCGGTAGTCCCACAGGTCCGAACCGCACACGCAGGTCGCCGACACGCGGATGATCGCATCCGTCGGCGCGACGATCGTGGGGTTCTCGCGCTCTTCCACCCGGACATCGCCCGGGGCATGAATGACAGCTCCACGCACTTGCAGCATTCCTTTTCACACAGATTTCTGGGGTGCCCGGCCACCGTCCCTCGCCTCGCGGATGCCTGCCAGGCACTCTCAGGGACCCCCACTTCGGGAACGGGCGGTCCTAGCCTTGAAGCCATGGAGTTTCAGCAGGAGATCCGGGACTTCCTCATGAGCCGCCGGGCGAGAATCACTCCCGAGCAGGCGGGCCTGCCCCATGTCGGGGGTGACCGGCGCGTCACAGGGCTGCGGCGCGAGGAAGTCGCGATGCTCGCCGGCCTCAGCGTCGAGTACTACACCCGCATCGAGCGCGGCCGGCTCGGTGGCGCGTCCGAGAGCGTCCTCGACTCGATCGCCCGTGCGCTGCAACTCGACGACGACGAGCGCGCCCACCTGTACGACCTGGCACGCAGCGTCGCGCCCGGCTCACGCCGCAAGCGCCCCAAGCGCGCCTCACCCATCACCGCGTCGGTGCAGCAGGTCCTCGACTCCATGAGCGTGCCCGCCGTCGTACAGAACGGCCGCCTCGATCTCCTCGCGGCCAACGACCTGGGCCGCGCTTTCTACGCCGACCTCTTCGGCATGGCCCAGCAGCCACCGAACATCGCCAGGTACGTGTTTCTCGACCCCCGAGCCGAGGCCTTCTACGCCGATATCAACGAGGCGAAGAACCAGGTGGTCGCGATACTCCGCGCGACCGCCGGACGCGACCCACTGGACAAGCAGGTGACCGAACTCATCGGCGAGCTCTCCACCCGCAGCACCGATTTCACCACCCGCTGGGCCAAGCACAACGTGCGCCGCCACTCGCGCGGACGCAAGACCGTGAACCACCCGGCCGTCGGACAAATGGATCTCGCCTACGACGACTTCGCACTGCCCGGTGACCCCCACGTCTCGATCACCACCTACACCGCGGATCCCGGTACGCCCAGCGCTGACGCTCTTACCCTGCTGGCGACCTGGGCCGATACGCAGAAGCAGCCGCAGACCATCAGCGACGACGTACGCCGCCTTCGCCCCCGTCGCCCTTAGAGGTTCGACCTGCTGAGCTAGGACACCGGGGCCCAGACGGATCAGGACTCATGACAAGGGCGGAGCCCAAGAGCCCCGCCCGATCAACCCGCCCTCACAGAAACCCCAGCACAGAAACCCCAGCTCAGGGCCACACAAGGCAATACGGCTGATGCCCCGCCTCATGCAGCCGATGCGAGAAGTCCTGCCACTCGTGCAGCAGTTGGTACACGTTGAACGCGTCCCGCGGCCCGCCCCGGTCCGGCACCGTCGACCAGATGAACGCCGCCGCGCCCACCGCCTCCTCGCCGATGCCCCGGAGGGGGTCGACGACGGTCATGGGGAGCTTCACCACCGCGTAGTCGGGGTGCAGGACGACCAGTTCCAGGGGCGGGACCTTGTGCAGGGGGATGCCCTCGATGCCCGTCAGGACCATCGCCGCCATGGTCTCCGGCTTGATCTTGGTGAACATGCCGTTCATGCCGAGTTCGTCGCCGCCGAGTTCCTCGGGGCGCATCGAGATCGGGACACGGGCCGCCGTCGCACCGTCGGGCGCGCCGAAGTATTTGTACGTCACCCCCACCCGGCCACCATTCCTGCTCCCCGCACGAAGATCGTCCACCCGGTGTTCAGCCTGAAATTCATCCACGCGACGCTCACCCCGACGTTCAGCCCGAAGATCGTCCAGCCGATGTTCAGTACGTCCGTCGGACCGCTCCGGTTCACTCTGCGGACTCTGCGTCTGACGAGTTTCCTGAGTGTCCTCCGCCTCGCGCCGGTGCCTGCCCCGCCTGGCACGTCGAGGACCCAGGTCATCGGTCCCCTCGCCCAGTCCGCCACCGCGATGCATATCTCCACCCGACTGCTTTTTCTAGGACGCGTCGCCCCCGCCGCGCAACCCGATCATCGTGTCAGTGACCTCCCCCGCGGCCGCCCGCCGAAACGTGCGCCGAAACATCTGTCCGCAGGATCTTCGCAGCCTCTGACCACCCTGGGCCGTTTGATCTGTGTGTATCAGGTCCAGTCTCGCAGACGGCCGGGAATCGCGGGCCTGATGAAGGCTCGCTCACCCGGGTCCCGTCAATGGCCCCGGCCCGTCCGCCCCGCAACCGCCCCTGGCCTACCCTGAACAGGTCACTGGCACCCGGAGCCCGACAACGTCGGAGAAGGTCGGAGAAGTCGCAGGTCATGAGCGAACTGGCATATCCGTATGAAGCACCGGCCTCGCAGGCTCTGTTCGACCGTGCGGCGGCCGTCACGCCCGGCGGTGTGAACTCACCGGTCCGGGCCTTCCGCGCCGTCGGCGGCACGCCGCGGTTCATGGTGTCCGGCACCGGCCCGTATCTGACGGACGCCGACGGACGCGAGTACGTGGATCTCGTGTGCTCCTGGGGGCCCATGATCCTCGGGCACTCGCACCCCGAGGTCATCGCCGCCGTCCAGGACGCCGTCGCCCGCGGTACGTCCTTCGGCACGCCCGGTGAGGGCGAGGTCGCGCTCGCCGAGGAGATGGTCGCCCGCGTCGCACCGCTGGAGCAGGTCCGGCTCGTGTCCAGCGGCACCGAGGCGACCATGTCGGCGATCCGGCTCGCGCGCGGGTTCACACAGCGCACCAAGGTGATCAAGTTCGCCGGGTGCTACCACGGCCACGTCGACTCGCTGCTCGCCGCGGCCGGCAGCGGCGTCGCCACCTTCGCGCTGCCCGACACCCCGGGCGTCACCGGCGCCCAGGCCGGCGACACCGTCGTCCTGCCCTACAACGACCTCGACGCCGTACGCGAGGCCTTCCGGGCGCACCCCGGCGAGATCGCCTGTGTGATCACCGAGGCCTCCCCGGGCAACATGGGCGTCGTGCCCCCCGCGGACGGCTTCAACCAGGGGCTCAAGGACATCTGCGCCGAGAACGGCGCCCTCTACGTCTCCGACGAGGTCATGACCGGCTTCCGGACCAGCCGCGCCGGGTGGTTCGGGGTCGACGGCGTCGTCCCCGACCTGATGACCTTCGGCAAGGTCATGGGCGGCGGCTTCCCCGCCGCGGCCTTCGGCGGGCGCGCGGACGTCATGGCCCACCTCGCTCCGGCCGGACCCGTCTACCAGGCCGGCACGCTGTCCGGGAACCCCGTCGCCACCGCGGCCGGCCTCGCCCAGCTGCGGCTGCTCGACGACGCCGCCTACGCCAAGGTCGACGCCGTCTCGAAGCAGATCCAGGGCCTCGTCACCGACGCCCTGACCAAGGAGGGCGTCGCGCACAGGCTGCAGAACGCCTCCAACATGTTCTCCGTGTTCTTCACCGACCGCCCGGTCAGGAACTACGAGGACGCCAAGGCGCAGGAGTCCTTCCGCTTCACCGCCTTCTTCCACTCGCTGCTCGCCGACGGCGTCTACCTGCCGCCGTCGTCGTTCGAGTCCTGGTTCGTCTCCACCGCGCACGACGAGCGTGCCGTGCAGCGGATCGCCGACGCCCTCCCGGCAGCGGCCCGCGCGGCCGCGGAGGCGACGGCATGAGCGACCAGAACGACATGAGCCGGGAGACCGACGAGACCGACGGCGACATCACCGTCGTCCACGTCATGCGCCACGGCGAGGTCGCCAACCCGGACGGCATCCTCTACGGCCGTCTCCCCGGCTACCACCTCTCCGAGCTGGGCCGGCGCATGGCGGACCGGGTCGCCGAGCATCTCGCGGACCGCGATGTCACCCATGTCGTCGCCTCCCCGCTGGAGCGGGCGCAGGAGACGGCCGAGCCGATCGCCAAGGCGCACGGCCTCGACCTCGCCACCGACGAGCGGCTCATCGAGGCCGACAACATCTTCCAGGGGAAGACGTTCGGCGTCGGCGACGGGGCGCTGCGCAGGCCCGGCAACTGGAAGCACCTGGTCAACCCGCTCCGGCCGTCCTGGGGCGAGCCGTACGTCGACCAGGTCGTCCGCATGATGAGCGCGCTGAGCACGGCGAAGGACCGGGCCCGGGGGCACGAGGCGGTCGTGGTCAGCCATCAGCTGCCGATCTGGATCGTGCGGTCGTACGTCGAGCGGCGGCGGCTGTGGCACGACCCGCGCAAGCGGCAGTGCACGCTCGCCTCGCTGACGACCTTCACCTTCCGGGGCGACCGGATCGTCTCCGTCGGCTACACCGAGCCGGCCCGCGATCTCGTTCCGGCGCATCTTCTCGCCGGTGCCAAGCCGGTGAAGGGGAAGGACAAGGCGTTCGGCGCGTAAGCCCTTTCTGTTCGCTTCTGACTCTCCTGTTACGGAATCTGCAAGTTTCTGAGGAACCTCCCCGTTCATCACGTCCTCTGACTGGGTGACCAGCAGAGAACGTTGATGAACGGGGATGCCATGCGCCCTTACTCCCGCAGGGGAATGCTCGGAATCGGCGCGGGTGCCGCGGCCGCCGTCTCGCTCGCCGGATGCGGCGGCCTCACGGGGTCAGATGGGTCGAGTCACGCCGACGGTTCCGGAGATTCCGCTCAAGGCGGCTCCAAGCCCAAGCCCACCGCCCGCCCCATCGGCGACGGCTCCACCGCCTACACCGGCAAGCAGCCCCACCAGCCCGGCAAGCCCGAGCCGCTGGAGCCGGGCCAGACCCCGCCGCAGTTCGTCGTGTTCTCCTGGGACGGCGCCGGCGAGGTCGGCAACGGCCTCTTCCCGCGCTTCCTGGACCTCGCCAAGGAGCACGAGGCGAGCATGACCTTCTTCCTGTCCGGGCTGTATCTGCTGCCCGAGTCGAAGAAGCGCCTCTACGACCCGCCGAACAACCCGCGCGGCGCCTCCGACATCGGCTACCTCACCGACGCGCACGTCAAGGACACGCTGAAGAACGTCCGCCGGGCCTGGCTGGAGGGCCACGAGATCGGCACCCACTTCAACGGGCACTTCTGCGGCGAGGCCCACGGCTCGGTCAAGAACTGGACGCCCCAGCAGTGGCGCAGCGAGATAGACCAGGCGAAGTCCTTCGTCAAGGAGTGGCGCACCAACACCGGCTGGACCGACCTGCCGTCGCTGCCCTTCGACTACGACAAGGAGCTCGTCGGCGGCCGTACGCCCTGTCTGCTCGGCCAGGACAACCTGCTGCCCACCGCCCGCGAGCTCGGCTGGCGCTACGACGCCTCCTCGCCCGGCGGCCGCCAGGTGTGGCCCGTGAAGCGGCAGGGGATCTGGGACCTGCCCTTGCAGCAGATACCTTTCCCCGGCCGGGGCTTCGAGGTCCTCTCGATGGACTACAACATGCTGGCAAATCAGTCCATAAGCACCACAAAGGCGCCCGCGCACAACTACCCGGGCTGGCGGGAGCAGTCGGCCCAGGCGTACATCCAGGGCTTCCAGAGGGCCTACGAGTCCAATCGCGCGCCCCTCTTCATCGGCAACCACTTCGAGCAGTGGAACGGCGGCATCTACATGGACGCCGTGGAGGAGGCCTTCAAGCACATCGCGCGCGAGAGGGACAAGGGCGCGGATGTGCGCCTCGTCTCCTTCCGGCAGTTCACCGACTGGCTGGACGTCCAGAAGCCCGAGGTGCTCGCCAAGCTCCGTACGCTCGAGGTCGGGCAGCAACCGGCCGGTGGCTGGAAGGGGTTCGTCGAGAAGACCCCGCAGGGGACCGGGGCGCCCTCGCGAAACGCTGCCTGAAATGCGGTTTTCCGCCCGCAAGGGGGGTGGGCGAGAGCCACGGAACGGGCATGCGAAACTTTTCACATGAGTGCCGCCAGCCGCGCCCCCCTGGGCTCGAACAGCTCGCCCCGCACGACCCGGAACCCCCGCTCACCCCGGGTCCGTCGCCGCGCCGCCCTGACCGCCGGTGCCGCCGCGGCCGCACTGCTCGTCTCCGCGTGCGGCTCGGGAGGCACCTCCGGCGGGGGCGGCAACACCAACTTCGTCACGGGCTCCGACGGCACCGCCACGGTCGCCAAGGGTGAGCGCACCCCGGCCCCCGACCTGTCCGGCAAGACCATCGCCGGCAAGACGCTCGACGTCGCCGACTTCAAGGGCAAGGTCGTCGTCCTCAACGTGTGGGGCTCCTGGTGCAACCCCTGCCGCGCCGAGGCCAAGTACTTCGCGAAGGTGTCCAAGGCGTACGCCGGCAAGGGCGTGCAGTTCGTCGGCATCAACACCCGTGACACCTCCACCGGCGCCGCGCTCGCCTTCGAGAAGGACTGGGGCATCACCTACCCCAGCCTCTACGACCCGACCGGCAAGCTGCTGCTGCGCTTCGAGAAGGGCACGCTCAACCCGCAGGCGATCCCTTCCACCCTCGTCCTCGACCAGGACGGGAAGATCGCGGCCCGCTCGCTGTCCGCGCTCAGCGAGGAACGCCTGCTGAAGATGCTCAAGCCCGTCGTCGCGGAGAAGTGACGTGAGCGCAGCGATGCTCGCGGCCGCCACCGACCCCAACCAGACCGTCCTCAACGGTGCCCTGCTGGCGGCCCTCCCGCTCGCCCTGCTCGGCGGACTGGTCTCCTTCTTCTCGCCGTGCGTCCTGCCCCTGGTCCCCGGCTACCTCTCCTACGTCACCGGCGTCAGCGGCACCGACCTGGCCGAGGCCCGGCGCGGCCGGATGGTCGCCGGAGCCTCGCTGTTCGTGCTGGGCTTCACCGCCGTGTTCGTCTCCACCGGGGCATTCTTCGGATTCTTCGGGCAGACGCTCCAGGAGCACAAGGACATCCTGTCCAAGGTGCTCGGCGTGTTCATGATCCTCCTGGGCGTCTTCTTCATGGGCCTCATGCCCTGGCTCACCCAGCGAGAGTTCCGCTTCCACCGCAAGCCGGTGGCCGGGCTGATCGGCGCTCCCCTGCTGGGAGCGCTGTTCGGGATCGGCTGGACGCCCTGCATCGGTCCCACCCTCGCCTCCGTGCTGGTCCTCTCCTCCGACCAGGGCAGCGCCGGACGCGGCGCCCTCCTGACCGTCGCGTACTGTCTGGGGCTGGGCGTGCCGTTCGTGCTCGCCGCGGTCGCCTTCCGCAAGGCCCTCGGAGCCTTCGGGTGGATCAAGCGCCATTACGTCTGGGTGATGCGGGTCGGCGGCACCATGATGATCGTGACCGGTCTGCTGCTGCTGACCGGCGCGTGGGACCGCATCGTGCAGGAGATGCAGGTCTGGTCCGACGGCTTCACTGTGGGGATCTGATCGATGAGCAAGACCACCGCCTCCGACCCGGCCCCCTCCGCAGCCGAGGACCAGGACCTGGGAGCCGCCGGCTCCCAGCTGTCCACCGCCCCCAAGGAGGACCTGCCCAACCTGCCCGCCCTGGGCGTCATCGGCTGGGCCCGCTGGTTCTGGCGCCAGCTCACCTCCATGCGGGTCGCGCTGCTGCTGCTCCTGCTGCTCTCCCTCGGCGCGATCCCCGGCTCGCTCATCCCGCAGTCCGGCGTCGACGAGACGAAGGTCGCCGACTTCCGAAAGAACCACGAGACCCTCGGCGAGATCTACGACAAGCTCGGCCTGTTCCACGTCTACGGCTCGGTGTGGTTCTCCGCGATCTACATCCTGCTGTTCATCTCGCTCATCGGCTGCATCGTGCCCCGCACCTGGCAGTTCGTGGGCCAGCTGCGCGGCCGACCGCCGGGCGCCCCCAAGCGGCTGAACCGGCTGCCCGCCCACACCACCTGGCGCACCACGGCCGAACCGGAGCAGGTCCACGAGGCCGCCCTGTCCCTGCTCAAGAAGCGCCGCTTCCGCGCCCACCTCGCCGGTGACGCCGTCGCCGCCGAGAAGGGCTATGTGCGCGAGCTGGGCAACCTCGCCTTCCACATCGCCCTCATCGTGATGCTGGTCGCCTTCGCCTGGGGCCAGCTCTACAAGTCCGAGGGCAACAAGCTGATCGTCGAGGGCGACGGATTCTCCAACACCCTCACCCAGTACGACGACTTCAAGTCCGGCAACCTCTTCACGTCGGACGACCTGGTGCCGTTCAGCTTCAACCTGAAGAAGTTCACCGGCACCTACGAGCGAACCGGCCCCAACAAGGGCACCCCGCGCACGTACCAGGCCTCCCTCGACTACAGCGCAGGCCCGTACGGCAAGGACGAGAAGACCACCGTCAAGGTCAACCACCCCCTGGAGATCGGCGACTCCAAGGTCTACCTCGTCAGCCACGGCTACGCCCCCGTCATCACCGTCCGGGACGCCACGGGCAAGGTCGTCTACGACGACGCCGTGCCGCTGCTGCCGCTGGACGCCAACGTCACCTCCTCCGGCGTCGTCAAGGTCCTCGACGGCTACCGCAACGCCCAGGGCAAGAAGGAACAGCTCGGCTTCAACGCCTTCTTCGTGCCGACCTACGGCGGCCACGCCAGCGGCACGATGCTGTCGCAGTTCCCCGCGCTGGACTCCCCGGTGCTCGCGCTGTCCGCCTACCACGGCGACCTCGGGGCCGACTCGGGCATCCCGCAGAGCGTGTACCAGATGGACAAGACCAACATGAAGGAGTTCAAGGACTCCAAGGGCAAGCTGTTCAAGAGGCTGCTGCGGCCCGGCGACTCCATGACCCTCCCGAACGGCGCCGGCTCGGTCACCTTCGGCAAGACCGTCAAGGAGTGGGCCGGCTTCCAGGTCGTCCAGGAGCCCGGCGGCGGCTGGGCCCTCACCGGCGCCATCGCCGCGATCGGCGGCCTCGCCGCCTCCCTGTTCATCCAGCGCCGCCGCGTCTGGGTGCGCGCGGTCCGAGGCGCCGACGGCGTCACCGTCGTCGAGATGGCCGGCCTCGGCCGCAGCGAGTCCGCCAAGGTCCCGGAGGAACTGGGCGACCTCGCCGGAATCCTCTACGACCAGGCCCCGGGCGCGCCCGACCCCGACGACCCCGCAGATTCCCCCGACGCCGACCAGGAGCCGGGCACCGACACCCCCGTAGCTGCCGAAGGGGCTGAGCAGTGACTCTCGCCGCCGCCACCAACGAAAATCTCGCGAGCATCAGCAATGTGCTGATCTACTCCTCGATGGCCGTCTACACGCTGGCCTTCTTCGCCCATATCGCCGAGTGGATCTTCGGCAGCCGCAGCAAGGTGGCCCGTACCGCCGCCGCGCTCACCGGGCAGGCCGAGAAGAAGGCGGCCCCGGCCGTCACCGTGAACAAGGCCGGCGGCACCGCCGTCCTGGAGCGGCCGAAGGTCACCGTGCGGGCCGCGTCCGGTCAGCGGGACGTGCCGGACGGGCCCGGCGCGGCCGGCGGGGACGAACAGGGCGACCTGTACGGCCGGATCGCCATCTCCCTCACTGTGCTCGCCTTCGTGGTCGAGTTCGGCGGTGTCCTCACCCGCGCCCTCTCGGTGGAGCGGGCGCCGTGGGGCAACATGTACGAGTTCAACATCACGTTCTCCACGGTCGCCGTCGGTGTGTACCTCGCGCTGCTCGCCCTGAGGAAGAACGTCCGCTGGCTCGGGCTGTTCCTGGTCACCACAGTCCTGCTCGACCTCGGTCTGGCCGTCACGGTCCTCTACACCGCCAGCGACCAACTGGTCCCGGCGCTGCACTCGTACTGGCTGTACATCCACGTCTCGACCGCGATCTTCTGCGGCGCGGTCTTCTACGTCGGCGCGGTCGCCACGATCCTGTACCTCTTCAAGGACTCCTACGAGACCAAGCTGGCGGGCGGCGGCACGCCCGGCACCTTCGCCACCTCCGTGCTGGAGCGGCTGCCCGCCTCGTCGTCCCTGGACAAGTTCGCCTACCGCGTCAACGCCGCCGTCTTCCCGCTGTGGACGTTCACGATCATCGCGGGCGCCATCTGGGCCGGCGACGCCTGGGGCCGCTACTGGGGCTGGGACCCCAAGGAGGTCTGGTCCTTCATCACCTGGGTCGCCTACGCCTGCTACCTGCACGCCCGCGCCACCGCCGGCTGGAAGGGCCGCAAGGCCGCCTACCTGGCCCTGCTCGCCTTCGGCTGCTGGCTGTTCAACTACTACGGCGTGAACATCTTCGTCTCCGGCAAGCACTCCTACGCGGGCGTGTGAGCCCCGGAGACAACGAGAACAACGAAGGCCGGTCCCCGTGACTCCACGTCACGGGAACCGGCCTTCGCCGTCCGGCCCTAACGCGGGCCGGTGGTACTCGTGATGACGTCCCGCAGCCGCTCCGCGTACAGCCGCAGGTTCTTGTGGGCGATGTCCGTGTCCGGGTAGCGGCCGGCGAACCACAGGCCCTCGTGCAGCCGGGTGATCCAGGCACACACCTGGTCGCCGTAGGACACGCGGAGCAGCCCGTAAGCGTTCTGGTCCGTCCAGTCGCCGGAGCCGGGGATGGCGCGGGTGTCGACGAAGGAGACGATCGAGTACAGGTCGGGGGAGGTGGGGCGGAAGTCGGCGCCGAGGAGGTGGAGGACCCGGGCGAGGGGGATGCGCGCGAGCCGTCGGTTGGCCTGGAGGGCGGCGCGTACGGTGCGCAGGGCGCTCGGGAAGTCGGTGGCCTCGGACATGGGGATCTCGATCGGGGCGCCGCCCACGTACCAGCCGACCGACTGCGACCACTGGGACTTCACCCGGGTGTGGAACGGCACGACCGTACGGTAGACGGGCTCGCCGCCGATCTCGTGGACGATCAGGGCCGTGGCCGCGAGGACTCCGACGAGGCTCCCGCCGTACGGGCGGCAGTACGCCTCGAACGCGGCGGCGGCGTCCGCGTCCACCAGCATCTCGCGCATGAACTTCTGCGTGGGCAGCCCGCCCTCGGGATCCAGGCCGAGGTCGATCGGGAAGCTCGGCAGCCGTCCGTCGCAGCGGTGGATGAACTCCCGCCAGCGGGCGACGATGTCGTGGTCCGCGTCGATGCGGTCGGCGTCCGCCCGCTCGGCCTCGCAGAAGTCGACGTAGCTGCCCACCGGTTCCGGCTCCGGCGCCGCCGCCACCTCGCCGCCGCCGCGGGCCGCCTCGTACAGCTCGTGGATCTCGGCGGGGATGCGGTGGATGGAGTAGGCGTCGACATTGCTGTGGTCGAACGCCATGTAGACGCTGGTGCAGTCGTCCCGGACCACCGCCGTGTAGATGAGGTTGGGCCAGCGCAGGGCGTCCGCCGTGGTGTCGAAGCGGTCCTGGAGGTGCTGGGCCAGGGCCGCCGGGTCGGTGAAGTCGCCGGCCTCCTCGCGGTGCAGGGACACCGAGGAGGCGTCGAGCGTGAAGCGGCGGATCGAGTCGCCGGGACCGCCCGCCCAGCGGAAGCCGCTGCGCAGGGTCTCGTGTCGCAGGGTCCAGCCGCGCAGCGCCTCGCCCAGCGCGTCCAGATCGGCCCGCCCCGGGATGTCGAACGCCGCGCCCAGCCAGGTCGGCACGAACAGTCCGTCCTCGCGCACGGACCGCGCCGTCCGAAGGTGCGACTCCTGGATGTACGCGGGCGGCCTGGAGTCCTCCGGCAGCGCCTTCGCCGTCGCGACGGTCGCCGGACTGAGTGTCCATTCGACGAGTCGCCCAGGTCGCACCTCGCAACGCTGGATGTCAGTCATTCGCACAGGGCGTCTCCGTTCGCAGGTGGGATAGACCCGACCAAAGGAATGCCGAACCTGCCCTCGACGACACCGGGTTTCGCCACATTTCAATGGAACGGATGGCATCTCGAACGGCGATACGAGCCCTGAGCGGTGCGTTCAGTTGACGCCGATGTCCTCGTTCCACAGCTCCGGGCTGCTCGCGATGAAGTCCCGCATCAGGCCGACGCACTCTCCGTCGTCCAGCAAGACGATCTCCACACCGTGTTCGGAGAGCCAGTCGTGACCTCCGTGGAAGGTGGCCGCCTCGCCGATCACGACCCGGGAGATGCCGAACTGCCGGACCAGGCCGGAGCAGTACCAGCAGGGGGACAGGGTCGTCACCATCGTCGTGCCCCGGTAGGAGCGCTGTCGCCCGGCCGCGCGGAAGGCGGCCGTCTCCGCGTGCAGGCTGGGGTCGCCGTCCTGCACACGCCGGTTGTGGCCACGGCCCAGCAGGGTGCCGTCGGCGCCGTAGAGGGCGGCGCCGATCGGGATGCCGCCCTCGGCGAGCCCGGCGCGGGCCTCCTCGACTGCGGTGGCGAGCCAGGCGCGTGCCTGTGCCTGGTCCATGACCTCGTTCATCGGATCTCCTTCGTCGCTTCGGTGAGCCGGTCGAGGTAGGTGTCGAGGTAGGTGTGGAGGGCCCCGGAGCCCTCGATCATGGTCCTGGTCCGGGCGGTCAGGGCCTCCCCGCGGGCCGCGACGGCCGCGCGCAGGGCATCGCTGCTGCCCTCCCTTCTCAGCCCCTCCAGCACCGGCCGGATCTGGTCGAACAGATAGTGACTGCGGCGCAGGGTGTGCACGAGCCGGGCGTCCCGCACGTCCGAGGGTTCGTACAGCCGGTATCCGGTGGCGCGCTCGCGCCGGGGCGCGATCAGCCCGGCGCCCTCCCACACCCGCAGCGCGGACGTCCGTACGCCCAGCAGCGCGGCCACCTCCCCGATGCGCAGCCCGCCGGACCGGGGGAGCGGGGCGAGGGGCTCGGCCGCCAGCAGCTCCAGGGCCTCGCTCGCGGCCCGCAGCGAGACGCGCTCCTCGTGCAGGGCGGCGTGCGCGGCGTCGACCAGCGCGAGCGCGCCCGGGACGTCACCCTCGTGCAGGGTCCGCATGATCCGCGTCGCCGGCACCGGCCCGAAGCCCCGCATCAGGGTCCGGTAGGCCAGCAGCGCCCCTCGGTGCACCTCGGTGAAGGCGCGGTAGCCGGACGCGGTCCGGGCGGCCGGCGGGAGCACACCGGCGTCCTCGTAGTTGCGGATCTGCTGCGTCGAGACACCGGCCGACCGGGCGAGGTCGACGGGCCGGAGTCGGCGTTCGTTCGTCATCGGTTTGAAGGTTACGACAGGGGACAGCGCGATGCATCGCTCAAAAGTCTCAACACCGCACTTCAATGGAAGACTTGAAGGAATGGACTCCTTCATTCGCGTGACCGGCGCCCGGCTCCACAACCTCAGGAACGTCTCCCTCTCCCTCCCGAAGAACAAGCTGGTCGTCCTGACCGGCCTGTCCGGTTCCGGCAAGTCCACCCTCGCCTTCGACACCCTCCACCGGGAGGGCCAGCGGCAGTACCTGGAGTCGCTGGGCATGGTCACCGGCTTCGTCAGCAAGCCCGCCGTCGACTCGATCACCGGCCTGTCCCCGTCCATCAGCGTCGACCAGCACCACACCAACCGCAGCCCGCGCTCCACGGTCGGCACCGTCACCGAGGTGTTCACGTATCTGCGGCTGCTCTGGTCGCGCATCGGGGTACGGCCGTGCCCGGACTGCGGGAAGGACATCCCGCCGTCGTACGCCGAGGGCGCCGAGGGCGACGAGGACGCCGAGGCGGAGCAGCGGCCCTGCCCGCACTGCGGCACGCCCGTGGCCGAACTCGTGATGGGCTCCTTCTCGTTCAACAAGCCCGCCGGAGCCTGCCCGGCCTGCACCGGCCTGGGCGAGGTGATCCGGCCCGACGTACGGCGCCTGGTCGACGGCGGGAAGTCGGTCGCCCAGGGCGCGGTGAAGGGCTGGAACGCGAAGTACACCGACTGGAGCCTCCCCGTGCTCCGGGCCGCCGCAGACCACTACGGCTTCACCTTCGACGCGGACGCCCCGGTCGACGAACTGGGCGACATCCCGAGGGACCTGCTGCTCCACGGCGTCGAAAGCCCCGAGTTCCGACGGCACTTCCCGGACACCGATCCGCCGGCGACCGTGTCGGGGGGCCGCTTCGAAGGGGTCGCGACGGCGCTGCTGCGCCGCTACAACGACCGTGCCGACGACCCCGGGTACCGCGAACGGGCCGAACAGCAAGGCCTGCTGAAACAGCCCTGCGGGGAGTGCGGCGGTACCCGGCTGCGGCCGGAGAGCCGGGCGGTGACCGTCCACGGACACACCATCGTCGAGGCCGCCCGGCTTCCCCTGACCGACCTCGACACCTGGCTGGCCGGTCTGCGGGAGCGGTCGGGCGGGGACGAGTGGCTGCTCGTGGAACCGGTCGTCGCCGACCTGGAGGAGCGGGTGCGGCGGCTGGTCGACGTCGGCGTCGGCTACCTCACCCTGGGCCAGGCCACGCCCAGCCTCTCCGCCGGCGAGACCCAGCGACTGCGGCTGGCCGCCCTGCTGGGCTCGGGCCTCACGGGGGTCCTCTACGTCCTCGACGAGCCGACGATCGGACTGCACCCGTCCGACACCGAGCGGCTGGTCCGTGTCCTGGGCAGGCTGCGCGACCTGGGCAACACGGTGCTGGTCATCGAGCACGACCTCGATGTGCTGCGGGCGGCGGACTGGGTGGTGGATGTCGGCCCGGGGGCGGGCCGGGACGGCGGCCGGATCGTCGCCCAGGGCACACCGGAGGAGGTGGCGCGCACCGAGGGCTCGGTGACCGGGGCGTATCTGTCGGGCCGGCTGCCCGCTCCGGCGTCGCGGGGCCGCGCGGACGCCGGCGAGGCGCTGGTGATCCACGGCGCCCGGGCGCACAACCTCAAGCACGTCACCGCCCGGATTCCGCTCGGCCGTCTGGTCACGGTCACCGGCCCGTCCGGCTCGGGCAAGTCGACGCTGATGCTGGACGTCCTGGGCCGGGCCGCACGCCGCCACTTCCACGGGGCCGGGGAGCGGCCGGGTGAGTATGACTCCATCGACGGCTGGGAGAACCTGTCCAAGGCGGTCCTCATCGACCAGGAGCCGATCGGCAGGGTCCCGCGCTCCAACGCGGCGACGTACTCCGATGTCTTCACCCCCGTCCGGGAGACCTACGCGGCCCACTCCAAGGGCGCCCTCACACCCGGCCACTTCTCCTTCAACGTCCCCGGAGGCCGCTGCGAACGCTGCGAGGGCGCCGGTGTGCTCACCGTCCACATGCACTTCCTCCCGGCCGTGGAGGTGCGCTGCCCCGCCTGCAAGGGGCGCCGCTTCCGGCCCGAGGTGCTGGCCGTGCGCTACGAGGGCCACGACATCGCCGAGCTCCTCGCGGCGACGGTGGACGAGGCGCTGACGGTCTTCGCGGGTGTCCCGGCGGTCGCCTCCAGGCTCCGGCGCATGGTGGACGTGGGCCTCGGCTACCTTCCCCTGGGCCAGCCCGCCACCACCCTCTCCGGCGGAGAGGCCCAACGCCTCAAACTGGCCAAGGAGCTGGGCCGCCGCACCACGGGCCGCACCCTCTACCTCCTCGACGAGCCCACCACCGGCCTGCACGCCGCCGACACCGCCCGCCTCCTCGGCGTCCTCCAACGCCTCGTCGACGCCGGGCACTCCGTCGTCACCATCGAGCACAACCTCGACGTCATCCACGCCTCGGACTGGCTGATCGACCTCGGGCCGGTCGGCGGGGCCGGTGGAGGCCGGGTCGTGGCGGAGGGAACCCCACGGGAGGTGGCGGCCGTGCGGGCGTCCAGGACGGGTGGGTTTCTGGCTGGGTGACTTGCGCCGTGCTCTCGGGGCCGCCCGCTTCTTCGGCAGTGTCGTGCTTCCACGGCCTGCGTCAAGGGCGCTTCGCGTCGCCTTCGGTGATGGCCCTGCGGGCCACCCTTGACCCAGTCCGTTCCAGCACGGGAGAGAAGCGAGCGAGCGGCCCGGAAAGGCGGGTGGCCAAGCGGCGTCTGCGATCTTCGGCCCGTTGCATCTATGCCCGGCGTCAGCGGCCGCACCCGCGCCTCGCCTGCACGCCGGGTTTGCTCAGCGGCGACCGCCCGGTGGGCTGACCGGCTACGGCGGGCGCGCTATCGCTGCTTTGGGAGCGGATGGGCCAAGGGGGGAGGGGAAGTTGCTGGTCGAGGAGGGGGTGGTTGGCGTGACCGCTCCACTCACCCCGTTCAGACCCCAGCTCCCACTCATCGACGGCCCCTCACCTCCCCCCAACCCACCACCGCTCGCCGCTGAGCCGACCCGGCGTGCAGGCGAGGCGCGAGCGCGCTGCCCTCTCGCCAGTGGTCAGGTAGCTGGCCGAAGGGGCGGCGGGCCTGGCCACCCGTTGTTTCGGGCGGCCCCGACAGTTGCTGTCGGTCGGCCTTGTCAGCCGTGCCTTTCCAACACCGCGTAATCCGCGAAGCTGCGGCGGTAGCGCAGGTGCCGGGTTTCCTGGGTGTGCCTGCGCTGCCACTCCTCGACTTCGGCGGGGGCTGTGCAGGGCCCTGAGCTCGCCCCGCAGTCCGTCTCCTCGCCGGAGACGCAGTACGCCTGGTACTCCGGCAGGGCGGAGGCGTCCTGCACGATCGTGTACGGGACGTACCTGAAGAGCCTGCGGCCTGCCGATTCCCCACCGTGCTCCTCGCGTTGGTGCTGGCGCAGCAGCACGTTCGCGTCCGTCACGGCACTTCCGTCGAATGCCGCCCGGGCCTTGTCCCGCCGGGCGGCGAGTTCCTCGCAGGCCGTGCACCCGGGCACCGGGACGGGGGGTCGGCTCGGATCGACCGGCATTCCCTCCCTGCCTTCCCTGGAACGGTCGTTGGCCGCGCGTACGCCTGCGCTCAGCCGTTCTTCCGGGGTGGCCACGCGGATCCGTGTGGGGTCGGCCTGCCATTCCCGGCCGCCGCCGACCGGGCGCAGCATCACGTACGGGCCGGTCTTGTCCTGGTACTCGCCGACCTTGTTCGTGTGCGGGTCGTAGACGAGCGTTCCCGGTTCCATTGCGTGCTCCTCCGTAACTCTGGGTGTATCGAGCGTTGCGCAGGGGAATGGGCCGGATCAATGTTTCGGGCGTGCGGGTGGTGCACTGTCACGGAGGGGGAGCCGTGAGTCGACGCAACGGCAGCGCGGGGTCGGGGGTGAGCACGGCGGCCGTGTTCGGGGAGGTGCTCAAGCATTTCCGCGAGGCGGCGTTGCTCACGCAGGAGGGCTTGGCGGGGCGCATCCCGTGCGACCGCTCGCACGTGGCGCGGGTGGAGGCGGGGACGAGGGTTCCCACGGACGGTTTCGCCAAGTCCTGCGATGAACTGCTGGGCACGGGTGGGGTGTTGCTGCGGTTGTGGGGCCGGATCGACTGGTATCCGCAGGTGGAGCATCCTGATTGGTTCGAGAGGCGCGTACGTATGGACGCCGAGGCCACTTCGTTGCTGGCCTACCAGGCCAACGTGGTGCCGGGTCTGTTGCAGACGCAGGACTACGCGTGGGCGCTGTTCGGCCGCCACATCGTGGACCAGGACGAAGTCGAGGAACGCGTCAGGGCGCGCATGAGTCGACAGCGGCGCTTCCTCGCCCCGGACGGCCCCTCGTTCGTAGCCGTGCTCGATGAGAGCTGCCTGCGTACCAGGGTGGGAAGCGCGGCGATCATGCGGGACCAGTTCGCACACCTGCTGGACGTGGGGCAGCGTCCCAATATCCGCATCCAGGTAGTCCCGGCCGACGACCCCGCCATCGACCGCCCGAACACGTCCATGTCGCTGATCACGCTGCCGGACGGGCAACAGTGGGTGTACTCGGAGTCGTTGGACCAAGGCCATTTCAACGACAATCCCGCCCTCTTGGCACGACACCGCCGCACCTATGATGTGCTCAGGGCCGACTCGCTGTCCGCCCGCGAATCAGCCGCTCTGATCAGCGACTTGATGAAGGGGTACGAGCACGATGAGCAGTCACGAATTCAGCGCGGCATCCTGGATCAAGAGCAGCTACAGCGGCACAAACGGCGGGGACTGCATAGAAATAGCCCCCGATTTCCCCGAAGTCGTCCCCATCCGTGACAGCAAAGCCCCTGACAGAGCCGTGCTGTTGTTGTCCCGCGAAGCCTGGGCGGCGTTCACTTCGTGTCTTCGCTGAGGCCGGAAGACCCGCGCTCCATAGGCGACTACCAGCTGCTGGGGCGGCTGGGCGCCGGAGGAATGGGCCGGGTCTATCTGGGGCGTTCGCCGGGTGGGCGGGACGTCGCCGTCAAGGTCGTGCATGTCGAGCTGGTGCGCCGGCCCGAGTTCCGGTCCCGGTTCCGCCGGGAGGTGGAGGCGGCCCGGTTGGTCAGCGGTGCCTTCACCGCTCCGGTCATCGATGCCGATCCGGACGCGCCGCTGCCCTGGCTGGTCACCAGTTACATCGCGGGGCCGTCGTTGGAGCAGGCGGTCGTGGAGCAGGGCCCCTTCGGTACGGACGCCGTACGGCGTCTCGCCGCGGGGCTCGCCGAGGCGCTCGTGTCGATCCACTCGGTGAATTTGGTCCACCGGGACCTCAAGCCGTCCAACGTGCTGCTCGCTCAGGACGGGCCGCGCGTCATCGACTTCGGGATCGTGCGCAGTGTCGAGGGCGACTCGATCACCGGGACCGGGCACATGGCGGGCTCGCCCGGGTTCATGGCGCCGGAGCAGGTCAGCGGCGACGAGATCACGCCCGCCACCGACATCTTCTGCCTGGGCGCGGTGCTGGCCTTCGCGGCGACCGGCGGCAACCCGTTCGGCGCCGGGCCCACGCCCGCCCTGCTCTACCGGGTCGTGCACAACGAGCCCGATGTCACCGCCGTCGGGGATCCGGCGCTGCGGGCCCTGATCGCCGCGTGCCTGGCGAAGGACCCCGCCGACCGTCCCACGCCGCGCGACATCCTCGCCCGGATCGGCCCGGCCGACGCCGAGAGCACGATGGCGCTGCCGCGCATCCCGCCGGGGCCCGACACCGCCGCCGGCCACACCCACGTACCGGGCCCGGCCAGGCGCACACGTGAGGCGGACCCGCCCCGGCCGGCACGTCCGGCCACTCAGGTCGAACCCACCCCGGCGCCCGCAGGCCGCAGCCGACGTGCGTTCCTGCTGTCCGGTGCCGGGGCCGTCGCCGCGCTCGGCGTCGGTGCCGGGCTGTGGTTCAACCGGCCCGAGTCCGCCGGCCCGCCCGAGTCCGCCCCCGGGCCCGCGCAGCCGGTCGGCGTCTGGCCGCTCGACGAGGCCTCCGGGGCGCTCGCCCGGGACACCGCCGGTGACAACGACGGCACCGCGAGCGGGGTCAGGTGGCGGGCGGGCGGCGAGGGGGCCGCCGAGTTCGACGGGAACGGGAGCCAGATCATCACCGAGGTGCCGGTACTGAGGACCGGGGCCGGACGCAGCTTCACGGTCGCGGCCTGGGTGCGTCTCGCCACCGAGCCGGGCACCTTCGCCACCGTCGTCAGCCAGGAGGCCGGTGACGCCAGCGGCTTCTACCTCCAGTACTCCAGCGATGAGCAGCGCTGGGCCTTCGCCCGGCCCGGACAGCGCGCCGTGGGGTACTCCGTGCCCGCCGTGAACACCTGGACCCACCTGGTGGGCGTCTGCGACGGGGCCGGACGCAAGCTGCGGCTCTACGTCGACGGCGTGCAGCAGGCGGAGACCCGTGACATCCGGCCGCTGCCCGCACCCGGCGGGCTGATGATCGGCCGTGCCACGTACGAGGGACGGCCCAGCGACTTCTTCCCCGGCGCGATCAGGGACGTACGCGTCTTCGACCGGGCCCTCACCAGTGCCCGGATCAAGGCGCTGGTGTAGGCGGCACGGCGACGGTCAGGGCTCGTCGCGCTTCGGGTCGTCGTCCTTCTTCGGGTCCTCGTCGAGGGACTTGAGGAAGTCGGGGTTGTCGTCGGGCGCGACCCACTGCCGGGAGCGGTTGCCCCGGACGCCGGACCAGCCCTCGGCGGCCGGGCGGCGCTTCTTGCCGGCGATGAGCCAGGAGATCGAACCGACGAGCGGGAAGACCAGCACGAGGAGTGCCCAAAGCGGCTTGGGCATGTGACGGATGTCGTCGTCCTTGGTGCTGATGCAGTCGATGAACGCGTACACGCTCAGCGCCAGCGGCACGAGGAACATGAGTACCCGGAGCATGCGGCCTCTCAGCGAAAGCGGGTGGGCGGTTCAGGGCCAGGGTAGCCGCTCGGGGATACTGGACCGCATGGCTTACGACGATCTTCGCTCCCTGCTCAGGGCGCTGGAGCGCGAGGGCGACCTCAAGCGCATCAAGGCCGAGGTGGACCCGTATCTGGAGATCGGGGAGATCGTCGACCGGGTGCAGAAGGCCGGCGGCCCCGCGCTGCTCTTCGAGAACGTGCGCGGTTCGGGCATGCCGCTCGCGATGAACGTGTTCGGCACGGACCGGCGGCTGCTGAAGGCCCTGGAACTGAAGTCGTACGGCGAGATCTCCGAGCGGATCGGCGGGCTGCTGAAGCCCGAGCTGCCGCACGGGTTCGTCGGCGTGCGCGAGGCCTTCGGAAAGCTCGGCTCGATGACCCACGTCCCGCCGAAGAAGGTGAAGGACGGACCGGTGCACGAAGTCGTCCTCACCGGTGACGACGTCGACCTGGACCAGCTCCCCGCCCTGTTCACCTGGCCGAAGGACGGCGGCTCCTTCTTCAATCTGGGGCTCACCCACACCAAGGACCCGGAGAGCGGCGTCCGCAATCTCGGGCTGTACCGCCTGCAGCGCCACGACAAGCGCACGATCGGCATGCACTGGCAGATCCACAAGGACAGCCGCAACCACTACCAGGTCGCGGCGAGGAGGGGTGAGCGGCTGCCCGTCGCGATCGCCTTCGGCTGTCCGCCGGCCGTGACGTACGCGTCGACCGCCCCGCTGCCGGGGGACATCGACGAGTACCTGTTCGCCGGGTTCCTCGCCGGCAAGCGGATCGAGATGGTCGACTGCAAGACCGTGCCGCTCCAGGTGCCGGCGCAGGCGGAGGTCGTCATCGAGGGCTGGCTGGAGCCGGGCGAGATGCTGCCCGAAGGCCCCTTCGGCGACCACACCGGCTTCTACACGCCGCAGGAGCCCTTCCCCGCGCTGAAGATCGACTGTGTGACGATGCGGAAGCGGCCGCTGCTCCAGTCGATCGTGGTGGGTCGCCCTCCGACGGAGGACGGGCCGCTGGGCCGGGCGACGGAACGCTTCTTCCTTCCGCTCCTGAAGATCATCATCCCGGACATCGTGGACTACCACCTGCCGGAGGCGGGCGGCTTCCACAACTGCGCGATCGTCTCGATCGACAAGAAGTACCCGAAGCACGCGCAGAAGGTCATGCACGCCGTCTGGGGCGCGCACATGATGTCGCTGACCAAGCTGATCGTGGTCGTCGACTCCGACTGCGACGTCCACGATCTGCACGAGGTCGCCTGGCGGGCCCTCGGCAACACGGACTACGCCCGTGACCTGTCGATCGTCGAGGGCCCCGTCGACCATCTCGACCACGCCTCCTACCAGCAGTTCTGGGGAGGCAAGGCGGGCATCGACGCGACGAAGAAGTGGCCCGAGGAGGGCTACACGCGCGACGGCGGCTGGCCCGACATGGTGGAGTCCGACCCGGAGACGGCGGCGAAGGTGGACCGTCGGTGGAAGGAGTACGGGCTGTGAGCTCCGCATCCGCCGCGATCCCCCAGCCGGGACGCACGAAGGCGTTCCTGCGTCTGGTGATGATCGAGCACTCGGTCTTCGCGCTGCCCTTCGCCTATATCGCCGCGCTTTCGGCGATGTTCCAGCTGGACCGGAACATCCACTGGGGGCGGCTGCTGCTGGTCACCGTCTGCATGGTGGGGCTGCGTACCTTCGCCATGGCGGTCAACCGGATCATCGACCGGGAGATCGACGCCCGTAATCCGCGTACGGCGCAGCGTGAGCTGGTGACGGGCGCGATGTCGGTGAAGCACGCGTGGACGGGCGCGCTCGTCGCCCTCGTCGTCTTCCTCGGCGCGGCGGCCCTGCTCAACCCGCTCTGCCTGGCCCTGGCCCCCATCGCGGTGATCCCGATGGTGGTCTATCCCTACGGCAAGCGGTTCACGAACTTCCCGCAGGCCATCCTCGGTCTCGCCCAGGCGATGGGCCCGGTCGGCGGCTGGCTCGCCATCACGGGCACCTGGTCCTGGGACGCGGTGATCCTCGGCCTCGCCGTCGGCATCTGGATCGGCGGCTTCGACCTGATCTACGCCTGCCAGGACGTCGAGACGGACCGCGAGATCGGCGTCATGTCCGTTCCGGCCCGCTTCGGGATCCCGGCGGCGGTCCGGGGAGCGCGGGTCTGCCACGCCCTCACGACGGCCCTGTTCGTCTGGTACGCCCTGACCACCGACGCGGGGGCCTTCTTCTGGCTGGGGCTGCTGATCGTCGCGGGAGCGTTCCTCTACGAACACTCGATCGTCCGCCCCCACGACCTCTCCCGCGTGAACCGCGCCTTCTTCAGCGTCAACGGCTTCATCGGCATCGCCCTGTTCGTGTGCGCGCTGCTCGACCTGCTGGCGCGTGGGCTGACGGTGTAGAGGGCTTGTGCCGAGTCCGTGTGTGCGCGGGATCTCGGCGGTGCCTCATGATCGTCAATTGCTATCGTCTGCGCGGCAGTTGAAGCATTCAGTTAGAAAACGGGGACATAAGTGAAGAAGCTTGCACGCGTCGTGACCGTTGCCGCGCTGGTGGGCGGTGTCGTCGCCGGCGTGGCTCCGGCGGCCACGGCGGCTCCGGCGAAGGCCAAGATGCTGGACTCGGTCACGCTGAGGGCGAAGGCGACCAGCAACTCCACGGCCCGGGGCGTCATCCCCAAGGGCACGACCGTCTCGTACGACGACGTCAGCTACGTGCTCGGCGGGAAGTACACCGCTTGCGGTGTTACGGAGAAGATCTGGTACCCGGTCACGTACAAGGGCGTCAAGGGCTACATCGTCGCCGCCTGCATGAAGTAGTACCGACCGCCCGCTAGGGCGTCAGTGCTCGGCTCGAATCCGGGTGGCGGCGGAACGCGAACGCCGCCGCCACACCGGCCAGCAGGCCCAGCAGGTGGCCCTGCCAGCTGACGCCCGACTGGGTCGGGGCGAGGCCGGTCAGGATGGAGCCGCCCCAGATCGCGGCGATCAGGATGCCGGTCAGAATGCCCAGCGGGCGGCGTTCGAGGAAGCCGGTGACCAGCAGGAAGCCGAAGAGGCCGAAGATCAGGCCGGAGGCTCCCGCGGTGTTGGTGTGCGGCGGGGATATCAGCCAGACGCCCAGGCCGTCGACGAGGATGATCAGCGCCGCCACCAGGAGGAAACGGCGCAGCCCGCTGAGCGCGGCCAGGAAGCCCAGGACCAGCAGCGGCACGGTGTTCGCCACCAGATGGGCGAAGCCGAAGTGGATGAACGCCGACGGGACGACATCGATCAGTTCGGACGGCTCGCGTGGGGTGACCCCGAAGCCGTCCAGCGCGTGGCCGGTCGCCACGTCCACCACTTCCAGCAGCCACAACAGCGCCACCCAGGCCAGCATCAGCTTGCCCGCGGCCATCGCGCGGTCGCCGCGAGACCGCCCGGCTTCCAGACTGGACATGGCGACCCCCAGTGCTCGCTCATCTCCTTCATGCAACGGCCCGCACCCCTGCACCGGTTCCCACCCTGTGACGCCCGATAGGCTCGGTGTTGTGAACCCAGTCAAGCCAGGCGAGACGCCACGTACGCCTTGGATCGTAGGGGTGTCCGGGGCCTCCGGCACCCCGTATGCCGCTGCCGTGCTGCGGGCCCTCCTCGCGGCCGGCGAGAGCGTCGATCTCGTGGTCTCCCGGGCCTCCCGGCTCACCCTGCTGGACGAGACCGGGATCTCCTTCCGGGACGCCCACTGGCGTGACGACCTGCGGGAATGGCTGTCCCGTGGCGCCGACGGCAAGCCGGACACCTTCTCCGTCGACCTCGACGCCGTACGGCACTGGAGCGCCGGCGACCTGGCCGCCGGGCCCTCCTCGGGGTCGTACCCCACCAAGGGCATGCTGATCGTGCCCGCCTCGACGGCGAGCGTGGCCGGTGTCGCGCTCGGGCTGTCGAAGGACCTGCTGCAGCGGGCGGCGAGCGTGACCCTGAAGGAGGGCCGCCCCCTCGTCGTGGCCGTACGCGAGACCCCGCTGAACGGCCAGACCCTGCGGCACCTGGTCACCCTCGACGACGCGGGCGCGAACGTCGTACCGGCCTCACCCGCCTTCTACGCGGGCGCGACGCACATCCAGGACCTGGTGGACTTCGTCGCCGGACGCGTACTCGACGCGGCGGGCGTGCCGCACCGGCTCTACCGCCGTTGGCAAGGTGAGCTCGGCGGCGGGTCGCACCGCGCCGACTCCCAGTGAGCACGACCCCGAAACCTCATCGGACCACAGACAACTTCAGCGGAAGGCTTCGATCGCAATGGACGCGGTGGACAGGCAGCTCATCCAGGCCCTGAGGGAGAACGGCCGGGCCTCCTACGCGGAGCTGGGACGCCTCGTCGGACTGTCGGGACCCAGTGTCACCGACCGCATCAACCGGCTGGAGGCGGCCGGTGTCATCACCGGCTACCGGGCCACCGTCGACGCCGCCTCGCTCGGCCTCGGCGTCACCGCGCTCGTCGGTATCTCGCTCTCCGACGCCACCGACCACGAGGACGTGGCACAGCGGCTGAAGGACCTCTCGGAGATCGAGGACTGCTGGTTCATCGCGGGCGACGACTCGTACATGCTCAAGGTGCGGGCGGCGGACGTGGATGGCCTGGAGAAGATGATCCGGCGGCTCAGCGGAACCAAGGGCGTCTCCCGGACGCGTACGACCATCGTGCTCTCCACCAAGTGGGAGAACCGGGTCGGGGAGCTGCCCGAAGAGGAGTAGCGGCTTGGTCGTACGGTTGGGACGTCTTCGTAGAAAGGTGTGGGCATGGATCTCGGGCTCAAGCGCGAGCTGGAGGAGAAGGTCAGGGCGGGCGTCCGGCTGACCCGTGAGGACGGCATCGCGCTGTACGAGTCGGACGACCTGGCCTGGCTCGGCGGCCTCGCGCACGAGGTGCGCACCCGCAAGAACGGCGACGTCGTGCACTTCAACGTCAACCGTCACCTCAACATGACCAACGTGTGCACGGCCTCCTGCGCGTACTGCTCCTTCCAGCGCAAGCCGGGGGAGAAGGACGCGTACACGATGCGCATCGAGGAGGCCGTCAAGCTCGCCAAGGCGATGGAGTCGGAGAACCTCACCGAGCTGCACATCGTCAACGGCCTGCACCCGAATCTGCCGTGGCGGTACTACCCGCGCTCGCTGCGGGAGCTGAAGGCGGCCCTGCCGCACGTCTCGCTGAAGGCCTTCACGGCGACCGAGATCCACCACTTCGAGACCATCTCGGGGATGAGCGCCTCCGAGATCCTCGACGAGCTGATCGACGCCGGGCTGGAGTCGCTGACCGGTGGCGGCGCGGAGATCTTCGACTGGGAGGTCCGGCAGCACATCGTCGACCACCGCACCCACTGGGAGGACTGGTCGCGCATCCACCGGCTCGCCCACGAGAAGGGTCTGAAGACCCCGGCCACCATGCTCTACGGCCACATCGAGGAGCCGCGCCACCGCGTGGACCACGTGCTGCGGCTGCGTGAGCTGCAGGACGAGACCGGTGGCTTCCAGGTCTTCATCCCGCTGCGCTACCAGCACGACTTCGTCGACATGAAGGACGGGAAGGTCCGGAACCGTCTTCAGGCGCGGACGCAGATGGCGACGGGCGCTGAGGCGCTCAAGACCTTCGCCGTGTCGCGGCTGCTGTTCGACAACGTGCCGCACGTCAAGGTCTTCTGGGTGATGCACGGGGTGCAGACCGCGCAGCTGGCTTTGCAGCACGGTGCCGACGACATGGACGGGTCGGTCGTCGAGTACAAGATCACGCATGACGCGGACAACTTCGGCACGCCGAACAAGCTGACGCGCGAGGACTTGCTCGATCTGATCCGCGACGCCGGTTTCCGCCCCGTGGAGCGCAACACCCGGTACGAGATCATCCGCGAGTACGAGGGTGCCGACCCGGAGCGCAGGGAATCGCCTCAGCCCATGCGGGTGTGAAAGCCGGACGGGGTACCCGGGGGGCATGGTTGCCACCCGGGTGCCTGAGGACGCCTATACCGCTGAGCCCTTCCTTCCCGGTCGCGGTGGGTTGACCGCGCTGCGCCGTGCCGCTGCCGAGTGCCGGGGATGCCCCCTGCACCGGGACGCCACGCAGACCGTCTTCGGTGCCGGGGACGAGGACGCCCGGGTGATGCTCGTCGGTGAGCAGCCCGGGGATCAGGAGGACCGGCAGGGGAAGCCGTTCGTCGGGCCTGCCGGCCGTCTCCTGGACCGGGCACTGGAGGAAGCCGGCATCGATCCGTCCGAGGCGTATGTCACCAACGCGGTCAAGCACTTCAAGTTCACGCGGGCCGAGCCCCGGAAGCGGCGTATTCACAAGGCGCCGAACCTTCGGGAGACGACCGCGTGCGGGCCCTGGCTGGCCGCGGAGCTCGCGGTCGTGGAGCCGGAGCTGATCGTCGTGCTGGGGGCCACCGCGGGGAAGGCGCTGCTCGGGTCCTCGTTCCGGGTCACGCAGGTGCGGGGCACCGTGCTGGAGGAGGAGATCCACGGAAGGGCGGAGCGGCTGGTGCCCACGGTGCATCCGTCGGCGGTGCTGCGGGCGGACGACCGGGAGGCGGCGTACCGGGGCCTCGTATCGGATCTGGAAGTGGCGGCGCGGGCGTTGTCGTAATAGCTACAATCCCTGCGTGCCTCTTACCTTCACCCTGGATCCCGCCGTCACGCCCGATCTGCGTGACGGCATTCTCGACCTGTGGGCCGACGTCTCCAATGCCGGGGGAGCCGTCGGGTTCGTGCCGCCCGTGGTGCGGGAGGACATCCGGCCCTCGTTGCTGAAGCACTTCGCGTCGATGGCGGAGGGCAAGGTCAGGCTGCTCGTCGGGCACGACGAGGAGGGGCGGGTCGCGGCGACCGCGTTCCTGACGCTCAACACCCACCACCTGATGACGCACTGGCTGTGGCTGTACACGGTGATGGTGCATCCGCGTCACCAGGGGAAGGGGTACGGCCGTGATCTGCTGGGCGCGGCCGCGGAGGCGGCCCGGGGGCTCGACGGCATCGGGGCGATCCGGCTGACCTGCCGGGGCGGGATCGGTCTTGAGCGGTTCTACGAGTCCTGCGGCTACAAGGAGGTCGGCAGGATCCCGGGCGCCATCCGGGTCGCGCCGGGCGACGACCGGGACGACGTGATCATGCTCCTGCCGCTGAACTGACCCCCCTGAAAGATCGGCCGCCGGGCGTGCTTCACTGAACACTGGCCCTTTTTGGAATCGGAAGAGTGGATTGAGATGCTCCGCTACACACTGATGCGCCTCGGGATCTTCGTGGGCTGCCTCGTGGTCGTCTGGGGCCTCGTCTACTCCGGCCTCGCCCCGCGCGGCCTCGGCGACAGCAACGGCCTGTGGATCGTGACGCTCGCCCTGCTGCTCTCCGCGCCGATCAGCTTCATCGTGCTGCGCAAGGAGCGCGACCGCGCCTCCGTGCAGATCGTGCACCGGGTCGACCGTATGAAGGCCAACATGGAGGCCAACCGCAGCCAGGAGGACTCGGCCGACGACACGAGCCGGGCGCAGGGCCAGGCCTCGTAAGGTTCCTCACACGCGCGCAGCGCCCCGTTTCCGTACATGCTCGGAAACGGGGCGCTTTGCCTTGTATGGGTGCCTGCGCGTTTCTGCCTGTCAAAGCGAGGCTTTGGGGTCCTCAAAGTTCAGGTGTTAAGGTGTCGCTGTTATGAACTCAGCAGCCGTGCCTCTTCAGCCCCGGAGCGTTCCGCCCCGGAGGCTTGCGCTCTTCGCGCGGCTGCACGTGGATCTCTGTCGGTGCGCGTCCGCCAACTGTCGTCTCTGACGTAACGCCAACCCCCGTCGTCTCCCACGTCAGCTCCCCCTACGCGTCCCCCCAACGGAGTCAGTCCGTGTCCTCAAACACGAAGTCCTTCAAGGTGCCCTTCTGGGCCCAGATACTCGCCGGTCTCGTCCTGGGCGTGCTGCTCGGCTGGCTCGCCCGCAACCAGGACCTGTCCTGGCTGACCACGACCCTGGAGAAGGTCGGCGACACCTTCATCGGCCTGCTGAAGCTCGCCGTCGCGCCGCTCGTCTTCTTCGCGATCCTCGTCTCGATCACCAACCTGCGGAAGGTCAACAACGCGGCCCGCCTGGCCTCGCGCACCCTCCTGTGGTTCATGGTCACGTCGCTGATCGCGGTGAGCATCGGTCTCGTCATCGGCCTGCTCACCAATCCCGGCGCCGGCACCGGCCTCACGCCCAAGGACGGCGCGAAGCCCGAGGAGACCGGTTCCTGGATCGACTTCCTGACCGGCATCGTGCCGACGGACGTCATCACGCCGTTCACCGAGCTGAACGTCCTCCAGATCGTCTTCATGGCCGCCGTCGCCGGTATCGCCGCCCTTCAGCTCGGCGAGAAGGCCCAGCCGATCCTCAACCTGAGCGAGTCCGTCCTGGAGCTGCTCCAGAAGGCGCTGTGGTGGGTCATCCGGCTCGCCCCGATCGGCACGGTCGGCCTCATCGGCAACGCCATCGCCACCTACGGCTGGGACCTGATCGGCAAGTACGCGACGTTCACCGCCGACATCTACGTCGGCTGCCTGATCGTGCTGTTCGGCGTCTACCCGGCGCTGCTCGCGACCGTCGCCAAGGCCAACCCGATCCAGTTCTTCAAGGGCGCCTGGCCCGCGATCCAGCTGGCCTTCGTCTCCCGCTCCTCCGTGGGCACGATGCCGCTGACGCAGAAGGTCACCGAGCGCCTCGGCGTGCCGAAGGAGTACGCGTCCTTCGCGGTGCCGTTCGGCGCGACGACCAAGATGGACGGCTGCGCCGCGATCTACCCCGCGATCGCCGCGATCTTCGTCGCCCAGATCTTCGACATCCAGCTGGGTGTCGGCGACTACCTGCTGATCGCGTTCGTCTCGGTGGTCGGCTCCGCCGCCACGGCCGGACTGACCGGCGCGACGGTCATGCTGACCCTGACCCTCTCCACCCTCGGCCTGCCGATGGAGGGCGTCGGTCTGCTCCTCGCGATCGACCCGATCCTCGACATGATCCGCACCGCGACCAACGTCGCCGGCCAGGCCCTCATCCCGGTCCTGGTCTCCGCCCGGGAGAACCTGCTCGACCGCGAGGCCTACGCCACGGCGGACGGCTCCTCCCTGGACGACCCGTGGGACGAGTCGCGGGACGCGGAGCACGACAAGGTGCCCGCCGCGGCGTGACGAGGTGACGTCCCCTGGCCGGTCCGCTTCGGTTCACGACCGAGGGCAGGCCAGGGGGACCGTACGCTAAGCCGTATGGGTGCCGTGAAGACCAAGCGGATGCCGCGTGCGGTCCGCGAACAGCAGATGCTGGACGCCGCCGTGCGGATCTTCGGCCAACGGGGCTACATGGCCGCGTCGATGGACGAGATAGCCGAACTCGCTGGCGTGTCCAAGCCGTTGGTCTATCTGTACCTGAACTCCAAGGAAGACCTCTTCACCGCCTGCATCCGCCGCGAGGCCAAGGCCCTCGTGGCGGCGGTGCGGGCCGGGGTCCGTCCCGGTCTGCCCTCCGACCGGCAACTCTGGGAAGGGCTCGGGGCGTTCTTCGCCCACACCGGGCGCAACCCGGACGCCTGGTCGGTCCTGCACCTCCAGGCCCGGACGCACGGCGAGCCGTTCGCCGCCGAGGTCGCCGCGATGCGCGAGGAGATCGTCGCGTTCGTGACGCAGCTGATCCTCACCGGTGCCCGTGAGGCCCACCACGACCCCGACCTGCCGGAGCGCGAGGTCGCCGGCCTCGCCGAGGCCCTGGTCGGCGCCGCCGAGTCCCTCGCCGCCTGGGCCAACGCCACCCTGGGCATCACGGCCCGCCAGGCCGCGGCCACGATGATGAACTTCGCGTGGGCGGGCCTGGGCGACCTCATGGCGGGGAGACCGTGGTCACCGCCGGCGGAGGAGCAGACGGAGGATGAGCAGGCGGAGGAGGAGCAGGCGGGCGCTCAGGCCGGGTAGACATCCCCCGCCACGTGCACCCGCTCGTCCCCGTCCCGCAGTTCGAAGCGGCCGTCCTCCGCCGCGTACGTCACCGTCCCCGGCAGCAGCACCGGCGCCCTGAACTCCGCGCGTACGTGGCAGGAGGCCGGCGTGCCGTGCGCGGCGAGGCAGCGGGCGAGCGTCCACATGCCGTGGGCGATGGCCCGGGGGAAGCCGAACAGCCGGGCGGTGAGCCGGTGGAGGTGGATCGGGTTGCGGTCCCCGGAGGCGGCCCCGTAGCGCCGCCCGACATCCTCGGCCAGCCGCCACTCGGCGACGGCGGGCAGCGGTTTCCGCACCTCTTCCCGGGGAGCCTCGGCGGGCCGTCCCGTGCGGTGCCGGGCGAGATACGTGCTGCTCGACTCCCAGACGACGTCCCCGCCTTCCCGCAGCTCCGTGACGACCGTGGCCTCCGTGCCGCGCCGGTGCGGTGCCAGCCCGTCGACCCGCACCGCGAGTTCGTACGCGCCCGTCGCCGGCATTCCCCGGTGCCGGGTGACCGTGATCGACGTGTGGACCAGGCCCAGCAGCGGCAGCGGAAAGTCGCGGCCGCTCATCAGCCGCATGGCCAGGGGGAATCCGAGCACATGCGGATACGTCGGCGGCAGTGCGTCCTCCCCGGTCGGGAACCCGCAGACCCGCTCGTACGCCGCCAGCCGCGCGAGGTCGACGCGCAGGCCGGGCAGGACCAGCCGGGTGCGGGGGAACTCCGCGTCGGGGGCGGGCCGTTTGAAGGGGGAGAGCAGGGCACCGCGGGCGAGGAGCGGCGCGAGGGAGGGGGGCCCGGTGAGGACAAGAGCGGCGTCGTCGGCCATCACGCCCCCAGCAGGCTCTGGCCGCAGACGCGCACGACCTGGCCGTTGACCGCGCCCGAGCCCGGGTGCGCCAGCCATGCCGTGGTCTCGGCGACGTCGACCGGAAGACCGCCCTGGGCGAGGGAGTTCATGCGTCGGCCCGCCTCCCGGATGAACAGCGGGACGGCGGCCGTCATCTTCGTCTCGATGAAGCCCGGCGCGACCGCGTTGACCGTCACCCCGTGCTCCGCGAGCGCGCGCGGCGCGAGGGAGCGGACCATGCCGACGACGCCCGCCTTGCTTGCCCCGTAGTTGGTCTGCCCCGCGTTCCCGGCGAGGCCCGCGATGGAGGCCGTCGCCACGATCCGGCCGCCCCGCTTCAGCGTCCCGGCCTTCAGCAGCGCGTCCGTGGTGCGCAGCACGCTCGCCAGGTTCACCTCCAGCACGGAGATCCAGCGCTCGGCCGGCATGTTCACCAGCCGCCGGTCGCGGGTGATGCCCGCGTTGTGGACCAGCAGGTCCAGGCCGTCCGGCAGGGCCTCGGCGATCCGCGCGCCCGCGTCGGCGGCCGTGATGTCGAGGAGCAGCGCACTGCCGCCGAGCCGGTCGGCGACGCGCCGGGCGTCCTGTTCGGCCCCCGGCACATCGAGGACGACGACCCGGGCCCCGTCCCTGGCGAGCGTCTCGGCGACCGCCTCACCGATACCGCGCGCGGCACCGGTGACCAGGGCGGTCCGGCCGGTCAGGGGGCGGTCCCGGTCGACAGGGACCTCAGGCTCCTCGCCGGCCCCCACCTCGATCACCTGCCCGCTGACGTACGCCGACTTGGGCGACAGCAGGAAACGGAGCGTGGACTCCGCGGCGGAAGCGTCCGTGAGCCGGACCAGGTTCACCGTCCTGCCCCGGCCGATCTCCTTGCCGAGGGAGCGCGTGAAGCCCTCCAGGGCCTGCTGGGCCGCGGCCTGGTGATGGTCGGCCGGGTCGAGCGGGGCGCCGAGCACGACCACGCGCCCGCTCGTGGCGAGTGACCGTATGCCGGGGTGCAGGGCAGCGTGCACCTCGGCCAGTCCCTCGACGTCCCGCACCCCGCTCGCGTCCAGGACGACGGCGGCGGCCCGGTCGGGGCCGGCCGGGGCGATTCCCGTACGGGCGAGGACCGGTGCGAGGCCGAGGGCGGACCGGCCGGCGGTGAGGTGACGCAGGCCGCCGTCCAGGGCCGGGCGCTCGGGGGACCAGCGGGTCAGCGCCGCGGGCCGGGGCAGGCCGAGGCGGCGGGTGAGGAAACGGCCGGGCGCGGTACCGGTGAAGCGCAGATAGCGGTCGGCCATTCCAACTCCCAGCTTCCGGAGGATGCTCGCTGTTCCTTACTCTGGAGTAAGGTTACCGGAGGTAATGCTACGTCACGGGCGAGGAGCAGGTCGAGATGAGCAACCGGCAGGTGTCGAGATGAGCCCCTGGCAGACGGCGCCGCAGGTGCGGCGCGTGGCGGTCATCGGCGGAACACGCATCCCGTTCGCCCGCGCCGACGGGCCCTACGCCACCGCCTCGAACCAGCAGATGCTCACCGCCGCCCTCGACGGCCTCGTCGAGCGGTACGGACTCCAGGAGCCCGGCGCGGTGGGCGAGTTCGTCGCCGGCGCCGTCCTCAAGCACAGCCGCGACTTCAACCTCGCCCGCGAGACGGTCCTCGGCTCGACGCTGCACCCGCGCACCCCGGCCTACGACATCCAGCAGGCCTGCGGCACCGGACTCCAGGCCGTCATCGCCGCCGCCAACAAGATCGCCCTCGGCCAGACGGAATCGGCGGTCGCGGGCGGCGCCGACACGGCCAGCGACGCGCCCCTGGGCGTCAACGACACCCTGCGCCGCATCCTGCTGGAGGCCAGGCGCGCGAAGTCGACGGGCGCCCGTCTGAAGGCCCTGGCGAAGGTGCGCCCGTCCCATCTCGTCCCCGACATCCCGCGCAACGCCGAGCCGCGCACCGGCCTGTCCATGGGCGAACACGCCGCCGTCACCGCCCGGGCCTGGGGTATCGGCCGCGAGGCCCAGGACGAACTGGCCGCGGCGAGCCACCAACGGCTGGCGGCGGCGTACGAACGCGGCTTCTTCCAGGACCTGGTGGTCCCCTTCCGGGGCCTGGCCCGCGACCAGAATCTGCGCCCCGGCTCGACCGCGGAGAAACTCGCCGCCCTGGAGCCGGTGTTCGGCCTGGACCGCCCCGGCCCGACCATGACCGCAGGGAACTCGACCCCGCTCACGGACGGGGCCGCCACCGTCCTGCTGGCGAGCGAGGAGTGGGCCCGGGAGCGCGGCCTGGCGCCGCTGGCGTATCTGACCGCGTACGAGACGGCCGCCGTGGACTTCGTGGACGGCGATGCGGCGGGCGGCGAGGACGGCCTGCTCATGGCACCCGCGTACGCGGTCCCGCGCATGCTGGAGCGGGCCGGGCTGAATCTGGCCGATTTCCAACTGATCGAGATCCATGAGGCGTTCGCCTCCCAGGTGCTGGCGACGCTCGCCGCGTGGGAGAAGCGGGGCCTCGGCACGGTGGACCGCGACCGGCTGAACGTCGCCGGCTCGTCCCTCGCGACCGGTCACCCCTTCGCCGCCACCGGCGCCCGGATCGTGGCCACGCTGGCCAAACTCCTGGCCGAAGCCGAACGGGACACGCCCGCACGCGGACTGATCTCGGTCTGCGCGGCGGGCGGGCAGGGAGTGACGGCCGTCCTGGAGCGGGCGTGAAGCCGGAGGCAGCACCAAAACTGAAGGTCCCTCACGTAACCCCCGAGATTGCACAGGCCCGGCTCCGGACCATCCCCGAACCCGCACAAACCCGCCACGTGAGGGCCGTACGATCCCGTTCCTACCGGCAGTAACCCCTTTCTGGGGGTTCAGCCGGTTGAGCGCCTCGGCGTGCGAGGCACGTACGTCCATGCAGCAAGCAGTTTTTCGCTGCACGCCCCAGGAGCCGCCCGTGTCCACTGCCTATCCCTCCTCCGCCTACGGCGACGTGTACGGAGGACCGGTCCTGGTCGAGCCCGAGACACGACGGCTGGACGGGGTGGTGCGGGAGGCCGCCGTACCGCCGCTGGCGCCGCCGTGGACGCACGGGTCGCTCGCCGACCTGCCGTTCGACAACGCGAGCGCGGAGCCGGACGCCGTGGTGCTCAGCCGCAAGGACGCCGAGGGGAACTGGAGCGACGTCACGGCGGCCGAGTTCGCCGCCCAGGTGCTCGCCGTGGCGAAGGGGCTGATCGCCGAGGGCCTGATGCCGGGCGACCGGGTCGCCGTGATGGCCCGCACGATCTACGAGTGGACGGTCCTGGACTTCGCGGCCTGGTCGGCCGGTCTGGTCACCGTCCCCATCTATCCCACGTCCTCCGTCTTCCAGGCCCGCTGGATCCTCCAGGACTCGGGCGCGGTCGCCCTGGTCACCGAGACCGCCGGGCAGGCCGCCGCCCTCGGCCCGGAGCGCGAACGCCTGCCGGACCTCCACCACATGTGGGTCGTCGAGAAGGGCCACGTGGACCGGCTCGCGGAAGCCGGGGCGCACCTGGCCGACCACGAGGTCGAGGTGCGGCGCGGCATGCTGGGCCCCGACACGCTCTCCACCCTCGTCTACACCTCGGGCACCACGGGCCGCCCCAAGGGCTGCGCCCTCACCCACGGCAACTTCTTCGCCGAGGTCGACAACGCCATCGAGCTCCTCTACCCCGTCTTCAAGACGAAGACCAGCGAAGAGGCCTCGGTCCTGCTGTTCCTGCCGATGTCCCACGTCTTCGGCCGCATGGTCGCGATCGCCTGCATCCGCGCCCGGGTACGGCTGGGCCACGCGCCGAGCATCAAGGCGGAGCACCTGCTGCCGGACCTGGCGAGCTTCCGGCCGACCTGTCTGCTGGCCATCCCGTACATGCTGGAGAAGGTCTTCAACTCGGCCCGCGCCAAAGCCGAGGCGGGCGGCCGGGTGACCTCGTTCGACCGCGCGGTGTCGGTGGCGCGGCGCTACGGCGAAGCGATGGAGGCCCGGCAGACCGGCACCGGCCCGGGCCCCTCCCGCGCCCTGAAAACCGCCCGGGTCTTCTACGACCCGCTGGTCTTCCGCCGTATCCGCAACGCCATGGGGGGCCGGGTCCGCTACGCGATCTGCGGCGGCTCACCGCTGGGCCGCCGACTCGCCGCCTTCTACGCCGGCGCCGGCATCGAGATCTTCGAGGGCTACGGCCTGACGGAGACCACCGGCGCCGCCACCGTCACCCCGCCCCTCAAGCCCCGCCTGGGCACGGTCGGCTGGCCGCTGCCCGGCACCCGCGTCCGGATCGCCGCCGACGGCGAGATCCTCCTCGCCGGCGACCATGTGCTGCGCGGCTACTGGGACCCCCAGGCCGGCGGCGTCGTCCCCGCCGCCCCCGACGGCTGGCTCGCCACCGGCGACCTCGGCGAACTGGACGACGAGGGCTATCTGACGATCACCGGCCGCAAGAAGGAACTGCTGATCACCGCGGGCGGCAAGAGCGTCGCCCCGGCCCCCCTGGAGAACTGGCTGCGCTCCCACCCGCTGATCTCCCAGTGCCTCGTCCTGGGCGACGGCCGCCCCTTCGTCTCGGCCCTGATCACCCTCGACCCGGACGGCATCACCCACTGGCGCCAGATGAACGGCAAACACCCCGTACCGCCCAAGCTCCTGGTCGACGACGAGGACCTGCGGGCCGTCCTCCAGCGCGCCGTCGACGAGGCCAACAAGATGGTGTCCCGCCCGGAGTCCATCCGCGCCTTCGCAATCCTCGCCGAGGACTTCACCGAGGAGGCGGGCCATCTGACCCCCTCGATGAAGCTCCGCCGCCAGGCGGTACTGCGCGCGTTCACGGAGGAAGTCGAGGGGCTGTACGCACGCTGAGGCGGACTGCCGTGAGGCGGCCTTTGCGATGTCTTCACACGAATTTCTTGACGCCGCACACCGTCTCCCCTTTGGCTTTCGAGCAATCCCGTCGCGATGCTCCCCCCATCGGAAGGCACCACCAGTGAAAGCGCGTAACACCCGTCGGACCGCTGGGCGCCCTGTCGCCATAGCCCTGGCGGTCTCCGTATCGGCCCTGTCCCTCACCGCGTGCGGCGACGACGGGAGTGACGAATCGGCCGTGCAGAAGGGCAACGACATCACTGTGGGCCTGCTGCTGCCCGACCGGGACACGGCTCGCTTCGAGAAGTTCGACTACCCCCTGATCAGGGACGAGGTCGCGTCCCTCACGGAGAACAAGGGCAAGGTCCAGTACGCCAACGCCGAGGCGAGCGTGTCCAGACAGAGCCAGCAGTTCCAGAAGATGATCGACGACAAGGTCGACGTCATCCTGGTGGACGCGCTGAACTCCAAGAAGATCGCCGCGGATGTGCGGAAGGCCAAGGACGCCGGCATCCCGGTCATCGCCTACGACCGGCTCGCCGAGGGCCCGATCGACGCCTACGTCTCCCACGACAACGAACTCGTCGGGCAGGTGCAGGGCCGCGCCATCATGAGCGAGCTCGGCGAGAAGTCCGAGAAGAGCAAGGTCGTCATGATGAACGGCGACCCCGGCGACCCCAACACGGCACGCTTCAAGGACGGCGCGCTGAGCGAGCTCCAGGGCCAGGTGGACATCGTCGAGCAGTTCGACACCAAGGAGTGGAAGCCCTCCATCGCCAAGGCGAACATGGAGAAGGCGATCCGGGCCGTCGGGCTGAACAACATCGCCGCCGTCTACTCGGCCAACGACGGCATGGCGGGTGCCGTCATCGAGGCGATGGAGGAGGCCGGCGCCACCAAGATGCCGCCGGTGACCGGGCAGGACGCCAACCTGGACGCGGTGCAGCGGGTCGTGTCGGGGGAGCAGTACATGACCGTCTACAAGTCCTTCCTGCTGGAGGCGACGAACGCCGCGAAGATCGCGGTGGCCAAGGTCCAGGGCCGTCAGATCGAGTTCGCCGCGCTGACCCGGGAGACCGTCGACAGCCCGACGGCGAAGAACGTCCCGGCGATGCTGGTGCCGGTGGTCGCCCTCACCAAGGACAACATCAAGGAGACGGTGATCACGGACGGCGTCTACACCGTGAAGGACATCTGCACCTCGAAGTACAAGGCGGACTGCGCGGCGATCGGCCTCGAGTAGGTCTGTCCGGCTCTTGACTTCGCGGGGTGCCCGCGCGACATTCCCCACCCCCTTCTGTCGCGCTGGAGCCGTCATGACCACTGACACGAACTCCGCACCACCCGCTGGTTCCCCATCCCGGGCTCCTTCGCGGGAGCCTTCGCGGGCGCCTTCCCGAAGACGAGTGCTGGCCGGAGCCGCCGGTGCCGGGCTCGCGGTCGCCGCCGGAGTGCAACAGGGCGCCCAGGCAGCCGACTTACCCCCGCTCGGCACGTACGACGTCGTCGTCATCGGCTCCGGCGCGGCCGGGATGACCGCCGCGCTGACCGCCGCCGGACAGGGGCTGAGCTGCGTCGTCCTGGAGAAGGCCCCGACCTTCGGCGGCTCGGCCGCCCGCTCCGGCGCCGGGATCTGGATCCCCAACAACCCGGTGCTCCAGGCGGCCGGTGTCCCGGACACGCCCGCGAAGGCCGCCGCCTACCTCGCCGCCGTCGTCGGCCCGGACGTCCCCGCCGACCGGCAGCGCGCCTTCCTCGCCCACGGACCGGCCACGATCTCCTACGTCATGGCCCACAGCCCCCTGCGCTTCCGCTGGATGGAGGGCTACAGCGACTACTACCCGGAGCTGCCCGGCGGCCTGCCGAACGGCCGCTCCATCGAGCCCGACCAGCTCGACGGGCGGATCCTGGGCCCGGAACTGGCCCGTCTGAACCCGCCGTACATGGACGTGCCCGCCGGGATGGTCGTCTTCAGCGCCGACTACAAGTGGGTCACGCTGGCCGCCGTGAGTGCCAAGGGCGCGGCCGTCGCGGCCCAGTGCCTGGCACGGGGCACGGCGGCGGCACTGCGCGGCGAGAAGCCGCTGACCATGGGCCAGTCGCTGGCGGCCGGGCTACGGGCGGGACTGAGGTCCGCCGGTGTGCCGGTGTGGCTGAACACGCCCCTGACCGACCTGCACGTCGAGAACGGCACGGTCACCGGAGCGGTCGTCACCCGCGACGGCACCCCCGGCCTGGTCCGCGCCCGCCGGGGCGTGATCGTCGGCTCCGGCGGCTTCGAGCACAACGCGGCGATGCGCGAGCGCTTCCAGCGCCAGCCCATCGGCACGGACTGGACCGTCGGCGCCAAGGAGAACACAGGCGACGGCATCCTGGCGGGGGAGCGGCTCGGGGCGGCCCTCGACCTGATGGACGACGCCTGGTGGGGCCCGGCGATCCCGGTCCCGGGCCAGCCGTACTTCTGTCTGGCCGAACGCACCCTCCCCGGCGGCCTCCTGGTCGACGGTTCGGGCAGACGCTTCGTCAACGAGGCCGCCCCCTACAGCGACGTCGTCCACACCATGTACGACGAGCGCGAGGCCATCCCGGCCTGGCTGATCACCGACCAGAACTACCGCAACCGGTACCTCTTCAAGGACGTCCTGCCCACCCTGCCCCTCCCCGGCGCCTGGTACGACTCGGGCGCCGCCCACAAGGCCTGGTCACTGGACGCGCTCGCGGCCTCGATCGGCGTCCCGGCGGCGGCCCTGCGCACGACCGTCGACCGTTTCAACTCCCAGGCACGGCGGGGAGAGGACCCCGACTTCCACCGCGGCGACAGCGCCTACGACCACTACTACACGGACCCGTCCGTCCTCCCGAACTCCTGCCTGGCCCCCCTGTGGCTGCCCCCGTACCACGCCTTCCGCATCGTCCCCGGCGACCTCGGCACCAAGGGCGGCCTGCTGACCGACGCTCGTGCCCGCGTCCTGCGGGAGGACGGCTCGGTCATCCCGGGCCTCTACGCCGCCGGCAACGCCAGCGCCGCGGTCATGGGCCACAGCTACGCGGGCGCGGGCTCGACCATCGGCCCGGCGATGACGTTCGGGTACATCGCGGCGAGGGACATCGCGGGGGTGCTCTGAGGACCCCTAAGAGGTGGGCCGCGAGGGCTTGCGGGCCACGAGGCACGCCTGGGCGACCGGCTCGCCGAGCTCCTCGTCGGCCTCCCGTACGGTCCGGGAGCGCAGGACGAATCCGGCGGCTTCGAGCAGGGGGACGATCTGCTCCGGCCGGCGCCGCCGGAAGTCCAGGGCCACCCGGTGTCCGAAGGCCTCCTCGTAACGGCGGGGCTCGTCCCCGGCCTGGAAGCCGAGCAGCAGGTGCCCGCCGGGCCGCAGCACGCGGTGGAACCCGGCGAATACGGCGGGCAGGTGGTCCAGGGGGGTGTGGATGATCGAGTACCAGGACACGACCCCGTCGAGCGAGTCGTCCGGCAGGTCCAGCTCCAGGATCGAGCCCTGCTCGAACCGGAGGCCGGGGTTCTCGCGGCGGGCGATCGCGAGCATCGACTCCGACAGGTCGAGGCCGAAGACCGACAGCCCCCGGTCCGCCAGAAACGCCGTCACCCGCCCGGGCCCGCACCCCAGGTCGGCGACCTCGCCCCCCTCACCCACGAGCCCCGCGAAACCGGCCAGCAGCCCCCGGTCCAGGGGCGTTGCCGCGAGGTAGTCGCCGAATTGGACGGCGTAGTCCTCGGCCACGGTGTCGTAGAAGGTACGGGTCTCGCGCACGAAGTCGGAGTCGGTCATGGCCCGAGACCCTACTGCGGGGGCTCGTTGGCTTGCCCGGGGTTTGCATGCCGGTCCCCTTGGCCTGGCGTAGCGCCGGGGCATCGCGGCTCGCTTGTCTGTGGGCCCTGTGGCTTGGCGTGTGCGGGGGTGGTGTGGCTCGCTTGTCGGTCGGTTCCTTGGTCTTGGCGTGTGCGGGGGCGGTGTGGCTCGCTTGTCGGTCGGCCCCTTGGTCTTGGCGTGTGTGCCAGGGCGGTGCGGCTCGCACCGCTGTTGGATCCGCTGGTCTCTGCGTTTCCGCTCGTCCCCGTGCGGCGCGCACGCCTGCTCGCCCCCGGCGGCCCGTCCCTCTGGCTTCTGCTCAGGGCCCGTGCGGCTCGCCTGTCTGCTCCGCTGCCTGCGTGCCCCGTCCTTCTGGCCTTGGCGGCGGGACTTCCGGCTCCGGCCCCTCGCCCGCAGGCTCTCCCCCTGGCTTCGGGTGCCTTCTCGGCACCCGCGCCATGGCCGGCCTTCTCGTGCTCACGTCGCCCCGGCCTGCCGGCTCTCCCCGGGGCCCATGCGCCTAGCTGGTCGGTTCGTCTCCCCGGCCTTCGGCTTGGCCCTCGGCCGCTCTCGTCGCTCCGGCGCCCGCCGCCGCTCCGATCGCCGTGCCCAGGCCCAGGCCCAGGGCCAGGCCCAGTCCGATGTTGTCGAAGACGGTCAGGCCCAGGGACAGCCCGAGGGCCGTGCCGAGCGACAGGCCGAGGGACACGCCGGTCGCCAGATGGTTGTGCGCGGGAGTTCCGCTTTCCCGCTCGTCGTTCTCGCCGTTCTCTTCATGTCCCTGCATCCGGACATCTTCTCCCGGCCGGTGCACGGGCAGTCCAGGCCCCCCGGTCCGCCCCGCCACAGCGGAGCGACCCGCAGAATTCGCCGGAAATTCATCGGCCTCTCCGGGAACGACAGAACCGGAAGAGGACGGGAAAAGGCAGGAGCCCCGTCGCCTGACGGCGCGGGGCTCCTTGGGTACTACTGATCAGACCGGGGTGACGTTCTCAGCCTGCGGACCCTTCGGGCCCTGCGTGACGTCGAAAGACACCTGCTGGTTCTCCTCGAGGGAGCGGAAGCCGCTCGCGTTGATCGCGGAGTAGTGGACGAAGACGTCGGGGCCGCCGCCCTCCTGGGCGATGAAACCAAAGCCCTTTTCGGCGTTGAACCACTTCACGGTTCCGGTAGCCATAAGCCCTCCTTGGGCCCAAAAGGGTTGCCCTGCTCCAGAACCAGCAAGTGTGAAGATGAATTCTGCACAACTGCATACGTCTGAGAATGACGAGAGCCCGCGGTCACATGCTCCGCAGGCTCTGTACTGCAAGGGAAACCAAACTGCAACTTGCGATGAGCCTAGCACGCAGGCCCCGGAATGCAATAGGGGTCAAGATCACGTCACCCGAATGTTTGAACATCCCGCCGCCGAGTGGCGGAGAGGGCCTCTGACGGCGATCACGAACCCACGGCGGGGCCGGACGCCGACCACTGGGCCGAGAGGGCTAGCCTCACGATGTGGACAATCCTCGCACCCGGCCGCGCGTCGGCCACATCCAGTTCCTGAACTGCCTGCCCCTGTACTGGGGGCTCGCCAGAACGGGCACGCTCCTCGACTTCGAGCTGACGAAGGACACCCCGGAGAAGCTCAGCGAGAAGCTGGTGCAGGGCGAACTCGACATCGCACCGATCACCCTGGTCGAGTTCCTCAAGCACGCGGACCAACTGGTCGCCTTCCCCGACATCGCCGTCGGCTGCGACGGCCCGGTGATGTCGTGCGTGATCGTCTCGCAGGTCCCCCTGGACCGGCTGGACGGCGCCCGCGTCGCCCTCGGGTCGACCTCCCGCACCTCCGTCCGCCTCGCCCAGCTGCTCCTCGCCGAGCGCTACGGCGTACACCCGGACTACTACACGTGCCCGCCCGACCTCAGCCTGATGATGCAGGAGGCCGACGCGGCCGTCCTCATCGGTGACGCGGCACTGCGCGCGAACATGCTCGACGGGCCGCGCTTCGGCCTGGCCGTGCACGACCTGGGCGCCCTGTGGAAGGAGTGGACGGGCCTGCCGTTCGTCTTCGCGGTCTGGGCGGCGCGCCGCGACTACCTGGAGCGCGAGCCGGTCCTCACGCGCAAGGTGCACGAGGCCTTCCTCGAGTCCCGCAACCTCTCCCTTGAGGAGGTCGCCAAGGTCGCCGAGCAGGCCGCCCGCTGGGAGGACTTCGACGAGGAGACCCTCGCCCAGTACTTCACGACGCTCGACTTCCGCTTCGGCGGCCCGCAGCTGGCGGCGGTCGCCGAGTTCGCCCGCCGCGTCGGCCCGACGACCGGGTTCCCGGCAGACGTGAAGGTGGACCTGCTTCAGCCGTGAGCGGGCGCTCCTCCCGCACTACTCTGCTGGGAGTGCAGGCGGACGGGGGCCCACCCGGGCTTCCGTACGCCTACGGGGGAGGGGTGACGCCATGCGGCCGCTCGATGTCGACGAACCCACCGTCGTGGGGCCCTACCGGCTGCTCGGCCGGCTGGGCTCCGGCGGGATGGGCCGGGTCTATCTGGGCCGCAGCGCCGGAGGCCGCACGGTCGCCGTGAAGATCGTGCACCCGCACTTCGCGCTGGACGAGGAGTTCCGGGCGCGTTTCCGGCGCGAGGTCCAGGCCGCGCGCCGGGTGGGCGGCGCGTGGACGGCGCCGGTCCTGGACGCGGACCCGGAGGCACGGGTGCCGTGGGTGGCGACGGCGTACGCGGCGGGCCCGTCGCTGTCCGCCGCGGTGGCGGACTTCGGCCCCTTGCCGGCCCACACCGTACGGGTCCTGGGCGCGGGGCTCGCCGAGGCGCTGGCGGCGGTGCACGAGCTGGGTCTGGTGCACCGGGACGTGAAGCCGTCGAACGTCCTGCTCACGCTCGACGGCCCCCTGCTGATCGACTTCGGGATCGCCCGGGCCACGGACGGTACGGCGTCCCTGACCTCCACGGGCGTCTCGATCGGCTCGCCCGGCTACATGTCGCCCGAGCAGATCCTGGGCAAGGGCGTCACGGGCGCGGCGGACGTCTTCTCGCTGGGCGCGGTCCTGGCGTACGCGGCGACCGGCGAACCGCCCTTCCCCGGTGACTCCTCGGCCGCCCTGCTCTACAAGGTCGTCCACGAGGAGCCGGAACTCGGCCTGCTGGACGGGGAGCTGCGGTCCCTGACGGCCGCCTGTCTGACGAAGGACCCGGGCGCACGGCCCGCCCCGGCGGAGGCGGCCCGACGGCTGGCTCCCGAGGGAGCGGCCCGGCTGATGACGGGCGGGTGGCTGCCCGGGGCGCTGGTGGAGCAGGTGAGCCGGAGCGCCGTGCGGCTGCTGAACCTGGAGACGGCGGGGCCGGGGGCCGGGGGGCCTTCGGGGCCGGTGGGGTTCAGTAGTCCTTCTGTGGGGGTGGTCGAGACGGGGGAGGGAGGGGAGACAGGGGAGGCTGCTGAGGCTGTTGGGGCTCGCGGGGCTGCCGAGCCCGGGGTCTTCGGGCCGCCGCCTGTCATGTCACCACCTGTCACGTCTACGCCTCCCACGGCCCCGCCCGTCGCCGCCGTACCCCCACCCCGTGACGCCGGCCCGCAGGACACGGCCCCGCCGTCCACCGGGCGCCGCCCCGGCAAGGTCACCGTCTCCGTGGCGGCGACGTCCACGCCGGAGGGCGGCGGGCGGGTGCGGAGGCTGAGCTGTTCGGTCGCCCTGGCGGTCGCGGGGGCGATGGCGGCCGTGACGATCGGGTCGGTGTTCGTGTTCGACCTGCTGCCGGGCCGGAGCGGCCAGGACGACGACGCGGACTCGGGCAGCGGGACCGACTCGCCTCCGGCGGCGACCGCGAGTTCCGTCCCCGGTGCGGTGCCCGCCGCCTACCTCGGCACCTGGGAGGGCCAGGGCACCGCCCTGGACGGCAATCTGCCCCTCGGCACGTTCCGGATCACGGTCGAACGGGCCGCCGTCGGCCAGGAGCTGGGACGGCTCCGCCAGACCGACCAGATCGGCGGCGTCTGTATCGACGTACTGACCCTGAAGCAGGTGACGAAGAAGGAGCTCGTCGCGACGTCCGTGGGCGCGAAGACCAACCACAGCGGCTGCAACCCGGCCGCCACCACCGTCCGTCTCAGCCCGGTGGGCGACGACCTCCAGTACCGCTCGGAGAGCGAGGAGTCGGGCCGGCCTCAGGCCCGGATGTCGAAGGTGCGGTAGGGGCCGACCGGCGGCTGAGCCTGACCAGCAGGGTGATCAGCAGTGCGGCCGACGCGAGGGTCGCGACCAGGCCGACGATCCACAGCCACGGATAGTGAACGTGCACCCAGCAGGGGCCGCCCTCGCTGTAGCAGTCGGCGTCCCAGCCGCGGCGCCGCTTGGGCCGTGCGGTGCTGCCGATCACCCCGGCGACCAGGTACCCCGCGGCCAGCCCGGGCAGGGAGGCGGACACCCAGGCCAGCGAACGCGCCTTGCTCTTCTTCCAGTTCATCCGGGTCACCGGCGCCGCCCAGGCCAGGAGGACCAGCGGCACCAGAGCGCCGACGGTGGCGGCGAAGGCGTATCCACCGCCGGGCCAGGCGGGAGCGAAGTCGCCCCAGAGTTCGTGGCCCCAGTACATGTCGAAGAAGACAAGCGGCATCAGTAGGACGACGAAGCCGGGGAGCACCACGCAGGCCCAGAGACAACCCCAGCCCCGCTTCTCCGGCTCGTCGGAGTGCGGCCGGCCCGGCCGGTGCTCGTACCGCAGCGCCGACCCTGCCGCCTTCCTCCGCTTCGGCTTCGCCGACCCCCCGCTCAGCACCTCACCCCGGGATGACGACGGTCCGCAGTTCCCCGTCCCCGAGGTGCAGCATGCCCTTGCCCGGGGCGACCTGGCCGCCGACCATGCCGCGGTTCAGGCGTACGCCGATGAGGTCGCCGCTGGAGGACTCCTGCGGGGAGAGCAGGATGCCGCGGCGGGCCTTCTTGGCGTCGACCTGCCAGCCGGAGAAGCCGCTGCACACGTCCTCCTCGTCACCGGCGATGACCATGGCGAGGCCGCGTTCGGCGCCGCGGGAGACCAGCTTCTTCATCTGGCTCTCGGCGTCGCAGTCCTCCAGGATCTCGCCGTCGTCGATGAGGACCGCGATCGGCTCCTCCAGGGACGCCTGGTCGATGAGCTCCTCGAACTCGTCCTCGTCGATGTCGTCTCCGGTGAAGACCTTCAGCACACCGTCCACGCCGTCGAGTTGACGAAGGGGCGACTGGCGCGGCGACGCGATCACCAGACGCGTGCCCTGCGCCAGGAACGAGTGCGCGAAGTTCAGCAGCACCGTCGAACGGCCCGACTTGGCCGGACCCGCGACGACGAACGCCGGCACGCCCTCCGCGAGGTCCGGTCCGAAGCCGACGATCTCGTCGCCGCCGATACCGACCAGGCCCCACAGACGCGAGCGGGACGCGTCCGGGTCGCGCATCTCCCAGGCCTCCGGGAAGGAGATACGGCTGGGCAGGCTGTCCACGCGGAACGGGCGCCGCGAGCGCGGGACGTCGGCGTCACGGGCCGTCGCCGCCTCGCCGATCGCCGCCAGCGCGGCCGCCTGACCCTGACCGGTCGTGTCCTCGGCGAGCAGCGCGAACTGCGTCTCCGTGCCGAACTCGTTGCGGAAGGCACGCCCCGGCGGGATCTCCTCGGGCACCTTGCGGGCCGGGATGCCGAGCGAGGAGAAGTCGCTGCGGTCGGCCAGCCGCAGACCGTACTTGTCCTCGGTGAGCGTCGCGATACGGCCGACCAGCAGGGTCCGGTCACCGGTGAGGACCAGGTGGATGCCGACGCTCGCGCCCTCGCGCATCATCGTCTGCAGCTCGTCCGTGAGCGAGCCGTGGTCGATCTCGCCGAGCGTGGGCACCCAGCCCTCCCAGCGGTCCAGCAGCACCACGATGTGCGGCAGCCGCTCGTCCTCGGCGACCGAGGACCGCTGCTCACCGATGTCCGCGAAGCCCTTGTCCGCCAGCAGGTCCTGGCGCCGGCCCATCTCGCCCTTGAGCCGGTTGACGAGCCGTACGACCCGCTCGGTCTGGTTACGGCCGACGACCGCACCGCAGTGCGGCAGCCGCGTCAGGGCGTTGAGCGCGCCGTTGCCGCAGTCGATGCCGTAGAGGTGCACATCGGCGATCGAGTGCGTACGGGCGATGGAGCCCGCGAGGGTGCGCAGCACCTGGGAGCGGCCGCTGCGCGGGGCACCGCCGATCATCAGATGGCCGAAGGAGGAGAAGTCCACGGCGACCGGGCGCCGGGCCTGGCTGGCGGGCAGGTCCTCGATGCCGTACGGGGCCGGCGGCAGCTTGCCGGGGCCGCCCGCGAACGCGGGGAGTTCGACGTCGTCCAGCAGCAGCGTCTCGTCGAGCGCGGGCAGCCAGGGGCTGTGCTGCGGCGGGATACCGAGCGAGCTGTTGGCGTCGCGGATCGTGTCGACGAGGACCTTCAGGTCGGTGATCTCCTCTTCCTCACGGGCCTCCGCCTTGGGCTTGACCAGCGCCGAACGGCCCAGGTCCTCCCAGGTCAGCGGGCCCACCCAGGGCATGAGTACCGCCGGGTCGGCCGCACCGGGCCGACGGCCGCCCACACGTCCGGACTGGAAGGGGACCAGGGAGGCGTGCCCGAGCCGGGCGTAGGCGCGGCCCGGGGTGTTCTTGGAGATGTGCCCGGCCTCGGGCGAGTCGATGACGTCGGACGACTCACCGCCGTCCGTCACGCGCAGCGCGATACGGAGGTTGGTGTTGGCGCGGATCTCGGGCGACACGACACCGGACGGCCGCTGGGTGGCCAGCAGCAGATGGATACCGAGCGAACGGCCTCGCTGGGCGATGTTCACGAGCCCGGTCACGAAGTCGGGCAGGTCACGCACCATGGACGCGAACTCGTCGATGACGATGAGCAGCCGGGGCACCGGCTGATGCGACGACGGATCCCGGCGCACCAGATCCTGGTAGTCCTCGATGTCCTTGGCGTCGGCGGCGGCCAGGATGTGCTCGCGCCGGTGCAGCTCGGCACCCAGCGACTCCAGGGCACGCTCCACCAGGTGCGCGTCGAGGTCGGTCACCATGCCGACGGTGTGCGGCAGATGCACACAGTCCTTGAAGGCCGCGCCACCCTTGTAGTCGACCAGCACGAAGGTCATGTTCTCGGGCGTGTTCGCCACGGCCAGCGCCGCCACGATGGTCTGCAGCAGCTCCGACTTACCGGAACCCGTCGTACCGGCGATGAGACCGTGCGGACCGTCCTTGCGGATGTCCAGCCCGAACGCCCCGTCGTACGACTCACCGATGACGGCCAGCGTCGACTGCCCGCCCATCCGCCACCGCGCCACGATCGCGTCACTCGTCGGCGGCTCCAGCTGAAGCACGTCCAGCAGCCGGCTCGAACCCGGCAGCGCCGAGTCCTCGGTCTCACCACTGATGTCCCGCAGCGGCGACAGCGACCGGGCCAGCCGCAGACACCAGGCGGCGGAGACGAAGTCGGGCCGTACGTCCTTCAGCCGCTCCGCACCGGCCTCCTCGACCCGCAGCCGCAACAGCTCGCTGCGCCCCGCCTGTTCGGGCTGCTGTGCGGTGGTGTGCCAGGCCTGGAAGGAGGGGAAACCACCGGCGACCTGCTGCTGGGACTGCTGCTGGACCTGCTGGGCGGGCTCGTACTCCTGCGCCTTCGGCTCGGCGACGACATACGCCTGGCACTCACCGGGCAGGAACCGCTCCTCCGCGTCCAGGCAGATGGCGAACATGGACACGGCGGGCCCCTCGCGCAGCAGCCGCACGACTCCGGGAAGGGACCGGAGCCTCCGGGACCCGTCCCACACCACGACGATGTCGGGATCGCCGAAGGACGACGCACCCTGCGACTTGTTCTCCTCGGCGGCCTTCTTGCGCGCGTCGAGGATCTGCGTCAGCTCGCCGATCCGGGCACCCACGGTCTCGGCGTCGGTCCCGATGAGCGCGTTCACGTCCTGCCCGCCGGACGGCCGGGAGTGCGGCAGCCAGCGCGTCCAGTCCCAGGACTCCTGCGCGGCGTTCTCGCTCAGCACGTAGAACTGCACATCCATCGGGCTGTGCAGCGCCGCGGTCTGCGCGACGGCCCACCGCCCGAGAGCACGGGCGGAGTCCCCGGGCCCGGCCATGCCGATCACACCGAGATTGCGCAGATGCAGCGCGACCGGGGCGTCCTCGATCTTCCAGGTCACCTGGCGACGGTGGTCGTCCTGCTCGGGGTCGTCGAGCACGACCTCGGAGGGCAGCTGCCCGGTCCCGAACCGCACGAGAAGATGATCACGGTCGGTACGCCGCCGCTCCCACAGCCGGGTCCGAGGCCCGGTCCCAAGGGCGAGGACAGTGGCGGGGTCGGGTATCGCATGCCGCCGGTCGGTCCGCTCCGCGACGAGCGCGTCCTGCGCGTCCTTCTCGATCCGCTCCTTCTGCTCCTCGTACTCCTCGACCTGCTTGGCGTGGGACTTACGCCCGTGCTTCTTGTCGTTGTAGTAGTTCGCGAAGAGCAGGATCGGAGCCAGGCCGGCCATGATCAGGTAGTACCAGCGCTGGAAGATCATCACCGATACGACGGCACCGACGAGCGGCGTCATCGCCATCAGCCAGGGCAGCGGCCGGGCCTCGTAGTCGCGGGGCGGCGACGGCAGCCGGAAGTTGGTCTGCCGCTCGGGCGGGCGCAGCCGCGGAGGACGGTTGTAGTCGAGGCCGACACCGTCGTCCGACCACTTGAGGGCGGCGTTCGGGGGTGTGTACCGGGTGAGTTCGAGGAGGGTGTTACCGAGCGCGATCTGACTGCCGAGGGGCCACTCGCCGGGCCCGCCCTTCTTCTTCTCGCCGCTGTCGTCCTTCTGCTTCTGCTTCTGCTTCTTCTTCTCGCTCTTCTTGTCGCTGGGCTCCTCCTTCTCGCTCTCGGCGAGGGACTTGCCGTCGAGGGTGACGTGCTCCTTGTCCATGTGCACGGCGACCCGGCAGGTGCCGTCGGTGGCGACGGAGAGGGTGAGGGCGCGGGCGTCGACCTCGGGATCGTCGATACGGACGTACGAGGCGGCCCCGCTGCCGATGTCGTAGCGCCCGACCCCGAGCCGGTGCACGAACCCGGCGGCGGGCCCGCCGACGACGCGCAGCTCGACGAGCCCGGTGGGCTCACCCGGCAGACACCCGGACGGATCCTGAAGGCTGACGACGGCACCCTCGCGCAGGGGCGACCCGACGACGGTGGCGCTGGGATCGACGGCATACCCGTCCACGTACACGAGGGGCGCGTTGTTGACCGGCGCGTGCCGGTGCTGCCCGAGCGGGATGACCTGCGCCCCGCTGTGCCCGACCTGCTTGGCCAGCTCCTGGGCGATGTCCCCCACGGTGGACTCAGGATCGGCATCGAGCACGACGTCGGCGGTGCCACCGCCGTACGGGTCGACGACGGTCAGAGTCAGGCGCACGACTAGTCCTCCCCGTGCCACTGGGCCGGTGTGGCCGCAGTGGTTGTGTGGCTGCTGCTGTCGACCGCCGCGCTGTCGCGCTGTCCGCTTCAGTCACGCGGGTCACAGCCGTAAGGGACGATATCCGTTCGGCACGGCGACGGGGCAATGGGGAGGCGCCGTGATGTTCCCGATGGCAACGTCGTACACGACTTCATGACGCCTCGTTCACAAGCCGGGGATGTGGCATCCCAGGCCCCACCCGTAAGCTGCAGACGCAAGAGCGGACGATCACACCGGTTGCCACGTGCGATCAGTAACTCGGCCTACGGGCCGATGAGTCCGCAAACAGGGAGCCACGGGGGTTGGCCCTGCGGCGTTGTGAAAGGGAGCGGCTTCATGGCCAAGGACCTTGATGTCACTTATCAGGACATGCGGGATGCTGCCAAGCATGTCGTGAAGGAGAAGGAAAAGCTCCAGGAGAAGCTCGAGGGCCTCCGCAAGTACATCAACAACCTCGTGCAGGGCGGCTACGTCACGAAGAGCTCGTCGAAGGCGTTCGACGAGAACTTCGACGAGTTCGTGCGCGGCACGAAGGACACGCTGGACGGTCTCGACGGCATGGGTGACTACCTGACCATGGCCGCGGACAAGTTCGAGCAGATCGATGACGAGCTGGCGAAGCAGGCTCGGAGCAAGTAGGGGCTGGAGCGGTTGCCCGGTGCGGGCGGCAGCGGATGCCGCTGGCACCGGGCAGGGCCTCGCTCGACGGGGTGTGTCAGCTGTCGTGGAGCGGCTGCCGGAGCAGGTACGTGTGAAGGTCGCTACGGGGCTCTTCCGTGTCGACGCGCAGCCAGGATCCGTCACGGAAGCGGATCAGCACGATCCTCGTCTCGAACTCCCCGGAGAACGGGTCGACGAGGATCGCATCGGTGGCGGGAAGACGGGCGACGACCTGCATGTGCTTCTCCCTGCCCACGGTGACGCGCTGCGGCGGAGCCGCAAGGACGATCCCGTCCTCGGTCGCCAGGACCAGCCGTTGATGGTGAGTGGAGTGGCTGTACCAACGCAGCAGAAACTGCCCGGCGTTGCCGTCCCAGTTCCCGTCGAAGACCTGGTCGAGCCCTTGCTGGGCTATGAGGGCATCCCGGCGCTTGTCGTCCTCGTCCTTGACCCGCAGCCGTTCCTTCTCGTCCTTCGTGGCAAGCGACCGCTTGATGGCCTCTTCCCCGTTGGACAGCAGGGTCAGCAACATGAGGACGGGCATGAACGGCACGGCGAGCACCGCACCGACCATGCCCAGCGGGCGCAGCCTGGCGGGACGGAACCGGGGATGGCCGGCAGCCTGGAGCACCTCCGCGGGTGGCTGCGGGATCTTGTCGATCGTGCACCATTCCGCCGCTTCGGCCTGGACGCCGAGGCGGTCCGCCAGCATGCGCTGCTTGCCCCTACGTGTCACGTCAAGAATCTCCTTGCCGGCGCGGAAACGGGATCGCTGTTCCGCGAGCGTATCCCGTACGGCACGTCATGAGGAGTGACGGCGTCCGCAACCCTGCCCGTGCTCGCCGGATCCACCGAGAACATCCATAGAGAGGCACAAAACATGGGGGACCACATCAAGGCGGATCTCGCCGCCATCAAGCAATGTTCACGGGATCTGGGAAAGATTCACGGTGAATTCGAGCGCAACGGCAATCCCGCCGACGAGTACGGCCAGGCTGTGGGGCACGGCGGCCTCAAGGATGCTTTCTCCGAATTCGGGGACACCTGGAAGAAGACGCGGAAGAAACTGATGAAGGAACTTGAGCAGCTGGCCGAGTTCACCTCGTCCGCCGCCAAGGCCTACGACGAGGTCGACCAGAAGCTGGCCCAGGCCATCCGGGATGCCAAGGCGAACAGCAAGGGGAAGAAGTGAGCAGGACGGACGCCGACTGGCCGCCTCTGTGGAACGACGACCCGACGCCGGGCGACCCGGAGGAAGTCGCCGAGCTGGGACGCAAGTTGCGCAAAATGGCCGACATGATCGACGAGCAGTCGAGGGTCATCAAGGAGCTTGCGTCCGTCGAGGGTTGGGACAGTGAGGCCGGCAAGGGCTTCCACGAGCTGGCCGGCGGTACGGCGGACAAGCTGAAGAAGTCATTCGAGCGCTACGACGAGGCGGCCAAAGCCGTCGGCGAAGATGTGCGCGAGGGGAGCTCGGACAAGTTCGCCAGTGAAATGCGCCGCGCCCAGCGGAAGGCGGACAAGGCGCTGAGCGACTACCGCGAGGCAGAGCGCGACCATGACCTCGCGGATCGCGAGGTGAAGAAATTCACCGACAAGTATCCCGCGCAGCCCATTCCCCCCGCTGAGAAGGACGAGTACGACCGCTGGGTCAAGAAGCGCACTGAGGCCATGCATCGCATCGGTGACGCGCGGAAGGCAGTGAAGGACGCCCGGGAGATCTACGACGATGCCGGGGACAAGGCCGCTCGTCACATCAAGAACGTCGTGCACCATGACGCGGTCAGGGATCCCGGCGGCTTCATGAACTTCCTCGCGGACTGGGCGGACATGCTGTCGAACATCTCCGCAGTCCTGTCCGTCCTTGCGGTGATCTGCGCCTTTGTTCCGCCGCTGCAGTTCCTGACTCCCATTTTTGCGACCCTGGCAGTACTGTCCAGCGCCGCCGCACTAGCGGGCCATGCGTACGACATGTCTGTACGCGGAGGGAAGGTCGACTGGTTGAAGCTGGGCACCGATGCGCTGGGAATCCTGCCCGGGATGGGGGCACTGAAGGGATTCAGGGCCCTCACCGGTCTCAAGGGACTGGCGAAAGTCAAGGCATTTGGAAGTCTGAAGACCTTCGGATCGTTCAGGGGCATGGCTGCAATGGACGGTATTGGCCACGCCTTCCTCAACGGGGTCGGTGTCACCCTGACCAACAAGGTCCTGGGCAGGGTAGCGCGCAACGAACTCGTTGACGGCAGGAAGGTCACGGGCCTGATCAAGGGTGCGGGTCTCGGGAGCGCCCTGCACAGGATGCTGAGCGGTGAGAACGGCGAAAGGACCGGCTACCAGGAGCCGGCAGAGGCCACAAAGCCCGCTCCCTCACCGTCGCCCTCACCCGGGCCCGCCCCGAGCGTCTCACCCACATCCTTCAACGCGGCCCTGGCGGCATAGGCCACCAACGGCCTGTTCAAGGAAGGCGGAAATCATGAACGACGAGCAAGAGCTGGGGCAGTGGGAGTTCATCGGACGCCGAGGCGGTGATGTCGTCACCTTGGTCAGCGGTTCGGTGATCGCCGCTGTCCCTGAGGCGAACCGGGCCGCGGAGGAGGCGCGACGCGAGCTACGGTTCGACTTCTTGGACGACCACGCCGTGCTGTCGCTGCTGCGTCGGCGTCACCTTGACGAACAGGACATGTTCCACGCAGGTCTCGTGCATGGAATGCCCTTGGCGCTCGTGGGTTCGGGGGCGGTGCTCTACTGGGGCGGTGTGGCGCTGTACTGGGAGAATTCCGCTGCGCGCACGGCCTATCTGGCGGTCGCTGCAGTCGTCCTGCTGACGCAGCTCTTCTTCTTCGTACGAAGTGCCCGGTCGCACTGGGGTGATCCGGTCCGGCAGAACCTGCGTGCGCGGGCGCGAAGCTACCGGGAGATCGCACACATCGCTCGAAGGGGCGGCGCCGATATCCCGGCTTTCTACCCGCACTACGGCCCCTACCCCTTCGCAGCGACATTCCGTCCCGAGGTGGACGACAACGAACAGCGCCATGTGCCCGAGAGTGAAGGTTCAGATGACCACTGACACCGTCGGCGAAGCCCAGCGCGGCCTCACGGGAAGCGACGGCGTAGAGGTTCGCTGGATCATGCCCGAAGGCTTCTTCGAGCTCCCCTTCGAGGCAGATGACCTGGATGAACTGGCCGACAAGCTGGTAGAGCTGGCCAAGAAGACGCTGCCTCGGGCCGACGAGGAAGTGCAGCTGCAGTGGGCTGCCATGTGCGCCGCGAACTACGACGAGTTCATCGAGGCGGGCGTCCAGTACGCCGGTTTTGTCACGACGGAGGTCGACGACGTCCGCTGTACGGCCACGGTGAACGTCAGCCTCATGGATCTGGACGAACGGGCGGGCAAGGACCCGGCGGGCTTCATCGCGACCACGTTGCGGCACCTGGAGCTAGGACAGGTCGGCGAAGTGCAGTTGCCCTGCGGTCCAGCGGTGACGTGCGTCGGCAATCGGCCGGGCAGCGTCGACGCCGGACTGACGCAGTCGGGCCGGGACGAGCCGATCTGGACGTCTTTCATACAGGTCCAGATTCCGCTGACCAACGGGACCGTTCTGCTGCTGGAGATGGGCACGCCGACGGTCGAAGGGTGGGACGTCTTCTCCGCCATGTTCGCCGGTGTCGTGAAGAGCGTCCGCTTCTTCGACGCCCACGGAGCCCCTTTGGTGATGCCGGGGTGAATGAGTCACCACAGGGAGACGCCTCACCACCGGTGGGTGTCCCACGGGACTACAAGCTGCTGGTTCCGCGGCAGTGGTTCCGCATCGACCTCATGCAGGACCGCTGGCGGGCTCAGCTCAAGACCTTCGTGGACCGGCAGGCAGAGGGCCGCAATGTTCCCGCGGAGCTCACACAGAACGTATGGGCCACGCTGCGCAACACCGCAGAGGCCGGCCGGGCCCGTGGCGCCATGGAGTTCTTCCTCCTGACCACCTCACGGGACGGCGGCCTTCCGGCGTCGCTCCTCGTATCCCTCGTGCCTTTGGGCGACACCCCCGCAGACCCGCAGAAGTACGCGGCGTGGCTCGAGGTACGAGAGCCTGAAGGACCTGCACGCCGGCAGGTGTCGGTGGTGGACCTCCCCGCGGGCAACGCCGTGCGGGTCCTGGGTGCCACGACACTGGACGTCCACACCTTGATGCCTGGCGGGGTGGGCTACTTGACGCTCTCCTTCTCGACACCGCTCGTAGGGATGTCCGGCCCGATGGAGCGGTTGTGCGATGCCATGGCCGGATCGCTGAGGTGGGTGCTGTGAGCGGACGGCAGGTGCGGAAGCCGGCCGAAGAGGCAGGAACCCACGTCCGTTTCAAGGTGCGAGACGGCTTCGGCATTGCTGGGGCGATGCTCTGCCTCGTGGTCGTCCTGGGCGCAATCCTGCTGGTCATGGGCCTGTGGAAGCGGTTCGCCCGCGAGACGGTGCCGACGCTGGTGGACCTGCCCGGCGGGTCTTGGGCGGTCGGTGGCGTCCTGGGCGTGATCACGGTCCTGGGAACAACAGGAGGTCTGCGGTGTGCGGCCGCAGCCTCGGGCCGCACACGTCTGGCGCGTGGCCTGAATGCCGCAGGCACGGCGCTCTGCTGCGCGGCCGCGTTCGGGCCGCTCTTCTATCTGCTGAGCGGACTGCCCAGCAAGAACTGCCGTTCGGAGGGCTGCGCCTACATCCCCGGTACCGGCAGCGCGTTTCTGGGCTACGCCATCAGCGCCGGTCTGGTGGGCTGGCTCGTCCACCGCTGGATTAGCGCCCGGGCCGAGGAAGAAGCGGCTCGGGAGCGGGAGCGGCTTCGGAGGCTCCGGAAGAAGGGGAAGGGGAAGAGCCGGGCGGGGCGTCAGCGGTAGCACGACCTCGCGGAGCGGCGGCGACGATGCGACGTCGGCCCGTGGTCTTCGTTCAGTCCCGAACCCGGCCGGACGGGGGCGTGGGCGCCCGCAGGCGTCGTCGCGTGGCGAGCCCTTCGGGTGACCAGTCCTCCAAGTGGTACTGCGACAGGTCGACCGTGTTACCGTCCGCGTCCATCACCAAGTCACGGGTGGAGTGCCCGAAGAAGGCATTGGTGGTACTCGGTGCCAGGACCTCGACGCGGAAACAGCCGCACTCGCTGCGCGTGACCACGGGAGGGCCTGCGTCCGGGGCATGAGCCGACGCGAAGGTCTCGGACGTCTTGCGCTGGGCCGGCGTGAGGAAATCCAACGGTACGAAGTCGAGCCGGTCGACGAGGTATCGCATGAGGCGATCCCTGGCAGAGGTGCGCAGCCTGCACCAGGAGCCGTCGGTGAAAACGACTTTGACGTCGTCGCCGTCTTTGAAGTCCCTGCGCTCGATGCCTCCGATGGTGGCGCGCGGGGTCTCCCAGAGCAGTGTGTCATCGACGCGCTCGTAGTCCCGTTTGGAGAAGGGCATGCCGACGATGACCAGGCGGCTGTCGGTGACGATCAGGTGCGTGCGGTAGTGCTTCTGCTTCGAGCGCGCCGGGTCCAGTTGCCTTCGGCAGGGTGCGGGCGATGGTGCCGGGCGCGGCCCACATGACGGGAAAGTCCTCGACTTCGTCGGCCGGGTCGTCGGACGAGCCGGAGCCCGAGTGGGACGACGGGCCGCTGAGATTGCCGCCGAAGGCGGAGAGAACCGCCATGAAGAGGACTCCGACGGTCAGTGCCGTACCTCTGAGGGCGCTTCCAGCAACCGAGCCACCCGTTGAACGGGCGGCGTGCGTCGGTCCTTCGGGCCAGCCGCTCAGCTCACGCTGTATGTCATTGCGCTCGGTGTCACGGAACCACCGCCTGCCCCTGACGCGCATCGCAGCACCGCTGGCGAAGGTGACGGGGACGCGGGCGAGGAGTGTTTCCCCTGGCCCCGGCTGCCAGACACTCATGCAGGTCACTCCGGGTTCGGGTTGAGCCAGATGCTGTGGGCGAAGTCGTCGAAGATGCCCATGTTCGCCGTCAGCCAGTCGAGTTCCGTCGACACCGTGCGCACGGTCGCGTAGACCTCATGCTCCTCCGACCACCAGCCGTAGTTGAGGGAGGCGTACACGCCGTTGTCACCGAAATAGCGAAGACAACGCAGTCCGCGCCCCAGACGGTCGGAATGAAACTCCGAGATATCGGGCCGGCGAACAGGGTGCTCACCCGTTGCCTGAACCATCATGCGGAGTTCCGTCTCCTGGTCCTTGCCCTCCGACTGCCCGGCGAGAGCGTAGAAAGGTTGCGGAACCCGGTCGGGGTCACCGCCGTAGACGAAGGCCTGGTGGGCTGGAACGTTCGGGATCGGATGTGCCTCGGCCAGTTGCAGAAAGTGATCGGCGATCGCAACCCGTTTGGGCCGCCGCCACCACCGCTTGTGGCGTTGATGGACGATCTCAGTGCACATGACGGCCCACTTCACCATCTCGTCCTGGTCCCGCTCGTTGTCCGTCCAGTGCAGGGGCAGAGGAAACCACTCGGCCGGGTCGGCTTCGAACTCGAAGAAGATCATGTGCGGTCAGGGGCCCGATCATTCGAATCGTCGGACGGAGTGCCGAAGGACACCGTTTCCAGGACGGAAGCCGTCATGTCGCAGATTTCCCCCCAGTACTCCATGGCGGCCGTATCCAGCGTGAAGACCGCTATGAAAGGGGCGTCCGGGAAGGAGAGGAAGACCTGGATCTGGCCGGTAAGGAGTTTCGCTTCTTCACCTGTCGAGGTGAGCTCCGCACCAACGGTGATCTCGCGAACACTGATATTCGACACGGCCGGACCACAGGGCAAGGTGATGCGACGGCTGTCGTTGCCCGGGTCCCGGCCGAGGGACTGCGCGATCGCGCCGGCGGCCTCTTCGGAGGTCGCATAGGGGGATTCGATGGCACCCACGGTGAAGGAGAAGTGCACGACGCCGCCGTTGTCGTCGCCGAATACACCCATGGCCGAATAGGCCAGACCGGAGTCCGCGAAGACTTCGGTGAGGCCGGCGTAGAAGGGCGCCGCCGACTCCCACAGATGGGCGTCGCCCTCGGGGAACAGTTCACGAGCGAACTCGGCAGCGGCGGATATTCGGGCGTCCGGGTCCGCGTCGACGGGCAGGGCGTGGAAGCCCTCCGGTGCCACGAACCACAGAGGAGGAATCGCCGAACCGTCGAGAACGGTCGGGATACCGGATGACTGCATGTTGTTGGTGCTCACGTTCACGCCTTGCTAGGTCCGATGTCTCCGGGTGCTGGGGTCGCGTCCCGGCCGGCCTCGTCCATGACGAAACCTCGTGACTCTGAGACGACGCCCTGTCCGCGGCCGGGGAGTGTGGAGTCGACTCGTACCAGTCCGCTGGGCAACCGCGTGATGACGGGTGGCGTGGCACCGGTGGGCAAGGACGTCGCAAAGCCGGAGAGTCGCTCGTGCTGCTCAGGCGAGAGGTCGGACTCGGACAGTCGTTGGTGGCTGCCGGTGAGCAATCCGACCAGCTCGGTGCTGTGATAGGAAACGCTCGTCGTCAGTCGTGCCCATGAACCATCCCGGAAGGTGATTCGGAAGTCCTTGCGGCCGATACTGAACTGTCTGATCGCCGCATCGGCCACATTCTCCCGCGGGGTTTCCCACAATGCCGTGCCGGACCCGACGAGGAGGAGCCGCTGTGAGGTGAGCACGACATCAGTGACGTGACCCTGCGGGCGCCGAGAAGGGTCGAGCTGCCAGGGCAGAGTACGGGCGGTGTCGTCGGCATCGGCCCACATCACGGGGAAGTCGTCTACTTCGTTCTCACGCTCCTCCACCTTCCCGCGACCCGGCTCGGGATTGATCGTGCTTCCACCGAGCAGGTCGGAGAGGATGCCGCCCACCACGGCGAAGACGCCGGAGACGGCCGTACGCCCATAGACGCCGATCCTGCCGGGGAGGCGGCGAACCGCAAAGCCGCGTCCGTCCGGCCAGTCGGGCAGATCGGCCTCGATGTCGTTGCGTCGGCGGTCGCGGAAAGAGCGCCGTCCGTCTACGGACGCGGCGGTTCCGGTCGCGAACGAGACCGGATAGCGCGCCAGGGTCTCTTCACCGGAGTTCGGGTGCCAGTCCACAGGGTTTTCCGTCCTCGTCAGGAGGCGACCGATTCCTGGAAGCGGTCGCCAGGATTGATGAGCTCGCCGACGTGAGTGGGGATCGACACCAGCTTAGGAGCGATCTTGAGGCCGGCGTCGATGCCACGTCCCAGGTTGCTCATGGGGTCGATGGCCCAGCGGCCGCGGCTTGCCAGGTCGAGTCCACGGGTTCCGAGCCACTGGCCGTTGTGGACGGTCTGCTCGGCGACCAGCGTCATCCGTCCCATCAGCCCCTCGGCCTTGATCAGACCGCCGTGCTTGAGGCCCCACAGACCGACGGTCTTGCCCTTGACGGTGAAGCTCGCGGCTCCCGCGACGTTGTCGCCGATGCCGACGATGTTCCGTCCGATCGTCGTGACGCCACGGAAGCCGCTGCCGAGCTGCGTCGCCCGTGCCGCTGCCACCGCGCCGTCCGCGACCTTGACTCCCTTGGCGAAGGCGGTGATACCCGGGATGGCTCCGAGTGCCTCGAGCCCCATGCTGAACCAACTGACGTCGGCGCCGCCTGCCTTGGCCAGGAGGTGGCTGATGAGCGCGATACCGCTGGTCACTGCGGCAGCGGTCGCGAAGATGGCTCCCAAGGGCGGGAACGGCATCGTGATGATGGCCAGCATGCCGAGGATGCCGCTCAGGTCTCCGACCAGGTCGCCGATCGTCTTGAGGAGATCCGCGTTGTCATGGAGCCAGCCCTTGGTGTCGTCCCAGAAGCTGTCCTCGATGGCGTCGTCGAGTTCGTCGCGGATCTTGTCCGCGTAGTGCGAGGCGCGCTCGTCCCGCTCGGAGGTGATCCGGTTGAGCTGTAGCCGATACTCAATGAGCGGGTCATGTTCCGTGCCGCTCGGTGACGGGCTCGGCTCGCCCGGACCCGGCTTGTTCGTGGAGGCCTTCTTCTTGTCGGCGTCAGCCTCATCCTGGGCCTTCTTCGCGTTGGCGAGAACCTTGTCGGCCTGGATCTGGAAGTCCTCCAGCTCGCCGGCCCAGCTGGTCAGATAGCCGTGTACGTTCTCGTAGCGTCCGGCTACCTCGCCAAGCTTCTTCTCCAGCCCTTCGGACTCGTCCCGCAGGGAGTTCGCGTACTTGCCCTTGAGCTCGTTGTCGTCGCCTATGCCACGAAGCAGGCGGGCCTGCTCACGCAGAGTGCTCGCAACGCCCTTCATGCGCTTGACTTCGGAGCGTATCTCCTCCGGATCTCCAGGGACGGGATCGGCCTCCGCGAGGGGGTGCCAGTCGCGGGGCCGGGCCTTGGGAGCCGTCGTCACTTCTTCTTTTCCTTCTTGCGCAGTTCCTTGGCGAGCTCGGCGTCCAGCCCTGTGAACCCGTCGACAGTAGCCTTGATCAGTTTTCCTACGGTGTCGATGTGTGTGAGCAGGCTTTCACGGTAGTCGTCCCAGTTGTCCACGAATTCGTCCATGGCACCTGTGACGTCACCGCTGCCCCAGTGCTCGCGCATGTCGTCACGATGGTTGCCGAGGTTCTTGAACTCTCTCTTGATTTTTCGGAGCCGGGACTCCGACTCCACAAGAAGGTCGACGTTCACCTTGAGATCTGAGTCGTTCGCCATGCTTGGTTCTCCGGCCGGGCTGGTGTGGTTCTGCTGGAGCTTGGCTCTCAGCGGTTCACTGCTTGGATCTCCTGGACGGTTACGTTCTGCTCCGTGCCGAAGGTTCCGTTGGGGAGGTCCCCGCCGGCCCCGCCCGTCCCGGTCCAGGTCACCTCCCACGTGATGGTTGCTCGCAGTTTGAACGCGCCGTCACCGGAAGAGCGCAGGTACCTGATTCCGCAAGGCGGGGTCTGGTCGGCTTTGCCCTTTGCGTACGGCTCACCGATGGAACCGTCGTCGTTGAAGGTGCACTCTCCCGAGGAGGGGTAGACCTCGGCATCCGACGTCCCCGGCTCCAGCTTGAGCGAGACGGGCTTGGCGGTGGTTGTGGCCTGGAGGTTCACACCGCCGACGTCAAGAGAGGCGGTGACTGAGACGTCCTGGAACTTGGCCCGGTCGAGCCAGGCCCAAGTGGGAAGGTTGACCTTGGTGGCGTTCGCCGGAGCGAGGGTCACCTCGGTGTCGGGTACGTTGATTCGGCTGTAGGCGAGATCGGCGAGAATCTTCGGGGTAACGGCGTTCTCGACCGTCGGCGTCTCGCCGTTCTCGACCCAGAATGTCTTCGTGTCGCAAGCGAAGGCGGCCGGGTCTCCCGATTCCTCCCGGCTCTTGTCCCGAACCGCGTCCCACCACATTCCCTTGCCCGTTTCGGACTTGTTGAAGTCCTTGTACGGGTGCCCGTCGACGTAGTGATCCTTGGACAAGTCACGTGCCTCTCCCACACCACTGGCGTGCGGGATGTCCCATTCTTTCTGCCACTCTTTGGAGAACTCGGCGGGAGTCCACTTCGGCTCGTACCAGCAAGCCGGTGGAGACCAGTCGCCTACGGGCGTGAACTGCCCGGATTCCTTGGCTCCGGCGTCACCGGTGGAACCGCGGAAGACGATGCGCGACTCGAGAGTCCTACCGCCGCCCGCCTCGTTGTTTCCCGAGACGTCGAACTGGGATCCGCCGGGATCCTTGGCGAGGGCTGCACTGGATGTCAGAAGTGTGCAGGCGACCACGAGCGTACCCACCGCGGCAACAGAGCCGGCCCTGGTCACTGAACGCATCCCTTGCTCCCGCGCACGGACGTCCCGCTGGTTGTCTGCCACACACCCTGCTTGTTCTTCTCCAAGCGAGTGTTGTACAGCACGTAGGAGTCGTCCGAGGCCGGAGACCTGTCGACCTTTTCCGTCTCTCGGTCCTTGTTGTACGCCTTGGTCTCGTCGGCGCAGAAGGAGACTCCGGCTGAGGCGTCGTCGAACAACTCGATCTTGGGGTTGTAGTAGCGAGTGGTGCCCGTGTACGTCAGTCCGGCGTCCACCCACTTCTGGACCCACTTCACGGACGTCGTGAGGGCCTCACCTTGGTAGTAGAAGGTGAGGCCCGGGGTGTCCGTCTTGCCCTTGAGGATGGCGTCGTTGATGGCGGTCTGTGCTCGCGCGGAGTCCGCCAGCGCCGCGTCCTTCGCGGCGTTGCCCGTCTTCCAGTTCTCGAAGACGTCTTCCACGCCGCCGGTCAGCTTGATGTCGGGTCGCTTGACGGAGTCCGCGGCGCTGGGGCTCGGAGTCGACTTCTCTGCCCCTGTGTCGGAGCCCGCGATCTTGTCGTTGCCCTTCGAGTCGGCGTCACTGCTGCCGCATGCGCTCAGCAGTAGGGCTGCGCATGCAGCAAGCGCGACAGCAACGGGCAAAGAGCGGCGCTTCACAGTGGACCCCCCGTGGGACATGAGATCAGTCGAGTGCACTGAAGCTATCGGGGAAGTTGCTGTTTTCGCCAGAGCGAACTCCATCTGAAACTGGGTGAATTCGGGTGAATGAACCCTATAGGTGCGCGGTTGTGTCCTACTCGTGTTCGGACGGGCGGCGTCCCTAAAGGCACCACGGCATCGAGGGCCGTCGTCGCTTGGCGGGCGCGCAGGTCGCGGGCTCGACCTCATCGCTGCCTTCGGGCACGGCTATTCAACAGTGCTGTCGAGACCGCCGCTGGTCTCCAACCCATTCGTTCCTGGGCTGCTCACTGTCAGGAACCCGACGGTTCCTTGTAGAGCCGTACGGTGGCGGCGATCTTCCGTACCGTCGCTTCCGGTACCTCGTCGGACACGCCCTTGGCGCCGAAGAACGACCAGGAGGCCAGGTCTCCTTGGGTGTTCTTGAAGGCGAAGGTCCATGCCTTGCCGTCCGTCGAACACTTCTGTGCCTTTTTCGCGCCCACGGACCAGGCGGCTCCCAGGCTCCCCTTGATGCCGGAGTTCGTGGTGAACGGCACCACCTCGCCCGGTCTCACCTTGGTCTTGTCGGGTTGGGCGAATTGCCCGTACACCCAGGTCTCGGGGTCGGAGCCGGCGATCTCCTCGGTACTCCGAGCGCCGTTGTTGCCCCTGGAACCTGCGACGGCCAGCGGCGTGTGCTCCACGGTGCCGTCCTTGTCCTCGTCCGAGGCGCACCATTGTTCCTTCAAGTGCGCGGGGGCGCGCATCCCGATCAGTGGAGTATCGTCCGGGTCGTCGTTCTCGGAGACATACGTGACCCAGTCAGGGGACTGGAGCGCCCACTGCGGCGGAACGTCGAACGCGATTCCCTGGTCGGGGTTCGTCACGACCTTCCAGCCCTTGACAGTGGGAGTCTCGGCGTCCGTGTCTGTACCCGGGGCCCGAGGGTTGCTCGGATTCGCCTGCGACGAGGACGACTTGGAGGGGTCATCACCTGTTTGGTCGTCCTCGCGGCCGCCGAGCAGGAGGAAGCCGGTCGCGGTCGCGGCTGCTACGACGGCTGTCGCCACGGTGACGGCGATGGTCGTGCTGCGGCTCCGACTGCCGCTCGACGACGGAGGAACCGGCATACCGGGCTGTTGCGAGGGCGCGTTCGTCGCCTGCGGCTGCTGGAAGGGGTCCGGCTGGTGGTATCCGGGCTCCAGGTACGGATTCGACGGCTGCCCGGCCGACGGCTGCTGAGGTCCTTGCCCGCCCTCAGGCGGCTGCTTTCCTGGCCACATGGGGCGTAACCATACGATGATCAGCGCCGGAGCGTGAACGGCCGCGAAGAGTCACTCCGAGCAGGGGGAAAGTTCCCCGCGGCCGAGCAGAACGAGGCATCCAGGGTTGTCACCTGTCGACGGACTGGATCTCCTGCACGGTGACGTCCTGGTCGTTGCCGAAGGGTGCCGATGGGGAGCTGTGTCGGGTTGGGGTTGCCGTCCCGCTCCAGGGATCTCCCAGGCGATGGTGGCTTGGAGCTTGAACGTGCCATTTCCGGAGGAGCGGAGGTACCCGACGCCGGAGGGCGGGGTCCGGTCGGCCTTGCCCTTGGCGTACGGCTCGCCGATCGATCCGTCGTCGTTGATCGTGCACTCGCCGGACGAGGGGGTAGGTCTCGGCGTCGGGCGTACCGGGCTCCAGTTTGAGGGAGACAGGCTTGGCGGTAGTGGTGGCCTGTATGTTCAGGCTTGCGGCATGTCCATCTCCCCGCTCCGCGAACGCTGTGCCGGGAGCCAGCGCCAGTGCAATGCCGTCCCCCCGCTAGGAGCCATGTCCTCCGAGACGTCACTGAGTGCACTTCGCGTTCCCCCTGTCCGAGAGCAGGCTCGTGGTCTGCCAGATGCCCTGCGCGTTCCTCTCGACGCGCGTGTTGTACGCGACGTACGAGTTCTTGGTCACGGCGTTCTTCTCGGCCTTGCTGGTCTTGCGGTCCTTGTCGAAGGCTTTGCTCTCGTCGGCGCAGTAGGCGAGGGCTGCCGTGTCCTTGTCGACCGTCACCAGATCGGGGTTGTAGAAGCGCACACTGCCCGTGATCGACTTGCCGTCGTCGACGTATCCCTGGACCCATTCGGCAGCTCCGGCGAGGGCCTCGCCCTTGTAGTAGAACTTGAGGGCCTCGGAGTTGGGGTCTGCGGCCGTGATGGCGGCATCGGTTGCGTTGATCCGTTCTTTGACGTCCGCCAAGATCGCGTCTTTGGTCTCGTCTCCGGTCTTCCAGGTCTCGAAGGAGTTCTTGACGTCACTCGGCAACGTGATCGTCGGACGCTTCACCGAGCCGGGAGCGCTGGCAGTCGGTGAGGCGGAATCCTTCTTGTCTCCCTGATCTGCGCCTGCGATCTCATCCGCGCCCTTCGACGAGTCGGCTTCGCTGCCACATGCCGTCAGTAGTAGAGCCGCGGTAGCGGCGAGCGCGGCAGCAACGGGCAAAGAGCGGCGCTTCACAGTGGACTCCCCGTGAGACAAAAGTTCAGTCAAGAGCACTGACGCTATCCGTGGGTTGCTGGTTTCGGCAGAGTGAACTTCCCCGAAAGTCGGGGCAATGCGGGGCGTATGGGTTCTCGTTTGTCCGGTCTGCTTTCCTGATCGTGCCCGGAGAGGGCGAGGCGCCGGACGCCGTGGGTGCGGGGCCGGCGCCGTCGCTGTTGTGGGCCGCTATCGCTATCGCAGAGGTCTGCATCTCGGGCATGCGCACGGCGGAAACGCCGACGTATACGGCACGGGATCGTCAGGTCCGCCGGCCAGGATCTCGGTCTCGCCGCGGTCGTCGGTCACCTTGCCCGCGGTGTCGATCCTGTAGACGCGGAGGGTGAGGCGGGAGCGGCGGTGTGGCGGTTCCAGGGATTCGAGCGGGTCCGTCGGGGGCGGGTAGTGGGTGGCGCAGTCGGGGCATGCGTACACGTTGAAGCCGGGGCCCGTCGGGGCATGGACCCTGTGCACCAGGACCGGTGCGTTCGTGGTGCGATCGCATCGGGCACACACGCGCACGGCTGGTCGCGTCATCGGGTGGCCGCCGGTACTCGTACGCCGCGATTCCGATTCGGACCTGCGCTGACGCCTGCGGTAGCGAGGTAGGCGGCTTGGTGACGTTCGCGTTGGCGGTGAAGTTCAGTCAGGTCCAGGACGTAGGGGCGTACGAGGCGGGATGCATTGCCGTCGAGGAGTTCGGTGAAGCGGGGCGGTGGGGGCGGGATGGGGGAGATGCGCAGAGGTGGCAGGGAACCGAGACGGTGACGGCCGCGAGGCCGTGGGGTGCACAGGCTCAGTGTCCATGCGAGGGCATGGACGATAAGGTCCAGCATGTCGACGCTCCTTGTTCAGCGTTGGCCACGCCCCGGGACGGTCACCATCCGTCGCCGGGGTTTGTCGTGAGAAACCGTAAGGCTGCCTGTACATGCCTGTCTACCCATATGGGCTGAGAGGGGCTTCTATGACTCTATGGAGGGTCGTACGTACAGTTCACCGGTGTTCGAATTTGACCCCACCAGGCCAAAGTGGCAGCAGATCGCCGAAGTGGTTCGGCAGCGCATCGCCAGTGGCGAGTACCCGGTACGAGGCTTGATCTCCGAGGTGAAACTGGAGCAGGAGTTCGGAGTTGCCCGCGAGACGGTTCGTAAGGCCACCGCGGCTTTGCGGGAAGAGGGGCTGATCGTCACCACCCGGGGCATGGGCTCCTTCGTTGCGGAGCGCTGAGCGGGCCTGGTGGTGCCTTTGGTGCTGCAGCCGCGCTGAACCTCGCCTGGTTACACAGGCCGTGCATGCTTGGAGCGGCGTCCGCCCCTCTCCAGAAGTTCAGTTAGAGCACTAACGGTACCCGTGGCGCATGCAGGCAGCCGGAACGGTTGCCATCGAGGCTCACTGCATAGGCTGCCGTCTATGGTCTTCATCTCCCCTCGTGCCCTTCAGGGAAGTCGCCGTCACCGTCTGGCGGTTGGCATCATCCTGCTGATTCCCTGGCTGGTCTTTGGGGTGGTCCTGACGGGCCTGGCCGTCGTCGGTCAAGGGCTGGAGTGGGCGGCGCGGGTTGGGTCCGGGGCTGGGGCCGTTTCCTCGTGGTTGCTTGTGTGGTGGTGTGCCCGGTACTGGTACGCGGCCTTCAGTGAAGGGCGGCGGGATGAGCCGGTAGCCGAGCCCGATCCTTGGCCCTGGTTGCCGCCGCCGCTGTTGCTCGCCGTCGCGATGGGGTTCGTCGGGGTGCGGCAGGTGGTCCGGGGGGACGGCAGCGGGTGGTTCGGGGTGGGGCTGGCCGTGGTGTTCGGCGGGCCTGCCGTGGTGATGGTCGTCGGGCTCGTGACGTCCTGGTTTTCCGACCGGCGGAGGCGGAACGAGCCGCCGCCTGCCGAGCCTGCCGCGCCGGTGGAACCGCCGCGTCCGCGGCGTGACTGGGGGGCCATCGGGAGGTGAGGGTAGGCCGGCTCAAGCACACCTACGAAGCAGTGACCGCGTAACGCGGCGACGTAGGTGGCCCAGCCTGAGGGTCGGCCTCGGTGATGGTCTGTCGCGCGGTGCGTGAAGGGGCCTTCACAATCGCTACGGGGTGCATCTGCCTCATGGGCTACTTCGTTCAGTGTCTCGTGCTCATGGGATCATCCGTTGTCACGCCGACCATCTACCTCTGAGGACGAGCGCCATGCTGACCACGCGCCGGAGGGTGGCTACGGCCTGCCTCCTTGTTGCTGTCACCTTCTCCGCGGCTGGTTGCAGCAGCGATTCGGACGGCGGATCGAGCAGCGACAAGATCGCGGGAGCGGGTTCGGGGGAGGAGGGGTCGCCGACGCCGTCCGCATCTGCCTCGGCTGAGGAGAATGCGCCGAACTTCGACTTCCCGTCAGACCTCACTGTGGCCGTCGAGCGCGAATCAACGAAGGACGCCACGAAGGACGCGATCCTGAGGGATACGGCGTACTCCGCCCAGGCGAACATCGAGGCCTTCGCCCAGGGGAACAGCCAGACCGCCAACCTGAACCGGTACTTCGCGGGGCCTGCCTTCGCCTACTGGACCAAGCAGGTCGCGGACTTCAAGAAGGACGGGCTCACGCTCACGGGTGAGTACCGCTACTACAAGTTCGAAGTGACGGACATCGCGAACGGCAAGACGGCGGCAATCCGTTATTGCGAGGACCAGAGCAAGGCGTACAGCAAGGAGATCAAGACGAAGAAGGTGTTGCGGACCAAGGTCAGCGACAAGAGCTTCGTCCTGTACACGCTCCAGGCTCAGAAGGACTCCGCCGGGGACTGGCAAGTCACGCAGCAGAACTGGAACAAGGGCGATGCCGCGTGCGTGCAGCGGTAGGGGGCAGGGCCACCCAGCCGGTTCTCAGGGCGACCATCGTGGCGGGGCTCCTCTTTGTGGTGGGGCAGGGCGTTCCTGCGCATGCGGATGACACCCGAGGTGATGGCGGCACAACAGGTGGAACCGGCCAACCGGCCGGTGGAACCGGCCAACCGAACGCCGACTCCGGCGCCGACTCGGCCAAGGGTGCCATCGGCGCGCACATCCGCATCAACCAGAGCACTCCTGCCTCCGGCGGCTCCACCGCATCCGCCACCTCGTCCGACACCAACTGGAAACCCCCCGTGTGCTGGTACGAGCCCATGTACACGCCGGAGGAGTACGAGAAGTTCATCAAGGGCGCGTACGGCGGCGCTCCGGCGGGAAGCCCGGCGGAGGATTACGAGAAGAAGCGGGAGAAGGAGAAGTACCACAAGGGTGACAAGGGTTTGTGGTGGCAGGTGCAGTTCCGGGATGACACCTACTCCGAGGCCTGCCCCGTCACCACTGACAACTGGGAGATCTGGGTCCCGCCTGCCGACCCGCAGCCGGACCCCAACAAGGTGACTCCCGAGATTCTCTCCGAACTGGCCTTCAACTCGACCAAGTTGCCTGCCCCGCCGGTGGAGTTGCAGCCGCGTGCGGACCGACTGCTCGTGAACCTCGGTACTCGGGTCGCGTTCAAGGGCGATCTCGACCGGGTGTGGACGACTGCCAGCCTCGACTACAAGGGCGTCCAGCTCGCCGCGACCACTGTCGCCACCCCCGTCGCCCTCAGGGTCGATGCCGGTACGGCCGACGCCGATCCGCAGAGCTGCACGTACGACCTGGTCAAGGGCAAGGACGGCTACACGGCCGACAGCGGGAGGGATGCCGGCTGCAACGTCACATACCTGCGCTCATCAGGCTCCGGCACCTACCCCTTCAAGGCGTCCATCACCTGGAAGGTGACGTGGACGGACTCGGCAGACCCGGACGGTCCGCCGCAGCAGCCGGGGCTGCCGGACGGGCTGTCGACGTTTGAGCAGGACGTGACGGTCAAGGAGGCCCAGGCCGTGAACCGCGCGAGTGGCGGAGAATGATAGGGGCCGGAGTTCGGGCTGGGCAGGCAAGTCAAGGCGCCTGGTGGCGAACCGCCTTGGCGCGGTGGTTCGTGTTCAGTCTCCTATGCGCTGGCGGGTCGCTGGGCCTCGCATTGCTCGGCCCTGTCGTGCCGCTGTGGAGTCCGGTGCGCGGGGTGGCTCTGCTTCTTGCCTGGCTCGTGCTGCCACTGGCGTCCGTGCTCGTGCCGGTGCTGATGATGCGCAGGGTTCCGCTCAGGCAGCGGAAACTGGCCTGGCAGCTCTGCGTTCCCGTCATCGCGGGGATCGCGCTGGGCGTATTCGGCAACGGGGCCGGTGATCAGGTCGCCTTGGCGGAGCGGGGCGAGTGGGCCGACGTCGTGGTCGTGCGCAAGGACAGCGCAAGCATCAACCACTGTGACCTCCGGATGGTCGGCGGGCGCGAGCTCTCTCGCTCGCTTTCGGAGGGGCATGGGTGCGAGGACTGGGTGGAGGCGGGTGACAAGCTGCGGGTGCGGTACGACCCCACAAACGTTGCCGGCCCGACCGCCGACGTGGACCGCAGCTCGAACGCCGGGTTCCTCGCGGCCGTCTTCGGTCTGGCGGTTGTGATGGGCACGTGGGGCGGTGTGCGGCAGAGTCGGATGGACAGGGCGTACACCGCGAGGTGAGCGGATCTGCTCAGTACAGAGCTTCCTTCCCCACCTCGATCTGCCTCCACTCCACCCACCGCCCCAGCCGCTCCCAACGACCTGCCAGTACCAACAGGACGAGCGGCGCCGGAATGCCGACCAGGGCGACCGCCCACGCCGGCAGCAGCCAGCCCAGTTGGGACACGCACAGGCAGCACGCCAGCAGGGTCGCGGATGTGCGGGCGTACGACCTCGCGCTGTCGGTCATCGTGCGGCGGCTGTCGGCGGAGTGGGGGAGGAGCGTGCCGAGGAGTGTGCCGAGGGCCGCGCCCGCCAGGAGGCCCCAGAGTGCGCCGCCCGGCAGGAACACGGCCGGGAAGCCGTCGCGCGGGTAGGTGAAGTTGCGGCCTGTGGCCAGGCCCGCGACCAGGCCGGTGAAAGTGCAGCAGAGCACCGTGACCGCTGTGACCTGGTCTCGGATCTGTGTGGAGAGCGCCCTGTCCGTTCCGCCTCGTACCTCACGGAACACACCCCCCGCCCCCACCACGAACACCGGCACTCCGAGCACCAGCAGGATCGCCGCACCGAACAGGCCACCGCTCTTGCCCGGGGCGTCCGCGGCGGGGAAGTACCCCTGTACCTGCCACGCCAGCGCCGCCATCAGAACCACGTACAGCCAGTAGCCCACGATCAGCGCCCACCCCGGGCCGATCCGGGCGCGTCGTGCCAGCGCCAGTGGGGTCTGGAGCAGGCCAGCCACCGGGATGGCGATCAGGGCCCAAGCGAAGATGAAGGCATCGGAGGCGCGGTCCTCGTCCCGGAGCCTCTCGAAGAGTTCGGGGGACGGAGACAGGCCGAAGCGTTCGGGCGCTGTCGTCAGCAGCAACGTCAGGGCCAGGGAGACGGCTCCCGCCGTGATCCCGGTCACGATGCGCGAAACCCTGGCACGGCGAGTCGGTGTCTCGCTCCCCGTGCTGCCCGTCCCCGCAGTCATCTGCCGGTGTCCTCTCCTGTGAAGCTCGCCGTTCCACCCCTACGGCCACCCCTCCGAAACTACACTCGCGCCCCATGCGTAACTCCCGCAGCGTGCAAGCCAAGTCAGCGCCCCCTTTGTGCGGAACGCTCCCCGGCACGCTCCGGAGAAGACCGCTCGCCGGAGGCGGGGTGTGGTCCGTGCCCGGGGGCGGTGACACCCCCTGAGCCCCGCCAAGTCCAAGCCCCCCGCCAAACCCAAAGCCCGCGCCCGTCACAAACAATCCCGCGACCCCCGAGCCCACTGGCTGCTCCTCGCCCTCACCCTCCCCCTCGTCTTCGCCTTTCTGATCTTCGAAGGCTGGACCCAGCACGAGGTAGACGCCGCGAAGACGCGGACCCCCTGTGCCTCGCCCGTGCCCGATGCCGTGGCGAAGGGCGGGCCCGTGATCGGGATCAACCGGGACGGGATACGGACCGGGGGGATGCCCGCCCGGACCGTCGCGCTCACCTTCGACGGCGGGCCGGACCCCGTGTGGACCCCGCGGCTGCTGGATCTGCTCCGCAGGAACAACGCGCGGGCCACCTTCTTCGTGCACGGGGCACAGGCCGCCCGGCACCCCGAACTCGTACGGCGGATCCGGGCCGAGGGACATGAGGTCGGGTCCAACACGTACACCGGGGCCGTGCTGGGGGAGTCGTCCGCGCCCCGTTTCGAGGCCGAGCTGGAGCTGACACAGAGTGCGCTGGCCGGGACCACCGGGCAGCGGACCAATCTGCTGCGGATGCCGCGGACGACGACCCCCGAGACGCTCTGCGGTCGGGAGTGGGACGCCGCGCGGCGGGCCACCGGGTACGGGTACGTGCTCGTCTCCGCCGACAAGGGGGCGCGGAAGCCGGCGCAGGGGATCGTCCGGCAGCTGAGCCAGACGGAGAGCGCGTACGCGGAGGCGAGCCGGCTGCTGAAGAACCGGGGCGTCGACCGGTTCACCACCGTGTCCGACGGGCTCGGGCTCGTCCCGTACAAGTCCGCCTCCTTCGTCGAGCGGTGGTCGGGGGAGGGGCTGATCTGGATCACGCGGATCGGGCAGGTCTTCTCCACCGCCATGATCTGGATCCTCGGTGTCGCCGGCGGGCTCGGCATACTGCGGCTGCTGCTACTGGCCCTGTTCGCGCGGGCGCATGTGCGCCGGCTGGAGCGGTTCCGGACCGGGGCGCCCTGGATGCGCGACGCGTCCGGGCCGGTGACCGTGCTCGTCCCGGCGTACAACGAGGAGGCCGGGATCGGGTCGACCCTGCGGTCGCTGCTCGACTCCAGCCATCGGGAGCTCCAGGTCGTCGTGATCGACGACGGGTCGAGCGACCGGACCGCCGACATCGCCGAGAACATGGGGGACGCGAGGGTGGAGGTGGTGCGGCAGCCCAACTCCGGCAAGGCGGCAGCCCTCAACACGGGGCTCGCGCACGCCCGGTACGACATCGTCGTGATGGTCGACGCCGACACCGTCTTCGAGCCCGACGCCATCGAGCGGATCGTCCAGCCGCTCGCGCATCCCGCCGTGGGCGCCGTCAGCGGCAATACCAAGGTCGGCAACCGGCGCACCCTGCTGGGCCGATGGCAGCACCTGGAGTACGTCTTCGGCTTCAACCTCGACCGGCGCATGTTCGAGGTGCTGGAGTGCATGCCGACCGTCCCGGGCGCCATCGGGGCGTTCCGCCGGGACGCGGTGATCGGCGTCGGCGGGGTCAGCGAGGACACCCTCGCCGAGGACACCGACCTGACGATGGCGCTGTGGCGGGCGGGCTGGCGGGTGCTGTACGAGGAGTCGGCCGTCGCCTGGACCGAAGTGCCCACCAGTGTCAGGCAGTTGTGGCGGCAGCGGTACCGGTGGTGCTACGGCACGCTCCAGGCGATGTGGAAGCACCGCGGGGCGCTCTTCGGCCGCGGGCCCGCCGGGCGGTTCGGGCGGCGCGGGCTGACCTACCTCGCGCTCTTCCAGGTCGCCCTGCCGCTGCTCGCGCCCGTCATCGACGTCTACGCCCTGTACGGCGTGCTGTTCCGCGACCCGGTGGAGTCGGCCGGGGTGTGGTTCGCCTTCTTCGGTGTGCAGATCGTCTGCTCCGGCTACGCGCTCAGACTCGACGGCGAGCCGGTGCGCGCCCTGTGGTCGATGCCGTTCCAGATCGTCGTCTACCGGCAGTTGATGTATCTCGTGGTGATCCAGTCGCTGGTCGCGCTGCTGGTCGGCAGCCGGCTCAGGTGGCAGCGGATGCAGCGCTCGGGCACGGCCGCTGAACAGATCGGTGGGCCCGTCCCGTATAAGAGCGTGCCTATGCGTTGAACCGACAGCGCCCCCCCACAGCATCGCCGAGGTGAACCAGCGGAATGGGCCGATGAGCGACTGGACCGACCCCGCGGGAGACCACCGGGCCGGGCGGGACCCGAGAAGGGTCCCGTCCGCGTCCCCCCTGGTGCCCCCGCCCTCGATCCGTACCGCCCCCTTGCCCGGCATGTCCTCGTCGGCCGCGCCCGGCCGCTACGACAGCAACGTCGAGGAGCCCGGCCGAAGAAGGGACCGCGGACACCCGGGTGGCAGAAACCCCGGCAGCAGAACCCCCCGGCGCCGGGCCGGACGCAGCCGCCGGTTCGTGCGTACGGCCGCCGTCCTGTCGGCCGTCCTGACGCTCGCCGGCGCCGGTACGTACGTCTGGGCCGACACCCGGCTCAACCAGGAGGTCGATCTCGGCGCGCTCGGCGGCCGGGTGCCGCCCGGCCAGGGCACCAACTACCTGGTCGTGGGCTCCGACAGCCGCGACGGCCTCTCGGAGAAGGACAAGAAGGACCTCAACACCGGCTCGACCGACGGCCGCCGTACCGACTCGGTGATCCTGCTGCACACCGGGGCGAACGGCACCACGATGCTCAGCCTGCCGCGCGACTCCTGGGTGACCCTCCCGCCCTACGTCGATCCCGACACCGGCAGGAGCTACCGGGCCACGCCGAACAAACTGAACGCGGCGTTCTCGCTGGGCGGCCCCGACCTGCTCGTGCAGACCGTGGAACGCAACACCGGCGTGCGCATCGACCACTACGCGGAGATCGGCTTCGCCGGCTTCGTGGGGGTCGTGGACGCGGTCGGCGGCGTCGACATGTGCCTGGACAAGGCCGTACGGGACAAGGACTCCGGAGCCGATCTGCAGGCCGGCTGCCAGACCCTCGACGGCTCCGAGGCACTGGCCTTCGTACGGCAGCGCAAGCAGGAGGCCCAGGGCGACCTGGGGCGCACCCGCAACCAGCAGAAGTTCCTGGCCGCCCTGGCCGACAAGGCGGCCACCCCGTCCACCCTCGCCGACCCGTCCAAGTCCTTCCCGACTCTGAACGCCGGCCTCGAGACGCTCATCGTGGACGAGGGCACGGAACTGCCCGACCTCATGAAGCTGTTCGAGGCGATGAAGAAGGCCACGGCCGGCGGAGGCAGCCAGCTCAACGTGCCCGTGGCCGACCCCGACCTGCGGACCTCCAAGGGCAGCGCGGTGAAGTGGGACGACCGGCGGGCCCGCGCCCTGTTCGCGGCGATACAGGAGGACCGGCCGCCCGGCACATAAGGCAGGCGGAGGGCTAGACGAAGGGCGTCCCCGGCTCCAGCCCCGCCAGCACCCTGCCGTACAGCTCCAGATTGGTCGCCGGATGGACGAACGCGTGCAGGTTCAGCGCCCGCAGATCGCGCACGGCCCGCTGGATCGGCACCTCCTCGTGGAGGGAGGAGGCGCCCGAGGCCGAGCCCAGCAGGTCGGCGGCCTCCAGACAGAGCCGCGCCACATAGCCGCTGCGCGCCCGGACCCCGGCCCGTTCCTCGGTCGTGTACGGCTCCCCGCTCGCCGCCCGCGTCTGGAGCAGCGTGACGATCTCGTCGGTCAGATGCTCGGCGCAGGAGATCTTCAACGCCGCCTCGGCCGTCTGCAGATGCGTGACGGGCGCCTCGTTCTGACGCTCGTAGAAGGTGTACGTGATGCCCCGCCGGTGGATCCGCTCGCGGAACTCCGCCAGTGCCGAGCGGGCGAGGCCGAGGGCGTTCGGGGTCGCCCAGGCGCAGAACATCAGCAGCACCGGCACCCGGTAGAACGGGTCGTCGGCGTTGGCCTTCGACGCGAACTCACCGCCGAGCAGCGGGGCGACCGGCAGCACGCGATGGGCCGGTACGACGACATCGCGCGCCACGACACTGTTGCTGCCGCTGCCCGCAAGACCCGACACCCGCCAGTCGTCGAGGATCTCCAGCTCGGCCACGGGGACGGCCGTCCACACCGACTCGGGCCGCCCCTCGATTCGGGCGGTCAGCAGATGCCAGTCGGCGTCCCGGCAGCCGGTGGCGAAGGGGGAGGTCCCGTTGACGACATAGCCGCCGTCGCCGGTCGGGACCGCGATCGCGCTCGGCACCAGGCTGCCGCCGACGCGCACGTCGGGGCTGGTGAAGATCTCGTCCTGCGCCTCGTCCGGGAAGAGCGCGGCGACGTAGGCGCATCCGGCCTGGATCAGCGTCATGAAACCGGCCGAACCGCACGCGGCGGACAGCTCCGCCAGCGCGTCGACCTGGGTCCGCAGGCCGCTCTGGTAACCGCCGTACCGCCGGGGCACGTTCATCCGCTGGATCCCGGTCCCGGTCAGCGCCTCCACGACCTCCCGCGTCACCCGCCGCTCCCGCTCGGTCCGCAGGGCGTGCCCGCGGACGAGGGGCGCGAGCTCGCGGACGCGCTCGACCAGGCCGGTGTCGGTGGGAGGTACAGGCAGAACGGTGTCTCGCGTGCCCGAAGTCATGGCTGCACCGTGACCTCCCACCGGCCCGGTGTCAACGGGCCCTGATCCTCCGGGAGTTGATCCCGGCCAGCGGCGCCCGCAGCGAGCCGTACCCCGTCGCGGCCCATACGCTCCGCTCGGCCGGCAGTTCGAAGTAGGGGACGGTACGGCCGTCCTCGTCCTTGTCGGTGAGCACCTCCGGGGCGCGGCGGTCCCGCAGGGCGTCCGCGCACTCCCGGCACACCGCGACGTCCAGCCGGTCCCGGCGGCCGAGCGGACGCCAGCCGGTGCGCTGGGCGGCGCGGCCGTGCAGGGGGTGGAAGAAGCAGAGGGGCAGGGCCGTGTCCGTACCGGTCAGGGCGTCCTGGCCCTCCTGGGCCAGGGCCAGGACGCCCGCCAGGTCCGGCAGGCCCCGGGCATCGTCGAGGATCGTGCCGGCGGCGGCGTACGCGTCGAGGGCGTGCTGGAGCCCCGGTGTCGTGGAGAGGTCGGCGGCCCGGGTGGCCTCGCCGAGCGCGAGGACCTCCGCCTCCGCCCGGCGTCGCAGCTCCGCCTCGTCGGCCTCCCGGGCCGTCGCGAACACCAGCTGCGGCACGGCCGGAGCCGTCTTGCGGGAACGGATGCCGCCCCGGGCCGCGAGGGCCGCCGCCAGGGCCAGGACCGGTACGCCGACGAGCAGCCACCAGGCGGAGCCGCCCGAGTACGACGCGGCCGAGGACGCCGCCGAGTCGTCCGGGTCCGACGGGGCGGAGGGCGATGCCGAGCCGTCCAGGTCCTTCATCGCCTCCTCGTACCGCTGTGTGCCCTTCCCCTCCGCCACCAGCTCCACGGCCTTGCCGGTCAGGTCGGCGAGTCCCGCGTCCCGTGTCTCGTCCAGGAAGCCGGCGGCGGCCACGGCGTCCCGCGTCTGGTGGGTGTCGGCGGGCCACTCGTGGCCGTCCAGGGAGTCCGCGAAGTCGCCGTCCGTCGTGATGAGGACGAGCTCGCGCTGCTCCGGAAGCCGGTCGCGGACCGTCGCGGCCAGGACGCCGGAGTCGCCGTCGAAGGCGTCGCCCCTGGCGAGGGGCGTGAGCACGACCTTGATCGGCAGCCCCGTCCGGCGGATCTGCTGCGCCAGCTCCCGCTGCCGGGACGGCGGTACGGCATCGGCGTAGGCCTCGTCGACGTAGACCGGGGAGGTGCGCAACGCGTCCGCGATGCGCTGCCCGGCGCTCGGACTGTCGCCGTCCGCCGCGGCTGCGGGACTCGCCGTGGTGGTCAGCGCCGCCAGCAGCAGCGCCGTGAGGACGATGGTCACGCGCTTGACGTCAGTGGACACCTGCGGTCTCCCTCACCTTGTCGATCAGCCGGGCGATTCCGTCGGGTACGGCGGTCAGCGGGCCGTCGGTCGCGTCGTAGTAGGGCACGCGGCTGTTGCCGAGGGAGGGGTCGGGCAGCTTCATCAGCCTGCCCGGGATGCCTCCCGGTTCGGCGATGGCCGTGTCGCGGCAGGGATCGCAGACCGGGAGCAGTCGTCTGCTGTTGCCCTGCGCCGCCACGCGGACGTGATGGCGGCTGACGGCGGGGCCGTGCAGGGGATTGACGCCGCAGCACAGGTCGTCCGGGTCGCCGGCGAGCGCGGCACGGCCCGCCCGCGCCAGCACGGTGACGGCGACCAGGGTCGCGGGATCCGTGCCCGCCGCCCGGGCGCGGTCGGGGTCGCCGTCGACCAGGAGCATCGCCGCGTCGAGGTGGTCCCAGGCGCGGGTGCGGTCGTCCGGGTCGGTGAACTCGCCGGTGAGCGTGGTGAGTTCGGTGTAAGCGGTGCGCCGGAGGTAGGAGGCCGAGGGCTCGGTCGGGGCCGTGAAGGGCAGGAGGTGCGTGGCCTCGGGCGCGGGATCGCGGCGCCGCAGCAGACGGCCGGCGGTCCACATCACGCCCGCCACCACACCGGACAGCAGGAGCGCCGCGAAGGCGCCCACGAACAGGCCGGGCCAGAAGTCGGTGGCGAACAGGGGCGGAAGGGCGTACTCCTCGTCGGCCTTCGGGGCGGCGGCCGGAGTGGATTCGAATCCCGGACGGTCCGTGCGCGGTGCCTTGTCGAGGAAGGTCATGAGCGTGTCGAGGCGCTCGCCGAGGAGATGGTCGTCGGCTTTGTCCGCCCTGCTGTCGCCGAGCGTGACCGCGTCCGGCAGGTCCAAGGACAGGCTGTCGGCGAGGCGCAGGCCATAGTTGTAGACGTCGATCGTGCCGTCGTCCGGGTCGGCCACGACGTACAGCCCGTCCTGGCGCGACGCGGCGTGCACGGCGGCGGCGAACAGCCAAGAGTCGCCGGCCGACTCGCTCGCGGGTGTCTGCGGCACGAGGGCGACGTACACCGGGCCGCCGCCGTCGGAACGCCGGAAGTCCCGGATCCGGTCGTGCAGGCGGTCCAGTCGGCGGGAGTCGAGGACCCGTGGGCTCTCCGGGTCGGCGTAGACGGGGTCCTTCTTCAGGCCCGCCGCGACGCGGTCGACCCGGGCGGACAGGTCGGCGGGGGAGGGCGGCTGCGCCGCGCTCGACCTGGTCTGGTCGAAGACGAGAGGGGCGGTGAGGGCGATGGCGGCGGCGGTGAGGACGGCCGCGCCGGGGACGACCCAGCGGGGAACGCGCCGGCCGGCCCCGGAGCGACGGCGGCGGCGCCGCGCGAAGCCGGCCACCAGGAGGATCAGCAGGGGTACGCCGGTGAGCAGGATGCCCGTGAGGAACGACTGGTTGCGGCGGTCGGACGGGCCGATGTACATCTCGGCGGGCTCGTCGTCCCGGTATGTCTCACGCGCCGCCGCGGCCCGTGCCGTGGCCTTCTCGCCGCCCTGGGCGATGACGTCGATGAAACGCTCGAAGCTTCGCAACGGGCCTGCGTCGTAGGGCAGTTCGTACATGGCCACGGTCGAGGCGGCCTCGGCCGGTACACGCACACCGTAGGCCGTGGCCTCCGCTACCGCGCTGTCGTCGACCAGGACGTACAACCCGTCCCGCCCGAGCCGGTCGTGCACCGCGCCCAGCAGCTGCTTGCCGTCCGTGCTGCTCTGGGAGGGCAGAACCAGGACGTAGGTCGGCACGCCCGTCTTCTTCGCGAGCCTGGCGAAGTCCGGGGCGGTGGAGCGGGAGACCTCGCGGGGGAGCTGGTCGGTGACGTGGACCGGGTTCTCGCGGAGGCGCTCTGCGAGGTAGGCGGCCTGGGTGACCGGGGCGGCGTCCGCTGCCTGGGCCGGGGTGGCGGTTGCGAAGATTCCCGCTACGGCACAGAGGGCGAGCAGCAGCCTCAGCACTCGAAGCCGGTCACTACTCAACTCCGGTATACGCACTGCGTATGCCCTGTATGTCGTGACTGCTCTCACCGGTGCGGCCCCCCGTGTTCCGATCGCTGTCCGGGCGGCACTCTACTCGGGGCTTCGCGAGTGCTACAGGTCGCCGGGTTGGTGATCGGCGGGTTCGCCGGCCTGGGCCCGCAGGGTGTGGTCGCGGTTCTGGGACTCACTTCGCGAGCTTGGAGTTCTGCGCCTTCACCACGTTCGCGGGCATCTTGGCGTCGCTGGGCCGCGTGCTGTCGGCGATGGCGAACCCGTTCACCGAGAAGTAGACGGCGAGCACATCGCCGCTGCGGACGGCTTCGGTGTGCAGAGTGTGGGTGACACCCCGGAACGTCATCGTCGACCGGAAGGCGACGGCACCAGTCGTCGTGCCCTTCTCGGCGGTGACCGAGTCGTAGGCCGAGGTGTTCTTGCCCGCCTTCGCGGTGAACCCGTCGCCGCACTTCGGCACGGCCTTCGCCAGTCCGGCCAGCGCCGACTCGGCCTTGGCCGCCGGCTCGTACATGGCGAGAGTGATGTACGTCGATGCCTTGCCGTAGCCCGCCCCGGCGCTGTGTGTGAGGTCGGCCTGCGGTTCACCGAGCGGGAGTTGGTTCATGGCATAGGCCAGCGGGGCGCAGCCCGGCTTGTCGAGCGTGACCTCGTCCGAGGACTTGGCGAAGGCGTACTCGGCTTCCGGCTTGGACACGTTGTAGTCGGGCAGGTCCGCCTTCGTCACCATGGCCTTCGCCAGCCGCTGCCCCGGAGTGACCTGGTTGGCCTTCGGCGCGGACGGCGAACCGGCGGGGGCTTCCTCGCTGCCGGAGCAGGCGGTCAGTGCGGAGGCCAGGGCCAGAACGGAGACGGCGGCCAGGGTGGCGCGCTGCATGGGGGCTCCTCGGTCGCGGATCGAGCGAAGATCATGGCATGGCGGGCCGAGGCGTTCGTGAGCGAGTTGTGCGGACGCGATGGCAGGTGTGTGACGACACCCTTCATGCGGCTCAGGCCCAGGTGGCGTGGGGCCACTTGCAGCGCGGCCGGCGGTCGGCCGGCGTGATAGGAAGATCGCCGACCAGGGGGCCTTGCGACCGCAACCGCAGGTCAGGCTCCCACGAGAATGATGAAGCGGGGAGAGCACGACGTGTACCTGAAGAAGTCCCTTGCCCGCCTGGGTGCTACGACCGTGACGGCCCTGGCCCTCACCCTCACTGGCATCGGAACGGCCTCCGCCGCCGCCAAGCCCAACACGATCGACTACTTCTCCTCGGGCGGCAAGAAGCGCGCCATGGTGGTCTTCCAGCCGCGCGATTCCTCAAGGGAGGCCGAGCGCGTCACCGTCGACGACCTGAGCAAGGACGGCCACTACATCTGGACCGAGATCTACGACGTCACTGCCCAGAAGAAGAAGGGCGAGTGCCAGACCAGTTCCTACAAGAACTGCGTCTTCCAGATCCCGGAGGGGCACAAGGTCCGGATCAACGTGTACCGGATGAACTCGAAGAACGTTGACTTCATGGATGAAGTCAAGACGAAGAGCGGCAAGTTGCCGACGGCGTAGCCCCTTGACCGCGCCGCCGCCCGCCGTGCTGAGTGTGTGAACCGTGCAGGCCTCATGGCCGGCACGTGATGAACGCTTTGAGGCGGGCAGGGCCTCGTGAGGCGCCGGTTCACTGTCGCACACCGCATCGACGGCGAATCGGCCCCTTCGGCCGGGTGTTCAGCTGGGTTTCACGCGCACTCAGTTGCAGATGAATAACGGTGTTCTCGTCGCTGCCCGTGAGGTCGGACGCGCCTTGAGGGGCTTATGTGCGGCTGATACGGTGCCATGGCTTGACACTCACTTCGGCGCTGGCTATTCCGCCAGCTCAGGCACCGCTTCAGCGGGCCGAGAAGTGTGAAGTGTCCTATTTGGTCGATAACTTCTTGGGTGTACGGGGAGCGGTTGCGTGAAGATCCAAGAGCGTACGGGGGCGGGCGCCGGTCGTTCCGCCGCTCCGGCTCAGCCGTCGGTCGGCGACCGCCTTCCCACACCACCTCGCGAGCGCAAACCAGCACTTGCAGCCCTCGCCGTGCTGCTGATCCTGGTGGGCGCGCTGGGCGCGACGATGCTCGTGCTGCAGGCCGGTGACCGGATAGAGGTCGTGAAGGTCACCAAGCCGATCCCGCCGGGCGGCTCGGCCAACTCATCGAACACGACCTCCGTGATGGTCGCCGAGGACGCCGACATCCACTACGTCCTGTGGAACCAGCGGGACGAGCTCAAGAAGCTGAAGGCCGTCAGCACCATCCCCGCCGGAGTCGTCGCGGTCGGCGAGATGTTCGGTGACAAGGCCGGTGTCGAGGCGGGCAAGGCCACGGTCGGCCTGTCCCTCAAGGCGGGCCAGTACCCGACCGGCATGAAGCAGGGCGACACCGTAGCCGCCTATCGTGTCACCGCCGACGCACCCAGCTCCGGCGAAGGCGCGAGCGGCTCTTCCTCGTCGGCATCCGGCAACGCCGTCATCGTCGACCAGGCCCGAGTCACCTACGTACCGCCCGCGGACACCGGCTCCGACCAGATCGTCAGCAGCACCAACCTGGCGGTCACCCTGACCGTCGACAGCGACAAGGCCGCCGATCTGGCGCAGGCCGCCTCCAACAGCGAGGTCGCTCTCGTCCTCGTCTCCGGTAACTCCGGCAACTAGAAGGCGGCACCCACCCCATGGCGCTCATCGCTCTCGCCGCCGACAAGGGTTCCCCCGGCGTCACCACCGCGGCCGTCGCTCTCTCGGCGGTCTGGCCGCGGCGTGTCCTGCTCGCCGAGGCGGACCCGGCGGGCGGTGACCTCGTCTACCGCAGTGCCGCCGCACACGGCGGTCCGCTCAACCCCAACACCGGCATGCTGTCCATCGCCGCCACCGCGCGCCGCGGACTCGTGCCGGACCAGCTCTGGGACCACGTCCAGCCGTTGAGCGGCGGCCTCGAGGTGCTCGTCGGGCTCGGCATCGCCGAACAGGCGGCCGGCCTCGCGGGGCTGTGGCCGACCCTCGGGCACGCCTTCGCCTCCCTCGCCGACTCCCCGAACGCCGCCGCCGACGTCATCGCCGACTGCGGACGCGTCAGCGGGGACACCCCCGCCGTCGAACTGTTCCCGCACGCCTCGCTCGTGCTGCTCATCTCGCGCACCGAGCCCGAGGCCATCGCCCGGGTCCGCGACCGCGCCGCCGCCCTCGCCGGCAAGCTGCACGGCGGATCGCGCGGCGCCGCGAGCCTCGGCACCCCGATGATCGGCGTCGTCCTGATCGCCGACACGGGCACGGCGGCCAAGCTCGCCTCCCAGGTCAACGACATGCTCGTGCACGCCCAGACCGGCGCCCGCGTGGTCGGCACCATCGCCGACGACCCGGCCGGCGCCGACCAGCTGGCGGGCCGCAGGCGCGGCCGGCTCGACAAGTCGCTGCTGATCCGCTCGGCCCGCAAGGTCTCGGCCGACATCTACCAGCAGTACGGCGCCGCCTGGGCCGCCTCCGCCCAGGCGAACCAGGCCCACCAGGCCCAGCACCACCACCCGGGCCAGATGCAGGGCCACGCGGGGGCCGGCGCATGACCGCTGTCGACCACCAGTTGGTCAAGCGGTTCCGCCAGGACGCCGGCGACCGTATCGCCGAGCAGCGCCGACAGGACCAGGTCAACAACGTCACTCCGATGTCCACGGAGGACGAGCGGCAGTACGCGCGTGCCGTCATAGCCCAGATACTGGAGGAGTACGCCCGCGCCGAGATCAACGCGGGCCGTACGCCGCTGGACGCCGAAACCGAGGAGCAGTACGCGTCCGCCGTGCACGCCGCGCTGTTCGGCGTCGGCCGGCTCCAGCCGCTGCTGGACAACCCCGACGTCGAGAACATCGACATCAACGGCTACGACCAGGTGTTCGTCGGATACGCCGACGGCCGTGAGGTGACGGGCGACCCGGTCGCCGAGACCGACGAGGAGCTCATCGAGCTCATCCAGGTCCTGGGCGCGTACTCGGGTCTGTCCTCCCGCCCCTTCGACTCGGCCAACCCACAGCTCGACCTCCGGCTCCCCGACGGTTCGCGTCTGTCGGCCGTCATGGACGTCACCCGGCGCCCCGCCCTGTCCATCCGCCGCGCGCGCATGGGCAAGGTGTTCATCTCCGACCTCGTCGGCAACGGCACGGTGACGCCCGAGGTCGCCCACTTCATGGCCTGTGCGGTCCGCGCCCGCAAGAACATCATGATCGCGGGCGCCACCAACGCCGGAAAGACCACGCTCCTGCGGGCCCTCGCCAACGAGATCCCCCCGAACGAGCGCCTCATCACCGTCGAGCGGGCCCTGGAGCTCGGCCTCGACACCTTCGCCGACCTGCACCCCAACGTCGTCGCCTTCGAGGAACGCCTGCCCAACTCCGAGGGCCAGGGCATGATCTCGATGGCGGAGCTGGTGCGACGCTCGCTGCGTATGAACCCCTCACGCGTCATCGTCGGTGAGGTCCTCGGCGACGAGATCGTCACGATGCTCAACGCCATGTCGCAGGGCAACGACGGCTCGCTGTCCACGATCCACGCCAACAGCTCCCACGAGGTCTTCAACCGTATCTCCACCTACGCGTTGCAGGCCTCCGAGCGGCTGCCCATCGAGGCCAGCCAGATGCTGATCGCGGGCGCGGTGAACTTCGTCGTCTTCATCCAGCGGCGCAACAACTACGGCAACGGCGGCCGCCTCCAGCGCATGGTCACCTCCGTCCGAGAGGTCAACGGCGTCGACGGACGTGTCCTGTCCAGCGAGGTGTTCGCGGAGGCTCCCGACGGCCGGGTCGTGCCGCACGCCCCCATCGCCTGCCTGGAGGAACTGATGGCACACGGCTACCGGCCGACCGGGACCTGGGGGTGACGGGGATGAACACGACTCTCGCCGCACTCGGCTCGCTCGGCTCCATGGGCGGCCTGTTCTCCACCACCGTCCTGTACTCGATAGGCAGCGGCGTCGCCGTCGGCGGCGGCATCGCGCTCCTGCTCGTCGCCGTACGCGGCCTGCCCGCCAAGCCCGACCACGAGAAGCAGAAGGCCGCCGAGCGGGCGAGCGAACTCATCCGCTTCGCCGGACAGCGCGGCTCGCTCGCGGCCATCGTCGGCCTCGTCGTCCTTCTCCTCACCCGCTGGGCGGTCGCGGGCATCGCCGCCGGTGTCCTCGTCTTCTTCTGGGACCGCCTGTTCGGCGGCGCCGGCGAGGAACGGGCCGCCATGCGCCGCGTGGAGGCCCTGGCCTCCTGGACGGAGTCCCTGCGCGACACCATCGCCGGCGCGGTGGGCCTCGAACAGGCCATCCCGGCCTCCGCCCGCGCCGCCGCCCCGGTCCTGCGCCCCCACCTCGACGCCCTCGTCGACCGGCTGCGCTCCCGCACCCCGCTGCCCGAGGCGCTCCAGCAGCTCGCCGACGAGATCGACGACGCCTCCGCCGACATCATCGTCGCGGCCCTCATCCTCAACGCCCGCCTGCGCGGCCCCGGTCTTCGCCAGGTGCTCGGCGCCCTCGCCAAGTCGGCCCGCGAGGAGGTCGACATGCGGCAGCGCGTGATGGCGCAGCGGTCGTCCACGCGGCGGTCGGTGCAGATCGTCGTAGCGGTCTCGGTCGCCTTCGTCCTCGGCCTGTCGATCTTCAACCGTGAGTTCGTCGAACCGTACGGCTCCCCGCTCGGCCAGGTCGTCCTCGCCGGCGTCTGCGCCCTGTTCGCGCTTGGCTTCTGGTGGCTGCGCAAGCTGTCGACCATCGAGACGCCCGAGCGCTTCCTCGTCCGGGACACGTCGTCGGTCCAGTTCGTCCGGCCCCGCACGCCCGAGCAGCAGCCGCTCCAGCCGGAAGAGGGGGTACGACGGTGAACGACCTGACGATGCCGATCGTGGTCGGTGCGGTCATCGGCCTGGGCATCTACGTCCTCGTACGCGCCCTGATGCCGTCGAAGCGCAGCGCGCTCTCGCAGGTCGCGCGGATCGACGCGATGCGGGCGCGTGGCTCGGTGTACGAGTCCGCGCGGACGCAGGCGGACACAAGCCGGCTGGGCTCGCTACGGGGCGAAGTCGGCCAGCGTGTCGCCGAGTTCTACCTGCAGCAGGGATGGGAGCAGCGCTCGCTGCGCGCGGACCTGGCCGTCCTGGACCGCAGCTGGGAGAAGTTCCTGGCGACGAAGGTGCTGCTTGGTGTGGCGGGCCTGTTCTTCGGTCCGTTCCTCTTCGCGATCGTCTGGACGCTGGCCATCGCCGACAGCCCCATCATCCCGGTGTGGCTGGCGCTGCTGTTCGCGGCGGTCTTCTTCTTCCTGCCGGATCTTGAGGTCCGTCGGGACGCGGCCGAGAAGCGGCGCGACCTGCGGCGTGTGATCGGCGCGTACCTGGACCTGGTGTCGATGAGCCTGGCCGGCGGCCGAGGCCTCCCCGAGGCATTGATGGCGGCGGCCGAGATCTCCGACGGCTGGGCCAACCAGCGCATCCGCAACGCCCTCTCCGACGCCCGTATCACCGGCATCAGCCAGTGGCAGGCGCTCGGCCAGCTCGGCGAGGAACTGGGCGTCGAGGAGCTCAAGGACCTCTCCGCCTCCCTGGCCCTCGTCGCGGACGACGGTGCCAAGGTGCGTGAGTCCCTCGCGTCCCGTGCCGAGACCATGCGGCATCGCGAACTCGCCGACATCGAGGGCAGCGCGGGTGAGAAGTCCCAGTCGATGCTTGTGGCCCAGCTGCTGCTGTGTGCCGGCTTCCTGGTGTTCCTGATCTACCCGGCGGCGATGCGGGTGTTCCAGGTGTGAAAGCTGCTTGCCCAACCGACTGCCCACAGAATCAGCTGAGTTGAGAGGACTACCTCCCATGAACGGACGCAACTTCCACACGGGCATCCCGGCGGTGGATTTCCTGGTCGTCTTCCTGCAGGGCCGCGTGGAGCGTGCCCGGTCCGGCGAACTCGACCGCGGTGCCTCCGCGGTCGAGTGGGTCATCATCTCCGCCGTCGTGGTGGCGATCGTCGGCGTCGTTGCCGCGATCATCAACCGTGCGCTGGAGGGTGGTGCCGAGAAGGTCGAGAACTGCATCAACGGCGCCAACCAGAGCGGCACCTGCTGAGAGTCGTACGGACAACGGGGTTGACGGGATTGCGCGTGAGCGTGGGCAGATGGATGCGCCGCAGGCTGGAGGCCGCACGGAAGCCGGCGGCCGCCCGCGGCGACTCCGGCATGACCGCGATCGAGTTCGTGCTGCTCACCCCGGTCCTCTTCTTCATGATCTTCGCCACGGTGCAGTTCGCGCTGTACTTCTTCGCCGACCACGTGGCCCAGGCAGCGGCCCAGGCCGGAGCCCGCAAGGCCCGTGCCACAGCCGACGAACAGCCGGGGGCATGGCGGGGGGAGGCGCGGGACGTGGTGGACAGCTATATCAGTCAGCTGGGCCCGAGCCTGGTGCTGTCGCCTGATGTGGCCTTGGTCCAGCCGGAGCAGAACACGGTGGGCGTGGAGATCACTGCTCAGGTGCCGTCCGTCTTTCCCGGGCTGGACCTGACCGTGCACGCGCAGTCCATCGGGCCCGTGGAGCGGTTCGTGCGGGACGAGGGGAACTAGGTGGACGTCTCTTCCCTGCGGGACCTGCGGGACCGCTGGTCGAGCATTCGGGGCCGCCGGCCGGCTCACCACGACGACCGCGGCCTGTCCACGGTGGAGGTCGTGATCCTCGCCCCGGTGATGATCCTCTTCATCCTCGTCCTGGTGGCCTTCGGCCAGATGGTCGAGGGACGCGGAGCGATCGACGGCGCCGCTCGGGACGCGGCCCGGGCCGGATCGCTCCAGTGGGACGTCGGAAACGCCATGGCGGAAGCGCGCAAGGCGGCCGAGGCCAACCTCACGGACGTCTGCACAGGCCCGGTGACCGTGACCAAGACCAGCGCGGGCTTCGCCGACGCCGACCTCTTCACGGTCGAGGTGAGCTGCCAGGTGCGTGGTCTGGCGTTGGTCGGCCTGGACATCAAAACCAGTATGTCCGGCTCCTTCACGGCACCGCTGGATCCGTTCAAGAGGAAGGCGGGCTGAGGGAGTTGAGAAGGCTCTCCACGATCCGTGCCTGGCTGTCGCGTCGCCGGGATCGCCTGGACGACCGCGGCTCGGGCGCCGGTGCGGTCATCATCTTCGCGCTCGTCTTCATCTCGCTCTCGGCCTTCGTCATCGACGGCGGCCTGTCCATCTCCAAGCGCGAGCGCGCCGCCGACATCGCGGAACAGGCTGCCCGTTACGCCGCACAGGACATCGACCGCGATGCCCTCTACGAGAACGAGGGCGGCCCTGCCCCCATCAACTTCGAGAACTGCGACGCCCGCGTGAAGGCCTTCGCCCGCGAGATGGACATGACGGGCGCGGACACCGCGGCGACCCGCTGCGTGGCGGCCGACGCCCAGCAGGTGCAGGTCGAGGTGCAGCTCACCTATTCCCCGGTGTTCACGGGGATGTTCTACGGCGGGGCCGTGGTCGTACACGGGCAGGCGGTGGCGGAGAACGAGGTCGGCTGAGCGGCCACCACTGCGGGTGAACCCACGGCCGGTACCGTTGCGGTCGGTGTCCCCCGCCGTTGGTCCCGCCATGAAGCGTTGATCAACTCCGCCCTCGTAACCGCGTTCACGGGATCACTGATCCTCACCGCACTGCCCGCCGCCGAACAGCCCTGTGGACGACTACGTCCACAGGGGGGGGGACCGACTCCGTAGCTGCGTCTTGACGTTCAACCGGGGGGAACCGCAGTACCGCGCCTGCGGGCGGTGGGGGAGGGACTGGTACATCGTCCGGGGTGGTCAGATCCCGGCGACGTGCGTAAAGCGTGCTTGATCGCACCGCGTCTCGGACCAGGAGGTTGCAGGGGCGGGGCTCGCAGGGTCCGGCCGGCCTCTTCGGTGCGATCTTCCTTGTGGTCGGTGGCGGCTTTTGGTGGGCCGGCGCGGCGGACGTCCGCCGCCTGCGGGACTGGCACACCATCACGGGACAGGCCGCCTCGGTGACCTACTCGGGCTTCCACTGAGTGGCAGTCGCTACGTACGTACGAAAGACCATGCCCATGCCGCCCTCGCCCAGCCGCGCCCTGAGTCGGTAACCGGCTGTCTCGTGGGCGTCGTTGGGCGACAGTGCGTCTATGGGAGCAGTCCTTCCGGATCTTGTGAGGGCTACGTCATGTTACGGAAGAGGTGTGAGCGGGTGATGGTGCGGCCTGAGCGCGACCATCCAGCCCGGCGTCCGGAGTGTGATCGTTCCGGAAAATCCAGCGGACCTGCACAGAGTTCACCGACGGGTCGTACGGAGAACAGGCGCAAGAGGACCCTTCGTGACGCCTGCCGCGCGCGGGCTGCATCCCGGCACGGCAGACCTGTTGTTTGTGTGAAGGAACTCGACCTTTTGGTGAGCGCATTGCCACACTGATGAAATCGACGGTCGAGAGTTGCCGAGCACGAGCATCGTGTGACTGGTCGCTTTATCCCCTGCGTGCTTTGATCGGTGGGCGCAGATCGCCGGTCATCAGTCCCGCTTGCGGGATTCAGGTGAACTCCGCCATTGCGAATTGCTGTTACGAAGGGAAATGCGCGCCATGAACCTCGCTCCTCAGGTCGAAACGGCCGAAATCTCCGACGTCGACCTGGACGCCATCGCCGGTGGCCAGGCCGGTGCCGCCGCGGGTGCCGGCGCCGCGGCCGGTCTCTACGTCGAGACCTCGGCCGCCGGCCTCAACGCCGGCCTCGGCGGCGGCGCGGGCCTCGCCGTCTCGCCCCAGGGCATCGCGGCGGACCTGCACCTCAACGCCGCGGTCGCTTCCTGACGAAGGCACGCGAAAGGCCCCGGATCTCCGGATCCGGGGCCTTTTCATGTCTCTCGGACAGCGGGCTACTTACCCCCGCCATCCCCCTTGCCGCCTTTACCGCCCTTACCGCCCCGCTTGTCCTCGGTCTTCATCGCGTCGTTCGCCTTCTTGGCGAGCTCGTCGTCAAGCTTCTTGAACTCGCGAACAACGGCATCGGACATACTCGCCAACGCATCGAGCTGCTGAGTGATGTCCTCGCGCCCGTCTTCCCAGTTGGACTCGAAATCCCCGAGCGCGTCATTGACACTGCCGTCGCCGATGTCGTCCTTGTACGACTCGAAAAGCTTCTTGGTGTGATTCAGACGGGTCTTGAGGGAACGCAGCCGGCGCCCGTAGCCCTCCAACTCGGTCAGCGGGAGCGCGAGGTCGCTCTTGCCCTTGCCCATGTGGCAGTCCCCCAACGTCCGGCACTCTGATCCCACCTGAACCGTACCGCGAGCCGATCTTTCCGTCGAACGGTTGTGCCTTGTAAGTTCACGTGTGCATACGGTTGTTGACGTTGATGTGCGCGTGACGGGGGTTGCGGTATGGCGGGGCACAGGCCGGCGGACTGGCATGTCCTGGACTTGGACAAGGACCCGACCCCGGGCGATCCGCAGCGGGTGCGCACGCTTGCGAAGCAGTTGCATGACTTCGCCGACGATGTCTCCGACGCGTTGCGTCTGGTCAAGGGCATGGCGGGGGAGGGCACGCTCCTGGAGTGGGCGGGCAAGTCCGCGGATGTCTTCAAGGAGGACTTCGCGGATGTCCCGAAGAACCTCAAGAAGCTGAAGAAGTCGTATGAGATGTGCGGTGATGCGCTCTCTGATTTCTGGCCGAAGCTGGAGCGGGCCCAGTCCCTGGCCGACAAGGCGCTGGTCAAGGGCCGTGAGGCCCGCGACAGCCTCTCCTCGGCCCAGTCGAAGCTGACCTCGGCCGACTCCTGGGTCACCCGGGCGGGCAAGGAAGCGGACAAGTACAAGGACGACCCGACCGGCAGCAAGTCGGATGCCGACAAGCCGGACGAGGCCAAGGTCCGCGCCGCCACCCGGGATGTGCAGCACGCCAAGTCGGCCCAGTCCAAGGCCCAGTCGGACGTTTCCGACGCCCAGGACGCGCTCGCGGCGGCGAAGAAGATGGCCGCGGACGCGCGCACGATGCGTGATGAGGCCGCTCGTGAGGCGAAGTCGAAGATCGACGAGGCCTCGGATGCCGGGATCCAGAACCGGTCGTGGTGGGAGGAGGTCGGCGACTGGTTCGTCGACAACTGGGACACCATCGTCGCGGTGTGCAAGGTCGTGGTCGCTGTTGTCGGGATCGTGGCGATGATCATTGGCGGGCCGATCCTGGGCGCGATCGTGTTGATCGCCGCCGCTGTCGTCCTCGCCGACACGCTCTATAAGTACTCAAAGGGGCAAGCGTCCCTGTGGGACGTGGGACTCGCGGCTCTGGACTGCATACCGGGTATGAAGGGCCTGACCACCCTCGGCGGCCTGGCCAAGGGCCTCAAGGGCGGAATGGCCGCGATGAAGGGTCTCAGGGGTGGTCTGAAGGGCATGGGGCTCGCCGTGCGCGGCCTGGGCAAGAACGCCAAAACAGCCGTGGCCGAAGGTGCCAAGGGTGCATACAGCCGTCTCCGAAGCAAGATCCGAGGTTGCGGTGACCCCGTGGATGTGGCCACGGGCGAGATGTTCCTGACGGAAACCGACGTCACACTCCCCGGCACCTTGCCCCTGGCATTCACGAGGCGTGTCGCGTCGGATTACCGTTGCGGCTGGTGGTTCGGGCCCACTTGGGCTTCGACTCTCGACCAGCGTCTCGAGATCGGTGAGGACGAGATCGTCTTCGTCACGGAAGACGGGATGCTGCTCGTCTACCCTCATCAGCGCTCTGCTCAGGAGCCGTGGCTGCCCGAATCGGGCCCGGGCATGCCGCTCATCCACCTGGACGACGGCACGTACCGTATCGACGATCCGCTTACAGGCATCGCTCGACACTTCACTCCCCGGTCCGACGGGACAGCGCATATCACCACTGTCACCGACCGCAATGCCAACGCCATCAGCTTTGAATACGACGAAGTCGGTACCCCGTCGGCCATCCGCCATTCCGGCGGTTACCACCTCGTCCTAGCCACCCAGGACGGCCGCGTCACTGCGCTGAGCCTGCGCGGCGCGGCCGAGGAAGGGCGAGACGCCGACATCAGGCGCTACGGCTACACCGACGGCAACCTCACGGAAATCGTCAACTCCTCGGGCCAGGCTCTCACCTTCACCTACGACGAGCGTCTGCGCGTCTCCTCGTGGACCGACCGAAACCAGCGGCGCTATGCGTACGCCTATGACGAGCAGGACCGATGCGTCTCCCAGGGAGGCGAGGCCGGGCACGTCACAGGCGCGTTCACTTACGACGGGTCCGACCCTGCCTGGTCCGGTTGCCACATCACCACGCACACCAGGGCCGACGGAGCCATCACCCGGTTCGTCGTCTCGGGTAACAGCCAGGTGGTCGCCGAGATCGATCCGCTCGGCTCCATCACACGCGCCGAGTACGACGCCAACCATCACTTGTTGTCGCGCACGGATGCGCTCGGCGCCACGACCCGCTACGAGAACGACGCCCTCGGCAAGCCGACGCGGATTACGTTGCCGGACAACGGAGTCGTCACCGTGGAGTACAACTCGCTCCACCTGCCGACCCGCATCGCTCAGCCGGACGGGGCCGTTTGGGAGCACTCCTACGACGAACGCGGCAACCGGGTCCGCTCCACTGCTCCGGACGGTGCCCTCACCCGGTTCACCTACGACCACCGTGGGGGCCTCGAGTCGGTCACCGATCCACTCGGTGCCACGACGACAGTGCGATGCGATCGTGCCGGCTTGCGGACAGAGACAGTGAGTGCGCTGGGTGAGCGCTCGACTCGGACGTACGACTCGTTCGGGAGGCCCAGCAGTGTCATGGATCCACTGGGGCACACGACGAGGCTGTGGTGGACGGTCGAAGGCGGGATATCCCGTGTGATCGGCCCCGACGGGCCGGAGGAGACCTGGACCTATGACGGCGAGGGAAACTGCACGACTCACACGGAACCAGGAGGTGCCCGGACGACCTTCGAGTATGGGCCCTTCGACCTGCTCACGGCGCAGACCGGGCCGGACGGCGCCCGGTACGAGTTCGCTTACGACGCCGCTCTGCGTCTCCGGCAAGTCAGCAACCCGATGGGTCTCGTCTGGCGATACACCTACGACCTGGCCGGCCACCTCGTGGCGGAGACGGACTTCGACGATCAGCGGACGGTGTACGAACACGACGCGACGGGTCGCCTCCGGAATCGGTTGAATCCAGCGGGCCAGAGTGTCGACTACACCTACGACGCGATGGGGCGGCTCCTCAGTAAGACCGTCGACGACCAGACCACTGCCTACGGCTATGACGCGGCAGGCAGGCTGATCCACGCCTCCGGGCCCGGTTGTGATCTCCAGTTGGACCGTGATCGCACAGGGCGGACCGTCGCAGAGCGGATCAACGGCCGCACACTGGCCTCGGTCTACGACGCCATGGGGCGGCGCATCGAGCGGGTCACACCGTCGGGTGTGCGGGCTCGGTACGACCATGACGCCGTCGGACGGACGATTCGCCTGAACAGCTCGGGCCATACGGTCGACTTCGTACATGACGCGGCGGGGCAGGAGATCGAGCGATCCTTCGATGGCTCGCTGCACTTCACACAAGCGCGGGACCCACTCGGCCGCCCCGTCGAGCAGCAGTGGACAGTGGGGGACAGGCGGGTCCAGCACCGCACCTACGGCTGGGCCGCGAACCGCCACCTCGAGCGACTCACGGACGCCTTGGACGGTCCGGCGGACCTGGACGTCGACGCGACGGGCCGCATCCGAGCGCTCCAAGGCGACGGCAGGAGGGAGAGCTACAGCTACGACGCCGCCGGGCACGTGACCTCCGCGTCCTGGTCCGGCTACCCGGGCATCGAGGAGGCATCAGGGGAGCGGTCGTACGCCGGCGCCCGCCTCCGCCGGGCCGGCGCCGTGCGGCATATCTACGATGCCGCTGGCCGGGTTGTCGAGCGACGCAAGATCCGGCTGTCGCGGAAGCCCGACGTGTGGCGGTACTCGTGGGATGCCGAGGACCGTTTGACCTCCGTGGTCACACCGGACGGGACTGTGTGGCGCAATGAGTACGACCCTCTCGGCCGTCGCATCGCCAAAGAGCGCCTTGGGGAAGACGGTCGTACCGTCACGGAGCGGACGGACTTCACGTGGGACGGTCCGGTACTCGCCGAACAGACCGTGGTCGACCCTGGGTTGCCGCATCCTGTCACGCTCACCTGGGACTACGACGAACTGAGGCCGATCAGTCAGACTGAGCGATTGAGGGACTCCGCGACGCAGGAGGAGATCGACTCCCGGTTCTTTGCGATCATCACCGACTTGGTCGGTGCGCCCACCGAACTGGTGGACCCTCAAGGCGACGTGGCCTGGCGAGCCCGGCGGACCGTTTGGGGGGCCACCTCGTGGTCCAAGCAGAGCCAGGCGTATACGCCGCTGCGTTTCCCTGGCCAATACCACGACCTCGAATCCGGCCTGCACTACAACTATCACCGTCACTACGACCCGGAGACGGCGCGCTACACCTCTCTCGACCCGCTCGGTCTGGCGCCCGCTCCCGACCCCTACGGCTATGTCACCAATCCGCTGCGCCAGGTGGATCCCTTCGGCCTCATGGCATGCGATGAGGAATCGGTCGTCCTCTACCATGGGTCGCGTAACTGGAGCGGGAACGAATTCTCGTTGGGCCGTTCCAATGATCTGCAGCGTGATTACACCCCGGACGCCGGGGTGTATCTGACGGACGACTTCAACCGGGCTGCGACGCAGTATGCAGGTCCAGACGGTGTGGTGGTGCGGACCGAAGTGCCGCGGTCTTTCGCCGACTCTGTGCTGCGGGAGCACAGCGGCCCTGCGGGGAGACAGCCCGAATACTTCGTGGACACGCAAACGGGAGTGGACGTCCTCAACGCAGGATCTCCCCGCGCCCTGCCGCAACGGGACGCGGTTATTCAGCACATGATGGGACAGTTCTAGACGGATGCGAGGCACAAGGTAGTGGCAGGTCAGGTTGTTCCCGTTCCGGAAAGTGTGCTGGCACGCGAGATCTTCGGCCCGCTCGGCGGGGTCGTGGAGATCGGGGCCGTGTCGGCGACCGGTACGTGGAGTGTCGGGGAGGCCTCCGTCGGTGAGTTGGTGAACCGTCGGCGTGGAGAGGTCGATCGGCTTCTCGAACTCGTGCGAGGCATCGGCGGCTTCTCTTCAGCCACGATGGCTATCGCCGATGAACTGGGCTATCTGCGCGAGCATGAGGTGACGGCACCTTCGTTGCTGCTGTGGTCGGGTGCGGTCGAGGGGATTCCGTCGCGGCTCGACGAGCTCGAACGACCGGATGTCGTTCGCCGCATGTGCCACATGGCCGCCGACCTCCAACTGACGTACTTCCTGCAGGCTCTGGTCACAGCCGCCGTCGCGGCTGAGACGGAAGCCCGGCAGGGTGCCGACGAAATCGCCGAGGTTCTGGCGATCGCGGCAGCCCTCGCGGACACGACGGGCAGAAGCGCTCCGGCTACGGTCTTCCGGATGTGGCGAGTTGCTCATCTCCCGCGCCTTCTCCGCCCGGAGGCGGACACGCCCGAGTACGGGAAGGCAGGTTTCCGGGCTTACGAGCGCGCGCTCGAAGCCGTGGTCGCCTGAGCCTGATGCTGTGTTCCGGCTCAGGCTTCCGTCAGCGGTTGATCGACTGGATCTCCTGGACGTTCATGTCCTGAGTCGTCTCGAAGGTGCCGTCGGGCAGGTCACCGCCGGTGCCGCCCGAGCCTTCCCAGCTGATCTGCCAGGTGATGCTGGCGGAGAGTTGGTAGGGGGTGCCGTTCGTGGCGCGGAGGTAGCGGATGCCGCAGGGTGGGGTCTTGTCGGCGTTGCCCTTGGTGTACGGGGTGCCGATGGAGTCGTCGTCGTTGATCTGGCAGTCGCCGGAGGCGGGGTAGACCTCGGCGTCGTCCGTGCCCGGCTCCAGGTGCAGGGCGACGGGCTTGGCGGTCGTCTCCGCCCAGAGGCCTGTGCCGGGGAGTTCGGCGCGGACCTTGACGTCCTGGAAGGTGCCCTTGTCCAGCCACACCCACGTGGGCAGGTTCACCGTCGACCTGGCCGCCGGCTTCAACTCAACCTTGGTCTCGGGAACCTTGACCTTGTCGTAGGCGTAGTCGGCGAGGGTCTCGGGCGTGGGGGCGTTCGGCACGTCGGGTATCTCGCCGGCGTCCTGCCAGAACATGAGGCGGCTGCACAGCGAAGTGTCATCGATCTCGGTCACGTCCGGAGCCACTCCGCGCCAGAAGTAGCCGTCCTTGCCCAGGTTGTAGTTCTTATACCCCTTCACGGTGCCGGGCTTCGTGAAGATGGTGATGGCGTCCTTCTCGTCCCTGAAGTGGTCGGTCCAGAGCTCCGAGCCGTACCAGCCGTCGCGCAGACCGGCGTCGCCGCTGCCGTCGTTCTCCGAGAAGTTCTTCAGCTGCTCGGGGGTGAAGACGGGCTCGTACCAGCACGGTGGAGGTTTCCAGTTCGCATCCGTCGACGCGACGGTGCCCTGCTTGCCGCCGGTGGGGCCGCTCACTTGGCTGACCTTGATCCGGGACTGCGAGGCGGAAGCGGAGATCTCGTTGTTCTTGGCTCCGCCGCCGTAATTGCCTTCGCCGCCGAGGGCGACGGCAGGCACGGGTGCGAGGAGAGCGGCGGTGAGCGAGAAGACCGTGAGGGGCCGGGAGACGTGTGAGGACCTCACTTGGCGCAGCCACCCCTCTCCGAATGGGCGGACACTGCCTGCCACACACCATGGGCGTTCTTGCCCATGGAGATCACGTACAGGACCTCGGGGTCCGTGCCCGCCGGGTTCCCCTTGACCTCGCCGGTCTTGCGGTTCTTCGTGGAGGCCTTGCTCTCGTCGGTGCAGTAGGAAAGGGACGCCGCTGCCTTGTCCTTGGCGAGGGTGACCTTGGGGTCGAACACGGGCAGCTTGCCGATGACGGTGAGGTTCTTGTCCGTGTAGGTCCTGATCCACTGCTGGCTCTGCAAGAAGCCGTTCTTCGTGTCGTAGAACGCGCGGTCCTTGCTGTCGGGGTCGTTCTCGATGATCGCCTCGTACCCCGCCCGGAGCTGTTCCTTGCCGTCGTTGAGGACCGCCTGCTCCACCGGGTCGCTGCTCGTCCAGTTCTCGAAGGGCAGCTGGAAGCTGCTGGGGAGCTTGATCTCCGGGCGCTTGACCCCGGGTGCCGCGGACGACGCCGAGGCTGATGGGCTGCTCGACGCGTTGCCCGCTCCCTTGATGTCGTCCGATGACAAATCGTCGCTCCCGCCGCAGGCGGTCAGGAGCAGCGCCGCCGTCGTGGCGAACGCTGCGGCAGTGGTGGTCAGTGCGCGGCGGGCCACAGTTGATCTCCCCCGTAGTTTCGGTGTACGCGACAGAGAACGAAGCTATCAGGGGAGGGGATTCGGCCCTTGAGAGGCAGGAGTGGATTGTGTGGGGAAGGTGAGGAGTGTGGCGTGGCGGTTGCGAACGACTTGGGATCCGGTGGTCAGCGGTTGATCGACTGGATCTCCTGGACGTTCATGTCCTGAGTCGTCTCGAAGGTGCCGTCGGGGAGGTCGCCGCGGGATCCGTCGGAGCCCTCCCAGCTGATCTGCCAGGTGATGCTGGCGGAGAGTTGGTAGGGGGTGCCGTTGGTGGCGCGGAGGTAGCGGATGCCGCAGGGTGGGGTCTTGTCGGCGTTGCCCTTGGTGTACGGGGTGCCGATGCTGCCGTCGTCGTTGATCTGGCAGTCGCCGGAGGCGGGGTAGACCTCGGCGTCGTCCGTGCCCGGCTCCAGGTGCAGGGCGACCGGCTTGGCGGTCGTCTCGGCCCACAGGTCCGTGTTGGGAAGTTCGGCGCGGACCTTGACGTCCTTGAAGGTGCCCTTGTCCAGCCACACCCAAGTGGGCAGATTGACCGTGGACTTGCCTTCCGGCTTCAGCTCGACCTTGGTGTCCGGAACCTCGACCTTGTTGTAGGCGTACTCGGCGAGCGTCTTCGGGGTGGGTGAATTCGGGTCGTCCGGGACCTCGCCGGCGTCGACCCAGAACATGATGCGGCCGCAGTCCCAAGAGTCGGAGGCCATGGGGTCGGGCGCCACACCACGCCAGAAGTAACCGTCCTTGCCGAGGTTGTAGTTCTTGTACCCCTCGGCCGTGCTGTTCTTCGGGCTGTGCATGTCGAAGTTCTCGGCCGGCTTGCCGTCGCGGTAGTGATCGGTCCAAAGTCCCTTGCCCCACCAGGACTCGTGAATGCCGACATCACCGCCGCTGTCCGTGTCCACGAACCTCTTCAACTGCTCGGGACTGAGGGCGGGCTCGTACCAACAGGCCGGCGGCTTCCAGTTGGGGTCGACCGTACCGAGGTTGCCCTTCTTGCCGCCGCCACCTCCACCGCTCGGGTACGAGAGCTGGATGTTGGAGACGGAAGCCGACAGTCCGCCCTGGTCATCGGCTCCGCCCTGCGGGCCGTTGGCGGGCTTCGCCTCGCCAGGGACCGGCTTGTTGGCGTAAGCGGGGCCGGCGGTGCAGACGAGGGATCCCGCGGCCAGGGCCACGATCAGCTTCGCTCGCCCGGATGCGGTCAGCCCCGGCATTCCTCCGCCTTCCCCTCGACGGTGACCTGCTGGGCACGCCACACCGGCTTGCCCTGGACGGACGCCATGAGGATGGTGAACTTCTGGTAGCTGTCCAGGCTTTCCTTCGTACGGTGGATCTTCTCCGACTTGACTTCCTTGCCGTAGACCTTGGACTGGTCCTCACAGAAGGTGACGTTGACCGTCTTGACCTTCTCCGACTCGTCAACCGGGTTGGTTTCGGCCTGGTAGTACCGGTCCTTGCCCGTGAGGGTCCAGCCGCCGTCCACGTACTCCTTGATCTGCGAGTTCGCGTACTGGGCGGCCTGGCCCGACGAATAGAACTGGAAGGCGGGGTCTGCCGGATCCTGCTTCGTGATGCCGTGGTTCAGCGCGCGGATGTAGTTCGCGGCGTCCTCGAGAGCTGCCGCGCTGTCCTGGTCCGACGGCTTCTCGAAGTCGAAAGCCAGGTCCAGATCCTTGGGGAGACTCACGTCGGGCCGGTCGACATCGGTCGGCGTCGAGCCGGAGGCCGAGGCGGAAGGACTGCTTGCTCCCTTGTCCGCTCCCTCGATGTCGTCTGACGAATCGCCGCCCCCGCCGCATGCGGTGAGCAGAAGTGCCGCCGTCGTGGCGAACACGGCAGCTGTGGTGGTCAGAGCGCGGCGGGCCACGGTTTCTCCCCCGAGGTTGGCGTGTGCGACAGGGAACGAAGCTATCAGGGGGTGGGTGTGCCCCCCTGGGTGGCCATGGGGGATTGTGTGGAGTGCGTGAGGGGTGTGCGTGGCAGTTGCGAAGAGGGCTGTGTCCGTGATCCGCCCGCCCGTGCCACCTCAAGCAGCAACAGGGGCAAATCGGATGTCAACCAGGTTCCTCCCGGCCGCCCTTCGACGACCTCCATACGAGTCCATAAGATCTCTGTAGGCTCAGCACACCCCTTACTTCACAGCTCTGCCTCACGGCACTCCACACACGACCCCAGGACACCCGCCATGCCGCGACGCCGCACCTCAAGCTCGTCAAGCTCGACGGGAAGTACGACGGGAGCGACGGGCCCTGCGACCGCCCCGACCACGGCCCCGAGGAATCGGACGCCGCAGCCGGTGAGGATCCGGCGGCGGTCGTTCGGGGACTTCGTCAAGGCGTTCTTCGCCTTTGTCGCCCTGGCCGTGCTGCTCGTCGGCGTGCCGGGTGCGCTGGCCACGCAGATCGGGTGGCCGTTGCCGAACGGGGTGCCGAGCCTCGACTGGCTGCAGCAAGAGATCACCGTTCAGACGTTTCTGAACATCCTCACCGTCGTGGTGTGGCTGGCGTGGGCCCAGTTCACGGCCTGCGTGCTCGTCGAGATGAAGGCCGCGCTGTCCGGTGTCGGCGTGCCGGGGCGCGTGCCGGGCGCCGGGCCCAGCCAGTTGCTCGCGCGGCAGCTCGTCGCCGCGCTGCTGCTCGTCGGCGCCACGGCCGCCAGCTTCGCGCCCGGACTGTCGCAGCTCGGGCAGACGTACGACGCCAACCAGAAGCCCACCGTCGCCTCGGCCCAGCAGACCCCGGGCGGTCTCTTCGCCCAGCAGCAGGAGCAGGCCGCCGACACCGCGTCCGCCCTCGCCGAGCAGGCCTCGCACGCCGCCTCGCACGCCGAGGCCGGCGGCAGCACCGCCAAGCAGGGCGACACGAAGTACTACCGGATCCAGCCGCCCGAGGGGCGTCACCACGACTCCCTCTGGGAGATAGCCGACCGGCACCTCGGTGACGGGCGTCGCTACAAGGAGATCTTCGAGCTCAACAAGGACCGGGTCCAGCCGGACGGGTCCAAGCTCTCCGAGGCCAGCCTCATCCGGCCCGGCTGGATCATGGAGATGCCGGGCGATGCCCGCGGCGGCGACCTCGTCGAGATGCCCGACGAGGCTCCCAACGTGTCGCCCGATGTGCAGCAGCAGATCAGCGACTACGCCCAGAGCGGCGATCACGCCCAAGGCGGAGGGGGGTCCGGCGCACAGGGCGGTGGGAATGAACACGCCGGCGGTGGTGCCTCCCAGGTCTCGCTGCCCGAGCAGCGGCCCGCCCCGGACACCGGTCACCAGCAGGCCACCAGCGTCGACGCCGAGTCCGACAGCTCCTTCGGCCTTCCCGAAGCCCTTCTCACCGCGCCCCTCCTCGCCGCCGGTCTCCTCGGCGCCCTGGGCCGGCGGCGCCGGCAGGCGCTGTGGCAGTCGGCGTTCGGGGCCGTCGGCGGGCGGCGCGGTATGGAGCCGCCCACGCCGACCGGTGACGCCCAGGACGTCCAGGACGCGCTGCTCGTCGGCGCCGACCCCGAGGGCGTACGGCTGCTCGACCGGAGTCTGAGGGGGCTCGCCGCTTCCCTCGCCGAGGAGTCGCGCGCGCTGCCGGTCGTCTACGCGGCCTGGCTGAGCAACGGCGACCTGCACCTCCAGCTCGCCCAGCCCGCCGGGAAGCCGCCCGCGCCCTGGCAGCAGGGTCAGGACCAGACCTTCTGGATGCTGGCCAGGACCGACGCCGAGCGCTACGAGGACGTGGACACGGCCGCTCCGTACCCGGGGCTCGTCAGCCTCGGCACCATGGACGACTCGCGGCTGCTGCTCAACCTGGAGGCGGTGCCCGGCATCGTCTCGCTGAGCGGCCGGGAGGCCGACCGGGCCGCCGTCTTCTCCTCCGTCGCCGCCGAGTTGGCGACCAACGGGTGGTCCGACCGCATGACCATCACGCTCGTCGGCTTCGGCGAGGACCTGACGCCGCTCGCCCCGAACCGGATCCGGCACCTCGAAGACATCGAGGCGCTCGTCGAGACCATGGAGGCCGAGACGCGGCAGCGCCGCGGCGCCCTGGGCGCGGCCGGGCACGACTCCGTGCTCACCGGCCGCACCGGCCCGGCCCAGCACACCCGTTGGGCCCCGCACCTCGTCCTCCTCGCCGCCCAGCCGTCCGCCGAGGACGCCGTCAAGCTCGCCGAACTCGCCGCCGACGCCGGCCGCCTCGGCATCGGCTACCTCGTCGGCACCGAGACCGGCGATCTGCCGGGCGCCGCCTGGGAGATGGAGATCACCGGCCAGGGCAAGCTCCTCGCGCCCCTCCTCGGGCTCGAACTCGACGCCCAGCTGCTGCCCGCCGCCCAACAGCGCGCCGTGGTCGAGCTGTTCACCGACGCCGACCCCGAGCGTGAGACGAACGGGCCCGTGACCACCCCGCCGTTCCTCGTCGACATCAGCGAGCACGGGCGGCCGGCGGTCTACGCCCGTCTCGTCGGGCCGTACGAGATCATCGGTCTGGACACCCCGGACGGGGAGCGCAGCCCGCTCCTGCACGAGGCGCTCGCCATGCTGCTCCTGCACCGCGAGGGCGTCCACCCGCGCGTGCTGGCCTCGGCGCTGTGGCCGCGCGGCGTCACCGACGACGTACGGGAAGCGCTCCTGGACCGGCTGAGGGTGTGGCTCGGCGCCGACCCGGACGGCACGCCCCGCCTCGGCCGGGACGGAACGGGGCGGCTCACGCTCGCCAAGTCCGTCGTCTCCGACCTGGACGTGCTGCGCTCGCTCTACCACGAGGCCACGCAGGGCAAGGGCGTAGACAGCCGGGCCGTGCGCGGGCGGCTGCTCACCGACGCGCTCGTGCTGGTGCGCGGGCCGCTGCTCGCCGACCGGCCCGAGGGCCGCTACCGGTGGCTCACCCACGAGATCGTCGACGCCCAGCTGCCCCTGCTGGTCGCGGACACCGGGCTCGCGCTGTGCGAGTTCCACATGGAGAAGAACCGCGCGGAGAAGGCCATCGAGGCCCTGAACGCGGCCCTGCGCACCGCCCCTGCCGACGAGCGCCTGTGGCACGAGCTGCTGCGCGCCACCCACGCCACCGGCGACACGTCCCAGCTCACCGCGCTCGCCACCGACCTCATCGGTCGCAGCGGGGCCCGGGGCCTGCCGCCGCGCACCGAGGCACTGCTCGACGAGCTGCTGCCGACCTGGCGCGACGCGATCGCCGCGGTGGGATGAACACCGGGCTGCTGATCATCGCCGCCGCGCTCTGGGGCGCGGCGGCGGGGTCGTTCCTGCCGCGCGCGGCCTATCGCTTCTCGGCCCCGGCGGGCGAGCCGTGGCGGGACAGCTGCCCCGGGGAGCATGCCCTCAAGGGCTGGCTGGGACGTGCCTCGTGCCCGGAGTGCGAGGAGCGCGAGGAGCGCGAGGAGGCGGCGGCCGAAGCGGCCGCATACGGGCCACGCACCGCCCCCCTGGTGATCGCCACCGCCCTCGTCTGCGCCGCCCTCGCCGCCGCCACCGGCACCCGCCCCGAGCTCGGCGTCTGGCTGCTGCTCGCCCCCGTCGGGGTCCTGCTGACGGCCGTCGACTTCCGGGTGCGGCGGCTGCCCGACCCGCTCACACTCCCGTTCGCCGGGGCCGCGCTCGCCCTGCTCGGCCTCACCGCGCTGGTGCCCGAGCACGCGGGGGAGTGGACGACCGCCCTGCTCGGCTCGCTCGCCCTCGGCGGCGGCTACTTCGTGCTGTTCCTCATCAACCCCGCGGGCATGGGCTTCGGCGACGTCAAGCTCGCCCTGGGCACGGGGGCGGTCCTCGGCTGGTACGGCTGGCCGACCGTGATGCTCGGCACCTTCGCCGGGTTTCTGCTGGGCGCACTGTACGGCGGTGCCCTCGTCGTCGCACGGCGGGCCTCGCGCAAGACGGCGATCGCGTTCGGGCCGTTCCTGATCACGGGCGCCCTGCTGGGACTGCTCGTGGGTGCCTACACGGCCTGACGTCCTGCTCTCAAGAGCCCTGGCGTACGCTGGGCTGGTCCGTCCACAACCCTTACGAAAGGGACGCCCGGTGACCGAGAAGGCCGACCTTCAGCCCATCCTCGACCGCGCAGCCGCCGGTGGGCGGATCACCCCGGACGAGGCGCTCGTGCTGTACCGGGACGCCCCGCTGCACGCGCTGGGCGCCGCCGCCGACGCCGTACGCCGCCGCCGGTACGCCGGGACCGAGCACATCGCGACGTACATCATCGAGCGCAACATCAACTACACGAACGTGTGCGTGACGGCGTGCCGGTTCTGCGCCTTCTACGCCGCCCCCAAGGACACCGCCAAGGGCTGGACGCGCGACCTCGACGACATCCTGCGCCGGTGCGCGGAGACCGTCGAGCTGGGCGGCACGCAGATCATGTTCCAGGGCGGGCACCACCCGGACTACGGCGTCGAGTACTACGAGAAGCACTTCTCCGCCATCAAGCAGGCCTTCCCGCAGCTGGTCATCCACAGCCTGGGGGCGTCCGAGGTCGAGCACATGGCCCGGATCTCCAAGGTGAGCGTCGAGGAGGCGATCCAGCGCATCCACGCCGCCGGGCTCGACTCCTTCGCCGGTGCCGGTGCCGAGCTGCTGCCCGAGCGGCCCCGCAAGGCCATCGCCCCGCTGAAGGAGTCCGGCGAGCGCTGGCTGGAGATCATGGAGATCGCGCACGGGCTGGGCGTGGAGTCGACGTCCACCATGCTGATGGGCACCGGCGAGACCAACGCCGAGCGCATCGAGCACCTGCGGATGATCCGGGACGTCCAGGACCGCACGGGCGGCTTCCGCGCCTTCATCCCGTACACCTACCAGCCCGAGAACAACCACCTGAAGGGCCGCACGCAGGCCACGCTCTTCGAGTACCTGCGGATGATCGCGATCGCGCGGCTCTTCATGGACAACATCGCCCACATCCAGGGCTCCTGGCTGACCACGGGCAAGGAGGTCGGCCAGCTCTCCCTGCACTACGGCGCGGACGACCTCGGCTCGATCATGCTGGAGGAGAACGTGGTGTCGTCGGCCGGCGCCAAGCACCGCTCCAACCGGCTGGAGATCATCGACCTGATCCGCAAGGCCGGGCGGGTGCCCGCCCAGCGGGCGACCACGTACGAGCACCTCGTCGTGCACGACGACCCGGCGAACGACCCCGCCGACGACCGCGTGGCCTCGCACATCTCGTCCACGGCCATCGAGGGCGGCACGGCTCACCCCGAGCTCAAGCTGCTCGCCCCCAACTAAGGCGCTGCGGGGAAGAGTTGGAGACGATCCACACGGCGGACGCGGTCCGTGTCACCTGGGACTCCGATCCCGTCAAGAACGGCGCCGTGGTCGTCGGGCGGGACCGGATCGGTGCCGTCGGGAAACTCGACGACGTGCGCGAGGCGTTCCCGAAGGCCCGGGTGCGCAGCTGGCCCGGGACCCTCGGCCCCGCCCACGTCCACGAGGGCCCGCTCCCGGACGCCCCGAGCCCGCGCGAGCGTGTCCACGCGGTGCTGAAGCTCGGCGCGGTGGCGGTCCTTGAGGAGTACGTCGACTCGGCGGAACTCCGGTCCGCCGCCGAGCGCAACGACGTCGTCGTCCTGCCGCGTACGCGCCGCACCGTCCTCGTCCCGACCGGCCGGGCCGACCTCGCCGTCTTCGACGAGGCGGGGGAGTGCGTCGCGACGGTGTGCGCGGGGCGGCTGGTGCACCGGCGGCGCTGAGCCGACCGCCCTTGACACCGCGTCAGCCGGCGAACTCCTCGGCGAACGCCCCCGAACTCTGCTTCACCCCGCTGCAGTCGGTCGCCGGCTTGTCGGTCTTCGACCCGTCCGCGCACTGCCGGTCCCGGGCCGCCGACCACATCGACACCCACCCGATGCCCTTGCCCTCGGCGAAGGTTCGGACCTCGGCGGCGTCGGCGAGTGTGAAGGTCTCGTTGGCGACGTCGTTGACACCGATCATCGAGGTGAGCGCCATGCCCCGCCAGGCGGCCGTGTCCGATGTGCCGAAGACCTTCTTCAACTGGGTGTGCGAGGCTTTCGCGGCCGCGAGGGCGTAACCGCCCATGTCGCCGTCGAACGAGCTGCCGTAGTTCATCGTCATCAGGTTGACGGTGGCGACCTGCACGCCGTTGTCGTTGGCGGAGGCGAGGAGCGCCAGGCTGTCCTTGCCGAAGCCCGAGGGCATCACCGGCAGCGTGAAGGAGACCTCCAGGCCGTCTCGCTCCTGCTGCAACCGGGCGATCGCCTTCGAACGCAGGGCGATGGAGGCGGAGTCGGCCAGTTCGTCGCCCTCGATGTCGAAGTCGGCCCGGGTGGCACCGGCCGCGTCGAGGGCCTTGCCGTACGCCGCCGCCAGCTCCGAGGCGCTGTCGCAGGCCGTCGCGAGTTCCTTGCCGGAGGCGCCGCCGAAGGAGACCCGGACCTGGGCGCCGTCCTTCTTGAGCGCTTCGATACGGGACTTCACCGCCGGGTCGCCGAGGGCGTCCGTGCCGTTCCAGCGCGGAGTGCAGCCGCTGCCGCCGGCCAGCACGAAGGCCAGGTTGTACGTCGTGGGAGAGCCCGCGGAGTCGGTGGCGGCGGAGTCCTTGGCGTCGACGTACGGGGCGTACGCGGTGCCGGTGCCGGTGCCGGACTCGGAATCGGAGTCGGACTCGGCAGGGGACGAGGCGCTGGGCGCGGCTGACGCCGGGGGCGCCGGGCGGGCCGCCTCGCCCTGCTCGGAGCAGGCCGTACCGGCCAGGGCGAGCAGACAGCTCAGCCCGACCGCCGCCCGCTTCCGGTGACTCCTCATAGCGCACGCTCCCGTTCTCGTGAGGTCATAAAGGTCCAAACCCCCAGTACGTTTCCCGGCAGCAAACGTCTCACGATGATGGGCGCTCAGAACGAGTTCCGCAGGAGTTCCCGACAACTCTCAGAGAAAGGACAGCTTCGGTCGTTTCTCATGGGTCTCTCACATCAAAACCCAAGTTTAGGGCACATAAAGCCCGCCTAATGTCCTGGGAATGCATTCCGAGCCTGCCATCGAAAGCCGCGTCACCCGCGGTCGCCGCCGCAAACGCGGCAACGAGTCCGCCGAAGGGCCCGTGTTCGTTGACAACTCCGGACGCCGGGCCCGGCTGCTGCGCCGGATCGGTCTCCTCCTGGGAGTCGTCTGCCTCGGGTACGCGGCCGTGCTCGGCGCGGCCTTCATGGGCTGGGGCACCTCGCTCACACCGTCGCAGCTGCTGCCGTTCGCGGGCGCGGGTCCCGGCGGCGGCCGGCCGCAGGGCGGAGGGCCGCAGGGCGACGGGCTGGGGGGCAACGGGCTGGGGGGCCCGGGCGCCGCGCCGCCGAGCGGTGTCCCGTCGGCTCCGCCCCAGGTCACCGAAGACGGCGCCGCAGGTGCCACCACCTCCCCGTCCACCACGTCCCCGTCCACCGCATCCCCGTCCACCGCATTCCCGTCCACCGCATCCCCGTCCGCCTCGGCCTCCGCTGCCGCGGGCGCGGGCACCGACTGACCGGGGGCCGCCGAATGACCACGACCACCCCCTCACGCGGCCGCCGCCGCGCCCCCTCCCGTATGGAGCGGGCCGCCGGCAAGGCCGCCGCGCTGCAGAAGCCGCGCGTCATCCTCGCCCTGCTGCTCCTGCTCGCGCTGATCTGCGTGATGCTCCTCGACGGCTATCTGCGCGCCGAGGTCGGAGGCGACCAGCGCGTGCGCACCGGGGCCAGCTCCAGCGACGTACCGGACGACGTCCTGGACGGCGGGCCGATCGTCACCTTCCGCGGCGGACAGGCCACGACCGTCTCCGTCCCCGACAAGACGATCGCGCTCACCTTCGACGACGGACCCAACCCGACCTGGACGCCCCAGGTGCTGGCGATCCTCGAGAAGTACGACGTGCCCGCCACGTTCTTCCTGGTCGGCTCGATGGTGTCGCGCTACCCGGGCATCGTGCGGGACATGGTCGAGCAGGGCCACGAGGTGGGGATCCACACCTTCACGCACGTCGACCTGTCGTACCAGAGCGACGCCCGCGTCCGGCGCGAGATGGAGCAGACCCAGCTCGCGCTGGCGGGCGCGGCCGGCATCACGACCACCCTGTTCCGGGCGCCGTACTCCTCGGAGACGGACGCCATCGACAACTACAGCTGGCCCGTCTACAAGAAGCTCGGCCAGGACGGCTACACCAGTGTCTTCGTCGACACCGACAGCGACGACTGGAAGCGGCCGGGCGCCTCGAAGATCGTCCAGTGGGCCACGCCGAAGAAGAACAAGGGCGCGTCGGTCCTCTTCCACGACGCGGGCGGCGAGCGCTCGCAGACGATCAAGGCGCTGCCGGTGTACATCGAGAAGATGCGGGCGAAGGGGTACACCTTCACCACCATCAGCGGCGTCATGGAGCAGGGGCGCGGCACCGGGCAGCAGCCCGGAACCGGAGGCCCCCAGAGCACCGCGAACGGCCCCCAGGGCACCGCGAACTCCCTCCAGGCCGCCCACCGCGAGGCCACCGGCGCGATCCTCTACGAGGGCAAGGCCCTGGTCGCGGCCGTGGCCGTCGCCGAGTGGGCCGTGCCGGCGCTGTCCGTCGGTCTGATGGTGGTCGGCGTGGCCGTCATGGGCCGCTTCGGGATGATGCTCGTCCTCGCCCGCCGCCACCACCGCCTGCGCAACAGGCGCCGCTTCAGCTGGGGGCCGACGGTCACCCGGCCGGTGAGCGTGGTCGTCCCGGCGTACAACGAGAAGGAGTGCATCGCCAACACCCTCGACTCGCTGGCGCGGAGCACGCATCCGATCGAGATCATCGTCGTGGACGACGGCTCCACGGACGGCACGGCCGACATCGCCGAGTCCCTCGGCATGCCCAACGTGCGCGTCATCCGCCAGACCAACGCGGGCAAGCCGGCCGCCCTCAACAACGGTGTACGGAACGCGGCCCACGACATCGTCGTGATGATGGACGGCGACACCGTCTTCGAGCCGGACACCGTACGGCACCTCGTCCAGCCCTTCGCCGACCCGGAGGTCGGCGCGGTCGCGGGCAACGCCAAGGTCGGCAACCGCACCACCGTCATCGGCGCCTGGCAGCACATCGAGTACGTGATGGGCTTCAACCTGGACCGGCGCATGTACGACCTGCTGCGCTGCATGCCGACCATCCCCGGCGCGATCGGCGCGTTCCGCCGCGAGGCGGTGCTCCAGGTCGGCGGCATGAGCGAGGACACCCTCGCCGAGGACACCGACATCACCATCGCGATGCACCGCGCGGGCCGGCGGGTCGTCTACCAGGAGCACGCGCGCGCCTGGACCGAGGCGCCTGGCTCGCTCAAGCAGCTCTGGTCCCAGCGCTACCGCTGGTCGTACGGCACGATGCAGGCGCTGTGGAAGCACCGCAAGTCCCTCACGGACAAGGGGCCTTCGGGGCGCTTCGGGCGGGTCGGCATGCCGCTGGTGGTGCTGTTCCAGATCGTCACACCGGTCTTCGCCCCGCTCATCGACGTCTTCACGGCCTACTCGATGATCTTCATCGACTTCAAGGCGGCACTGCTGGCCTGGCTCGCCGTACTCGGAATCCAGCTGGTGTGCGCGGCGTACGCCTTCCGCCTGGACCGCGAGAAGTACCGCTACCTGCTGATGATGCCGCTCCAGCAACTCGCCTACCGGCAGATGATGTACCTCGTCCTCATCCACTCCTGCGTCACCGCCCTCACCGGCGGCCGGCTGCGCTGGCAGAAGCTGAAACGGACCGGCGAGGTCGGCACCCCGGCGGGGGCGGGCTGATGGGGGCGCACAGCAGAACGGCCGAGCGAGCACTCCCGGAAGCCGCCGTCGCCCGCCCGGTGCGGGACCGCTATTTCGACACCCTGCGGGCCGTCGCCCTCGTCCGCGTCGTCAGCTACCACACCTTCGGCTGGGCCTGGGCCGGGCTGATCTTCCCCTCCATGGGGGTGATGTTCGGCCTGGCCGGCACCCTCATGGCGAGGTCCCTGCAGCGCCCCGCGCTCACGGTGATCAGAAGCCGCGTCCGCCGGCTGCTGCCGCCCTTCTGGTTCTGGGGCGTGTTCGTGGTCGGCGCGATGCTGGTGCACGGCTGGATGCCGGGCTGGCAGATCGTCTACTGGGTGGTGCCGCTCGGCGACCCGCCCGGCAACGCCTGGGGCGAGCAGGCCTGGGAGATCCTCTGGTACCTGCGGACGTACCTCTGGTTCGTACTGCTCTCCCCGCTCCTGCTGCGGGTCTTCCGGCTCGCCCCCGTCCCGGTCCTGGTGCTGTCGCTGACACCCGTCCTGGCCCTCCAGTTCGTGTGGCAGCCGCCGGACGACCGGCTCGGTGCCGCGCTGTGGGACCTGGCGACGTTCCTGTTCTGCTGGCTCCTGGGCTTCGCGCACCACGACGGCGTCCTGGCCCGGCTGAAGCCCGCCGCGGTCGTCCCGCTCGCGCTCGGCGCCCTCGCGTACGGCGGCTGGTACGCCCTCGCGCACCAGGCCGAGTACGGCACGTACGACCTCGACGAGAACCCGCTCGCGCAGGCCTTCTGGTCGGCCGGGTTCGTGACGCTCCTGATGTACGCCAAGGCCCGCTTCCGGACCGACTTCGCGGGACTCGCCCGGTTCCGGCGGCTGGACCGGCTCGTCACGGTGTTCAACGCCCGGGCCGTGACGCTCTACCTCTGGCACGAGATCGCCCTGATCCTCGCCGTACCGCTGATCGACCGGTTCTGGGACGTGCCGGCCTTCGAGGCGTACCTGCCGCTGGACAGCCAGTGGTTCATGTTCGGTGTGGGCTGGGTGCTGATCGCGGTGTTCGTGCTGCTGTGCGGGTGGGTGGAGGACGTGGCGGCACGGAAGAAGCCGAGGCTCCTGCCGTGAGGACCCTCCGGGGCCCTGCGCGGGGGTACTGCAAGAATGGGCGCGTGACCCGCGCATCCCTGGACAAGCAGCCGCACGAAGTCGCCTCGATGTTCGACGACGTGGCGGAACGGTACGACCTGACCAACGACGTGCTGTCCCTCGGCCAGGACCGGCGATGGCGCAAGGAGGTCGCCAAGGCGGTCGACGCGCGCCCCGCGCAGAAGGTCCTCGACCTGGCGGCGGGCACGGGCACCTCCTCGCTGCCCTTCGCGCAGACCGGTGCCTACGTCGTCCCGTGCGACTTCTCCCAGGGCATGCTCCAGGTCGGCAAGCAGCGCCGGCCCTGGCTGCCCTACACCGCCGGCGACGCCACGCGGCTCCCCTTCAAGGACGACACCTTCGACGCCGTCACCATCTCCTTCGGGCTGCGCAACGTGCAGGACACGGACGCGGCCCTGCGGGAGATGCAGCGCGTGACCCGGCCCGGCGGGCGGATCGTGATCTGCGAGTTCTCGCACCCGACGTGGGCGCCGTTCCGCACGGTCTACACCGAGTACCTGATGCGCGCCCTGCCGCCGGTCGCCCGGGCCGTGTCCTCCAACCCCGACGCCTACGTCTACCTCGCCGAGTCCATCCGCGCCTGGCCCGACCAGCCCGCGCTGGCGGAGCGGCTGGGCAAGGCCGGCTGGTCGCGGGTGGCCTGGCGCAACCTGAGCGGCGGGATCGTGGCCCTGCACCGGGGCTTCAAGGAGAGCTGAACCGGCAAGCGCCCGCTACGGGGAGCTGAGGACCATGTAGGGGTCGCCCGGCTCGTCCAGCTCCCGTTGGAGTCCGCCCCTGGGCGGTCTCGGGATCCGCGGCTCGTGCACGCCTCCGCCGCCCTCGCCGGGGCCGAAGTCGAACCACACGTAGACCATCGAGTCCCGCGGCACCTCGGCCTCGGGCTGCGGGTACTGGCGTACGACGTAGTCGACGACGGCGAGATGGAAATCGGGCCGGTCCGGCGCGTTGAGCAACAGGCCCCGCGCCCTGGCCGTCTCGCGCGCGTCCACGGCCATCAGACCGACCAGACGCGGTACGCGCACTTCGGGTGCTTTGCGGGATATCTGCACAGATGTCACCCCCAGCGGTACAGGAAGGGTAACTCCGGTCTCACGCCGCCCGGAAGCGACGGGTGTCTTTCTGTGACAGTCGACTACGCTCCGTCAACAGGGGCTCGGTTCGCGTAGGCAGCCCTTCAGCGGGGTGATCAACACCGCTGCATAGACTGCCCGTGTCCTGTGCCCGCCGGCACACAGATCCCGAAGCTTGGGGAGATCCCGCCGTGACCGTCGTGACCGAGCCTCTCTCCGAGAACACCGCCGATGTGATCGTCGTGGGCGCGGGGCCGGCCGGCTCCACGACCGCCTACCACCTCGCCAAGGCGGGACTCGACGTCCTCCTGCTGGAGAAGACCGCGTTCCCGCGCGAGAAGGTCTGCGGCGACGGCCTCACCCCGCGCGCCGTCAAACAACTGGTGGCGATGGGCATCGACATCTCGGAGGAGGCCGGCTGGCTGCGCAACAAGGGCCTGCGGATCATCGGCGGCGGAGTACGGCTCCAGCTCGACTGGCCGGATCTCGCCTCCTTCCCCGACTACGGCCTCGTCCGTAAGCGCGACGACTTCGACGACCAGCTCGCCCGGCAGGCCCAGAAGGCGGGCGCCCGGCTGTTCGAGCGCTGCAACGTGGGCGCGCCGATCCTGGACGACCGCACGGGCCGGATCACCGGCGTGCACGCCAAGCTCGGTGAGGACAAGCGCGAGGTCACCTTCCACGCGCCGCTCGTCGTCGCCGCCGACGGCAACTCCACCCGCCTCTCCCTCGCGATGGGCCTGCACCGCCGCGAGGACCGCCCGATGGGCGTGGCCGTACGGACGTACTTCGAGAGCCCCCGCCACGAGGACGACTACCTGGAGTCCTGGCTGGAGCTCTGGGACCGCCGCGGCCCTGGGGAGGACCGGCTCCTGCCCGGCTACGGCTGGATCTTCGGCATGGGCGACGGCACCTCGAACGTCGGCCTGGGCGTGCTCAACACCTCCGACTCCTTCAAGGAACTGGACTGGCGCGAGGTCCTGAAGGCCTGGTGCGCGTCCATGCCGGAGGACTGGGGCTACACCCCCGACCACATGACCGGGCCGATCCGCGGCGCCGCCCTGCCCATGGCCTTCAACCGCCAGCCGCACTACACCAAGGGCCTGCTGCTCGTCGGTGACGCCGGCGGCCTGGTGAACCCCTTCAACGGCGAAGGCATCGCCTACGCCATGGAGTCCGGCCAGATCGCCGCCGACGTCATCGTCCAGGCCCACGCCCGCTCCACCCCGGCCCGGCGCGAGCTGGCGCTCCAGCACTACCCGCGCGTGCTCAAGGACACCTACGGCGGCTACTACACGCTCGGCCGTGCCTTCGTGAAGCTCATCGGCAACCCGAAGGTCATGCAGATCGCCACCCAGCGCGGTCTCACGCACCCGATGCTGATGAAGTTCACGCTGAAGCTCCTCGCGAACCTCACGGACCCGACCGGGGGCGACGCGATGGACCGCATCATCAACGGACTGAGCAAGGTGGCCCCGAAGGCCTGATCACGCGCGCGGCGCTCTGCCTGAATCAGGCACTCAGCGCCTCGACGTTGGCGGCCCGGCGCGCGAGCACCTCGTCCCGCCGGTCCGCCACCTGCCGCAGCGCGTCCTTCCGCTCCCGCGTGGAGAGCCGGTCCAGATAGAGCTGCCCGGCGCAGTGGTCGGCCTCGTGGGCGAGGCAGCGGGCGAAGTACCCCGTGCCCTCGATCACGACCGGCTCGCCGTCCCTGTCGAACCCGCGCACGACGGCCCGGTCCGGCCGCGGTACGTCCATCGTGGCGCCCGGCACCGACAGGCACCCCTCGCCCTCGTCGAGCAGCCTCCGGTGGGCGGCGTCGAGCGGCTCCAGGACCGGGTTGACGATGTGCCCGACGTGCCGCACCCCGTCGTCGTCCGGGCAGTCGTACACGAACAGCCGCAGGTCGACACCGACCTGGTTCGCGGCGAGTCCGGCTCCGTCCGCGATGTACATCGTCAGGAACATGTCGTCGATGAGCGCGGCGAGGTCCGGGCCGAACTCGGTGACGTCCCGGCACGGCTTGTGCAGGACCTCCTCGCCGACCTCGGTGATGCGCCGGACCTTGCCCTGCCGGGCCTCGGGCGCGAGCCGCGGGTAGGAGTCGACGGGCCGTCCTTGCACGAAGACGCTGGGCATGTGGCTCTCCTCGGGTGTCGGTTGTGGTGACCGGCACTCATCACAGCAGAGCCCGGGTGCTCGTCCCAGGAGGAGTCCGGCCACAGCGGACCGCCGGGCGCGGGGACGACCGTAGGGGCCAGAGGGCCGTCTGAGCTCCGCGCCACGGCTCGGCCCGCCCCGGGCACACCGCGACCCCGAAAGGCCGGGAGACGGCCCGTGAGGGCGGCAGGAGGGGGTGCGGACACGCCGGGAGGGCCGCTGCCATCAGTGGCAGCGGCCCTCAAACCCGTGTGCGTGACGTCAGAGGACGCGCACCGCGCCCGACGCCGGGTAGCCCGACAGGTCCTGGATGACGACGCCCTTGGACGGGTTGGCCGCGTCCAGGTACTGGCCGTCTCCGATGTAGACACCCACGTGGTACGCCGAGCCCTTGCCACCCCAGTAGAGGATGTCGCCGACCTGGACGTTGGACAGCGACACGTCCGTGCCGGCCATCGACTGGTCCTGCGAGACGCGCGGCAGGTCCACACCAACCTGCTTGTACGCGGCCTGCACGAGGGAGGAGCAGTCCCAGGCGCTGGGACCGGTGGCGCCCATGACGTAGGCGTCGCCCACCTGTGCCTTGAGGAAGGCGATGACGGTCGCGACGCTGCCGCTGGCGGGCGCGGTCGTCGAGGTGGACGTCGACGCGGAGGCGGAGGCGGAGAGGGTGGCGCGCTCGGCGCTGCGCGTGGCGCGCTCGGCGGCGGCCTTGCGGGCTTCCTCGGCGGCCTTCTTCTTGGCCTCCGCCTTCTTCTTCGCCTCGGCGAGGTCCTTCTTGGCCTCGGTGGCGGCCTTGGCGGCGGCGGCGTCACGCTCGGCGCGCAGCTCGTAGTTCGCGGCCGCCTGCTGGGTGGCGTCCGCGGACTGGGCGACCTGAGTGGCCATATCGGCCGTCAGGGTGGGCAGTTCGATGGTCTGCGTCACCGGCTCGGCGGCGCTCGCCGAGGCCGACGCACCCGCCGCTGCCAGGCTGAGGATGCCACCGGTGACTCCGGCACGCACGGCGATCGTCGAGGTCGCACTGCGGCGGGGTTTCCGGTGGCTGCGTATGTGAGCGGTGTGGGACATGGGAACAACCGGTACCAGGGGCTCCTTCATATCTTCAAGAAACGTGTGCTGCGCCACAGTTGTTCAATCGAGCCCTCAAAATCCCCGCTCGAGACCCTTTATTGACGCCGTAACGGACATTGCGGGCGCACCGTGATCGGCCTGTGATCACGGTCTTTGATCAATACGCCCGAATTGCCCCGCACCTACCACCGGTTGGGTTGGTTGGCCAAGCCCCGTTCTCATGGGCTTCTCATCCATGTGACGGAGGTCACGGAACGGTCGGCCCGGCGGTCGCGTCGCGCGCCGTAGATCACGACCCGGTCACGGCCTCGCGAAGATCGTGAACGCATGCACGTGTCCACACTCCGCTCCACACGCCCTCTGATGTGTGAACGCGGCCTCTATCAAGAGATCGAGTCCACCACCAATTTGCATGCAAGGGAACCCTCTTGATATTGAGACGGCCCTTCTGGCCTGCGCTGACTAGGTAAAATGTCACGTCTGGTGATCGCCCGGACGCTTCGCGTGTGAAGATCACCGCTCATCCGACTTCATGATCCTTCGTCAGGTGGTGGAGATCACAAAGGTTGAGTAATACCCCGTGTCGCAGATCACAGAGCGACAGGCATAAGATGCACGCGGTTGGGCTTGTGACCTGCTTCACATGTTCCCGATCTTCGCCGGGGCGGGCGGGGTTCGCGGGACGGACGGGGCGGAAGTGAGCCCGATGCAAACCGCCAGCAGTCAGTGCCGACTGAGAGGAGCGAGGAGCGGTGAACGCGTATGCGCCCATCCTCGTACTGGGAGCCCTCGGGGCAGGCTTTGCGATCTTCTCCGTGGTCATGGCCACGTTGATCGGGCCGAAGCGGTACAACCGGGCCAAGCTCGAGGCCTACGAGTGCGGGATCGAGCCGACCCCCACGCCGGCCGGCGGCGGGCGCTTCCCCATCAAGTACTACCTGACGGCGATGCTCTTCATCATTTTCGATATCGAGATCGTCTTCCTCTACCCCTGGGCCGTCACCTTCGACGCCCTGGGGATCTTCGGGCTCGTGGAGATGCTGCTCTTCGTGCTCACCGTCTTCGTCGCGTACGCGTACGTATGGCGGCGCGGCGGCCTGGAATGGGACTGAGGGGCCACACGTCATGGGACTCGAAGAAAAGCTGCCGAGCGGCTTCCTGCTGACCACCGTCGAGCAGGCCGCGGGCTGGGTGCGCAAGTCGTCCGTCTTTCCCGCCACGTTCGGCCTCGCCTGCTGTGCCATCGAGATGATGACCACCGGCGCCGGCCGCTACGACCTGGCGCGCTTCGGCATGGAGGTCTTCCGGGGCTCGCCCCGGCAGGCGGACCTGATGATCGTCGCCGGCCGGGTCAGCCAGAAGATGGCGCCGGTGCTCAGGCAGGTCTACGACCAGATGCCGAACCCCAAGTGGGTGATCTCCATGGGGGTCTGCGCCTCCTCGGGCGGCATGTTCAACAACTACGCCATCGTCCAGGGCGTCGACCACATCGTGCCGGTCGACATCTACCTCCCCGGCTGCCCGCCACGGCCGGAGATGCTGATGGACGCCATCCTCAAGCTCCACCAGAAGATCCAGACCTCCAAGCTCGGCGTGAACGCCGAGGAGGCGGCCCGCGAGGCGGAGGAGGCGGCGCTCAAGGCCCTGCCCACGATCGAGATGAAGGGGCTGCTGCGATGAGCGACGCGAACGGCACGGGCGGCGCCAACCCCGAGAAGGACCTGTCGGCCTCCAACCTCCCCGGCCAGCGCGGCCAGGGCGGCGAGGAGATCCGCGTCCAGCGCGGCATGTTCGGCGCGAACAACGGCGGCGACACCTCCGGCTACGGCGGCCTGGTCCGCTCGGTCCGGCTCCCGGGCCCGGCGAACCGTCCCTACGGCGGCTGGTTCGACGAGGTCGCCGACGAACTGGAGGGAGCCCTGGAGGAACAAGGGCTGCTCCCGGAGAACGCCATCGAGAAGACGGTCGTCGACCGCGACGAGCTGACCTTCCACATCGAGCGCGAGCACCTGGTCCGCGTCGCCCGCACCCTGCGCGACGACCCGGCCCTGCGCTTCGAGCTGTGCACCGGCGTCAGCGGCGTCCACTACCCGAACGACAAGGGCCGCGAGCTGCACGCCGTCTACCACCTGCGCTCGATCACCCACAACAGGCTGATCCGCCTGGAGGTCAGCGCCCCCGACAGCGACCCGCACATCCCGTCGCTGTTCTCCGTCTATCCGACGAACGACTGGCACGAGCGCGAGACGTACGACTTCTTCGGCATCGTCTTCGACGGTCACCCGGCCCTGACGCGGATCATGATGCCGGACGACTGGCAGGGCTTCCCACAGCGCAAGGACTACCCCCTCGGCGGCATCCCCGTCGAGTACAAGGGCGCCCAGATCCCGGCTCCGGACCAGCGGAGGTCGTACTCATGAGCACTTCGCACGCCTCCCCTCGCGAGACCACCGAGGGCACCGTCTACACCGTCACCGGCGGCGACTGGGACGAGGTCGTCGAGTCGGCGGCCCGCGCCGACGACGAGCGCATCGTCGTCAACATGGGCCCGCAGCACCCGTCCACGCACGGCGTGCTCCGTCTGATCCTGGAGATCGACGGCGAGACCGTCACCGAGGCCCGCTGCGGCATCGGCTACCTGCACACCGGCATCGAGAAGAATCTCGAGTACCGGACGTGGACGCAGGGCACGACGTTCGTGACGCGCATGGACTACCTGACGCCGTTCTTCAACGAGACGGCGTACTGCCTCGGCGTCGAGAAGCTCCTCGGCATCGAGGACCAGATCCCGGACCGGGCCTCGATCATCCGTGTGCTCCTGATGGAGCTCAACCGGCTGTCGTCGCACCTGGTGTGCATCGCCACCGGCGGCATGGAACTGGGCGCCACCACGGTCATGATCTACGGATTCCGTGATCGTGAACTCATTCTCGATATCTACGAGCTGATCACCGGCCTGCGGATGAACCACGCGTACATCCGCCCCGGCGGACTCGCCCAGGACCTGCCGCCCGGCGCGGTGGACCACATCCGCGAGTTCGTGAAGAAGATGAAGAAGAACCTCCCGGAGTACGACAAGCTCGCCACCGGGAACCCCATCTTCAAGGCCCGCATGCAGGACGTCGGCTATCTGGACCTGGCCGGCTGCATGGCCCTCGGCGCGACGGGCCCGATCCTGCGCTCCACCGGCCTGCCGCACGACCTGCGCAAGACGCAGCCGTACTGCGGCTACGAGACGTACGACTTCGACGTCCCGACCGCCGACACCTGCGACTCCTACGGCCGCTTCCTCATCCGGCTCGAGGAGATGCGCCAGTCGCTGAGGATCGTCGAGCAGTGCCTGGACCGGCTCCAGCCCGGCCCGGTCATGGTCGCCGACAAGAAGATCGCCTGGCCCGCCCAGCTCGCCCTCGGGCCCGACGGCCTCGGCAACTCCCTCGACCACATCAAGAAGATCATGGGCACCTCCATGGAGGCCCTGATCCACCACTTCAAGCTGGTCACCGAGGGCTTCCGCGTCCCGCCGGGACAGGCGTACGCGGCGGTCGAGTCGCCCAAGGGCGAACTCGGGGTGCACGTCGTGTCCGACGGCGGCACCCGCCCCTACCGGGTCCACTTCCGCGACCCGTCCTTCACCAACCTGCAGGCCATGGCGGCGATGTGCGAGGGCGGCCAGGTCGCCGACGTCATCGTCGCCGTCGCGTCCATCGACCCCGTGATGGGAGGCGTCGACCGGTGACCACCTCTTCTTCCGAGCGGGGCGTCAGCCTGGGCATGCCCGAACTGCCCGCGCCCGCCTACCCGGACGACGTCCGAGCCCGTCTGGAGACGGACGCGCGCGAGGTCATCGCCCGCTACCCGGACTCCCGGTCCGCCCTTCTGCCGCTGCTGCACCTCGTGCAGTCGGAGGAGGGACACGTCACGCGCACGGGAATGCGGTTCTGCGCGGACATCCTCGGCCTGACCACGGCCGAGGTCACCGCGGTCGCCACCTTCTACACCATGTACCGGCGCCGGCCGAGCGGTGACTACCAGGTCGGGGTGTGCACCAACACCCTGTGTGCCGTGATGGGCGGGGACGCGATCTTCGAGGAGCTCCAGGAGCACCTCGGCGTCGGCAACGGCGAGACCACCGACGACGGCAAGGTCACCCTGGAGCACATCGAGTGCAACGCGGCCTGCGACTTCGCGCCGGTCATGATGGTCAACTGGGAGTTCTTCGACAACCAGACCCCGGGCAGCGCCAAGCGCCTCGTCGACGACCTGCGCGCGGGACGGCCGGTCACGCCCACGCGCGGGGCGCCGCTGTGCACCTTCAAGGAGACCGCCCGGGTCCTGGCCGGTTTCCCCGACGAGCGGGACGGGGCCGTCGAGTCCGGAGGAAGCGCGGGACACGCTTCCCTGGTCGGCCTGAAGCTCGCCAAGGGGGAGGCCGCACCCGCGCGCGTGGTGCATCCGCGCGGTGAGGCCGCCCGGACCGAGGCACCCCACGACCCGTCACCGACGGAGCACTTGAGCTCGCACGACGCGCCGCAGGACACGTCGGCCTCCGACCCGGCACACCCGGCCGGGCCCGCCGCCGAGGAGGGGGAGTGATGACCTTGGCACCCGAGCTGAAAGACATGAGCCCCGAGAAGCTGCTCGCACCGGTGCTGTCGGCCTTCTGGGACGAGGACAAGTCCTGGACGCTGGACGTGTACCGAAGGCACGAGGGGTACGAAGGGCTGCGCAAGGCGCTCGCCATGTCGCCGGACGACGTGATCGCGTACGTCAAGGAGTCCGGACTGCGCGGCCGCGGCGGCGCGGGATTCCCCACGGGGATGAAGTGGCAGTTCATTCCCCAGGGGGACGGAAAGCCGCACTATCTGGTTGTCAACGCCGACGAGTCGGAGCCCGGGACGTGCAAGGACATCCCGCTCCTCTTCGCGAACCCGCACAGCCTCATCGAGGGCATGATCATCGCGTGTTACGCCATCAGGTCTTCGCATGCCTTCATCTATCTGCGTGGTGAAGTCGTCCCAGTGCTGCGGCGGTTGCACTCCGCTGTGCGCGAGGCGTACGAGGCGGGCTTCCTGGGCGAGAACATCCAGGGCAGCGGACTCGACCTCGACATCACCGTGCACGCGGGCGCGGGCGCGTACATCTGCGGTGAGGAGACCGCGCTGCTGGACTCGCTCGAAGGCCGCCGGGGCCAACCGCGGCTTCGTCCCCCCTTCCCCGCTGTCGCGGGCCTCTACGCGTGCCCGACTGTGGTGAACAACGTCGAGTCCATCGCGTCGGTTCCCGCGATCATGACCCGGGGCAAGGACTGGTTCCGGTCGATGGGGAGTGAGAAGTCGCCAGGCTTCACGCTCTACTCCCTGTCCGGCCATGTCGCGGGCCCCGGCCAGTACGAGGCGCCGCTCGGGATCACGCTCCGCCAGCTCCTCGACATGAGCGGCGGCATGCGCCCCGGGCACCGCCTCAAGTTCTGGACGCCGGGGGGCTCCTCGACCCCGATGTTCACCGACGAGCATCTCGACGTCCCTCTTGATTACGAAGGAGTGGGCGCCGCGGGTTCCATGCTCGGCACAAAGGCTCTCCAGTGCTTCGACGAGACGACCTGCGTGGTGCGGGCCGTCACGCGCTGGACCGAGTTCTACGCCCACGAGTCCTGCGGCAAGTGCACGCCCTGCCGCGAAGGCACCTACTGGCTCGTGCAGCTGCTGCGCGACATCGAGGCCGGCAAGGGACGGATGTCCGACCTCGACAAGCTGAACGACATCGCCGACAACATCAACGGCAAGTCCTTCTGCGCCCTCGGCGACGGCGCCGCCTCGCCGATCTTCTCCTCGCTCAAGTACTTCCGCGAGGAGTACGAGCAGCACATCACGGGCCGGGGCTGCCCCTTCGACCCGGCCAGGTCGACGGCCTGGGCCGACCGCACGGAGGTGAACGCATGACCGTGACCACCAGCTCTCCCTCCGGCGGGGGAGAGGCGGCGGTCCCGCCGGAGGACCTCGTGTCGCTGACGATCGACGGCGCCGAGATCAGCGTGCCCAAGGGCACCCTGGTCATCCGGGCCGCCGAGCAGCTCGGCATCGAGATCCCCCGGTTCTGCGACCACCCGCTCCTCGATCCGGCCGGCGCCTGCCGCCAGTGCATCGTCGAGGTCGAGGGCCAGCGCAAGCCCATGGCGTCCTGCACCATCACCTGCACCGACGGGATGGTGGTGAAGACCCACCTCACCTCGCCGGTCGCGGAGAAGGCCCAGAAGGGTGTGATGGAGCTCCTGCTCATCAACCACCCGCTGGACTGCCCGGTCTGCGACAAGGGCGGCGAGTGCCCGCTGCAGAACCAGGCCATGTCGCACGGCGACGCCGACTCCCGCTTCGAGGGCCGCAAGCGCACCTACGAGAAGCCCGTGCCGATCTCCACGCAGGTGCTGCTCGACCGTGAGCGCTGCGTGCTGTGCGCCCGCTGCACCCGATTCTCCAACCAGGTCGCGGGCGACCCGATGATCGAGCTGGTCGAGCGGGGCGCGCTCCAGCAGGTCGGCACCGGCGAGGGCGACCCCTTCGAGTCGTACTTCTCCGGCAACACCATCCAGATCTGCCCGGTGGGCGCGCTGACCTCGGCGGCGTACCGATTCCGCTCCCGCCCCTTCGACCTGGTCTCCTCCCCGTCGGTCTGCGAGCACTGCTCCGGCGGCTGCGCCACGCGCACCGACCACCGGCGCGGCAAGGTCATGCGGCGGCTCGCCGCCGACGACCCCGAGGTCAACGAGGAGTGGATCTGCGACAAGGGGCGGTTCGGGTTCCGGTACGCGCAGCAGCGGGACCGGCTCGAGACGCCGCTCGTGCGCAACGCCGAGGGCGAGCTGGAACCGGCCTCCTGGCCCGAGGCGCTGCAGATCGCGGCCCAGGGGCTGCTGGCCTCCCGGGGCCGCACCGGTGTCCTCACCGGCGGCCGGCTCACCATCGAGGACGCCTACGCGTACAGCAAGTTCGCGCGCGTGGCGCTCGACACCAACGACATCGACTTCCGCGCGCGCGTGCACAGCGGCGAGGAGGCCGACTTCCTCGCCGCCCAGGTCGCAGGCCGCGGCCGGGACCTCGACGGTACGGGCGTCACGTACACCGCGCTGGAGAAGGCGCCCGCCGTCCTGCTGGTCGGGTTCGAGGCGGAGGAGGAGGCGCCCGGCGTCTTCCTGCGGCTGCGCAAGGCCTGGCGGAAGCACGGGCAGCGGGTCTTCTCGCTGGCCACGCACGCCACCCGCGGTCTGGAGAAGGCCGGTGGCACGCTGCTGCCCGCGGCTCCCGGCACCGAGACCGAGTGGCTGGACGCGCTCGGCAGCGGCGCCGGCCTGGAGGACGACGGTGCGACGGCAGCCGAGGCGCTGCGCGCCGACGGCGCTGTGATCGTCGTCGGTGAGCGGCTGGCCGCGGTGGCCGGTGGACTCACCGCCGCCATGCGCACCGCGACCGCCACCGGGGCCCGGCTGGTGTGGATCCCGCGCCGGGCCGGGGAGCGAGGCGCCATCGAGGCGGGCGCGCTGCCGTCGCTGCTGCCGGGCGGACGCCCGGCCACCGACCCACGCGCGCGCGACGAGGTCGCCGGCGTCTGGGGCGTGGCCGGCCTCCCGCACCGCTACGGCCGCGACACCGGCGAGATCGTCGAGGCCGCCGCGACCGGCGAGCTGCAGGCCCTGCTGGTGGCGGGCGTCGAGATCGCCGACCTGCCCGACCCGGCACGCGCGCGTGCGGCACTGGACGAGGTCGGCTTCCTGGTCTCTCTCGAACTGCGGCCCAGCGAGGTCAGCCGCGAGGCCGATGTCGTCCTGCCCGTCGGCGCGGTCGCCGAGAAGGCCGGCACCTTCCTCAACTGGGAAGGCCGGGTCCGCTTCTTCGAGGCCGCGCTCAAGCCCGACCAGATGACCCGCCGCCTCGCGCCGTCCGACGCGCGTGTGCTGCAGATGCTCGCCGACGCCATGGACGTCCACCTCGGACTGCCGGATCTGCGCACCGTGCGCGCGGAGATCGACCGGCTCGGCGCCTGGGACGGCCCGCGGGCCGGCGAACCCCTGGAGACCGCGGCGGCGCTGCCCCGCCCGGCCGTCGGCGAGGCCGTCCTCGCCGGGCACCGGCTGCTGCTCGACCAGGGCCTCCTCCAGCACGGTGACGAAGCGCTCGCCGGGACCCGGCACGCCGCACGCGCGCGTGTGTCGGCCGCGACCGCAGCCGAGGCGGGCGTCAAGGACGGCGACCTCCTCGCCGTGACCGGCCCCCAGGGCGCCGTGGAACTCCCGCTCCAGATCAGTGAGATGCCCGACCGGGTGGTGTGGCTGCCGCTGAACTCCACCGGCGGCGGCGTCGCCTCCGACACCGGGGCGCGGCCCGGCTCCCTCGTCCGCATCGGCCCGGCGACGCTCGCCGGCGAGGCCCCCAAGGAGGTGGAGGCATGAGCCCGTACCTCGCCGCTGAAGACCTCTCGATGTTCGGCCAGGACCCGTGGTGGCTGGTCGTCATCAAGGCGGTGTTCTGCTTCGCCTTCCTGATGGTGACCGTGCTGATCTCCATCGTGATGGAGCGCAAGGTCGTCGCCTGGATGCAGCTGCGCATCGGCCCCAACCGGCACGGCCCCTGGGGCATGCTCCAGTCGCTCGCCGACGGCATCAAGCTCATGCTCAAGGAGGACGTCGTCGTCAAGCGCGCGGACAAGGCGGTCTACGTCCTCGCGCCGATCATCGCGGCCATCCCGGCCTTCATGGCGATCGCGGTGATCCCCTTCGGCCCGGCCGGCAACGAGATCTCGATCTTCGGCCAGCGCACCACGATGCAGCTCACCGACCTGCCGATCGCGATGCTCTACATCCTCGCGGTCGCCTCGGTCGGCATCTACGGCATCGTCCTCGCGGGCTGGAGCTCCGGCTCGACCTACCCGCTGCTGGGCGGTCTGCGCTCCTGCGCGCAGATGATCTCCTACGAGATCGCGATGGGCGCCGCCTTCGCCTCCGTGTTCCTCTACTCGGGGTCGATGTCGACGTCGACGATCGTCGAGCAGCAGGCCGACCGCTGGTACATCCTGCTGCTGCCGCTCTCCTTCATCCTCTACATCGTCACGATGGTCGGCGAGACCAACCGCGCCCCCTTCGACATGCCGGAGTCCGAGGGCGACCTGGTCGGCGGCTTCAACACCGAGTACTCGTCGATCAAGTTCGCGATGTTCATGCTCGCCGAGTACGTCAACATGGTGACCGTCTCGGCCGTCGCCACCACGCTGTTCCTCGGCGGCTGGCGGGCCCCGTGGCCGATCAGCACCTTCTGGGAGGGCGCGAACCACGGCTGGTGGCCGATGCTCTGGTTCACCGTCAAGGTCCAGCTGCTGCTGTTCATGTTCATCTGGATCCGCGGCACGCTCCCGCGCGTCCGCTACGACCAGCTGATGAAGCTCGGCTGGAAGGTCCTCATCCCGGTCTCACTGGTGTGGCTGATGCTCGTCGCCACCGTGCGGGCCCTGCGGAACGAGAACTACGACTTCGCCGACATCGTGCTCTACGTCGGCGGCGGTGTGCTGGCCCTGCTGCTGCTCTCCTTCGTCGTCGACATGTTCCGCGAGAAGTCCAAGCGGGCCGAGCGGCCGGCCGAGACCCCGGCCGCCTTCGACCCCATGGCGGGCGGATACCCCGTGCCGCCGCTGCCCGGACAGGAGCTTCCGCCGGCTCCCAGGCGCCGCTCGCGCCGTGAGCGGGAGCTGATTGTCAGTGGTGGGCCCGATACTCAGAGTGACGAATCTCTGGGCGGATCTACGGATGGAAAGGAGGCGTCCGATGACTGAGGAACCGAAGGACACCAAGCCCGGTTTCCAGAACCCGGTGGCCGGCTTCGGCGTGACCTTCAAGGCCATGTTCAAGAAGCGGCTGACCGAGCAGTACCCGGAGCAGCAGAAGACCACGGCTCCGCGCTTCCACGGACGGCACCAGCTCAACCGCCATCCGGACGGCTTGGAGAAGTGCGTCGGCTGTGAACTGTGCGCGTGGGCCTGCCCCGCCGACGCCATCTATGTGGAGGGCGCCGACAACACCGACGAGGAGCGCTACTCGCCGGGTGAGCGGTACGGCCGCGTCTACCAGATCAACTACGCCCGCTGCATCCTGTGCGGCCTGTGCATCGAGGCGTGCCCCACGCGCGCGCTCACGATGACGAACGAGTTCGAGCTGGCCGACTCCAGCCGGGCCAACCTCATCTACACCAAGGAGCAGCTGCTCGCCGGTCTCGAGGACGGCATGGTCGACTCGCCCCACGCCATCTACCCGGGGACGGACGAACAGGACTACTACCGGGGCCTGGTCACCGAGGCCGCACCCGGCACCGAGCAGCAGGTCGCCCACTCCAAGGGTGAGGTGGTGCAGGAGTCCGACTCCACCTTCGGCGGGACCGAACCGGCGTCGGAGAAGGTGATCGGCCGATGACCGCCCAGCTCGCCGCCTACTCCACCTCCACCGGAGAGGCCGTCCAGTTCTGGATCCTCGGCACGATCGCGGTGATCGGCGCCCTGTGCACCATCCTCATGAAGAGGGCCGTGCACAGCGCCCTCTGCCTCGCCGGGACCATGATCATCCTGGCGGTGTTCTACCTCGCCAACGGCGCCTACTTCCTGGGCGTCGTGCAGATCGTCGTCTACACCGGCGCGATCATGATGCTGTTCCTGTTCGTGGTGATGCTCGTCGGCGTGACCGCGGCGGACTCCCTGAAGGAGACCATCAAGGGTCAGCGCTGGCTGGCCCTGCTGTGCGGTCTCGGCTTCGGCGTCCTGCTGATCGGCGGCATCGGCAACGCCTCCCTCACGGAGTTCAACGGCATCGGCCAGGCGAACGCCGGGGGCAATGTGGAGGGCATCGCCGCCCTCATCTTCACCAAGTACGTCTTCGCCTTCGAGATCACCGGCGCCCTGCTCATCACGGCCGCCGTCGGCGCCATGGTGCTCACGCACCGCGAGCGCACCGAGCGTGCCAAGACGCAGCGTGAGCTCTCCGAGGAGCGGGTGCGCGAAGGCAAGCAACTGCCGCCCCTGCCGGCCCCCGGTGTGTACGCCCGGCACAACGCGGTCGACATCGCCGGCCTGCTCCCCGACGGCACGCCCTCCGACCTCACCGTCAGCAAGACGCTGCGCGAGCGCGGCCAGATCCGCGATGTGTCGCAGGAGGCGCTCAACGACCTCAAGGCCCTGGAGCAGCGGGCCGAGGACCGTCTGGAGCGCGGGGCGATCGGGCCGGCGAAGTTCAAGCGGTCCGAGGAGGCGTCGAAGTGAACCCCGTCAACTACCTCTATCTCGCGGCCCTGTTGTTCACGATCGGCGCCACCGGCGTGCTGATCAGGCGCAACGCGATCGTCGTGTTCATGTGCATCGAGCTCATGCTCAACGCCTGCAACCTCGCGTTCGTCGCCTTCTCCCGGATGCACGGCAACCTCGACGGCCAGATCATCGCGTTCTTCACGATGGTCGTCGCCGCCGCCGAGGTCGTGGTCGGGCTCGCGATCATCGTGTCCCTGTTCCGTGCCCGTCACTCGGCCTCGGTCGACGACGCCAGCCTGATGAAGCTGTAAGGGGTCGGAAGAATCGTGGAGAACCTGATTGCGCTGCTGGTGGCGGCGCCCCTGCTCGGAGCGGCGGTCCTGCTGTGCGGCGGACGCCGGCTGGACGCCGTCGGCCACTGGATCGGCACGGCCCTCGCCGCCTCCTCCTTCGTGCTCGGCCTGGTGCTGTTCGCCGACATGCTGGGCAAGGACCCGGACCACCGCGAGATGGGCCAGCACCTGTTCAGCTGGATCCCGGTCGAGGGCTTCCAGGCGGACGTCGCCTTCCAGCTCGACCAGCTGTCGATGACGTTCGTCCTGCTGATCTCGGGCGTCGGCTCGCTGATCCATCTCTACTCCGTCGGGTACATGGAGCACGACGAGCGGCGCCGCCGCTTCTTCGGCTATCTGAACCTGTTCCTCGCGGCGATGCTGCTGCTCGTCCTCGCCGACAACTACCTGCTGCTGTACGTCGGCTGGGAGGGCGTCGGTCTCGCCTCCTATCTGCTGATCGGCTTCTGGCAGCACAAGCCCAGCGCCGCCACGGCGGCGAAGAAGGCCTTCCTGGTCAACCGCGTCGGCGACATGGGCCTGTCCATCGCGATCATGCTGATGTTCCTGTGGTTCGGCACCTTCGCCTTCGGGCCGGTGCTCGGCAGCCACGAGGAGGCCGGGCTCGCCGGTGCCGCCGGTGAGGACAAGCTGACCGTCATCGCCCTGATGCTGCTGCTCGCGGCCTGCGGCAAGTCCGCCCAGGTGCCGCTGCAGTCCTGGCTCGGGGACGCGATGGAGGGCCCGACCCCGGTCTCGGCCCTCATCCACGCCGCGACGATGGTGACGGCGGGCGTGTACCTGATCGTCCGCTCCGCGGCCGTCTTCAACGGCGCCCCGGACGCGCAGCTGGTCGTCACCGTCGTCGGTGCCGTGACGCTCCTCTTCGGTGCGATCGTCGGTTGTGCGAAGGACGACATCAAGAAGGCACTGGCCGGCTCGACCATGTCGCAGATCGGCTACATGGTGCTCGCCGCGGGCCTCGGCCCCATCGGTTACGTCTTCGCGATCATGCACCTGGTGACGCACGGCTTCTTCAAGGCGGGGCTGTTCCTCGGCGCCGGTTCGGTCATGCACGGCATGAACGACGAGGTGGACATGAGGAAGTACGGCGGTCTCAGGAAGTACATGCCGATCACCTTCGTCACCTTCGGCCTCGGCTACCTGGCGATCATCGGCTTCCCGGGCCTGTCCGGCTTCTTCTCCAAGGACATGATCATCGAGTCGGCGTTCGCCAAGGGCGGCACCGAGGGCTGGATCCTCGGCGGCGTGGCCCTGCTGGGCGCGGCCATCACGGCGTTCTACATGACGCGCGTGATGCTGATGACGTTCTTCGGCGAGAAGCGCTGGCAGCCCGACGAGAAAGGCAACGAACCGCATCCGCACGAGTCGCCCAAGGTCATGACGATCCCGATGATCGTGCTGGCCGTCGGGTCGGTGGCCGCCGGTGGGTTCTTCAGCATCGGCGACCGCTTCGTGCACTGGCTGGAGCCGATCACCGGGCACAGCCACGGCGACTCGCCGATCAGCGCGGGCGCGGTCACCGGCGCGACCGTCACCTGCATGGTCATCGGCGTCGCCCTCGCCTGGGCGCAGTACGGACGGCGTCCGGTCCCGGCCGTCGCCCCACGCGGATCGCTGCTCACCCGGGCCGCCCGGCGTGACCTGCTCCAGGACGACTTCAACCACGTCGTCCTGGTCCGCGGCGGCGAACACCTCACGCGGTCCCTGGTCTACGTCGACCACACCCTGGTCGACGGCGTCGTCAACGGCACGGCGGCCTCGGTCGGCGGCCTCTCCGGGCGGATGCGCAAGCTGCAGAACGGCTTCGCCCGCTCCTACGCGGTCTCGATGTTCGGGGGTGCGGCGGTCCTGGTCGCCGTGACCCTGCTGATGAGGGCGGTCTGATACCGATGTCCTTTCCTCTGCTGACAGCGACAGCGGTGCTCCCGGCCGTCGGGGCGATCGCCACGGCCGCCGTACCGGCCGCGCGGCGCACCGTCGCCAAATGGCTGGCGCTGCTCTTCTCGCTCGCCACGCTCGTCCTCGCGATCGTCGTCCTGGTGCGCTTCGACCCGGGCGGCGACCGCTACCAGCTCACCGAGTCCCACTCCTGGATCGCGGACTTCGGCGTCCGCTACGAACTGGGCGTGGACGGCATCGCGGTGGCGCTGATCGCGCTCACGGCGCTGCTGATCCCGTTCATCATCCTCGCGGGCTGGCACGACGCCGACCCGCTGGAGACCGGGTCCACGCGGTGGCGGCCGACGCAGGGCTTCTTCGCTCTGATCCTGGCCGTCGAGGCGATGGTGATCATCTCCTTCGAGGCCACCGACGTCTTCCTCTTCTACATCTTCTTCGAAGCGATGCTGATCCCGATGTACTTCCTCATCGGTGGCTTCGGGGACCGTGCCCACGAGCACGGCGAGAAGGCGGCGGCGACGCAACGGTCGTACGCGGCGGTGAAGTTCCTGCTCTACAACCTGGTCGGCGGTCTGATCATGCTGGCCGCGGTGATCGGCCTGTACGTGGTCGCCGGGAACTTCTCGCTCACGGAGATCGCCGAGGCCCGGGCCAACGGCTCGCTCGACATGGCGACCAACACCGAACGGTGGCTGTTCCTGGGCTTCTTCTTCGCCTTCGCGGTGAAGGCGCCGCTGTGGCCGCTGCACACCTGGCTGCCCAACGCGATGCAGGAGTCCACCGCCCCGGTCGCCGTGCTCATCACGGCCGTCGTCGACAAGGTCGGCACCTTCGCGATGCTCCGCTTCTGCCTCCAGCTCTTCCCGGAGGCGAGCAAGTGGGCGACGCCCGCGATCCTCGTGCTGGCGCTCATCAGCATCATCTACGGCGCCCTGCTCGCCGTGGGCCAGCGCGACATCAAGCGGCTGGTGGCGTACGCGTCGATCTCCCACTTCGGCTTCATCATCATGGGCATCTTCGCGATGACCAGCCAGGGCCAGTCCGGGGCGACGCTCTACATGGTCAACCACGGCATCTCGACCGCCGCGCTGATGCTGGTGGCGGGCTTCCTGATCTCCCGGCGGGGCTCGCGGCTCATCGCCGACTACGGCGGAGTGCAGAAGGTCGCACCGGTGCTCGCCGGCACGTTCCTGATCGGCGGCCTCGCGACCCTGTCGCTGCCCGGCCTGGCACCGTTCGTCAGCGAGTTCCTCGTCCTGGTCGGCACGTTCACGCGGTATCCGGTGGTCGGCATCATCGCCACCTTCGGCATCGTCCTGGCCGCGCTGTACACCCTCGTCCTCTACCAGCGGACGATGACGGGCCCGGTGAAACCCGAGCTCGCGAAGATGCCGGACCTCAGGGTGCGTGAACTCGTGGTCGTCGCCCCGCTGGTCGTGCTGCTGATCTTCCTGGGCGTCTACCCGAAGCCCGTCACCGAGATCATCGACCCGGCGGTCAAACAGACCATGTCCGACGTACAGCAGAAGGACCCCAAGCCCGAGGTGGAGGCGGCCAAGTGAGCGCAACAGCCGTCCACAGCCTGTGGACAACGGCGGCCGAACCGATCACGAAGATCGACGCGCCGAAGATCGAGTACGGGCAGCTCGCCCCCACCCTGATCATCGTCGGTGCGGCGATCGTCGGGATCCTGGTCGAGGCGTTCGTACCGCGCAAGTCCCGTTACTACGTCCAGATGTTCGTGTCCGTCGTCGCGATCGCGGCCGCCTTCGCGGCGGTCGTGGCGCTCGCGGCCGACGGGTACGGCACGACCAAGGCGCACATCGCGGCGATGGGCGCCATCGCCGTCGACGGACCGGCCCTCTTCCTGCAGGGCACGATCCTGCTGGCGGCCCTGGTCGGCCTGTTCACCTTCGCCGAGCGGCGCCTCGACCCGGAGGCGCACGGCAACCGCGTCGACTCCTTCGCCGCGCAGGCCGCGTCCGTGCCGGGCAGCGAGAGCGAGAAGGCAGCGGTCAAGGCCGGGTTCACCACCACCGAGGTGTTCCCGCTGCTGCTGTTCGCCGTCGCCGGCATGCTGATCTTCCCGGCGGCCAACGACCTGCTGACGCTGTTCGTGGCGCTGGAGGTCTTCTCCCTCCCGCTCTACCTGCTGTGCGCGCTGGCCCGCCGCAAGCGGATGATGTCGCAGGAGGCCGCGGTCAAGTACTTCCTGCTCGGCGCCTTCGCCTCCGCGTTCTCGCTGTTCGGCATTGCACTGCTCTACGGCTACGCGGGCTCGATGTCGTACGCGACGATCGCGCAGGTCGTCGACGGCACGGTGCAGGACGTCAACCCGGCGCTCGCCGGCACCATGGGCAACGACGCGCTGCTGCTGATCGGTGCCGCGCTGCTGGTGATGGGGCTGCTGTTCAAGGTGGGCGCGGTGCCGTTCCACATGTGGACGCCGGACGTGTACCAGGGCGCTCCGACGCCGGTGACCGGTTTCATGGCGGCGGCGACGAAGGTGGCGGCGTTCGGCGCGCTGCTGCGCGTGCTGTACGTCGTCCTGCCCGGCCTGCGCTGGGACTGGCGGCCGGTGATGTGGGCCGTGGCGATCATCACGATGCTGGGCGGTGCGATCGTCGCGATCACGCAGACCGACATCAAGCGGCTGCTGGCGTACTCGTCGATCGCGCACGCCGGGTTCATCCTCGCGGGTGTCATCGCGACCACGCCTGACGGCGTCTCCTCCGTCCTCTTCTACCTGGCGGCGTACTCGTTCGTGACGATCGGCGCCTTCGCGGTGGTCACCCTCGTCCGGGACGCGGGCGGCGAGGCGACGCACCTGTCCAAGTGGGCCGGGCTCGGCCGGCGCTCGCCGCTGGTGGCGGCCGTGTTCGCGGTGTTCCTGCTGGCCTTCGCGGGCATCCCGCTGACCTCCGGCTTCGCCGGGAAGTTCGCCGTGTTCAAGGCGGCGGCGGAGGGCGGGGCGGCCCCGCTGGTCGTGGTCGGTGTGATCTCGTCGGCGATCGCGGCGTTCTTCTACATCCGCGTCATCGTGCTGATGTTCTTCAGCGAGCCGAGGCCGGAGGGGCCGACGGTGGCCGTGCCGTCGCCGCTGACCATGACGGCGATCGGGGTGGGCGTGGCGGTCACGCTGGTGCTCGGTGTGGCGCCGCAGTACTTCCTGGATCTGGCGGGTCAGGCGGGTGTGTTCGTGCGCTGACGGTGCGCTTGCCGGTGGGCTGCGGCCCGGCGTCCCTTTCGGGGTGCCGGGCCGTCGGCCTTGAAAGGGGTGGTCGCCCAGCCTGTGGATAACTTCGGGGCTGTCGGTGGTGACCCCTATCGTGGATGCAGTGGTCGAGGGACGACGTACGGGGGACAGGACGATGGGTGGGACGGGCGGTATCGCTGAGATGTCAGTGACGCAGAGCGAGGCGCTGGCCACGCTGCACCGGGTCTTCGGGTACGAGGCCTTCCGGGGCGAGCAGGAAGCGGTCATCGAGCACGTGGTCGCGGGCGGTGACTCCGTCGTGCTCATGCCGACCGGCGCCGGCAAGTCCCTGTGCTACCAGGTCCCGGCCCTGGTCAGGCCCGGTACGGGGGTCGTCGTCTCTCCGCTCATCGCCCTGATGCAGGACCAGGTCGACGCGCTGCGGGCGCTGGGCGTGCGGGCCGGGTTCATGAACTCCACACAGGACTTCGACGAGCGGCGGCTGGTGGAGGCCGAGTTCCTCGCCGGCGAGCTGGACCTGCTGTACCTGGCGCCCGAGCGGCTTCGGCTGGACAGCTCCCTGAATCTGCTCTCTCGCGGCAAGATCTCCCTCTTCGCGATCGACGAGGCGCACTGCGTCTCCCAGTGGGGCCACGACTTCCGGCCCGACTACCTGACCCTGTCGCTGCTCGGCGAGCGCTGGCCGGACGTGCCGCGGATCGCGCTCACCGCGACGGCCACGCACGCCACGCACCAGGAGATCACCGAGCGGCTGAACATGCCGGCGGCCCGCCACTTCGTGGCGAGCTTCGACCGGCCCAACATCCAGTACCGGGTCGTGCCGAAGGCGGACCCGAAGAAGCAGCTGCTGAGCTTCCTGCGCGAGGAGCACGCGGGCGACGCGGGCATCGTCTACTGCCTGTCGCGCAACTCGGTGGAGAAGACCGCCGAATTCCTGAGCCGCAACGGCGTCGAGGCGGTGCCGTACCACGCGGGCCTGGACGCGGGCACACGCGCGGCCCACCAGTCCCGCTTCCTGCGGGAGGACGGCCTGGTCGTGGTGGCGACCATCGCCTTCGGCATGGGCATCGACAAGCCGGACGTCCGATTCGTCGCCCACCTCGATCTGCCCAAGTCGGTCGAGGGCTACTACCAGGAGACGGGCCGGGCCGGGCGTGACGGGCTGCCGTCGACGGCCTGGATGGCCTACGGGCTCAACGACGTCATACAGCAGCGCAAGCTGATCCAGTCCGGCGAGGGCGACGAGGCCTTCCGGAGACGGGCCCAGTCCCACCTGGACTCGATGCTGGCGCTGTGCGAGACCGTCCAGTGCCGCCGAGGCCAGCTCCTCGCCTACTTCGGCCAGGAACCGGACCCGGCGGGCTGCGGCAACTGTGACACCTGCCTCACCCCGCCGGAGACCTGGGACGGCACGGTCGCGGCGCAGAAGGTGCTGTCGACGGTGGTGCGGCTGCAGCGCGAGCGCGGCCAGAAGTTCGGCGCGGTGCAGATCGTCGACATCCTGCTGGGGAAGCGCACCGGCAAGGTGATCCAGTTCGACCACGACCAGCTGTCCGTGTTCGGCATCGGCGATGAGCTGACCGAGGCCGAATGGCGGGGTGTCATCCGGCAGCTGCTGGCCCAGGGACTGCTCGCCGTGGAGGGCGAGTACGGCACGCTGGTGCTGACCGAGGGCAGCGGGACGGTGCTGCGGCGGGAGCAGAAGGTGCCGCTGCGCAAGGAGCCGAGGAAGCCGGTGACCTCCCGGTCGGGGTCGTCGTCCTCGGGCTCCGGGCGGGGCGAGCGCAAGGGCAGGGCGGCTGCCGCCGAGCTGTCCGAGGAACTGATGCCGGCCTTCGAGGCACTGCGCGCATGGCGGGCCGAGCAGGCACGCGAGCAGGGCGTACCGGCCTATGTCATCTTCCACGACGCCACGCTGCGGGAGATCGCGACGGTGTGGCCGGCGTCGGTGGCCGAGCTCGGTGGGATCGGCGGAGTGGGCGAGAAGAAGCTCGCGACATACGGGGAGGGCGTGCTGGAGGTGCTCGAGTCACTGGGCGGGCAGCCCGGCCCGACCCCGGACCGGGTGCCCGACCGGGCTCCGGCCCAGGCGTCCGGCCCGCAGATGGGCGGGCCGGACGACTGGCCCGAGATGACGGAGCCGGAACCCGACTGGATATGAGGCCGGGCTCCGGCCAGGTCACGTAGCTCCGGGGTACGGACCGGTCACAGTGCCCGTGCCGCGTACGCCCTGACATCCGCGTCGGAGTCCGTCGTCGCCGTGGCCAGGGCCGCGCGGGCCTCCTCGGCGGTGCGGTGCCGGGTCAGTGCCAGGACGGCGGCCTTGCGGACGTCGGCGTTGGCGTCCGCGAGGGCCTTGGCGAGGGCGGGGACCGCCACCTCCGGGTCGGCGACGGACAGGGCCGTGGCGGCTCCGGCCCGTACCTGCCAGGCCGATTCCGACAGGGCGGCCACGGCACGTGCGGTGAGGGTCGCCGGGCAGCCGGTGGTGCCCAGCGCACCGTAGGCCGCCGCACGCACCAGGGCGTCGGGGTCGTCGAGGAGGCCGGTGAGGGCCGCTTCGATCGAGCCGGCGGTGGAATCGGAGCGGGCGGCGGAATCGGAGTCGGCAGGAAGGCCACCGGACAGTCGCTCGGCACCCACCGTGGCCAGTCCCTTGGCGATCGCCACCCGGACCTCGCGGGACGGGTCGGCGACCGCCGAGCGGGCCAGTTCTCCGGCGGCGTCGACCGACACCAGGGCGCGTACGGCCTCGATACGGACGGCGATGTCGGCGTCGGCCAGGGCGTCCGCGAACAGGCCGGCGTCTCCGAGGCGCAGGGCCCGCAGGACGTCCAGCGCGGCGGCGCGGACCACCGGGTCGGGCTCGGCCAGGGCGGCGGCGAGGCCGTCGCGCAGGTCGGGCTCGGGCGGGAGCGTCTCGACGAGCTCCCGCAGTGACGCGGCCGCGGCGGCCCGTACCTCGGCGGCGGTGTCGCGCAGGGCGGAGGCGAGCGCGCGGCCGGTTCCCGGCGGCAGCGTCTCGGTGAGCACGGCGACCGCCTCACGCCGGACGGCGGGCGCGGGGTCGGTCAGGTACGGCTGAAGGGCCTCGAGTTCGGGCTCCTCATCGGCCAGGGCGACGAGTTCGAGGAGGCGGGCGGAGGACTGCTCGGGGGCGGGAGCGGGGGACGGGGACGGCGCGGTCTGCCGCGACTGCTCAGCCTCGGCTGCCTCCACCTGGGCCCCGGCCGCCCCCACCTGGGCCGCCACCGGAGCCACATCCCGCGGCCCCGCCATCGCCACGTCCTCGGCGTGGACCTCGCCGATCAGACGCGACGGGCCGCCGACGGGGGCGAAGCCGTCGACCGGAACGAGATAGGGAGCCACGGGACGGGCCGTGAACTCCATCGCACCAGAGGGGGACTTGTGCAGATCGAGGTGGTGGAACCAGGACGCGTCGTCGCGCCGGGGGTGGTCGAGACGGTCGTGGTAGAGGCCCCAGCGGGACTCCGTGCGGGCCAGGGAGGACCGGGCGGCCATCTCCGCGCAGTCACGGATGAAGGTGACCTCCGCGCAGCGCATCAGCTCGTGCGCGGTGTGGGCACCCATCTCGGCGATGTCGGCGTGCATCCGCTCGAACGCCTCCAAAGCGAGCGACAGCCGGGCGCCGGACTTCGGCGGGGCCACATAGTCGTTCACGAAGCGGCGCAGCTTGTACTCGACCTGGGGCTGCGGCGGGCCGTCGGGGTTGCGCAGCGGGCGGTAGATCAGCTCGTGCGCCTCCCGGAGCTGCTGCGCCGGCAACTCGCCCGCGTAGGCCTGGTACTGGGAGGCGTCCGCACCCGCGAGGTCGCCGTAGACGAACGCGCCGATCATGTAGTTGTGCGGGACGCAGGCCAGGTCGCCGGCCGCGTACAGCCGGGGCACCGTCGTCCGGGCGTGGTCGTCCACCCGGACGCCGGAGGCGGAGTGGCCGCCGCACAGGCCGATCTCGGAGATGTGCATCTCGATGTCGTGGGTGCGGTAGTCGTGGCCGCGCCCGGAGTGGAAGGTGCCGCGGGTCGGGCGTTCGGTGGAGTGGAGGATCGTCTCCAGGGCCGAGACCGACTCCTCGGGGAGGTGGCTCAGCTTCAGATAGACCGGTCCTCGGTCGGACGCGACCTCCGCGGCGAACTCGGCCATCATCTGCCCCGACCAGTAGTCGGAGTCGACGAAGCGCTCGCCGTGCCGGTTGACCTGGTAGCCGCCGAAGGGGTTGGCGACATAGGCGCAGGCCGGGCCGTTGTAGTCCTTGATCAGCGGGTTGATCTGGAAGCACTCGATGCCGGTGAGTTCGGCGCCCGCGTGGTAGGCCATGGCGTAGCCGTCGCCCGCGTTGGTGGGGTTCTCGTAGGTGCCGTACAGATAGCCGGAGGCGGGCAGGCCGAGGCGGCCGCAGGCGCCGGTCGCGAGGATCACCGCGCCCGCGCGGACCTGGACGAACTGCCCCGTGCGGGTGTTGAAGCCCGCCGCTCCGACGGCGCGGCCCTCGGCGGTGAGGACACGCACCGGCATCACCCGGTTCTCGATGCGGATCCGTTCCCGCATCTCGCGCCGCCGCAGCTGCCGGTACAGGACCTTCTTGACGTCCTTGCCCTCCGGCATCGGCAGCACATAGGAGCCGGAGCGGTGGACCTGGCGGACCGCGTAGTCGCCGTGCTCGTCCTTCTCGAACTTCACGCCGTACGACTCCAGCCGCTGCACCATGCCGAAGCCACGGGTGGCGGTCTGGCGGACGGTGGACTGGTCGACGATGCCGTCGTTGGCGCGGGTGATCTCGGCGACGTAGTCGTCGGGTTCGGCGCGGCCCGGGATGACCGCGTTGTTGACGCCGTCCATGCCCATGGCGAGCGCGCCGGAGTGGCGGACGTGGGCCTTCTCCAGCAGCAGCACGTTCGCGCCGTGCTCGGCGGCTGTCAGTGCCGCCATGGTGCCGGCGGTGCCGCCGCCGATGACGAGGACGTCGCAGGTCAGTTCCTCGGCGTCGGCGAGGGACGGGACGGCCAGGGAGGTGTCCGCAGGGGGGTTCACGGAGGTGGTCACCGGGGTGCCTTTCACGTACCGAGCGAGGTGAGGACGTCGCGCCGCAGGGCCACGCGCGCCGGGTCGTCGTGCGCGCCCCGGTCACGCGGGCGGGGCACGTCCCGTACGGCGGCGAGGCCGCCCGCGCCGAGCAGGGCGACACGGTCGCCGAGGAAGAGGGCCTCGTCCACGTCGTGGGTGACGAAGACGACGGTCGCGCCCGTGCCGTGCAGCACCTCCACCAGCAGGTCCTGCATGCCCGCCCGGGTCTGGGCGTCGAGCGCGCCGAACGGCTCGTCCATCAGAACGGCGCGCGGGCGTGCGGCCAGGGCGCGGGCCAGCTGGACGCGCTGGCGCTGTCCGCCGGAGACCCGGTGCGGCAACTGCCGTGCCCGTGTGCCGAGTCCGACCCGCTCCAGCCAGGCCTGGGCCTGTTCCCTGCGCTCGGCTCGGGACACGCCGCTGATGGCGAGGGGCAGTTCGACGTTGGCGCGCAGGGTGCGCCAGGGGAGCAGGGCGTCCTCCTGGAAGACCAGGGCGCGATCGGCCCCGGGGCCGGTCAGCGGGTGCCCGTCCTGGGTGATCTCCCCGGAGAGCGGGGACAGCAGGCCGGCCAGGGTGCGCAGCAGGGTCGACTTGCCGCAGCCGGACGGGCCGACGACGGTGAGGATCTCGCCGGGGGCGATGTCCAGGTCGACGTCGTCCAGGGCGGGGGCGCCGGGGCGGCCGAGGGACGCGCCCGACAGGGTGAGCCGGGTGCCGCGCACCGGCGTCGCGGTGCCATCGGCCTCGGGCGAGGTGCCACGGACGGCCTCGGACGAGGTGTTCGGGACGGTCTCGGACGAGGTGTTCGGGACGGTCTCGGACGAGGTGTTCGGGACGGTCTCAGACGAGGTGCTCATCGCGTGCCTCCTCGGATGCGGGGCCGCCGGATGCGGGGCCGCCGGACACGGGGCCGCCGGATGCGGCGGCGGGGGCGGCCGGCGCGGGCTTCGCGGACCGGGCGGGCCGGGGCGGCCGGGTGCCGGGGACATAGGCGGTGCGGGGCAGCCAGCGGGTGAGGCGGCGGCCCAGCAGTTCCACGGCGGTGGAGGTGAGCCAGCCGAGCACGCCGATGGTGACCATGCCGACGAACACGCCCGGATAGTCGACGACGGTGTAGTCCTGCCAGGTGCGGTAGCCCACCCCGTACTGGCCGGAGATCATCTCGGCGGAGATCACGCAGATCCAGGACACGCCGATGCCGACAGACAGGCCGCCGAACACGCCGGGCAGTGCGCCCGGCAGGACGACGGAGCCGAGGATCCGCCACCGGCCGCCGCCCATGGTGCGCACCGCCTCCTCCCACATGGGGGTCAGGGCGCGCACCGCGTGCCGGGTGGAGACCATCACCGGGAAGAAGGCGGCGGTGCAGGTGATGAAGACGATGCCCTGTTCGTTGGAGGGGAAGAGCAGGATCGCCACGGGCACGAGCGCGATGGCCGGGATCGGCCGGATCACCTCCAGTACCGGGCCGAGCAGGTCCTCGGCGAGCCGCGAGCGCGCCACGAGCACGCCCGTGGCGACGCCCAGGACGGCGGCCAGCAGGAAGCCCGTGAGGATCCGGGTCAGGCTGTCGGTCAGGTCCGTCCAGTAGTCCGGCCCGGACAGCCGGGCGGCGAAGGCCCGGCCCACGTCGGTGACCGTCGGGAACTGCGAGAAGCGCAGCCACAGGTCGACCTTCAGGCTGGTCAGCGCCTGCCACAGGCCGAGGGCGGCGGCCAGGGAGGCCACGCGGAGCACATAACGCGTCACGACGCCTGCTCCAGAGCGTCGGCGTAGGAGACGACCCGCGCCCCGCCGTGCCCGGCGATGTACGCCTGCGCGGTCTCGGGCGCGACGAACGGCAGCAGCTTGGAGCCGTCGGCCACCCACACCGCCTTGTCGGCGAACCACAGGGTGCCGGTAGTGGTGTCGGGGACGTAGGACGCGCGGACGCCGTCGCGGTGCCCGGCCACGTAACGCAGCAGTTGGGAGGGGGAGGTGAAGGTGACGGTCTTCGAGGCGCCCTTGGGCCAGGCCTCGCTCGCGGCCGGCGCGGGCTTCGTGGCGAGATGCTTGGCGTACGCCGTCGGGCCGAGGGCCTTCTTCACGTACTGGTCGTCGACGAAGGAGTCGACGTCCACGTCGCCGGTGAGCTTGGCCGACTTCAGGATCGAGACGTCCTTCTTCAGGGCGGAGACGAGCTGGGGCTTGATCGCCTGGTCGAAGGTGGCGATGCCGTGAGCGCCGTTGTAGAGGTAGACGACCTCGGCGGGCAGGCCGGTCGCCTTCGCGACCTTCTCGGCGGCGTCCACCGGGTGGTCGTTCAGATAGTCCGTCGCCTGCGCCTGCGCCTTCAGGAACGCGTCCAGCACGGCCGGGCGCTCCTTGGCGAAGTCCTCGCGGGCGGTGACGCCGTGGAAGGTGGGCAGATCCAGCCGGGCCCCGTCGTACAGGGCCTTCGCCTTGCCCTGGTAGGCGAGCAGGCCCGGCCAGGCGACGAACTGGGACAGCGCGTCCGCGCTGCCCGCCGTGAGGGCGGAGGCGCCGACGGAGGGCTGCTGGTTGAGCTTCTCGATGCCGCTGTTCGGGTCGACGCCGGCGCGCTGCAGGGCCCGTACGAGGGTGCCGTCGGCGGCCGAGCCGACGCTAGTGGAGACCTTCTTGCCCTTCAGGTCCTTCAGGGTGGCGAGCTTGGAACCGGGGGCCGTGACGATGGTGTTGAGGCCGCCGCGGAGGTTGTAGCCGGTGACCGAGACCAGACGGGTGGGGCTGTTCAGCTGCTTGCCCCGGGCCGCGTTGATGAGCAGCGGGAAGTCGCCCATCGAGCCGATGTCGATCTTCCCGGCTGTCATCTGGGCGGTGATGGGGGCGCCGGTGGCGTAGTCCTGCCAGTTCACCTTGTACTTGACGCCGTCGTTGCGGGCGTTCAGCTGCTTCTCGAAGTAGCCGAGGGAGCGGAGCAGGGTGCCCGCCGTGACGGTGTTGATCGTCCTGGACTGGTAGCCGACGGTGACGGTGACCGTGGAGCCGCTGCCGGCCTCGGCGTCACCGCCGCAGGCGCTGAGCGGGAGCAGGAGGACGACGGCGGACACCGCGACCGCTGTGCGTTTCGGTGTGGTTCGGGACGTGCTGGTTCGGGACGTGCTGGTTCGGGACGTGCTGGTTCGGGACATGACGGTTCGGTCCATGACGGTTCGGGCCTCTCACCGGAGCAGATAGGGCATGTTGACCGTGACGGCACCGGTGGGGCATCGGGCCGCGCACGGGCCGCAGTACCAGCACTCGTCGACGTGCATGTACGCCTTGCCGTTGCTCTCGTCGATGGCGAGGGAGTCCAGCGGGCACATGTCCACGCAGAGCGTGCAGCCGTCGATGCACTTCGACTCGTCGATGGTCACGGGCACGTCGGCCCGCTGGTGCGCCAAGGGCATGGCTGTCTCCAGGGATCTGCGCGAGCGGGGTGGTTACCGGGACCGGTGCAGCTGGCCGCTCATGGTGATGCGGTCGCCGCGGAAGCGGATGAACTCCAGGTCGACCGGGCGGCCGTCCGCGAGGTGGGTGAGGCGTTCCAGCATGAGGACGGCGGCGCCGCGCGGGGCCTCGAGCACGGCGGCCGAGTGGGTGTCCGCGCTGACCGCTTCCAGTGTGATCTCGGCATGGCCGAGGGGCTGGCCGGTGACGGCTTCCAGGAGGCGGAAGACGTCGGTGTTCTCCAGGTCGGCGCCGAGCAGTTCGGTGCCGAGGTCGAGCGGGATGTAGGTGAGGTCGAGGGACAGGGGGAGGCCGTTGAGACGGCGCAGGCGTTCGATGTAGAGGACGTCGGTGCCTGGCGCGAGGTGGAGGCGTTCGGCGACCGGCGCGGGTGCCGGGGCGGGGCCCATGGTGCGGACCTCGTTGGTGACCCGGCCGTGTTCGCGGAGGGTTTCCGCGAGGCCCATCAGACGGTCGAGGCCGTGGGGGTACTTGTGGGCCACGACCACGGTGCCGACGCCGGGCCGGCGTTCCACGAGGCCCTCGGCCCGCAGCAGGTCGAGCGCCTCGCGGACCGTGTTGCGGCCGGCGCCGTAGTCGGCGGCGAGGGTCGACTCGTGGGGGAGGGTGCCGTCGGGGAAGGCGCCGGTGAGCGTCTGCTGGCGGAGCAGGTCCGCCAGTTGCCTGGCCCGGTCGGCGCGCAGCCGTCGCCGCGCGCGGTGGGCGGCGACGGTGGTCGCGGCTCCCTGTCCGGCGTGGTCTCGGCTGCGGTCGATGGGCATGGCTCGGACCATACCTATCCGGTAGGAAAAGTAGTGTTGCGGGAGTGTTGCGCCACCGGGAATGTGACCGGTTCGACTGTTGAGCTGCGGTTTCGGCGGGCCCGTGGGGAGATCTGCCACCACGGCAGCGGCCGTTCCACGGCCGGATCCGCCCCCTTGGCTTCCGGCAGGTACGGCTACGACAGCGCCGTCAGGCCCGGGGCGAAGGCGATCAGCAGGGGCAGCAGCGGTACGAGCGCGGCCGTGGTGGTCGTCAGGGCCCGGTGTCTGCGGCCCAGCCGGGGCGGCGGTTCCAGGAGCCGGTCGACCCGTTCGCCCAGGAGACGGTGGCTGGAGGCGCAGGACAGGACGCCGCGGTGCTGGTTGAGCTCGATCAGGGCCAGCGCGGTGGTCAGATGGCCGCAGCGGCGGGAGGCGGTGTCGTCGGCGGCCAGTTCGACCAGGCGGTGGGTCTGGTCGCAGAAGTGGGCGAACAGCGGGATGCGGGGGAAGCCGGTGGCCAGGGCCGTGGAAAGGTGCAGCAGCCAGTCGTGGCGGGCGCGGGCGTGGCCGCGCTCGTGGGTGAGGACGGCGTCGAGCTGGTGGCCGGTGAGACGGTGCAGGGCGCCCGTGGTGACGATCAGCTGGGACGGACTGCCGGGCATCCACCAGGCGTCGGGGTACTCGTCCTCGAGAACGAGCAGGGGCCCGCGGGCGGCGGGCAGGCCGGCCGGCAGATCGGGGGCGCGCTCGCGCAGATGGGCGCGGGCCTGGGCGCGGCGCCGGCGCGCCTCGACGAGTTCGCGAGCGAGCATCGCGGTCGTCCAGGCGGCGCCGCAGGCCAGTAGCAGGGTGAGGGTGGCGGCCCACGGAGGGGCGGTGGAGAGGTCGTACGCCGCGGTCACGGCGGGCGGCGCCGGAGCGAAGAGCTGGGCGCGGACCGTGCCGAAGACGGCGGCGGCGCCCAGGGCGAGAGCCGTCACACAGCACAGCAGGACGGTGGCGACCAGGCACTGCCACACCCACAGCGCGACCACCGGTTCCCGCTCGGGCCACGCGGACCGGGTCAGCGCCCGGGGCGCGGGCACGGCGGCCGTCACGGCGACAACGCTCAGCAGGAGCAGGCAGACGGTCATTGCCACGGGCTCCGGTTCCTGGTCGGAAGAGGGGCGGCTACGGGTGGTGCGGGGGAGAGCGGCTGCTGTGCGCGCCGGTGCCACGGCCGAAGTGCTCGCCGAACGTGCCGTGTACCGCGCACGGGCGGACACACCGCCCGACGCCCAGTATGACGGGCCGGGCGGTGTGAGTCAGGAGTCGAACGCCATCGGAAGAGCCGGAAGGGGCGACTGTCGGCCAGACTCGCCCCTGCCGCCTGGGTTCACTCCGCTCCCGGTGTCACCCGCCCCGTCACCTCGCCGAGCCCCACCCGTACACCGTCCGGCCCCGGGGCCCAGGCCGAGAGGGTCACCACGTCGCCGTCCTCAAGGAACGCCCGCTTGCCGTCCGGGAGTTCGAGGGGCTCCTGGCCGTTCCAGGTCAGCTCCAGCAGGGAGCCGCGCTCCCGGTCCGCCGGGCCGCTGACCGTGCCCGAGCCGTACAGGTCGCCGGTGCGCAGGGAGGCGCCGTTCACGGTCATGTGGGCCAGCTGCTGGGCGGCCGTCCAGTACATGGTGGAGAAGGGCGGCTCGGAGACGACGTGGCCGTTGACGGCGACGCTGATCCGCAGGTCGTAGCCGGCGGGTTCCTCGTCGCTGTCGTCCAGGTACGGCAGCAGCTCGTGCGTCCGGGCCGGCGGGGCCACCCGGGCGTCCTCCAGGGCGTCCAGCGGGGTGATCCACGCCGACACCGAAGTGGCGAAGGACTTGCCGAGGAACGGGCCGAGGGGGACGTACTCCCAGGCCTGGATGTCGCGTGCGGACCAGTCGTTGAGGAGGCAGAGGCCGAAGACGTGCTCGCGGAAGCCGTCGAGGGACACCGGCTCGCCCATGGAGGACGGCGCGCCGACCACGAAGCCGACCTCCGCCTCGATGTCCAGGCGGACGGACGGGCCGAACACGGGAGCGGTGTCGGTGGGCGCCTTGCGCTGGCCGGAGGGGCGCACGACGTCCGTGCCGGAGACGACGACCGTGCCGGAGCGGCCGTGGTAGCCGATCGGCAGATGCTTCCAGTTGGGGGTCAGGGAGTCGGCGGCGTCGGGGCGGAAGATCTGGCCGACGTTCCGGGCGTGGTTCTCGGAGGCGTAGAAGTCGACGTAGTCCGCGACCTCGAAGGGGAGGTGCAGGGTCACCGAGGACAGGGGGTGGAACAGCGGTTCGACGGTCTCGCGGTGGGACGGCACGGTCACCCAGGCGGTCAGCGCCCGGCGCACGTCCGACCAGGCCGTGCGCCCCGCCGCCAGCAGCGGGTTGAGGCTCGGCCGGGCCAGCAGGGCGGCGTACGGGGAGCCGAGCGCGTGGGCCGCGGCACCGGCGTCCAGCACATGGTCGCCGAGCCGGACTCCCACGGACCGGTGGGACGAACCGGGGAGGGAGAACACGCCGTACGGCAGATTGTGCGGGCCGAAGGGGTCGCCCTCGGGGACATCGAAGGGGGGCATCGGGTGCTGCCTCGCTTTCGGGTGTGCCATGTCGTCGCCACGTGTTCGTGGTCATGCCACACGTTACGGGTGGCACCCCGGTCGTGGGCAGAGTCCGAGGAGGCGGACACGGGCGAACGGGGCAGGTGGGTGTGGGGGTGACCGGACGGTGCGACTCCGGCGCGGCGGACGGGACGCCTTATTCGTACGTGCCGGAAGTTATCCACAGGACGCGACGCAATCTTGACGGAGCGGTGCGAACGGGGCGACTCTGGGCGGGTGCCGGAAGGCCTCGGGGAGGGGGCGTTCCTACGGCACATCAGGGGGGCGGATGGCCATAGGGGAGGCCGGTCCGGGCTCGGTACGGCGTGGTCCACAGCCGAAGCGGCTGGAAGAGACCATGCGCGTCCGGCTCGGCCGGGAATGTGTGTATGTACCGTCGTGCCGTTTCGGGCTGTACGTGGCGCTGCGCCACTGGTGCCCGCCCGGCGGACGGGTGCTGATGTCGCCGGTCAACGACGACGTGATCTTCTTCGTCGTGCTCGCGGCCGGACTGCGTCCGGTGCAGGCGCCGTTGAACCCGCTCGACGCGTCCATCGACGTCGATGCCGTGCCCGAGGAGACATGGCGCTCGGTGTCGGCCGTGCTCACGACGAACCTGTACGGGAACCCGGACCCGGCGCCGCGCCTCAGACAGAAGTGCGACGCGCTGGGGATCCCGCTGTTCGAGGACGCGGCGCACGCCATCGGCAGCAGGGTGGGCGACCGGCCGGTCGGAGCATGGGGGGAGGCATCCGCGTTCAGCCTGTCCAAGCATGTGGGCGCCAAGGCCGGAGGCATGCTCTCGCTCGCCGATCCGGGACTGCGGGAGGCGGTGGAGAAGACCTGCGCGGGGCTGCTCGTCCCACGCCGGATGAGCTCCGAACTGGCTTACGCGGTCCGGCCGTACGCGGAGGCGACGGTGCGCGGGCTGCGGCTGCGGCGCGCCGCCTGGGCAGCGATCCGGCTGCTGGGTCTCGCGGACCGCGAGGAGATCCGGATGCCGCTGCGCCCGGACGAACTCGCCCAGGCCGAGCGCCGGGCGCCCGGGCTCGAGGCGCACCACCCTTGGGTGCGGGTCGACATGCACGACTACCGCCAGGAGTCCGGCCTGCTGCGGCTGCGGCGCATCGGACGCAAGCTCGACCGGCTCGACGAGGTGCTGGACGCCTGCCGTGCGGGCACCGAGCTGCTGCTGTCCACGCCCTGGGCCAAGCCGCGCGACGCGTACGGGACACAGCCGCTGTTCCGCGTCCCGCTGTTCGTGGCGGACCGGGACGCGGCGATCGCGGCACTGGCACGCCGGGGCATCGTCGTCGGCTACCTCTACGACCCGCCCCTGGACGACTACGCCGGTGCGGAGTTCACCGACCCCTCACCGGCCCCCGAGGCGGCCCGCTGGTTCGCGCGGCACGCGCTGCCCGTGGACCCGCTGCGGGCGCGGACGGTCGTCGAGGTGCTGGAGCGGTCCGGGGTACGACCGGCCGAAGCACCGGGAGACCTGTCCAGGGCCAGGCCGACACCGGGAGGGCTGGGTTAGTCCCGTGGCTGAGATCCAGGTACACGAGCCCGCCCCCACGCGCGCCGGAGGGGGCGGGCTCGAGCCTGCCGACAGCGAACACACGCACGACTCGCTGTTCAAGAACGCCTACTTCCTCATGCTCAGCACCGGCGTGTCCGCGGTGCTGGGCCTGGGATTCTGGCTGGTGGCCGCCCGCTACTACTCCGAGGAGGCCGTCGGCCAGGGCTCCGCCGCGATCGCCGCGATGCGGCTGCTCGCCAGCATCACGGCGACGACGATGATCGGGGCCGTCGTGCGCTTCGTCCCGCGCGCGGGACGGGAGACCGGGCGCCTGGTGTGGGGCACGTACGTGGCCAGTTCGCTGGTCGTGGCGCTCGCCGCCGCCGTCTTCCTGCTCACGCTCGACGCCTGGGGAGCCTCGTACGCCCCCCTGGGCACACCCATGGCGGGGGCGGTGTTCGTCGCGGCGTGCGTGGCCTGGGCGCTCCTCACCCTCCAGGACGGCGTGCTCACCGGACTGCGCAAGGCGGAGTGGGTGCCGGCCGGGAACGCGGTGTTCTCGGTCGGGAAACTGGCCCTGCTGGCCGTCTTCGCCGGCACGCTGCCCGTCCTCGGCATCTTCGTCTCCTGGGCGGTGGCGATCGCCTTCTCCACCTTGCCGCTCGGCTGGCTGATCTTCCGCAAGCTCATCCCGCGCCAGGCGGACCACGACCGGGAGAAGGAGCCTCCGAGACTCCGCGACATGGGCCGCTTCCTGGCCGGGGACTCGCTGGGCGCGCTGTTCAGCCTGGCCATGATCAACCTGTTGCCGGTGATGGTCGCGGTCCGCTTCAGCGCGGCGGAGAACGGCTACTTCTACGTGGCGTACACCGTCGGCGGCACGATGGAGTTCATGGCCATCAACATGGCCTCGTCCCTCACCGCGCACGCCTCGCACGATCCCCGCCAGCTCGCCGACGGCGTCCGGGGAGCACTGCGGCGCATGACGCTGCTGCTGATCCCGGTCGTGCTGGTGCTGGTCCTCTTCGCCCCGTACATCCTCACGCCCTTCAGCCCGGACTACGCCGAGCACGGCTCGACCGTGCTGCGGCTGCTCGCCCTCGGCGCACTGCCGCGGGTCGTGGTGGAGCTGTACATCGGCGTGCTGCGCGTCCAGGGGCGCACGGGTGTGCTGGCCGCGCTCCAAGGCGCCATGTGCGCCCTGGTGCTGGGCAGCGCGGCCGTGCTGTTCACCCCGGCCGGGATCGCGGGCGCCGGCTGGGCGGTGCTGCTGAGCATGACGCTGATCGCCGTCGTCTCCACGGTCGGGCTCCGGGCGGCACTGCGCCACGACGACACAGCGCCCGCCGTCCGCACCCCCGCCGACCCCTCCTACGGCACCCGCTGGGCCAAACTCAACGCCACCGCCGGCTACGGCACGACCTGGGCGCGCCGGGCCGCGTACCAGCCCAAGGACGGTGACCAGGACACGGTCATGCTGTTCATCGGCCGGCCGGGATACGAGCGTGAGGCGCTGCAGGCGGACACGCTGGCGCTGATCGTGCGGCCGGAGGGGCCGTCCCGGGAAGCACCGCGCGAGCCCGGAGCGCCACCGCGCGAGCCGGGAGCACTACCGCGCGAGCCGGGAGCACTACCGCGCGAGCCCGGAACCCCATCGCACGATTCAGCGGCACCACCGCACGATTCAGCGGCACCACCGCACGATTCAGCGGCACCACCGCACCATTCAGCGGCACCACCGCACGAACCGGCAGGACCGCTCACGGACCAGGAGCCACAGGAGCGGCGGCTGAGAGGCGCCCTCTGGAGCCTGCTCGGTGTCGCCGCCGTCTTCTTCCTGGCTCCGCTGCGCGACCTGCCCTGGCTCGACGACGCCTCCGAAGCGGCACTGACCGGGCGTCAGCTGCTGGAGGGGCTGCCGTTGCCCTCGCTCACCGCGGGGGGCCTGCTGCTCGTGGTGTTCGTCGCCGCCCTCACCCTGTGCACCCGGCGCGACCCGTGGCTGCCCGGCACGGCGCTGTACGCCGCGCTGCTCGCCCTGTACACCGCACCGGTCGCCCTCGGGCGGGAACCGCGGCCGGTGGACGGGGCGTTGTATGAGAAGACGGCCGGCTTCCTCGCGGACACACTGGGGCTCGACGGGCCCGAGCCGCTGCTGCGCTGGGCGCCGCCGGTCTGCCAGCTGCTGTGCCTCGTGCCGCTGTGGCTGCTGCTCGCGAGCGCGGGCGGCCGGCTGACGTGGCCGGGGCGCTGGGGGGTTCTGTATCTCGTCGCGGTCGGCGGCTGGGTGTGGCGCGACGCGCTCGCACCCGTCGCGCCGCCCCTGCTCGCCGTCCTCGTCCTGCTTCTGCTGCTCCGCCGCGCCGCGTCGGCGTGGACGCGCTCCCGCTCCATATCCAACCGACCGGTCGGCGGACCACCGAGCCGCCGGCCCAGCGACTGATCACGATCCAGCGCCGAACCGACACGATCCGGCGCCGAACAGAGTCGAACAGAGCCGATTCGCCAGGGGGGAACCACCGTGCGTCCGCCAGCAACTCCACGGGAGAGATCCACGCCAGAACCCACACCTGCCCGGGATGAAGCGGACTCGTCGGCTCCCCACCCCGAGACCTCCAGCCAGTCCTCCAGCCCCTCTTCCTCGGAGTCGTCGAGCCCCGCCCATGAGCCCGTGACGGACCTGTCCGATCTGCCTCCCGTCTGGCCCGGGCGCCGCGCCCTCGCCTGGCCCGGCGTGCCGCTGTTCGCCGCACTCGCCCTCTGGGCGTACGCCGTACGGCACACCGATGTCTCGCGGCTCGACGACTACGGCCTGGTCACCGCGCTGCACCCCACCTTCTGGGCCGGCCTCGCGGTGCTCACCACGGGCTTCTGGTTCACCGTCCGCGATCCGCGCCGGCGGGGCGGCTGGGCGGCGGCGTACGTCCTCGGGCTGCTGGTGATGGAGCGGGCCACCCAGGCCGTGGTCTATCCGACCCCGCTGTACGCCTGGGCGTGGAAGCACGAGGCGGTCATCGACCATCTGCTGACGGCCGGCGGTCTGCAAACGGCCGACCAGGTCGGCGACATGGCGGTGTACGACCAGTGGCCGGGCTTCTTCGCCGCGCAGGCCGCCCTGGAGCGGCTGCTGGGTGTGGACTCGGCGGCGATGTTCATGGCCTGGTGGCCCCTGGCCTCCAGTCTGATGCTGCTGCTCCCGCTGCTGCTGATCTACCGCACCTTCACCGAGGACCGGCGGCTGATCTGGACCGCCGTCTGGCTCTTCTACGTCGCCAACTGGGTGGGACAGGACTACTTCTCGCCCCAGTCCGTGGCCTACGCGCTGCACGTCGGCGTCCTGGCCGTCGTCCTGCGCCGCTTCGGCCGGTCCGCGGTGCGGCGCGGGCAGCCCCGGCAGGCCGTGTGGACGGTGGTGATCACCGTCATGCTCGTGGCGATCGTCATCTCCCACCAGCTCACCCCGGGCATGCTGGTCGTCTGCCTGCTCGCCCTGTGCCTCAGCCGCCGCTACCGCGACTGGGTCCCGGTGGTCACCACCGTCGTGATCTTCCTGGCCTGGTGTCTCACGGCGGCACTGCCCTTCCTGTCCGCCGCGATGCCGGACATGATCCGCTCCATCGGCGACGTCGGCGCCAACGTCGAGACGGGGTACGGCGCCACCCCGACCGGCACCGGAGCGATCGCGACCTCCTGGGCGGCCCGGCTGCTGTCCGGCTCCGTCCTGCTGCTGGCGGCCCTCGGCGTGCTGCGCCAACGGGTGCTGCGGCACCGGGCCCGGCCGCTGCTGCTGATCGCGGCGGCCCCGCTGCCGATGTTCGCGGCCAGCAGCTACGGCAGCGAGATGATCTTCCGGGTCCTGCTCTTCATGCTGCCCGGCGCCGCGTTCTTCGCGGCCGCGGCGCTGCTGCCCAAGGTCCGCACGCTCGCCGCCGACGCCGCGGCGCGGGAAGCCGGCGGCCGGCAGGCCGCCCCCGCCCGGGGCGGGCGACGGTGGCTCGGCGTCTGGGTGCCGCTGGCCGCACTGCTCGGCGGAACCCTGGCCTTCGTCCCGGCCTACTCCGGCAAGGACCGGATCAACTACTTCCCGCCGCAGGAAGTGGCCCTCGTACGGCAGCTGTTCGACCAGGCGCCCGACGGCTCGCTGGTCGTCGCCGCCAACCGCAACTACCCGCTCGCGTACGCCTCCTACTGGAGCGTCGACCACTACTGGTTCCTCGACGACGCCCGCAGTCACGTCGACCAGATCGTCCAGAAGCCGGCCGCCACCCTCGCCAGCGACATGGCCGGGGTGGAGCGACCGGCCCGGGCCTACTTCCTGCTCACCCAGGGGCAGTTGGCCAACTCCGAGATGAACGGCCAGCTCACCGAGGCACAGCTGGACCGCGTCCGGAAGTCCGTCGCCGCCTCACCGCGGTTCCGGCTGGTGGCGGAGAACAGCGCGGGATGGCTCTACGTACTGAAGCAGGCTGGGGGAGCGGAGCGATGACACCGCAGGAACTCGTGATCCGGATGCTGCCGCCGTTCGGCGGCTGGCTCGCGCTCGCCGCGCTCGCCCTGCCCGGCGGCTCGCCGCTGCGGGGCGCCGCGGTCGTCCTCTTCCTGGCCGCGGGCCCGGGCGCGGCGATGGTCAGAGTCTGCGCCCCCGCGCTGGGGGCACGGCCCGCCGAAGGCCCGGTCGAGCGCCGGGACCCGGACTTCGCACGCCACTCCGACCTGCTGGAGCGGCTGATGCTGGTGCTGTTCATGAGCATCGGTGCCGTGATGCTCGTCGCGACCGTCCTGATCGCCACACACACCTTCAGCGCGCAGCGGGTGCTGCTGACACTGACTCTGCTGACCACGCTCGCCGCGTTCTGTCCGCCGCTGCGCGCCTCCCCGCAGCCGAGGACGACGCCGAGTACACCGAAGGGTTCCGCTCAGTGAGGTTCAACCGTCCCCACCGTCCCCACCGACGTCACCGTCCCTTTCGCCGCGACCCGAACACGACCGGGCAGCCGGCCGCCGGCCCGTTCGCATCGAGCCGGCGCCGACTGCTGATCACGTCCGCCACGGTCGTCAGCGCGGTCCTGGTCGGCGTACTCGCCCTCCGGGACGCCTCCGGACCGGACCCCCAGGGCGCCGGTGCCAAGGCGGACTGCCGTCCCACGGCACTCCTGGAACCGCCCTGCGGCGCCTGGTTCGGCGCGTTCGTGCCGCACGAGCGCGGCGACCTGCCCGAGAAGGTGCGCGCCTACGAGAAACGCGTGGGCCGCGAGCTGGACATCGTGTACACGTACCACGACATGTCGCTGCCCCAGGGCACCCGCCGCGAGGGCCAGCTGCTCACCCCGGAGGAACGCCGCGTCGGCGAGGACCACCTGCTGCTGCTGTCCTGGGAGAGCAAGTGGTGGGGCGGCACGAAGAAGCAGCAGCCGACCTGGAAGCAGATCGCGTCCGGCGAGCTGGACGACAAGGTCATCGACGTCCAGGCCGAGCGCATCAAGGACTACGGCAAGAAGGTCTTCCTCTCCTTCGACCTGGAGATGGACACCCGCACCCCGGACAACGGCACCCCCGCCGAGTACGTGAAGGCGTACCGGCACATCCACGACCGGTTCCGCGAACTGGGCGTCGACAACGTGGTGTGGACGTGGATCACCACCGGCTACCTCGACCACGCCGACGAGATGAAGCGGATGTATCCCGGCGACGAGTACGTCGACTGGATCGGCTACAACCAGTACAACTACTACCGCTGCCACGACACGCGCTGGATGACCTTCGCGCAGACCCAGAACACCGCCCACGACTGGATCCGCGGGAACATCTCCGACGACAAGCCGCTGATGCTCTCCGAGTTCGGCACCGCCGTGGACTCGGCCCGCCCGCAGCGGCAGGCCGAGTGGTACGCGCAGGTGCCCGGGGTGCTGAAGGGCCTGGAGGGCGTCAAGGCCGCCCTCCAGTGGAACTACCGCGACCCCGGACCGCACTGCAACCTGGCGCTGGCGAACGACGCGGCCTGGGACAGCCTGCGCAAGGCGGCCGCCGACCCGTACCTGAACCAGCCGCTCAAGTAGCCCACCGGGTCGGCCAGGGTCAGCCCGCGAACTCGGGCCCGTGCACCACCGCACGGGCCCGCCGGTACCACCGCCACCCGATCGTCTTCGGCCCGTCGCGGTACGGCGCGACCCGCGCGCCCGCCCCCGCCAGCCAGCCCTCGACGTCGGCGACGGTGTGGGTACGCCGGACGATGAGCCGCGCGATGCGGTACCGCTCGTCGTGGTCGGAGCTGAGCGCGTGCCGTACGGCGGTCGCCGTCTCGTAGCCGGCCCGGGCCGACATGGCCCGTACCCGAGGGCTGTTGTAGCCGTGCGGATAGGCGAGGTGGCGGACCTCGTGGCCGAGGGCGTCCTCCAGCACGGCCTTCGACGTGCGCAGTTCGTACGCCAGGTCCTTGCCGGACAGCGTGTCGAGCTGTGCGTGGGTGACGGTGTGGCTGCCGATCTCCATGCCGGAACGTTCCAGCTCCGCCGCCCGGTCCAGGGTCATCATCGGGGCGGGCGGCAGCAGACTGCGGCCGCCCGGGGTGATGGCGCCGGTGGTGAGATAGGCGGTGGCGGGCAGCCCGCGGCCGGCCAGCGTCTCGGCCGTCGGGCCGGGCAGATCGGCGAAGCCGTCGTCGAAGGTGAGCAGCACGGGCCGGGGCGGCAGGGGCGCCCGCCCGGCCAGATGGTCGGCGATCGTGCTGATGGTGACGGGTGTCCGGCCGCTGTCGGCGAGGGCGTCGAGATGGGCCGCGAACTGCTGTGGCGTGACCGTGAACTCGGCGATCCAGCCGGGCGGGTCGTCCATCACGGCGTGGTACAGGAAGACGGGGATGGCCGGGGTCCCCGAGGGCGATATCGGCCCCTCACCACGCGTACGCGCCGACGTTCTCATCTCGCCCCCCGAGCAGTCTCCCGAACAGTCCCCGGAGCAGTCTCCCGAGCAGTCTCCCGAGCAGTCGCGCCAACCGTCGCGCGCAGTGCCCGCCGTGCCCGCACATAGCCGAGGGGCCCGTACAGCATCCCCCTGCGCTGCAACCGCGACAGCCGCCGCGGCCAGGGATGCGTCCGCACATCGTGGTCACCCGGCGCCGCCCCGCCCCCCTCCGTCTCGCGTACGGCCGTCAGCGTCCGGGCGTGGGCGAGGCCGCGGGGCAGCCGCGCGAGGAACGCCGGCAGCAGCGCGGGGCGGTTCACCAGCACCGCGGTCAGATAGGCGGTGAGCCCGGCGCCGTAGCCGTACGCCTGGGTCTCCAGGTCCCGCCAGGTCTCCCGGTGGTGGTGCCACACCAGTGCGGACGGCGTGTAGCGCAGCCGGTGGCCCTGGGCCAGGACACGGACGAAGCCGTAGAGGTCGTCGCCGCCCCGGGCGGCCGTACCGGCACCGGTGGCCGGGTCGAAACCGCCGACGGAACGCAGCACGGCCGTACGGAACGCCATGTTGGCGCCGGAGCCGAACCGCCCCGCAGTGAACGGGAACAGCGGTTCGTCGCCCGGCGGACGCGCCGGGTCGTACGTCCTTGGAGTGAAGCCTTTCGCGAAGCCGCCGTGGCTCTCCAGCAGCACCTGGGCCGGAGTGGTCAGCCGCGCGGGCAGGATCAGCCCGGTGGCGCAGCCGAGTCCGGCGTCGGCGGCGAAGGGCGCGGTCAGTTCGGTCAGCCAGCGCGGGTCGGCGACCACGTCGTCGTCGGTGAAGGCGACCACCTCGCCCCGTACGGCCGCGAGGCCCGCGTTGTGCGCGACCGCGAGCCCGGGCACCCGCTCGCACACGTACCGCACGCGCTCCGCGTACTTCCGCTCGACCAGCTCCCGCGTCTCGTCCGTCACGGGCGCGTTGTCCACGACGACGATCTCGAACCGCGGATGGTCCTGGGCCAGCAGCGAGTCCAGCGCACGGGCCAGTTGCCCGGCCCGCTCCCGGGTCGCGACGACGACACTGGTGTACGGAGGCTCACCAAGCCCACTGGGCTCACCGGTGTCCGCGCGCGCGGACGGAAGAGGCGCACACTCCGCCCGTGCCCGCCCCTCCAGCACAACCCGCGCGTCCGCCCCCTCCGGCACCCGTCCGAGCAGTGTGCCCACGGGCCGCCCACCCCTGCGGACGAGCACGAACACCTCGCCGTGTGTCACCGGCGGGCTCCCCGGACCGGGTCTGAGCACCGCCTCGTCACCGTCGAGGTCCAACTCGGCGACCTGAACCGCCCCGATGTCCAGGAACCGCCGTATCTCCTCCCGGGCACGCGCCGAACGAGCCATGCGCCCCTCACCCCCCACTCGTGTCAGGTAAGAACTCGTGTTCAGGTACGGCGCAGCCGAGCCGCGCCCTTCAGGGTCCGCGCGGCCAGCGCCGCGAGCCGCGGCCTGGCGCGGACGAAACTGTGCGCGCGGCGCGCCGGCTCGCGGCTCAGCCAGTGCAGTGCCGCGCCCGCCCCCGGCCGCGTCACCGCCCCCTCGTACACGGGCAGTTCGCCCGTCTTCAGCGCGTCCTTGTACTCCGCCGCGCCCCGCCCCAGGTCGAGCACGCCGATGCCCTCGGCGGCCGCCGCCTCGGCCATGCGCAGATGCAGCACCAGACCCGGCGAGTACTTCGCGAACTCCGGGTCGTAGGCCGGGAACCAGCAGGCCAGCACGGATGCCGAGCGCAGTCCGAAGTGCGCGGCGACGGGCCGCTCTCCGGCGTACAGCACGGACAGGGTGCCGCTGCACTCCGGTGCCCGGGTCCGGGCCAGCCGTCCCACGAGCCGGGTGATCCACTCCCGTGCGAAGCGGTCCTGCCGGCCTGTCCTGCGGTACTGCGCCGACTTCCACTCCATGAGGGTGCGCAGTGCGGCCGGGTCGCGTTCGTCGAACACGAACCGGGGCCCGCCGGCCTGCCGGCCCAGCCTGCGCTCCTTGGCCAGGGTGGTCTTCAGGAACTTCGGCGACTGGGCGCGCAGCACCGACTCGTACGTCTCGTAGCCCTTCTCCACGTCGATGACGTAGGTGGCGTGCTCCTCGGCCGCGTACCGGACGAACAGCCGCTGCTCGGCCTCCAGGTTGTCGAAGGCGAAGCTCGACACCGAGCAGGCCTTGAGGAGCCGGCCCGTGTCCAGGTCCAGGCCCGGCCGCAGGATCGCCCCCTGCGCGTCCGAGACGCCGAGCCCGATCGCCCGGCCCTGGCCCAACGGGCCCCGTTCATAGGGCAGGAAGCCGGCCGGCTCCTCCCCTTCGTACACCACCGCGACCCGTGCCTGCGGCCTCACCAGGCCGACGGCTTCGGTGAACTCCGGTTCCATGAAAGGGTTGCGCGGTGCCTCGGAGGCAGCGCGCAGCGCGCGCCAGCGCTCCTTTTCCCCTTCGCCGAGCTCCCCGGGCCCAGCCACGCGAATGCGCCCACTGCTCAACCTGACCCCCCGATCAAGTCCCCCCTGGACACTTGGAAGGTACCGCCCGAGACGGCCTCGCCGGTAGGTAGCGGACCATGTTGTTGCCAACTGGTACAGAGGCCTTCAACCGGGCAATCGGTGTCCACGGCGCGATGAAACGAAGGGGCGCGCTGTCCGTATTCTCAGATCATGGCCGCACCCATCGCATATTCACTCATCGCCACCGACCTGGACGGAACGCTGCTGCGCGGCGACGACACCCTCTCCGACCGGTCGCTCGCCGTGCTCGAACGGGTGGCGGAGGCCGGTGCCCAGCACCTCGTGGTGACGGGCCGGCCGGCGCCGCGTGTGCGACCGCTCCTCGACGACCTCCGCTGCACGGGGCTCGCGGTGTGCGGGCAGGGCGCGCAGGTGTACGACGCCGGCGCGGACCGGCTGCTGTGGTCCATCACCCTGGACCGGGAACTGGCGGAGACCGCGCTCGGCAAGATCGAGGCCGAGGTGGGGCAGGTGTACGCCGCGGTCGACCAGGACGGGGTCGACGGGCTCACGCTCATCGAGCCGGGCTATCTCATGCCGCACCCGACGCTGCCGGCCGTACGGGTCGACCGGCGCGACGACCTGTGGTGCGAGCCGATCAGCAAGGTGCTGCTGCGCCATCCCTACCTGTCGGACGACGAGTTGGCGGCGACGGCCCGTTCGGTGGTCGGCTCACTGGCGACGGTGACGATGTCGGGGCCCGGCACGGTCGAGCTCCAGCCGTGCGGCGTCACCAAGGCGACGGGCCTGGCGCTGGCCGCCGAGCATCTGGGGCTGCGGCCGTCGGACACCATCGCCTTCGGTGACATGCCCAATGACATCCCGATGTTCGACTGGGCCGCCCACGGCGTCGCGATGGCGAACGCCCATCCCGAACTCAAGGCCGTGGCCGACGAGATCACGCTGTCGAACGAGGACGACGGCATCGCCGTCGTCCTCGAGCGACTGCTGGGCGGGACGGCTCAGTACGGGCCGTTGACGTTGTCGATCGAGCCGTAGCGGTCGGCCGCGTAGTTGCAGGCCGCGGTGATGTTGGCGACCGGGTCGTACGGGTCCCACGACGTGCCGTCCACGTGGTAGGCCTGGAAGGTCGGGTCGATGGTCTGGAGCAGGCCCTTGGACGGGGTGCCCTTGACGGCGTTGGAGTCCCAGTTGTTGATCGCCTGGGGGTTGCCGGACGACTCGCGCATGACGTTGCGGTAGATGCCGTCGTACGACCCCGGAATGCCCTTCTGCGCCATGACGTCCAGCGCCTCGCGGATCCATCCGTCGAGGTTGTCGGCGTAGGTCTTCGCGGAGGCCTGGGTGGCCTTGGCGACGCCACCGGCGGGCTTCGCGGCCGGCTTGGCGGACGACTTGGTCGCCTTCTTCGCGGTGGTCGCCTTGGTCGTCGACACCTTCAGCTTCAGGCCCGGGTGGATCAGCTTCGGGTCGTCGCCGATGGCGGAGCGGTTGTCCTTGTAGAGCTTCTTCCAGCCGCCCGATACGTCGTACTTGTCCGCGATGCGGTAGAGCGTGTCGCCCTTGGCCACGGTGTACGTGAGCGACTTGGGCTGGGCCGCCTGGGGCACGGACTGTGCGACGGCGGGTGCGCTCTGCGGCGCCTCGGCGGCGCTCGCGTAGGTGGCTCCGAGGAGCGGGAGGGTCAGTGCCGCTCCGCCGGTGCCGGCGATCGCGACACCTCGGGAGAGCGGGTTGGTTCTGGGGCGACGGTGCTTGCCTCGTCCGGCCATGGCGAAATTCCTCTCCGGCGCCTGCGAGGTGAGCTGTCGGGTTCGGGCCGGGAGGTGCCCGGCCGCGTACGGCGGTGTACTGCCGTGCGCGGCTTCACCCCGAGCCGTGCCGCTGTGCGGACCGGCGACTTACCTGGGTCCCCCGCTCCTGCCCTGCGTGAGTGAGTCGGTTCGTGTGGGGGTCCGGGCGGCGGCAGGATTCGGCGTCCGCCGGACTGGCCGGGAACGTATGCGAGAGCACATGTCGGGAACAAGCGCCGGAGTCACATATTGCGCGGTTGACCTTGGTCGGGGGTGTTTGGTCCACTTGATCCTTTGCGAGAGCCAAGGCTCAACTCGCGTTCGACTGAAGGGGGTACGGGTCGATGTCGGGGTGGCGCGACAAAGGGGTTAACGTGATTCAACTCACTGATCACAAGCCCGTGGGGCAATTACCGTCAAAGGGAATTTGCTCAATCGTCATGGCAAATCGTGAATATCTGACTATCGACTGGTAAGTCGACAAATGTCTGTTCTTATGGCCCGATCGAAAACATAACGGTCGTGATCAGATACCACCCGGCCTGTAACCATGGGCGCTGGCGGTGATCGAAACGTGACCGGATACGCTGACTCGAGTGATGGCAGCGACCTATCGACAATCCGCGTAATCACCGGCAGACACAGCAGACAGGAGACCCCTCGTGACCGACGTCGGGCCGTTCGGGCTGAGCGTGCGGGACCAGGCTCTGGAAGCCGATGTCCAGGCCGGGTTGGCGGCTGTCGAGGAAGGCTTGTTCGAGGCCACCAAGAGTGAGGTGCCCTTCATCACGGAGGCCGCCCAGCATCTGGTGCGGGCCGGCGGCAAGCGGTTCCGTCCGCTGCTCGTGATGCTCTCCGCCCAGTTCGGCGACCCGTACGCGCCCGGGATCGTGCCGTCGGCCGTCGTCGTGGAGCTGACCCACCTCGCCACGCTGTACCACGACGACGTGATGGACGAGGCGACGGTGCGCCGCGGGGTCGCGAGCGCGAACACCCGCTGGGACAACTCGGTCGCGGTCCTCACCGGCGACTTCCTCTTCGCCCGTGCCTCGCACACCCTGGCCGACCTCGGTCCGGAGGCGGTGCGGGTGCAGGCCGAGGCGTTCGAACGGCTGGTGACCGGGCAGATCCTGGAGACGGCCGGACCGCAGGACGGCCGCGACCCCGTCGAGCACTACCTGGACGTGCTGGGCGGCAAGACCGGTTCGCTGGTGGCGGTGTCGTGCCGGTTCGGCGCGATGATGTCCGGCGCCGACGAGACGACCGTGGACGTGCTGACCCAGTACGGCGAGCGGCTCGGCGTCGCCTTCCAGCTCGCGGACGACTTCCTGGACATCGCCTCCGACTCGCACGAGTCCGGCAAGACGCCCGGCACCGATCTGCGCGAGGGCATCCCCACGATGCCGGTGCTGCGGCTGCGCGAGCGGGCGGCCCGGCTCGGGCTCGCCGACGACATCGCCCTGTGCGAGCTGCTGGACTCCGACCTCACGGACGACGAACGGCACGCCGAGGCCCTGCGCCTGCTGCGCGCCCACCCGGCGCTGGAGCAGGCCCGGAAGGACACCGTCCGCTACGCCCAGGACGCCCGCTCGGCGCTGGCCCCCCTGCCCGAGTGCGCCGCGAAGACGGCCCTCGTGGAGCTGTGCGACGCGGTGGTGCACCGGGCCGGCTGACCGGCAACCCCTACGGGTCGGGGGAGAAGCCGCCCCTCCGTGTCATACCCCAGCAGTACGTGGAGTTGAGTCCGGGGTCTGACGTATTTCCCTGGCCGATTTGGTCAGATGGAAACCACGGAAAACACCAAACCTCACCTGTTCGGGTGAGAATGGCGGCCAGGGACGAGTGCGTGGACGACACGGACAGCCGCCGCCGACCACGGAGGTAGGGCACACATGGCACCGTACGCATCCGACGACAGCACGACCGCCGGGGAGGCCGACGAGCAGCGTTCCGGACGGCGCAAGGCCGCGCGGTACGTCGTACCGGTCACGGTGATGGGGGTGGCGGCCGCGACGATCGGGCTGGTCCCCGCGCTCGCCGACTCCGGTGATCCCGACCTCCCGAAGATCACCGCACAGCAGCTCATCGAGAAGATCGCCAAGTCGGACGTCCAGCAGCTGTCCGGCACCGTGAAGATCAGCACGGACCTCGGGCTGCCGGACCTCGGCGGGCTGGAGAGCAGCCTGATGTCCGGAGCCGCGAGCCAGGGCGAGGGCGGCTCCTCCGCCGACCCGACCGCCAAGCTCACGGAACTGGCCTCCGGCACGCACACCCTGCGCGTCGCGGCCGACGGCCCGGACAAGCAGAAGCTGTCGCTGCTGGAGAACGCCGCCGAGTACAGCATCGTCCACAACGGCAAGGACGTCTGGGCCTACGACAGCAAGTCCAACGAGGTCCACCACGGCACGGCCTCCGAGAGCGGCAAGGACCAGCGGCAGCAGCCGCCTGCCACGCCGAAGGACTTCGCCGAGGAGGCCCTCAAGGCCGCCGACGAGACGACCTCCGTGACCGTGGACGGCACCGCCCAGGTCGCCGGCCGGGACGCCTACAAGCTGCTCATCAAGCCGAAGCAGTCCGGCTCGACGGTCGGCGCGATCACGGTGGCCGTGGACGCGAAGACGGGCACACCGCTGAAGTTCACGCTGACCCCGGCGGGCGGTGGCTCCGCGGTCGTCGACGCGGGCTTCACCCAGGTCGACTTCGCCAAGCCGGCCGCGTCGACCTTCGACTTCACCCCGCCGAAGGGGGCGAAGGTCACGGAGGAGAAGGCGCCCGAGAAGGGCCTTGAGAAGGGCTTCGACAAGGGGGAGGCCCCCCGGCCCGCCCCGGAGTCCCTCCCGAAGTCCGAGGAGGACCTCGGCAAGGGCCTCGACGGCATGAAGACCATCGGCGAGGGCTGGAACTCCATAGCCACCTTCGACACCGGAGGCGAGGGCGTGCCCTCCGGCGAGGCCGGCGGCGACCTCGGCGGCTTCATGAACTCGCTCGGCGACAAGGTCACCGGCAAGTTCGGCTCGGGCACGGTCTTCTCGACCCGACTGGTCAACGCCCTGATCACGGACGACGGCAAGGTCTATGTCGGCCTGGTCACCAAGGACGCCCTCGTGAAGGCGGCCGACGCCGGCAAGTAAGTCCCGTACCGCTACAGGACGTCGAGAGACCACGGGACGTCGAAAGACCACGGGACGTCGAGAGAACGAGGAAGCCGATGGGCGAACCGTCCGCCACGGAGCCGGAGTCGAGTGGCGCGGATGACGCGGCCGGGGAACCGGTCATCGCCACCCGCGCGCTCACCAAGCGCTACCGCGGCGGACAGCTCGCCGTCGACGGTCTCGACCTGACCGTCCCGGCGGGCAGCGTCTTCGGCTTCCTCGGCCCCAACGGCTCCGGCAAGACCACCACCATCCGCATGCTGATGGGCCTCATCGAGGCCACCTCCGGCACGGCGCGGGTCCTCGGGCAGCCCATGCCCCGGGCCACCCGCGCCGTGCTGCCGCACGTCGGCGCCCTCATCGAGGGCCCGGCCCTCTACGGCTTCCTCTCCGGCCGCGACAACCTCATCCGGTACGACTCGGCCGACCCGGCCGCCGATCCGCGCACCCGGCGGGCCCGGGTCGCCGCCGCCCTGGACCGGGTGGGCCTGACGGCCGCGGGGGGCAAGAAGGCCAAGGCGTACTCACTGGGCATGAAACAGCGCCTGGGCCTGGCCGCCGCGCTGCTCCAGCCGCGCCGGCTGCTCGTGCTCGACGAGCCGACCAACGGCCTCGACCCGCAGGGCATGCGCGAGATCCGCACCCTGATACGGGAGCTGGCCTCGGACGGCACGACGGTCTTCCTCTCCTCCCATCTGCTCGACGAGATCGAGCAGGTCTGCACGCACGCGGCCGTGATGGCCCAGGGCCGACTGATCACACAGGGCCCGGTCGCCGAGCTGTCAGCGGGGGCACGCGGGCGGCTCGTGGTGACCACGCCGGACCCGGCGGAGGCGGCCCGGGTGCTGAAGGAACAGGGCGTCGGCGACCTCGTCGTCACGGACGACCGGGTGACCGGCGAACCGCCGGACCGCGACCTCGCCGAGGTGAACGCCGCGCTGGTGACGGCCGGGGTACGGGTGCGGGGCTTCACGGTCGAACGGGCCTCGCTGGAGGACGCGTTCGTGGCGCTGACGGGGGAGGGCTTCGATGTCGCAGGCTGACACGGCGAAGGCTGCCGTACGCCCGGTGAGCCCGCTGTGGACCTTCGGGCTGCTGCGCAGCGAACTCACCACGACCTTCCGGCGCTGGCGCACCCTCGCGCTGCTGGCCGTACTGGCGGGCGTGCCCGTCCTGGTCGGCATCGCCGTCAAGATAGAGACGGGTGACGGGTCGTCGCCCGGCGGCGGAGGGCCGGCCTTCATCTCGCAGATCACCAACAACGGCCTGTTCCTCGTCTTCACCGCCCTGGCCGCCACCCTCCCGTTCTTCCTGCCGATGGCGATCGGGGTCGTCGCGGGCGACGCGATCGCGGGCGAGTCGAACTCCGGCACGCTCCGCTATCTGCTGGTCGCCCCGGCCGGCCGCAGCCGCCTGCTCCTCACCAAGTACGCGACCGTCGTCATCTTCTGCCTGGCGGCCACCCTGGTGGTCGCCGTCTCGGCGCTGACGGTCGGCGCGCTGCTGTTCCCGCTGGGCGACCTGACGACCATCTCTGGTACGCGCATCGGCTTCGCCGAGGGGCTGGGCAGAGCCCTGCTGATCGCCCTCGCCGTCGCCGCGTCACTGATCGGCGTCGCGGCGCTCGGCCTGTTCGTCTCGACGCTCACGGGCAGCGGCATCGCGGCGATGGCGACCACCGTCGGCCTGCTGATCACGGTCCAGATCCTCGACCAGATCCCGCAACTGCACGCCCTCCAGCCGTACTTCTTCTCGCACTACTGGCTGTCCTTCGCCGACCTCATGCGCGAGCCCGTCTACTGGGACGACCTGGCGAAGAACCTCGGCCTCCAGGCCCTGTACGCGGCGGTGTTCGGTTCGGCGGCCTGGGCCCGCTTCACGACGAAGGACATCACGGCCTAGGACTCACTCGCCGTCCGGGTTCACTTCTCGTAGAGGAACCGGGCGGGCGGGGCCTCCTGGGTGAAGAACGTCTTCGCCCGGGTCAGCGCCTCGGTGTCGTTCAGCACGTCACCGGGCTTGCTGCCGTTGCCGAGCAGCACCCCGCCGAAGCGCATCCCCATGTACGCGGCCGAGTTGTGGAGCGTCCCGATCAGCGGGTCGGCGACGACCTCCTCCCGGTGCGCGAGGGCGGTGACGCCCCACAGGGTGCGTCCGGCCAGGGTCGCCTTGAAGTCGAGGCCGGGCGTGCGCAGCCAGCCCGACCAGTAGTCCAGGTAGCGCTTGGTCTGCGCGGAGACCGAGTACCAGTACAGGGGCGAGACGATCACGATGTCCGTCGCCGCGAGCGTGGCGTCGAGCAGCAGGGCGAGGTTGCCCTCGGTCGGGCGGACATGGTCGCTGTCGTGCCGCAGGTCCTCGAAGTCGGGGATCGGGTGCTCGGTGAGGTCGATCCACTGCTGTTCGACGTCCGGGGGCAGTTGCTCGGCGGCCCGGCGGGCCAGCAGCTCGGTGTTGCCCTCGGCGCGGGCGCTGCCCAGGACGAAAAGGAAACGGCGGGTCATGGTGTCCCCCAGAAGAAAGGCGTACGGCGATTACACGCGCATGCATCATATGCGTGCGCATTCAATTCCGCCAGGGGTGCCTGTCAGGCAGGGACGTCTGTCGGACGGGCGTGCCCGTCAGCTCCCGATACGCGCCTCCGCCTCCCGCGCCACGGCCAGCAGCAGCGTTTCCCGCCCGTGCGGCGCCACCAGTTGCAGCCCGGCCGGGCAGCCGTCCTCGCCGAAGCCCGCCGGGAGGCTCAGGGCCGGATGCCCGCTGAGGTTGAACGCCCAGGTGAGCGAGGTGGAGTAGCGGTCGCCCGGTCCTTCGTGGCCGTGCGGCGCGGTGGGTGCCGTGGGCGTCAGCAGCAGCTCGGCATCCTCGAACAGCCCGGCCAGCCGCCGGTCGTTCTCCGCCCGGACGCGGTGGGCCCCGGCCAGGTCGGCGCCGGGTGCGCGCAGGGCGAGCCACGCGGGCCCGGGGTCCGTGAGGCACAGCGGCACCCGCGGTCGTACGAGCCGTACGACATCCGCCGCCACGAGTCGTTCCACCGCGGCCCGGGCGAGTGCGACGGGTTCCGGATCGGGCCCGGCGAAACCGAGGTCGGGGGACCAGGCGGCGGCGACGGGAAGGGGCGGGAGGACGGGCTCGGGCTCGCCGGACACCACCTGCCACCAGCAGGCCGCGTCCGACGCCGAGCGGGCGAGCACGCCGGGGACGGCCAGTCCCGTGCGGTCGGCGGAGGGCAGCCGCCCGACCGTGGCCTTCAGGCCGACGACCCCGCACCACGCCGCCGGGATCCGCACCGACCCGGCCCCGTCGCTGCCCGTCGCCAGCGGCGCCAGTCCGGCCGCGACCGCCACCGCCGACCCGGCCGAGGAACCGCCCGGCGTACGGTCGGCCCGCCATGGGTTGACGGTCCGGCCGCGCGCACCGAGCCCCCAGGTCTGCCACGGCGTCCCCGGCCCGGGCACGGAGGTCGCCCCCACGACCACCCCTCCGGCCGCGAGCAGCGGCCCCGCCGCCCGCATCCCGTGCCGCCCCTTCACGGCGATGGGCACACCGGCGAGCGGCAGCCCCCCGCCCGCTGTCATGAGGCTGTCGGCCTCACTCGTGTGGGGGACACCACCGGGCCTGTCGGCACTACTCGTACGAAGGGCGCGCCCGGGGCTGTCGGCTGCGCTCGCGCGAGGGACGCCTCCGTGCGGGTCGGCTGCGCTCGTGCGAGGGACACCCCCTGGCCTGTCGGCTGCACTGGCGCCAGGGACACCGCCTGGCCTGTCGGCGCCACTCGTGCGAGGGGTGTCCCCGGAAATGCCGGCATCACTCGTGCGAGGGACACCCCGGCGCCCGGCCGCTGCGCTCCTGCGCGGGACATCCCCCGCCCCGTCGGAGTTGTCAGCTCCGCTCAAGCCGGGTGCACCCCCGGCCCTGCGTTCGAGCAGCGCGTCCACCTCGCCCGCCCGTCGCAACGCCTCCTCGTGCCACACCTCGACGAACGCGCACAGTTGGGGATCGGCCCGGTCGATCCGCTCCAGCGCCGCCGCGACCACCTCGACCGCGCGCAGCTCCCGGGCCCGTACGCCCGCCGCGATCTCCCGGGCCGACAGAGGGAAGGCCGTCAGCGTGCCGCTCCCGTCAGCCTCGCCAGGGGCGCCGTCTCGCGCGGCGGGTGGCCCAGTTCGCCGAGCCGCCAGGACGGTACCCACGGCACGCGGTACACGTCGATGACCGTCTCCAGGGACTTGACCCGCTGGGCGAGCGGGCGGGGCAGGCGGCCCGGGGCGTCCGCCACCAGGACGACGCCGTCGAGGTCGAGCCCCTGCGGAGCCTGACCGCGCCGGAAGATCTCCACCGCACCGGCGACCGTGTCCAGCCCGGCCGCGTGCGTCCGGGCGACCAGCAGCACCGACGGCGGGTCGCCCGGCCCGGGCCACGCGCGGCCGCTGTCATGACCGCCGTAGACCGCGGTGAGCGTGGAGACGCCCGCGCCGCCGTGCGTGCCGACCCAGGAGAAGCGCCGGGCCGCGGCATGGGCGTGGGCCGGCTCCGGCGGTCCCGGCTCCGGGGTGTTCACCGGGCCGCGGATCCAGATCTCCGGGCCTTGTCGCACGCCTGTCTGCATGCACCTCTCCTCCCTCGTACTCCCGATCTTCATGCCAACCGGAACAACGCGCGCCGGGGCCTACAGTCCTTGGGACGAGCCTGTGACACCGCGGTGACGTGAGAAACGGGAGCGAGCGGACACACTCGACAGTAGGTGTACGACGCCGAGTGAGGGGACGATGTCGCGACTCAGCCGCGAGAAGAAGCGGGAACAGAAGCAGGCCGCACACGCGGCGACCCCGGCGGCGCCGGTCGACGTCCATGTCCCCAGGACAGGGCACGGTGCCGGACCGGGAGCCGGGGCCGGAGCACCGGGCGTGTCCGACGGCGCGTCCGTCGGCGGCGTCCCGGTCTTCGCCGCCCCCGGCGAGGAGATCCACAAGGCCGTCCTGAACCGCCTCCACCACATCGCCCTCGCCACCGGCCACGCGGTCCTCGCCACGATCCACGACGAGCGCATCGGCTACGTCGTCCCCCTCCGGGTCGACCCGGACGGCTCCAGCCACTTCACGGCCGAGCCGGTTCGTACGGCACCGCCGGAGGAAGCGGTCGCCGGACGCCCGCCGGAACCGCCCACGACCGGCACGGCGACGGCCCCGCCCAGTTCCGGTCCGGCCACGGAGTGGCCCCCGGCGGGCGCGGCTTCGGAACGGCCGACGGCCAGCGCCGCCACGGAACCTCCGATGGCCGGTGCGGCGACGGAGTGGCCCCCGGCGGGCGCGGCTTCGGAACGGCCGACGGCCAGCGCCGCCACGGGATCTCCCATGGCCGGTGCGGCGACGGAGTGGCCCCCGGCGGGCGCGGCTTCGGAACGGCCGACGGCCAGCGCCGCCACGGGATCTCCCATGGCCGGATCGGCGACGGAGTGGCCCCCGGCAGGCGCGGCTTCGGAACGGCCGACGGCCGGCGCAGCCACGGAACCTCCCAGGTCCGGCGCCGCCACGGAGTGGCCCCCGGCCGGCGCTGCCGCCGAGCCGCCCGCGGTCGGCACGCCCGCGGAACCGCCCACGCCGGGCACGCCCGGACCGATGCCACCCGCTGCGGCGGAGCAGGAGCCCCCGCGGAAGCCCCCGCACAGCGACAGCGCCACACACGTCCTGCGCCCCGTCCCGGAGTCCGGCGATCTCGGCGCGTCCCCGACGTTCCGGCTGCGGGCCGTGCAGGAGCCGCCGCAGCCCGCACCCGAAGACGCGCCTCCGGGCCCGGCCACCGCGCCCGGCACCGTCGCGCCCCCGACCGGTGAGTTCGGGCCGCCTCCGCCCATGGACGCGAGGCCGCTCCCGCTCCCCGAAAGCGGTCCCGCCGCCGCGCCCCGGCGTAGGGGGAAGCCCGACCCGGTGCTCGAAGCGGAGCTGCTCGCCGACCTCGACGCCAAGCCCACCCCCGCCCGCGGCTTCGACGCGGTCGCGGAGGCCATGTTCGGTGACGAACCCTCCGGCGCCCCGGGCGACTCCGGAGCCCCCGACCACCTCGTCGCGGAGCCGATCACGCGGATCAACGAGGCCGTGAAGGAGGGCAGGATCGACGCCGCGGCCGCGCTGGCGGACCAGACCGTCACGCAGGCGTCGGCGACGCTGGGGCCGGAGCACCCCGAGGTGCTCCGGCTGGGTGAACTCAGCGCGTACATCGCCTACTTGGCGGGCGACCCGCTCCGCGCCTTCCGGCTGTCGCTCGACCTGGCCGGTGCCCGCCGCCGTACGGGCGACGCGGAGGCCGCGTACGGCAATGTGCAGAGCGCGGCCACCGCCTGGCGGGCCGTGCGCGACCCGGCGCTGGGGCTGGAGCTGGGGCGCGACCTGATCGGGCTGTGGACCGAGCTCGCCGCCGAGGACGGCCCGGCCGCCGAGGAGATCGAGCAACTGGAGTCGGCCCGGGCCCGCATGGGCCGCCTCACGGAACGCGCCCGCAACCAATAGAGAAAGCGAACGGAACTACTCCGACAGCTCCCACACCGCGTACGCGACCGCGTCGCTGTTGCGGTCGAGGGCCGTGTCGTTGATGTTGGCGGTGGTGTCGCAGGAGGAGTGGTAGCAGCGGTCGAAGGCCTGCCCGGCCGTACCGCCCCACTTGGCCGCCTGCGCCGCCGTCTTCGCGCGGCTAGCCCCGGTGAACAGGCCGCCCACCGGCACGCCCGCGCTCTTGAACGGCGCGTGGTCGGAGCGGCCGTCGCCCTCGGTCTCGATCTCGGTCGGGACGCCGAGGCCGCTGAAGTACTCCTTGAAGGTCTTCTCGACCGCCGGGTCGTCGTCGTAGACGAAGTAGCCCGGGTTCGAGGAGCCGATCATGTCGAAGTTGAGGTAGGCGCTGATCCTCGAACGGTCCCCGGTCGCCAGCCGGTTGACGTAGTAGCGGGAGCCGACCAGGCCGAGTTCCTCCGCGCCCCACCAGGCGAACCGCAGATGCTTGGTGGGCTTGTACTGCGCCCGTGCCACGGCGAGGGCGGTCTCCAGGACGGCGGCCGAGCCGGAACCGTTGTCGTTGATGCCGGGCCCGGAGGAGACGCTGTCGAGGTGTGAGCCGGCCATCACGACCTGGCTCGTGTCACCGCCGGGCCAGTCGGCGATCAGGTTGTAGCCGGTGCGTCCCGAGGCGGTGAACTGCTGGAGCGTGGTGGTGAATCCGGCGGCATCCAGCTTGGCCTTCACATAGTCGATCGAGGCCTTGTAGCCGGTCCTGCCGTGCGCGCGGTTGCCGCCGTTGGCGGTGGCTATGGACTGCAGCTGGGTCAGATGGGCCTTGACGCCCGACAGGGGGATGTCGGGCGCAGCCGCCGGTCTCGGGGGAGCGGACGCGGCATCGGCCACGGCACCGCCGGTCAGGAGCATGACAGTCGCTATGCCGCCTGCTGCCACGGCACGCGCGGAAACGGAGAGCTTCATGTGGGGACTCCGAGTTCCTACGGGCAGCCCGTGGGGTGTCCGCAGGCCGCCCACGCTGAATGGGGTGCCTGGATGGTGGAGCTGGCACTGACTTTCCGTCAAGAGATGTATTCGGCCAGGGCGTTGTGATGGCCTGATGCTACGCCGGGGAAGACTCGCATCCCGTGACGGCGACGGGCGCCCAGGAGACCGGACGCCGCAAGGCTGGCCGCAGGGCCGAAGAAGCGAACGCGTGTGCCCGTGATCGCTGGTTGTGGTGGCCCCATCGCGATGACGGTACGGGTGTGTGCATGTCGCACGTACGGTCCAGTCGTTGAGGTCGGGATGAGCGGGCGGGGGAGGAGTGCCGGTGGTGAAGGAGGGTGGGCTGGCCCGGTACGCGTACCGGCTTCGCGTGTCGTCGACGGCCTGCACGGCGCTGCTGGCGGAGTGGGACCGCTGCCGGTGGATCTGGAACGAATGCATCGCACGCTCGAAGAAGGCTCACCAAGAGGGGGAGAAGTGCGGTCCTGCCAGGCTGGACAGGATGCTGACCGAGGCCCGTGCCGTGACGCCGTGGCTGGCCGAGGGCTCGTCGGTGCCGCAGCAGCAGCTCATCCGCGACTTCGGCAAGTCCCGCGCGAAGGCGCTCAAGGACATCAAAGACCGTCTTCCACAGCGGCAGCGGGCCGGTATGCCGACATACAAGAAGAAACGTGAGGCCGACCCCACCCTCAACTACACGCGGCGCGGTTTCCGGCTCAAGGACGGGCGCCTGCACCTGGCCGGGAACATCGTGCTGACAGTGGTGTGGACCCGCGCGCTGCCCGCCGAACCGTCCAGTGTGCGCGTGTACCGGGACAGCGTCGGCCACTGGTACGCATCGTTCGTCGTTCCCGCTGCTGCCCAGCCGCTGCCCGCCACCGGCCGCGTCATCGGGATCGACTGGGGTGTGAAGGAGACCGCCACCACCACCTCGGACGCCCACGACCTCCCGCACGCCGGACACGGCAGGAAAGCCAGGGCGAAGCTGATGCGGTACGACCGGATGATGGACCGCCGCAGACCCGCCAAGGGGCAAGCGGCGTCGAAGGGCTACCGCGAGGCGAAGAAGCGGCGCGCCAAGGCGTGCAAGAAGGTCGCCCGTCAGCGGCAGGACACCGCACGCAAGTGGGCCAAACGCGTCGTGACCGACCACGATGCCATCGCGGTGGAGGACTTCCGCCCGAAGTTCCTCGCCAGGACATCGATGGCCCGCAAGGCAGCGGACGCCGCGATCGGAGCCACCAAGAAGGCCCTGATCGAGATGGGCCGCAGACACGGGCGCGACGTGCGCCTGGTGCATCCCGCGCACACCACCATGGACTGCGCGCAGTGCGGAGCGAGAACCAAGCACGCACTGCCGCTGTCGGAACGTACCTACACCTGCACCGCGTGCGAAGCGGTATTCCCCAGGGACAAGAACTCCGCACGCGTGATGCTGATCCGGGCAGGTCTGAACCCGGCTGGTGTCGAGGGCACAAGACCTCCTGGAGCAATGCTCCAGGAGGCAGCCTGAGCCAGGAATCCCCTCCCTTCAGGGGGGAGCATTCAATGCACGCAGAACTCGTTCCCCTCCGGGTCCGCCATCAGGGCCCACTCGCCGCCCTGCTCCGCCACGCGCCGCAGCACCCTCGCCCCGAGCCCTTCCAGCCGCGCGACCTCCTCCTCGCGCCGCCCCTCGCCCGGGTGCAGATCGAGGTGGAGCCGGTTCTTGACCGTCTTGGTCTCCGGCACCCGCTGGAACAGCAGCCGCCGCCCCAGCCCGGTCCCGCTCTCCTCCTCGAACGGGTCCTCGGGGTGCCGTACGGCGATCAGGTCGCGGAAGGCGTGACGGCCGTGCGACTCGACGATCAGCTCCTCCGGCACGACACCGGCGCCGAGCAGCTTCCCGATGAGGACGCTGTTGTCCTCGACCTCGTAGTGGAGCGCGGCGGCCCAGAAGTCGGCCTGCGCGTGCGGGTCGTTCGCGTCGATGACGACCTTCCAGTGCACGGGGGCGGGGCGTGCCGGTGTCTGTGTCATGTACCAGTTATACGGGCCGGGTGTCGTACGCGGTCCGGGCCGCGGCGATCTCGTCCTGGTGTTCCTCCGTCCAGGTCACCAGGGACTGGATCGTGGTGTGCAGGGTCCTGCCGAGGGAGGTCAGTTCGTACTCGACCCGCGGCGGCACCACCGGGTGCACGGTCCGCTTCACCAGCCCGTCCCGCTCCAGCGAGCGCAGGGTCACCGTCAGCATCCGCTGGCTGACCCCGTCGATCTCCCGGCGCAGCTCGGTGAAGCGCAGCCGCCGGTTCTCCAGCAGCGCGATGACCAGCAGCGACCACTTGTCGGCGATCCGGTCGAGGATCTGCCGGACCTGGCAGTCCTCCCGGGTGTCCCACTGGAAGGGATCGGCGTCGCCGTAGTCCACGGTGCTCTCGCAGTTACTCGGTGACTTCGAAGTGCCTTCTTCCATGCCACTCGATGCTGCCGCAGGCTGGTCATGGTTACAAGAGGGAACCGACCCTCAGTTGCGTAACCGACTGACGGTGGAGGAGTGTGGACTGATGGGCACCCGTGCCTGGGCGCTGTTGTTCGTTCTGTGCGGAACGATCTTCCTCGAAGGCATCGACGTCGCGATGATGGCGGTGGCGATCCCGGCCATCCGCTCCGACCTGGGGCTGGGCACCGACACCGCGGCGTGGGTGATGAGCGCCTACGTGCTCGGCTACGCCGGCTTCACGCTCCTGGGCGGCCGTGCCGCCGACCTGCTCGGCAGGCGCCGGATGTTCCTGCTCTGGCTCACCGTCTTCCTCGGCTTCTCGGGGCTCGGCGGCTTCGCGACCGAGGGCTGGATGCTGGTCGTAGCCCGGTTCGTGACGGGTGTCGCCGCCGCGTTCATGACGCCCGCCGCGCTCTCCCTGATCACCACGTCGTACGAGCAGGGCCCGCAGCGCAACAAGGCCCTGCTGATCTTCGCCGGGACGGGCGCGGCCGGCTTTTCCCTCGGCCTGATGATCGGCGGTCTGCTCACCGAGCTCGGCTGGCGCTGGGTGTTCTTCGCGCCCGTGCTGCTGGCCGCGGCCCTGCTCGTCGCGGCCGTACGGCTGATCCCCGGGCGCGGCACGCCACCGGCCCGCCGGGGCACCTTCGACCTGCCCGGCGCGATCACCGCCGCCGGCGCGATGCTGCTGGCCGCCTACACCGTCGTACGCCTGGAGCACGGCCTGAACGGCTGGCCGCTCACCGTGGCCTCGGGGCTGGCGGCGCTGCTGCTGGCCGGTGCCTTCGTCGCGGCCGAACGCCGCTGCCCGGACCCGCTCGTCCGCCTCGGCATCCTGCGTCAGGGCCCGGTCGTGCGCGCCGACCTGGGGGCGCTGCTCTTCCTCGGCGCCTTCTTCGGCTTCCAGTTCATCGTCACGCTCTATCTGCAGGAACTGCGCGGCTGGTCGTCCCTCGAGACGGCGCTGGCCCTGATTCCCATGGGCATCGACGCAGTCCTCGCCCCGACGCTCACGCCGCGGCTGGTCGCCCGCTGGGGCAACGCCCGCGTGATCGTCGGCGGTTTCGTCCTGGCCGTGGCCGCGTACGCGCTGTTCCTGCCGGTCGGCATGGACTGGGTCTACGCCGCGATGTTCCCCACGCTGTTCCTGGCGGGCTTCGCCTTCGCCCTGGCCTACGGGCCGCTGACCATCGCGGCCACGGACGGGGTCGCCGAGTCCGAGCAGGGGCTGGCCGGCGGGCTGCTGACCACCGCCACGCAGTTCGGCTCGGCGATCGGCATCTCGGCGGTGACCGCGGTCTACGGCCTGGCGTCCACCGGGTCCGGCCCCGAGGCCACGCTCTCGGCGTTCCGGGCGGCGCTGGTCGTGCCGGTCGTCCTGGTGGTGCTGGGCACGCTGATCTCGTCGGTGAGCGCGCGGGCGGCGCGGCGGGCGGTGCGCAGCGCGTCCCAGGTGAGCAGCGTCAGCGCCAGCCACACCAGCGCGAACCCGGCCCAGCGCTCCGGCGGCATCTCCTCGTGGAAGTAGAGGATGCCGAGCAGGAACTGGATGACCGGAGTCGAGTACTGCAGCAGGCCGATGGTGGACAGGGGCACGCGGATGGCGGCCGCGCCGAAGCAGATCAGGGGCAGCGCGGTGACGATGCCGGCCGAGGCGAGCAGGGCCGCGTGTCCCGCGCCCTCGGTGGTGAAGGTGGAATCGCCCCGCGCGGTCAGCCACACGAGGAAGCCGAGCGCGGGCAGGAACTGGATCGCGGTCTCGGCGGCCAGCGACTCGAGGCCGCCGAGGCCCACCTTCTTCTTCACCAGCCCGTAGGCGGCGAAGGAGAAGGCGAGGCAGAGGGAGATCCACGGGGGCCGGCCGTAGCCGATGGTCAGCACGACGACCGCCACGCAGCCGGTCCCGACCGCCGCCCACTGCACCGGCCGCAGCCGCTCCTTCAGCAGCAGCACGCCGATCCCGATGGTGACCAGCGGGTTGATGAAGTACCCGAGCGAGGCCTCGACGACGTGCCCGGAGTTCACGGACCAGATGTACAGGCCCCAGTTGACGGTGATGACCGCCGCGGCGACCGTGATCAGCGCCAGCTTGCGCGGCTGCCGCAGCAGCTCACCGGCCCAGGCCCAGCGGCGCAGCACGAGCAGGGCGGCGCCCACGAAGACCAGCGACCACACCATCCGGTGGGCCAGGATCTCCACCGCCCCCGCCGGCTTCAGCAGGGGCCAGAACAGGGGGACGAGCCCCCACATCCCATAGGCCGCGAAGCCGTTCAGCAGCCCTATTCGCCCCTCGCCCCTCGGCTTGCCGGTCACGGCCCCCTCCTTCGCACGTGGTGTTCCGCGACCACGAAGGTAACGCCGAGCACCCCCGGCTGTCATGGCCGTATCGGCATACGGTCATGACAGCCCGGGGGTGAGGTGGCTCATGGGCCCGTCGGACTGAGGTTCAGCCCTTGAGCGCGGCGGCGATGGCCTCGGAGAACGGCGTGGTCGGACGGCCGGCCAGGCGGGACAGGTCGCCGGTGGAGACGACCAGCTCACCCTTCTCGATGGAGGCGTCGACCCCGGCCAGGATCTGGGCGAACTGCTCGGGCAGGCCGGCGCCGGCCAGGATGCCGGTGAGCACCTCGGGGGTGACCGCGTTGTAGGTGATCTCCTTGCCGGTCTGCCGGCTCAGCTCGGCCGCGTACTCGGCGAAGCTCCACGCGGAGTCGCCGCCCAGCTCGTACGTCTTGTTCTCGTGCCCCTCACCGGTCAGCACGGCGACGGCGGCAGCGGCGTAGTCGGCGCGGGAGGCGGAGGAGACCCTGCCCTCGCCGGCGGCGGCGACGACCGCGTTGTGCTCCAGCGTCGGGGCGAGGTTCTCGGTGTAGTTCTCGTGGTACCAGCCGTTGCGCAGCAGCGCGTAGGGCACGCCCGAGTCCAGCAGGGCCTCCTCGGTGCCGCGGTGGTCGTCGGCGAGCGCGGCGGTCAGGCTGCCCGGGGCGCTGGTGTACGCGAGCAGGGCGACCCCGGCCGCCTTGGCGGCGTCGATGACGACCTTGTGCTGCCGCACACGGCCCTTGTCGAACTCGTTGCCCGAGACCAGGAGGACCTTGTCACCGGCGGAGAAGAGGCCGTCGAAGGACGCGGGGGTGTTGTAGTCGGCCAGTGCGATCCTCACCCCGCGGTCCGCGAAGTCGGCGGCCTTCTCGGCGTTGCGGACTACCGCGGTGATCTGCTCGGCTGGAACCTTCTCCAGCAGCTGCTCCACGACGTGGCGGCCGAGCTGTCCGGTGGCTCCGGTGACGACGATGCTCATGGTGATGACTCTCCTTGTGGGGTGCGGTGGCACTAACCCTAGGAGGAGCGCTAACTGTTCGAAAGTACCCACTTTGAAGTAAGGTACTGGCATGGCAGTAAGTGATGGCGAGGCCCTGTGCCCGTACCGGCTCGTCCTGGAACACGTCACCAGCCGCTGGGGCGTGCTCGTCCTGATCGAGCTGCTGAACCGCCCGCACCGGTTCAGCGAGCTGCGCCGGGCGATCAGTCAGTACAACGGCCGGGGCGTCAGCGAGAAGATGCTCACGCAGACGCTCCAGACCCTGGAGCGCGACGGCCTCGTCGACCGCGACGCCAAGCCGGTGATCCCGCCCCGCGTCGACTACTCCCTCACCGACCTCGGCCGTGAGGCCGCCGAGCAGGTCAAGGCCCTCGCTCAGTGGACCCACCAGCGCATGGACGACGTGGAGAAGGCCCGCCTGGCCTACGACGAGACCCGGGCCGCGTCGTAGCGGTCCCGGGCCTGATCGCCGTACGGCGTGGTCGTGCTCAGCCGACGACCGTCCAGGTGTCCCCGCCCGCCAGCAGCGCGCCCAGGTCGCCCTTGCCGTGCTGCTCGATCGCGGTGTCGAGCTGGTCGGACATCTGCGTGTCGTAGACCGGCCGGTCGACCGAGCGGAGGACACCGATCGGCGTGTGGTGCAGGGTGTCCGGGTCGGCCAGGCGGGACAGCGCGAACGCCGTGGTCGGGGACGGGGAGTGCGCGTCGTGGACGAGCACCTGGTCCTCGTTGTCCGGCGTCACCGCGACCACCTTCAGGTCCCCGGTCAGCGGGTCCCGTACGACCCCCTTGGACAGGTCGCTGCCGAAGCGGATCGGCCGGCCGTGCTCCAGCCGGATCACGGCCTCCTCGGCCTGCTGCTTGTCCTTGAGGGCCTCGAAGGCGTTGTCGTTGAAGATGTTGCAGTTCTGGTAGATCTCGATCAGGGCCGTGCCCTGGTGGGCGGCGGCCTGGCGCAGCACCTCCGTCAGGTGCTTGCGGTCGGAGTCGACCGTCCGCGCCACGAACGACGCCTCCGCGCCGATCGCCAGCGACACCGGGTTGAAGGGCGCGTCCAGCGAGCCCATCGGCGTCGACTTGGTGATCTTCCCGACCTCGGAGGTCGGCGAGTACTGGCCCTTGGTCAGACCGTAGATCCGGTTGTTGAACAGCAGGATCTTGAGGTTCACATTGCGGCGCAGCGCGTGGATCAGGTGGTTGCCGCCGATGGACAGCGCGTCGCCGTCACCGGTGACGACCCACACCGACAGATCGCGGCGCGAACTCGCCAGACCGGTGGCGATGGCCGGGGCGCGGCCGTGGATGGAGTGCATCCCGTACGTGTTCATGTAGTACGGGAACCGGGAGGAGCAGCCGATGCCCGAGACGAAGACGATGTTCTCCTTCGCCAGGCCCAGCTCGGGCATGAAGCCCTGCACCGCCGCGAGGATGGCGTAGTCGCCGCAGCCGGGGCACCAGCGGACTTCCTGGTCGGACTTGAAGTCCTTCATCGACTGCTTCGCCTCGGCCTTGGGGACGAGGGAGAGCGCTTCGATGGTGCCCGTGCCGTGCGTGGACGTCTCAGCCATCGATGGCCTCCTTCAGAACCGTGGCGAGTTGCTCCGCCTTGAACGGCATGCCGTTGACCTGGTTGTACGACTGGGCGTCGACCAGGTACTTCGCCCGGATGAGCGTGGCGAGCTGCCCGAGGTTCATCTCGGGGACCACCACCTTGTCGTAACGCTCCAGCACCGCGCCCAGATTCCGCGGGAAGGGGTTGAGATGGCGCAGATGCGCCTGCGCGACGGACTCCCCGGCTCTGCGCAGCCGCCGCACCGCCGCCGTGATCGGCCCGTACGTCGAACCCCAGCCCAGCACCAGCGTCCGCGCCTCGTGCGGATCGTCCACCTCGAGGTCCGGGACGTCGATGCCGTCGATCTTGGCCTGCCGGGTGCGGACCATGAAGTCGTGGTTGGCCGGCGAGTAGGAGATGTTGCCCGTTCCGTCCTCCTTCTCGATGCCGCCGATCCGGTGCTCCAGACCCGGCGTGCCCGGGACCGCCCACGGCCGGGCCAGGGTCTGCGGGTCGCGCTTGTAGGGCCAGAACACCTCGGAGCCGTCGTCCAGGGTGTGGTTCGGGCCCTGCGCGAACTGCACCCGCAGGTCGGGCAGCTCGTCCAGGTCCGGGATCCGCCAGGGCTCGGAGCCGTTGGCCAGATAACCGTCGGAGAGGAGGAAGACCGGCGTGCGGTACGTCAGCGCGATCCGCGCCGCCTCCAGGGCCGCGTCGAAGCAGTCCCCCGGGGTGCACGGCGCGACGATCGGCACCGGAGCCTCGCCGTTGCGCCCGTACATCGCCTGGAGCAGGTCCGCCTGCTCGGTCTTGGTGGGCAGACCGGTCGACGGCCCGCCGCGCTGGATGTCCACGACCAGCAGCGGCAGCTCCAGCGAGACCGCGAGGCCGATGGTCTCCGACTTCAGCGCCACACCGGGACCGCTCGTCGTGGTCACGGCCAGCGCACCGCCGAAGGCCGCGCCCAGCGCGGCCCCGATACCGGCGATCTCGTCCTCGGCCTGGAAGGTCCGCACGCCGAAGTTCTTGTGTTTGGAGAGCTCGTGCAGGATGTCCGACGCCGGAGTGATCGGATACGACCCCAGGTACAGCGGCAGATCCGCCTGCCGGCTCGCGGCGACCAGGCCGTACGACAGGGCGAGGTTGCCGGAGATGTTGCGGTAGACACCCGGCGGGAACGCCGTGGCCGCCGGGGCCACCTCGTAGGAGACGGCGAAGTCCTCGGTGGTCTCGCCGAAGTTCCAGCCCGCCCGGAACGCGGCGATGTTGGCCGCCGCGATATCGGGCTTCTTGGCGAACTTGGACTTGAGGAACTTCTCCGTGCCCTCGGTGGGCCGGTGGTACATCCAGCTCAGCAGGCCCAGCGCGAACATGTTCTTGCTGCGCTCGGCCTCCTTGCGGCTGAGGTCGAACTCCTTCAGCGCCTCCACGGTGAGCGTGGTCAGCGGCACCGGGTGCAGGTGGTAGCCGTCCAGCGACCCGTCCTCCAGCGGACTGGTGCCGTAGCCGACCTTCTGCATCGCCCGTTTGGTGAACTCGTCCGTGTTGACGATCACCTCGGCGCCGCGCGGCAGGTCGCCGATGTTCGCCTTCAGCGCGGCCGGGTTCATCGCCACCAGCACGTTCGGCGCGTCACCGGGCGTGAGGATGTCGTGGTCGGCGAAGTGCAGCTGGAAGGACGACACACCCGGCAGGGTCCCGGCGGGCGCCCGGATCTCGGCCGGGAAGTTCGGCAGCGTCGACAGGTCGTTGCCGAACGACGCGGTCTCCGAGGTGAAGCGGTCGCCGGTGAGCTGCATACCGTCACCCGAGTCCCCCGCGAACCTGATGATCACCCGGTCGAGACGACGGACGCCCTTGGCGCCCGACGCTTTGCGCTGCTCTCCTACGACTGGTCCGTCGGCCTGCTCCGCTGGGCTACTGACCTGGCTGGTCACTGAACTGGACCTCCCTCGAGGCGGCTGTCCCGGACAGGCCTTCCCGCAGGCCTCCCAGGATCAACCCTACGACCGTAAGGGTCGCCTTCTTTGTGTCATTCGCATCTTGGACGCGACTTTGGGGTGATCACACGCTCCTGCCGCGCATGTCAGGAATTGAGGTACGTGAGCACGGCCAGGACCCTGCGGTGGTCCCCGTCGCTCGGCGACAGCCCCAGCTTCAGGAAGATATTGCTGACGTGCTTCTCGACCGCTCCGTCGCTGACCACCAGCTGCCGGGCGATCGCCGAGTTCGTCCGCCCCTCGGCCATCAGCCCCAGGACCTCCCGCTCCCGCGGCGTGAGCCCCGCGAGCACGTCCTGCTTACGGCTGCGGCCCAGCAGCTGCGCGACCACCTCCGGGTCGAGGGCCGTACCGCCGTCGGCCACCCGCACCACCGCGTCCACGAACTCACGCACCTCGGCCACCCGGTCCTTCAGCAGATAGCCGACGCCCCGGCTGGACCCCGCGAGCAGCTCCGTGGCGTAGCGCTCCTCCACGTACTGCGACAGCACCAGCACACCGAGCCCCGGGTGCGCCTTGCGCAACCGCACCGCCGCCCGCACCCCCTCGTCGGTGTGCGTCGGCGGCATCCGCACATCGGCCACCACGACATCGGGCAGCTCGCCCTGCGCGTCCAGCTCGGTGATGGTCTTGATCAGTGCCTCGCCGTCACCCACCCCGGCGACGACCTCGTGCCCGCGGTCGGTCAGCAGCCGGGTCAGGCCCTCCCTGAGCAGCACTGAATCCTCGGCGATGACCACCCGCACCCTGTCCTCCACGATGTTCCGGCCCCCCACAGCCCGATGCCGCCCGTCCGCGGCCCACAACGGCCCCGCGCCCACCCGTGCGACGGGTCCAGCATTTCAGGATCGGGGGGTGGATGGGGGGCAGGACCGGCTTCTTGTCCGACCGAATCGGGGAGGGGGGCTCACTTTGTGATCCGGGCGGCGGAAGGGCGAAGGCCGTGGCCGGCGGGCGGAGCCCCCTGCCACGGCCCCGGCCGGAGGTCACCTCACGTACGCGCCCCGCCACGGCAACTCCGCGGTCACCCGGGTCGGACCGCCCGCCGGCGAGTCCACCACCAGGATCCCGTCCACCGCGTCGAGCCGGTCCGCCAGCCCCGCGAGGCCGGAGCCCTGGGACACGTCGGCCCCGCCCGCACCGTTGTCCACGACCTGCAGCATCAGCCGGTTCTCGGTCCGCCAGACCTCCACGCCCGCCCAGGTCGCCCGCGCGTGCTTGCTGACGTTCTGCAGCAGCTCCGACACCGTGAAGTACGCGATCCCCTCGATCGCCGGCGCCGGCCGCTCCGCCAGATCGACCTCGACCCGCACCGGCACCGTGCAGCGCGAGGCCACCGCCGACAGCGCCGCGTCAAGACCCCGGTCCGTCAGCACCGCGGGATGGATCCCCCGGGCCAGGTCCCGCAGCTCCTGCAGCGCCGTCTTCACCTCGCCGTGCGCCTCGTCCACCATCCGCGCGGCCGCCTCCGGATCCTCCTGGAGCTTCTCCTTCGCCAGCCCCAGATCCATGGCCAGTGCCACCAGCCGGGCCTGCGCCCCGTCGTGCAGATCCCGCTCGATGCGCCGCAGGTCGGCCGCCGCCGTGTCGACCACGACCCCCCGGTCCGACTCCAGCTCCACCACCCGCGAGGCCAGCCGCGACGGCCCCAGCAGCCCGTGCACCAGCAGCCGGTCCACCATCGTCAGCGCCCGCAGGATCCAGGGCATGGCGATCGTGAACAGCAGACCCACCAGCGCGGTCATCGTGATCTCGAAGGGGTTGTCGAGGTAGACCCGGTGCGTCTCGTCGCCGTACAACTGGACCCCGTCCTGGCCGGCGTACACCGGGAACACCCAGAACCACAGCGGATACGTCAGCAGCCCCCAGCCCAGCAGCCACACGTTCACGGCGACGGCGAACGAGAACACCGCCCAGGGCAGCTGCAGCAGCGCGTACAGCAGGGCCCGCCAGGAGGCGCCGCTCTTGAGGACGGCCCCCATCCACGCCATGGCGCCCGGCTTCCGCATCCGCAGCGGCTCCGGCTCCTCCACCTCCAGGTCCAGCAGCGCCCGCGCCCGGAACCGCTCCACCGCCCCGAAGCCGCGGCACCCGGCGAGCGCCGCCGCCAGCACCGGTACGCCGAGGAACGTCACCAGCAGCCCCGCCCCCAGCGACACCATCGTCACCGCGTAGACGAACAGCACGATGCTGATCGGCAGGCTGAGCAGCACATGGCCGAGTTCCCGCCAGGTGCGGCCCTCGACCGGCGCCCGCAGCGCGACGGGCAGCCGGTGCCGCCGTCGTTCGGTGCTCCCGGGGTACCCGGGCCCGCCGTCGAGCCCGTATCCCTGTCCGTACTCCGTGGCCATCGGCGTCGTCCTTCTCCTCGTCCTGCGGCTGTGCTCTCGATACCTCCACCCTGCTCCGCCGCAGGTCGGCGGACCATGGAGTCCGTCGGCGTCTTGGACGGGGGGTTTTCCCCACCTCCGGCCCAGCGGATTCCCGGCCCAGCGGTTTCCCGGCCTAGCGGTCGGTGCCCGCGGCGGAGGCGTCCGTGCGGTCGCGCCACGGCAGCTCCGCCGTGACCGTCGTCGGGCCGCCCTCGGGCGATTCCAGGACGAACAGGCCGTCCACCGCGCCCAGTCGGTCGGCCAGGCCCTTCATCCCCGTACCGCCGTCGAGACTCGCGCCGCCGCGGCCGTCGTCCCACACCTGGATGAGCAGCCGGTCGGCCGTCCGCCAGACATCCACCGACGCCGACTTCGCCCGGCTGTGCTTGCTGACGTTCTGCAGCAGCTCCGAGACGGTGAAGTAGGCGATGCCCTCGATGGCCGCCGCCGGCCGCGCGGGCAGGTCGGCCGTCACCTTCACCGGGACCGTGCAACGCGAGGCGACCGACGACAGGGCCGCGTCCAGGCCGCGGTCGGTCAGCACCGCGGGATGGATCCCGCGGGCCAGGTCCCGCAGCTCCTGGAGCGCCAGCTTCACCTCGCCGTGCGCCTCCTCGACCATCGCCGCCGCCGCGTCGGGGTCCTCCAGCACCTTCTCCTTGGCCAGGCCGAGACCCATGGCCAGTGCCACCAGCCGGGCCTGCGCCCCGTCGTGCAGATCCCGCTCGATGCGCCGCAGGTCGGCTGCCGCCGTGTCGACCACGACCCCCCGGTCCGACTCCAGCTCGGCGATGCGCCGCTCCAGCTCGTCCGAGGGCGACAGCAGCCCGCGCACCATGGCCCGGTCGGCGTTGGCCAGCCCCCGCGCGATGTACGGCAGCACCGGCCACAGCACGAACAGCGAGGTCAGCGTGATGGTGAAGGTGAGGACGCCCCACGGCAGCCGTATGAACTCGTACAGCACCGCACGCCAGCCCACCGGGTCCTTCAGCGACATCCACACCTGGGCGAGGAAACCGCCCGAGCCGCGCAGCGGCAGCCGGCTCGGCTCGTCCACCCGCACCCCGAGCAGCGCCCTGGCCCGCGCTCGCTCCAGCTTGCCCAACTGCCGCGCGCCCATGAGTCCGGCGGCGAGCAGCGGGAACCCGATCACCGTGACGGTCAGCCAGAAGCTGGTGAACAGCACCGTCATGACGTAGGTGAATCCGAGCAGGGAGAGAGGAAGGTTCGCCAGGAGGTGCGCGATCTCCTTCCAGGTGTGCCGGTCGTAGGCGAACCGGGGCGGCGGCGGGCGGTCGTCCTGCCCGGCCGTCGTCGCGGCCGCCTTGGTGCCGGTGGACGGGAAGCGTTCGGTCATACGCGTTAGCGTGCCCGGCCGTGGGCAGCCGCGCCATGAGGTGGACCGCCAGGATCGACTGAGGAAAACCCCACCCCCGCATGCCAGGGCGTGACGGGCTGCTTACCCTGCCTTTATCAGGGCCTAGACTCCCGTGCGTACAGATCGTCGAACAGCGGCGTCCGGGTGAACCGGGGGATCGTCGCGGGACCAGGTCCGATTTTCAAGGGAGCGAGGGACGGACGTGCCGGAACCGACCGTCGTCACCACGACCGTCGTCGCGGCGGACTACTTCCAGTCCTATTCGGTCGTCGGACTGCTCGCCGCCGTCGGCGTGCTGTTCGTCGCCGTCGCCTTCGGGGCCGGCCGCCTGCTGCGGCCCGTGGTCCCCACGCCCGAGAAGCTCCTGACGTACGAATGCGGCGTCGACCCCGTCGGCGAGGGCTGGGCCCACACCCAGGTCCGCTACTACGTCTACGCCTTCCTCTACGTGATCTTCGCCGTCGACTCGATCTTCCTGTTCCCCTGGGCGACCGTCTTCGCCGCCCCCGGCTACGGCGCGACGACCCTGGTCGAGATGTTCATCTTCCTCGGCTTCCTGGCCGTGGGCCTGCTCTACGCATACAAGAAGGGCGTCCTGGCATGGACGTGACCCCCGACGTGACCCCCGCCGGCCCTGAACCTGTGCTGCTTCCGGAACCGAAGCGGCTCGGCGCCCTCGCGCGCCTCGCACCCGAGCCGATGAAGGTGATCCTCAACTGGGGCCGCCGCTATTCGCTCTGGGTCTTCAACTTCGGCCTCGCCTGCTGTGCGATCGAGTTCATCGCCGCGTCGATGGCCCGCCACGACTTCATCCGGCTCGGCGTCATCCCGTTCGCCCCTGGCCCGCGCCAGGCCGACCTGATGGTCGTCTCCGGCACCGTCACGGACAAGATGGCCCCGGCGGTGAAGCGCCTCTACGAGCAGATGCCGGAGCCCAAGTACGTCATCTCCTTCGGCGCGTGCAGCAACTGCGGCGGCCCGTACTGGGACTCGTACTCCGTCACCAAGGGCGTCGACCAGATCATCCCCGTCGACGTCTACGTCCCCGGCTGCCCGCCCCGCCCCGAGGCGCTGCTCCAGGGCATCCTCAAGCTCCAGGAGAAGATCGCCCGCGAGTCGCTGGGGGAGCGGTACGGCACGGGGCGCCCCTCCGCGGCGGCGCTGCAGAGCGGCCTGGTGCGACCGCCGTCCTCGGGCTCGGCGTCGGGGGAGGGACGATGACCGCGGTCGGCTGGCTGCCCGCCGCCCCCGAGGAACTCTTCGGCCCGGACGCCACGGCCGAGGAGTCGTACGAGGTCCTGACGGTCGACGTCCCCCCGGCGACCTGGATCTCCGCCCTGGAGACCGCCCGTGACCGGCTCGGCTGCACCTATTTCGACTGGCTGAGCGCGGTCGACGAGCCGGGCACGGGCTTCCGCGTCACGGCCCACATCGCGGCCCTGTCCCCCCTCCGCCGCCTCCTCCTGCGTACGACGGTCCCGCACGAGACCCCCGCCCTGCCCTCCGCGGTCGGTGTCTACGCGGGTGCCGCCTGGCACGAACGCGAGACGCACGAGATGTTCGGCATCGCCTTCGAAGGCCACCCGGCACTCGACCACCTGCTCCTGCCCGACAGCTTCGAAGGCCACCCCCTGCGCAAGGACTTCGTCCTGGCCGCCCGCGTCGCCAAGGCCTGGCCCGGCGCGAAGGAACCCGGCGAGTCCGAACACGGCGGCCCCAAACGCCGCCAGATGCTCCCACCCGGCGTCCCCGACCCCAACGAATGGGGCCCCCTGAAGGGCCAACTCCCCCCGGCCCCGTCCCGCCCGACCCGAGCCGCAACACCCCGCACGGCAGGAGAACGCCCCGTACGGCGTGCACGTTCGGCGGGGGAGGGCTCAGCGAGCCAGGCGGCTGCCGGTGACTCGGCTACTCCGGCTCCGGCTGCTCCACGCCGCGCACGTTCGGCGGGGGAGGGCTCGGCGAGCCAGGCGGCTGCCGGTGACTCGGCTACTCCGGCTCCGGCTGCTCCACGCCGCGCACGTTCGGCGGCGGAGGGTTCTGCGAGCCAGGCTGCCGCGGGGGTCCCGGAAGCTCCGGCTCCGGTTGCGGGTGCGCCGCGTCGTGCGCGTTCGGCTGCGGAGGGTTCGGCGAGCCAGGCTGCTGCTGGTGAGGCGGCGGCTCCGGTTGCGGGTGCCCCGCGTGGTGCGCGTTCGGCGGCGGAGGGCTCGGCCAGTCAGTCCCCGCCCGGGGAGTCGACTGCTTCGGCTCCGACGGGGCCACGGCGTAGCCGCACGGCGGCGGAGGGTTCGGCGAGTCAGGCTGCCGCGGGGGTCCCGGAAGCTCCGGCTCCGGCTACGGGTGCCCCGCGTCGTGCGCGTTCGGCCGCGGAAGGCTCGGCCAGCCAGACCCCGCCCGGGGACACGGCACCCTCGTCCCCGGCCGCCGCCCCGCGTCGCACCCGTACCGCTGCGGACGGCTCGGCGAGCCAGACGCCCAGCGAATCGGAATCCCCGGCGACCGGCCCTGAGCCCTCGACGCCCGGGTCCGAATCCCCGGCGACCGGGTCCGAAGCAGTGGCGCCCGGGTCCGAAGCAGTGGCGCCCGGCACCGAGACGCCGACCGCCGCGCAGCCGGAGTCCCCCGACACCGAGGCCCAATCCCCGACCCCGTCGGCGGGACCGCGCCGCGCGCGCAGCGCGGCGGAGGGCAGCTCGAGCCAACGCGCCGAGTCCGACCAGGGGGACAGCCGGCCGGGCAGGTCCGCCCCCACTCCGCGCAGCTCGGACGCCCCCTGGCACCACGCCCGCCCGGCCTTCGACGAACCGGAACCGGAACCCGAACCGTCGCCCGAGACCGCGCCATCGTCGGCCCCCGAGCCCTCGGACGACTCGGAGACCCCCGAGCCCTCAAAGCCCACAGAGGCCACAGAGGCCACCGAGCCCACGGACAACCCCGACGAACCCACAGGAGGCCCGCGGTGAACGACGCCCTCGACGTCACCCTGCGACTCCTGGTCGTCTTCGTCGTCTTCCTCACCTTCCCCCTGATCATCGGCCAGACCGAACACAAGGTCATGGCCCACATGCAGGGCCGCCTCGGCCCCATGTACGCCGGCGGCTTCCACGGCTGGGCCCAGCTGATCGCCGACGGTGTGAAGTTCGCGCAGAAGGAGGACGTCGTCCCCGCGGGCGCGGACCGCCGTATCTTCCAACTGGCCCCCGCCGTCGCCCTGCTGCCCTACCTCCTCGTCCTGCTCGCCATTCCCATCGGCCCGGACGAGGGAGCCGTCGGCCAGGTCATCGACGCGGGTGTCTTCTTCGTCCTGGCCGTCATGGGCGTCGGCGTCCTCGGCTCGCTCATGGCCGGCTGGGCGTCCGCGAACAAGTTCTCCCTCCTCGGCGGCCTCCGCACCGCCGCCCAGCTCCTCGCCTACGAACTCCCGATGCTCCTGACCGCCGCCTCGGTCGCGATGGCGGCCGGCACGGTCTCCCTCCCCGGTATCCTCGACGCCTTCGAGTGGTGGTGGCTGCCCTGGCAGATCGTCGGCGCGATCGTCTTCTTCGTGGCCGGCCTCGCCGAACTCCAGCGCCCTCCCTTCGACATGCCCGTCGCCGACTCGGAGATCATCTTCGGCGCGTACACCGAATACACCGGCCTCCGCTTCGCCCTCTTCCTCCTCGCCGAGTACGCCGGAATCGTCGTCCTGTGCGGCCTGACCACCGTCCTCTTCCTTGGCGGCTGGCACGGCCCCTGGGGCGCCGACGGCCTCGGCTGGGTCTGGACCCTGCTGAAGACCGCCGTCCTCGCCTTCCTCGTGATCTGGCTGCGCGTCACCTACCCACGCCTGCGCGAGGACCAGCTCCAAAAGTTCGCCTGGACCCTCCTCGTCCCCCTGTCCCTCGCCCAGATCGCCCTCACCGGCGTCGTCAAGGTGGTGATCCAGTAACCATGGCCCCCATCCCCGGCTCCGGCCTCGCCAAGGGCCTGGCCGTCACCCTCCGCACGATGACGAAGAAGTCCGTCACCGCGCAGTACCCGGACGCCCAGCCCGACCTCCCGCCCCGCACCCGCGGTGTGATCGGCCTGTTCGAGGAGAACTGCACGGTCTGCATGCTCTGCGCCCGCGAGTGCCCGGACTGGTGCATCTACATCGACTCCCACAAGGAGACGGTCCCGGCGGCGACCCCCGGCGGCCGCGAACGCAGCCGCAACGTCCTCGACCGCTTCGCCATCGACTTCGCCCTGTGCATGTACTGCGGTATCTGCATCGAGGTCTGTCCTTTCGACGCCCTGTTCTGGTCACCGGAGTTCGAGTACGCCGAGACCGACATCCACGACCTCACCCACGAGCGCGACAAGCTCCGCGAGTGGATGTGGACCGTCCCGGCCCCGCCGGCCCTCGACCCCGCCGCGGAGGAGCCGAAGGAAGTCGCCACCGCCCGCAAGACCGCCGAGAAGCTCGCGGCCCAGCAGCAGCCCGCACCCACCGAGTCCGCCGCCGACGAGCAGGCCCGCGCGGCGGAGGCCCCCACCCGCCCGGCAGGCGAGTCCCGGCAGCAGACCGACCAGCCGAGGCAGCGGCCCGCGGACCGGCAGGAGGGACAGGAATGACCCTGGCCGCAGCCGCCACGACAGCGGCACAAGCCACCACCAGAGCAGCGCATGCCACCACCACGGCCGCCGAGAGCCACGGCTTCCTCTCCCCGACCGGCGTCGAGATCGCATTCCTCCTCGTCGGCCTGGTCACCTTCGGCGCCGCGATCGTCACCGTCACCACCCGGCAGCTGGTGCACGCGGCCCTATGGCTGGTGGTGACCCTCGGCGGCCTGGCCGTCGAGTACCTCCTGCTCACCGCCGAGTTCATCGCCTGGGTGCAGGTCCTCATCTACGTCGGATCCGTCGTCGTCCTCCTCCTGTTCGGACTGATGCTCACCAGGGCCCCGATCGGCCGCTCCCCGGACGCCGACTCCGGCAACCGCTGGGCCGCCCTCACCGTGGCCCTCGCCGCGGCCGCCGCCCTGGTCTGGGTCGTCGTCGACGCCTTCCGCACGACCTGGATCGACCTGGACGGCCCCGCCGCCGGTTCCACCGAGGCCACCGGCGCCAGCCTCTTCCAGAACTGGGTCCTCCCCTTCGAGGCCCTCTCCGTCCTCCTCCTCGCCGCCCTGGTCGGTGCGATCGTCCTGTCCCGCAAGGCGAAGGCCGACGCGGCACCCGCGCCCGACAGCGCCCCGGCCGAGGGCACCTCGGCCGGCCACAGCGAAAAGGACCGGAGCGAAAAGGGCCGCAGCCAGAGGGAGAGCACCCGCTGATGCACCTCGCCTACCCCGCCGTCCTCTCCGCCCTCCTCTTCTGCACGGGCCTCTACGGCGTCCTCGCCCGACGCAACGCGATCCTGGTACTGATGTCGGTCGAGCTGATGCTCAACGCCGTCAACCTCAACCTGGTCGCCTTCGACGTCTGGCTCAGCAAGACCGCCGAGGAGACCCTGCACTCCGGCCAGGCCCTGACCCTGTTCACCATCGCCATCGCCGCCGCCGAGATCGGCATCGGCCTGGCGATCGTCCTCGCCGTCCACCGCAACCGCGGCACCGCGGACATCGACAAGCTCCGCGACACCGCCGAACGGCACGGCCCAGACGACGACAGCGACCACGACGCCCTCACGGCCGAGCAGTCCGACGAGGCCCAGAAGGCTGAGGCCACCGCGTGACCACGACCACCCTCGCCGTCCTCGTCCCCCTCCTTCCGTTCCTCGGCGCCGCCGCCGGCCTGCTCCTGGGCCGCACGGCACCCGGCTTCGTCCGCCCGCTCGCCGTCCTGCCGACCCTCGCCTCCCTGGTGCTCGCCGCGCTGGTCGCCGCACGGCAGGGCGGTGACACGGCCGTCAACGCGGCCACGGAACTCACCCCGACCGGCTCGGTCCCGATCGAACTCGCCCTGCACATCGACGGCTTCGCCGCCCTCGTCGCCGTCGTGGTCGGTTTCGTCGCCACCTGCGTGCAGATCTACTCGACGGGCTATCTGCGCGAGGACCCGCGCTACCCCTCGTACGCCGCTCTCGTCTCCCTGTTCACCTCCGCGATGTTCCTGGTCGTCTACTCCGGCGACCTGATCGTGCTCCTGGTCGGCTGGGAAGTCATGGGCATCTGCTCCTACTTCCTGGTCGGCCACTACTGGGAGACCCCCGAAGCCCGCGCCGCCTCCCTCAAGGCCTTCCTGGTCACCAAGCTCGGCGACGTCCCCTTCCTCATCGGCCTGTTCGCCCTCGCCACCGACGCCGGCTCCTTCCGCATCACGAAGGTCCTCGGCGCCGTCGCCAGCGGCTCACTCGACCACCCGACGCTGATCGCGCTGCTGCTGCTCGCGGGCGTCGCGGGCAAGTCGGCGCAGTTCCCGCTGCACACCTGGCTCCCCGACGCGATGGCGGGCCCGACCCCCGTCTCCGCGCTGATCCACGCCGCGACGATGGTCGCCGCCGGTGTCTACTTCATCGCCCGTCTCCTCCCGGTCTTCGAGGCCTCCCAGGCCGCGATGGTCGTCCTCGCCGTCATGGCCGCAGTCACGATGGCCGGCTCGGCGCTCGCCGCGCTCGCCCAGGACGACATCAAGCGCGTCCTCGCCTACTCGACGATCGGCCAGCTCGGCTACATGACCGGCGCCCTCGCCGTCGGCGACCGCGGAGCCGCCGTCTTCCACCTCCTGTCCCACGGCGCCTTCAAGGCGCTGCTGTTCCTCGCGGCCGGCGTGATCATCCACGCCGCCGGCACCAACTCGCTCGCCGCGATGTCCCGCATGCGGAACCTGCGCGACCGCGTCCCCGACGCCTACTGGACGATGACCGTGGCGCTGCTCGCGCTCGCCGCGATCCCGCCCTTCAGCGGCTTCTTCTCCAAGGAGGCCGTCCTCGGCGTCGCCGAACACGTCGTCACCGGACACACCGAGCACGCCCCCGCCGCCGCGGGCTGGATCGTCCTCGTCGCCGGCCTGCTCACGGCCCTGCTCACCGCCGCCTACGCGATGCGCCTGTGGCTGCTCGCCTTCCGGGGCCGGGGCACCGAAGCCCCCGACCACGGCAAGGAGCCGCTGACGATGACCGTCGTGCTGTGGGTCCTGGCCGTCCCGTCCCTGGCCCTCGGCGGATTCGCGTTCCGCCTGCTGCCCGACTGGTTCGACGGCCGTGACCTCGGCCCGACCCTCACCACCTCCGTGCTCGGCACGGGCGTGGCCCTGGTCGGCGGCATCGTCACCTACGGCGCCTGGCGGCACACCACCGCGCTCGCGGCCCGTGTCCCGCTCGGCGCGGTCGCCGCCCACCCCGAGGGCGACGCCGCCCGGGTAGAGGCGGAAGCCATCGCCACCCACGAGCCGGCCTACGGCGACATCGCCTACGCGCCCGACCCCTCCGACCCGGGACGGCTCCTGCTCGGCCCCCTGCACCGGCACGCGGCCGCCGGCTTCCACCTGGACGCCGTGTACACGGCACTCTTCGTCCGCCCGGTCCAGGCCGGAGCGAGCCTCGTCCGGTTCCTCGACCGCGAGGTCGTCGAGACCTACGTACGCGGTGCGGGTGCGCTGCCCCGCTGGCTCGGCGCCGCCGTACGACGCGCCCAGACCGGCAACGTCCAGACCTATGTGAGCGCGCTGCTCGCCGGCACCGTCGTCCTCGCGGTCGCCGCCGTCCTCGTCGCCACGGGAGCGTGAGCAGGCGTGATCGATATCAACGAGTCCGTGATGCAGGTCCTTCTGGCGTTCATCGTCGTCGGCCCGCTCCTCGGCGCCGCCGCGGCTCTCCTGCCGGCTCCGCCCGGGCTGAAGGGGAAGTCACCCGAGCAGGCGGTGCTCCGGCACGGCGTCACCGTCACCGGCGCGGTCCTCATCGCGGCCATCGTCCTCGCGCTCGGCTTCGACCACGACCAGCCGTCGAAGATGCAGGCCAGCACGGACATCAGCTGGATCCCCGCACTCGACGTACGCATCCACCTCGGCATCGACGGCATCTCCCTCCCCCTTCTGGTCCTGACCGCGCTGCTGACCTTCCTCTGCGCGCTCTACTCGTACTTCAAGATGCCGGAAGGCCCGACCCCGAAGGCCTTCGTCGCCCTGCTGCTCGTCCTCGAGTCCGGCACCCTCGCGACCTTCGCCGTCCTCGACCTGCTGCTGTTCTTCCTCGCCTTCGAGATGGTCCTCATCCCGATGTACTTCCTCATCGCCCGCTGGGGCGGTGAGGGCCGGAGCCAGGCCGCCTGGCGGTTCATCCTCTACACGCTGCTCGGCTCCGTGGTCATGCTGCTCGGCCTGCTCCTGATCGGGCTCAAGGCGGGCACGTTCGACATGATGGCACTCGCCACTGACAACGGCCGGTCGCTGAGCACATCAGTGCAGGTCATCGCCGTTTTGTCGATCGGGATCGGCCTCGCGGTCAAGACGCCGATGTGGCCGCTGCACAGCTGGCTGCCCGACGCCCACACCGCCGCGCCGACCGTTGGCTCGGTCCTGCTGGCCGGTGTCCTGCTGAAGATGGGTACGTACGGATTCGTCCGGATTCTGCTGCCCATCACGCCCGACGGCTTCCGCACCTTCGCGCCCTACCTCGCGGCGCTCGCCGTCGTCGGCATCATCTACGGATCCCTGGCCTGCCTGGCCCTCGCCAAGCAGGGCGCGAAGGGCGATCTCAAGCGCCTCATCGCCTACTCGTCCGTCGGTCACATGGGCTTCGTCCTGCTCGGCATCGCGACCATGACCCCGACCGGCGTGAACGGCGCCCTCTTCGCCAACATCGCCCACGGCCTCATCACCGGCCTCCTCTTCTTCCTGGTCGGAGCGCTGAAGGACCGCACCGGCACCACCGACCTCGACACCCTCGCCGAGGAGACCGGAGCCGCCCTCTATGGCAAGGCCCCGCGCCTCGGCGGCCTGCTCGCCTTCGCCGCGGTCGCCTCGCTCGGCCTGCCGGGCCTGGCCGGATTCTGGGGCGAGATGCTGGCCCTGTTCGGAGCGTTCCAGCCCGCCGCAGGCCTCAGCCGTCCCGCCTTCCTCACTTTCATGGTGATCGCCGCGTTCGGCACCCTGCTGACGGCCGCGTACCTGCTGATCGTGGTCCGCCGCGTCTGCATGGGTGCCCTGCCTCAGGACGCTCCGAAGCTGACCGACGTGCGCTCGTACGAGTTCGCGGCCTGGACCCCGCTCGTCGCCCTCACCGTCGTCGCGGGCCTGTGGCCCAAGGCCCTCCTCGGCCTGAGCGATCCGGCCGTCCAGCAGCTCCTCGCAGGAGGCAACCGATGAGCTCCCCGGCCCAGCCCCTGGCCGCGTCGCTGGTCCAGTCCGTCGACTGGCTCGCGATCGCGCCGCCCACCATCGCCGCGGTCGTCGGCCTCGTCGTCCTGGTCGCCGACCTGTTCGTCGCCGAGCACCGGAAGACGCTGCTCGGCTGGACATCGGTGGCGGGCCTGGCCGCCGCCACCCTGATGCTGCTGCCCCTCCTGGACGGCGACCGCAGCACCTTCTGCCTGACCAGCGACGCCGCTGTCTGCAGCTACACCGCCGACCGCTTCACCCTGGTCATCCAGTTCCTGGTCCTCGGCGGAGCACTCCTCACCGCCCTTCTGTCGGTCACCGCCCTGAAGGACGGCCGCAAGGAGCTCCCCGAAGGGGAGTACTGGTTCCTGCTGCTCTCCTCCGCGGCCGGCGCCGCCCTCCTGCCCGCCTCCCGCGACCTGGCGACCCTGATCGTCGCCCTAGAGGTCGCCTCCCTGCCCGCCTTCGCGCTGGTCGGCCTGAAGTACGGCGACCGGAAGTCCTCCGAAGCGGCCCTGAAGTTCTTCCTGTCCTCGGTCACCGCGACCGCGGTCAGCCTCATGGGCATCAGCTTCCTGTACGCCTCCACGGGCACCCTCTACCTCACCCAGGTCGCCGACCGCATCCAGAACGTCGACGGACAGCTCCACACACTCGCCCAGACCGGCGTCGTCCTCACCCTCGTCGGCTTCGCCTTCAAGACTGCCGCCGTGCCCTTCCACTTCTGGGTGCCCGACACCTACGTGGGGGCGCCGCTGCCCATCGCCGCCTACCTGTCGGTCATCGGCAAGGCGGTCGGCTTCAGCGGCCTGATCCTCGTCACGGTCGTGGCCCTCCCGTCGTACGCCGACCTCTGGGGCCCGGCCCTGGCGGTCCTGGCCGCGCTCACCATGACCGTGGGCAACGTCGGAGCCCTGCGCCAGCAGGCCACGCGCGCGTACAGCGCGGTCCGCCTGCTCGCCTGGTCGTCCGTCGGCCAGGCCGGCTACCTGCTCGTACCGATCGCCGCCGCCGCGTACTCCGGGGACGCCGAGAAGTCGGTCGGCTCCACCGTCGCCTACGCCCTGATGTACGGCGCCGTGAACCTCGGTGCCTTCGCCGTGGCCGCGCTCGTCGGCCGGACGAGGCTCCTCAACCGCGTCGCCGACTACCGCGGCCTGTACGCGTCGAGCCCCCTGTCCGCCCTGCTCCTCGCGTTCTTCCTGCTCTGCCTCGCCGGACTGCCGCCGGGCATCATCGGCCTCTTCGCCAAGGTCACCGTCTTCGCGGCGGCCGTCGACGCGGGCCTCGGCTGGCTGGCCGTGATCATGGCCGTCAACGTCGTCATCGCGCTGTTCTACTACCTCCAGTGGACGACCCTGCTCTTCCGCGCTCCCGAGGGCGAGCCCGTAAAGCACCGAGTCCCGGCCCCTCTCACCGCCGCGATCGCCCTGACCGGCGTCCTCGGCATCGCCCTGTCCGGGGCACCCCAGCTCGTCCTGCGGTTCACCGACACCGCCCTCTTCTGAAGGATCAGCCGCTTTCGCCACGCGCGCGTGGGGCACCCGCCTCCCCACGCGCGCGTGCCGCTTCCCGCGCCGTTCACCCGGACGGCCCATACGCGCCGCCGCACGCACAAGGGAACTAGTGCCCCCCGCCTGGCGTTGACCAGTACGGGAGGGTCCACTGGACGTGACACCACGGCACCAGTGGCACCGCAGATCACCGAGCAAGGGTCCCCCTGCCGCACCACTTGGAGGGCGTACCGTGCACCGCCGGCACAACGGGCTCAGGACCGCAGTCCTCCTCGGGGGACTGTCCGCCCTCATCATCGTCATCGGCAGCTTTTTCGGCCGCATGGGGCTCGTCATCGCCGTCCTGGTAGCGCTGGCCACCAACGCGTACGCCTACTGGAACAGCGACAAGCTGGCACTGCGCGCGATGCGGGCCCGCCCGGTGAGCGAGTTCGAGGCCCCGGGGCTCTACCGCATGGTCCGCGAGCTCTCCACCCAGGCCCGCCAGCCCATGCCGCGTCTGTACATCTCCCCGACGGAGGCGCCCAACGCATTCGCCACGGGCCGCAACCCGCGCAACGCCGCCGTGTGCTGCACCGAAGGAATCCTGCGCCTCCTGGACGAGCGCGAGCTGCGCGGCGTCATCGGCCACGAGCTCAGCCATGTCTACAACCGCGACATCCTCATCTCGTCGGTCGCCGGTGCCCTCGCCTCCGTGATCATGTTCCTGGTCAACTTCGCCTGGCTGATCCCGATCGGGCGCTCGGACGACGACGACGGCCCCGGCCTGCTCGGCATGCTGCTGATCATGATCCTGGGCCCGCTCGCCGCCTCGCTCATCCAACTGGCCATCAGCCGCTCCCGGGAGTACCAGGCGGACGCCTCCGGCTCCCAGCTCACCGGCGACCCACTCGCCCTGGCCAGCGCCCTGCGCAAGCTCGAACTCGGCACGAAGCAGCTCCCGCTGCCCCCCGAGCCGCGCATCGAGACCGCCAGTCACATGATGATCGCGAACCCGTTTCGCCCCGGCCAGGGCCTCTCGAAGATGTTCTCCACGCATCCGCCGATGGCGGAACGCATCGCCCGGCTAGAGAAGATGGCAGGTGGAAACCAATGAGGACCATTCTCAACGTCATATGGCTCGTCCTGAGCGGCTTCTGGCTGTTCCTCGCCTACATGCTCGCGGGCCTGCTCCTCTGTATCACCATCATCGGCATCCCGTTCGGCATAGCGGCCTTCCGCATCGGCGTCTACGCCCTGTGGCCCTTCGGGTACACGACGGTCGAGCGCCATGACGCGGGCGCGCCGTCCTGCGTGGGCAACGTGCTGTGGCTGGTGCTCGCGGGCTGGTGGCTGACCCTCGGCCACATCGCCACCGGCATCGCCCTGTGCGTCACGATCATCGGCATCCCGCTCGGCATCGCCAACTTCAAGCTCATCCCGGTCTCGCTGCTCCCGCTCGGCCGCGACATCGTCCGGACCGACGAGCCGTTCACGGCACGCTGACGGCGGGGTTGCGCAGCCCGCTTTCCACAGGCCAGGGGTTATCCACAGGCCCGCCCGGCTGTCAGCGGCGGCCTGCATGATGAACCCATGACCGCGATCGAGCAGTTGCCGACCCGAGTGACGGCCAAGAGAGCCTGACCAGCAACAGCTGCGAAGCGCCTGCTCCCAACCGCCCCGCAGCCCTACGCCCTCCCCGCCCGAGCCCCCGCCCACCGCCGCACTCCGTACACAACCGCGCCCACCACCAGCACACCCGCTCCCACGGCCACCGACACCGCCGGCAGCGAGAACGCCAGCACCACGCACCCGGCCAGCCCGACTCCCGCCACCACCCGAGCCGCGAGCCCCGCCGAAGTCGATGCCGAACCCAGCGTCCAGGCCGACGCGTTGGCCACGGCGTAGTACGCCAGCACACCGAAGGAGGAGAACCCGATCGCGCCCCGGACATCCACCGTGGCGGCCAGGACCGCGACCACCGCACCCACCGCCAGCTCCGCCCGGTGCGGCACCTGGAACCGCGGATGCACGGCCGCCAGCGCCCCCGGCAGATGCCGGTCCCGGGCCATGGCCAGCGTCGTCCGCGAGACCCCGAGGATCAAAGCCAGCAGGGAGCCCAGCGCGGCCACGGCCGCACCCACCCGCACCACCGGCACGAGCCAGGGCTGCCCGGCCGCCCGCACCGCGTCGGCCAGTGGCGCCGCCGCGTCCACGAGACCGTCCGACCCGAGCACCGAAAGGACAGCCACCGCCACACACGCGTACACCACCAGCGTGATGCCCAACGCCAGCGGAATCGCGCGCGGAATGGTGCGCGCCGGGTCGCGTACCTCCTCACCGAGGGTCGCGATACGGGCGTACCCGGCGAACGCGAAGAACAGCAGGCCGGCCGCCTGAAGCACGCCGCCCACACCGCCCGAGGCCCCGACGTCCAGCCGCCCGGCGTCCGCCGCACCGGACACCAGACACCCGACCACCACGGAAGCGAGGACAGCCAGGACCACCGCCACGATCACCCGCGTCAGCCACGCGGACTTCTGGATCCCGCCGTAGTTCACCGCGGTCAGCGCCACCACGGCCGCGACCGCCACCGCATGCGCCTGCCCCGGCCAGACGTACGTGCCCACGGTGAGCGCCATCGCCGCACAGGAGGCCGTCTTCCCGACCACGAACGACCAGCCCGCGAGATACCCCCAGAACTCCCCGAGCCGCTCACGCCCGTAGACGTACGTACCGCCCGAGGCGGGATACCGGGCGGCGAGGCGAGCCGACGACGTGGCGTTGCAGTAGGCGACCACGGCGGCGACGGCGAGTCCGAGGAGCAGCCCGGACCCGGCAGCATGCGCCGCCGGCGCGAGGGCGGCGAAGATCCCGGCTCCGATCATCGAGCCGAGTCCGATGACCACTGCGTCCCCCACGCCGAGGCTACGGCGCAGTCCGGAACCGGAGACTGTCATGCACCGCACCCTACTGATCAGCGCAACCGGTGGGTGCCGTCAGGGCGTCCTCCCCACCAACACGGCGTGAAAGCGCGCGGCAAGGACGACGCGCGCGGTACGCCCGACGTACGACGCACGGGCACGGCCTGCCGGGAGCAAGATCACATGGCCGGGACAGTGCGGGCACAGCGTGAAAGGGCAGGTTCACGGCATGACCATTATCAGCTGGATCATCCTGGGACTGTTGGCCGGAGCCATCGCGAAGTTCCTGCTGCCGGGGCGCGACCCGGGCGGCTTTATCGGCACGACCCTGATCGGCATCGCGGGCGCGTTCATCGGCGGCTGGATATCGGCCCGCTGGATGGACCACCCGATCACCAAGGACTTCTATGACGGCACGACCTGGGCCGCGGCGATCGGCGGATCGCTCGTCCTCCTGGTCGCCTACCGCCTGCTGTTCGGCAACTCGCGCAGCTGAACGCGCCCACCGACCGCGGCAGGCAGACGAGAAGGGTGGACACCGGCAGGTGCCCACCCTCTCTCGTACCTGTGCAGACCGTGAGCCCCGAGGACCGGACCGGACCTACCGGTAGTTCACGAACTGCAGGGCGAAGTCGTAGTCCTTGTCCTTGAGCAGGGCGATGACGGCCTGCAGATCGTCACGGCTCTTGGAGCTCACCCGCAGCTCCTCGCCCTGCACCTGCGCCTTCACGCCCTTCGGGCCCTCGTCGCGGATGGCCTTCGCCACCTTCTTCGCGTTGTCCTGGGAGATGCCCTCCTTGATCGAAGCGAAGATCTTGTACTCCTTGCCGGAGAGCTGGGGCTCGCCCGCGTCCAGAGCCTTCAGCGAGATGCCGCGCTTGATCAGCTTGGACTGGAAGACGTCGAGGATCGCCTTCACCCGGTCCTCGGAGTTCGCCTCCATGAGGATCTGCTCACCGGACCACGAGATCGAGGCGCCCACGCCCTTGAAGTCGTAGCGCTGCGAGATCTCCTTGGCGGCCTGGTTGAGTGCGTTGTCGACCTCCTGCCGCTCGACCTTCGAGACGATGTCGAAACTGGAGTCGGCCATGTCCTGTGGCTCCTTGTATCGGGGTGCGTATCGTGCGTACCGGCGTACGTGGGCGGCCGCCGGTCCCGTTCAGGTCCCGGGCCGCATCCGGACAAGCCTAGCCACCCCCCGCCCTTCGGGCGCCGATCAATCGGGTGGCGAAGCACCCCTCCACATCAGGTAATGTTTACGTCGTTGCCACGGAGCGCCGCCGAAAAGCGGCTCGAAGGGCAGCTACCCCAGGCGGTGTGCCCGAGCGGCCAAAGGGAGCAGACTGTAAATCTGCCGGCTCAGCCTTCCCAGGTTCGAATCCTGGCGCCGCCACACGGGAACGAAGGGCCCGTGACCTGCGAACACAGCAGGTCACGGGCCCTTCGTCATGCCCGGCCGTAAGGTGGCCAACCCGCTCGGTGGCAACATCAGGCCCCGCATCGGAGCCAAGCCCCATGTGGACGCTGCAGAGCGCCGAAGATCACATGAAGCTGTGACCACGGCTGAAAGCGGCCCGATGGCGGCTCTGCCTCCGACGCACCTCGTGCAGGGGACTGGTGTTGCCCACCGTCCGTCCGTCAGCCGGCGGTGGCCTTCCGGAAGCTGAGCCCAAGGAAGACGGGGATGGTGCTCCACCATCTCTCGAAGTCGGTCCACTCATCCGGCTTCCCGTTCCCCGCGGTGTCCGGGTGCTGCGGCGGCTCCCGCATGTCGTCCAGGTGCATCCCGTGCTGGGCAAAGGCCTTGATGTACCAGCTGACGGGGCGGTGGAAGTACCGGTGCCCGCCGAAGTCCGGATGGATTCGGATCTCGTGCTCGAGGTGGCCGGTGACCTTTCGGTAGCGCTCCTCGGAGACCGGATCCTCCACCCGCTCACGCATGTAGAAAGCGGGATGCGGTATGGAGGCGAGGAAGAGTCCTCCTGGGCGCAGGGCGACGATCGGGTCCCTCAGCAGCCCGTCGAGATCCACGATGCATCGCAGGGAGAACCTGGCGACCACGGCGTCGTATCGGGCATCGACTTGCTCCCGTCGACTCCGACGACCTCTGCACCCTGGTCTGCCAGGGATTGGGCGAGCCAGCCGTGACCGCAGCCGACGTCCAGCACGGACTTGCCGGACAGCGGCCGTAGGCGTTCGTGGAAAGAGTCCGTCAGGTGATGGAAGCTGGACGTGGCGCGATGATCCGCGAGTTCGATGTAGCGGTCGGAGATCCGATCCCAGATCGTGAGGTCCTGCGAGCCCGGGCCGTCGTGCGTGGCGTCTTCCATGGACCCCACCCTTCGCCGTCCCATCCTCATCCGCACGGCTTATCCGGCGGTGCCGACATCGATCTGTCGCAGGGCCCGGTACTGAGCCCGCAGGTCGTGGTGGGTGAGCCAGCTCCCGGTGCTCTCGCGATAGCTGTAGCTGTGATCGGTGACCGGGGCGCCCTGGACCAGCAGGGTGAGGGTTTCGCTCTGGATCTCGGCGAGCCGGTGCACTTCCGAGGGGTGCATCGCGAGGACGTCGCCAGGCCGCAATGTTCACGAGTCCAGCGGTTCCGGCGGACACGCCGGCAGTTTCAGTCCGCGCAGGGAACGGTAACTGTCGTTGCGATAAACGCCGTTCAGCACGATCGACACGAAGGGATAGCGGTGGTTGTGCGGCACCTGGGCGTAGCGCGCACACCTAGTTCCCCCGGCGGGCGGTACTGGTGCAGCCATACCCGTACGTGATGCCCCTGGCCGGCAGTCAGGTTGGCGAGCTTCCACTTGAAGTGAGTGAGGGTCTCGTGCGATCGCCGCTCGACCTCGCCTAACGGTCGGCTCCCCAAGCGAAGATATGGCTCAGAAGTGTGTCGCGGCGGCTGAACGTCTCGTGGAGCAGCCCTTCGAGTGCTCTCATCCATGACCGCCTGCCGTTCCCAGAGATTTCAGGTGGGGCAGGCCCTGCTGGAGCCCGCTGGTCACTCCCGGTGCCGTTGGACGGAGCCCGGTCCGCGCCGGCGCCGGGCTCCCATGCTGCTGCGGACGTTCCACGGAGGGGAGAGGTTGGTCAGGCTTTTACCGGAACGACCGAAAACCGACTCTCCGGACACCGCGAATGATCCGAGGAGCGATGCCCGCGCCGGATCTTGATCATTCGGGACTACTCCCTGCCGTGGGCCAGTTCGATGTCATGGTCGTCCACGCCGGTGCCCGAGACCGACACCGATGCCGCCCGCGGCGGATACCCGGTCGCGATGACCGTGTACGCGCCGGTGTCCAGGTCGGAGAAGGCGTACGCCCCGTCGAGACCGGTCCGGGTCGTGGCGAGCACGTTGCCCGCAGCGTCCACCAGCGTCACCCGCGCGTCGCTCAACGGCGCGCCCCCTCCGCGCACCGTGCCCCGCACCTGCGCGCCGGGCCGCAGCTCGAGCTCCACCCGCGTGGTCCCGGCCCCGCCGATCTCGACGATCTGGGCCAGCGGCCGGTGCTTGGGGGAGTTGACCGCGAGGGTCACCGGGCCCGGGACCAGGTCGGTGACGGTGAACTCGCCCAGCACATCCGTCCGTCCGGTGGCCAGTACGTCCCCGCGGACGTCCGTAACGATGACCACGGCGTCGGCGACGGGCGTCCCGCTGTCCGCCGACCGCACCACACCGGCGAGCCCGCTGGTGCCGCTCAGCAGCACGTCGTACGCCACCGGTTCACCGGCCACGACGATTGTGGAGGCCTGCGGCTGGTAGCCCTCCGCCGAGGCGATCAGGACGTAGGTACCGGCGCCGGGTGCGTCCACGCCGTACGCCCCGTCGCTCCGCGAGACCGACCGCCCGAGCTGCTTGCCGCCGAGCGAGATCAACGTCACCGCGGCCCCGCCGACCGGCACCCGCTCGGCACCCAGGACCCGCCCCCGCACCGGGATCCCGGCACCGGCGGACCCAACCGTCCCAACCTCCGCGGCAACAGGCCTCTCGACGGCCGGTCCCTCGACAGCCGGTCCCTCGACAGCCGGTCCTTCGGCAGCCGGTTCCCCGACAGCCGGCTCAACCAGAGTCGGCCCACCGGCCCCCGGCTTTTCACCGGCCCCCGGCTCCTCACCCTCCCCCAACTCCTCACCCTCCGACGGTTCCACCGCCACCTCCCCCACCCGCTGCCGCGGAATGAACGACGCGACCACGAAGGCGAGCAGCGCGGCCCCGGCCCCGATGGCCAGGACGACCTTGAAACCGTTCTGGGACGGCAGGGCGGTCGGCCCGAAGGGCGTCGTCATCTGGGCCAGGATCACCCCGGCCACCGCGCTGGCCGTCGACGTACCGATGGACCGCATCAGCGTGTTGAGGCTGTTCGCCGCCCCCGTCTCGGAGGCCGGTACCGCGCTCATGATGAGCGCGGGCATCGAACCGTAGGTGAAGCCGATGCCCGCCCCGATGACGCAGGTGACGAGCACGAAGTGCCAGAGCTCGGACATCAGCGCGATGTTCAGCCCGTAACCGGCGGCCACGATGAGGGCGCCGACCATCAGGGTGATCTTCGGGCCCTTGGCCTTGGACAGGGCGGCGGAGACCGGGGCCGTGGCCATCATGACCAGGCCGGACGGAGCCATCGTCAGGCCGGCGACGAGCAGTGACTCACCGAGGCCGTAGCCGGTCGCCTCAGGCAACTGCAAGAGCTGCGGAATGACGAGGGACATCGCGAACATCGCGAACCCGACGGCGATCGAGGCGAGGTTGGTGACCAGCACCTGACGGCGGGCGGTGGTACGCAGGTCGACCAGCGGCTCCCTGACGCGCAGCTCCCACCAGCCCCACACCAGCAGCACGACGACGGCCGCCGCGAACAGACCGAGCGTGGTGCCGCTGCCCCAGCCCCAGTCCGCGCCCTTGGAGATCGCCAGCAGCAGGGACACCAGCCCCGCCGCCATGCCGATGCCGCCGACCAGGTCGAAGCGCCCGCCGGTGCGCACCTGCGACTCCGGCACGATGGCCGGCACCAGCACGAGGGCGACGGCGCCCAGCCCGGCCGAGGCCCAGAACAGGGTGTGCCAGTCGAAGTTGTCCGCGATCAGCGCGGCGGCGGGCAGTCCGAGGGCGCCGCCGACGCCGAGGGATGCGCTCATCAACGCCGTGGCGGAACCGAGTCGTTCGGTGGGCAGCTCGTCCCGCATGATGCTGATGCCGAGGGGGATCACGCCGGACGCGAGGCCCTGCAGTGCCCGTCCGACGATCATCGGGCCGAGCGTGTCGCTCAGCGCGGCGGTCACCGAGCCGGCCACCAGCATGACGAGGCTGATCAGGAGCATCCGGCGTTTGCCGTACATGTCGCCGAGCCGGCCCGTCACCGGGGTGGCGACGGCCGCGGCGAGCAGCGTGGCGGTGACGGCCCAGGCGGTGTCCGACGCAGGGGCGTTCAGCAGCCGGGGGAGCTCCGGGACGATCGGGATGACCAGGGTCTGCATCAGCGAGACCACGATCCCGCCGAAGGCCAGGGCCGCGACGACGCCGTTGGCCCGTGGCGCCCCGGGCTTCCCGTCGTCGGCGGGTCGGGGAAGGGCGTGGGACATGGCCGGGCCTCCGTAGGGGCGTCAGTCAGGGACAGCGCGACCCGCCAAAGCTAAGTCCATTGATTGACTTAAGCAACCGGAATCGGGTGAGGGTGCGGTGAGCGAAGGAAGAACGCGCGGGGCAGGGGAGGGGGAACGCGCGGACCAAGGGGAGGGGGAGGGGGAGGCGGAGCAGGGGAGGGCAGGCATACACGGGCCGCCCGCGCGGCACACTGGCCCCATGTCCTCCCGCCGCAGAATGTGCCCCGAGTGCCGCCGCGAGATCGCCGTCGTCGCGGGGCGGTACGCGCGCCACGACCCGCCGGGCGCCCGGGAACACGGCGAACTCACCTCGTGCCCCGGCTCCCGTCGTCACGCCCTGCCCGGCGCGGAGCAGCCGTCCCTTGACGGCTACGCGGTGCCCGATTTCCCCGGCCAACTGCCCCTGTTCTAGGGAAACTCCGCCTCGGAAGCGTCAGTTCCCCGCCACCGACTTCACCGCCACGGACACCGGCGCCGGTCCGCTGATCAGCTCCAGGGTGAGTCCGGCCGTCGCGGCGGTGTCCACCAACTCCGCCAGTACGGCGGCCACGTCGTCACGCGGAATCGGCCCGCGGCCCGTGCGCGCCTCCAGGCGGACGAGGCCGGTGCCGGCGTCGTCGGTGAGCTGACCGGGCCGCAGGATCGTCGAGTCCAGGGCGTTCAGGCCGCGCACGTACGCGTCCGCCTCGCCCTTGGCGCGCAGGTACACGTCGAAGATCTCGTCACCCTCGTGCCGCGGGTCGGCGCCCATGGACGACACGACCACGAGGCGCCGTACGCCCGCCTTCACCGCCGCGTCCGCGAAGAGGACCGCCGCGGCCTTGTCCACCGTGTCCTTGCGGGCCGCCCCGCTGCCCGGGCCCGCGCCCGCCGCGAAGACCGCCGCGTCGGCACCCCGCAGCCGCTCCGCGACCTCGTCCACGGACGCCGACTCCAGGTCGAGCACGACCGGTTCGGCACCGGCCTCCCGCAGATCGTCGGCCTGTTCGGCCTTACGGATGATCCCCGCTACCTCGTCCCCGCGCGCGGCGAGCAGCCGCTCCAGCCGCAACGCGATCTGACCATGACCACCAGCGATGACAATGCGCATGCCTTCGACCGTACGCCCGGACGCCCCCATCCGCCGCACGACTTCAGCCACGCCCCCACCGACTCACGCCCCCGCCGACCCACGCCTCCACCGACCTAGACCCCACGACAGGCCCCCGGCCCCACGACAGGCCCCCGGCCCTACGACAGGCCCCCGGCCCTACGACCGGCCCCCGGCCCTACGACCGGCCCCCGGCCCCAAGACCCGCCCCCGGCCCCAAGACCCGCCCCCGGCCCCAAGACCCGCCCCCGGCCCTACGACACCTCACCCCGCCCCTGCCGCGGCAGCCCCAGTTCCGCCGAAGCCGCCGAATCGCAGTACTCCCGGACCGCGCTGGTCCGCGCCACCACACGCCCCCGGTGCACCACCACCCGGCTGTACGCCAGCGAGAGCGCCCCCGCCAGCCGGTCCCCGCGTACCGCGAGCAGTTCGGCCGGGAAGCCCGCCTCCACGCGCACCTCGGGCAGCCCCAGCACCGCCCGCGCCGACCCGCTCACCGCGTCGTACGCCTCCTCGGGCGCCAGCCCGTAGCGGGAGGCCAGCAGGAACGCCGCCTCCAGCGGGTCGCCGCGCCCCACGGGGTTCGACTCGTCCCGCAGCGCCCCGCTCCCGGCGGCCACTCGCACCCCGGCCGCGCGCAGCAGCCGCACCGGAGCCGCTCCCCGCCGGTCCACGCCGCCGCAGCCGCCCTGCGGCAGGCACACCACCGCCACCCCCGCCGCCGCGAGCTGGTCGGCGGTCCGCGAAGCCACCTCGGTGGGCAGCCGCCCGAGGTCGCCGCACGGGCTCAGGGTCACGCCGGGACGCAGCCCGCCGGCCATCGCGGCGAGCCGGGCCAGCCGCGCCGGATCCCCGGCGTCCGTGTGCAGGTCGACGGGGCAGCCGTGTTCGGAGGCCACCTCCAGGACCGCCTCCACGTACCCCGTCGGATCCGGATCGAGGTCGGGCCGGCCGCCCACCACCGAGGCGCCCATCTTCACCGCGTCCCGCAGCACCGCGAGCCCGTCCGCCCCGGCCACTCCGGTCAGCACCCGGGGCATCGCCACCGTCGTCAGTTCGGCCAGCCCTCGCAGCGCCCGCCGCGCCTGCAACACGGCCTCCAGCGCGCCCAGTCCCTGGACGTCCCCCACGCGCACGTGGGCCCGCAGCGCGGTCGCCCCGTGCCCGAGCTGGAGCAGCGCGGCCTCGGTCGCCCGGCGCTGCACGTCCTGCGGCTCGTACGGGACCGGTCCCTCGGTGTCGGCCGACAGGGCCGTGTCGGCGTGGGCGTGCGGTTCGGCCGGGGCCGGCAGGAGCAGATAGCCGCCGAGGTCCACCCGCGCCCCGCACGCGCGGGTGCCGCCCGCCGCCAGGCTGCCGGCCGTCCCGACCGCCTCGATGTGCCCGCCGCCCAGCCGTACGTCCACGGTCCGGCCGTCGGTGAGCCGCGCCCCGCACAGCAGCAGCGGCGACGGGTCGGCCGGACCCGGCGAGGACGACGGGGGCGGTGGCGGCTGCGGCCGGCTGTCGGGCATCGCGCTCCAGGGGCTCGGGCTTGCGCACGGGAGGACGCATGATCACGCAGAGTGAGTCGAGCCTAGGACGGCCTCCCGCCCATGGCGGGGAGGAGCGCAATAGTCGTACCGGTGTGGCCCGCTGTGCGGAAGGGAAGCGGGAAGGGAAGCACGAAGGGAAGCGGGAGGGCAGGCACTTGCGAGGCCGCCGACAGGACGGTCCGCGCGCCCGTGACGGGTACCCCGAAACGGATTTGGGTGAACGGCTTCCGACCGTGTAATGTCTTCATCGCTCGCCCCAATAGCTCAGTCGGCAGAGCGTCTCCATGGTAAGGAGAAGGTCAACGGTTCGATTCCGTTTTGGGGCTCTGGTGTGTGAGGTTCCCGTCGCGAGGCGGGACCCGATCGCATCACAGCGGTGTAGCTCAGTCGGTAGAGCAAGCGGCTCATAATCGCTGTGTCACCGGTTCAAGTCCGGTCACCGCTACTGACAGTAGCCGATTGCGGGGTCGGTCCTTCGATCGGCTACTCTTTTATGCGTTAAACCATCCCATCCGTTCGTCAAGGAGCACTCACGTGGCTGCCACCGACGTCCGCCCGAAGATCACGCTGGCCTGCGTGGAGTGCAAGGAGCGGAACTACATCACCAAGAAGAACCGGCGTAACAACCCGGACCGTCTTGAGATGAAGAAGCACTGCCCGCGTTGCAACGCGCACACCGCGCACCGCGAAACGCGATAAAACAGGCTCGTACACGAGGCCGCTCCCGAGTGATCGGGGGCGGCCTCGCGTCGTTGAATGACCCCGTACCGGTCAGTAGAGCAACCAGGAGGTGCCGAGCCATGGCGCTCGACCAGTCCTTCGTGGGGCGGACGTACCCGCCCACCGCGCCCTACGAGGTGGGCCGGGAGAAGATCCGTGAGTTCGCCGAGGCGGTCGGGGACGCCAACCCGGCGTACACGGACGCGGAGGCGGCCAAGGAACTCGGCCACCCCGACGTGATCGCACCGCCGACCTTCGTCTTCTCGATCACCTTCAAGGCCGCGGGCCAGGTCGTCCAGGACCCCCAGCTCGGCCTGGACTACAGCCGGGTGGTGCACGGCGACCAGAAGTTCGCCTACCGCCGCCCGGTCCGCGCCGGCGACCGGCTCACGGTCACCTCGACCATCGAGGCCGTCAAGTCCCTCGCGGGCAACGACATCCTGGACATCCGCGGCGAGGTCCACGACGAGGCAGGCGAGCACGTCGTGACCGCCTGGACCAAGCTTGTGGCCCGCGCGGCCGAGGAGGCGTGAGCGATCCCATGACGGCGAAGATCTCCTACTCCGACGTCGAGGTCGGCACCGAACTGCCCGCGCAGACCTTCCCCGTGACCCGCGCGAACCTCGTCCAGTACGCGGGCGCCTCCGGCGACTTCAACCCGATCCACTGGAACGAGAAGTTCGCCAAGGAGGTCGGCCTGCCGGACGTCATCGCGCACGGCATGTTCACCATGGCCGAGGCGATCCGCGTGGTCACCGACTGGGCCGGCGACCCGGGCGCGGTCGTCGAGTACGGCGTCCGCTTCACCAAGCCGGTCGTCGTCCCGAACGACGACGAGGGCGCCCTGATCGAGGTCGCGGGCAAGATCGCGGCCAAGCTCGACGACAACACCGTCCGCGTGGACCTGACGGCGACCAGCGCGGGACAGAAGGTGCTGGGCATGTCGCGGGCGGTCGTGCGACTGGCCTGAGCCGGCGAAGACGAGTGACGGGTAAGGGGCGCTCTCCATTGCGGGGCGCCCCTTACGCGTATGAAGGCACGGGCACCCCCTTGACGTAGTTAGTGATTGAGTACTAACTTACTTCCATGGCCAGGATGAGTGCGGAGGAGAGGCGCGAGAGCGTCATTCGTGCGGCGACGATCGAGTTCGCCCGCGGCGGCTATCACGGCACGTCGACCGAGGCGATCGCCCGGCGGGTCGGCGTCTCGCAGCCGTATCTCTTCCGGCTCTTCCCCGGCAAGAAGGCGATCTTCCTGGCGGCGGCGCAGCGGTGCGTGGAGGACACGATCCGCACCTTCGCGGAGGCCTCCGAAGGGCTGGAGGGCGAAGAGGCCCTGCACGCCATGGGAAACGCGTACACCAAGGTCATCGCGGAGCGGCCCGAGCGGCTCATGATGCAGATGCAGATGTACGTCGCCGTGAAGGCCGCCGAGGAAGAGGGCGACCACGAATTCGGCGAGTCGGTGCGCGCCGGCTGGATGCGGCTGTGGGACACCGTCCACGTGCCGCTGGGGGCCGACATCGGCGAAACGACGACCTTCATGGCCTACGGGATGCTCATCAACTGCCTGGCGGCCATGGGCTTCCCTCCCGAGCACCGTGTCTGGGAGGGGCTGTACCCGTCGGCGCGGCTCAAGGGCCGGCTGGAGAGCTGACAAGGGAAGGCGAGGATGCCGCGCTTTTTCATGACCTCGAAAGTTAGTAATCAATAACTAATCGATCAAGCGCATCACCCTTGGGGGAGCGATGTCACAGCAGACCGCACGTCGCGGGGGAGCCGCCTGGGCCCTCGTCATCACCAGCGTCGCCGGATTCATGGCGGCTCTCGACAACCTCGTCGTCACCACCGCCCTGCCCTCCATCCGCGAGGACCTCGGCGGCGCCCTGCACGACTTGGAATGGACCGTGAGCGCCTACACGCTCACCTTCGCCGTCCTGCTGATGTTCGGCGCGGCCCTCGGCGACCGCTTCGGCCGCCGCCGGCTCTTCATAGTGGGACTCGCCGTCTTCACCGGGGCCTCCGCCGCGGCGGCCATGGCACCCGGCATCGACTCCCTCATCGCCGCCCGCGCGGTCCAGGGCGCCGGCGCGGCCGTCATGATGCCGCTGACGCTCACCCTGCTGACCGCCGCCGTACCCGAGGCCAAACGGGGCATGGCGTACGGCATCTGGGGCGCCGTCAACGGACTGGCCGTCGCCTCCGGGCCGCTGGTCGGCGGCACCCTCACCGAACACATCTCCTGGCAGTGGATCTTCTGGCTGAACGTCCCGCTGGGCCTGGCCCTGCTGCCGCTCGCCCGCCTGCGCCTCGCCGAGTCACGCGGCACCGGCTCCCCGCTCGACGTCCCCGGCACCCTGCTCGCCAGCGGCGGTCTCTTCGGGATCGTCTACGGCCTGGTCCGCGGCCCCGTCGACGGCTGGACCGGCTCGCTGGTCCTGACGGGCCTGTTCGCGGGCACCGCACTGCTCGCGGGCTTCGTCCTCTACAGCACCCGCGCCAAGAACCCCATGCTCCCGATGCGGCTCTTCCGCTCCCGGGCGTTCTCCGGCATCAACGCGGCGAGCCTGCTGATGTTCCTCGGTATGTTCGGCTCGATCTTCCTGCTCAGCCAGTACATGCAGGGCGTCCTCGGCTACTCGCCCACCGAGGCGGGCCTCAGGATGCTGCCCTGGACCGGTATGCCGATGCTGGTCGCCCCGATCGCCGGCATCCTCGCCGACCGCATCGGCGGCCGCCCGGTCGTCGCCGCCGGTCTGTTCCTGCAGGCCCTGGGCCTCGGCTACATGTCGGTCGTGGCCACGGCGGACGCCTCCTACACCGCGCAGCTGCCCGCCCTGATCGTCAGCGGCATCGGCATGGCCCTGTACTTCGCCCCCGCCGCGCACCTGGTGATGTCCAGCGTCCGGCCCCAGGAGCAGGGCATCGCCTCCGGCGCGAACAACGCCCTGCGCGAGGTGGGCGGAGCGCTCGGCATCGCCGTCATGGCGTCGATCTTCGCGGCCCAGGGCGGCTACGAATCCGGCCAGGCCTTCGTCGACGGCATGAAGCCGGCCCTGGTGACGGGCTCGGCGGTGGTCGGCCTCGCGGGCATCGCGGCCCTGTTGATCCCGACCCGGCGGCACACCGAGCGGCAGGCGGCCCCGGCCGAACCGGCGCCCGTCCTGGAGACCGCTTCCCACTGACACTCATGGATCTGGCGACCAGATCTGACGACCCGAAGGAGGAACGGCCATGCCCACCCTTCCCTGGACCGTCCCGAACACCCCGCCCCACGACGCCGAGGTGCTTGTCTTCGCCTCCCGGTTCGAGACCCGCACCCTGTGGGGAGCGCTCAAGTTCTTCGCCGGAACCCCCGCCGTCTGGCGGCAGGTGTGCAGCAGCCCGGGCGCCTACGGGGCCACCCTGATGGCGAAGCCCCTCAAGCGGACCTTCTGGACGCTGTCCGCCTGGGAGTCGAAGGCCGCGCTCGACGACTTCGTCCGCTCGGGCGCCCACCGGCCGGCTGCCCGGGGCCTCGCCCCGCAGATGAGGGACGCGACGTTCACCACCTGGCAGGCGAGAAGCGACGAGCTCCCGCTCTCCTGGTCCGAGGCGCTACGGCGTCTGTCCTGACAGCCACGCGCGCGTGCGGCCCACTTCCTGGCGAAGGGGCCGCACGCACGCGTGCCCGAGCCTGTCAGCGCCGTCTCGTACTCTTGAGCCCGTGCAGGAACTCCACGACGCCCCCCTCGCCCCGCTGACCACCTTCAGGCTGGGCGGTCCCGCGACCCGGCTGATCACCGCCACGACGGACGACGAGGTGATCGCCGCCGTCCGCGAAGCCGACGAGGCGGGCACCCCCCTGCTGCTCATCGGCGGCGGCTCGAACCTGGTCATCGGCGACAAGGGCTTCGAGGGCACCGCCCTCGTCATCGCCACCCAGGGCTTCTCCCTCGACGGCACCCGGCTTGAGCTGGCCGCCGGCGAGGTGTGGACCGACGCCGTCGCCCGCACGGTCGAGGCGGGCCTCGCCGGCATCGAGTGTCTGGCCGGCATCCCCGGCTCGGCGGGCGCGACCCCCATCCAGAACGTCGGGGCGTACGGCCAGGAGGTCTCCTCGACGATCACCGAGGTCGTCGCGTACGACCGCCGGACCGGCGAGACGATCACCCTGGCCAACGAGGACTGCGCGTTCTCCTACCGCCACAGCCGCTTCAAGTCCGACCCGGAGCGATTCGTGGTGCTGCGCGTGCGCTTCGCCCTGGAGGACGCGGGCGGCCTCTCCGCCCCCCTCAGGTACGCCGAGACGGCCCGCGCCCTCGGAGTCGAGGCCGGCGACCGCGTCCCGCTCGCATCGGCCCGCGAGACGGTGCTCAAGCTGCGCGCCGGCAAGGGCATGGTCCTGGACGCCGAGGACCACGACACCTGGTCGGCCGGCTCCTTCTTCACCAACCCGATCCTCACGGACACCGACTTCGCGACGTTCCGCGCGCGCGTGAAGCAGCGCCTGGGCGAAGACGCCGAAGCCCCCGCCTACCCGGCGGGAGAGGGCCACACCAAGACCTCCGCCGCCTGGCTGATCGACAAGGCGGGCTTCACCAAGGGCTACGGCGACGGCCCCGCCCGCATCTCCACGAAGCACACCCTGGCCCTCACCAACCGGGGGAGCGCGACCACGGAGGACCTCCTCACCCTTGCCCGTGAGGTCGTGGCCGGGGTCCACGAGGCCTTCGGCATCACACTGGTCAACGAGCCGGTGACGGTCGGAGTCAGCCTCCAGTAGGAGGTCGGCCGCCGGTAGGAGAGGCCGGGCGCTAGGACAGCAGCCAGCCGTCCACCCCCGCCAGCAGCTTCTCCTTCACATCCTCCGGTGCCGCCGACCCGCGGACCGACTGCCGGGCCACCTCCGCCAGCTCCGCGTCCGTGAACCCGTGATGCTGCCGCGCGATCTCGTACTGCGCCGCCAGCCGGGACCCGAACAACAGTGGGTCGTCCGCGCCCAGAGCCATCGGGACACCCGCCTCGAACAGAGTCCGCAGAGGGACGTCCTCCGGCTTCTCGTAAACACCGAGCGCCACGTTCGACGCCGGGCACACCTCACACGTCACACCCCGGTCGGCCAGACGCTTCAGCAGCCGCGGGTCCTCCGCCGCCCGGACCCCGTGCCCCACCCGGTTCGCACCCAGGTCGTCCAGGCAGTCCCGCACCGACGACGGGCCCGTCAGCTCGCCCCCGTGCGGCGCCGACAGCAGCCCGGCCTCCCGCGCGATGCCGAACGCCCGGTCGAAGTCCCGCGCCATCCCCCGGCGTTCGTCGTTGGAGAGCCCGAAGCCGACCACGCCCCGGTCCGCGTACCGCACCGCCAGCCGCGCCAGCGTGCGCGCGTCCAGCGGGTGCTTCATCCGGTTGGCCGCGACCAGGACCCGCATACCGAGCCCCGTCTCACGCGATGTCGTCTCCACCGCGTCGAGGATGACCTCCAGCGCCGGGATCAGACCCCCCAGCCGGGGTGCGTACGACGTCGGGTCGACCTGGATCTCCAGCCACCCCGAGCCGTCCCGCAGATCCTCCTCCGCGGCCTCCCGCACCAGCCGCTGGATGTCCTCCGGCTCCCGAAGGCACGAGCGCGCCGCGTCGTACAGCCGCTGAAAGCGGAACCAGCCCCGCTCGTCCGTCGCCCGCAGTCTCGGCGGCTCCCCGCTGATCAGCGCCTCGCTCAGCGCGTCGGGCAGGCGCACCCCGTACTTGTCGGCCAGTTCCAGCACGGTCGAGGGCCGCATCGACCCGGTGAAGTGCAGGTGCAGATGGGCTTTCGGCAGTTCAGAGACATCACGTACACGCTCCATTCCCAGATCCTGCCGTACGTCCGAGGCGTCCCGGTACCCGTTTCACCTTTAGTGGTCTTGCTCGCACAAACAAATGGGGCACATACCGAATTCGGTATGTGCCCCAGGCCGAAGGCCGACCAGGAGACGTCAGTCCCTGGCCTCCGCCAGCAGCTTCTGGATCCGGCTCACGCCCTCGACGAGATCCTCGTCACCCAGCGCGTACGACAGCCGCAGATAGCCGGGCGTACCGAACGCCTCACCCGGCACCACCGCGACCTCGGACTCCTCAAGGATCAGCGCGGCCAGCTCGACGGTGTCCTTGGGCCGGCGCCCCCGGATCTCCTTGCCGACCAGGGCCTTCACCGACGGGTACGCGTAGAACGCGCCCTCCGGCTCCGGGCACACCACGCCGTCGATCTCGTTCAGCATCCGCACGATGGTCTTGCGGCGCCGGTCGAACGCCTCACGCATCTTCGCCACGGCGTCCAGGTCGCCGGAGACGGCGGCCAGCGCGGCCACCTGCGCGACGTTGGACACGTTCGACGTGGCGTGGGACTGGAGGTTCGTCGCGGCCTTGACCACGTCCTTCGGGCCGATGATCCACCCGACCCGCCAGCCGGTCATCGCGTACGTCTTCGCGACACCGTTGACCACGACGCACTTGTCGCGCAGCTCGGGCACCACGGCCGGCAGCGACACGGCGGAGGCGTCGCCGTAGACCAGGTGCTCGTAGATCTCGTCGGTCAGCACCCACAGGCCGTGCTCGGCGGCCCAGCGGCCGATCGCCTCGGTCTCGGTCTCGCTGTACACCGCGCCCGTCGGGTTGGAGGGCGACACGAAGAGGACAACCTTGGTCTTCTCCGTGCGGGCCGCCTCCAGCTGCTCCACGGACACCCGGTAGCCGGTCGTCTCGTCGGCGACGACCTCCACCGGGACACCCCCGGCCAGCCGGATCGACTCCGGGTACGTCGTCCAGTACGGCGCGGGCACGATGACCTCGTCGCCCGGGTCCAGGATCGCGGCGAAGGCCTCGTAGATGGCCTGCTTGCCGCCGTTGGTGACGAGGATCTGCGACGCGTCGACCTCGTAGCCCGAGTCACGCAGCGTCTTCGCGGCGATCGCGGCCTTCAGCTCGGGCAGACCGCCGGCCGGCGTGTAGCGGTGGTACTTCGGGTTCTTGCAGGCCTCGATCGCGGCCTCGACGATGTAGTCCGGGGTCGGGAAGTCGGGCTCACCGGCGCCGAAGCCGATCACCGGCCGCCCGGCTGCCTTGAGGGCCTTGGCCTTGGCGTCCACGGCGAGGGTGGCGGACTCGGAGATCGCGCCGACTCGGGCGGAGACCCGGCGCTCGGTGGGAGGGGTTGCAGGGCTCATGGGCCCCATCGTTTCAGACCGGAAACGCTCGCGGCACGGGGGTTTCACAGACTGAACAACGTCGGGCAAACCCCTGGACAACAGTACGGATCGGCCGCCCGGCCTGGGCGATCTTCAGCCTGAGGCCCGCCGCCCGCCACCTGTTCCGGGGGCGATCTTGCGCCAACAAGGCCTCCCGCGGGCCCTTTCTGTTCGACGACCGGCCGCGGAGCACGTACACTCTCACCTCGTTGGCCTTCAGCAGGCCGCGCCCGTTCGGTGCACACCAAGCATCCGGATGGATGCGGTACGTTGGGGGACACACAAAGGGTCGTAGCTCAATTGGTAGAGCACTGGTCTCCAAAACCAGCGGTTGGGGGTTCAAGTCCCTCCGGCCCTGCTACACACTCCTTCGCCAGGATGTGTGCGCATGTACGTACAGCAATGCACCGCCGTGCGGCTCAGACCGGGCGCGGCACGGCCACGACCCGGAATCAGGTGAGGACGAGTGACGGACGCCGTGGGCTCCATCGACATGCCTGATGCCCAGGATGAGGCGCCGGAGTCCAAGAAGGCCCGCAAGGGCGGCAAGCGCGGCAAGAAGGGCCCGCTGAAGCGCCTGGCCCTCTTCTACCGCCAGATCGTCGCGGAGCTGCGCAAGGTCGTCTGGCCGACGCGCAACCAGCTGACGACGTACACGACCGTGGTGATCATCTTCGTCGTCATCATGATCGGCCTGGTCACCGTGATTGACTATGGACTCAGCAACGCCGCCAAGTACGTGTTCGGCTGAGCAGCCCGCGAAGAGCGCCGAGGTACCCGGCGCTCCTTTCGCATGTTCCACCCCTATGTATCCAGGAAGAAGCAGCCACCGTGTCTGACCCGAACGTGAACGACGCCATCGAGCCTGTCGAGTCCGTCGAGGACGAGCTCGACACCGTCGAGGGCGCGGACAGCGAGGACACCGAGACCTCCGCCGAGGTCGAGGCTGCCGACGCCGTCGCGGACGACGACGCCGAAGCGGAGTCCGAGGCCGGCGAAGAGGCCGCGGACGAGCCCGAGGAAGAGCCCGAGGACGACCGCGACCCGATCGAGAAGCTCCGCGAGGAACTGCGGGTCCTGCCCGGCGAGTGGTACGTGATCCACACCTACGCCGGCTACGAGAACCGCGTGAAGACCAACCTCGAGCAGCGCGCCGTCTCGCTCAACGTCGAGGACTACATCTTCCAGGCCGAGGTGCCGCAGGAAGAGGTCGTCCAGATCAAGAACGGCGACCGCAAGACGATCAAGCAGAACAAGCTTCCCGGCTACGTCCTCGTCCGCATGGACCTGACGAACGAATCCTGGGGCGTCGTCCGCAACACCCCCGGCGTCACCGGCTTCGTGGGCAACGCCTACGACCCGTACCCGCTGACCCTGGACGAGATCGTCAAGATGCTCGCCCCGGAGGCCGAGGAGAAGGCCGCCCGCGAGGCCGCCGAGGCCGAGGGCAAGCCGGCTCCGTCCCGCAAGGTCGAGGTCCAGGTGCTGGACTTCGAGGTCGGCGACTCGGTCACCGTCACCGACGGCCCGTTCGCCACGCTGCAGGCGACCATCAACGAGATCAACCCGGACTCGAAGAAGGTCAAGGGCCTCGTCGAGATCTTCGGCCGCGAGACGCCGGTCGAGCTCTCCTTCGACCAGATCCAGAAGAACTAGCGGACACCAGCTTCCGAGCAGGTCAGGCAGGCTCCTGGAGCCTGCCTGACCTGCTCGGTTTTTGGCCGCACATGGATACCCGTTATCGTTGTGCGGTATGCCTCCATCCGGATGATCCGGTTCGGAGGCTGGAAAACTCTCACTAGGACCCGGAGAGAGCAATGCCTCCCAAGAAGAAGAAGGTCACGGGGCTCATCAAGCTCCAGATCCAGGCCGGTGCGGCCAACCCGGCTCCGCCGGTCGGCCCCGCGCTGGGCCAGCACGGCGTCAACATCATGGAGTTCTGCAAGGCCTACAACGCCGCGACCGAGTCGCAGCGTGGCTGGGTCATCCCGGTGGAGATCACGGTCTACGAGGACCGTTCCTTCACCTTCATCACCAAGACCCCGCCGGCCGCCAAGATGATCCTGAAGGCCGCGGGCATCGAGAAGGGCTCGGGCGAGCCGCACAAGACCAAGGTCGCGAAGATCACGCGTGACCAGGTCCGTGAGATCGCCACGACCAAGATGCCCGACCTCAACGCCAACGACCTGGACGCCGCCGCGAAGATCATCGCCGGCACCGCCCGTTCCATGGGCGTCACGGTCGAGGACTGAGCCCCAACTCCATCAGCAGAAGTGGCAGGGCCCGCTCGGCCCGGACCACGACTCCTAAGAATCCACAGGAGCAGTAGTGAGCAAGCGCAGCAAGTCCCTTCGCGCTGCGGACGCCAAGATCGACCGGGAGAAGCTCTACGCCCCGCTCGAGGCCGTCCGTCTCGCCAAGGAGACCTCCACGTCGAAGTTCGACGGCACCGTCGAGGTCGCCTTCCGCCTGGGTGTCGACCCGCGCAAGGCCGACCAGATGGTCCGTGGCACCGTGAACCTCCCGCACGGCACCGGTAAGACCGCCCGGGTCCTGGTCTTCGCGACCGGTGACCGTGCCGAGGCCGCTCGTGCCGCGGGCGCCGACATCGTCGGCGCCGACGAGCTGATCGACGAGGTGTCGAAGGGCCGTCTGGACTTCGACGCCGTCGTCGCCACCCCGGACCTCATGGGCAAGGTCGGCCGCCTCGGCCGTGTGCTCGGTCCGCGTGGTCTGATGCCGAACCCGAAGACCGGCACCGTCACCCCCGATGTCACCAAGGCTGTCAACGACATCAAGGGCGGCAAGATCGAGTTCCGCGTCGACAAGCACTCGAACCTGCACTTCATCATCGGCAAGACGTCGTTCGACGACACCAAGCTGGTGGAGAACTACGGCGCGGCGCTGGAGGAGATCCTCCGTCTGAAGCCGTCCGCCGCCAAGGGTCGCTACATCAAGAAGGCCGCCATCAGCACCACGATGGGCCCCGGCATTCCGCTCGACTCCAACCGCACCCGCAACCTCCTCGTCGAGGAGGACCCGGCCGCGGTCTGAGCCTGACGGCTCGCCCAACCGGTCACGGGCCCCGCACCTCTCAGAGGTGCGGGGCCCGTTCCCTTTTCCGGTACGTACGCCGGTGGCCTGGGTTAACGTGCGGGAACCGGATGCGAACGGGGGGACGTATGCAGGGCAGGACCGTGCGCCGCGTGGGCCAGGTGCTCGCGATGGCGACCGCGCTGACGGGGGTGGCCGCCTGCACCTTCTCGGACTCCTCCGACCGCCCGGGCAAGGACGACCGTGCCGCGCGCGGCACCTCCCTGGCGGACCTGCGCTCCGCCGAACGGGCCACCGCACAGGCCGAGTCCGCCCGGGTCGAGTCCAAGACGACCATGGGCTCGCTGATGTCCATGACCGCCGACGGCACCCTCGGCTGGAGCGACGGCATCACCGGCACCCTCACCATCACCTACACCGGCGGCACGATCGCCGACACCATGCGCAGGCTCGGCACCACCTCGATGGAGGCCCGCTACCTGCCCGACGCCTACTACGCGCGCATGGGCGACAAGTTCGCCGAGCAGGCCGACGGCAGACACTGGATCCGGTACGCGTACGACGATCTCGAAGCCCTCGCCGGCGGCTCCGGGGCCCACCTCGGCGACCAGATGCGCACCACCACGCCCAACCAGTCCGTGAAACTCCTGCTGGCCTCCGGGGACGTCCGGAAGATAGGCGAGGAGACCGTGCGCGGCCGGGCCGCCACGCATTACTCCGGCACCGTGGCCACGGCGGACGTCACCGACGACGGCCTGAAGAAGCAGCTGACCGAGGCCGGTGTCACCACCGAGACCGTCGACATCTGGATCGACGAGCGGAACCTTCTGGTCAAGAAGGTGGAGAAGGCGCGGATGACCACGGGCCGGATGACCCAGACCGCGCACTACCGCGACTACGGCGTGCGGGTCCGGGCGGAGCGGCCCCCGGTCTCCGACACCGGGGACTTCGCGGACCTGATGCGGAAGAAGGCGGGTACAACCGGTACGCCCTGAGGCTGCCGTGAATTCGGATAGGTCACTTGTGCCCCTCTGGGATAAGCTCACCGCCTTGCTGTGAAGCAATCATGTATTCCTTGGGGGGAATCAATGAGGACATCCATGCCCGTCGCCGGGCTGGGCGCGCTGCTGCTCGCCGCCGGCGCGGTCGGCTGCGGATCCGAGCAGTCGCCGGAGATGACGCCCGCGGCCGCCGTCGCCAAGGCGGCGAAGAACACGGAGGACATCACGTCCCTCCGGTACCGCCTGAGCGGCACGTCCCCGGGCGAGGGCCGGGTCAAGGGCGAGGCGTCGATGCGCCTCAAGCCCACGATCGCCATGAGCATGAAGATGACGGCACCCGACAAGGGAGCCACCGAGGCCGTGGAGATCCGCCTCGTCGACAAGGCCATGTACCTCGGTGGGGGAGCCGAGATGGCCAAGGAGATGGACGGCAAGCGCTGGATGAAGTTCGACCTGTCCGGGTCCGAGGCCGGCAAGGAACTGGACCAGGCGGGCAGCAGCACGAGCCGGGCCGAGCAGGACCCGGCGGCCCAGTCCGCCTTCCTCGCGGGCGCCAAGGACGTGAAGGAGGTCGGCTCCGAGAAGGTAGACGGCGTCGAGACGACCCACTACTCGGGCACGGTCACCCTCGCCGACCTGCGCGCCTCCGCCAAGGACGCCAAGGCGGACACTCGCAAGCAGCGCGAGAAGAGCATCAAGCAGTACGAGAAGCTCGGTGTCGACAAGCTCACGATGGACATGTGGATCGACGGCGACGACCACACCAAGCAGTTCCGCATGAAGGGCGATGCCGCCAAGGGCCCGCTCGACATGACCATCACCTTCCTCGACTACAACAAGCCGGTGGACGTCAAGGCGCCGCCCGCCAAGGAGGTCGCGGACCTCGCCGGCATGTTCAAGGAGCTGGAGCAGGGCTGATCCGCCCCGCACCGCCGGTCGTACGACGGAGCCGTACGGGCGGATTTGCTTGACGGCGATCCGTTCCCGTACCCTCCTGTAGAAGCCAAAGACCGCTGGTCGTTACCGCGTGCTCGGAAGAGGGCGTGGTGGCCGAAGGATCCGCTGAACGGCGGACGACCCGCGCAGGTGACACTGGAAGAGCTCCTGGATTCCGCCGCCTCGTGCGGCCGGACAACCGGTCGAGCTACGCCCCGTGCGCTTGCGCCGGGGCGTTTCGTTTTCCCCAGTCCTCCTTCGGGTCCGCGCGGTCCGAATCACCCGGAAGGAGGCCGAGGCTCATGGCGAGGCCTGACAAGGTCGATGCCGTCGAGGAGATGCGGGACAAGTTCCGCAACTCCAACGGTGCCGTCGTCACCGCGTACACCGGTCTCACCGTGGCGCAGCTGCAGCAGCTGCGTCGTTCACTCGGTGAGAACGCTAACTACCGTGTGGCGAAGAACACGCTGACCAAGATTGCGGCCAATGAGGCCGGGATCAACACGATCGACGACCTCTTCACGGGTTCGTCGGCCGTCGCCTTCGTGACCGGTGACCCGGTCGAGGCGGCGAAGGGTCTCCGTGACTTCGCCAAGGACAACCCCAACCTCGTCATCAAGGGCGGTGTCCTTGACGGCAAGGCGCTGTCCGCCGACGACATCAAGAAGCTTGCGGACCTCGAGTCCCGCGAGGTTCTGCTCTCCAAGCTGGCCGGTGCCATGAAGGGCAAGCAGTCCCAGGCTGCCTCTGTCTTCCAGGCGCTGCCGTCGAAGCTCGTCCGCACCGTGGACGCGCTCCGTGCCAAGCAGGACGAGCAGGGCGGTGCCGAGTAACTCGGCTCGCATCCCGGCCCCCGCTGCCTGAACGCGGAGGCCGTCGCGGGCCAGACGTACGCCCGCCACACATGTACATCCGGCACCTGCCGATTTAGTGGAAGGACCGCCATCATGGCGAAGCTCAGCCAGGACGACCTGCTCGCCCAGTTCGAAGAGATGACCCTCATCGAGCTCTCCGAGTTCGTGAAGGCCTTCGAGGAGAAGTTCGACGTCACCGCCGCCGCTGCCGCGCCGGTCGTCGTCGCCGGTGGTGCCGCTGGTGGCGCCGCCGCCGAGGCCGCCGAGGAGCAGGACGAGTTCGACGTCATCCTCACCGGTGCCGGCGACAAGAAGATCCAGGTCATCAAGGTCGTGCGCGAGCTGACCTCCCTGGGTCTGAAGGAGGCCAAGGACCTCGTGGACGGCGCCCCGAAGCCCGTTCTCGAGAAGGTCGCCAAGGACGCCGCCGAGAAGGCCGCCGAGTCCCTCAAGGGCGCCGGCGCCTCCGTCGAGGTCAAGTAAGACCTCTCGGATCCGCCAGGATCCACGACACGTCCCACTGGACGTGTAACGCGTAAGCGCGGAAGAGCGATCATCCATCCGGGTGGTCGCTCTTCGGCGTTCCCGGGGTCCGGCCACGGTTGCCTTGCACCCTCAGTGACGGGGGGTATGGTGATCTTCGTCGTGTCTCCGGGCGTCCCCGGTTCGGGCAGGGGGGCCTTGACGAACCGCACGCAGCGCGCAATTCTCAGGACGCGTCGTCACAAGGATCCGTATCCGAGGCATGGATCGACGGCGAAGAGGGCAGTATCAACGTGCGTTGAGGGCAGCGCCTTGTAGCAGGAGTGGAACAACGAGGGTCAACACGGGCGTGAAAACCCGGACTGGACATCAGTGTGCCAAGTGGCTACACTGACCCTTTGCGCTGCCTGTTAGCTGTCCCCTGCCCGTCACCAGGGGTCTGCCCTCACCCGAGCATCGATGACAAGACCTGTCTGACCTGGCCTTTCGGCCGGACCGACACAGCTTGTCTCTGTGTACGGGAGAGGGGCCGGTACGCGCGTAGTGAGTCCGAGCCCTCGGAAGGACCCCCTCTTGGCCGCCTCGCGCAACGCCTCGACCGCGAATACGAACAACGGCGCCAGCACCGCCCCGCTGCGCATTTCCTTTGCAAAGATCAAGGAGCCTCTCGAGGTTCCGAACCTGCTCGCGCTGCAGACCGAGAGCTTCGACTGGCTGCTCGGCAACACCGCTTGGCAGAGTCGGGTCGAGGAGGCTCTGGACAACGGTCAGGACGTCCCCACCAAGTCCGGTCTGGAGGAGATCTTCGAGGAGATCTCCCCGATCGAGGACTTCAGCGGGTCGATGTCGCTGACCTTCCGTGACCACCGCTTCGAGCCGCCGAAGAACTCGATCGACGAGTGCAAGGAGCGCGACTTCACGTACGCGGCCCCGCTCTTCGTCACCGCCGAGTTCACGAACAACGAGACCGGCGAGATCAAGTCGCAGACCGTCTTCATGGGCGACTTCCCGCTCATGACGAACAAGGGCACCTTCGTCATCAACGGCACCGAGCGTGTCGTGGTGTCGCAGCTGGTCCGTTCGCCCGGTGTCTACTTCGACTCCTCCATCGACAAGACGTCCGACAAGGACATCTTCTCCGCCAAGATCATCCCGTCCCGGGGTGCCTGGCTGGAGATGGAGATCGACAAGCGCGACATGGTCGGTGTCCGCATCGACCGCAAGCGCAAGCAGTCCGTCACCGTCCTGCTCAAGGCTCTCGGTTGGACGACCGAGCAGATCCTGGAGGAGTTCGGCGAGTACGAGTCCATGCGCGCCACCCTGGAGAAGGACCACACCCAGGGCCAGGACGACGCGCTGCTCGACATCTACCGCAAGCTGCGTCCGGGCGAGCCCCCCACGCGTGAGGCCGCGCAGACGCTCCTTGAGAACCTGTACTTCAACCCCAAGCGCTACGACCTCGCCAAGGTCGGCCGCTACAAGGTCAACAAGAAGCTGGGCGCGGACGCTCCGCTCGACGCCGGCATCCTGACCGTCGAGGACGTCATCTCGACGATCAAGTACCTGGTGAAGCTGCACGCGGGCGAGGCCGAGACGGTCGGCGACAGCGGTACCTCGATCGTCGTCGAGACCGACGACATCGACCACTTCGGCAACCGTCGTCTGCGCAGCGTCGGCGAGCTCATCCAGAACCAGGTCCGTACGGGTCTGGCGCGTATGGAGCGTGTCGTCCGCGAGCGGATGACGACCCAGGACGTCGAGGCGATCACGCCGCAGACCCTGATCAACATCCGGCCGGTCGTCGCCTCCATCAAGGAGTTCTTCGGCACCAGCCAGCTGTCGCAGTTCATGGACCAGAACAACCCGCTGTCGGGTCTGACGCACAAGCGGCGTCTTTCCGCGCTCGGCCCGGGTGGTCTGTCCCGTGAGCGGGCCGGCTTCGAGGTCCGTGACGTGCACCCCTCGCACTACGGCCGCATGTGCCCGATCGAGACGCCCGAAGGCCCGAACATCGGTCTGATCGGCTCGCTCGCCTCCTACGGCCGGGTCAACGCGTTCGGTTTTGTCGAGACCCCCTACCGCAAGGTGTTCGAGGGCCAGGTCACCGACGAGGTCGACTACCTGACCGCCGACGAGGAAGACCGCTTCGTCATCGCGCAGGCCAACGCGCCGCTCACCGACGAGCTCCGCTTCGCCGAGGCCCGCGTGCTGGTCCGCCGTAAGGGCGGCGAGGTCGACTACGTCACCGGCGAAGACGTGGACTACATGGACGTCTCGCCGCGCCAGATGGTGTCGGTCGCGACCGCCATGATCCCCTTCCTCGAGCACGACGACGCCAACCGTGCCCTCATGGGCGCGAACATGATGCGTCAGGCCGTGCCGCTGATCAAGTCCGAGGCCCCGCTCGTCGGCACCGGCATGGAGTACCGCTCCGCGGCCGACGCCGGCGACGTGGTCAAGGCCGAGAAGCCGGGTGTGGTCCAGGAGGTCTCCGCGGACTACATCACCACCGCCAACGACGACGGCACGTACATCACGTACCGCCTGGCCAAGTTCGCCCGTTCCAACCAGGGCACCTCGGTCAACCAGAAGGTCATCGTCGGCGAGGGCGACCGGATCATCGAGGGCCAGATCCTCGCGGACGGTCCGGCCACCCAGCAGGGTGAGATGGCGCTGGGCAAGAACCTGCTCGTGGCGTTCATGCCGTGGGAGGGTCACAACTACGAGGACGCGATCATCCTGTCGCAGCGCCTCGTGCAGGACGACGTCCTCTCCTCGATCCACATCGAGGAGCACGAGGTCGACGCCCGTGACACCAAGCTCGGCCCCGAGGAGATCACCCGGGACATCCCGAACGTCTCCGAGGAGGTCCTCGCCGACCTCGACGAGCGCGGCATCATCCGTATCGGTGCCGAGGTTATCGCCGGTGACATCCTCGTCGGCAAGGTCACGCCCAAGGGTGAGACCGAGCTGACGCCCGAGGAGCGCCTGCTGCGCGCGATCTTCGGTGAGAAGGCCCGTGAGGTCCGTGACACCTCGCTGAAGGTGCCGCACGGCGAGACCGGCAAGGTCATCGGCGTCCGCGTCTTCGACCGCGAGGAGGGCGACGAGCTTCCCCCCGGTGTGAACCAGCTGGTGCGCGTCTACGTCGCGCAGAAGCGCAAGATCACCGACGGTGACAAGCTCGCCGGCCGTCACGGCAACAAGGGCGTCATCTCGAAGATCCTGCCGATCGAGGACATGCCGTTCCTGGAGGACGGCACCCCGGTCGACATCATCCTCAACCCGCTCGGTGTGCCGTCCCGAATGAACCCGGGTCAGGTCCTGGAGATCCACCTCGGCTGGCTCGCCAGCCGCGGCTGGGACGTCTCCGGTCTCGCGGACGACTGGGCGCAGCGCCTCCAGGCCATCGAGGCCGACAAGGTCGAGCCCGGCACCAACGTCGCCACCCCCGTCTTCGACGGTGCGCGTGAGGACGAGCTGGCGGGTCTGCTGAACCACACGATCCCGAACCGCGACGGCGAGCGCATGGTGCTCCCGACCGGTAAGGCGCCGCTGTTCGACGGCCGCTCCGGCGAGCCGTTCCCGGAGCCGATCTCGGTCGGCTACATGTACATCCTGAAGCTGCACCACCTGGTCGACGACAAGCTGCACGCCCGCTCGACCGGTCCGTACTCGATGATCACCCAGCAGCCGCTGGGTGGTAAGGCCCAGTTCGGTGGCCAGCGCTTCGGTGAGATGGAGGTGTGGGCGCTGGAGGCTTACGGCGCCGCGTACGCCCTCCAGGAGCTGCTGACCATCAAGTCCGACGACGTCACCGGCCGCGTGAAGGTCTACGAGGCCATCGTCAAGGGCGAGAACATTCCCGAGCCCGGCATCCCCGAGTCCTTCAAGGTGCTCATCAAGGAGATGCAGTCCCTGTGCCTCAACGTGGAGGTGCTGTCCTCGGACGGCATGTCCATCGAGATGCGCGACACCGACGAGGACGTCTTCCGCGCTGCGGAGGAGCTTGGCATCGACCTGTCCCGGCGCGAGCCGAGCAGCGTCGAAGAGGTCTGACGGGAGTTCGGAGGCCTTCGTCATGAAGGCCTCCGGCCCCAGGACCCCCGTATCAGACCCCATGACTTACAACCCTGAGAGGGATTGACGCATAGTGCTCGACGTCAACTTCTTCGACGAGCTCCGGATCGGTCTGGCTACCGCTGACGACATCCGTCAGTGGAGCCACGGCGAGGTCAAGAAGCCCGAGACCATCAACTACCGCACCCTCAAGCCCGAAAAGGACGGACTCTTCTGCGAGAAGATCTTCGGTCCGACCCGGGACTGGGAGTGCTACTGCGGCAAGTACAAGCGCGTCCGCTTCAAGGGCATCATCTGTGAGCGCTGTGGCGTCGAGGTCACCCGCGCCAAGGTGCGTCGTGAGCGGATGGGCCACATCGAGCTGGCCGCGCCCGTCACGCACATCTGGTACTTCAAGGGCGTCCCGAGCCGGCTGGGCTACCTGCTCGACCTGGCTCCCAAGGACCTCGAGAAGGTCATCTACTTCGCGGCGTACATGATCACGTACGTCGACGAGGAGCGCCGTACGCGCGACCTGCCCTCGCTGGAGGCCCACGTCTCCGTCGAGCGCCAGCAGATCGAGCAGCGCCGCGACGCCGACCTGGAGGCCCGCGCCAAGAAGCTCGAGACCGACCTGGCCGAGCTCGAGGCCGAGGGCGCCAAGGCCGACGTGCGCCGCAAGGTGCGCGAGGGTGCCGAGCGCGAGATGAAGCAGCTGCGTGACCGTGCGCAGCGCGAGATCGACCGTCTCGACGAGGTGTGGAACCGCTTCAAGAACCTCAAGGTCCAGGACCTCGAGGGCGACGAGCTGCTCTACCGCGAGCTGCGTGACCGCTTCGGTACGTACTTCGACGGCTCGATGGGTGCCGCGGCGCTGCAGAAGCGCCTGGAGTCCTTCGACCTCGACGAGGAGGCCGAGAAGCTCCGCGAGATCATCCGCACCGGCAAGGGCCAGAAGAAGACCCGTGCGCTCAAGCGCCTGAAGGTCGTCTCCGCGTTCCTGCAGACCAGCAACAGCCCCAAGGGCATGGTGCTCGACTGCGTGCCGGTCATCCCGCCGGACCTTCGCCCGATGGTGCAGCTGGACGGTGGCCGCTTCGCGACCTCCGACCTGAACGACCTGTACCGCCGTGTGATCAACCGGAACAACCGACTGAAGCGCCTTCTCGACCTCGGTGCGCCCGAGATCATCGTGAACAACGAGAAGCGCATGCTCCAGGAGGCCGTCGACGCGTTGTTCGACAACGGCCGTCGTGGCCGTCCGGTCACCGGTCCCGGTAACCGCCCGCTGAAGTCCCTCAGCGACATGCTGAAGGGTAAGCAGGGTCGCTTCCGTCAGAACCTGCTCGGTAAGCGTGTGGACTACTCCGCGCGTTCCGTGATCGTCGTCGGTCCGCAGCTGAAGCTGCACCAGTGCGGTCTGCCGAAGGCGATGGCGCTGGAGCTCTTCAAGCCGTTCGTGATGAAGCGCCTGGTCGACCTGAACCACGCGCAGAACATCAAGAGCGCCAAGCGCATGGTCGAGCGCGGCCGCACGGTCGTGTACGACGTGCTGGAAGAGGTCATCGCGGAGCACCCGGTTCTGCTGAACCGTGCGCCCACGCTGCACCGCCTCGGCATCCAGGCCTTCGAGCCGCAGCTGGTCGAGGGCAAGGCCATTCAGATCCACCCGCTCGTCTGCACCGCGTTCAACGCGGACTTCGACGGTGACCAGATGGCCGTCCACCTGCCGCTCTCCGCGGAGGCGCAGGCCGAGGCCCGCATCCTGATGCTGTCCTCGAACAACATCCTCAAGCCCGCCGACGGCCGTCCGGTGACGATGCCGACCCAGGACATGGTCCTCGGTCTGTTCTTCCTCACCACCGACGGCGAGATGCGCGACCTCAAGGGCGAGGGCCGTTCCTTCGCCTCGGTCGCCGAGGCGATCATGGCCTTCGACGCGGGCGAGCTGTCGCTCCAGTCGAAGATCGACGTCCGCTTCCCGGTCGGCACCATCCCGCCGCGTGGCTGGATGCCGCCGGCGCGTGAGGAGGGCGAGCCCGAGTGGCAGCAGGGTGACAGCTTCCGGCTGAACACCACCCTGGGCCGTGCGCTCTTCAACGAGCTGCTGCCCGAGGACTACCCGTTCGTCGACTACGAGGTCGGCAAGAAGCAGCTCTCCGAGATCGTCAACGACCTCGCCGAGCGCTACCCCAAGGTCATCGTGGCGGCGACGCTCGACAACCTGAAGGCGTCCGGCTTCTTCTGGGCGACCCGCTCCGGCGTCACCGTGGCCATCTCCGACGTCGTCGTTCCCGAGGCGAAGAAGGAGATCGTCCGCGGGTACGAGGCGCAGGACGAGAAGGTCCAGAAGCAGTACGAGCGCGGTCTGATCACCAAGGACGAGCGCACGCAGGAGCTCATCGCGATCTGGACCAAGGCGACCAACGAGGTCGCCGAGGCGATGAACGACAACTTCCCGAAGACCAACCCGATCTTCATGATGGTGAACTCGGGTGCACGAGGCAACATGATGCAGATGCGTCAGATCGCCGGTATGCGTGGTCTGGTGTCGAACGCGAAGAACGAGACGATCCCGCGTCCGATCAAGGCGTCGTTCCGTGAGGGTCTGTCCGTGCTGGAGTACTTCATCTCCACGCACGGTGCCCGTAAGGGTCTGGCGGACACCGCTCTGCGTACCGCCGACTCGGGTTACCTGACCCGTCGTCTGGTCGACGTCTCCCAGGACGTCATCATCCGCGAGGAGGACTGCGGCACCGAGCGCGGTCTGAAGCTGCGGATCGCCTCGAAGGACGAGACCGGTGTCCTGCGCAAGGCCGAGGACGTCGAGACCAGCGTCTACGCCCGCATGCTCGCCCAGGACGTCGTCATCGACGGCAAGGTGATCGCGCCGGCCAACGTGGACCTGGGCGACGTGCTCATCGACCAGCTCGTGCACCACGGTGTCGAGGAGGTCAAGACCCGCTCGATCCTGACCTGCGAGTCGCACGTCGGCACCTGTGCCATGTGCTACGGCCGTTCGCTGGCCACCGGCAAGCTGGTCGACATCGGTGAGGCGGTCGGCATCATCGCCGCCCAGTCCATCGGTGAGCCCGGCACCCAGCTGACGATGCGTACCTTCCACACCGGTGGTGTGGCCGGTGACGACATCACCCAGGGTCTGCCGCGTGTCGTCGAGCTCTTCGAGGCCCGTACCCCGAAGGGTGTCGCCCCGATCTCCGAGGCCTCCGGCCGCGTCCGGATCGAGGAGACCGAGAAGACCAAGAAGCTCGTCGTCACCCCGGACGACGGCAGCGACGAGACGGCGTTCCCGATCTCGAAGCGTGCCCGACTCCTGGTCAGCGAGGGCGAGCACGTCGAGGTGGGCCAGAAGCTCACCGTGGGTGCCACCAACCCGCACGACGTGCTGCGCATCCTGGGCCAGCGTGCCGTCCAGGTCCACCTGGTCGGCGAGGTCCAGAAGGTCTACAACTCGCAGGGTGTGTCGATCCACGACAAGCACATCGAGATCATCATCCGGCAGATGCTGCGCCGCGTGACGATCATCGAGTCGGGCGACGCCGAGCTGCTGCCCGGCGAGCTGGTCGAGCGCTCGAAGTTCGAGACCGAGAACCGTCGTGTGGTCCAGGAGGGCGGTCACCCGGCCTCCGGTCGTCCGCAGCTGATGGGTATCACCAAGGCCTCGCTGGCGACGGAATCCTGGCTGTCGGCCGCCTCCTTCCAGGAGACGACCCGAGTCCTGACGGACGCGGCGATCAACGCCAAGTCCGACAGCCTCATCGGCCTCAAGGAGAACGTCATCATCGGTAAGCTCATCCCGGCCGGTACGGGTCTGTCCCGCTACCGCAACATCCGGGTCGAGCCGACCGAGGAGGCCAAGGCCGCGATGTACTCGGCCGTCGGCTACGACGACATCGACTACTCGCCGTTCGGCACGGGCTCCGGCCAGGCCGTTCCGCTGGAGGACTACGACTACGGTCCGTACAACCAGTAAGCGAGTCGCTTGAACCGGAGGGCGGTCACCTTGAGGTGGCCGCCCTCCGGCGTGTCAGCGCCGGCTGTCCAGATGGGCCTGTAAGCGGTGGAGCCGGGTGTGCACATCGGGGTGCGAGTCGAGCAGCCGGGTGTGCACATCGGGGTGCGAGTCGAGCAGCCGCGTGATCATTCCGCCTTTCGCGAAGGCGAGGCCCGGGGCGGTGGCCGTGACCTCCCGTTCGCGCTCCTGGTGCAGTACGGCCATGAGCTGGGGCGCGAAGCCGAGCCCCGCCGCGTGCTCGTCGGCCCGCAGCTCGGACCGCCGGGCGACCGCGGCCACCAGGTAGGGCGTCGCCAACGGCAGGAAGATCAGCCCGTACGTGGCGGTCGCCAGCGCGATCAGAAGCGCCCCGGCCACGCCGGTCACCACGGCGGCCGTACCCGTCGGGAGCCGGCCCAGCCGGGTGCAGAGCAGGAGCAGCAGCCGCCAGGCGAGCCGGGCCGGCAGCGCGTACCAGAGGGACAGCAGCGAGGCCCACGCGTGTCCCCGCGTGTGGTGCCCGAGTTCGTGGGCGAGGACGCCGGCGAGCTGGGCGGGCGTCAGGCTCCGCAGCGAGTGACTGGTCACGCCGACGATATGACCGGCCGCGGCCAGGGCGTTGATCTCGTCGCTCTCCTCCATCCAGAGCTGATAGGCGCCCGCGTCCACTCCGGCCCGGGCGGTCACCTCGTGCCAGACGGGCCGCAGCCGCCTGTCCTCCTCCGGCGTGGGGTAGCGCAGGCCGAACAGCCATCGGGCCAGGAGCCGTTCGCACGGCCGGTGGAAGACCAGGGCCCCGCTCAGGACCCAGCAGCCGAAGAGAAGCCACCAGGGCAGATCGCTCAGCCGGCCCAGGGCGTAGGACACGACGAAGACGACGGCCAGGCTGGCGGTGACGTGGGGGAGGTGCAGCACCAGCGAGCCGAGGGCGGTGAGATCCGCCCCGCGCCGGCGGGCGGCTATGTGGACCCGGCCGGAGCGGCGGGGGAGGTCGTCGTCGGGGACCGGTGCGGACATGGGCATGGGCCTTCCTTCCCGTGCGGGGGACAGAGCGGCGTGGTTCAGGCGAGGAGCATCGATCCGGGCAGCAGGACCGCCGAGCAGCCGAACGAGAACAGTCCGGTCCGGATCCAGAAGTGCTTGCGGGCGGCGATGCCGCTCGTCTCGGCGAGGGCGAGCAGAAGGCCACGAGCGGGGTCGCGGCCGGTGTCCGCGAGGGCCGTGGTGAGCCGCCCCTCGGCTGCGGCTCGTCGTACGTCGCCGAAGTAGGTGAGCGGGCTGCCGGGCGTCCAGCGGCTGCTCCGGTAGCGGGGCACGACCGCCAGCAGGAGGGCGAACAGCGCGACGACCAGGGACGTCGCCCCGGCCCACCACAGCACGGCGGCGGGTGCAGGAAGCCGGCCGGGAGTCCAGCCGCGGTCGGCCAGGAGCGCGGCGAGCATGCCCCCCGAGATGCCCAGGGCGCCGACGAGCACGGTGGCCTTGGCGTCGGCGCGGGCGATCTCGCCGCGGAGGTCGGCGAGCAGCCGGGTGCCCGCGCGCACGCCGGAATCGTCCGGGGAGGTCATGTGCCGGGCTCCGGATCGTCCTCGGGCGGGGCGGACGGGTCCGTGGTCCGCAGGATGACCTTCATCCGCTCGGCGATGAGCTTGTGGGGCTCGTCGAGCTGGTAGCCCTCCAGCTGCTTGTTGTCCAAGGCCTGGTTGATCAGGTTCACCTGGGTGTCCAGCAGCCTGTTCTGGCCCGACTGGAGGTGTTCCAGGACGAGCCGGGTCTCCTCCGGGTGCGCCGCCAGGTGCAGGGCGAGCGCGGCGGTACCGCCCCTGGCCAGGGTGAGTTCGTAGAACCTGATCTGTTCGGTCCTGCGCTCTGCCTCGTAGGTGTCGCGGAGCCGGGTCGCCTCGTGCTCCGGCCTCGCGGCCTCCACCTCGTGCCGGGCGGTCCGCAGGCGGGCCTGGTGGGATCGTTCGGTGGCGTCGCGGCGCAGGCGTATCGAGCAGGTGACGTGCAGACCTTGGGCGCGGCCGAGCGAGGTCGCCTCCCGCACCGCCCGCTGCACGGCCCGTTCCGCCTCGGCGCTCGCGTCGATGGGGTGACGGCGGCCGGCGTCCCGCATCAGCGGCAGCAGCTCCCGGGTGAGCAGGCCGGGTACGTCCCGCTCCTGGCTGCGGACGAAGAGCGCCGGGTGGGTGACGCGCCAGCCGACGTCGGCCGTGACCTCGAACTCGAAGCTGTCGACCAGGCTGGGCAGGAGCATGTCCAGCTGGAAGGCGTGCGGGTCGGTGTCCACCTCGTACACGGCGACGTACCGCCGCATGGAGGCGGGACGGTCGGGTGGCGGGAAGGTCTCGTACGCGCCCTTTCTGGTCACACACACCAGGGCGTGGTCGATGCGGCCCGTGAAGCGCCGGCCGCCGAGGTGGAAGCGCGGCAGCTGCCAGACGGTGCGGACGGGGTCGGTGTCGTGGTCCATGGTCGGCCTCCGTAGGCGGGTCAGTCGAGGGCGAGGCGCTTGCGCAGCCGGTCCGCGGCCGGTGTGACGGCTCCCCTGGAGTCGCGGACCGTGCCCAGCAGATGGCTGACGCGCCGCCGGTTGGTGGGTGTGGTTCCGAGGGCGCCGAGCAGGGAGGCGAGGGCCGACTCGGTCTCCGGGCCGTCGTCGGCCAGGCGCACCCAGCCGCGCAGGATGCCGAGGGCCTTCGGGTTGTGTGTCCGGTCGGTGAGCAGCGCGTCCCAGAACGCGGCCAGCTGCCGGGCGGCCGTCGGGTCGTCGGCCGCCGCGGCCCGCGCGCACCAGGCGAGGACGGGCGGGCGGTCGCTGTCGTCGTCCTTCGTCTGCTTGCAGGCCTGGAAGAAGGCGAGCAGGGCGTGCGGGCGGACCACGCGGTCGGTGCGGCGGAGTTCGGTCAGGGCGGCCAGTACGGGGTCCCGTACGGCGAGGAGGAGGAGTTCGAGGGCGTCGGCGAGCTGCCGGGCCTCCTCCGGTGGCTCCCCGTCCTCCTGGACGCTCCCGGCCTCGTCGGGCGGCGGCCGGTGCATGGCGTCCACGAGTGCCGCCAGGGTCTCCTCATGGTGCACCGGCCCCAGGAGGCCGTAGGCACGGATGGCGGTCCAGCGACGGCTCTCGACCTCCCCGACGCACCAGTCGTGCAGGATCCGGGAGACGGCCGGCACCTTCAGCAGCTGGGTCATGGTGAGGGCGTTGGCCGCGGTCAGCCAGGCATGCGGCTTACGGCCGTCCGCCCACGGCTCGATGAGGTGGGCCATGGCGGACGACAGATCGGCCTTGGCCAGCAGCGCGGCGGCCGACGCCGCCCGGGTCCGCACGAGAGGGCGGCGGTCGTCGGCCAGCTTGCGGATCCACTCCGCGAAGGCCGGGCGCGCCGACGGGTGGAGGTTCCACACCTCCTCCAGCAGCATCGGAGCCGTCCGCTCGTCCTGGAAGGCGGCGCAGAAGCTGCCCTTCAGAGGACCCCACTCGGTGACCTCCGCGGTCACATAGCCGTCGGCGTGCGCGAGCCGGAGCCGCTCCTCGCGGGAGCTGCCGAAGACGGGGATGGTCGGTCGGATGTTCGGATTCTGGATGTCGTGCAAGCGTACGAAGAGGCCGTCGGCGAGCTCGGCCGTCACCGCGTACGGCGCCTTGTCGAAGACGGCGAGGGAGACGAGGAACGCCTTGTCACGCAGCTCGGGCTTCTCCTCGGTGAGCCAGCGGTTCACCTGGGTCGCCACGGCCGTCTCGCCGAAGGCGGCGAGCCGCGCCTCGTCGATCTCGCCGCGCTGGTGTGCGACGAGCCGCAGCGCGAACTGCCTGATCTCCTCGGGCCGGTGGTGCCGGGTGAGGAAGTCCCGCACCGCTGTCAGTCCCCACAGTTCCGGCCAGGCGGACTCACCGGTCGCCGGGGTGACATGGGCGTGCAGCAGATCCTCGGCCGACGGCGGCTCCCACCGTACGGAGGGCAGGTCGCCCAGCGCCGCCGAGGGCTCAACGGTGATCACCAGACGGGCCCGGGCGCGCTCCAGCCGCTCCCGAAGCGAGTGCAGTTGGGCCTCGCGCAGGGGACGGTTCCGGCCGACGGGCAGATCGCACAGGACGTATCCGGCCGAGGAGTCGACCTGGCCGGCAAGCTCCGGGAACGACGCCGGGGGATCGAGGGAGCGCAACCGCTCGGCGCCCGACCGGTGCAGCAGCATCAGCGCGGCGGTACGGCGGCCTGTCTCGCGTCCGCCGGACAGGATGACGAGCCTGTCGTCCCGCAGGCGCCTCAGGGCCTCGTCGAAGCTCTGGCAGCCCCGGAAGACGACCTTCAGCTCCTCGATCTCCCCGTGCGGGATCGGCCCGGACAGCGGGAGGGGCGCCTCGGCCCGGCCTCCGAAGTGGAAGTGCTGGTCGCCGTAGTGCGTGCCGCCGGCCTGGCCGAACTGGTCGCGGGTGACGAGGGTGGAGACGAAGTCCGGGGCGTGCGCGATCAGGTCCCGGCGCGCGGCCCACGCCTCCTGCCTCGGCTGTTCCTCGGCCGCCTCGTCCCGCTGCTTCTTCTCGCCGTCCTGCGCTTCGGCCGGATGCGCCGCGTCGGCCGCCGACTCCTCCTGGCTCATCGGCGCTCGTCCCGGGTCCGGCCGGTGAAGTCGAAGTGCTGGCCGCCGTGGAGTGTGCCGCCGGCTTGGCCGTACTGATCGCCGTAGATCCGGACGTCGGAGCGCTGGAGGGCCGGCGCGTCCGGGCCCGAGGCACCGGCGACGGCTTCGGGGGAGCCCGGCGTGCTGCTGCCCGGCTCCCCGTGCACCCAGGCCACCGTGGGCCCCTCCTTCGTCCCCACCGTCACCCGGTGGAACTCCTCCGGCCGCACGCCCAGCGGGCCGTGCCGTACAACCCCCTGGTAGATCCCTTCCGACACGCACAGAACGCAGTCGGACTCGCGCTGCGTCAGGGCGTCGCGCAGGGGGTCGGAGTTCAGCAGGCGGACCGCGTGGTTGAGGTCGGAGCCGACCCAGCCGTCGAGTTCGTCTACGGCGACGTAGCCGGAGGACAGGACGATGCGCAGCCGCATACGGGCGCTCGTCGCCAGGAGGCGGTTCTTGTTGTGGAGGAGGGCGGGGGTCTCGGTCAGAAGTGTCTTGATCAGGGCGGGTACGGGGACCGCGGTGTCGATCAGCTCCATGACGGAGTCGCCGCGGTCGGCGCGCAGCCGGGCGGTCTCGTCGACGGCGGCGTCGAGCAGGGTCGTGTCGACGACGTCGTAGAGGACGCGGCGCAGGAACGCCTGTTCCACGTCGTCTCGCGAGCCGTACTGCTCGATGTCGAAGAGGAGGATCGTGCGGTACACGGGGTCGGTCATGGCTGCCTCTCGCACGTCGGTGTCCGTCGTCCAGCACGATGGCGGGTCGCGGGCGAGCGCCGGAGGGCCGATGACACGGACGGAATGTGACCGTGTGCATGGAACGGCGGGCGGGGATGTGCGTCAGGCGGAGGCTTCGCCGGCTATACGGCGCAGTACGTCGGGGCGGAGTACGACGATGCGGCGGCGCCGGGTGGCGACGACCTGCCGGTCCCGCAGCTCCTTGAGGAGCCGGGCCACCGCCTCGCGCGAGGAGCCCACGGAACCGGCGAACTCCTGCTGGCTGAGCCCGATGGTGAGTTCGACGCCCTCGTCCGTCCGGCTGCCGTGTGTGCGCACCAGTTCGAGCAGCAGGACGGCCAGCCGCTCGCGCACGGTCAGCGCGGCCCATTCCAGCCGGCGACGGTCGGTCGACCGCTGCCGGTCCGTGGACAGGCTCAGCAGGTGCAGTGCCACCCGGGGGTGGTCCGAGACGAACACGGTGAAACGGTTCTGGTCGATGACGACCGCCTCGACCGGCTCCAGGGCCGTCACGGTCGCCGAGCGGCCGCGGCCGCTGAGGGCCGCGCCCTCGCCGATGATGTCGCCGGGGCCGCGCAGGGCGAGCAGCGCCTCGTAGCCGTTGGCGGCGATCGCCGTGACCTTCGTCCAGCCGTGCAGGAGGAGCAGGACGTGGGCCGAGGGCTCGTCCTGGTGCAGGATGACGCCGCGGGCCCGGTAGCCGAGGGGGCGGCCGATGGCGAGCAGGGCGGCGCGGTCCTCCCGCTCCAGCCGGGCGAGGAAGGGGACGCCGTCGTCGTCCCACGCGCGTGCCTGCCCCCCGGTCATCCCGCCGACCCCCGCGTTCACCTGTGCCGATGCCTGCCCTGTACAGGCGTCGTACTGGCGTCAACGTACTGGAAACGACCATGGAGGAAACGGGCGTGATTCGGCCGCGTGGCTGACGAACGGCGCCTCGCCCCGGGCGCACCGATGCCGGAAGCGTCCCTTCGGAGCATCATGGAAGGACTCAGGCTCCCGGGGAGGTACTCCGTGTCGCAGCCGCCCTATCCGTCCTGGCAGCCCTGGCAGGGCGCCGGCGCACCGTCGATGCTCGCCTCGCACGCCGACCGCGAGCGTGCCGTGGACGTGCTCAGAGCCGGATACGGCGAGGGGCGGATGGAGCAGGACGAGTTCGAGAAGCGGGTGGCGCGGGCGTACGGGGCCCGGACCGTGGGGGAGCTGGCGCTGCTCGTCGCGGACCTGCCGCAGGGGCCGGTGCCGCAGTCGGCCGGTGCCGTGCCCGTGCCCGTGCCTCGGACGTTCCTGCCGGTGCCGCGGCCCGCGACGAACGGGAAGGCGGTCGCGGCGGGCGTATGCGGTCTGCTGTGTGTGCCCACGATGGGGCTGACCGGGATCCCGGCCGTCGTTCTGGGGCACGTGGCGAGGGCCGAGATCCGCAGCCGGGGCGAGCTGGGGGACGGGCTCGCGCTGACCGGGCTGGTGCTCGGATGGTTGTCCACGGCGGGCTGGGCACTCGTCCTGGTGTTGCTCACGGTGGTGTCCATCGCGGCGGGCTGAACGGCGGGCTGAACGGCCTGGGGTCTTGACATGCTCCGCATAACCATGCGGGCGATGCCCATTTGTTTTGACCGCAGCGAATGCGATAGGTACGCTCAGACCTTGTGCCTGGGGTGTGCCCTGGCTCTCGTGCGTGCCATCAACCGCATCGCGAGCTGTTACCGGCCACCGCAATCTGCGCTTCTTTCTGCCTCGCGGCGGGAGTCCGCGGGATTCGACACACCCGACCGCGTGGGTCGGCGACGTTCCAGGTTAGCTTCACCATTCGGCACACAGAAACCGGAGAAGTAGTGCCTACGATCCAGCAGCTGGTCCGGAAGGGCCGGCAGGACAAGGTCGAGAAGAACAAGACGCCCGCACTCGAGGGTTCCCCTCAGCGTCGTGGCGTCTGCACGCGTGTGTTCACGACCACCCCGAAGAAGCCGAACTCGGCCCTGCGTAAGGTCGCGCGTGTGCGTCTGACCAGCGGGATCGAGGTCACCGCTTACATTCCGGGTGAGGGACACAACCTGCAGGAGCACTCCATCGTGCTCGTGCGCGGCGGCCGTGTGAAGGACCTGCCGGGTGTTCGCTACAAGATCATCCGTGGCTCGCTCGACACCCAGGGTGTCAAGAACCGCAAGCAGGCCCGCAGCCGCTACGGCGCCAAGAAGGAGAAGTAAGAATGCCTCGTAAGGGCCCCGCCCCGAAGCGCCCGGTCATCATCGACCCGGTCTACGGTTCTCCTCTGGTGACCTCCCTCATCAACAAGGTGCTGCTGAACGGCAAGCGCTCCACCGCCGAGCGCATCGTCTACGGCGCCATGGAGGGTCTGCGTGAGAAGACGGGCAACGACCCGATCATCACGCTGAAGCGCGCGCTGGAAAACATCAAGCCGACCCTCGAGGTCAAGTCCCGCCGTGTCGGTGGTGCGACGTACCAGGTTCCGATCGAGGTCAAGCCCGGTCGTGCCAACACGCTCGCGCTGCGCTGGCTGGTCGGTTACTCCCGCGCCCGTCGCGAGAAGACCATGACCGAGCGTCTGCTCAACGAGCTTCTCGACGCCTCCAACGGCCTTGGTGCCGCTGTGAAGAAGCGCGAGGACACCCACAAGATGGCCGAGTCCAACAAGGCCTTCGCGCACTACCGCTGGTAGTCGCTACCCACATCGAGACCGAGAGAAGACTGAAGCCTTATGGCTACCACTTCACTTGACCTGGCCAAGGTCCGCAACATCGGGATCATGGCCCACATCGACGCGGGCAAGACGACCACCACCGAGCGGATCCTGTTCTACACCGGCGTTTCGTACAAGATCGGTGAGGTCCACGACGGCGCCGCCACCATGGACTGGATGGAGCAGGAGCAGGAGCGTGGCATCACGATCACCTCTGCTGCCACCACCTGTCACTGGCCGCTCGAGGACAACGACTACACCATCAACATCATCGACACCCCGGGGCACGTCGACTTCACCGTCGAGGTGGAGCGCTCCCTGCGTGTGCTCGACGGTGCCGTGACGGTGTTCGACGGTGTCGCCGGTGTCGAGCCGCAGTCCGAGACGGTGTGGCGTCAGGCCGACCGTTACGGCGTTCCGCGTATCTGCTTCGTCAACAAGCTCGACCGTACCGGTGCCGAGTTCCACCGCTGCGTGGACATGATCTCGGACCGCCTGGGCGCGCAGCCGCTGGTCATGCAGCTGCCGATCGGTGCCGAGGCGGACTTCAAGGGCGTCATCGACCTCGTGACGATGAAGGCCCTGGTCTGGTCGGCCGAGGCGACCAAGGGCGAGATGTACGACACCGTCGACATCCCGGACACCCACGCCGAGGCTGCCGAGGAGTACCGCGGCAAGCTGCTCGAGGCCGTCGCCGAGAACGACGAAGAGCTGATGGAGCTGTACCTGGAGGGCACCGAGCCCACCGTGGAGCAGCTCTACGCCGCGATCCGTCGTATCACCATCGCGTCCGGCAAGAGCGACGGCACCACCGTCACTCCTGTCTTCTGCGGCACCGCGTTCAAGAACAAGGGCGTTCAGCCCCTGCTCGACGCGGTCGTGCGCTACCTGCCCACCCCGCTCGACGTCGAGGCCATCGAGGGCCACGACGTCAAGGACCCGGAGCAGGTCATCGCGCGCAAGCCGTCGGAGGACGAGCCCCTCGCCGCGCTGGCGTTCAAGATCATGAGCGACCCGCACCTCGGCAAGCTCACCTTCGTCCGCGTGTACTCCGGCCGTCTGGTGTCCGGCACCGCCGTGCTGAACTCCGTGAAGGGCAAGAAGGAGCGCATCGGCAAGATCTACCGCATGCACGCGAACAAGCGTGAGGAGATCGAGTCGGTGGGCGCCGGCGACATCGTCGCCGTGATGGGCCTCAAGCAGACCACCACCGGTGAGACGCTGAGCGACGACAAGAACCCGGTCATCCTGGAGTCCATGGACTTCCCGGCGCCGGTCATCCAGGTCGCCATCGAGCCCAAGTCGAAGGGTGACCAGGAGAAGCTGGGCGTCGCGATCCAGCGCCTGGCCGAGGAGGACCCGTCCTTCCAGGTCCACACCAACGAGGAGACCGGCCAGACCATCATCGGTGGTATGGGCGAGCTTCACCTCGAGGTGCTGGTCGACCGCATGAAGCGCGAGTTCAAGGTCGAGGCCAACGTCGGCAAGCCGCAGGTCGCCTACCGTGAGACGATCCGCAAGGCCGTCGAGCGCGTCGACTACACGCACAAGAAGCAGACTGGTGGTACCGGCCAGTTCGCCAAGGTGCAGATCGCGATCGAGCCGATCGAGGGCGGCGACGCCGCGTACGAGTTCGTGAACAAGGTCACCGGTGGCCGCATCCCGAAGGAGTACATCCCTTCGGTGGACGCCGGTGCACAGGAGGCCATGCAGTTCGGCATCCTCGCCGGCTACGAGATGACGGGCGTCCGCGTCACGCTCATCGACGGTGGCTACCACGAGGTCGACTCCTCCGAGCTCGCGTTCAAGATCGCCGGCTCGCAGGCCTTCAAGGAGGCCGCCCGCAAGGCCAGCCCCGTGCTGCTCGAGCCGATGATGGCCGTCGAGGTCACCACGCCCGAGGACTACATGGGTGAGGTCATCGGCGACATCAACTCCCGCCGTGGCCAGATCCAGGCCATGGAGGAGCGGGCCGGTGCCCGCCTCGTGAAGGGCCTGGTGCCCCTCTCGGAGATGTTCGGCTACGTCGGAGACCTCCGCAGCAAGACGTCGGGTCGCGCAAGCTACTCGATGCAGTTCGACTCCTACGCCGAGGTTCCCCGGAACGTCGCCGAGGAGATCATCGCGAAGGCCAAGGGCGAGTAACGCACCGCGTCTACACGCCGTAGGCTTGACTCCGGAGCCTTGAGGGGCATTCCGTCACAAACGTGGTGAGAATGCCCCGGGCCCGGGCTTTCCAGCAAAGATCACCTGGCGCCGATGAGTAAGGCGTACCAGAACCACTCCACAGGAGGACCCCAGTGGCGAAGGCGAAGTTCGAGCGGACTAAGCCGCACGTCAACATCGGCACCATCGGTCACATCGACCACGGTAAGACGACCCTCACGGCCGCCATTACCAAGGTGCTGCACGACGCGTACCCCGAGCTGAACGAGGCCTCGGCCTTCGACCAGATCGACAAGGCTCCCGAGGAGCGCCAGCGCGGTATCACGATCTCGATCGCGCACGTCGAGTACCAGACCGAGACGCGTCACTACGCCCACGTCGACTGCCCCGGTCACGCGGACTACATCAAGAACATGATCACGGGTGCGGCGCAGATGGACGGCGCCATCCTCGTGGTCGCCGCCACCGACGGCCCGATGCCGCAGACCAAGGAGCACGTGCTCCTGGCCCGCCAGGTCGGCGTTCCGTACATCGTCGTCGCCCTGAACAAGGCCGACATGGTGGACGACGAGGAGATCCTGGAGCTCGTCGAGCTCGAGGTCCGTGAGCTGCTCTCCGAGTACGAGTTCCCGGGCGACGACCTGCCGGTCGTCAAGGTCTCGGCGCTCAAGGCCCTCGAGGGCGACAAGGAGTGGGGCAACTCCGTCCTCGAGCTCATGAAGGCCGTGGACGAGAACATCCCGCAGCCCGAGCGTGACGTCGACAAGCCGTTCCTCATGCCGATCGAGGACGTCTTCACGATCACCGGTCGCGGTACGGTCGTCACCGGCCGTATCGAGCGTGGTGTCCTCAAGGTCAACGAGACCGTTGACATCGTGGGCATCAAGCAGGAGAAGACCACCACCACGGTCACCGGCATCGAGATGTTCCGCAAGCTGCTCGACGAGGGCCAGGCCGGTGAGAACGTCGGTCTGCTGCTCCGCGGCATCAAGCGCGAGGACGTCGAGCGCGGCCAGGTCATCATCAAGCCGGGCTCGGTCACCCCGCACACCGAGTTCGAGGCGCAGGCCTACATCCTGTCCAAGGACGAGGGTGGCCGCCACACGCCGTTCTTCAACAACTACCGCCCGCAGTTCTACTTCCGTACGACGGACGTGACCGGCGTCGTGACCCTCCCCGAGGGCACCGAGATGGTCATGCCGGGTGACAACACCGAGATGAAGGTGGAGCTCATCCAGCCCGTCGCCATGGAGGAGGGCCTGAAGTTCGCCATCCGCGAGGGTGGCCGGACCGTGGGCGCCGGCCAGGTCACCAAGATCAACAAGTAAGTCTTCGGACTGGCTTGATGGTCAACTGACCTGAGTGGCTCGAAGGGGCCCGTACGACTTCGGTCGTGCGGGTCCCTTTGTCGTATCTGGCTGTGTGAGCTCACCCGTGCCGGGCGGCGTCGTCCCGGTACAGGGGCAGGCCGTCCGTCGCGATGGTCCAGTCGGCGATGGTCACGTCCTCGCCGTAGACGAAGTCCTTGCGGGTGGCGTAGCGGGGGCCGTCCGGTGTGCCGTGGATGTCGGTGAGGACGGTGCCGGTGCCGGTGCGGGGGTCGAAGACGGCGTAGACGGGGATGCCGATGAGGGGGTAGTCGCGCATCTTGGTGACCCAGTCGTTGTCCGGGTTGGAGCGGGAGACGACTTCTACGGCGGCAACGAGCGACCGGGGGTCGAACGAGCCCTCTCCTTCCATCTCCGACTCGGCGATCACCATCACATCGGGCCGGCGCATGATGCCCTCGGGTTCGTCCTCCACGTCGGGTTCACCCGTGTGCGCCACGATCTCGTCCGGCATCACCTTTTCCAGGCGCTTGCGGACGCGCAGCACGGTGAGCTCGTGCGGCTTCATGGGCGACATCATGTCGAGGACGATCCCTTCCTTGGTGATCTCGAACTTGCCGGGGAGGTCGTCGTCCGCCGACTGAACGAAGTCGCGCATGGCCCGGTACAGGTGGGAGGCGCCCTGCCGCGCGTCGTCCGGGGCGATGGTCATGGCGCTCGCTCCTCGTCGTCTGTGCCCAGGGGCAAGGATCGTCACGTTCATGCTAGGCGGCCTCCGGGGGAATCGGATCGGCAATCGCTGCAGCGGCCGCCGGCGGGGCCGCGGAAGGCACGGTCGCAGCCGTCGCAGTTCATGAGGGGGCGAGGGACGGCCTGTGGAGGTTCGGGGGCGCGGTACGGCGGGAGGGGCGGGAGCTTGGCCGTCAGGCGATGGGCCAGGAAGGCGACCGGACGGACCAGGGGCTCCAGGGGCAGGTCGTCGGCCAGGGCCCGGCGTACGGCGGCCGGGGTGACGTCGCGTTCGAGCCAGGCGGCGACGCCTGGGGCGAGGTGGGCGGTGTCGCACGCGGAGAGCAGGAGGCGGGGGTCCTCGCGGCGGAGGCCGGTGAGCAGGTCCGTGGCCTGCTGGTGGAGGGCCGGGGCGGTGCAGGCCGGTTGCGGTACTGCGGGGAGGGGCTTGCTGCCGGGCGGCCTCGTCCGCTTCCTCGGGGCCGGGCGGGGGGCCTCCGTACCGCTGTGACCTGGCTGGTTGCAGGAGGTCGTGCGGGTGATGATCCGGCCGTCGGGGACGCGTACGCGCTCGCGGCGCAGGTAGCCGTGGGTCTCCAGTTCGCGCAGGGCTGCCGAGATACGGGTCGTGCCCTCGGGGAAGCGGGCCGCGAGGGACTTGATGTCGATGCGGGCGCCGACGGGGAGCGACTGGATGTGCGTGCCGAGCCCGATCGCGAGCAGCGACAGTTCCGGGTGCTGGGCGAGGTGGTTGCCGATCACCGTGAAGCGGGTGGTGTGGCGGATGTTGTCGTGCACCAGGCCGGTGTGGGGGTGCCGCCGGTTCGGGTGCTTGTTTGCGGCAACCCGGGTGTGGGCGTGCGCGGGCACGTTAGGGTTCTGCGTATCCATCAGGAAGTTGAGCCTTCCTCGGTGGTCAGGCCCTCGCACTGGGATTGCCGTCCCGGCGGGGGCCGTCGCATGTCTGCGGTTGTGTTGCGCTGAGCGTAGGGCAGGCAATGGCTCCCGAATCCAGCTGAGTTGGGGATGTTCACTCGCGCGAGTGAGGCGGCCCCGCAGGCGGGAGGAGGGGTGGGGCTTGGTGGGGTTCTTTCACCTCTGTGGTCCTTCTGGGAGGCAGCCTGCGCCACCGGAGTGCAGGTTCTTGGGTTCCGGTGCGAGGCCGATTTCGGCCCAGACGGTCTTGCGGGGTGGCAGTCCTGGGGTGACGCCCCAGTGGTCGGTGGGGAAGTCGTGGCCGGGGACGCGGCCGTGCGTCACCGCGTTGGCCGACAGTTCCGCGACGACCTGCCTTGCCGGGTCCAACGGCGACTCCCAGGAGCGCAGTTGCTCGGCGGCCAGGAGGCGGGCCAGGCGGGCGCCGCGTGGGGTCGGCGACAGCTGGAGGCTGAAGTTGCGGATGGGGGCGGTGAGTTCGGGGGATCGCTGCTTCACGTCACTCAGAGTGGCGGGGCACGTCTATCGTGAACAGTGACTCAGCGGGTGCGTACGGTGACTGTCCGGAGCTTGTCCGGTGGTGTCCGGGCTGTCGGAGCCGGGCGTACGGGTAGGGCGCTGGGCACGGTCGTACGACGGCGGAGGGGTGTGGGGTGACGGCGGTCGAGGCGGACTCGGGGCGGCTCAAGGGCGAGGCGGACGAGCCGGGTTGGGAGGTGGATCCCGACGATGAGTGGGGTGTCGCCGTCATCGCGACCGTCGGACGGCAGCTGAAGCTGCGGCGGGAGGCGGTGGGGATGCGGGCCGGCGAGTTCGGGACGGCCGTGGGGTACGGCGAGGACATGGTCTACAAGATCGAGGGCGGGAAGCGGATCCCTCGGCAGGACTATCTGGTCAGGGCGGATGAGGTGTTGGGGGCGGGTGGGCTCGTCGCGGCGGCTTGGGAGGATGTGAAGAGGGTTCGGTATCCGAAGAAGGTGCGGGAGCTTGCCAAGTTGGAGGGGCAGGCGGTTGAGATCGGGGTGTACGAGAGCATCAGCATCAACGGCCTGTTGCAGACCCCGGCTCATGCGCGAGCCCTGTTCGAGTCCTGGCAGCCCGCGTACTCGCCTGAAGAGGTGGAGCATCTGGTGGTCGCCCGTATGGCCCGGCAATCCGTGTTCGAGCGGTCGCCGGCGCCCTCGCTCAGCTTCGTCCAGGAGGAGGCGACGCTGCGACGCCCGGTCGGAGGCACAATGGTCTGGCGTCAGCAGCTTGAGCGTCTGCTGGAGGTGGGGCGGTTGCGTAACGTCAGGCTTCAGGTGATGCCGACGAGTAGCGAGGCCCATCCCGGTCTGAACGGGAGGATCGAGGTGCTGAAATTCGGGGACGGCGCTGCGGTGGGCAGGTCCGACGGCGCTTTCACCGGTCGGCCGACCACTGATCCGAAGCACATCCGGGTTCTCGAACTGCGCTATGGCACCATCCGAGCTCAGGCCCTTCCCCCACGGGAGTCTCTGGCCTTCATCGAGCAACTGCTGGGAGAGACATGATCAGCAACGCTGAACTGGCGTGGTTCAAGAGCAGCTACAGCAGTGGCCCTGATGGCGACTCCTGCATCGAGGTCGCGATAGCCCCCCACACCATCCACGTCCGCGACTCGAAGCAGGAGCAGGGCCCCCGACTGGCACTCTCCCTCACCGCGTGGACGGGGTTCGTATCCGGCGTCCCGGAACTGGGACGTTAGTCGACTGCTTCGCCCGCGGGCCCGCTCTCTTCCGGGGTGCCGGCCTCGGGGCCGATGGAACGGCCGGCCCACTCCCGCACTCGCCAGCCCTCGGCGGGGGTGCCGGTGAGGATGACGACCCCGGTGTTCTGCAACGCGTGCGCGGACGCGAAGTCGACGTCGATGTTCCCGGCCCGTGCCGCCACCCACATACGGATGACGGCACCATGGCTGACCAGGGCCACCGTCTCGGCACCCGTGCCCGACGCCTCCTCGACCACGGCGTCGAAACGGCGCAGGGCCTCCACTCCGTTCTCCCCGCCCGGCATGCGCAGCTCGGTGTTCCCCGCGGACCAGGCGAAGGCCGTGCTCAGGTACGTCTCGATGGCGAGGTCGTCGCCCCGCATCTCCAGGTCGCCGGCGGACAGCTCCCGGATGCCGTCCCGCACACGGACCTCCAGCCCTGTCCGGGTCGCCAGTGGCGCGGCGGTGAGCTGTGTGCGGAGCAGGGTGGAGGCGTAGAGGGCGCCTATCTCCTCGCCGGCCAGCGCTGCCGGAAGGGCGGCTGCCTGCTGCTGTCCCAGCGGGGTCAGCGCCGGCCCCGGCGCCGCGGTGTCCAGGAGATGCTTGAGGTTGGAAGGGGTCTGGCCATGGCGGATGAGGAGCAGACGCATGGCTCCCACTCTGACACCCCTGGACTTCGTCCGAATCAGTGGGCTGTGGCTGCGGGTGCTGCCGCACCTCGCTTCCGCAGAACATTGACCGCGCGGTCGAACGCCGAGTCCCGCTTCTTGGCGAACTCCTCCTTCGTGAAGACCGGTTCGGTCAGGTGGGGCGGGATGCCCGTGCCGTCGTAGGTCCGGCCGGAGCGGTTCAGGAATTCCTCGTTCGGGAGGACCGCGGTCATGCCGTTGGGCAGGTTGCGTTCCATGACGTCGGAGAAGACGCCCTGAGTGGGCTGGCCGATGCGGATGGTGCCGCCGGGGCGGTCGATGAGGGCCTGGGTGAAGGTCTCGCCCGCGCTGACGGTGGAGCCTGAGGTGAGTACGGCGATGGGGCCGGTGTAGCGGGGCCCGTCGGCCGGGGTGACGCGGATGGGCTCGGGGCGGGTGTGCCGGGTGGGGTCGGTGGGGTGGTTGCGGGCGCGTTTGGCGTAGGCGACGTAGGGCTTGCCGGTGAGGCGCTCGGCGATGCGGATGCCGAGGGCGTCGGAGCCGCCGCCGTTGATGCGCAGGTCGATGATCAGGCCTTTGAGCCGCTGGGTGCGGTCCTTGGTCAGGATGGTGTCCAGGGCCTTGTCGAGTGCGGCGACGTGGGCGGGGTACGGGGCGTCCTCGGAGGTGTAGCCACCGAAGCCGGAGATACGGAGGTAGCCCTGGTCGGCGCGGCCGGGGAGGTCTGCGTAGGTGATGCGGCCGTTCGCGAAGTCCTGGCGGTACGGGGCGCCCTTCAGGTCGCGCTCGACGACGAACTTCTTGACCTTGGTGTCCAGCGCCTCCGTGGGCATCTCGGTGCCAGGGCGGACCTGGGCGAAGACACTGTCCTCGTCCTCGACGGCGACATGGGCGTCGTAGAGAGGCCGCACCATGTCGCTGAAGATCCCGAAGAGCTCCTTGCGGGTGGTGTCCTTGTGCACCTGGGGCCGGTACCGGTCCCGCATCTCCTGCCAGTCGACGTCCTTCGCGGCGAAGAAGGGGTAGTTCTCGGCGAAGGAGTGCCAGAAGACGTCGAAGGAGGTGCGGGGGTCCTTGGGTGCGGGGCGGGTGCAGTCGGCGGGCAGTTCCTTGATCCGCCGGAGTGCGCGGTGGCCGACCGAACTGTCCGCGCCGAAGGTGGCGCGGTCCTGGCCCGGGCCGGGGCGGACGGTCAGCACTGTGCCGTCGTCGGTCGTGTACGCGCCAGGGCCGGTGCGCCGGGCGGTGTCGCCCTCGATGCAGCTGACGGATGTCGTCTGGAACTCCTGGAGGGTGTCGCCGTCGAGGGAGAGGACAGTGCCGTAGCCGTCCATGCGCCAGAGGCCGTCGGTGCTTTGTTCGGCAGGAGCGGTGGCGGCGGTGGCGGGTGCTGCCGCTGCCGCGGCGAGGGCCAGGGTGAGGGCGGTGGCTGTGGCGGTTCGCATGATCGGTTCCCCCGTTGTGTGGTCGTGTGTTTCCACAGTGCCCGGGGGAGCGGGGGTGGGCCATCCGGAGGGCTGGTGGGCGGGGGTGGGGACAGCCCCCTCTTCCGCCGATTGGCTGCTGCCATGCCGTGACACTGGAGCATGACTTCAGAACCGGCGTCTCGCGATGACCACCTCGACCTGGACGCGATCGAGGCACTGTGCGCGGCCGCGACCACGGATCCCGCGTCGCTGGAGGAGTAGTGGCACGATGTGCGCACGGGAACGAATGACCGAGTGATCGTGTGAACGGGGAGGCCGGCGTCATGGCCCGCTACATGGAGACACTGACCGTCGAGCGGGGCGGTTTCCGGATCAAGGTGCCGGAGACGTGGTGGGAGTTCGACGTACGGCCGGAGTCGCGGGACGACTCGATCCGCCGGATGGTGAGCGAACGGGTGCAGCAGCGCCCGGAGTTGGAGCAGTACCGCGGCACCTACGTCGACTTCCTCCAGAAGGCCGCCGCCGATGCCTGGAAGTCGGGCGCGCTGTACTGCGGCTGCATGGCGGAGAACTTCGGCGGCGATACGCCGATAACCGGCTCGGTGACCGTCTCACTGGTCGGCGGCCGCAACGAGCGGGGCGAGCCGCTGTCGAACGACCCGTCTGTCATCGCGAGCCAGCTCGCGGTGAAGGAGGCCAGGCGGGAGGGCGACTCCTGGCGCAAGGTGACGACGGTCGACATCCCAGGAGTCGGTCCCGTTGCTCGCACACACGGCATCGAGGACATCCCCGTACCCGGCGACGCCCTCAACCGCACGATCCGCGCTGTGCTGATGCAGACGTACATCCCCGTGCCGGGCCAGGAGGGCAAGGTGGCCCTGGTCGCGGGCAGTAGCCAGGTCCTCGACCTCGCGGATTCGTTCTTCGACATCTTCGACGCGATCACGTCGACGTTCCGTTTCACGGACTGATGTCCCGTGGATGGGACTGGGGGAGCGGTGAGGGCCTGCTCGGGCTCGACGACCCCGAGGAGTGGGACGCCGCGTTCGAGCGGGGCGAGGAACATCTCGGTACGGCGGTGATCGGGCTGACGTTCCACTGTTCGCTGGCGGAGGTGTCGCCTCGGATCGTCAAGGCGATGCGGTTGCCGGACACCGGTCAGCGGGGCTTCGCCTTTACGGCTGCGGGACACGCGGCCCGTCTCAACGGCGAGTTGACGCCAGAGCTGTACGCCGCGCTGCGGGCGGAACGCCCCGGCCGCAAGAGCATCGCCGTGAACGCCATCGACGACACCTTCGACTACGTGCCGTTCCGGCAGCTGCCGCCGTGGCTCAAGAGGCGCTGGGTGTATGCGACTGTGCGGGACAAGCTGGAGAGCTGGTGGCTGCAGTCCATGGACGCAGTCGGGGATGCCTGGCGGGCGGTGCGCGGACGCCGTCCGTGATGTGGGAGCCCAGCTTTCCGTCGAACGGTTGTGCCTTGTAAGTTCACGTGTGCATACGGTTGTTGACGTTGATGTGCGCGTGACGGGGGTTGCGGTATGGCGGGGCACAGGCCGGCGGACTGGCACGTCCTCGATCTGGACAAGGACCCGACCCCGGGTGATCCGCAGCGGGTGCGCACGCTTGCGAAGCAGTTGCACGACTTCGCCGACGATGTCTCCGACGCGTTGCGTCTGGTCAAGGGCATGGCGGGGGAGGGCACGCTTCTGGAGTGGGCGGGCAAGTCCGCGGATGTCTTCAAGGAGGACTTCGCGGATGTCCCGAAGAACCTCAAGAAGCTGAAGAAGTCGTATGAGATGTGCGGTGACGCGCTCTCCGACTTCTGGCCGAAGCTGGAGCGGGCCCAGTCCCTGGCCGACAAGGCCCTCATCAAGGGCCGCGAGGCCCGCGACAACCTCTCCTCGGCCCAGTCGAAGCTGACCTCGGCGGACTCGTGGGTGACGCGGGCCGGCAAGGAAGCGGACAAGTACAAGGACGACCCCACCGGCAGCAAGTCGGATGCGGACAAGCCGGACGAGGCCAAGGTCCGCGCCGCCACCCGCGATGTCCAGCACGCCAAGTCCGCCCAGTCCAAGGCCCAGTCGGACGTCTCCGACGCCCAGGACGCGCTCGCGGCGGCGAAGAAGATGGCCGCGGACGCGCGCACGATGCGTGATGAGGCCGCTCGTGAGGCGAAGTCGAAGATCGACGAGGCCTCGGATGCGGGTATTCAGAACCGGTCGTGGTGGGAGGAGGTCGGGGACTGGTTCGTCGACAACTGGGACACCATCGTCGCGGTGTGCAAGGTCGTTGTCGCGGTCGTCGGGATCGTGGCGATGATCATTGGCGGGCCGATCCTGGGCGCGATCGTGCTGATCGCCGCCGCTGTCGTCCTCGCCGACACGCTCTACAAATACTCCAAAGGCCAGGCCTCCCTATGGGACGTGGGACTCGCCGCGCTGGACTGCATACCCGGCATGAAGGGGCTCACCACCCTCGGCAAGCTCGCCACGGGTGCGAAAGCGCTGGGCAAGGTGGGTCTCAAGGGTATGGCGCTCGGGGCCAAGGGTCTGGGGAGAAGCGCCAAGGGCATGGTCGCGGACGGAGCCAAGGGTGCCTACAACCGTCTCAAGACCAAGATCTTCGGATGCGGCGACCCCGTCGACGTGGCCACCGGTGCGATGTACCTGCAGCAGGTCGACGTGGAATTGCCTGGCGTGCTGCCTCTCATGTTCACTCGCCGAGCCGCCTCGAACCACCGCTGCGGCTGGTGGTTCGGTCCGAATTGGGCCTCCACGATCGATCAGCGCCTCGAAGTCGACAAGGACGGCGTTGTCTTCATCACCGAAGAAGGCATGCTGCTTGCCTATCAGCACCCCTTGGCGGCGGGAGCTTCAACTTGGCCGGAACAGGGGCCTCGTTGGCCGCTCACCCTGCTTGACGGTGGGGGCTACCAGGTGCATGACCCCGATTCCGGGCACACACGAACGTTCGCACCACCATCAGGTGGTCTGGCGCTCCCGCGGTCCATCGCCGACAGAAACGGCAACACCATTACGTTCGACCACGAGCCGGACGGTACGCCGTTGGGCATGCGGCACTCAGGTGGATACCACATCACCTTCGCGGTGACCGAAGGGACAATCAGCGAACTGAGCCTGAGTGGGGCGGGTGAAGACGGAACCGACATCGTCATCAAGCGCTTCACTTACACGGACGGCATCCTCACTGGAGTGGTGGGATCGTCCGGAGCGTCATTGAGGCTCGCCTATGACGAGAGACTGCGCATCACGGCGTGGACGGACAGCACCGGCAGCTCCTACCACTACGCGTATGACGAACAGGACCGCTGCACGGCCCAGGGTGGTGAAGCGGGGCACGTCGCATTCACGTTCGCCTACGACGGGTCGGAGGGTGACTGGCCAGGTCATCGAGTCACGACGGCGACCAGCGCCGCGGGTGTGGTCAGCCGATACGTCATCAATGCCGACTCGCAGGTGGTGGCGGAGACCGACCCGCTCGGTGGCCTTACCAAGAGGTCATACGACACCAACCACCACCTCCGCTCATACACCGACCCCTTGGGACGGACGACGCTGACGGAGTACGACGATGAGGGTCGGCCGGTGGTGATGGTGCGGCCCGACGGTGCTCGCACCGAGTACACGTACAACGAACTCGGTCTGCCGCTGGTCGTCACCCTGCCGGACCACAGCACTGTCCGCAGCGTCTACGACGAGAGTGGAAATCGCACGGCCATCACGGACGCCGACGGTGCCACGTTCCGCTATGTCTACACAGCTGCGGGCCATCTGTGCGGCCTTACGGATCCACTCGGATACACGACCACGATCCGCACTGATCGGGCTGGGCTCCCGATCGAGATAACGGATCCACTGGGGGGAGTCCTCCGACATGAACGGGACGCCTTCGGCCGCACGATTCTGCTGACGGATCAGCTGGGGCACACCACTCGTCTCGAATGGTCCGTAGAAGGGTGGCTCACACGTCAAGCCGACGCCGACGGCACTGAATCGTGGGAGTACGACGGCGAAGGGAACTGCCTACGCCACGCAGACACCGCCGGCAACGTCACAACGTACGAGTACACCCACTTCGATCTGCTGGCGGCAAGGACGGATCCTGCAGGGGCCCGCTACACCTATGCCTACGACGCCGATCTGCGTGTCACGCAGGTCACCGCGCCTACAAGCGATGTCTGGCAGTACACCTACGACGCCGCCGGGCGCTTGGTGTCAGAGACGGACTTCGATGGTCTCACCACTCAGTACTCCTATGACCTTGCCGGGCAGCTCATCGTCCGTACCAATGCCCTGGGACAGAGCGTCCACAGCGACCACGACATCCTCGGCCGCATGGTTCGTAAGCGCCTGGACGGGAAGGCAATGGACTTCCGTTACGACGTGTGCGGGCGACTCATCGAGGCAACCGGTCCGGACGCGACGATCACGATGACCCGGGACGAGGTGGGGCGACTCCTCACCGAGACGACGGACGGCCGACGAGTCTCACACACGTACGACCCCGCGGGGCGTCGTCGCACCCGCACGACCCCCAGTGGCGCGGTGAGCAACTGGAGCTACGACATGGCGGGAAGCGCCACTGAACTCGTCAGCTGCGGACATGCCGTTCGATTCGACCGCGATCCGGCGGGACAAGAACTTGCTCGCCGTATCGGCGGAGATACCGTGCTGGCTCAGACACACGACCCGATCGGACGCGTACTCTCCCAGTCTCTCGTTCATGACGGGCAGAGTCGGCTCCTGCGCCGTTACGGCTACCGATCGGACGGGCGTCTCAGCGGAATCGAAGATCTGACCGGAGCGCCGAGCCACTACGAGTCGGATCCGACGGGACGCGTCACGGCGGTGCACGGACCTCAGGGCACGGAAAGCTATTCCTACGACCCCCATGGCAACCAGAGGCAAGCCTCGTGGCCGGCTGTGTTCCCCGGACAGGAAGGGACCGGTGAACGGGGCTACCAAGGGCTGCGTCTGCGGCGTGCGGGGTCGGTGCGCTTCGAGCACGACGCACAGGGACGCATCACGCTCCGGCAGAAGACCCGCCTGTCGCGCAAGCCGGACACCTGGCGCTACGAATGGGATGCCGAAGATCGGTTGACCGCGGTCACGACTCCGGACGGAACCCGCTGGACGTACCTGTACGACCCCCTCGGGCGACGCATAGCCAAGCAACGGCATGCTGCTGACGGTGTCACAGTCGTCGAGCGCACCGAGTTCATCTGGGACGGCACGGTGTTGTGCGAACAGACGACCGCTTCGGTCGGACAGCCGCACTCTGTAACGCTGACGTGGGACCACCAGGGCCTCCAGCCACTCACGCAGACCGAGCGCATCATCAAGGCCAATGCCTCGCAAGAAGTGATCGACCAACGCTTCTTCGGCATTGTCACTGACCTCGTCGGGACTCCGACCGAGCTCGTCGACGAAGAAGGAGAGATTGCCTGGTATGCGCAGGCGACGCTGTGGGGCTGCACCACGTGGAACCGCTCCGCAGGTGCTTACACACCACTGCGCTTCCCCGGTCAGTACTTCGACCCGGAAACCGGACTGCACTACAACCTCTTCCGGCACTACGATCCCGAAACAGGCCGCTATCTCACTCCCGATCCTCTGGGACTTGCGGCGAGCCCAAACCCCTTCTCCTATGTGAATGACCCCCTCACGTGGGCGGACCCGCTGGGGCTCACTCCTTGTGAAGACGCCGCCAAACAGGCCGCTGCCCGAAACGAGACAGTGCTGGGGAATAACGTCCCCACTCGCTCGGAAGCCTCTGTCGGGAGTGCCACGAGTCACAGCTATAAAAAGACGTTCTTCGAGGCGCATCCGGAGCTCAAGGGAAAGGTCGTCGTGCATCATGCAATTGAGCAGCAAGTGCTCAAGAGGTATCCGGGCCTGTTCTCGGCAGACGAAATGCACTCCTTGGAGAATCTGCGCGGAATACCCAAGGGGGATATTAATAGTAGGGTTCACCTGAGTCAGATCCGCGTGGAATGGAACAGGTTTTACGATGCGAACCCGAACCCCACGCGGCAGGAAGTTCTCGATCACGTGACGCGGGTCGATGATATGCTCGGCAACTGGTTCAGTCCGCGCATTCGTTAATGTTCACGAAAAGATTGGTCATGCTATGTGGCGTGAGATCGTCGAAGTGTTTCCATCGGCGGAACTCCGTAACCCCGTAGATTCCGGCACTCTCGACCGCGTCGAATCGGCTCTTGGCCAGCCGCTCCCAGGTGATCTTCGCTCCTTTCTCTTGGAAAGCGACGGACTGGCCGATGAATACGGCACCGACATCATCTGGACGGTCGAGCGAATCCTCAGCGACAATCTCTCGTTTCGAACTGACGAACAGTACAAGTCTCTGTACATGGCGTTCGACTCGCTCATCTTCTTCGGGGACAACGGCGGGGGAGACCAATTTGCCTTCGTTCGGCGACCTGAGCGCAACGAGGTGTTCGTCTGGGACCACGAGACGGATAGCAGAAACCTCGTGTCGCCGAGCTTGGAGCGCTATGTGCACAGCGCGCTGGAGAGTGACGGCGACGACTGGTACCGGTAGCGATACTGCCCGGTGAATTGCGTGCCGACGGACACCTGGGAGTCGATCCTGCACGAGCGTGGATCCTTCGTGGCCCATGAGGCCGCGCGTCGGTTTCTGTCCGAATTCGGCGGTCTCGTGACGTACGGCTGGCCCGCCGATTCGATCGCCACCTCGTCGGCCATCCGGTTCGACCCGCTCGGGGCCCATGGGCAGGGCGAGCGATTCGCGAGGGCGAGCCGGGAAGCGGGGGAGTCCCTGTATCCCATCGGCATGGCGGACGAGGGCGCCGGCTTCCTGGGCAGCACCGAGAACGGGACCCTCCATCTCGTGAGGGACCGCGTGGAGCCGCTGGCCACATCCACCGACCAGGCGCTGGACCGCCTGGTGGCGGCGCAGGCAGCACGGTCCGGCCTCTGGACACCTGGTACGCCGGCAGCCGGGCACCCCTTCTGGATACGGCTCGACACCGTCGAGACCGGTACGGATGCCGGGCGGTTCCCACGGAGACCTGGGAGAGCATCCTCCTGCCGACCGGCGAGTCCGAGATCCACGACGCGGCGCGGCGCTTTCTCGCGGGGTTCGGAGCCGTCGGAGTGCCCTGGCGGGAGCCCAGGGGCTCGATGCCGTGGACGCAGTTCTCGCTGGACCCGCTGCCGGCGATCCGGGACGGGGAGATCATCGACGACCTCGCCGAGCAGGCGGGCGTCGATCTGTACTCCATGGGTATGCGCGACACACGACGAGGCGTTGCGGAGGCTCACCCGGCAGGGTTCAGCCGATGGCTTCCAATTGATCATCGGCGGTAGGAGCGCGTCCCCGGTTTGACCCACGTCACCCCCGGGGTATTCTCCTCGGCTCGATTGGCGTAGGCGCCGCCCCATATGGCAGACTGTCCGAGTTGCTCGGTCGAGTGTTGATGCTGCGCGCCTCCCGCCGGGGGGACCGGAAGCGAGTCCCACAGTACTCGTCGCCCCAACTGCCTTACGGCAGCGCTGAGGCGGACGTACGGGAATCTTCCGGGAAGCGTATGTGCGGCACCGGCCAGGCACCCGGTGGGTTTTCCGCCCCCGGCTCGCGGTTCCGGAAGGGCCGTGTGCAATCCCGGAAGGTTGTTCGGACAAGGGACATCCTTGTCAGCGGGAGCGCGACACGCCCGACCGCGTGGGTCGGAGAACGGATAGTACGGAACACCGGGTTCCAGAGCGTTACGAGAGACAGGACTACTGAGTAGCCATGGCGGGACAGAAGATCCGCATCCGGCTCAAGGCCTACGACCACGAGGTCATCGACTCCTCGGCGAAGAAGATCGTCGAGACGGTGACTCGCACTGGTGCGTCGGTCGCGGGCCCGGTGCCGCTGCCCACTGAGAAGAACGTGTACTGCGTCATCAAGTCGCCGCACAAGTACAAGGACTCGCGCGAGCACTTCGAGATGCGCACGCACAAGCGCCTGATCGACATTCTCGACCCGACCCCCAAGACCGTTGACTCTCTGATGCGACTCGACCTCCCGGCCGGTGTCGACATCGAGATCAAGCTCTGAGGGCTGGTGATCTGAGAATGGCTAAGCAGATCAAGGGCATCCTGGGCGAGAAGCTCGGCATGACGCAGGTGTGGGACGCGAACAACCGTGTTGTTCCGGTCACCGTCGTCAAGGCCGGCCCCAATGTCGTCACCCAGGTCCGCACGAACGACGTCGACGGCTACGAGTCCGTCCAGATCGCGTTCGGCGAGATCGACCCGCGCAAGGTGAACAAGCCCCTCAAGGGCCACTTCGCCAAGGCCGACGTCACTCCCCGCCGCCACCTCGTCGAGATCCGTACCGCTGACGCCAGCGAGTACACCCTCGGCCAGGAGATCACCGCTGAGGTGTTCGAGGCCGGCCTCAAGGTCGACGTGACCGGCAAGAGCAAGGGCAAGGGCTTCGCCGGTGTCATGAAGCGTCACAACTTCAAGGGCCTCGGCGCCGGACACGGCACCCAGCGCAAGCACCGCTCGCCCGGTTCCATCGGTGGCTGCGCCACCCCGGGCCGCGTGTTCAAGGGCCTCCGCATGGCGGGTCGCATGGGCAACGAGCGTGTCACCACCCAGAACCTGACCGTCCACGCCGTTGACGCGGAGAAGGGTCTGCTGCTCATCAAGGGCGCGGTTCCCGGTCCGAACGGCGGCCTCGTCCTGGTCCGCACTGCGGCCAAGGGGGCCTGAGGTACCGATGAGCACTGTTGACATCCTTTCGCCTGCGGGCGAGAAGACCGGTAGCGTCGAGCTCCCCGCGGAGATCTTCGGCGTGGAGAAGATCAGCATCCCGCTGATCCACCAGGTCGTCGTCGCGCAGAACGCCGCTGCCCGCCAGGGCACGCACAAGACCAAGCGTCGCGGTGAAGTCCGTGGTGGCGGCAAGAAGCCGTACCGCCAGAAGGGCACCGGTCGCGCCCGTCAGGGTTCGACCCGCGCGCCGCAGTTCGCCGGTGGTGGCGTCGTGCACGGTCCCGTGCCGCGCGACTACTCGCAGCGGACCCCGAAGAAGATGAAGGCTGCCGCTCTGCGTCACGCCCTCACCGACCGGGCCCGCCACAACCGCATCCACGTCGTCTCCGGCGTCATCGAGGGTGAGAACCCGTCGACGAAGGCCGCCAAGTCGCTGTTCGGCAAGATCTCGGAGCGCAAGAACCTGCTCCTGGTCGTCGACCGCGCCGATGAGGCCGCGTGGCTGTCCGCCCGTAACCTGCCCCAGGTCCACATCCTGGAGCCGGGCCAGCTGAACACGTACGACGTTCTCGTCTCGGACGACGTGGTCTTCACCCAGGCCGCCTTCGAGTCCTTCGTGTCCGGCCCGAAGGCCAATGACACCGAAGGGAGCGAGGCCTGATGGCTATCCGTCACCCCGCCATTGCCTCCAAGGCGGCGAAGAAGGCCAAGGCCGCGCGCGTCGCCAAGGCGCGCCGCCACGCCGCCGAGGGCAAGAACACCGTCGAGACCCCGCTGAGCAAGTCCTTCACGGACCCCCGTGACGTGCTGCTCAAGCCGGTTGTCTCGGAGAAGAGCTACGCGCTCCTCGACGAGGGCAAGTACACGTTCGTCGTCGCCCCGAGCGCCAACAAGACCCAGATCAAGCAGGCCGTCCAGGCGGTCTTCTCGGTCAAGGTCACCGGGGTCAACACGATCAACCGCCAGGGCAAGCGCAAGCGCACCAAGACCGGTTTCGGTCAGCGTGCCGGCACCAAGCGCGCGATCGTGACCCTCGCTGAGGGCGACCGTATCGACATCTTCGGCGGTCCGACCGCCTAAGGGCGGTCCGGATCGTCCGATATCGGACGAGGACTGAGAAATGGGAATCCGCAAGTACAAGCCGACTACGCCGGGCCGTCGCGGCTCCAGCGTCGCCGACTTCGTCGAGGTCACGCGGTCCACGCCGGAGAAGTCGTTGGTCCGCCCCCTGCACAGCAAGGGTGGCCGTAACAACTCCGGTCGTGTGACCGTCCGCCACCAGGGCGGTGGCCACAAGCGCGCCTACCGCGTGATCGACTTCCGTCGTCACGACAAGGACGGCGTGCCGGCGAAGGTCGCGCACATCGAGTACGACCCCAACCGCACCGCGCGCATCGCGCTCCTGCACTACGCGGACGGCGAGAAGCGCTACATCCTCGCGCCGCGTGGCCTGAGCCAGGGCGACCGCGTGGAGAACGGCCCCGGGGCCGACATCAAGCCGGGCAACAACCTTGCCCTGCGCAACATCCCGGTCGGTACCACGCTGCACGCCATCGAGCTGCGTCCGGGCGGCGGTGCGAAGTTCGCCCGCTCCGCCGGCGCCTCGGTGCAGCTGCTCGCGAAGGAGGGCTCGATGGCCCACCTCCGCATGCCGTCCGGTGAGATCCGCCTGGTCGACCAGCGCTGCCGCGCCACGGTCGGCGAGGTGGGCAACGCCGAGCAGAGCAACATCAACTGGGGTAAGGCGGGCCGTAAGCGCTGGCTGGGCGTTCGCCCGACCGTGCGTGGTGTGGTCATGAACCCGGTGGACCACCCGCACGGTGGTGGCGAAGGCCGTACCTCGGGTGGTCGTCACCCGGTGTCCCCCTGGGGCAAGAAGGAAGGCCGTACTCGTTCGCCCAAGAAGGCGTCGAACAAGTACATCGTCCGCCGCCGCAAGACGAACAAGAAGCGCTAAGGACGGGTTGAGATGCCTCGTAGCTTGAAGAAGGGGCCCTTCGTCGACGACCACCTGATCAAGAAGGTGGACGCTCAGAACGAAGCCGGCAGCAAGAACGTCATCAAGACCTGGTCCCGTCGCTCCATGATCGTGCCGGCCATGCTCGGCCACACGCTCGCGGTGCACAACGGCAAGACCCACATTCCGGTGTTTGTCACCGAGTCGATGGTCGGCCACAAGCTCGGCGAGTTCTCGCCGACGCGCACCTTCCGGGGTCACGTCAAGGACGACCGGAAGTCGAAGCGCCGCTAGCAGCGGGGTGGAATGACCATGACAGACACTGGAAGGACAACCATGGACGCCAGGGCCCAGGCGCGGTACATCCGCGTCACGCCCATGAAGGCCCGCCGAGTGGTGGACCTCATCCGTGGCCTTAACGCCACGGAGGCTCAGGCGGTCCTGCGTTTCGCCCCGCAGGCCGCGAGCGTGCCGGTCGGCAAGGTGCTGGACAGCGCCATTGCCAACGCCGCGCACAACTACGACCACACCGATGTCGACAGCCTCTTCATTTCTGAGGCCTACGTCGACGAAGGCCCGACCCTGAAGCGGTTCCGTCCGCGTGCCCAGGGCCGTGCCTACCGGATCCGCAAGCGGACCAGCCACATCACCGTGGTCGTCAGCAGCAAGGAAGGAACCCGGTAATGGGCCAGAAGGTAAACCCGCACGGGTTCCGGCTCGGTGTCACGACCGACTTCAAGTCGCGTTGGTACGCCGACAAGCTGTACAAGGACTACGTCAAGGAAGACGTCGCCATCCGTCGGATGATGACGTCCGGCATGGAGCGCGCCGGCATCTCGAAGGTGGAGATCGAGCGCACCCGTGACCGTGTGCGTGTGGACATCCACACCGCGCGTCCGGGCATCGTCATCGGCCGCCGTGGCGCCGAGGCCGACCGCATCCGCGGTGACCTCGAGAAGCTCACGGGCAAGCAGGTCCAGCTGAACATCCTCGAGGTCAAGAGCCCCGAGACCGACGCTCAGCTGGTTGCCCAGGCCGTCGCCGAGCAGCTCTCCTCCCGCGTCTCCTTCCGTCGCGCCATGCGCAAGAGCATGCAGGGCACGATGAAGGCCGGCGCCAAGGGCATCAAGATCCAGTGCGGTGGCCGCCTCGGTGGCGCCGAGATGTCCCGCTCGGAGTTCTACCGCGAGGGCCGTGTGCCCCTGCACACGCTCCGCGCGAACGTGGACTACGGCTTCTTCGAGGCCAAGACGACCTTCGGCCGCATCGGTGTGAAGGTCTGGATCTACAAGGGCGACGTCAAGAACATCGCCGAGGTCCGCGCCGAGAACGCTGCTGCCCGTGCGGGTAACCGCCCGGCCCGCGGCGGTGCCGACCGCCCGGCCCGTGGTGGCCGCGGTGGCGAGCGGCGCGGTCGCAAGCCGCAGCAGGCCGCTGGTTCCGAGGCCCCCAAGGCCGAGGCTCCCGCGTCCGCCGCTCCGGCTGAGAGCACCGGAACGGAGGCCTGACCGACATGCTGATCCCCCGTAGGGTCAAGCACCGCAAGCAGCACCACCCCAAGCGCAACGGCATGTCCAAGGGTGGCACGCAGGTTGCGTTCGGCGAGTACGGCATTCAGGCCCTGACCCCGGCGTACGTGACGAACCGGCAGATCGAGGCAGCTCGTATCGCCATGACTCGTCACATCAAGCGTGGCGGCAAGGTCTGGATCAACATCTACCCGGACCGCCCCCTCACGAAGAAGCCCGCCGAGACCCGCATGGGTTCCGGTAAGGGTTCTCCCGAGTGGTGGATCGCCAACGTCAAGCCCGGACGCGTGATGTTCGAGCTGTCGTACCCCAACGAGAAGATCGCGCGCGAGGCCCTGACCCGTGCGGCTCACAAGCTGCCGATGAAGTGCAAGATCGTCAAGCGCGAGGCAGGTGAAGCGTGATGTCGGCCGGTACCAAGGCGTCCGAGCTGCGCGAGCTGGGCAACGAGGAGCTGCTCAACAAGCTCCGCGAGGCCAAGGAAGAGCTGTTCAACCTCCGCTTCCAGGCGGCGACGGGCCAGCTCGAGAACCACGGCCGGCTGAAGGCCGTCCGTAAGGACATCGCGCGGATCTACACCCTGATGCGTGAGCGCGAGCTGGGCATCGAGACGGTGGAGAGCGCCTGATGAGTGAGAGCAACGTGACTGAGCAGACTGCAGAGGCCCGCGGCTTCCGCAAGACCCGTGAGGGTCTCGTCGTCAGCGACAAGATGGACAAGACCGTCGTCGTCGCCGTCGAGGACCGCGTCAAGCACGCGCTGTACGGCAAGGTCATCCGCCGTACCAACAAGCTCAAGGCGCACGACGAGCAGAACGCCGCGGGTGTCGGCGACCGTGTCCTCCTCATGGAGACCCGGCCGCTGTCCGCGACGAAGCGCTGGCGCGTCGTCGAGATCCTCGAGAAGGCCAAGTAATCCCGCCTAGGGGGACCCCCTAGGCATCGTTCCGCCAGGCTCGGCAGGGGCCGACCTCGCACGAGGGAAGCCCCTGCCGGGAACCGGCAGACAACCAGGAGATAGACGTGATCCAGCAGGAGTCGCGACTGCGTGTCGCCGACAACACGGGTGCGAAGGAAATCCTCTGCATCCGTGTGCTCGGTGGCTCCGGTCGCCGCTACGCGGGTATCGGTGACGTCATCGTCGCCACCGTCAAGGACGCGATCCCCGGCGGCAACGTGAAGAAGGGTGACGTCATCAAGGCGGTCATCGTTCGCACCGTCAAGGAGCGCCGCCGTCCGGACGGCTCGTACATCCGCTTCGACGAGAACGCCGCTGTCATTCTGAAGAACGACGGCGACCCTCGTGGCACCCGTATCTTCGGCCCGGTCGGCCGTGAGCTGCGCGAGAAGAAGTTCATGAAGATCATCTCCCTCGCGCCGGAGGTGCTGTGAGCATGAAGATCAAGAAGGGCGACCTGGTCCAGGTCATCACCGGTAAGGACAAGGGCAAGCAGGGCAAGGTCATTGCCGCTTTCCCGCGCGACGAGCGTGTCCTGGTCGAGGGTGTCAACCGGGTCAAGAAGCACACCAAGGCAGGTCCGACGGCTCGCGGTTCGCAGGCCGGCGGCATCGTCACCACCGAAGCGCCGATCCACGTCTCCAACGTCCAGCTGGTCGTGGAGAAGGACGGCAACAAGGTCGTGACCCGCGTCGGTTACCGCTTCGACGACGAAGGCAACAAGATCCGCGTTGCCAAGCGGACGGGTGAGGACATCTGATGACGACCACCACCAGCCCGCGTCTGAAGCAGAAGTACCGTGAGGAGATCACGGGCAAGCTGCGTGACGAGTTCAAGTACGAGAACGTCATGCAGATCCCCGGTCTCGTCAAGATCGTGGTCAACATGGGTGTGGGCGACGCCGCCCGCGACTCCAAGCTGATCGAGGGTGCCATCAAGGACCTCACCACGATCACCGGTCAGAAGCCGGCCGTCACCAAGGCCCGCAAGTCCATCGCGCAGTTCAAGCTGCGTGAGGGCCAGCCGATCGGTGCCCACGTCACGCTCCGTGGCGACCGCATGTGGGAGTTCCTGGACCGCACCCTGTCGCTCGCGCTGCCGCGCATCCGCGACTTCCGCGGCCTGTCCCCCAAGCAGTTCGACGGCCGTGGCAACTACACCTTCGGTCTCACGGAGCAGGTCATGTTCCACGAGATCGACCAGGACAAGATCGACCGCACCCGGGGTATGGACATCACCGTGGTGACCACGGCGACCAACGACGCTGAGGGCCGCGCGCTCCTTCGTCACCTCGGCTTCCCCTTCAAGGAGGCGTGAGCGAGATGGCGAAGAAGGCTCTGATCGCGAAGGCTGCTCGCAAGCCCAAGTTCGGTGTGCGTGGCTACACCCGCTGCCAGCGCTGTGGCCGCCCGCACTCCGTGTACCGCAAGTTCGGCCTGTGCCGCGTGTGCCTTCGTGAGATGGCTCACCGTGGCGAGCTGCCGGGCGTGACCAAGAGCTCCTGGTAATCCCCCTTTTAGGGATTCCAAGGGCTCTCGGTAAGCAATGGGCGTGTCAGGCGCCCGCCCCTTCATGGCTTAGGCTTGGAGGGTTGGGCGCCTGACGGTCGCCCGTACGACTTACTACGCCGTAGGTCCACCGCGCCGCACCCGTCCCGTCTCGGATCGGGGAGAGGGATGGCGCACCAGGAAACCCCGGCGAGAGAGGCCGAAGGCCAATTCATGACCATGACTGATCCGATCGCAGACATGCTGACGCGTCTGCGGAACGCGAACTCGGCATACCACGACTCCGTGACGATGCCGGCGTCGAAGATCAAGTCGCACATCGCGGAGATCCTCCAGCAGGAGGGCTTCATCACGGGCTGGAAGGTCGAGGACGCCGAGGTCGGCAAGAACCTCGTCCTGGAGCTGAAGTTCGGCCCCAACCGTGAGCGCTCCATCGCGGGCATCAAGCGGATCTCCAAGCCCGGTCTCCGGGTGTACGCGAAGTCCACCAACCTGCCGAAGGTTCTGGGCGGCCTGGGCGTGGCCATCATCTCCACGTCCCACGGTCTCCTGACCGACAAGCAGGCGCAGAAGAAGGGCGTGGGTGGGGAAGTCCTCGCCTACGTCTGGTAGTTCGGGAACGGAGGAGAGACAGCAATGTCGCGTATCGGCAAGCTCCCCATCCCGGTTCCCGCCGGCGTGGACGTCACCATCGACGGCCGTACGGTCGCGGTCAAGGGCCCCAAGGGCGAACTGACCCACACCGTCATCGCGCCGATCGACATCGCCAAGGCCGAGGACGGCACCCTTCAGGTGCTCCGGCCCAACGACGAGCGGCAGAGCAAGGCCCTGCACGGCCTGTCCCGCACGCTGGTGGCGAACATGATCACCGGTGTGACCCAGGGATACGTCAAGAAGCTCGAAATCAGCGGTGTCGGTTACCGCGTCCAGGCCAAGGGCTCCAACCTGGAGTTCTCCCTGGGCTACAGCCACCCGATCCTGGTCGAGGCCCCCGAGGGCATCACCTTCAAGGTGGAGTCCCCGACCCGTTTCTCGGTCGAGGGCATCGACAAGCAGAAGGTCGGCGAGGTTGCGGCCAACATCCGCAAGCTGCGCAGGCCCGACCCGTACAAGGCCAAGGGCGTCAAGTACGAGGGCGAAGTCATCCGCCGCAAGGTCGGAAAGGCGGGTAAGTAAGCCATGGCATACGGACAGAAGATCCTTAAGGGCGACGCCTACAAGCGCGCCGCGATCAAGCGCCGCCACATCCGGATCCGTAAGCACATCAACGGAACGGCGGAGCGTCCGCGTCTGGTCGTTACCCGCTCGAACCGCCACATCGTGGCCCAGGTGATCGACGACATCAAGGGTCACACCCTGGCGTCGGCGTCCACCCTGGACACTTCGATCCGCGGTGGCGAGGGCGACAAGTCCGCGCAGGCCAAGCAGGTCGGCGCCCTGGTCGCCGAGCGCGCCAAGGCTGCCGGTGTCGAGGCCGTCGTGTTCGACCGTGGTGGTAACCAGTACGCGGGGCGCATCGCCGCCCTGGCGGACGCCGCCCGCGAAGCCGGGCTCAAGTTCTGAGCCTGCCGTAGCTAGCGGAAACAGAGAGAGGTAATTCCAATGGCTGGACCCCAGCGCCGCGGTGGCGGTGCCGGTGGCGGCGAGCGGCGGGACCGGAAGGGCCGTGACGGCGGCGCTGCTGCCGCCGAGAAGACCGCGTACGTTGAGCGCGTTGTCGCGATCAACCGCGTCGCCAAGGTTGTGAAGGGTGGTCGTCGCTTCAGCTTCACCGCGCTGGTCGTGGTGGGCGACGGTGACGGCACCGTGGGTGTCGGATACGGCAAGGCCAAGGAGGTGCCGGCCGCCATCGCCAAGGGCGTTGAGGAGGCCAAGAAGCACTTCTTCAAGGTCCCCCGTATCCAGGGCACCATCCCGCACCCCATCCAGGGTGAGAAGGCTGCCGGCGTCGTGCTGCTCAAGCCCGCGTCGCCCGGTACCGGTGTTATCGCCGGTGGTCCGGTGCGCGCCGTGCTCGAGTGCGCCGGTATCCACGACGTGCTGTCGAAGTCGCTCGGCTCCGACAACGCGATCAACATCGTGCACGCGACCGTGGAGGCCCTCCGGGGTCTGCAGCGTCCCGAGGAGATCGCGGCCCGCCGTGGTCTGCCCCTCGAGGACGTCGCCCCCGCGGCTCTTCTCCGTGCGCGTGCCGGGGCGGGTGCGTAATCATGGCGCAGCTCAAGATTACGCAGGTCAAGTCCTACATCGGCAGCAAGCAGAACCACCGTGACACCCTGCGTTCCCTTGGTCTCAAGGGCATCAACACGCAGGTCGTCAAGGAGGACCGCCCCGAGTTCCGCGGCATGGTGCACACCGTCCGCCACCTCGTGACGGTCGAGGAGGTCGACTGATCATGGCGGAGAACAACCCGCTCAAGATCCACAACCTCCGTCCCGCCCCGGGCGCCAAGACCGCCAAGACCCGTGTCGGTCGTGGTGAGGCGTCGAAGGGTAAGACGGCCGGTCGTGGTACCAAGGGTACGAAGGCCCGCTACCAGGTTCCGGAGCGCTTCGAGGGTGGCCAGATGCCCCTCCACATGCGTCTCCCGAAGCTGAAGGGCTTCAAGAACCCCTTCAAGACGGAGTTCCAGGTCGTGAACCTGGACAAGCTCGCCGCCCTCTACCCCGAGGGTGGGGAGGTCACCGTTGCCGACCTGGTCGCCAAGGGTGCCGTCCGCAAGAACAGCCTCGTCAAGGTCCTCGGCCAGGGCGAGCTCTCCGTGGCGCTGCAGGTGACGGTCGACGCCGTCTCCGGCTCCGCCAAGGAGAAGATCACCGCCGCCGGCGGTACCGTCACCGAGCTCGTCTGAACACCACAGGCGTCTTGATGACCTGAGCGATCCCGACCGGGGATACCCCACATATGGGGTATCCCCGGTTGGTCGTTCCTAGGGCGGCAGTCACGCCGGTAAGGTGGCCTGCACTGCCCTCTTTTCACAGGGTGCTTCACTTCGGGCACTCTGAGCGGCAGTTGGTCGTTACCTATGTCGTTGTTCCCATTGGACTCTCAAGACCGTCACCCTTGACGCAGTTGCGCGGGGGTCGCAGGAGGCACCGTGCTCACCGCGTTCGCCCGGGCGTTCAAGACGCCCGACCTGCGCAAGAAGCTGCTCTTCACGCTCGCCATCATCGTGGTCTACCGGGTCGGTACACACATCCCGATCCCAGGTGTCGATTACCGGAACGTCCAGACGTGTATCGATAACGCCCAGGCCAACCAGGGTCTCTTCGGTCTGGTCAACATGTTCAGTGGTGGTGCGCTGCTGCAGATCACCATCTTCGCGCTGGGCATCATGCCGTACATCACGGCGAGCATCATCCTCCAGCTGCTGACCGTGGTGATCCCCCGCCTGGAAGCCCTGAAGAAGGAGGGCCAGGCCGGTACGGCGAAGATCACGCAGTACACGCGTTATCTGACGATCGCCCTCGCCATCCTCCAGGGCACCGGCCTCGTCGCCACCGCCCGCAGCGGCGCCCTGTTCCAGGGCTGCCCGGTGGCCAGCCAGATCGTCCCGGACCAGTCGATCTTCGTCACCATCACCATGGTCATCACGATGACCGCCGGCACGGCGGCCGTGATGTGGCTCGGTGAGCTCATCACCGACCGCGGTATCGGCAACGGCATGTCGATCCTGATGTTCATCTCGATCGCCGCCACCTTCCCGTCCGCCCTGTGGGCCATCAAGAAGCAGGGCTCCCTGGCCGGCGGCTGGATCGAGTTCGGCACCGTCATCCTCGTCGGCCTGGTCATGGTCGGCCTGGTCGTCTTCGTCGAGCAGGCCCAGCGCCGCATCCCGGTGCAGTACGCGAAGCGCATGATCGGCCGCCGTTCCTACGGCGGTACGTCCACCTACATCCCGCTCAAGGTGAACCAGGCGGGTGTGATTCCCGTCATCTTCGCCTCGTCGCTGCTCTACATCCCGGCCTTGATCGCCCAGTTCGCCGGTGGAAAGTCGGAGTGGAAGACCTGGATCGAGCAACACTTCGTCAAGGGCGACCACCCGTACTACATCATTACGTACTTCCTGCTGATCGTTTTCTTCGCGTTCTTCTACGTGGCGATCTCCTTCAACCCCGAGGAAGTCGCCGACAACATGAAGAAGTATGGTGGCTTCATCCCGGGCATCCGGGCTGGCCGACCGACCGCTGAGTACCTGAGCTACGTACTCAACCGGATCACCTGGCCGGGTTCGCTGTACCTGGGTCTGATCGCTCTTGTGCCGACGATGGCGTTGGTTGGTTTCGGGGCAAACCAGAACTTCCCGTTCGGCGGGACCAGCATCCTGATCATCGTGGGTGTGGGCCTCGAGACCGTGAAGCAGATCGAGAGCCAGCTCCAGCAGCGCAATTACGAAGGGTTCCTCCGCTGATGCGTATCGTCCTCGTCGGGCCGCCGGGCGCCGGTAAGGGAACGCAGGCCGCGTTCCTGGCCAGAAACCTGTCGATCCCGCACATCTCCACGGGCGACCTGTTCCGGGCCAACATCAGCAGGCAGACGGAACTCGGCAAACTGGCGAAGTCCTACATCGACGCGGGCAACCTGGTGCCCGACGAGGTCACCATCGCCATGGCGAAGGACCGCATGGAGCAGCCGGACGCCGAGAACGGTTTCCTGCTGGACGGCTTCCCGCGCAATGTCTCGCAGGCCGAGGCGCTCGACGAGCTGCTGGAGACCGAGACCATGCAGCTGGACGCGGTGCTGGACCTTGAGGTCCCCGAGGACGAGGTCGTCAAGCGGATCGCCGGCCGCCGCGTCTGCCGCAACGAGTCGGCGCACGTCTTCCACGTGACGTACAAGCCGGCCGCCAAGGAGGGCGTCTGTGACGTCTGCGGCGGCGAGCTGTACCAGCGGGGCGACGACTCCGAGGAGACCGTCCGCAAGCGGCTGGAGGTCTACCACACGCAGACCGAGCCGATCATCGACTACTACAAGGCCCAGGGCCTGGTGGTCACGATCTCCGCGCTCGGCAAGGTGGAGGACGTCACGACGCGCGCCATGGAGGCGCTGAAGCGTGGCGAGGACGACAAGTAGTCGTTCGTACGCAGCCAAGGCCGCGGTTCCCCTCGGGGAGCCGCGGCTGCTGCGTGGGGCGGGGTCGCTCGAGCGTCCCCGTATCGTTGAAGGCGTTCATTTCTCTCCGGTCCAGAAAGGCCGTAGCCCCCATGGTGCAGATCAAGACCTCCGAGCAGATCGCCAAGATGCGTGAGGCGGGCCTGGTCGTCGCCGCCATCCACGCGGCGACCCGTGAAGCAGCCGTGCCGGGGGCCACCACCAAGGATCTGGACCAGGTCGCCCGCAAGGTGCTCGCCGAGCACAACGCCAAGCCGAACTTCCTCGGCTACGGCGGCTTCCCGGCGACGATCTGCACGTCCGTGAACGAGGTCGTCGTCCACGGCATCCCGTCCGACGACGTCGTCCTCAAGGACGGGGACGTCATCTCCATCGACTGCGGCGCGATCATCGACGGCTGGCACGGCGACGCCGCCTACACGGCCTTCGTCGGCTCCGGCCACGCCCCGGAGCTGGTCGAGCTCTCCCGGGTGACCGAGGAGTCGATGTGGGCCGGCATCGCGGCCATGAAGCAGGGCAACCGGCTGGTCGACGTCTCCCGGGCCATCGAGACGTACATCCGCCGCCAGCCCAAGCCCGGCGGTGGCAAGTACGGGATCATCGAGGACTACGGCGGCCACGGCATCGGCACCGAGATGCACATGGACCCGCACCTGCTGAACTACGTCGACCGGCGGCGCGGCAAGGGCCCGAAGCTGGTGCCGGGCTTCTGCCTCGCCATCGAGCCGATGGTCTCCCTGGGCACCCCGAAGACGGAGGTCCTCCAGGACGACTGGACGGTCATCACCACCGACGGCACGTGGTCCTCGCACTGGGAGCACTCGGTCGCGCTGACCGAGGAGGGTCCGCTGGTGCTGACGTCTCCCGACGCGGGGAAGGCGAAGCTGGCGGAGCTCGGCATTGTCGCCGCTCCGGATCCGCTGGGCTGAGCGCCTTCCGGGGTGGGTGGTCCGGATCGTCGGCGGCTGCGCGAGGGTGGGGTTCCTCGCGCAGTTCCCCGCGCCCCTGAAGGGGCGCTTAAAGATCTGTCCGCTGGGGCAGACTTTCTCGATTCGTGTTTCTGAGGGGCCTGACGTAGACTGACTCGTCGGCTCTGGTGCACCCGCATGCCTGCATGCGCTCGCCCGGAGTCGATCAAGGTAGTCGATTCGAAGGGCGAAGCGTGGCCAAGAAGCAAGGTGCCATCGAGATCGAGGGCACTGTCGTCGAGTCTCTTCCGAACGCCATGTTCAAGGTCGAGCTCCAGAACGGCCACCAGGTCCTGGCACACATCAGCGGCAAGATGCGCATGCACTACATCCGCATCCTCCCTGACGACCGGGTCGTGGTGGAGCTGTCTCCGTACGACCTGACGCGTGGCCGGATCGTCTACCGCTACAAGTAGATCTTGCCCCGCATCTCGCCTCGGCGAGGTGGTGGCACTGACCCGGAGAACCTCACCTAATGAAGGTCAAGCCGAGCGTCAAGAAGATCTGCGACAAGTGCAGGGTGATCCGCCGTCACGGCCGGGTCATGATCATCTGCGACAACCCGCGCCACAAGCAGCGCCAGGGCTGATCGACAGCGGATCGCACCCTCTGCATCCATCGCAGGGATTCGCGCGACGCGAGCTGAATATGTTCATACGCAGGACCCGGGCGGACGATGTTCGCCTGACACCCCTGGTTCGGAGGCCGGGGACCCAGTTCGTACCTCATACGGCGGCTGGGAGTCGGTTCTGTGGAAGACCTCCGACAAGTAACTGGAGCCATTGAATGGCACGCGTTTCCGGTGTCGACATCCCGCGCGAAAAGCGCGTGGAGGTCGCCCTCACCTACGTGTTCGGCATCGGCCGGACCCTCGCGCAGCAGACGCTGGCCGCCACCGGCGTCGACCCGAACACCCGCGTCCGCGACCTCTCCGAGGAGCAGCTCGTCGCGATCCGCGAGTTCGTGGACAACAACATCAGGACCGAGGGTGACCTCCGTCGTGAGATCCAGGCCGACATCCGCCGCAAGGTCGAGATCGGCTGCTACCAGGGTCTGCGTCACCGCCGCGGCCTGCCCGTCCGCGGTCAGCGCACCAGCACCAACGCCCGCACCCGCAAGGGGCCGCGTCGCGCCATCGCCGGCAAGAAGAAGCCGGGCAAGAAGTAGTCCGCAGCGGACGCCTGTCCACGGTCTTCGCTGTAGGACCGACCACCTCCCGTAGGAGTTAAGAGATGCCCCCCAAGGGACGTCAGGGCGCTGCCAAGAAGGTGCGCCGCAAGGAAAAGAAGAACGTCGCTCACGGCCACGCGCACATCAAGAGCACGTTCAACAACACGATCGTCTCGATCACGGACCCGTCGGGCAACGTGATCTCCTGGGCCTCCGCCGGCCACGTCGGCTTCAAGGGCTCGCGCAAGTCCACGCCGTTCGCCGCGCAGATGGCCGCCGAGTCGGCTGCCCGCCGCGCTCAGGAGCACGGCATGCGCAAGGTCGACGTCTTCGTCAAGGGCCCGGGCTCCGGTCGTGAGACCGCGATCCGCTCCCTGCAGGCGACCGGCCTCGAGGTCGGCTCCATCCAGGACGTCACGCCGACCCCGCACAACGGCTGCCGTCCGCCCAAGCGCCGTCGCGTCTGATCTTGGACGCAGGCCGCTTGGTCTGAGGTTTTCGGGCGGTACGACTCCTTCGGGTCGTATCGCCCGTACCCTTGCACGTAACACCATCAGGCTTCGCCTGGTGAATCAGGGCGTCAAATAGCGGGCGCCCCTGACAGAAGGATCGCAATATGCTGATCGCTCAGCGTCCCTCGTTGACCGAAGAGGTCGTCGACGAATTCCGCTCCCGGTTCGTGATCGAGCCGCTGGAGCCGGGCTTCGGCTACACCCTCGGCAACTCCCTCCGCCGGACCCTCCTGTCCTCGATCCCGGGTGCGGCGGTCACGTCCATCCGCATCGACGGTGTCCTGCACGAGTTCACCACCGTGCCGGGCGTCAAGGAGGACGTCACCGACCTGATCCTCAACATCAAGCAGCTGGTCGTCTCCTCGGAGCACGACGAGCCGGTCGTGATGTACCTGCGCAAGCAGGGCCCGGGTCTGGTCACCGCCGCCGACATCGCGCCCCCGGCCGGTGTCGAGGTGCACAACCCCGACCTCGTCCTCGCCACGCTCAACGGCAAGGGCAAGCTGGAGATGGAGCTGACGGTCGAGCGCGGCCGCGGTTACGTCTCCGCCGTGCAGAACAAGCAGGTCGGCCAGGAGATCGGCCGGATCCCGGTCGACTCGATCTACTCGCCGGTGCTCAAGGTCACGTACAAGGTCGAGGCCACGCGTGTCGAGCAGCGGACCGACTTCGACAAGCTGATCGTCGACGTCGAGACCAAGCAGGCGATGCGTCCGCGTGACGCCATGGCCTCCGCCGGTAAGACCCTGGTCGAGCTGTTCGGTCTCGCCCGCGAGCTGAACATCGACGCCGAGGGCATCGACATGGGTCCGTCCCCGACGGACGCCGCCCTCGCCGCCGATCTGGCGCTGCCGATCGAGGAGCTCGAGCTCACCGTTCGGTCGTACAACTGCCTCAAGCGTGAGGGCATCCACTCCGTGGGTGAGCTCGTCGCGCGGTCCGAGGCGGACCTGCTCGACATTCGCAACTTCGGTGCGAAGTCGATCGACGAGGTCAAGGCGAAGCTGGCCGGCATGGGCCTGGCCCTCAAGGACAGCCCGCCCGGATTCGACCCGACCGCCGCCGCGGACGCGTTCGGTGCCGACGACGACGCGGACGCCGGTTTCGTGGAGACCGAGCAGTACTGATCGGTTCTTGGCTGCGGGCCCGCTGTGGCTGGTCGCGCAGTTCCCCGCGCCCCTTGGGGCGCGGGGTCTCCGACGAGCAAACCCGCTCGCTCGGATACTGACCCCGGTACCTGATACGGCCGGGGCAGACACCTAGGAGAAACACCATGCCGAAGCCCACCAAGGGTGCCCGTATGGGCGGCAGCGCCGCGCACGAGAAGCTGCTCCTCGCGAACCTCGCGAAGGCGCTGTTCGAGCACGGTCGCATCACCACCACCGAGGCGAAGGCCCGAAAGCTGCGGCCGTACGCCGAGCGTCTGGTCACCAAGGCGAAGAAGGGCGACCTTCACAACCGCCGTCAGGTGCTCCAGGTGATCACGGACAAGAGCATCGTCCACACGCTCTTCACCGAGATCGGCCCGCGCTACGAGAACCGTCCGGGTGGCTACACCCGTATCACCAAGATCGGTAACCGCCGTGGCGACAACGCGCCCATGGCTGTCATCGAGCTGGTCGAGGCGCTGACGGTGGCGCAGGAGGCGACCGGCGAGGCCGAGGCCGCGACGCAGCGTGCGGTCAAGGAAGACGCCCTCAAGAAGGACGAGGCCGCCCCGGCCAAGTCCGACGAGGCCGCCGAGGCTTCCGCCGAGGAGTCGAAGGACGCGTAAGCGTTCTGCCGCGGGCCCGTTCCTTCACAGGAGCGGGCCCGCTTTTTTGTGCTCTGAGAGGATCTGTGCGTGAGTGATGAAGCAGCTGCGGGGTTTGTTCGTGTCCGGCTTGATCTGTCGTACGACGGGAGTGAGTTCTCCGGGTGGGCCAAGCAGGCCGGGGGGCGGCGGACCGTGCAGGGGGAGATCGAGGACGCGCTGCGGACCGTGACGCGGTCGCGGGAGACGTACGAGCTGACCGTGGCGGGGCGTACCGATGCCGGGGTGCATGCCCGGGGGCAGGTCGCGCATGTCGATCTGCCGCGTGAGGTCTGGGCCGAGCACCACCAGAAGCTGCTGAAGCGGCTCGCCGGGCGGCTGCCCCGGGACGTGCGGGTCTGGGCCCTCAGAGAGGCGCCCAGTGGCTTCAACGCGCGATTCTCGGCGGTCTGGAGGCGGTACGCGTACCGGGTCACCGACAACCCCGGAGGCGTCGACCCGCTGCTGCGCAGCCACGTGCTGTGGCACGACTGGCCCCTGGACGTCGACGCCATGAACGAGGCCGCGCGCCGGCTGCTCGGGGAGCACGACTTCGCCGCCTACTGCAAGAAGCGGGAGGGCGCGACGACGATCCGCACGCTCCAGGAGCTGAGTCTCGCGAAGGGCGACGACGGGATCATCACGGCGACCGTGCGGGCCGACGCCTTCTGCCACAACATGGTGCGCTCGCTCATCGGGGCGCTGCTGTTCGTGGGCGACGGGCACCGGCCGCCGGACTGGCCGGGGAAGGTGCTGGCGGCCGGTGTCCGGGACTCGGCCGTGCACGTCGTACGGCCGCACGGGCTGACGCTGGAGGAGGTCGGCTACCCGGCCGACGAACTGCTGGCCGCGCGCAACAAGGAGGCGCGGAACAAGCGGTCGCTGCCGCCGGCCGGGTGCTGCTGACGGCTATTCGTTGGCCGCGGCCGATGCCTGGGCCTCGCCGCGGCGGCGGATCTGGTTGAACGTGAACTGCTGGAGGTTGTCGCCCGTGGCGAACACCTCGGTGTCCTTCTCCGTCACGTCCTTGCCGTTGGTGAAGCCGGCGTTGGTGAAGTAGGCGTAGCGGCCGTAGGAGTTGCTGGTCGTGCGGCAGAACCCGGCCTCGCAGAAGGGCTTCACGCCGCCGCCGGAGAGCGACTTCACGAAGCTCTTCTTGTTGGTCTGGGCCTTGGCCTTGACGGCCTGCGCCTCGGTGTCGAAGACCGCCACGCCGACCGTCACCGCGATACCGTCCTTGGTGTAGGTGACTCGTATCAGGCGGGTGCAGTCGTTCGTCTTGAGGACCTTGGGCAGCGAGCCGCCCGCCGCCGTGCCGCAGCTCCTGGTGTCGGCCGTCGGGCCCTTCTTGTAGACCGTCTCGCCCATGGTCAGCTGGGTGCCGGGGAAGAGGGTGTCCGGGCCGAGCGGCGCCTTGTCCTTCTTCGCGCTGGCGACGAAGTCCTTCGGGTCCAGTGGGGGCGGGGCGCTGGTCGGGGCGAACGACGGGCCGGAGGGCGACCCGCTCGGGATGTCCGCCGAGGGCAGAGCGGCCGGGTTGTTCGCCTGGTTGTCGCCATTGGCCGAGACCACGGCCACGGCGACGGCAGCACCGATCGCGACGGTGGCGACCGCGCCGCCGCCGACCAGCAGCAGCCGCCGTCGTTTGTTACGCGACTCGGACGCCTCGGCGAGCGCGGCCCAGTCCGGAGACTGGCCTCCGCCCCCGCTGTTCCAGGGCTGCTGCGACTGCGGTTTCCAGGGATCCCACTGGGACTGGGGTCCCCCCTGCCCATAGCTCATGTGGCGCATCTTAGACGGGACATGGGGTGTGCTGGTCCGTCTGGATCGGCCTCGTAGCGCTTAGCGTTCCTCCCATGCGGACGGGCAAAGGCGACATCTCCGGGTGGTTGGGGCGACTCGTGAGCCGGAGTCTGTGGGTGGGGTCCGTGCGGGTGCTGGTGGCCGTCGCGCTGCTGGTGTGCCTGCTGTCGTGGCCGTCGGTCGGGCTGCCGGCCGGGCTCGCGGCGCTGCGGGCGTACCGTCGTCCGCGCGGTGGCGGATCCGTGCTGCGGTGGGGGTTCGCGGTGGTCGTCGATGTGCTGCTGTCGTCGGTGTTTCCGTTGGTGCGGCCGGTTCGGCGCCGGACCCTGCGGAGGGCTGTCACGCTCTGTGCGGGCCTGTGCGTCTGCGTGTTCGATCGTCGACGGTGATCCCGCGTTTTGACCCTTGTCGTGAGCCCCGGTATTCTGCTTGTTCGTTGTGTATTGGCTTGCTCATTCTCACGGGACGGGCCCTTACACCGGTCCGCCGGGCCGATGACCAGCGACCAGCACGCGGTTTGCGTCACCGCAGTGCGGTCAAGGCTGTCGTGATCGTTTCGGTGACCTGTTATGGACCATTCACTCGAAGCGAAGGCTACGAACCGTGCGTACGTACAGCCCCAAGCCCGGCGATGTGACGCGCCAGTGGCACGTCATCGACGCCCAGGACGTTGTCCTGGGTCGTCTCGCCACCACCGCAGCGACCCTCCTCCGGGGCAAGCACAAGCCGATCTACGCCCCCCACGTCGACGCTGGTGACTTCGTCATCATCATCAACGCGGACAAGGTGCACCTGTCCGGCAACAAGCGGACCCAGAAGATGGCGTACCGCCACTCCGGTTACCCGGGTGGTCTGCGCTCCGTCCGTTACGACGAGCTGCTGGACAAGAACCCCGAGAAGGCCGTCGAGAAGGCCGTCAAGGGCATGCTCCCCAAGAACTCCCTGGGCCGTCAGATGCTCTCGAAGCTGAAGGTCTACAAGGGTGACCAGCACCCGCACGGCGCGCAGCAGCCGCAGCCGTACGAGATCACCCAGGTCGCGCAGTAAGTCCGGCCACACCCCCTAAGACTGAACAGAATCTGAGGAGCATCGTGGCCGAGACCACTGCCGAGCAGCCGCTCGAAGAAGTTGACATCGACAGCTACACCACCGAGTCCGAGGTTCCGGTGGAGGGTGAGTACACCTCCGAGTCCCTCGCCTCGCGTTTCGGTGAGCCCCAGCCGGCCGCCGGCCTGGGCCGTCGCAAGAACGCCATCGCCCGTGTCCGGATCGTCCCGGGCACCGGCAAGTGGAAGATCAACGGTCGCACCCTCGAGGACTACTTCCCGAACAAGGTGCACCAGCAGGAAGTCAACGAGCCCTTCAAGGTGCTCGAGCTCGACGACCGCTACGACGTCGTCGCCCGCATCTCCGGCGGCGGTGTCTCCGGTCAGGCCGGTGCGCTCCGTCTCGGTGTCGCCCGTGCGCTGAACGAGGCGGACGTCGACAACAACCGCGGCCCGCTGAAGAAGGCCGGCTTCCTCAAGCGCGACGACCGTGCGGTCGAGCGCAAGAAGGCCGGTCTGAAGAAGGCCCGCAAGGCCCCGCAGTACAGCAAGCGCTAATCGCGTCCGCTGTCTTTGCAACGATCGCCCCGGCGGCACGAATGGTGCCGCCGGGGCGGTTCGTTTACACAACCCCTACCGCCCCCGGACAGTCTCAGGGATGTACCAGGGAAGTACTCGGGGATGTGAGCCGCATTCTCAGAGCAATTCGGAGGACACCACAGTGGGACGACTCTTCGGCACTGACGGCGTGCGCGGTGTGGCCAACGCGGATCTGACGGCGGAGATGGCCCTGGGCCTCTCCGTGGCCGCGGCGCACGTACTGGCCGAGGCGGGCACCTTCGAGGGGCACCGCCCGACCGCGGTCGTCGGGCGTGACCCGCGCGCGTCCGGGGAGTTCCTGGAGGCCGCCGTGGTCGCGGGCCTCGCCAGCGCCGGTGTGGACGTCCTGCGGGTCGGCGTGCTGCCGACCCCGGCGGTGGCGTACCTGACCGGAGAGCTCGGCGCCGACCTCGGTGTGATGCTCTCCGCGAGCCACAACGCCATGCCCGACAACGGCATCAAGTTCTTCGCCCGCGGCGGGCACAAGCTCGCCGACGAGCTGGAGAACCGGATCGAGTCCGTCTACGAGGAGCACCGCACCGGCGCCCCGTGGGAGCGGCCGACCGGGGCCGGAGTGGGCCGCGTCCGGGAGTACGGGGAGGGCTTCGACCGGTACGTCGAGCATCTGCTGGGCGCCCTGCCCAACCGGATCGACGGGCTGAAGGTCGTCCTCGACGAGGCGCACGGCGCCGCCGCCCGGGTCTCGCCGGAGGCGTTCCAGCGGGCCGGTGCCGAGGTCGTCACGATCGGGGCCGAGCCGGACGGGCTCAACATCAACGACGGATGCGGCTCCACGCACCTGGACAAGATCAAGGCCGCCGTCGTCGAGCACGGGGCGGACCTGGGCATCGCGCACGACGGTGACGCCGACCGGTGCCTGGCCGTGGACCACACCGGTGCGGAGGTGGACGGCGACCAGATCCTGGCCGTGCTCGCGCTGGCGATGCGGGAGCGCTCCGTTCTGCGGTCCGAGACGGTGGTCGCGACGGTGATGTCCAACCTCGGATTCAAGCTGGCCATGGAGCGTGAGGGCATCCGGCTGGTGCAGACCGCTGTCGGTGACCGGTATGTGCTGGAGGAGATGAAGGAGCACGGGTTCGCCCTCGGGGGCGAGCAGTCCGGGCATGTGATCATCCTCGACCACGCGACGACGGGTGACGGGACGCTGACGGGGCTGCTGCTGGCGGCGCGGGTCGCCGGGAGCGGGCGGTCGTTGCGGGAGCTGGCGTCCGTCATGGAGCGGTTGCCGCAGGTGCTGATCAATGTGCCGGATGTGGACCGGACGCGGGTGGGGTCGTCCGCGGAGTTGTCGGCGGCGGTTGCCGATGCGGAGGCCGAGCTTGGGGCTACCGGGCGGGTTCTGCTTCGGCCGTCCGGGACCGAGCCGTTGGTTCGGGTGATGGTGGAGGCGGCTGATATCGAGCAGGCTCGGTCTGTTGCGGGGCGGCTGGCTGATGCGGTGAAGTCCGCGCTCGGGTAGTCGGCCTTTGCGGTTCGGGGTGGGGGGTTCTGTTGTGGGCGGGCTGCGGGTGCGTCGTGGCTTGTCGCGCAGTTCCCCGCGCCCCTGGGGACGCTGCCCCTGGGGACGCTGCCCCTAGAGGACGTCTACCTGCTTACGTTGTTTGGACCAGAGCCATTTCTGGGTCAGTAGCGTTGCCGTGCCGGCGACGATGATGCCCAGGAGGTTCAGCAGGAGTTGCTGGGTGGAGCCCCAGGTCTGGGTGGTGTCGCCGTAGCTGAGGGCTACTGCCGCGTTCGCCGCGGCCGGGATCGTGGTCACCGAGATGGCCACGCCCACCAGGGCGCCGGACTTCGCCGAGGTCAGGGAGAGGGTGCCCGCGATGCCGGCCAGGACCGCCACGACGAAGGAGAACCAGTCGGGGGCGTAGATGAAGCCGGTGTTCGGGCGGTCGGCCGACAGTTGTTCCTCGCTGAACAGGCCGACCGCTTCCATGAAGAGGCTGAAGGCCACCGTCACCGCCATCGCCACCGCGAAGCCCACCAGCAGCGCGGTCAGCGAGCGCAGGGCCAGGCGCGATCTGCGCCGGACGATCGCCGTGCAGAGGCCGGCGAGGGGGCCGAACTCCGGGCCCACGGCCATGGCGCCCACGATCAGGATCGCGTTGTCCAGGACCACACCGCAGGCCGCGATCATCGTGGCCAGCGTGATGAAGGCCAGGTAGGTGACGGAGAGCGTCGACTCCTCGTGCGTGGCGTCGCTCAGGTGCTCCCACAGGACCGCGTCCGCGCCCTCGCCCGGGGCGTCGGCCTCGGCCTTGTCGGCCCGCTCCGACAGGGACAGATCGATGGTCTCGACGGCGATGGAGCCGCTGGTGTCGATGCCCAGTTCCCGCAGGCCGGTGAGGAGTTCGTCGCCCGCCTCGCGGGCCACGTCGCACATGACGACGTCCCCGGCGGGGTTGCGTGCGGTGTCCGGCAGCACTACGAGGTGGGTGGTGCCGACCGTCTTCTCGATCAGCAGCACCACTTCGTCGGTCTTCTCGGACGGTGTGATCAGGCGCAGGTGGAGCATGGCGACCATCTAACCGGCCTTTTCCCCGGGCGTCACAGCTTGCGCAGGCTGAGCCGCTGCACCTTGTGGTCGGGGCCCTTGCGCACGACGAGGGTGGCCCGGCCGCGGGTGGGGGCGATGTTCTCGACCAGGTTGGGCCGGTTGATCGTGCGCCACATCGTCTGCGCGTAGTCGAGGGCCTCCTCCTCCGAGACCTGGGTGTACTTGCGGAAGTACGAGGACGGGTTCTGGAAGGCGGTCGCGCGCAGCTTGCGGAAGCGGTTGAGGTACCAGCGCTCGACGTCCTCGACGCGGGCGTCGACGTACACGCTGAAATCGAAGTAGTCGGCGAGACCGACCCGGGTGCGGCCGTCCTTGCCGGGCAGGGCGGGCTGGAGGACGTTCAGGCCCTCGACGATCAGGATGTCGGGGCGGCGGACCGTGAGCTTCTGGTCCGGGACGATGTCGTAGATGAGGTGGGAGTAGACCGGGGCCGTGACCTCGTCCTTGCCGGCCTTGATGTCAGCGACGAAGCGGGTCAGGGCGCGGCGGTCGTAGGACTCGGGGAAGCCCTTCCGTGACATCAGGCCGCGGGCCTGGAGCTCCTTGGTGGGCAGCAGGAAGCCGTCGGTGGTGACCAGCTCGACGCGCGGGTGTTCCGGCCAGCGTGAGAGCAGGGCCTGGAGGAGGCGGGCGACCGTGGACTTGCCGACCGCGACCGAGCCGGCGACCCCTATGACGAACGGGGTGCCGGACTGGGAGCCCTGTTCGCCCAGGAACGTGTTCAGGGCGCCTCTGAGGCCGTCGGTGGCGCCGACGTAGAGGTTGAGGAGTCTGGACAGCGGGAGGTAGATGTCCCGCACCTCGTCGAGGTCGATGACATCGCCGAGACCGCGCAGCTTCTCGACCTCCTCGGCCGTCAGCGGGAGCGGCGTCTTGTCACGCAGCGCGCTCCACTCGGCTCGGGTGAGGTCGACGTAGGGAGTCGCCTCCGGCCGCTGCCGGTGGGCGCTCCGGGGCATCGAGGAGACCGGAGAGATCACAGTCCATTGTTACGGGCGTACGAACGGACTGTGAGGTGGGATCCGTCACGCGAAGCATTCGCCGCTGTTCGCCCTTGTTTGTGCGGAGAAAAACCGACACAGGCGGAATGTCAGTGGCATGCGTCACAGTTGTGGGAGGAGTGGGCCCGGTCCGGGGTCCGCGAACGCCTGGGGGTACCCATGACGTACGCGATAGAGGCGGAAGGCCTGGTCAAGCGGTTCAAGGAGACCGAGGCGCTGGTCGGCGTCGACCTGGCGGCCCGCAAGGGCACGGTGCTCGGGCTGCTGGGGCCCAACGGTGCCGGGAAGACGACCGCGGTGCGGATCTTCGCGACACTGCTGCGCCCGGACGGGGGCAGAGCCCGGGTGGCAGGCCATGACGTGGTCCGGGAGGCCGGGGTGGTCCGCTCCCTGGTCGGGCTGACCGGGCAGTACGCGGCGGTGGACGAGAATCTGACCGGCACGGAGAACCTGGTGATGATCGGCCGGCTGCTGGGGCTGCCGAGGCGTGAGGCGAAGGCACGGGCGGGTGAGCTGCTGGAGCGGTTCCAGCTGACGCACGCGGCCGGGCGGGCCGCGAAGACCTTCTCGGGCGGCATGCGCCGGCGTCTGGACCTCGCGGCCAGTCTGGTGGGGCGGCCCAGCATCCTCTTCCTGGACGAGCCGACCACGGGTCTCGATCCACACAGTCGCGGTGAGCTGTGGGATCTGCTGCGCGGCCTGGTCGCTGACGGGGCCACCGCGCTGCTGACCACGCAGTATCTGAACGAGGCCGATGTGCTCGCCGACGACATCGTGGTGATCGACAAGGGCCGGGTGATCGCCGAGGGCACGCCGGACCGGCTGAAGGCGCAGGTCGGCGGGCAGGTGCTGGAGCTGCGGCCGATCGTCGGGCAGGACCTCGCGCGGGCGCACGCGCTGGTGGCCGGGGCCGCGGGGCCGGAGGCCCGGATCGAGGGCGAGATGGTCACCGCCCCGGTGAAGGACCCCGAGCTGATGCCGGCCGTGGTGCGCGCGCTGGACCGGGAGGGGATCGCGGTGGGGGAGCTGGCCCTGCGCCGCTCCTCGCTCGACGAGGTCTTCCTCGCCCTGACCGGACACCGCGCCGAGCCGGGCGAGCCCGAGGGGGACGGCGGGGCCGCCGTCCATGAGGACGGGGAGACCGCCCGTGACGACGACGGGCTGGAGAAGGCGGTGAGCCGGTCATGACCGCCACCACGCTGACCGCGCCGGTCACCGCGTCGGGCCGGGTGCCGCCGCTCGCCGGGATGCGGCAGACCTTCACGATGGCCTGGCGGAGTCTGGTCGCCGTCAAGCACAACCCGCTCGAACTGGTCGACTACAGCATCACGCCGATCATGTTCGTGTTCCTCTTCACCTATGTGCTGGGCGGGCAGATGGCCGGGTCGCCCGAGGCGTATCTGAAGTACGCGCTGCCCGGGATCATCGTGCAGAACACCCTGTTCATGACGATGTACACGGCGATGGCGCTCAATACCGACCTCACCAAGGGCGTGTTCGACCGGCTGCGCAGTCTGCCGATCGCGCGTTCCGCACCGCTGATCGGGCGGATCACCGCGGACCTCGCCAAGCACCTGTGGGCGCTGCTGCTGATGATCGGCCTCGGTCTGGCGCTCGGCTTCCGCATCACCGGCGGATTCGGCGGGTTCCTGCTCGGCGCGCTGCTGGTGGTGGTGTTCGCCGCGGCCGTGTCCTGGAGCGCGGTGCTGATCGGGATGCTGGCCGGGGACGCGGAGAAGGTGCAGGCGTTCGCCTTCACGCTCATCTTCCCGATCACCTTCACCAGCAGCGCGTTCGTCGTCGTCGACACCATGCCGGGCTGGCTGCAGGCGTGGAGCGCCGTCAATCCGGTCACGCATCTGTCCGACGCCTTCCGCGGGCTGCTGCTCGGCGGGGCGGTGGCGGAACCGGTGCTGTGGTCATTGGTGTGGGCGGCGGGTATCGCCCTCGTGTTCTATCCGCTGGCCATGAGGGCCTATCGGGCGAAGGTCTGATCCAGGGCTTCGTACCCCGGTGGGAATTTCCGAATTCGGGCACGCAACGGCCTGTTCGGCACCGGAATCGACCCTAAGCTGCCGCCCATGTGTGGAATCGTGGGATACGTGGGGCCGCAGTCCGCGCTCGAGGTCGTGATGGCCGGGCTGAAGCGGCTGGAGTACCGGGGGTACGACTCGGCGGGTGTCGCCGTGCTGGCCGACGGCGGGCTGGCGGCGGCGAAGAAGGCCGGGAAGCTCCTCAATCTGGAGAAGGAACTGGACGGCCGGCCGCTGCCGACCGGCACGACGGGCATCGGGCACACCCGGTGGGCCACGCACGGCGGCCCGACGGACTCCAACGCCCACCCGCACCTCGACAACGCGGGCCGGGTCGCCGTCGTGCACAACGGCATCATCGAGAACTTCGCCCTGCTGCGGGCCGAGTTGGCGGAGCGGGGCCACGAACTGGGCTCCGAGACGGACACCGAGGTCGTCGCGCATCTGCTCGCCGAGGAGTTCTCGTCCTGCGCGGATCTCGCCGAGGCGATGCGGCTGGTGTGCCGGCGGCTGGAGGGCGCGTTCACGCTGGTCGCGGTGCACGCCGACGAGCCGGACGTGGTCGTGGGCGCACGGCGGAACTCGCCGCTCGTGGTGGGTGTCGGAGAGAGCGAGGCCTTTCTCGCCTCGGACGTCGCCGCGTTCATCGCCCATACACGGTCGGCGATCGAGCTGGGGCAGGACCAGGTGGTGGAGCTGCGCCGGGACGGCGTGACGGTGACCGGCTTCGACGGCAGCCCGGCCGAGGTCCGGTCGTACCACGTCGACTGGGACGCGTCGGCCGCGGAGAAGGGCGGCTACGACTACTTCATGCTCAAGGAGATCGCCGAGCAGCCCAAGGCGGTCGCCGATACGCTGCTGGGCCGGATCGACGGCTCCGGGTCGCTGACCCTGGACGAGGTGCGGATCCCCCAGGGGGTGCTGCGGGAGATCGACAAGGTCGTCATCGTGGCGTGCGGTACGGCCTTCCACGCCGGGATGATCGCCAAGTACGCCATCGAGCACTGGACGCGCATTCCGTGCGAGGTGGAGCTGGCCAGCGAGTTCCGGTACCGGGATCCGATCCTGGACGCGCAGACCCTGGTCATCGCCATCTCGCAGTCCGGCGAGACCATGGACACGCTCATGGCGCTGCGCCACGCCCGCGAGCAGGGCGCCAGGGTCCTGGCGATCTGCAACACCAACGGCTCGACGATCCCGCGCGAGTCCGACGCGGTGCTGTACACGCACGCCGGGCCGGAGGTCGCCGTGGCCTCGACGAAGGCGTTCCTGACACAGCTCGTGGCGTGCTACCTGGTCGCCCTGTACCTGGGGCAGGTGCGGGGCACCAAGTGGGGCGACGAGATCCGGGCGGTGATCCGGGACCTGTCCTCGATCGCCGGCGCGGTGGAGCAGGTCCTCGGGACGATGGAGCCGGTGCGGGAGCTCGCGCGCACGCTCGCCTCGAAGGACACGGTGCTGTTCCTCGGGCGGCACGTGGGCTATCCGGTGGCGCTGGAGGGCGCGCTGAAGCTCAAGGAACTGGCGTACATGCACGCCGAGGGGTTCGCGGCGGGGGAGCTGAAGCACGGTCCGATCGCCCTGATCGAGGAGGACCTGCCGGTCGTCGTCGTGGTGCCGTCGCCGCGGGGGCGGTCCGTGCTGTACGACAAGATCGTGTCCAACATCCAGGAGATCCGGGCGCGAGGGGCTCGGACGATCGTCATCGCGGAGGAGGGGGACGAGGCCGTGGTGCCGTACGCGGATCATCTGATCCGGGTTCCGGCCACGCCGACCCTGCTGCAGCCGCTGGTGACCGCGGTGCCGCTCCAGGTCTTCGCGTGTGAGCTGGCGACGGCCCGCGGCAACGATGTGGACCAGCCCCGGAACCTGGCGAAGTCGGTGACGGTGGAGTGAGGACGGCAGGGTGAGAAAAGGGGCGAACGGCTGAGTGCCGTTCGCCCCTTCATAGGCCGATCAGTGGTCGGCCGGCCGGGCGTTCACCAGTTGATGCAGGTCTTCGGGACCCAGCCGTTCACCTTGTCGCCGCCGTAGTACCACATGTTGCTCTTCACGCCGCAGGCCTTGTAGGAGCCGCCCTTGTAGGCCTTGCCGTCGTTGCAGATCCCGCCCTTCTTGCCCTTGCCCCAGATGCCGAGGGCCGTGGCGGACGTCTTCGGCGAGGTGCGGACGTTGACGGTCTGCTTGGCCTTGACGTTGACGATCGCCTTGCTGCAGTCCTTCGGCGGAGCCGCGGCGGCGGTGCCGGCCGTGGCGACGGTCCCGGTCAGGGCCGTGGCGAAGAGGACCGCGGAGGTGGCGGCGGTTCCCAGCGACTTGAACTTCATTGGTCGTTCTCCCCGTTGTGTGCAGTTGTGTGTGGTGGCGCGCCGGTCAGGAGTGGCCCCACTTGTACTTCAGCGTGTAGTCGGCGCCGTTGGTGAACTTCAGCGTGCCGCTGCCGCTGCTCACGGTGTGCTTGCCGATGACGTCGTCGGGGTCGGGACCGTCCTGCTCGATGAGCTTGATGGTCGCCTTGTTGGTGTGGACGTACCGGTGGATGGAGACCTTGTCGCCCGGGTCGAAGAACTCGGTGAGGATGTTCTTGCCGTTGACCTCGATCCGGAGCTCGTCCTGGTTCCAGTCCTCGGTGTCGTTGCACTTGATGGAGTCCAGGTAGATCCACTTGCCGGAGGCGGCAGAGGTGCTTGCCTGGGCGGTTCCGCCGGTGAGAGACACGAGTGCCAGAGCGGCGATGCCCGCGGCAGCGGACGTACGAATCCTGCGCTTCATGTGGTGCTTCGCTTTCCCCGTGTCGGTGCGGTCAGAGCCCCGTTCGTGCGCCACGAAGTCGGCCCAACTCGCCGTGCTGTGGCGGAGTTCGGGTCGTGTGGTCGCACGTCCCTGATCCGGAACCGGACCGTACCAGACTTGTCGTGCCCTTGACTTTCATTTCTGCGAACGAAAATGAGGGGTGGATCATGTGTGTGGTCTGCGGTGATGCTGTGGAGCTTTGCGTGCCGATATGCCGCGTGCCGCCGCATGGGATCGCCGGGAGCGGACCGGCCGGAGGGGGCGGGCGCTGACCGTAGGGTGCTCGGCATGAGCATCATCGGTGTGGGGATCGACGTGGCGGAGATCGACCGGTTCGCGGCGTCGCTGGAGCGGACGCCCGCGATGGCCGGGCGGCTGTTCGTGGAGGGGGAGTTGCTGCTGCCCAGTGGGGAACGGCGTGGGGTCGCCTCGCTCGCCGCGCGGTTTGCCGCCAAGGAGGCGTTGGCCAAGGCGCTCGGGGCTCCGGCCGGGCTGCTCTGGACCGACGCGGAGGTCTATGTGGAGGACAGTGGGCGGCCCCGGCTCCGGGTGAGCGGGAGCGTGGCCGCGCGGGCCGCCGAGCTCGGGGTGCGGTCCTGGCATGTGTCGCTCAGTCACGACGCGGGGGTGGCCTCGGCGGTGGTGATCGCGGAGGGGTGACCCGGGGGTGGCGCCGGCGGCCCGCTCCCCGGCTAGAACATGCCCCCGAGGAGTACGACCGTGCCGATGAAGCCCAGGGCGCCGAGTACCGCGCCTGTCGCCGAGATCCACATGCGGCCCACGCCCTGACGGGCGTAGTGCGTGCCCATGGCGCCGAAGGTGACGGCGAGGGCGCCGGCGATCACCGTCCAGGGGATGAGGAACGCCCAGGTGCCCGCGGCGGAGAAGGCGCCGAGGACGAGTGCGGTTGGGCCCAGGGCGGTGGCGGGTGTGTCGGTTCCCTCGGGTGTGGTCGCGTTGCTCATGCTTCGGTCCCCCGTTTTGAACGAGTTCAAATCCTGGGCTCATCGTACTGCCGGAGCGGGGGAGTGGGGTAGTCGGGCCCGCCGGGCCCCCGCCGCCGGGCGGGCGGGGGTCTTGGGGTGTGTGTCGTTCAGCAGATCGACTGGCCGGTGTTCACCCGTGTGATGTTGCGGAACGTCGTGTTCTCGCCGCACGGGCTTTCCCTGATGGCCGAGTTGGTGACCGTCAGGTTCTGGACGGTGATGTCCTTGTTGTTCGGGAACTCGGAGCGGGCGGCCAGGCGCAGTTCGCCGCCGCCTGTGATCGTGCCGCTCTGGGCCGCCAGATTGACGTTGTAGCAGTTCTCGATCAGGACCGAGTTGTTGCCGGTGCCGGAGAGCGTGACCTTGTCGATCGTCGCCCCGCCGCTCTCCGAGACGCAGAACACACCGCGTCCGCCGCCGCGGGCGATGACCTCGCCGACCCGGATGTTGGTGGGGTAGCCGCTGCCGACCCGGCCGTTGCGGTTGGCCATGCGGAAGGCCGCGTAGCCGGTGCCGGTGCCGGCGTTCTCCGCGTCGACCTTGGTGACCTTGGCGTTGATCGTCTGGTTGAGCAGCAGGCCGGACTCGCCCACGTTGCGGGCGGTGACCGTGCCGATGGTGAGGCCGTCGACGCCGTAGGTCTCGACGGCGTGGCTGGACGCGCCGGAGACGTAGACGTTGTCGATGCGGACGTTGCGCGTCCACTGGCTGGTGTCGCCGCGGTTGTCGATACGGACGCCCAGGCCGCGGGAGAGACGCATGTCGATCTGGCCGAGCACCACGTTCTGGACGTTGCGCAGGAAGATGCCGTAGAGCGGGGTGCCGGTGAGCTTGAGGTTCTGCACCTCGATGTCGCGGGTGCCGCGGGAGTAGACCGGGGCCTGGTCGCCCGAGCCGCTGCCGGTGACGTTGATGGTGCCGCAGACGTCGAGGACGGTGTAGCTCGGGAGGGAGATGCGCGAGCCCGCCGAGATCGAACCCGAGCCGCGGACCACGACCCGCTCCTTCGAAGTCCGGCCCGAGGTGAGGCTGTTGACGGCCGCCTGGACCGCCGCGCGCATGTCGGTGCCGGTGTAGACCGTGCTGCTGCCGCGCCGGGCGGTCCAGTTGCTGCCGCTCTGCACGGCCTCGGCCTGGTAGGAGCCGTCTCCGCAGGCCAGTGCTCGCGTGGGGGCGGCCGTGGCGGGGGCGGTCAGGGTGCCGGCGGCGGTGAGGAGAGCGGCGGCGCCGGCGGCGGCCAGGAAGGCGGATCTGCGTCCCATGGGGGCCTCGGTTTCATCGGATGTGGGGGGTGTGCAAGCGCTTTCTGCGCGGCACGGCCGGTGAGTCTGGCAAAGGGGCGGCAAAGCGTCAATGGGTGTGACATGGCGGGGAGTTGGGCGGTGCGGGATGGTGCGGAGGCGCGCGAGTGGCGACACGGTGCGCAGTCGCGCGAGTTGCGCGGGAGTGGCCGGGCGGTCGTACGGGAAACTCGACCGCATGCGGAGTGCGTACAGCGTGGAGACGGTCAGGACCGCCGAACGGGAGCTGATGGCGCGGCTGCCGGAGGGGGCGCTGATGCAACTCGCCGCCGCCGGACTCGCCGCCGCCTGCGCCGATCTGCTCGGGCGGGTGTACGGCAGCCGGGTCGTGCTGCTGATCGGGAGCGGTGACAACGGAGGTGACGCGCTGTACGCCGGGGCCCGGCTGGCCCGGCGCGGGGCCGGGGTCACCGCCGTGCTGCTCGCGCCGGAGCGTGCGCACACGGCGGGGCTCGCGGCGTTGCGGCGGGCCGGGGGGCGGGTCGTGGAAGCCGGTGGGGCCGTGGGCGGCGGTTCCGTCGAGGAGTTGATCGAGCGGGCGGATCTCGTCCTCGACGGCATCGTCGGGATCGGCGGGAAGGGCGGGCTGCGGCCGGACGCCGTGCCGCTGGCCGCCGCCGCCGGGCGGGCGCGGGGCGCCGTGGTGGCCGTCGATCTGCCGAGCGGGGTCGACGTCGACACCGGGCAGGTGCGCGGCGTCGCGGTCCGGGCCGATGTGACGGTGACGTTCGGGACGCACAAGCCGGGCCTGCTGATCGATCCGGCGCGGGAGTACGCCGGGTCGGTGCGGCTGGTCGACATCGGCCTCGGGCTGCCGGTCGAGCCGGAGCTGGAGGCGTTGCAGCACGCGGACGTGGCGCGGCTGCTGCCGGTGCCCCGGGCCGAGAGCGACAAGTACCGGCGGGGTGTCGTCGGGATCGCCGCCGGGTCCGCGCGCTACCCCGGTGCCGCCGTACTCGCCGTCTCGGGGGCGTTGCGGGGCGGGGCCGGTGCCGTGCGCTACGTCGGGCCGGCCGCGGACGCCGTCATCGCACGGTTTCCCGAGACGCTCGTGTCGGACCGGGGGCCGAAGCACGCCGGGCGGGTGCAGGCGTGGGTCGTCGGACCGGGGGCCGGGGACGACGCGGCGACGGTGGGTGAGGTGGTGGCGGCGGACGTGCCGGTGCTGATCGACGCGGACGGGTTGCGGCTCGCCGACGCGGCGGCCGTACGAGCGCGGAGGGCACCGACGCTGATGACGCCGCATGCCGGGGAGGCGGCGGCGCTGCTCGGGGTGGAGCGTGGGGAGGTCGAAGGGGCCCGGCTGGCGGCGGTGCGGGAGCTGGCGGGGCGGTACGGGGCGACCGTGCTGCTGAAGGGGTCCACGACGCTGGTCGCCGACTCGGGGGGCGGGGCGGTGCGGGTGAATCCGACGGGGACGTCCTGGCTGGCCACGGCGGGGAGCGGGGACGTGTTGTCGGGGCTGGCGGGGTCGTTGCTGGCGGCGGGGCTGTGCGCGGTGGACGCGGGGAGCGTCGGGGCGTATGTGCATGGGCTTGCCGGGAGGCTGGCGGCGGACGGGGCGCCGGTGGGGGCGCATGATGTGGCGGACGCCGTACCGGTGGCGTGGCGGAATGTTCTTGGGTGAGGGAGTGGGTGTGGTGGGGGCCACGGGGTGGGGTGCCCGCGCTTCGGCCCGGACGGCCTCGTCCTCAAGCGCCGGACGGGCTGGAATCGCAGGGCCACAGCCCCGGGAGTGCCAGGCCGCTCTGAGACACTGTTCGCGATGAGCGAGAGAACAGCCCCGCGGACCGCGCCCTCGCGGGCCCGCGCCGAGATCGACCTGGCCGCCCTGCGGGCCAATGTGCGGGCCCTGCGTGCCCACGCGCCGGGCGCGGCCCTGATGTCCGTGGTGAAGTCCGAGGCGTACGGCCACGGGGCTGTGCCGTGCGCCCGTGCCGCCGTCGCAGCCGGGGCGGACTGGCTGGGCACCGCCACGCCCGAGGAGGCGCTCGCCCTGCGGGCCGCCGGGCTGCCGGGCCGCGTCATGTGCTGGCTGTGGACGCCCGGCGGGCCCTGGCGCGAGGCGATCGAGGCCGACCTCGACGTGTCCGTCAGCGCGATGTGGGCCCTGGACGAGGTCACCGCGGCGGCCCGGCTCGCCGGTCGGCCCGCGCGGGTGCAGCTCAAGGCCGACACCGGGCTCGGGCGCAACGGCTGCCAGCCCGGTGACGACTGGGCTCAGCTGGTCGACGGGGCCCTGCGCGCCGAGGCCGAGGGCCTCCTGCGCATCACGGGGCTGTGGTCACACTTCGCCTGCGCCGACGAGCCCGGCCATCCCTCCATCGCCGCCCAGCTGACCCTGTTCCGGGAGATGGTCGCGTACGCCGAGGAGCGGGGCGCCCGGCCCGAGGTCCGGCACATCGCCAACTCGCCGGCCACGCTCACCCTCCCCGAGAGCCACTTCGACCTGGTCCGCACCGGCGTCGCCACCTACGGCATCTCGCCCAGCCCCGAGCTCGGCACCCCGGCCGACTTCGGGCTGCGCCCGGTGATGACGCTGTCCGCCTCGCTCGCCCTGGTCAAGCACGTACCGGGCGGGCACGGCGTCAGCTACGGCCACCGGTACGTGACCCCCGGCGAGACCACCCTCGGCCTCGTCCCCCTGGGCTACGCGGACGGCATCCCGCGGCACGCCTCCTCCGCCGGACCGGTCCTGGTCGAGGGCAAGTGGCGCACGATCGCGGGACGGGTCGCCATGGACCAGTTCGTGGTGGATCTGGGCGGCGACACGCCCGCGGCGGGCGCCGAGGCGGTGCTCTTCGGGCCCGGGGACCGCGGTGAGCCCACCGCGGAGGACTGGGCCCAGGCGGCCGGAACCATCGCATACGAGATCGTGACGCGGATCGGAACGCGCGTTCCTCGCGTCTATGTGAATGAGGAACGGGACGGGTAACTCGCACAGGGTGGCCGTCACGCGAGAAACAACGGGCACCCTGGCAACACCAGCACCATCCGACCCAGCAAGTCACCTGATCAGCACCCCGGCGAAGAGGAGCGGTACGTGAGCGAGAGCAGTGCGGAGGCCGTCGCGAACGCAGCCTCCGCGGCCGTCGCGGCCTCCGCCGCGGGGGCGGCGGGAGGCTGGCGCCGGGCGACCGGCGTCGCGGGCGTCGCGATAGGCGTGGTGGCCGCGGGCGCGGCCGCCGGTGTCGCCCTGGAGCGGATGACGGTCGGCCGGGGCATGCGCCAGAAGGCCCGGCTCGCCCTGGACTCGGCCGGACCCTACGGCTCGCTGCGCGGCATGCCCGGCAAGGCGTTCGCCGACGACGGTACGGAGCTGTACTACGAGGTCGACGACATCGACCCGGAGGCAGCGCCCGCCGCGATCGGCCCGCGCCGCCGACGGCTCTTCGGCCGCAAGGCACCCGCTCCCGTCACCGTCGTCTTCAGCCACGGCTACTGCCTGAGCCAGGACTCCTGGCACTTCCAGCGGGCCGCGCTGCGCGGCGTCGTCCGGACCGTGCACTGGGACCAGCGCAGCCACGGCCGGTCCGGCCGTGGCGTGGCCCAGACGCGGGACGACGAGCCGGTCACGATCGAGCAGCTCGGCGCCGACCTGAAGGCCGTCATCGACGCGGCCGCCCCCGAGGGGCCGATCGTGCTGGTCGGCCACTCGATGGGCGGCATGACGGTGATGGCACTGGCCGACCGGTACCCCGAGCTGATCAGCGAGCGGGTCGTCGGGGTCGCCTTCGTGGGGACGTCGTCGGGGCGGCTCGGCGAGGTCAACTACGGGCTTCCGGTCGCCGGGGTCAACGCGGTGCGGCGGGTGCTGCCCGGTGTGCTGAAGGTGCTGGGGCAGCGGGCCGACCTGGTGGAGAAGGGGCGCCGGGCCACCGCGGACCTGTTCGCCGGGATCATCAAGCGGTACTCCTTCGCGTCCCGGGACGTCGATCCGGCCGTCGCCCGGTTCGCCGAGCGGATGATCGAGAGCACGCCGATCGACGTGGTCGCCGAGTACTACCCGGCGTTCAACGACCACGACAAGACCGAGGCGCTCGGGTGCTTCGCCGACATGCCGGTTCTCGTCCTGGCCGGGGTGCAGGATCTGGTCACGCCCAGTGAGCACAGCGAGGCCATCGCCGATCTGCTGCCGGACGCCGAGCTGGTGCTGGTGCCGGACGCCGGGCATCTGGTGATGCTGGAGCACCCGGAAGTGGTCACCGACCGCCTCGCCGACCTGCTCACCCGCACGGGTGCCGTGCCCGCAGGGGCTACCGTGAAGGGCTATGGAAGCACCAGCACCGCACAGCCCGGCTGAGCCCGGATCCGTCCAGATCGTCGTCACGTCCCCCGAGCAGATGCGGGAGCTGGGCCGCCGGCTCGCGAAGCTGCTGCGCGCGGGTGACCTGGTGATGCTCAGCGGAGAGCTCGGCGCGGGCAAGACGACACTGACCCGTGGGCTGGGGGAGGGGCTCGGCGTGCGCGGGGCCGTCACCTCGCCGACCTTCGTGATCGCCCGGGTGCATCCTTCGCTGGGCGACGGGCCGCCGTTGGTCCATGTCGACGCCTACCGGCTCTCCGGCGGTCTCGACGAGATGGAGGACCTCGACCTCGATGTCTCGCTGCCCGAGTCCGTGATGGTCGTGGAGTGGGGCGAGGGCAAGGTCGAGGAGCTGACCGAGGACCGGCTCCAGGTCGTCATCCACCGCGCGGTGGGTGACACGACCGACGAGGTCCGGCAGATGACGATCACCGGTGTGGGCGAACGCTGGGCTTCGGCGGACCTGAGCGTGCTCGCCGCGTGAGTTCGTGAGCCGGGTACGTCGCGGTCCGGGTACGTCGTGATCCGGGTACGTCGTGGTGTGCGGTCTTTTGATGAACGTTCCGACAAGACGTCGGCAAGATGTTGCGTTCGGCGTCTTGTGCGTGGTCACATGGTATCCAGTCCGTGGTTAGGTAAACCTAACTTCGTTGCCCCGGCCTTCGGGAGGCGTCCATGTCGGCTACAGAGAGCAAGGGGCAGCCGCAGCCGTTCGCGGTCGCCGGGGTGTCCATGCGTGATCTGCTGGCGGCCGGCGAGGCGGCGGCCCTGATCTCCACGCCCCCGCGCGCTCCCGAGCCGGAGTTCTCCGGACGGGCTCCGGAACACCGCGAAGCGGCTTAGAGGCCAGGCCCTGGTGGTGCGCCGGGCCGTGGGCTGATGACGTGCCGCGAGGGAGCGGTCGCTCCGGCGGGCGGGGCCCACGCGGTGGGCGCAGATGTCGCCAAGGGCGCGCGGGACGCTGACACGCGGCGCACGACATGCTGTCCCGGGCGGGCGCTCAGCTGGAATCGGGAGCGGTGCTGTCGGGAACTTCGTTCCCGGCGCGGCGGCGGTACTCGGCGTTGATGCGCTGAGCTTCCTCGAGCTGGTCCTCGAGGATGACGATGCGGCAAGCGGCGTCGATCGGGGTGCCTCGGTCGACGAGCTCGCGGGCGCGCGCCGCGATCCGCAGTTGATAGCGGGAGTACCGGCGGTGTCCGCCCTCCGAGCGCAACGGAGTGATCAGCCGGGCCTCACCGATGGCGCGGAGGAAAGCCGGGGTGGTGCCGAGCATCTCGGCGGCCCGCCCCATCGTGTACGCGGGGTAGTCGTCGTCGTCCAGACGATCACTGAGCGGGGTATCTGCTGTCATGTCACCTCGATGTGCAACGCGTCGAGGGGCCCTGGTGCCGTACGGCACCAGGGCCCCGAAGGAAATTCAACACCATCTGTCGGCCCTCATGCTGTGCCGACCTTCTGTTTTCCGCTACCGGCCCTGCAGAAGGGGGGTGCGGGGATCGCGGTGCGTGACCGGGGACCACCTTCCAATCCGGGGTCTTGCGGTACCCGGGCCGAGTGCTTCTCGGGCCGGGCGATCCTGATGGCGTCTGCTCCTCCGTCCTTCCTCTGAACCAACCACTGGGCGAACTGGTCCTGCGGAACTGCTCAGGTACTGCACCCGCCAGTTCATGTCTGCCGGGTTTCGCTTGACCTCGTCTACGAGAAAGATGCTAACCGCGCCAGAGCTCAATGTCTACTCTGGCAAGTATAGATTTCAGCTCCCTAGGGGCGCAGATAGCCTGTGGTCGGCCTTGAGGGTGGCATCCTCGGGCCCTGCGACGGGCGGAACGGACGGCGAGACGGCGATGAGGGCCCTGCCGACGCGCGTCGGCAGGGCCCTCATCGGGATCTTGGTGGCGGTTTCCCGCCCTTCCTCATTCGTCCAGGGCCGGGGCGCCGAGCAGTGCCGACGCCGTCTGGAGCGGAGTGGAGCTAGGGACCCGCGCGGCCGCAGTTGTGACGTGGGCGTGGCAGGTGAAGCCGAGACGGGTCAAGGCCCGGATGACTTCGCCGCTGGTGAAGTCGCGGCGGTCCTGCCGGGTGATGACCTCGCCGACCTGCTTGACGGGGTAGCGGCGGCGGCCGATGGTCACGGACTCAGCCGTGACGAGCTCGGGTGTGACGCCCTTCATCGAGGTCAGCACTCCGCTCTTGGTCAGGTCGAACGGGTATCGGGCGATGACACAGCGCATGATGCCCCCTGGGAGAAGGAGAACGGGCTGACCGGGCCGAAGGCGGATCAGTGGGAGAGGGTGAGGACGCCCGGGGCCCGGCCGTGCACCCCGACGGCGACGGGCCGAGGGACGGGCGAGACGAAGGAGCCGTCGAGGACGTCCCGTAGACGGATCCGGTCCGTGAACGTGGCACTGTCGCGGTGAACGGCGAGTTCGGCCCGGGTGACCGAGCCCGTGCACTGGTCGTCCCCGTCGCACAGGAGGAGGTACTCGACCCGGGCACTGGCCATGACGGACAGCGCGACCTCCACCGTCATGTCGTCCCGGACCCGGGGGCCGGACGCGGCCATGTCGTCGGCCATGTCGTCGGCCAGGGCCATGGGAGAGCGATCCGCCTCGTGTCGCCGTGTCTGAACCGGTGTCAAAGCTGCCTCCTCGGAGATGGGTGAGCTCTTGATCGACGCGCTCTAGGCCGTCGGGTCGAAGGCGGGCCGCTGTGGCCTGCGCCGCCCCGCTCGCCCGGTGGTGCGCCCCTGGGCGGGACCGTCGTGGCGGCCTCGGGACGAGGGAGCCGCAAGAGAAGCGGCGCGGCGGGGGCGGGGCACGGCCGGCGGGCTGATGACGACGGGGACACCGGAAGGGGCCTGGGCGCCTGTGATGCGGCTCAGTTCCGCTTCACCCGAACGTACCGCGGTGATCCGGGGGGTGATGGCGGCCGAAGCCATCAGCCGGCTCATGCCGCGGCGCTGGCCGGGGGTCACGAGGGTGACGACGCTGCCGGACTCGCCGGCGCGGGCGGTCCGGCCGCCGCGGTGCAGGTAGTCCTTGTGGTCGCCCGGCGGATCCACGTTGACGACCAGGTCGAGGTGATCGACGTGGATACCGCGGGCCGCGACGTTGGTCGCCACCAGCACCGTCACATGTCCGGTCTTGAACTGGGCGAGGGTCCGGGTGCGCTGGGGCTGGGACTTGCCACCGTGCAGCGCCGCGGCGCGGACGCCGCTGTCGAGCAGGTGCTGGGTCAGCCGGTCCACGGCGTGCTTGGTGTCCAGGAACATGATCACCCGGCCGTCTCGCGCCGCGATCTCGGTGGTCGTCCTGAACTTGTCCGCTTCGTGTACGTGGAGCACGTGGTGGTCCATCGTGGTGACAGCCCCCGCCGAAGGGTCGACGGAGTGGACCACCGGGTCCGTCAGGTAGCGGCGGACCAGCAGATCGACGTTGCGGTCCAGGGTGGCCGAGAAGAGCATCCGCTGCCCTTCGGGACGCACCTGGTCGAGCAGGGCGGTGACCTGGGGCATGAAGCCCATGTCGGCCATCTGGTCGGCCTCGTCGAGGACGGTGATGCCGATGTCGTCCAGTCGGCAGTCGCCACGATCGATGAGGTCCTTGAGCCGCCCCGGCGTCGCGACGACGATCTCCGCCCCGGCCCGCAGCGCACCGGCCTGCCGGCCGACGGACATCCCGCCGACCACGGTCGCCAGTCGCAGCCGCACGGAACGGGCGTACGGGGTGAGCGCGTCGGTCACCTGCTGGGCCAGTTCGCGGGTGGGGACGAGGACCAGGGCGAGCGGCTGCCGTGGCGCCGCGCGGCGGCCCGCTGTGCGGGCCAGCACCGCGAGGCCGAAGGCGAGGGTCTTGCCCGAACCGGTACGGCCGCGGCCGAGCACGTCGCGTCCGGCCAGGGAGTTCGGCAGGGTCGCCCCCTGGATGGGGAACGGTACGGTCACGCCTTCGTGGCCGAGCGCGGCCAGCAACGGCGCCGGCAGGGCGAGGTCGGCGAACGACTCGACGGCGGGCAGCGCGGGCGTGATCGTCTTCGGCAGGGCGAACTCGCCCTGGCGTGCGGCCGGACGCTTGAAGCCGTTGGAACGCCGCGGCGCTCCCGAGCGCTGGGCGGCAGCACCCCGGGAGCGGTCGTAGGCGCGGGTCGTGCGGTCAGTGCGTGCGCGGTTCAAGCGGAACCTTCCTCGATGTGGGCACTTAGGCGCGTAGCAAGGAATTTCCGCAGCAAAATGCACGGCGCAGAGAATCGCGAGAACGAGCCGGAGATGATGGGCGGCGAGTCGGATCGACGGTACACGCCCTGAAATGCAGCGAGCTGGGGCCCGCACCCCAAGGTGCGGGCCCCAGCTGCGAAGTATGCGTTGCCGCCGGGGTCAGGCGGGAACGATGTTCTCGGCCGTCGGGCCCTTCTGGCCCTGCGCGATGTCGAACGACACCTTCTGGCCTTCCTGGAGCTCGCGGAAGCCCTGGGTGGCGATGTTCGAGTAGTGGGCGAAGACGTCGGCGCCGCCGCCGTCCTGCTCGATGAAGCCGAAGCCCTTTTCCGCGTTGAACCACTTCACGGTGCCTGTAGCCATGTCATTTCTCCTTCGGAGACGATGTTCGGAATTCGCCCTGTGCGGATTCCGCGTCGCCGTGCTGATTAACCGTCGGAAAAATGAACCTTCTGGCAACCACACCTGCAACTGAGATCGACATTAGCACGGTGCGATGGGCGCTGTGCGGTCGAAAATTCCGATCCGGTCTGCGGTCGAGGAATACTCGCAGGGGACCGCAGCTATTTCTTACTTCACGGATACAGATATTGATTCCGTGCGGGTGAAGTGTTCCTGCCGATCACTGCCGGCCACAGCGCCATGACCTCCGTCGATGAGCCATGCGCCGCTCCCGTCGTCATGGCCGAAGGGGGTGACGGCGAGCGCGCCGAGACCACGCTGTCGCGAGGAAGGTCACATGGCGCTGTCCTGTGCGGTCACAGCACTAGCGGACCACGACGACCTTGCGGCCGATCGTCGCGAACGTCCACATCGCGTCGCCGTTCACGCGCGACTCGCGGATGCCGCCCGTGCGGACCTTGGGGTCGGGGGTGGCGGTCGAGCCGGGCACGGCCGCGCTGAAGCCGATGACCACGCCGTCCACGCTGGTGAAGCGCACGACGTGCTCGACGGGGATGCCGTCGGAGCCGGTGATCGCGTTCGAGCGGGATGTCACCGCATAGCTGCCCGGGGCCGGATCCACCGCGCTCGGGTCGACCCCGAACGTGCGTGTGACCACCTCGTCCGTGCCGACCAGCCAGACCCGGTCGCCGCCCAGGGAGTACACGACCCGGGCGCCCTGGCCGGAGCCGGCGGGCAGTGCGGAGGGGTCCTTCTTCGTCCTGGGTGCTTTCGAGGCGCCGGCCTTCGGTGAGGCGCCCGCCTGGGGCCTGCCGAGACCGGCCGGGGCGGTCGCCGACGCCTGGTAGGCCAGGTAGCCGACCGTCGCGAGCGCCGCGGCGGTGAGCCCGGCCACGATTCCCGAGCTGCTGACTGCCACCGGCGGCCACCTCCGCGTCGTACGTCCCTGCCGTGACGGTAGGTGACGGTAGCAGCAGGTGACGGCCCGGCAGGTGCGGCTCCACCGGGCCGGGAGCCCGTGTCGAACGCCTTGCGTGCCCCGCGATGCCAGGCACGCGCATCTCCCCGAGCATCGGGCTCCGCCGCAGCTGGGGGCACCCCCTCCGTGCCGCCGCGGGGCCCGCTCGACGGGCGGGTGGCAAGGCGTCCGACACCGGCCCCGCGGAGCCGTAGGCTGTTTGCGTGCTCTTGCTCGCTCTGGATACCGCCACACCCGCCGTCACCGTCGCGCTGCACGACGGCCGCGACGTCATCGCCTCGTCGAGCCAGGTGGACGCGCGGCGGCACGGGGAACTGTTGCTGCCGGCGATCGACCGGGTGCTCGCCGAGGCCGGTCTGAAGCTGGACGCCGTCACCGGGATCGTCGCCGGCATCGGTCCGGGCCCGTACACCGGGCTGCGGGTCGGGCTGATGACCGCCGAGACCTTCGGGCTGGCGCTCGGCGTCCCCGTGCACGGTCTGTGCACGCTGGACGGCCTCGCTTTCGCCGCCGACCTCGGGGGCCCGTTCGTCGTGGCCACCGACGCCCGCCGCAAGGAGGTGTACTGGGCGCGCTACGCCGACTCCCGCACCCGCCTCACCGACCCGGCCGTCGACCGGCCCGCCGACATCGCCGAGCAGGTCAAGGGCCTGCCCGCGGTCGGCGCCGGCGCGCTGCTCTACCCGGACACCTTCCCCAAGGCGCACGAGCCGGAGCACGTGTCCGCCGCAGCACTCGCCCGGCTGGCAGCCGAGAAGCTGGCGGCGGGCGAGGAGTTCCCCGCGCCCCGGCCGCTGTATCTGCGCCGCCCGGATGCCCAGGTCCCCAAGAACTACAAGGTGGTCACCCCCAAGTGACCGAACCCGTGATGTGTGCGATGCGCGAGATGCGCTGGTGGGACATCGACCCCGTGCTGGAACTGGAACGGGACCTGTTTCCCGAGGACGCCTGGTCGCGTGGCATGTTCTGGTCCGAACTGGCCCACTCGCGCGGGCCGGAGGCGACCCGGCGGTACGTGGTCGCCGAGGCCGGCGGGCGGATCACCGGGTATGCCGGACTCGTCGCCGCCGGTGAGCAGGGCGATGTCCAGACCATCGCCGTCGCCCGGGACCTGTGGGGCACCGGCCTGGGCGGGCTGCTGCTGGCCGAGCTGCTGCGCGCGGCGACGGCCTTCGAGTGCGCCGAGGTGATGCTGGAGTGCCGCGTCGACAACGTCCGCGCGCAGAAGCTCTACGAGCGCTTCGGCTTCGAGGCCATCGGGTTCCGGCGCGGCTACTACCAGCCCGGGAACGTGGACGCCCTGGTGATGCGACTCACCGACCCTTCAACTTCCGTACAAGGGACCGAGATCAATGGCTGACGAACCGCTCGTCCTGGGCATCGAGACCTCCTGCGACGAGACCGGCGTCGGCATCGTCCGCGGCACCACCCTGCTGGCCGACGCCATCGCCTCCAGCGTCGACGAGCACGCCCGCTTCGGCGGAGTGGTCCCTGAGGTCGCGAGCCGCGCCCATCTGGAGGCGATGGTCCCCACCATCGACCGCGCGCTGAAGGAGGCGGGGGTCAGCGCCCGCGACCTCGACGGCATCGCCGTCACGGCCGGCCCCGGTCTCGCCGGTGCCCTGCTGGTCGGCGTCTCGGCGGCGAAGGCGTACGCGTACGCGCTCGGCAAGCCCCTGTACGGCGTCAACCACCTCGCCTCGCACATCTGCGTGGACCAGCTGGAGCACGGCCCGCTGCCCGAGCCGACCATGGCGCTGCTGGTCTCCGGCGGCCACTCCTCGCTGCTGCTGTCCTCGGACATCACCTCCGACGTCCGCCCGATGGGCGCGACCATCGACGACGCGGCCGGCGAGGCCTTCGACAAGATCGCGCGCGTGCTGAACCTGGGCTTCCCGGGCGGCCCGGTCATCGACCGGTACGCGCGGGAGGGCGACCCGAACGCCATCGCGTTCCCGCGCGGCCTGACCGGCCCGCGCGACCCGGCCTACGACTTCTCCTTCTCGGGGCTGAAGACGGCCGTGGCCCGCTGGATCGAGGCCAAACGGGCGGTGGGGGAGGAGGTCCCGGTACGGGACGTGTCGGCCTCCTTCCAGGAGGCGGTCGTGGACGTGCTGACCCGCAAGGCCGTCCGGGCCTGCAAGGACGAGGGCGTCGACCATCTGATGATCGGCGGCGGTGTGGCCGCCAACTCCCGGCTGCGCGCCCTGGCCCAGGAGCGCTGCGAGGCGGCCGGGATCCGGCTGCGGGTGCCGCGGCCCAAGCTGTGCACGGACAACGGGGCGATGGTCGCCGCGCTCGGCGCCGAGATGGTGGCCCGGAACCGGGCCGCGTCGAGCTGGGACCTGCCGGCCGACTCCTCGCTGCCGGTGACGGAGCCTCATGTGCCGGGCAACCACGAGGGCAGCCGGCACGACCGCCACCACGACCGCCACCACGGCCACGACCATGTGCACGAGGTCAGCAAGGAGAACCTCTACCCGTGACGGTCGCCCTGATGTGGGAGGCGCGGGCCGTGGCCGGGCGCGGCGAGGACCTGCTGGCCTGGGCGCGCGCCCAGCAGCTGTCCCGCGAGCCGCTGCGCCGGGAGACCCTGCGCGCTCCCCAGGACCGGGTCCTCGTTCTCACCTGGTGGGACGCCCCGTACGACGCGGATCTGCCCGAACTTCCGGAGCCGGACGGGGAGTTGGTGACCCGGGCGGTGCACCGGTGGCGGTTCGAGTCGCTGGGCGTGGACTGACCGGGCCGGTCACTCCACGCCGCCGATCTCCGTGTCGCAGCGCAGCCGCCGGTCGGTGCCGAGTACCCGGACCGGGCCCGTGAGGGCGATGCGCGCGGTGTGCCGTACGTCCGCGCTCGATGCCGCCAGCCGCAGTTCCAGGGCGCCCGGCTCGACCACCCGGCGGCCCGCCCGGTCGGTGAAGGACGACAGGTCCGCGTGGAAGCGGAACGTCACCCGGGCCGCCTCGCCCGGAGCCGCCGTCACCCGCTGGTAGCCGATCAGCCGCATGTCGGGGCGGGTCACGGACGCCACCGGGTCGTGCAGATACAGCTGCACCACCTCCGCGCCCTCGCGCTCGCCCGTGTTGCGGACGGTCACCGACACGTCGTACGAGCCGTCCGTGCCGATCTCGGCCGGCTCCTCCCCGCCCGTCCCGTCCTCCCAGGCGAACGTCGTGTACGAGCGGCCGTGGCCGAAGGCGTACAGCGGGGTCGGGTCGAGGTTGCTGACCTCGCCCGCGAGGCCGAGGGGCGGCTGGAGATACGTCCAGGGCTGGCCGCCGGGTGCCTGCGGGACGCTGACGGGGAGCCGGCCCGACGGGTTCACGCGGCCCGACAGCACGCCCGCGACCGCCGGGCCGCCCTCCTCCCCCGGGAAGAAGGCCTGGACGACGGCTCCCAGACGTCCGTGCCAGCGGCCGAGGGCGTACGGCCGGCCGGTCAGCAGCACCAGGACCACGGGCACCCCGGTGGCGATCAGCGCGTCCAGCAACTCGCCCTGGGCGCCCGGCAGGCCGAGGTCCGCCGCGTCGCAGCCCTCGCCCGAGGTGCCCCGGCCGAACAGGCCCGCCCGGTCGCCGAGGACCGCCACGCACACGTCCGCCTCGGCGGTGCGGGCGACGGCCTCCTCGAAGCCCGAGGTGTCCGGGCCGGTCACCTCGCACCCTTGCGCGAACGTCACCTTGGCGTCGGGGAGTTCGGTGCGCAGGGCGTCGAGGACGGTCGGGATCTCGATGCCGGTCGGCACCTCGGGGTGGTGGGTGAGGACGTGGGACGGGAAGGAGTAGCAGCCCAGCATGGCCAGGGCGTCGGCGGCCCGGGGACCGACCACGGCGATCCGGGTGTCGGGGGCCAGCGGGAGCAGTCCGTCGGGGTTGTCGAGCAGGACCACCGACTCCTCGGCCAGGCGGCGGGCCAGGATCCGGTTGCCCGTGGAGTCCAGGTTCACCTCGGTGGCCGGCTCGGGGGTCCAGTCCTCGTCCAGCAGGCCCAGTTCGCACTTCTGGAGCAGGACGCGGCGGGCCGCGCGGTCCACGAGTTCCTCGGGCACCCGGCCCGACCGGACGGCGGCCGGCAGCGGGTCGCCGTAGCACTTGAGGGTGGGCAGTTCGACGTCGATGCCGGCCTCGAGGGCCGCGTGGGCCGCCTCGGCCGGGGTGCCGGCGACGCGGTGCAGGGTCTGCAGGAATCCGATGCCGAAGTAGTCGGCGACGACCGTCCCGGTGAAGCCCCACTCCTCGCGCAGGAGCCGGGTCAGCAGGTCGGGGTCCGCCGAGGCCGGGACGCCGTCCCGCTCGGTGTACGCGGCCATCACCGAGCGCGCGCCGCCCTCGCGCAGCGCCATCTCGAAGGGCGGGAGCGTGACGTCCGCGAACTCGCGGACACCGGCCCGTACCGGTGCCAGATTGCGGGCGCCCGCCGAGGAGGCGTACCCGGCGAAGTGCTTGAGCGTGGCGACGACCCCGGCCGACTCCAGGCCCCGCACATAGGCCGAGCCGACCGTGCCGACCAGGTACGGGTCCTCGCCGATGGTCTCCTCCACCCGGCCCCAGCGCGGATCGCGTACGACGTCCAGCACGGGCGCGAGGCCCTGGTGGACGCCGGCCGAGCGCAGGTCCTCGCCGATCCGGCGGGCCATCTCCTCGACCACCGGGGGATCCCAGGTCGCGCCCCAGGCCAGCGGGACCGGGTAGGCCGTGGCCTGCCAGGCGGTGAAGCCGGCCAGGCACTCCTCGTGCGCGATCGCCGGGATGCCGAAGCGGCCGGCCTCGGTGATACGGCGCTGGGCGCGGGCCAGGGCGCGCACGCCGAGCGCCGGATACACGGGGGCGGTGCCGAAGGAGCGCGTGAGCTGGCCCAGGCCCCGCGTGATCAGCTCGTCCCACGCCTCGTCGGAGTAGTCGACGGTCATGTCGTGCTGATGCGGAGCGACTCCGTCGCCGTCCGTCGAGGCGCCCACCCACACGCCGTACAGCTGGGCGGTCTTCTCCTCCAGGGTCATCCGGGAGAGCAGGTCGTCGACGCGGGCGGCGGCGGGCAGCGCGGGGTCACGCCAGGGCGCGGTGGTCATGAAGCTCCTGTCGGGTGGACGGACGGCCCTCTCACGAACGGTGCTGACGAGCGTTCTCACGAACGAATTCACGAATGTTTCGCTACGCATTCCGAATGTTCCGGGAACCTATGGCGCCGCGAGGACTTCGTCAAGGGGGCCCGCAGGGTTACGATCGCCGCCATGACTTCCCCGGAGCCCGTTGAAAGCCGGACGCAAACCCGGACGCAGGGGCGCACCGCGCAGACCGCGACGCTCGCCGAGATCGCCCGCGAGGCCGGTGTGTCGGCGCCGACTGTTTCGAAGGTCCTGAACGGCCGGGCCGATGTCGCCCCGGCCACCCGGGCCCGCGTCGAGGACCTGCTGCGCGCCCACGGCTACCGGCGCCGCCGGGCCGAGGCGACCCGCTCGCCCCTGATCGACCTGGTCTTCCACGAGCTGGAGAGCGCCTGGGCGATGGAGGTCATCCGGGGTGTGGAGAACGTGGCCCGGGACGCCGGGCTGAGCGTGGTGCTGTCGGAGAGCGCCGGGCGGCTCACCCCCGGGCGGACCTGGGCCGACCAGGTCGCCGCGCGCCGCCCGCACGGCGTCGTCCTGGTGCTGTCCGGGCTCGACGCGTCGCAGCGGGCGCTGCTGACCAGCCGCTCCATCCCGTTCGTGGTGATGGACCCGGCCGGCGACCCGGGTGCCGACGTGCCGTCGATCGGCGCGACCAACTGGCAGGGCGGTCTCGCGGCCACCCGGCACCTGGTCGAGCTGGGGCACCGCAGGATCGGCGCGATCACCGGGCCCTCGCAGATGATGTGCAGCCGGGCCCGGGTCGACGGCTACCGGGCCGCCCTGGAGACGGCCGGGCTGCCGGTGGACCCCGGGCTGATCGCGGACGGCGACTTCCATCACGAGGCCGGCTACCGGCGGGGCCTGGAGCTGCTGCGCCGTCCGGACCGGCCGACCGCCGTCTTCGCCGGGAACGACCTGCAGGCGCTCGGGCTGTACGAGGCCGCGCGCGAACTGGGGCTGCGCATCCCCGAGGACCTCAGCGTGGTCGGGTTCGACGACCTGCCGGTGGCGCCCCTGGTCGGGCCGCCGCTGACGACCGTACGGCAGCCGCTGACGGAGATGGCCGAGGCGGCGGCCAAGCTGGTCCTGGACCTCGGCCGCGAGGAGGGCAGCCCGGCGGCGACCCGGGTCGAGCTGGCGACGAGCCTGGTGGTGCGCAGCAGCACGACGGCGCCCCTGGCCGGAAGTTGACGTATTGACGGGTGGGGCGGGCGTCTCCACGCTCCTCCGAAGCCAATCGGTTACACCGACGAAACTTTCGGATGCGGCGCTGGCACAAGGCGGTGATGAACGCCTGTGTGACGGTCAGTTGTGTGAACGCCTCGTACAACGGGTCGGTGCCGGAGGGCGGTTCGGGGACGTTCGGGTCCAACGGCTCGTGGAGCGGGAGCAATCCGGTGCCGGTGGTGGCACCGGGGTGAGAAGGGGGCCGTCCGGCCCGCGAAGTCTGAGAATTTCCGAAGAAAAGGCGCGTCGAGGTCCCTGCCCGTAATAATTCGGACTTATGTTCCTGCCGTGACGGGACATGAGGCGAACGGGGACGAGAGCAGAGGCACGGGCCGGCGGTCGATCGCGCTGCGGACCGCCGGCCTGACCCTGACGGCCCTGCTGATGCTGGCCGCCGCGGCGGCGGGCTGGGCCTACTGGCATCTCGACAGCAACATCAAGAGCGTCGACATCGACAACGCGCTGGGCGACAACCGCCCGCCGAGGCCGGTGAGCGCGCCGTCGCCCTCGGCGTCCGCCCTGCCCAGCGGCGCGCTCAACATCCTGGTCCTGGGCTCCGACTCGCGCAGCGGCGAGCAGAACCAGAGGATCGGGGGCGGCGACAGCACGGGCGCCCGCTCCGACACGGCGATGGTCGTCCACCTCGACGCCGGGCGGACCAGCGCGACGGTGGTGAGCATCCCGCGCGACACCCTGGTCACCCGCCCGTCCTGCCCCCGCTCCTCCGGCGGTCCGACGGCGGTGGCCTACCACTCCATGTTCAACAGCGCGTACGCGGTGGGCGGTCCGGTCTGTGCCGTGAAGACGGTCGAGTCGCTCACCGGAGTCCGCATGGACCACTACATCGAGGTCGACTTCTCCGGCTTCGAGAAGCTGGTGGACGCGCTCGGCGGTGTCACCGTCACCACCGAGGAGGACATCGCCGACGACCACAGCCATCTGCGCCTGAAGGCGGGCACCCACCATCTGGACGGCGCCCGGGCCCTCGCGCTCGCCCGCACCCGGCACGGCATCGGCGACGGCAGCGACCTCGGCCGTATCGGCCTCCAGCACACGCTGGTGAAGGCGCTGCTGGAACAGATCGCCGCACAGAACCTGCTCACCGACCCGGCGAAGCTGTACCGGGTCGCGGACGCGGTGACCGCCGGCCTCACCACCGACACCGGCCTGGACTCCCTGACCGATCTGACCCGGCTCGGACAGAGCCTGCGGGGCCTGTCGGCGAGCGAGGTGCGGACGGTGACGATGCCGGTGGTGCGGGCGCCGTCGGACCCCAACCGGGTGGTCGCCGAGGAGCCCGAGGCGGAGAAGCTGTGGGAGTCGCTGCGGTGACCTGCGGGAACGCGGGCCGGGGAAGAACCCGGGAAAAATCTCGAGGAAATACGGCGACCGTCGATCCCGGGGCCTCCCGATCGACGCAGGGGTGAGAGCGGGAAGAGATCCCGCTCCGGAGACCCCGAGGAGTCACCATGCCGCGCTTTCTCACCCTGATCCGCATCGACGAGAAGAACGCCCCCGCCGAGGGCCCGAGCCCCGAGCTCATGGAGCGGATGGGCGCGCTCCTGGAGGAGATCACCAAGGCCGGGGTCATGCTCGACACGGCCGGGCTCACCCCGACCTCGGACGGCAGTCGGGTGACCTGGGAGGGCGGGCAGCTCTCCGTCACCGACGGGCCGTTCACCGAGTCCAAGGAGGTCATCGGCGGCTACTCGATCAGCCAGTGCAAGGACAAGGCCGAGGCGATCGAGTGGACCAAGCGGTTCCTGTCCACGCACGAGGACTACTGGACGATCACCGCCGAGGTCCGGCAGATCACCGAGGACTGACCGGCGCTGCTTGGCCGGGTGCCGCCGAGGGTGTCTGATGGTGGGCTGTGACAGCGCAGCCCACCCCGGACCCGAGCGGCACCGGCACGGCCATCGAAACGGTCTTCCGCATCGAGTCGCCCCGCATCATCGCCGGCGTCACCCGGATCGTCCGGGACGTCGGCATCGCCGAGGAACTCGCGCAGGACGCCCTGGTCGCCGCGCTGGAGCAGTGGCCGCGGGACGGCGTGCCCGACAACCCGGGCGCGTGGCTCATGGCCACCGCCCGCAACCGCGCCGTCGACCTGGTCCGCCGCCGGGAGAACTACGCCCGCAAGCTGGCCGAGATCGGCCGCGACCTGTCGGCCGTGTCTCCACCGGAGGAGCCCGCGGTCCTCCATGACCCCGACGACATCGACGACGACCTGCTGCGCCTGGTCTTCACCGCCTGCCACCCGGTGCTGTCCACGGAGGCCCGCACCGCCCTCACCCTGCGCCTCCTCGGCGGCCTCACCACGGCCGAGATCGCCCGCGCCGTCCTGGTCCCGGAACCGACCGTCGCGCAACGCATCGTCCGCGCCAAACGCACCCTGGCCACGCGGAACATCGCCTTCGAGGTGCCCTACGGCCCCGACCGCGAGGCCCGCCTCGGCTCCGTCCTCGACGTCATCTACCTCATCTTCAACGAGGGCTACGCCGCCACGGCCGGCGACGACTGGCTCCGCCCGTCCCTGTGCGAGGACGCCCTGCGCCTGGCCCGGGTGCTCTCGTCCCTCATGCCGAAGGAACCCGAGGTCCACGGCCTGACCGCGCTCCTGGAGTTCCAGGCGTCCCGCACGGCGGCCCGGACCGGCCCCTCCGGCGAACCGGTCCTCCTCAAGGAACAGAACCGGGCCCGGTGGAACCGCATGCTCATCGCCCGCGGCGTCGCCGCGCTGGGCAGGGCCGAGGCCGCCTCCTCGGGCGCCCCGGGCCCGTACCTCCTGCAAGGCGCCATCGCCGCCTGCCACGCGCACGCCCACACCTACGAGGAGACCGACTGGGCCCGCATCGCCGTCCTGTACGGCCTCCTGGCCGCCCGCTCCCCCTCCCCGGTCGTGGAACTGAACCGCGCGGTGGCCGTCTCCATGGCCGAGGGCCCGTCCGAGGCCCTGCCCATCGTCGACGCCCTGACCGGCGACCCCGCCCTGCGCGACTACCACCTGCTCCCCAGCGTCCGGGCCGACCTGCTCTCCCGCCTGGGCCGCACGGCGGAGGCCCGGGCCGAGTTCGAACGGGCGGCGGCCCTGACCCGGAACGCGCGCGAGCGGGAGCTGTTGCTGCGGCGGGCCGCGGAGGAGACCTGAGCGTCAGACCGGGTGCCCGATGAGCATCGCCGGTGCCCCCGCCACCCGGGTCAGGAACACCGTGGCCGCGTGCGGGCCCTGGGGCTTGACCTTCTTGCGGAGTTCCTCGGGCTCGACCGCCGAGCCCCGCTTCTTGACGGTGAGGGTGCCGACCTGGCGTTCCCTCAGCAGGGCCTTCAGCTTCTTGACGTTGAAGGGGAGATGGTCGGTGATCTCGTAGGCGGTGGCGTACGGCGTCGGGCGCAGGGTGTCGGCCGTGACGTACGCGATGGTCGCGTCGAGCAGGCCGCCGTCCACCTGGTCGGCCACCTCGGAGACCAGGTGGGCCCGGATCACGGCGCCGTCGGGCTCGTACAGGTAGCGGCCGGGCGGGCGGACCTCCGGGTCGGGCAGGCCGCGCGCGAGCAGGGTGCGGGGGCCCGGCAGCAGGGTGGCCCGGACCGCCCCCGGCTCGGTGCCGAACCACAGCACCGCCTCCTTCACGTCCCCGCCGTCGGAGATCCACTCGGCCTCGGCGTCCTCGGGCACCGCCTCGTGCGGGATGCCGGGGGCGATCTTCAGCGCGGCGGCGCGAGGGGCCCGGCGGGCGGCCGACACCGCCCAGGACAGGGGCGGTGAGTAGGCCTCGGGGTCGAAGATCCGGCCCCGGCCGCCGCGCCGGGCCGGGTCGACGAAGACGGCGTCGTACCCGGCCGTGTCCACCTCCGTGACATCGGCCTCCCGCACCTCGATCAGGGGGGCGAGACCCAGTTCATCGGCGTTCGCCCGAGCCGCCGCGGCCGTCATCGGGTCCCGGTCCACGGCCAGCACCCGGATCCCGGCGCGGGCCAGCGCGATCGCGTCCCCGCCGATGCCGGAGCACAGGTCGGCGACGGAGGTGATCCCCAGGTCCTTCATCCGCCGGGCGCGATACGCCGCCACACTCGCCCGGGTCGACTGCTCCACCCCGTTCGGCGTGAAGAACATCCGCCCCGCGTCCTCGGCCCCGAACTTCACCGCCGCCCGCTGCCGCAGCCGCGCCTGGCCCAGCGCCGCCGACACCAGCTCGGCGGGGTGCTCCCGGCGCAGCCGCGTCGCCACGGCCAGCTCCCGCGCCGGGTCGGTGTCGCGGACCTCGTCGAGGAGGGCGCGGCCTTCGGGGGTGAGGAGAGGGGCGAGGTCGTTCACCGGATCATTGTCGGCCACGGGGCGGCGGGGGCGGCGGGCCGGGGCGGATGTGGGCCAGTCGGAGGACGGTGGGCCGTCGGCCGCGGTGTCGGGGAGGGTACGCACCGGCCGGCTGCGAGGATCCGGCATCATGCGAGCAGTCGTACAAAATGACAAAAGGCGGGCAATGGGCGGCGTCCGCATCGGCCTTGTCGTGCTCGCCCTCGCTGCCATCGCCTCGGGCTGCGCGCAGGCGGACGGCGGCCAGGTCGCCCCGGCCGGCGGCCAGCAGCCCCTCGACGCGCCCCCGGCCCGCGCACTCGACACCTACGCCACCAAGCTGCGCGCCGCGCACGCCGCCCGCATCGCCGCGGCACACCGCTGGGGGCTGAGAAGGGTCCCGCCGGCCGCCCCGCCGGCCCCCGAGAAGAAGCCCAGGATCAGGACCCGCAAGGGCTTCGAGGTGGACGGCCACCGGGAGCTGGGCCTCCCGCCCGTCTTCACCACCATCCCCACCCGGGACAAGGTCGTCTTCCTCACCATCGACGACGGCGCCGAGAAGGACCCGGAGTTCCTGCGGATGATGAGCGACCTGGACGTCCCGTACACCGCCTTCCTCAGCGGCTACCTGGTGAAGGACGACGACCGCTACTTCCGGCAGATGCAGGCCAGGGGCGTGGTCCTGAACAACCACACCCTCTGGCACCGCTACATGCCGGGCCTGTCGTACCGCGCGCAGAGGCGCGAGATCTGCGGCATGCAGCGCTTCATCGAGAGGCGCCACGGAACCCGCCCCACCCTCTTCCGCCCGCCCTTCGGCAGCTACGACAGGGCGACCCTGCGCGCCGCCGAGGTCTGCGGCATCGAGTACGTCCCCCTCTGGAACGCGGAGGTCTTCGCCGACCACTGGGAGTACCGCGAGGCGGACCGGAGGCTGCGCCCGGGCGACATCGTCCTCACCCACTTCCGCGGCCGCGAGCAGTGGAAGGGAACGATGCCCGACATGATCCGCCGCTTCCTGAACAAGGTCACGGCAGAGGGATACGCGGTGGCGCGGCTGGAGGACTACCTGTGAGGCGGCTGCCGGCCGCCGCCGCGCTGTGTGCGGGCATGCTCCTGCTGGCCGGCTGCGCCGGGACGGCGGGGGAGCGGGCGGGAGCGGACGGCCGGGGCCAGGACCCGGCCCACGCGGCCGGCCCCCTCGCGCGTCCGGCACGCCTGCCGCCCGTCGTGGACCGGGTCCGCACCCCCGACCCGGTCGTCTTCCTGACCTACGACGACGGCGCCGAACGCGACCCCGGCTTCGCCGGCCTCGTCCGCGAACGGCGGCTCCCGGTCAGCCTGTTCCTCACGGACAGCGTCGCGGGCCCCGGCTACGGCCACCTGGCCCGGCTGCGCGCGGTCGGCGCGACCGTGCAGAACCACACCCTCGACCACCCGGCCCTGCGCGGCCTGCCCTACGCCGGGCAGCGCGCCGAGATCTGCGGCCAGCAGCACAAACTCCGCACCCGCTTCGGCATCCGCCCCCACCTCTTCCGCCCGCCCTACGGCACCTATGACACGACGACCCTGCGCGCCGCCGCCGACTGCGGCATCACGGCGATCGTCCTCTGGCGGGCCTCCCTGTCCGCCGACGGCGAACTGACGTACACCCACGGCGAGCCACGCCCTCGCCCCGGCGACATCGTCTCCGTGCCGTCGGCCGGGACGAATCCCCTGACGACGACGGAACGAACCGTGCGGCTGCTGAGGGAGATCGAGGGGAGAGGCCTGCGGGTGGGACGGCTGGAGGACTACCTCTGACACGAAGTCCCCGGCCGACGCGCCGCGGGCAATTAGCAGTCCGCTTGACCGAGTGCTAATCACGGTCATAGTCTCGGCTCTGGCACTCACCCCTGGAGAGTGCCAACACAGCGACGGGCAGGTCCGGCACCCGCGACGACGGATCCACCTGGTCGCCACCTCAGACAGTTAACCCCGTGAGATCTCCGAAGGGGGAGGTCGGATCGTGACGACCACCAGCTCCAAGGTTGCCATCAAGCCGCTCGAGGACCGCATTGTGGTCCAGCCGCTCGACGCCGAGCAGACCACCGCCTCTGGCCTGGTCATCCCGGACACCGCCAAGGAGAAGCCCCAGGAGGGCGTCGTCCTGGCCGTGGGCCCGGGCCGCTTCGAGGACGGTAACCGTCTTCCGCTCGACGTCTCCGTCGGCGATGTCGTGCTCTACAGCAAGTACGGCGGCACCGAGGTGAAGTACAACGGCGAGGAGTACCTCGTCCTCTCGGCTCGCGACGTGCTCGCGATCGTCGAGAAGTAATTCACCCCGCATTACCAGCATTGCAGTGAACTGCGCCCCTGGCCCCCGCGACCTTATGAAGCCGGGCGTCGGGGGCGCGGTTCGTTTCACCCACATTTTCCGAGAGGGCTGAACCGCTCCCATGGCGAAGATCCTGAAGTTCGACGAGGACGCCCGTCGCGCCCTCGAGCGCGGCGTCAACAAGCTTGCCGACACGGTCAAGGTGACGATCGGCCCCAAGGGCCGCAACGTCGTCATCGACAAGAAGTTCGGTGCCCCCACCATCACCAACGACGGTGTGACCATCGCCCGTGAGGTAGAGGTCGAGGACCCGTACGAGAACCTCGGTGCCCAGCTGGTCAAGGAGGTGGCGACCAAGACCAACGACATCGCGGGTGACGGTACGACCACCGCGACCGTGCTCGCCCAGGCGCTCGTGCGCGAGGGCCTGAAGAACGTCGCCGCCGGTGCCTCCCCGGCCGCCCTGAAGAAGGGCATCGACGCCGCGGTCAAGGCCGTGTCCGAGGAGCTCCTCGCGACCGCCCGCCCGATCGACGAGAAGTCCGACATCGCCGCCGTCGCCGGTCTGTCCGCCCAGGACCAGCAGGTCGGCGAGCTCATCGCCGAGGCGATGGACAAGGTCGGCAAGGACGGTGTCATCACCGTCGAGGAGTCCAACACCTTCGGTCTGGAGCTGGACTTCACCGAGGGCATGGCCTTCGACAAGGGCTACCTGTCGCCGTACTTCGTGACGGACCAGGAGCGCATGGAAGCGGTCCTGGACGACCCGTACATCCTCATCACGCAGGGCAAGATCTCCGCCATCGCGGACCTGCTGCCGCTGCTGGAGAAGGTCATCCAGGCCAACGCCTCCAAGCCGCTGCTGATCATCGCCGAGGACGTCGACGGCGAGGCGCTGTCCACCCTCGTCGTGAACAAGATCCGCGGCACCTTCAACGCCGTCGCGGTGAAGGCCCCCGGCTTCGGCGACCGCCGCAAGGCGATGCTGCAGGACCTCGCGGTCCTCACCGGCGCCACGGTCGTCTCCGAGGAGGTCGGCCTCAAGCTCGACCAGGTCGGCCTGGACGTCCTCGGCTCCGCCCGCCGCATCACCGTCACCAAGGACGACACCACGGTCGTCGACGGCGCCGGCAACAAGGACGACGTGCAGGGCCGCGTCGCCCAGATCAAGGCCGAGATCGAGTCCACCGACTCCGACTGGGACCGCGAGAAGCTCCAGGAGCGCCTCGCGAAGCTGGCCGGCGGCGTGTGCGTCATCCGCGTGGGTGCCGCCACCGAGGTCGAGCTCAAGGAGCGCAAGCACCGTCTGGAGGACGCCATCTCCGCGACCCGCGCCGCGGTCGAGGAGGGCATCGTCTCCGGTGGTGGCTCCGCTCTGGTCCACGCCGTGAAGGTCCTCGAGGGCAACCTCGGCAAGACCGGCGACGAGGCCACGGGTGTCGCGGTCGTCCGCCGCGCCGCCGTCGAGCCGCTGCGCTGGATCGCCGAGAACGCCGGCCTGGAGGGCTACGTCATCACCTCCAAGGTCGCCGAGCTGGACAAGGGCCAGGGCTTCAACGCCGCCACCGGCGAGTACGGCGACCTGGTCAAGGCCGGCGTCATCGACCCGGTCAAGGTCACCCGCTCCGCCCTGGAGAACGCCGCCTCCATCGCCTCCCTCCTCCTCACGACCGAGACCCTGGTCGTCGAGAAGAAGGAAGAGGAGGAGCCGGCCGCCGGGGGCCACGGCCACGGCCACTCCCACTGAGGCACCGACCTCGTAGAGAAGCCCCCGTCCCGCCTCGCGCGGAACGGGGGCTTCTCCCTTGGGTCCCGCGGGTCACAGCTCCAGCGGGTCGAGCGCCCCGAGCTGCTGCATCAGCCCGAGCCGGTCGTACTCCCACCAGCCCTCGGCGATCTTCCCGTCGGGCGTGCACCGGTGGAAGGTCGTCCCCGTCATGGTGACGTCCTTGCCGGTCGGCGGAATCCCGAGGAAGTCGCCCTTGTGGTGTCCCTTCCAGGTCCACCGGGTGCAGACCCGGTCGCCCTGGGCGACCTGGTCGTCGATCGTGAACGAGAAGTCGAACCCGCCCCGCCACACCTCCAGCTCGCGCCGCACCGCGTCCAGCCCGATGACGTCCTGCACATTGGCGGGATCGTGGTCGTGGTAGTCCTCGATGAACACGTCGTTGAACGGGGGCGCCGCACCCTGCCCGGGCGCCTGTTCGAAGAACCTGCGCGCGGTGGCCGCGTACAACTGCTCGTCCCGCACCACGTCCAGATCGGTGAACGTCGGTGCCTCGTCGCAGAGCGCCACCATGTCCTGGAAGATCCGGTCGGTCTCCGGAAGCCCGGAGTTCCGCATCGCCTCCTCGTACGACGGGAACTCCACGATCTCGACCACGTGCGACGCGTCGGCCCGGTCCTTCGCCACCACACTGTGCGACGCGGTCCGCTTCCCTTTGGTCTGCTCGACCCACCTGTCCATCAGCCGGTTCATCTCGTCGAGCCGACTGGTCCTGCATTCGATGAGCTGTACGAAGGTCATGGCCTCGCCTCCGGGCTCGCTGGGTCCGGCTACAGCTCCATTCTCCCAAGCGGGCCGCCCGGATGCCTCCCGGAGCCTCGGCGGCCGAACCCGCTACTGCGGCCCGTACTTCCGCCCCGTCTTGGACGAGACCGCCCCGAGCATCCCTCTGGGCACCAGCTTCGCCGCCCCCATCAGCGCCTTGTAGCGCGGGTCCGGGATCGACAGCGTCTTGCCCCGGGCCAGATCGTGCAGCGCCGCCGCCACCAGCTTGTCCGCGTCGAGCCACATCCAGCTCGGGATGTTGTCCGTGCCCATGCCGGCCCGGTCGTGGAACTCCGTGCGCACGAAACCGGGGCAGAGCGCCATCAGCCGTACGCCGCTGCCGGCCAGGTCGCGCGCCGCGCCCTGCGTGAACTGCACGACCCAGGCCTTGGACGCGCCATAGGTGCCCCGCGGGACGAACGCGGCGACCGACGCGACATTGACGACACCGCCCCGGCCGCGCTCCCGCATGCCCTCGGCCGCCGCCGACGTGAGCCGCAGCACCGCCTCACAGTGCACCTTGAGCATCCGCAGCTCATCGGCCATGGAGACATCGAGATAGCGGCCCTTGTTGCCGAAGCCGGCGTTGTTGACCAGGAGGTCGACGGGGTTCTTGCGGTCGCCCAGCCGGCCGGCCACCGCCTCGATGCCCTTGTCCTCCGCGAGGTCGGCCGTCAGCACCTCCGCCTCGATGCCGTGCCCGTCGTGCAGCTCGGTCGCCTGTTCCCTGAGCCGCTTGGTGTCGCGGGCCACCAGCACCAGGTTGTGCCCGTCTGCCGCCAGTCGCCGCGCGAACGCCGCCCCGATGCCTGCCGTCGATCCCGTAATCAGAGCCGTTGTCATGGCAGAAGGTTAGTGACCCGGACTGGGTGCATCCGCTTCCGAACAGGACCTTCGCCGGTGAAGGGTCCGTGGAGACAGTCGCGGTGAGGCGCCGTCAGGCCCCGTACTTCTCCTTGTACTCCCGCGCCTGGCGCAGCACCTCCGGGTGCAGGGCCTCGCCCGCCGCCAGCAGCCGCGGCAGCAGCGTCCGCTCGGTGGTCACCGCCCGGAACTGCAGGGCCACCGTGACGTCATGGTCGGGACGGTGCAGGATCTCGACGGCGTCGCCCGCGCGGATCGCCCCGGGCTCGATCACCCGCAGATACGCCCCGGGCGCGCCCCGCTGAGTGAACCGCTTCACCCAGCCCTTCTCCTCCAGATGGCCCTGGAACGTGCGGCACGGGATCCGCCCGGAGGTGATCTCCAGCACCGCCTCGGGCCCGATGCGCCACCGCTCGCCGATCAGTGCGCCGGACACGTCGAGCCCCTGGGTCGTGAGGTTCTCGCCGAACGCCCCGTCGGCCAGCGTCCGGCCCAGCTCGCGCTCCCACTCGTCCAGGTCCTCGCGCGCCATCGCGTACACCGCCTGGTCGTCGCCGCCGTGGTGCTCCAGCTTGCACACCGCGTCCCCGGCCAGCCCGCTCCCGCCGATGCCCTTGGGCCCGGGCGCCGACACCCGCACGGCCCCGTCCACCGGACGCTTGTCGATCCCGGTCACGCCCTCCGGGTTGTCCGTGTACGGCACAGCCTTGGCGCGGCCCAGATTCACAGACAGAAGCTTCATACCCGCACGGTAAGGGACCGGAGCTCAAAGCGTCGACGCATTATTCGCATCGGCATCAAAGAGTCGCTTATTCTCAAAGGGTGATCGAAGCTCGTCATCTCCGTGTACTGCGCGCCGTCGCCGCCACCGGTTCCTTCTCCGCCGCTGGGCGGGAACTGGGCTGCACGCAGCCCGCCGTCAGCCAGCAGATGAAGGCCCTGGAGACCTCCGTCGGCACGCCCCTGCTCATCCGCACCGGGCGGGAGATGCGCCTGACCCAGGCCGGTGAGGCGCTGGTGCGGCACGCCGCCGGGATCCTCGCCGGGCTCACGGCCGCGGAGGAGGAGGTCGCCGCCATCGCCGGGCTGCGCGCGGGACGGGTCCGGCTCGTCTCCTTCCCCAGCGGCAGCTCCACGCTCGTACCGACGGCCCTCGCCGCACTGCGCGCGGCGCACCCGGGTACCCGCGTCTCCCTGGAGGAGGCCGAACCGCCCGCATCGGTGGGCCTGCTGCGCGAGGGCGACTGCGACGTGGCGCTCGCCTTCCGCTACGAGGGCGCGGCGGGTGCGGAGGAGTGGGACGACCTCGTCGTACGGCCGCTGCTGTCGGACCGGCTCGTCGCCCTCGTGCCGGAGCGGCACCGGCTCGCGGGTGCGGGGTCCGTCGCCATCGGGGAACTCGCGCGGGAGTCGTGGATCGCGGGCTGCCCGCGCTGTCGCGGCCAGTTGGTCGAGGTGTGCGCGGCGGCCGGCTTCACGCCTCGCATCGATTTCGCCACCGACGACTATCCGGCGGTGGTCGGCCTGGTCGGCGCCGGGCTGGGCGTGGCGGTCCTGCCGCAGCTGGCTGTCGAGTCGGTGCGGCCCCGGGGTGTACGCACCGTGACGCTGGAACCGGCGGTGCGCCGGGAGATCGTCGCGCTCACCCTGCCCGACCTCGCACAGGTCCCGGCGGTGTCGGCGACGCTCGACCAGCTGGCGCGGGCGGCCGTCCGCTAGCAGGAACCGACCGGCACGCGTGCGCGTGCCTTTCGCAGAAACGTTATTTCAGTGATGCGAGGCGGTGTGTCCGCCCGGTGCCGACGCCGACACCAGCCGGTTGCGCGCCCGCCCCATGAGCTCTTCGCGCTCGTCCTCGGTCAGCCCGCCCCACACGCCGTACGGCTCGCGCACCGCCAGCGCGTGAGCAGCGCACTCGGCGCGTACCGGGCACCTCATGCAGACCTCTTTGGCCGAGTTCTCGCGAGCACTCCGAGCCGCACCGCGCTCGCCCTCCGGATGGAAGAAGAGCGAGCTGTCCACCCCGCGACAGGCAGCCAGCAGCTGCCAGTCCCACAGGTCCGCGTTCGGTCCGGGAAGGCGGGAGAAATCTGCCATTACGTGACCCCTTGTAGCCGTTCTGGGCGGATCCGGTGTCTACGACCGTACAACTACGATCTAAGGAGATGAAAATATGACTCATTGCGAATCTAGCTCCAGACACTGGCAAAGCGGAAGAAATGGGTCTGAATGGGGCATAGGTTGTGATGAAAGTTCGTGGGTCTGCTGCGCATGTCTGCACCGTGTCCGCCCCCTCACGTAGAGTGCCGAAGAGGACAGCCGACCCCGTAACTCTTTCGAGTGACCGTCGTTGAGAGTGCGAGGCGGTTGAAGGAACAAGCGCTCGGACAGGCGTCCGAGGCGGTCGACCGCACAGGTGACGATTCCGTACCAGCCTGGAGGCTCAAGGTGACGCGCATCAGCTGCGGAGGGCGGTCATGACTTCCGTCCTCGTCTGCGACGACTCCCCGCTTGCCCGAGAGGCGCTCCGTCGCGCGGTCGCGACCGTGCCCGGCGTAGAGCGCGTGACGACGGCGGCCAACGGCGAGGAAGTCCTCCGCCGCTGGGGGGCCGACCGCTCGGACCTGATTCTGATGGACGTACGCATGCCCGGTCTGGGCGGCGTCGAGACGGTCCGGCGGCTGCTGTCCGCCGACCCCGGTGCGCGCATCATCATGCTCACCGTCGCCGAGGACCTGGACGGTGTGGCGCTCGCCGTCGCCGCCGGCGCCCGCGGCTATCTGCACAAGGACGCCTCCCGCGCCGAGCTGCGCGCGACGGTGACGCAGGCCCTGGCCGACCCGACCTGGCGGCTCGCCCCGCGTCGGCTGCGCTCGGCCGAGATGGGCGCGGCGCCCACGCTCACGGCGCGTGAGATCCAGGTCCTCGAAGGCATGAGCCACGGCCGCTCGAACGCGGAGATCGGCCGCGAGCTGTTCCTCTCCGAGGACACCGTCAAGACGCACGCCCGGCGCCTGTTCAAGAAGCTCGGCGCCTCGGACCGGGCCCACGCCGTGGCGCTCGGCTTCCGGTGGGGTCTGGTGCGCTAGGGCCTGTCGTTCGGATCGGGCCGGCTTCGAGGCGCGGCCTCCGGCGCGGGTCGGAGAGCGGGGGCATGCGGATGCCCCCGCGCGAGCCGGGCGCACGCGTGCGAGGGTCCGGCGGGGTGCCTGCGGGGCCGCCCGGCCCCGGGACGATCCGAACGGCAGGTCCTGAGGGCCGCCGCGCGTGTGGCGGTGGTCGCAATGGGGGCACGAAGAGCCAGGTGGGCGGGGTCGGACCGGGGGTCCGCCGGGTGCCCGCTGCTTGTTTCGCCGCGGATGCCGCATCCTTGAGGGTGTGGAGTTCCTCGGGGACGAGTCGGTCGAGCGGAAGGGGAGGGCGCAGGGGATGAGTGCCGGCGCACCTGCTCATAACGCTTCGGTGCACAACAACGGGCGCGGTGCCGCGGACCCAGTGGCCGCAAGGCACCATGGACCGATGCGCGACGACGAGGCGGTCAATGCCCATGGGGCGATCGGCGCGCTCGTCCACCGCGCCGTCGACGGGGACGAGCAGGCAACGCACGATCTGCTCGCCCATGTCCACCCCTTGGCGCTGCGCTACTGCCGCACCCGTCTGTCCCGTCTCCCGGGCGACGCCCGGCACTTCGTCGAGGACCTCGCCCAGGAAGTGTGCGTGGCGGTGCTCCTCGCGCTGCCCCGCTACCGGGACACCGGGCGCCCCTTCGAGGCGTTCGTCTTCGCCATCGCCGCTCACAAGGTCGCCGACCTGCAGCGCGCGGCGATGCGCCACCCAGGCTCGACGGCCATCCCCTCCGACGAGATGCCCGAGCGCCCCGACGACTCCCTGGGACCGGAAGAGCGCGCACTGCTGAGCAGTGACGCGGAATGGGCCAAGAAGCTCCTGGCCAACCTGCCCGAGAACCAGCGGGAGCTGTTGCTGCTGCGCATCGCGGTGGGGCTCACGGCCGAGGAGACGGGCCAGATGTTGGGAATGTCACCCGGTGCCGTCCGGGTGGCGCAGCACCGGGCGCTGAGCCGACTGCGGGCGCTCGCCGAGCAGTAGCCCCTTCAGCAGCCCTTGGTTGAACAGGCGGTGCGCGGCCTCCGTACGAACATACGAAGCCCTGAGCGAGCCGGAACCGTGGAATGAGACAGCCGCGCTTCCCGTTAGCATGGACATCCGCACCGATCAAGGCCATTTGGGGAAGGTGTCATGACTGCAAACGTCGACGGAGTGCCCGGAAAATTCGCGACACTCGGGCTGACCTACGACGACGTGCTGCTGCTGCCGGGCGCATCCGAGGTGCTCCCCAACGCGGTCGACACCTCGTCCCGCATCTCCCGCAACGTCCGGGTCAACATCCCGCTGCTCTCCGCGGCGATGGACAAGGTGACCGAGTCCCGTCTGGCGATCGCCATGGCCCGCCTCGGCGGCGTCGGCGTGCTGCACCGCAACCTGTCGGTCGAGGACCAGGTCAACCAGGTCGACCTGGTCAAGCGGTCCGAGTCCGGCATGGTCACCGACCCCATCACGGTGCACCCGGACGCGACGCTCGCCGAGGCGGACGCCCTGTGCGCCAAGTTCCGCATCAGCGGCGTCCCCGTCACGGACCCGGCCGGCAAGCTGCTCGGCATCGTCACCAACCGCGACATGGCCTTCGAGACCGACCGCAGCCGTCAGGTGCGTGACGTCATGACGCCGATGCCGCTGGTCACCGGCAAGGTCGGCATCTCCGGCGTCGACGCCATGGAGCTGCTGCGCCGCCACAAGATCGAGAAGCTGCCGCTCGTCGACGACCGCGGCATCCTCAAGGGCCTGATCACGGTCAAGGACTTCGTCAAGGCCGAGAAGTACCCGAACGCCGCCAAGGACGCCGAGGGCCGGCTGCTGGTCGGTGCCGCTGTGGGCGCCAGCCCCGAGGCCCTGGAGCGCGCCCAGGCGCTCGCCGAGGCCGGGGTGGACTTCCTGGTCGTCGACACCTCGCACGGCCACAACAGCAACGCCCTCAGCTGGATGTCGAAGATCAAGTCGAGCGTGTCCGTCGACGTGATCGGCGGCAACGTCGCCACGCGCGACGGTGCGCAGGCCCTGATCGACGCCGGTGTCGACGGCATCAAGGTGGGTGTGGGCCCCGGCTCGATCTGCACCACGCGTGTGGTCGCCGGCATCGGCGTCCCGCAGGTCACCGCCATCTACGAGGCCTCCCTCGCCGCCCGCCCCGCGGGCATCCCGCTGATCGGCGACGGTGGTCTGCAGTACTCCGGCGACATCGGCAAGGCGCTCGCCGCCGGTGCCGACACGGTCATGCTGGGCAGCCTGCTCGCGGGCTGTGAGGAGTCGCCCGGCGAGCTGCTCTTCATCAACGGCAAGCAGTTCAAGTCCTACCGCGGCATGGGCTCGCTCGGCGCCATGCAGTCCCGCGGCCAGGGGAAGTCGTTCTCGAAGGACCGCTACTTCCAGGCCGAGGTCGCCTCCGACGACAAGCTCGTGCCCGAGGGCGTCGAGGGCCAGGTGCCCTACCGCGGCCCCCTGGCCAACGTGCTGCACCAGCTCGTCGGCGGTCTGCGCCAGACCATGGGCTACGTGGGCGCGGCCACCATCGAGGAGATGGAGTCCAAGGGCCGCTTCGTCCGCATCACCTCGGCGGGCCTGAAGGAGAGCCACCCGCACGACATCCAGATGACGGTCGAGGCGCCGAACTACAGCCGTCAGTAGGCATCAGGCCTGATGGGGCGGCCCTGGAAGCATCCGGGGCCGCCCTCGTCATGCCCGTCGGCGATACTGGAAGACGCTGCAACGCATCAGGGAAAGGCCACAGACGTGACTGAGATCGAGATCGGGCGCGGCAAGCGCGGCCGCCGGGCGTACGCCTTCGACGACATCGCCGTCGTCCCCAGCCGCCGTACGCGGGACCCGAAGGAGGTCTCGATCGCCTGGCAGATCGACGCCTACCGCTTCGAGCTGCCCTTCCTGGCCGCTCCCATGGACTCGGTCGTCTCCCCGGCCACCGCGATCCGCATCGGCGAGCTCGGCGGCCTCGGCGTGCTGAACCTCGAGGGCCTGTGGACGCGCCACGAGGACCCGCAGCCGCTGCTCGACGAGATCGCCGAGCTGCCCGCCGAGGCGGCGACCCGGCGCCTCCAGGAGATCTACGCCGCGCCGATCAAGGAGGAGCTGATCGGCGCCCGCATCAAGGAGGTGCGCGACTCCGGCGTGGTCACGGCCGCCGCGCTCTCCCCGCAGCGCACGGCCCAGTTCTCCAAGGCCGTCGTCGACGCGGGCGTGGACATCTTCGTCATCCGCGGTACGACGGTCTCGGCGGAGCACGTCTCCGGTGCGTCCGAGCCGCTGAACCTGAAGCAGTTCATCTACGAACTGGACGTCCCGGTGATCGTCGGCGGCTGCGCCACGTACACCGCGGCCCTGCACCTGATGCGCACCGGCGCGGCCGGTGTGCTGGTCGGCTTCGGCGGCGGCGCCGCGCACACCACGCGCAATGTGCTCGGTATCCAGGTCCCCATGGCTACGGCGGTCGCCGACGTGGCCGCCGCGCGCCGTGACTACATGGACGAGTCCGGCGGCCGCTACGTGCATGTGATCGCGGACGGCGGTGTCGGCTGGTCCGGCGACCTGCCCAAGGCGATCGCCTGCGGTGCCGACGCGGTGATGATGGGCTCCCCGCTCGCCCGCGCGACCGACGGCCCGGGCAAGGGCCACCACTGGGGCATGGAGGCCGTGAACGAGGAGCTGCCGCGCGGCAAGAAGGTCGACCTCGGCACGGTCGGGACCATCGAGGAGATCCTCACCGGCCCGTCCCACACCCCCGACGGCTCGATGAACCTCTTCGGCGCCCTGCGCCGCGCCATGGCCACCACCGGCTACAGCGAGCTGAAGGAGTTCCAGCGCGTCGAGGTGACGGTGGCGGACTCGCAGCACCGGCGGTAGGCCCCGGGTACGACGTCACAGACGGTGGGCGGCACCCGCGGGTGTCGCCCCTCGTGTGTCCAGGAGCAGCTGCGCCTTCACCGACAGGCCCTGGAGGTCGTACGTGCGGTGCTGCTGGAGCAGGATGGTCAGATCCGCGTCGGCGGCCGCCTCGTAGAGGGAGTCCGCCCGGGGGACGGGGCGGTCGAGGACGCTCCAGTCGGGGATGTGCGGGTCGTGGTAGCTGACCGACGCGCCCAGGTCCATCAGGCGCAGGGCGATCTCCTCGGCTGGGGTGCCCTGCAGGTCGGCGAGGTCGGGCTTGTAGGTGACGCCCAGGAGCAGCACGCGTGCGCCGCGCGCCGACTTGCCGTGCTCGTTGAGGAGCTGGGCGCCGCGCTGGACGACATAGCGGGGCATCCGGCTGTTGACCTTCTGGGCCAGTTCCACCATGCGCAGGCTGCGGCCGCCGTGGGCGGTCAGGTCCTGCGGGAGGGTGTGGCCGCCGACGCCCGGGCCGGGGCGGAAGGCCTGGAAGCCGTACGGCCTGGTCTCCGCGCAGCGGATCACGTCCCACAGGTCGACGCCCAGGTCGTGGCAGAGCGCGGCCATCTCGTTGACGAGGGCGATGTTGACGTGGCGGTAGTTGGTCTCCAGCAGCTGCACGGTTTCCGCCTCGCGCAGTCCACGCGCGCGTACCACCTTGTCCGTGAGCCGTCCGTAGAAGGCGGCGGCCGACTCGGTGCAGGCCGGGGTGAGGCCGCCGATGACCTTCGGAGTGCCGGCGGGGGTGAGGTCGCGGTTGCCGGGGTCGACGCGGCTGGGGGAGTGGGCGAGGTGGAAGTCCCGGCCCGCCCGCAGGCCCGATCCCTCTTCGAGGAGCGGACGCAGGAATCCCTCTGTCGCCCCGGGGTACACAGGTGACTCCAGGATCACCGTGGTGTGCGGGCGCAGATGGGCGGCCAGGGTGCGGGCGGCCGTCTCCACCTGGCTCAGATCGAGCCGGCCGTCCGCACCCGGCGGGGTCGGTGCGCAGATGACCGCGGTGCGGACCCTGCCGAGTTCGGCGGCGTTCGTGGTCTGCCGGAAGCCCCCCGAGAGCATCCGGCGCAGTTCGGCGGGGCTGAGGGGACCGGTCTCGGGTCCGGTCCGGTAGCCGATGGTGGGGACGCCGGCGGCGACGGCGGCCTGAGCCAGGGGCAGGCCGTAAGGGCCGAGTCCGATGACGGCGAGATCTGCGGGCACGGCGTGGCCGTCCTTCCCAGTAGCCGAAGTGGGACAGGTGCGCAAGCCCTGTGGACAGGACGGGCGAGTGCAATGTCAGACTAGGAGTAAATATGACCGTTATGTGGGATTGCCTGGCCGAGTTTCGGTGAGTGTTCCGTGCGGGTTGTCCACAGGCTGAGGGCCCGTGGTGGCTGAAGTCGGGCAACCCGGTCAGAATTTGGGCATGGGGGGATACGGACGGGGCCTCACCCGACGGGTGCGGCCGGCGCGACCGATGAGCGGGAGGCAGCGTGAGGACAGCGACACTCGGGCCGGCGCAGCGAGCCGAGTCACTTGCATCCATGGCCGAGCGAGAGCTGGACGTGCTGGTCGTGGGCGCGGGCGTGGTGGGTGCGGGAACCGCCCTCGACGCCGTGACCCGGGGGCTCGCCACCGGCCTGGTCGAGGCCCGCGACTGGGCCTCGGGTACGTCCAGCCGGTCCAGCAAACTGATCCACGGCGGCCTGCGCTATCTGGAGATGCTCGACTTCGCGCTCGTCCGGGAGGCGCTGAAGGAACGCGGCCTGCTGCTGGAGCGGCTCGCCCCGCACCTGGTGAAGCCCGTGCCGTTCCTGTACCCGCTGCAGCACAAGGGCTGGGAGCGCCTGTACGCCGGGTCGGGCGTCGCGATGTACGACGCCATGTCCATGGCGCGCGGCCATGGCCGGGGCCTGCCCGTGCACCGCCACCTGACCCGCTCTCACGCCCTGCGCGTGGCGCCCTGCTTGAAGAAGGACGCCCTGGTCGGGGCGCTCCAGTACTACGACGCCCAGATGGACGACGCCCGCTATGTGACCAACCTCGTGCGCACGGCCGTGGCGTACGGCGCCAAGGCCGCCAACCGCGCGCGGGTGACGGGCTTCCTGCGCGAGGGCGAGCGGGTCGTCGGCGCACGGGTGCAGGACGTCGAGGGTGGCGGGGAGTACGAGATCCGCGCCAAGCAGGTCGTCAACGCGACCGGCGTCTGGACGGACGACACCCAGGCGATGGTCGGGGAGCGCGGCCAGTTCCACGTCCGGGCGTCCAAGGGCATCCACCTGGTCGTGCCGCGCGACCGGATCCACTCCACGACCGGACTGATCCTGCGCACGGAGAAGTCCGTGCTGTTCGTCATCCCCTGGGGCCGGCACTGGATCGTCGGGACCACGGACACCGACTGGGACCTCGACAAGGCCCACCCGGCCGCGTCCAGCGCGGACATCGACTACCTGCTGGAACATGTGAACTCGGTGCTCGCGGTGCCGCTCACCAGGGACGACGTCCAGGGCGTGTACGCGGGCCTGCGGCCGCTGCTCGCGGGCGAGTCGGACGCCACCAGCAAGCTGTCGCGCGAGCACACCGTGGCGCATCCGGTGCCCGGGCTCGTCGTCGTGGCGGGCGGCAAGTACACGACGTACCGGGTCATGGCCAAGGACGCGGTGGACGCGGCGGTGCACGGGCTCGACATGCGCGTTGCCGAGTGCGTCACCGAGGACGTGCCGCTGCTGGGCGCCGAGGGCTACCGGGCGCTGTGGAACGCGCGGGCGCGGATCGCCGCCCGGACCGGACTGCACGTGGTGCGGGTGGAGCATCTGCTGAACCGGTACGGGGCGATGACCGAGGAGCTCCTGGAGCTGATCGCCGAGGATCCGTCGCTGGGCGAGCCCCTGGCGGCGGCCGACGACTATCTGCGCGCCGAGATCGTGTACGCGGCCTCGCACGAGGGGGCGCGGCATCTGGACGACGTGCTGACCCGGCGGACGCGCATCTCGATCGAGACCTTCGACCGGGGCAGTCGCAGCGCACGCGACGCCGCCGGGCTGATGGCGCCCGTGCTCGGCTGGGACAAGGACCAGATCGAGCGCGAGATCGAGCACTACCAGAAGCGGGTGGAAGCCGAGCGCGAGTCGCAGCGGCAGCCCGACGACCTCACGGCGGACGCGGCGCGGTTGGGGGCGCCGGACATCGTGCCTCGGTAGACGCCTGCCGTGCCCGGGACATCCCGCCCCGACATCACTCGAACGAGTGTCGTGAGCCGGGATATCCGTTCGGGGCCCGGTCGTTCTACGAGGTGCGGGGGCAGAACTCGGCCGCGAGCACCGCGGGTTCGAGGTCGGGATCCGCGATCGCGTCCGTGTTCACACGGAAGGTGAGGACACGCCGGCCGCCGACGGTGGCCGCGGTGCGCACGTAGCTGCCGGATATGTGCCCGTTGTGTCCCCACACCGTGATGCCGCACGGAAGCTTCTCGGGGAACAGCCCCATGCCGTACGCGCCGTGTGCGGCACGGGTGTCGCGCATCTCGCGCAGCCAGCGCGGGGGCAGCAGCCGGCCGTCGAGCAGGGCCGCGTAGAAGCGGTCCAGATCGGCGAGCGTGGTCACCAGCTCGCCCGCGGCGCCGGCCACCCGCGGATCGAGATCGGTGACGTCGGTTCCGTCGGCGGCGTAGGCGCGGCCGTGCGGAGAGGGCAGCGAGGAGCGGGAGCCCGGGAAGGAGGTGCCCGTCAGACCCAGGGGAGCGATGATGCGGCGCTCGGCCTCGGTGGCGTACGAGTCGCCGGTGACCTGCTGGATGACCAGGCCGAGCAGGACGTAGTTGGTGTTGGAGTAGGAGAAACGGCCGCGCGTGGTCGGAGGGTGGGTGAGTGCGATGCGTACGGCCTGACGGGGTGTGACGGGTGCCCTTCCGTCGGTGTCCGCCGTGAAGTCGGACAGGCCGCTGGTGTGGGTGAGCAGCGAGCGCAGGGTCAGCGCGCGGCCGTCGTTGCCCGCTCCCCGCACCAGGCCGGGCAGGTGCCGCTCCGCGGTGTCGGACAGGGACAGCCGGTGCTCGGCGGCCAGTTGCAGCACGACCGTGGCGATGAACGTCTTCGTGATGCTGCCGGCGCGGAAATGGTCCGACCGGGCGATTCCGGGACCGGCGTGGGCATAGCGGGTGGTGGTTCCCTCCCGGGCCAGCAGGGCCGCGGCGGGGGCTCCGCCCCGGGTCGTGAGAAGAGGCAGCAGGGCGTCCGTGGGCGGGGCCGAAAGGGCCGAGGAGTCGGCCGGGGGCAGGCCGAGGAGGGCGACGGCCGCGGGCAGGGCCAGCAGCGTCCGAATCGGCGGCATGCGGGCTCCTCCCTCGTCAGAGCCCATCATGCAAGGCGGCGCGGGGTGCGGCGCACCCGGGTTCCGGGTGGGCGGGCCCGGTGCCCCGTGCCCAGGGGCCCCCTGGGCACGGGGCACTTGTCGGGTGAGAGACAATGGAGGCTCTGTCAGGGCGGGTTGTATGAGGGGACGCATGTCGGAGGCGGAGCGGGCGGGCACATCCCGTCAGGACACTCGTCAGGACAACAGGGAGCGTCTCCTGGCGGGGCGCTACCGGCTGGGTGAGGTGCTCGGCCGCGGCGGCATGGGCACGGTGTGGCGCGCCGAGGACGAGACGCTGGGGCGGACGGTCGCCGTCAAGGAGCTGCGGTTCCCGACCAACATCGACCAGGAGGAGAAGCGGCGGCTGATCACGCGGACGCTGCGCGAGGCCAAGGCGATCGCGCGGATCCGCAACAACAGCGCCGTGACCGTCTTCGACGTCGTCCAGGAGGACGACCGGCCCTGGATCGTGATGGAGCTCGTCGAGGGCAAGTCGCTCGCCGAGGTCATCCGGGAGGACGGCCTCCTCGAGCCGAAGCGGGCCGCGGAGGTCGGGCTCGCCGTCCTCGACGTGCTGCGGTCCGCGCACCGCGAGGGCATCCTGCACCGCGACGTGAAGCCGTCGAACGTGCTGATCTCCGACGACGGCCGGGTCGTGCTCACCGACTTCGGCATCGCCCAGGTCGAGGGCGACCCGTCCATCACCTCGACCGGCATGCTCGTCGGCGCGCCCTCCTACATCTCCCCGGAGCGGGCGCGCGGGCACAAGCCGGGCCCGGCCGCCGACCTGTGGTCGCTCGGCGGGCTGCTGTACGCGTCGGTGGAGGGAGCGCCGCCGTACGACAAGGGGTCGGCCATAGCGACCCTCACCGCGGTGATGACCGAGCCGCTGGAGGAGCCGAAGAACGCGGGCCCGCTGACGGACGTCATCCACGGGCTGCTCACCAAGGACCCGGCCAAGCGGCTCGACGACGCGGGCGCCCGGGCGATGCTGAACTCCGTCATCCACGCGCCGGAGAAGGCCGAGCCTGAGCCGCTGGACGCGACGAAGGTCGTGCCGCTGCCGAAGCAGCCGGACAAGGCCTCCCGCAAGGGTGGCTCGGCGAGTGCCGGGAGCAAGCGGGGCGAGGAGGCCGGGGAGCGGCTGCGCGGGGCGCTGCGCTCCGTGCGCAAGGCCGCGGCCGGACCCGCCGCGGCGTCGGCCGCGACCCGCACCGAGTCCGAGGACGCCAAGCCCGCTTCCGGGCTTAAGGACGAGGCGGCCGTTGGGGGCGCCAGCGCGTCTGCGGCGAAGCCGGGTCCGAAGCAGACGTCGGGTGCTGCGGCTTCCGGGGCCGGTGAGCGAGCCGCGCAGGAGGCGAAGGCGACCTCCGAAGGGCGGAGTTCGGGGTGGCCCGTCATGCCGCCGCCGGATCTGCCGCCGCGGCAGGTGCCCAGGGCGCCGCTCACCGACGTGGTGTCGCGGCGGACCTTGATGATCATCGCCGTGGTCGTGGTGCTCGCCGTGCTCGGCACAGTGCTCACCATCGCGTTCAGCGGGGACGACAAGGGCTCGAAGGGGGCCGGGGGCGAGAGCGGCGGCAAGACCGTCGCCACGGCGTCGAGCGCCGACACCAAGGGCGACGAGAAGGGCGGCGCGCGCACCGACGACACCGCGACGCAGCCCGCGCCCTCGGGGCCCGCCTCGAACAGCGAACCGAGCGGCGGGGAGAGCGGATCGGCCGGCGACGGGAAGGACGGGTCCGCCGGAAAGGGCACCGCGGCGGAGTCGACTCACCAGGGGAACCAGGGGTACTCGATCGGCCTGCCGAAGGGGTGGAAGTTCCAGTCCACGGGCTCCGCCGGCGACCGGTTCACCGGGCCCGACGGGCAGAAGCTGCTCATCGCCTGGACGTCCACGCCCAAGGGCGACCCGGTGGCGGACTGGAAGAGCCAGGAGCGCTACATGCAGCGCACGGAGTACAGGAAGATCCGAATAGAGAAGGTGGACTACCGCGGCTGGAACACGGCCGACTGGGAGTTCACCTACCGGGAGAGCGGCACCAAGTACCGGACGATCGACCGCGGGTTCGTCGTCGACGACTCCCAGGGCTACGCGCTGATGTACACGGCGAAGGCGGCCGGCTGGGGCGGTGAGTCGCGCAAGAAGACATGGGCGACGCTGACCAAGACCTTCGAACCCAAGTCCTGAGCATGAGCGTCCCCGGGTTTGGGGAGGCAGATCTGGCATCCCCACATTGCGGGTTGCCTGCGGCACGTATCGTAAATATTTGCGGTCCGTGCGCAGCCGGAACGGACCGTGGGGCGAACGGATGTGACCGACCGGGCTGACGGGGGAGGCAACGTGGACGACTATGCGGGCCGGGTACTCGCCGACCGCTACCGCCTGCCGCTGCCGCCGTCCGACGAGTACGAACTCACCGAGACCCGGGCCTTCGACACCTACAGCGGACAGGAAGTCCTCGTCAGGCAGGTGCCGTTGCCGGAGGTGGTCGAGGCCGAGGTCCTCGACGCGGAGGGGCTGCCCGACGGCTTCACCGCCCGTGACGGTGGTGCGCGGCGGTCCGGCGCGCGTCCGGGCCTCCGGCGGCCCACGGACCCGGTGGTACGGCGTGCGGTCGACGCCGCCCAGGCCGCCGCGGCCATTCCCGACCATCCGCGGCTAGACCAGGTCTTCGACGTGTTCGCCGAGGGCGGTTCGCTGTGGATCGTCAGCGAGCTGGTGGCCGCGCGTCCGCTGGCGGCGCTGCTCGCCGAGAAGCCGCTGACGCCCTACCGGGCGGCCGAGGTCGCCTCCGACGTCCTCATGGCGCTGCGGGTGCTGCACGCCCACGGCTGGGTGCACCGGAACGTCACCGCGCGGACGGTGCTCGTCTGCGACGACGGCCGGGTGATGCTGACCGGTCTCGCGGTGGGCGCGGCGGAGGAGGCACTGTGCGGGTACGACCCGGTGCCGGCCGCCGAAGAGCTTGAGCGGGGGCCGGCCCACGAGGGCGGTGCCGGGCCGGTCAACGGCGTCGGAGGCCCGGGTGGCGGCGCCCCGGGCGGCCTCGGCGGTGCGGTCGATCCCGAGGCCGCGCGGCGAGCCGCCATAGAGGCACGGGAGGCCAGGGGGCTGCCCGCGGCCGGGGGTGACACGGCGGGCGGGGGCCCGGCCGCGTCGGCCCGCAGGAGCGTGGACGACAGCGGTGACCCACGGGCCGCCCGGGCCGGGGCCATCGCGGCCTACCGGGCAGGTGCCCGGGCCGCCGCACGGGTCCAGGAGGCGCAGGAGGGCGGCCGGGCCGCCCTGCCCGGTGCCCGGTCCGCCCCGGACAGCGGGCCCGCGCCCCACGGCAACGGCTCGGCGCAGTCGCCGTACATCCCCGGGCAGGGCCCGGCACCCGGTGCGGGTCCGCCGGGGCGGATAGCCGACCCCTACGGCGTGGGCGGCGCCCCCCGGACGACCGCCTGGCACGGCGCCACGCCCCGGGGCGGAACCGGCGGCGCTTCCTTGCCGCAGGGGCAGGAGCAGGCGGCTCTCCCGCCGGCCCCGGACCCCTCCGCCCAGGGCTCGCCAGCCCGGTGGGACGAACTGGTCGCCGACACCCCCGCACCCCGGCGCGGCCCGGCCACGGCCCTGGCCGCCGAGCGGGCACGGCAGGCGCGGATGGCCGTCGTGGGGCCCGTGACGGAGCGCTGGGCGCCCGAGCAGGCCGGACCCGTGCACGAGAACTGGCAGCTGGCCGCCCCGATCGGTCCCGCGACCGACCTGTGGGCGCTCGGCGCGCTGCTCTTCCGGGCCGTACAGGGGCATGCACCCTACCCGGAGGAGTCGACGGCCGAGCTGGTGCAGATGGTGTGCGCCGAACCGCCCGCCTACGCCGAGGAGTGCGGGCCGCTCCGGCCGGTGGTGGAGTCGCTGCTGCGTCAGGACCCGACCGAGCGCCTCGACTTCGAGGAACTGCGCGGCTGGCTGCGCTCGCTCGTACGCTCCGCGCCCGAGCCGGAGGCCGGGGTGCACGTCGTCGCGGCGCCGCCCGCCGACGCGAGCCGGCTGCCCGTCGTACGCCGCAGGGGCGAGCTCGTGCGCAGGCGGAAGGCCGGGCTGCCCGCGCACCACGGGCGGCACAAACGGGCCAAGCGCGAGTCCCGGTCGCCGAACCGCCTCGGCCGCACCCTGCTCCTGCTGGTCCTGCTCGTGATGGCCGCCGCGATCGCCTACGCCATGCTCTTCATGCCCAAGTCGAAGACCGACGGCGCGGAAGGCACGGACGGTACGGACCGTGCCGGTTCCGCCGGTGAGGTCAGCCAGGCGCCCGAGCCGGACGCCAGCAGCGAGCCTCGGCCCGACCAGACGTCGCCCGAGCCGGAGAAGAGCCCGTCGAAGTCGGCCGGTTCCGCGGAGACGCAGACCGCGGGCCCCGATGTCGCCGACGGCTTCACCCTGCGCAAGGACCCGGCAGGGTTCCAGGTCGCCGTCGCCAAGGGCTGGAGCCACACCCCGCGTAACGGCAGCGGCCAGGTCGTCTATGCGAAGGGCGACTTCGAGCTCATCGTCGTACCGGGCCGGGACAGCGCCACGGAGTTCGGCACTGACCCGATGGCCTACCAGCGGGAGAGGGAGCGCGAGTTGCAGCCCTACCGCGACTCCAGCTGGGCCACCTCCACCGGGCTGAAGACGATAGAGGTGGGCGGACGGACCATGGCCGAGGGGCAGTTCACCTGGACCGGCGGCGACGGGGGCGAGCTGTATGTGCGCAACCTCGCGATGCTGGTCGGCGGGCGGTACCACGTGGTCCAGGTGCGCGGGCCGGAGGCCGAGCGGGACGAGGTGACGCGGCTGTACGAGCAGGCGGCGGCGACCTACAAGGCGACGGGCTGAGCGCCCGGCGCGCCGCCTGTACGCGGTAGTTCAACCTCTGGTTGCCTCGCGTCCCGACAGGCGACAACCGTCACAGTGCGGTCACCGTGGTACCCCGCTTGTTCCCTGGGGAGGGGCGGGTCCTTACGCTGACCCTGTCAAGACCATTGCGGGGCAACGTGAATCAGATGCAGGGCCAGCTCGTCGCGGGCCGCTACCGGCTCGCCGACTCGATCGGCAGCGGCGGCATGGGCCGGGTGTGGCGCGCCCATGACGAGGTGCTGCACCGGTCCGTCGCCATCAAGGAGTTGACGGCAGCCCTCTACGTCTCCGAGAGCGAACAGGCCATCCTCCTGGCGCGCACCCGGGCGGAGGCGCGGGCCGCCGCGCGGATCAACCACTCGGCGGTCGTCACCGTGCACGACGTGCTGGAGCACGACGGCCGTCCGTGGATCGTGATGGAGCTGGTCGAGGGCCGTTCGCTGGCCGACGCCGTCAAGGAGGAGGGACGCGTCGAGCCGCGCGAGGCGGCACGCGTCGGCCTCTGGGTGCTGCGGGCCCTGCGCGCCGCGCACACCGCCGGTGTCCTGCACCGGGACGTCAAGCCGGGCAATGTCCTCCTGGGGCGTGACGGACGCGTCCTGCTCACCGACTTCGGCATCGCCCAGATCGAGGGCGACACGACCATCACGCGGACCGGCGAGGTCGTCGGTTCCGTCGACTACCTGGCGCCCGAGCGGGTGCGTGGCCACGACCCGGGCCCGTCCTCCGACCTGTGGGCGCTCGCCGCGACGCTCTACACGGCGGTGGAGGGCCGGTCGCCGTTCCGCCGGACCACCCCGCTGACCACCATGCAGGCGGTGGTCGAGGAAGAGGCCGCCCAGCTGCAGCACGCCGGTCCGCTCGGGCCCGTCATCACCGCTCTGCTGCGCAAAGATCCGGCCACCCGGCCCGACGCGTCCGAGGCCGAGCGCATGCTCGCCGAGGCGGCGGAGGGGCGGCGGCCGAGCGGGGCACAGGCGTACGTCCCGACGCAGTACGGGGGAACGCCGTACCAGGACGTCCACAGCGGCACGGGCACGACCGGCCCGGGCCTGTCCGGCACCGGCTCCGGGTCGCACACCCGGACGCCGCTCCCGCCGCTGGCCGGTACCCCCGCCAACGGTGCCCCGGCCCCCCGGACACCGGTGTCCGGGACCCCCGTCGCCGGCCATCCGACGACCGGTCCCACCACGGTCGGTCCGACGGCGACGGGTCCGCAGGGGTCCGGGCCGCAGCAGACCGGTTCGGGCCGGCGCCGTCGGCTGCGTACGCTCGCCCTCGTCGTCGCGCTCGCGGCCATCATCGGCGGGACCACCGCCGTGGTGCTCCAGCAGTGGAACGAGGGCCGGCAGAAGCCGGGCGGCGCATCCGCCTCGGCGAGTCCCACGAACACGCAGCAGCCCGGGGGAGTTCCCGACAGCTGGGTCCGCCACGACGACCCCGCGGGTTTCAGCCTCTCCCTGCCCAAGGGCTGGAAGCGCAAGCCCTTCGGTCCGCAGGGCGAGCTCAAGCAGATCGACTACACGCCGGACGGCGGACGGCACTTCGTGCGCATCGCCGTCGACACCTCCCCGGACTTCGCCGACCCGTACGCGCACCAGCTCGACCTGGAGCAGCAGATCAAGGATCTGGTCGCCTACAAGCGGATCACGCTGGAGCGCAACGTCTACCGTGACCGGGGCGGCGCCCTGTGGGAGTACACCTGGACCGCGCGGGCGAAGGACACCCCGTTCCCCGGCCCGCGCCGCGCCATCGAGGAGACATACGTCGCCCGCGACGGCACCGAGTACGCGCTCTACATGTCGTCGCCCGCCCAGGACTGGGCGAAGGCGCGCAAGCAGTTCACCTCGCTGCTCCAGGGCTGGCAGGAGAAGACCTCCTGACACAGAGGCCGGTCGGCCCGGCGCGCTGCTGACGCGGGCCGTCTGTTTCGGCCACCCGTGAGCGCCGCCCCGGAGCCGGTCCGTCCGGTGGGGCATGATTGCCGCATGGGGACCGAGGGGCACAACACGCGTGTCATCGCGGGCCGCTACCGGTTCGAGGAGAGACTCGGGCGCGGTGGCATGGGCGTGGTGTGGCGGGCGACCGACCAGCTGCTCGGCCGGGGCGTGGCCGTCAAGGAGCTCCCCTACGACGAGACGCTCTCCGCGGCGGAGGCACGTCGGCAGCGGGACCGTACGCTGCGCGAGGCCCGGGCCGTCGCCCAGCTGAGCCATCCGCACATCATCGTGGTCCACGACGTCGTGGAGGACGACGAACGCCCGTACATCGTCATGGAGCTGATCGAGGGCGGCTCGCTCGCCGACCGGGTCGCCGCCCGGGGCCCGGTCGACGCCGCCGAGGCCGCACGCATCGGCATCGACCTGCTCGGGGCGTTGCGCGCGGCGCACGCGGCCGGGGTCCTGCACCGCGACCTCAAGCCCGCGAACGTCCTGCTGGAGGCCGGAACCGACCGGGTCGTCCTCACCGACTTCGGCATCGCCCAGGTCGCGGGCGCCCCCACCCTCACCGAGAACAACTCCTTCGTCGGCTCGCCCGAGTACACCGCGCCCGAGCGGATGTCGGGGGCCAGGACCGGGCCCGAGTCCGACCTGTGGTCGCTGGGCGCGCTGCTGTGCGCGGCCCTCAGCGGTGAGTCGCCGTTCCGCCGTGACTCGTTGGGCGGCATCCTGCACGCGGTCGTCGCCGCCGAGATCCGGCCACCCGCGCAGGCCGGTCCGCTCCTGCCCGTCGTACAGGGCCTGCTCGAACGCGATCCCGACCGGCGGCTGGACGCGGACCGGGCGGAGCGGATGCTGCGGGCCTTTCGCGACACGGGCCGGACGCCGGAGGCGCCGCCGCCCGGGTACGTGCCGACGGTACGGGACACACCGGGCGGACGGCCGCGCGGCACCGCGCAGGACGCCGCCGACCAGCGGCCGTTCATGCGGCCTGCGGGCATGCCCGCACCGGGCCGGCTCGCCGAGCAGCTGATGCGGCAGCCCACCCGGAGGGTGCTCGTGGCCGCGCTGCTGGTCGCCGCGATGGCGGGAGCGGGAGTGTCCGCGGCGGCGCTGCTCATGGACGAGAGCGGCGAGCCGGGAGGAGGCTCCACACCGACGAGTTCGGCTCCCGAGACCCCCACGACCCGGCCTTCGTCCCCGAGCGCTCCCGCACCCACGACCACCCCTGTCGGCTCTCCTACCGGCACAAACGGGAGATAAGCCCTCGGCCAGGGTCACGGGTCTGTGACCGGTTCGCGGCATTGGTGGATACGTAAGCGCTTGGCGCGATATGGATGACCCCATGAGCAGCGACGGGGGATCCAGATCCGGGGCCGAAGAGCCGACGAGTTTCGTTCTGCAACCGCCCAACCCATCGGCGCCGGTACCGGGCAACCCGTACGCGACGCCCACCCAGGTCGTGCCGCCCCGGTCGGCGGCCGCGGCACCGGCGGCGACGGCAGCGGCCGAGGATCCCGGTGCCGGGCGGCTCATCGCCGGGCGTTACCGGCTGATCGCCAAGCTCGGGCACGGCGGCATGGGCACGGTGTGGCGGGCCGAGGACGAGACGGTGGACCGGGAGGTCGCCGTCAAGGAGCCCCGTGTCCCGGATCATCTTCCCGAGCGCGAACGCGCCAATGCCTTCGAGCGCATGCGCCGTGAGGCGCGTGCCGCGGCCCGGCTCGATCATCCGGCCGTGGTCGACGTCCACGACGTGGCGGTCGTGGACGACCAGCCGTGGATCGTGATGGAGCTGGTGCGGGGCCGGTCGCTGGGCGACGCGCTCCAGGAGGGCACCCTGTCCGCGCGCGAGGCGGCCCGGATCGGCCTTGAGGTGCTCGGCGCGCTGGAGGCCGCGCACGCGGCGGGCATCCTGCACCGCGATGTGAAGCCGGACAACGTGCTGCTCGGCCGGTACGACCGGGTCGTCCTCACGGACTTCGGCATCGCCCAGATCGAGGGCGAGACCAACCTGACCGACACCGGCGGCTTCGTCGGCTCGCCGGAGTACATCGCGCCGGAGCGGGTGCTGGGCCAGCGCCCGGGCCCGGCCAGCGACCTGTGGTCCCTGGGCGTGGTGCTGTACGCGGCGACGGAGGGCGTCTCGCCGTTCCGCCGCAGCAACACCCCCGCCACGCTGCAGTCCGTCCTCAACGCCACGCCCGCGCCGCCCGCCTCCGCCCCGGGCCCGCTCGCCGAGGTCATCACGGGCCTGCTGCACAAGGACCCGGCCCGCCGCCCGAACGCCGCACAGGTGCGTGCCCGGCTGGAGGCGGCCGCGAACCCGCCCGCCGCTCAGCCCACCCAGGTCGTCCGGGGCACGGACCGGGGCACGGACCGCGGCACCGGAAGCCGGGGCTTCCGGCTCGGCCGCGGGGCGTGGACCGGACTCGGCGCGGCGGTCTTGGCGGCGGCGGTGACGGCGTACCTGGTGATCGCGGATCCGTTCGCCGGGCCGTTGCCCGACGGCTGGCAGACCAAGCAGGAGAAGAGCCTCGCAGCGTCGCTGGCCGTCCCCGACGAGTACCGGCGGACCGTGCCCGACCGGGAGCGGGACCAGGGGCACTGGGTCACCTACACCGACTGGAGCGGCAGCGTCTGGATCGGCCTGCGCCTCTTCAAGAAGGCGGAGGACACCGGCGCCAACATCGCGGGCTCCGCGGCCGCCGAGATGTACGACGACGACAGCGGGTTCAAGGAGAGCGGCAGCTACGACCTGGACATGCCGGAGAACCCGAGGACGAACCCCAAGGTGACGACGTACAGAGGCAAGAAGGCCGCCGAGAACACCGTCGTATACGACACCGACGACACCGAGAACCCCCGCCCCCGCGAGCTCCGGATGTTCTACTACGGGACTCCCGACGGCGACATGTACAAGCTCACCGTCAGCTACCCGGGCAAGGGCGACTTCACCGAGCGCGGGCGTGAGGTGGCGAGCACGGCGATCGCGAACCTGGACATCGACGGGACCTGAACCCGCGCCTCCAACACCCCTGGAAAGCACCCGCGTCGACAACCGCCCGCCCCGCACGGTACTGATGGGGCATGAGCAACGACGGGGGCGGGACGGGCGCTCGGGGCCGGCTGATCGGTGGGCGCTACCGGCTGATCGAGCGCATCGGCTCCGGCGGGACGGGCACGGTCTGGCGGGCCCGCGACGAGCTCGTCCAGCGTGAAGTCGCCGTCAGGCAGCCCCGGTTGCCGGGCGGCCCCCAGGACGAGAGCCACCGGCGTGCGGCCCACCGGCTCCACCGCGAGGCCCGGGCCGCCGCCCGCGTCGACCATCCCGCGGCCGTCACCATCCACGACGTGGTCGTCGAGCCGGAGCGGCCGGAGGAGCGATCGGGCCCCACCGGCCCCGACGAGCTCGACGCGACCGAAGCCCTCGACGGGCTCCCCTGGATCGTCATGGAGTTGGTGAAGGGCGAGTCCCTGCACGAGAAACTGCGACGCGGCCCGGTCGAGGCGCATGAGGCCGCCCGGATCGGCCTCGACGCCCTCGGTGCCCTGCGCGCCGCGCACTCCGTGGGCATCGTGCACCGGGACGTCAAGCCCGCCAACGTGCTGCTCGGTCCCGGCCGGCGAGTCGTCCTCACCGACTTCGGCATCGACCATGCGGGGGGCGAGGAATCCCTCATGGCCGGCGGGGAGTTCGTCGCCCCCGAGCGGATGTCCGGCCGTACCGCCGGGCCCGCGTCCGACCTGTGGTCCCTGGGCGCCCTGCTGTACGCCGCCGTGGAGGGCTCCTCCCCGTTCCGCCGGGCCACGCCGGAGGCCACACTCACCGCGATCCGCGCCGCCGAGCCGCCCGGCTCGGAGCGGGCCGGACCGCTCGGGCCGCTGATCAGCCGCTTGCTGCTGCCGGACCCCGAAGAGCGGCCGGACGCCGAGGAGGTCGCGAAGGAACTGGAGGCGGTGGCGGGACCACCGCCCCTCGCGCCCGTCGCGGAGGTACCCGCCGGGGACGTCGCGGAGATACCCGCCGGGGACCAGGAGGCCGACGACATAGAGGAGCCGGCGGACGACCCCGGCCCCGGCCCGGGAACTCACCCGGACGCGACCCCCGCACCACCGGAGCCGCCGAAACGGCACAGCCTCCTCCGCCCCGCCCCCCTCGCCCTCCTCAGCGCACTGCTCGCCGGAGGCATAGGCGCCGCCACCCACCTCGACGGCGCCGGCACCGCGGAGAGCGCCGAACAGACCGCCGACACGACGGAAACCTGGACCCCGCACCACGACCCGGACCTGGCGGCCGTACTCCGTCTCCCGCGCCACTACCGCGAACTCGACCGGACCGGCAGCGCGACCGACCAGCCCCGCACCGTGCTCTACGGCGACGAACGGGGCGGCACGGTCCAGGTCCGCCTCCTCCTCTGGGACCGGGCCCCGGGCTCCCCGATGGACCAGGCCCGGAAGGCACCCGTCGTCCAGGGGGACACGCGCTACACCCGCACCGGCGTCCAGGGCCACCAGGCCGCCCTCGCCGACACCGCCTACCTCGCGGACGAGAGCCCCAGACGGGTCATGCGCGTGCTGATCCGCACCGGCGACGACCGCATGTACGAACTGCGCGTCGACATGCCCAGGGGCACGCCGGAGGAGGAGGAAGGCACCTCGGTGTTCCAGGGCGCCCGCGGCCGGCTGGGGATCGGCTCGGGATCGTGAAAGGCTGAATTACACCGACTGTCACCGCACAACGCCCTGATCAGGGTGTTTGTTGCCAGCAGCCACTGGCGTCGTGTGTGCACTCGGTGAAGCCGTATTACCGACGGGTACCCAAAGCCTCCGCCGGGGCATACTCTGCGGCTCATGACGGACGCGCACGCCCCGGAGAAGACCGGCACGGCACAGACCGGCACGAACCCCCTCGCCCCCGCCCCGGAGGGCGCCCGCACCGCCGCCGACGTGGTCACCCCGGAGCTGGTCGCCCAGCTCACCAAGGGCGTGGTCGGCTCCGGTCGCACCGCCAACCACACGCCGTTCACCGGGGAGAAGCTGGCCGACCTCCCCGAGTCGACGCCCGAGGACGTGGCGAGGGCCTTCGAACTGGCCCGCACCGCCCAGGCCGTGTGGGAGCAGACGCCCGTACGGCAGCGCGCCGCCGTCCTGCTCCGCTTCCACGACCTGGTGCTGGAGCGCCAGGCCGAGGTGCTCGACCTGATCCAGCTGGAGACCGGCAAGGCCCGGCTGCACGCCCACGAGGAGGTCCAGGCCGTCGCGATCGCCGCCCGGCACTACGGCCGCAAGGCCCCCTCCTACCTCCGGCCCAAGCGGCACGCCGGTGCCATGCCGACCCTCACCAAGGTCACCGAGCTGCGCCACCCGCGCGGTGTGATCGGCCAGATCGCCCCCTGGAACTACCCCCTGGAGCTGTCGGTCGGCGACGCGATCCCGGCCTTCGTCGCGGGCAACGCGGTCGTCATGAAGCCGGACACGGAGACCTGCCTCACCGCACTGTGGGCCCGCGACCTGCTCATCGAGGCCGGTCTGCCCGCCGATGTCTTCCAGGTCGTCCTCGGCGACGGCCCGGTCATCGGCCCCGAGGTCGTCCGGCACGCCGACTACGTCTCCTTCACCGGCTCCACCCGCACCGGCCGCGAGGTCGCCCAGGGCGCGGCCGCCCGGCTGGTCGGCGTCTCCCTCGAACTCGGCGGCAAGAACGCGATGCTGGTGCTGGAGGACGCCGACATCGAGAAGGCGGCGGCCGGTGCCGTCCGCGCCTGCTTCTCCTCCGCCGGCCAGCTCTGCATCTCCATCGAGCGGCTGTACGTCCACGAGTCCGTCGCGGACGCCTTCCTGGAGCGCTTCGCCGCCCGAACGAGGACGATGCGCCTCGGCAGGTCGCTGTCGTACGGCGCCGACATGGGCTCCCTGGTCGGCGAACGCCAGCTCGAGACCGTCACACGGCACGTGGACGAGGCGGTGTCCAAGGGCGCGAAGGTCCTCGCCGGCGGGACGGCCCGCCCGGACATCGGCCCGTACTTCTTCGAGCCCACGATCCTCGACGGGGTGGAGACGGCGATGTCCGTCTGCGCCGAGGAGACCTTCGGCCCGGTCGTGTCGGTCTACCGCTTCAAGGACGAGGACGAGGTCATCGAGCGCGCCAACGCCACGGCGTACGGCCTGAACTCCTCGGTCTGGACGAAGAACGCCCGGCGCGGCCAGGAGGTCGCCGCCCGGCTGCGCACCGGCACGGTCAACATCAACGAGGGCTATGCCCCCGCGTACGGCAGCGTCCAGTCGCCCATGGGCGGCATGAAGGACTCGGGCCTCGGCCGCCGCCACGGCTCCGAGGGCATCCTCAAGTACACCGAGGCCCAGACGGTCGCCCACCAGAGGGTTCTCCCGATGGCCCCCTCTCTCGGCATGGACGACGAGAAGTACGCCCAGTTCATGAGCAGGAGCCTCCGCCTGATGAAGGCATTCCGGTTCCGGTGATGTCTTAGGGGCGCGGGGAACTGCGCGATCAACCACTGACGGCCCGCACGCGAAACTCAACGAGGAGAACACGTGCCTCAGGACGTTCATGACTACGACGTCATAGTCGTAGGCTCCGGCTTCGGCGGCTCCGTGACCGCCCTGCGCCTCACGGAAAAGGGCTACAAGGTAGGCGTCCTGGAGGCCGGCCGCCGCTTCACCCGCGAGTCTCTCCCCAAGAACTCCTGGGACCTCAAGAACTACCTCTGGGCGCCGAAACTCGGCATGTACGGCATCCAGCGCATCCACCTGCTGGGCAACGTCATGGTCCTGGCCGGCGCGGGCGTCGGCGGCGGCTCCCTGAACTACGCCAACACCCTCTACGTCCCGCCGAAGCCGTTCTTCGAGGACCCGCAGTGGCGTGACATCACGGACTGGCAGGACGAGCTGAAGCCGTTCTACGACCAGGCCCGGCGCATGCTGGGCGTGCGGCTCAACCCGACCATGACTCCCTCCGACGTGCACCTGAAGGCCGCCGCGGAGCGCATGGGCTGCGGCGACTCCTTCCACCTCGCCCCGGTCGGCGTCTTCTTCGGGGACGGCGAGGACGCCGACGGCACGGCGAAGGCGAAGCCGGGCCAGGAGGTGCCCGACCCGTACTTCGGCGGCGCAGGCCCGGCCCGCAGGGCCTGCGCGGAGTGCGGCGAGTGCATGACCGGCTGCCGCCATGGCGCGAAGAACACCCTCAACGAGAACTATCTGCACCTGGCCGAGAAGGCCGGCGCCGTCGTCCACCCCCTGACGACGGTCGTCTCGGTCACCGACGACTCGCGTGGCGGGTACGCCGTCGCGACGCTCCCCACCGACGACCGCCGCAAGGCGAAGGGCCGCACCTACACGGCCCGCAAGGTCGTCATCGCCGCCGGCACCTACGGCACCCAGACCCTCCTGCACCGCATGAAGGCGGGCGGACAGCTGCCGTACATCTCCGACAAGCTGGGTGAGCTGACCCGTACCAACTCCGAGGCCCTGGTCGGCGCCCAGACCGACGACCGGCGCTACCGCAAGGCCCACGGCGGCCGGAAGGCCGACTTCACCCGGGGCGTGGCCATCACGTCCTCGATCCACCCCGACGAGAACACCCATATCGAGCCGGTCCGCTACGGCAAGGGCTCCAACTCGATGGGCGGCCTGTCCATCCTCCAGGTCCCCTACGCCGGCGGCGCCTCGGGCACCTCGCGGGTCCTGGGCTTCCTCGCCAACGCGGCGAGGCACCCCCTGCTGGTGCTGCGTTCCCTGTCCAACCGCCGCTGGTCGGAGCGGACCATCATCGGCCTGGTGATGCAGTCGCTGGACAACTCCCTGACGACGTATCTGAAACCGTCGGGCGCCGGCCGCGGCCTGCTCACCGCACGGCAGGGCCACGGCGCCCCCAACCCCAAGCAGATCGAGGCCGCCACGGAGAGCGCCTCGGCCCTGGCCGCCGAGATCAACGGCTTCGCGGGCTCGAACGTCGGCGAACTGATGGGCACCCCGCTCACCGCCCACTTCCTGGGCGGCTGCCCCATCGGCGCCTCCCGCGAGACCGGCGTGATCGACCCGTACCACCGCCTCTACGGCCACTCCGGCATCTCGGTGGTCGACGGCGCCGCGGTCTCCGCCAACCTGGGCGTCAACCCGTCCCTCACCATCACCGCCCAGGCCGAACGGGCGATGTCGTACTGGCCCAACAAGGGCGAGCCCGACCTCCGGCCGGAGCAGGGCGCGGCCTACGAACGTCTCCAGCCGGTCGAGCCCAAGTCCCCGGCTGTCCCGGCGGACGCGTTCGGCGCACTGCGGCTGCCGTTCCTGGGCATGCCGGCGGTGCCGCCCAAGAACTGACCGACAGCGGGAAGCCGAGGGTCGGAAGGACCGGAAAGAGAAGAGGGACCTGCGCCCCCCTCCGAGCGCAGGTCCCTCTTCCGTCTTGCGTAAAGCTCTGGCGTCTTAGGCCTGGACACCGGCCTTGCGGCGACGCACCACGAAGATCGCACCGGCACCGGCGACGACCGCGGCACCGCCGACGAGGCTGATCATCGGCAGGGCGGAGCTGGAGCCGGTCTCGGCGAGGCTGCCGGTGACCTCCGGCGTGGTGCCGGCCGGCTTCTTGTCGGTGACGGGCGCCTTGCCGCCTTCCTGCGGCTTGGTGCCACCGGTGTCCGTACCGGCCGAGACGATCTGGAACTTGTAGGAGATCTGGCCGAAGCCGGTGCACTCGGCGTCGTTGTCGCCGTAGATCGTCGCGCCGAGCGAGAAGCCGGCGCCGACCGGGGCGGACTTGCTGACGTTGAGGCGCAGCGGGATGTTGACCTCGTAGTCGGGCTTCAGCTCGTCGGTGTAGCCGACGTAGCCGACCGCGAGGCCACCCTCGTTGAGGTCGACCCAGATCTTGTCCTGGGGGTCCCAGGCCTGGAGCTGGACCTGCTTGCTGGAGAACAGGTCCTCGCCGTCCTTGTCGGCGGAGGCGCCGGCGAAGAAGTCGAGGTCGTTCAGCGTGGAGTCGGAGTTGTTGAGCACGTTCAGCGAGAACTTGTGCCAGCCGCTGCCCGCCGCGATCTTGCCGGGCAGGCCGGAGATGCCGACGTCGACCTTGGTGTCCTCGCAGACCGAGGGCTCGGGGTCGGGGGACTCCGACTCCTCGGGCTCGGAGGCGGAGGGCGCCGGGGAGGACTCGCTCGCAGAGGCGCTCGGCGTGGGCGTCGTCTCCGGAGCGGACTCGCTCGCGGAGGCGCTCGGAGTCGGCGTCGTCTCCGGCGTGGACTCGCTCGCCGAAGGCGAGGGGGACGTCTCGGGAGCGGACTCGCTCACGGACGCGCTCGGCGTGGGCGTCGTTTCGTCGGTCGCGTACGCGGCCGGTGCCGCGAGCAGTGCCACCGGGGCTATGACCGCCGTAGCGGCCGCTGCTGCCATGGCGCGGCGAAGCTTCATGAAGACCTCGGAGAGTCCGGCGTACCGCAGGGTGCGGTACGAACGTTGGGGGAGGCCTCCGCGTGTGGGGCGCGGGAGTGCCCGTGGTTCTGAAGGTTTGATCCGTGAAACCTGTGAATGGTTGCACTGGCCTTCACAGGATTTTTATGTGTGCTGAGTCACATCCATGACCTTCTTGTGAAGGCGCTTGCCGAACGCCTAGAACTGACGCTCGTGTCTGACAAGCCGTCCGACGATCAGCCGTCGGCCTCCGAGATTCCCGATGATGTCTGGGAACAGTTCATCCGCGACGCCGAACGGGACACCCGCGGCTCCGCCCCGAAGGAGCCGTCCGCGCGGGCGCGCATGGTGACCGAGAGGTTGCGCCGGCAGGAGGAGCGGGGCGAGGTGCCTCCTGGGTGGCGCACCGGCCCTGCCTCGCCGGGGGTGAACGGCCGGGCGGCCCGGCGCCGCAAGCTGTGGGCCGTGCTCGGTGTGCCGGTCGCCGTCGCCGTGGCCCTGGTCGCCCTGAAGCCGTCGCTGTTGCCCGGTGACCCGTTCGGTACGGGTGAGCCCGGGGCCGCCGAGGCCTCGCCCCTGCCCGCCGAGACGGCGGCGCCCACCGCCGCACCCGGGGCGTCGGACCCCGAAACCCCCACCCTGGACGAGCCCTTCGCCGGCTCCCCGGCGCTGCACTGGGCCGACGGCGAGGCCGGCATCGTCCTGCCCGAGGCGAAGGCCGTCGGCCCGGTCCCGAAGGACCGCGTGGAACAGGCGCTGAAGCTGACGAGGAAGCTGCTGATCGCCGCCAACCTCGACCCGGGGACGGTACGCGGCGAGCGTCCCGAGGCGGCGCTCGGCGTGCTCGACCCCAAGCAGCCGGGGCTCCTCGACGACCTCAACACCGCCCTGCGCTCCCCGAGCGGCAAGCACGACCCGGTGACGATGTTCAGCCGTTTCGACCCCGACGAGATACGGCCGGTCGGTGACGTGATCAAGACGCGCGGGCGTATGACGTTCGAGAAGGGCTCGCACGCGGGGGTCGCGGTGCGCGCCGACTACACCTTCGTCTACCCCGTCATGCGCGCCGACGGATCGACCGAGGTCACCCGCACGATCGTGCGCAGGGTCCTCGACGTCGAACTCGCCGACCCCGTCCGCTACCGGGTCACCCCGGGCCGGCTGACCGTCCGGACGTACGACGAGGAGATCGGCAACTCCACCTGCGACGTCCACGACGGCTATCTGCACCCGGAGTTCCCGTCGAGCGGGGACAAGGGCCCCGACCCCACCGGCCCGACGACGGACCCGTACGACCGCAGCAGGAGCATCGACGACGGCGACGACTGCGGGACGGTGACCCGCACCTGAGCGAGCGCGAGAGCCCCGACAAGCAGGCGCGAAACGCATGAGGGAAGGGCCCCGCGGGGTGGAGCCGCGGGGCCCTTCTTCTCGTCAGCACCGACGTCAGGGCAGCGCCGGTGCCTGGAAGCGGCGCCGGGGGGTGCGCCGCTGGTCTCGACCTTTGGCAGTCGGGCAATGCGGGTGTCAGCGGGGGGACTTGGGCTGTATGCGCATCGTGCTGGATGAACGCGGCGCTCGCAACCGTCCGACCCGGCCTTGCGCGTTTTCTCGATGTCCGCCGGGCGGCCCCGGGCGTCCCCGGAGCCGTCCGTTCTCTTGGGTGACCGGGCTGCTGTCCCCTGCCGTCCGGTCACTTCCCTGGAGCGAGGTCCCACGACGCACGGCACGATCCGTACGTCTCATCGCTCCAGTGAGCCACGCGTGGTTCTTTCGGGCCCGCCCCTGGCTGGTGCGGACATCGAGACCAACGAGGCGTCCCGGGGGCGGTCACGCGCCGTACGGGTGAGAGGGGTGCGTACGTCTGTCCCGGGAACGCGGATTCCTCCGGTGGGCTCAGATCTTGCCCCGGCACAGCTCCAGCAGGGTCATCGCGAGGGCCGTACCCGGCTTGCCGAGCGCGTCCCTGTAGTGACCGAGCACCTCCATCTCGCGGGAGAGGTTGACGCGCCGGCCTCCGGAGGTGATCCGCGCCTCCTGGATGACGGCCGACACGGCCACCCGTTCCTGGATCAGGCCGATGATCCGGTCGTCGAGCGCGTCGATCCGCTCACGCGCGCCGGTGATCACCTCGGCGGCCTCGGGGGTGCGGGCGCCGGTCACGTCGCTGGCGGTGGTGGGAACGGTCATGGGAGGGGCTCCTCGTCGTCAAGGGGTGCCCCGGAGCGGCAAGGCCCGGACGACGACAGACGCCCCGGGCCTTGTCGGCCCGGGGCGCCTGGGAAGTCGCTTGTCAGTTGCTCAAGCAGCACGACCATGGCAGCCGGCGGGCCGGGTGCCATAGGTAAAGCGGAAGGTCTGGTGCGTGAGCATGGCGCCCAGTATGCCCCGGGGCGACGCGGCGTCCAAGCGGGTTCGCATGGTGAGACACGGGTGCCGGAGCCCGGACCGTCCGTGGGCGGGACGCTCCCCACGAGCACCTCGGTAGAATCGGGTGGCACAAGACCCCCGCCCCACCGCCGGAAGGCACCCCGTGTCATCAGCGACTCCCGCTGCCGCCGCCCCCGACACCGTCCTGGTCGTCGACTTCGGCGCGCAGTACGCCCAGCTCATCGCCCGTCGTGTCCGCGAGGCGCGGGTCTACAGCGAGATCGTGCCGAGCACCATGCCGGTCCAGGAGATCCTCGCCAAGAACCCCGCGGCGATCATCCTCTCCGGCGGCCCCTCCTCGGTCTACGAGGAGGGCGCCCCGAGCCTCGACCGCGCGATCTTCGAGGCCGGCGTCCCCGTCTTCGGCATGTGCTACGGCTTCCAGCTGATGGCGCGGACCCTCGGCGGCACCGTCGACAACACCGGAGCCCGCGAGTACGGCCGCACCGGCCTGCACGTCTCCAAGTCGTCCTCCACCCTCTTCGAGGGCACCCCCGCCGAGCAGGCCGTCTGGATGTCGCACGGCGACGCCTGCTCCGCCGCCCCCGAGGGCTTCTCCGTCACGGCCTCCACGGACGTCGTGCCCGTAGCCGCCTTCGAGAACGACGAGAAGAAGCTCTACGGCGTCCAGTACCACCCCGAGGTGATGCACTCCACGCACGGGCAGCAGGTGCTGGAGCACTTCCTGTACCGGGGCGCGGGCCTGACGCCGTCCTGGACCACGGGCAGCGTGATCGAGGAGCAGGTCGCGGCGATCCGCGAGCAGGTCGGTGACCGGCGCGCCATCTGCGGGCTGTCCGGCGGTGTGGACTCCGCGGTCGCGGCGGCCCTGGTCCAGAAGGCCATCGGCTCCCAGCTGACCTGCGTCTACGTCGACCACGGCCTGATGCGCAAGGGCGAGACCGAGCAGGTCGAGAAGGACTTCGTGGCCGCGACCGGCGTGCAGCTGAAGGTCGTGGACGCGGAGGAGCGGTTCCTCAAGGCGCTCGCCGGGGTCTCCGACCCGGAGGAGAAGCGGAAGATCATCGGCCGTGAGTTCATCCGGGTCTTCGAGCAGGCCCAGGCCGAGATCATCGCCGACCAGGGCCCGGCGGTGGAGTTCCTCGTCCAGGGCACCCTCTACCCGGACGTGGTCGAGTCCGGCGGCGGCACCGGCACGGCCAACATCAAGTCCCACCACAACGTGGGCGGCCTGCCCGAGGACCTCGAGTTCCAGCTGATCGAGCCGCTGCGCCAGCTGTTCAAGGACGAGGTCCGGATGGTCGGCCAGGAGCTCGGCCTGCCGGACGAGATCGTCCAGCGCCAGCCCTTCCCCGGCCCGGGCCTCGGCATCCGTATCGTCGGCGACGTCACCAAGGAGCGCCTGGACCTGCTGCGCGAGGCCGACGCCATCGCCCGCGAGGAGCTGACGGCGGCCGGCCTCGACCGGGACATCTGGCAGTGCCCGGTGGTCCTGCTCGCGGACGTCCGCAGCGTCGGCGTCCAGGGCGACGGCCGAACCTACGGCCACCCGATCGTGCTGCGCCCCGTCTCGTCCGAGGACGCCATGACGGCCGACTGGTCGCGCCTGCCGTACGACGTCCTGGCGAAGATCTCGACCCGGATCACCAACGAGGTGCGCGACGTCAACCGCGTCGTCCTCGACGTGACCTCGAAGCCCCCGGGGACGATCGAGTGGGAGTGACCCCTAGGTGCGCTTGATCGTGCGCAGGGGATCGCCGGGCGTCCAGACCTGGACGACGAGGTATGTGTCGTCCTCGACGTAGGTCCTCACGACCTCCGTCAGCTCGGTGCGGAAGAGGTGGAGCGGCTCCGGCGGTTCCACCTCTTCGACGTATCCGGCCTTGGTCTCCGCGTCTTCCACCTCGATCGCCCGGCCGCTGATCCGGATGTCTCCGCCGCCCATGCCCGTGCCCTCCCCGGGGTTCGACTGGAGCGTGAAGCGCGGGTCGCGGCGCAGATCGAGGGCCTTGAGCGAGCCCGGCATCATGCCGAGCCACAGCTCGCCGTTCAGGAACCGCACCTCGAGGCCGCTGGTGCGGGGCGAACCGTCCTTGCGGAGAGTGGCGAGGACGTGGTGGGTGTAGGCGCCGAAGCGCTTCTCGACCGTGTCGGCCAGGTCCGGTTCGGCGGTGGTGAAAGCCGCCCAGTTCGCTGTCATACGGAGAGTGTGGCGCCGAAATCCGACATCTTCTGTCGGCTATTCGTGGGGTAGGGGAGACCGGGGGCAAAAGGGTGCGCAGGGGGTGCTCGCAGGGGCGCTCGTTTCATCTTTACGAAACGGTTCTGTTCATCCCGGCCCGACCGGCGGTAGCTTCCGCCCCGTACGAAGAAACAGCGCTGGAGGACCTATGCACGGGCCCACCCCGCCCCTGCCGCTGCCCACCGACCGGCTGCGGTTCGCGATGCCGCCCATGCACGAGTCGGTGGAGGACGAACGCCGGCACCGCAAGGAACGGCTCGCGGGCGCCCTCAGGATCTTCGGGCGGCTCGGCTTCGAGGACGGTGTGTCGGGGCACATCACGGCCCGCGACCCGGAATACACCGACTGCTTCTGGGTCAACCCGTTCGGGCTGCCCTTCCGGCACGTCACCGTGAGCGACCTGGTGCTCGCCAACCAGGACGGCCAGGTCGTCGAGGGCCGCTACCACGTCAACCAGGCCGCGTTCACCGTGCACGCCCAGGTGCACGCCGCCCGCCCCGACGTGGTCGCCGTCGCCCACTGCCACTCGGTGCACGGCCGGGCGCTCGCGGCCCTCGGCGAGCTGCTGGAGCCGATCACCCAGGAGAGCTGCGCGTTCTACGAGGACCACGCCCTCTACGACGCCTACACCGGCGTCGCCGTCGACGCCGAGGAGGGGCGGCGCATCGCGGCCGTGCTCGGCTCCCACAAGGCGCTCGTGCTGCGCAACCACGGCCTGCTGACCGTCGGCGACTCGGTGGACGCGGCGGCCTGGTGGTTCGTGTCGATGGAGCGGTCCTGCCAGGTGCAGCTGACGGCGCAGGCGGCCGGGCGGCCGGTCCGCATCGACCACCGGATGGCGGTGGCGACGCGGGAGCAGCTGGGCGGCGACCTGGTGGCGTGGATCAACTACCAGCCGATGTGGCAGGACGTCAGCCGGAGCGAGCCGGATCTGCTGAGTTAGGCGGTCGTTGCCTCAGAAGCCGCGCAGTACTACTGCTTTCGTCATCGCGAACTCCTCGTCCGTGAGCACCCCGTCCCGGTGCAGCCGGCCCAATTCGCGCAGACGGCGCAGCAGTACGTCGTGGTGCTCGGAGGCGGGCGGGTAGTGGGCGGACATGTCGTGCGCGGCGTCGGTGGACGGGTGCGGCAGCCGGGCCGTGACCGCAGTGGCGACGAGCGCCGTGAGCAGATCGCGGCGGGTGCTGCCCCACAGGTCCAGGGCGTACGGGTCCTTCTCCGGCGGCAGTTTCGAGAACACCGTCTCGCGGGTCACGAAGCGCAGGAGGCCGTCCTCGTGGCCGGAGTTCGGAAGCCACTCGACCCGGACCAGGTCGCCCATCGTGATGATCCGCGGGCCGGTGGCGCGTTTGACCCGTTCGGAGGTGTCGGCCCAGTCGATCCGTACCCGGGTGCCGTCGAAGGAGACCGTCCCGTCGGACGAACGGACCGAGACCGGGACCGGCGGGCCGGGCAGCAGATAGGCCTTCGCCGGCTCCTTCGGAATCCGGTCCAGGAGCAGCGCGCGGCGGATCTCCTCGGCGATGTACTCGGCGACCCCCGTCCGGTCGGCGTCCACCGTCAGCCGGTACGGATCGGCCGCGTCCGGCAGCCGCCCGCCGGTCGCGTGGAGCAGGGGGTCGGCGCCCTCCCGCAGGCGCAACCGCAGCCGTCCGTGCCTGCGTTCGGGTTCGAGGACGACACTCGAGACCGCCTCGAGCGGCACGGCGATCTCCCCGTACGTCTGCCGGAACAACGGCACGGAGCGGTGCAGACCGGGCGTGATCCGGACCGTGTCACCGTCGAAGGCCCAGGCCCCGTCACGCTGGATGATCTCGGCCATAGGGGAATTCTCCCAGCCAGGTCAACACGGCACGCCGAAATTCACCCGTGTTGACCAGACCGAGCGGACGCGAACCGGCTGGTGTAGGGCACAATTCGCTGTCGTCGCAGGGGAGTTGTACAGCGGTTTTTCCGGGGTCCGGAAGGCCGACGGTGGTTGGGTCGCGGGAAGGCGGGCGTCGGGCGTGGCGGTGCGCGAGGGACAGGGCGGCGCGGAGGCGGGTGGCTACGCGAATGCGGGGGCGTATACGGACGCGGGTGCGTATGCGGGCCGGTATGCCGGTGGGCCCGTGAGCGGGTACGCGGGCGGCCACGGCAGTGCTCATGGCGGTACTCACGGCAGGGCTTACGGCGGGGCTCATGAAGGCGGGTGCGCCTGCGGGGACTGTCCGCACGGGGCGCGTGAGGGGCACCGGCGGGCCGTCGCCGCGTTCCTGCGCAGGCGCGATGAGTTCGCGGCCGGTCAGGGGCTGCCGGCCGCGGTGGCCCACTCCGCCTCGGCTTCCCGGCAGTGGGTCTCGGAGGAACTGGCGCAGTCCGCGGAGCTCGTCGCCGAGCGCGGCCGGGCGGAGGGCCGGTCCTGGCTGACGGGCCTGTGGCGCCGTACGGCGGGTGTGGTGTGGGCGGCCGTCGTGCTGTTGCTGCTCGGGCAGTGCCTCACCGCGGTCGGTGCGGGCTGGACGGCGGCGCGTACGGCCGGGCTGGTCGCGGCGCTGGTGGTGGCCGGTGCCCTGACCGCCGCGTCCTGGTTCCACCGGTCGAAGGGCGGTGCGCTCGCGCCCGTGATCGGCGAGGACAACCGCCTGTCCACCTCCCGCACGGTCGCCGCGGCGTGGGTGCTGTTCGTGGCCTACGCGGTGCTCGTCCTGGCGGGGCGGCTGGCGGGCGCCTCCCGGCACCGGGAGCGGGACGCGCTGATCTCCGGGCTGGAACTCGCCCGCGGCGCCGGAGTCGTGACCGTGCTCGCCGTGGTGTGCGGGATCGCGGTGCTCGTACGGCGGGTGGTCGGGCTGCGGGTGCTGGGGCAACGGCTGCAGAAGGTGCGCGCCGACCGGCCGCGCGCCGCCGACCTGCTGACCGACGACGCGGGCCGGGGCACCTTCGCCGACATCCAGTACGTCGTCATCAGCGGTGTCGCGCTGGTCTTCGCGGCGGTGCGGCTGGCCAGGCGCCCGGACCAGTTGCCGGACCTGCCGTGGGGGCTGGCGGTCGTTGTCCTGGTGTCGGCGGCGACCTACCTGGCAGGCAAGTACGCCGAGGGCGGCCGGCCGGTCATCCTCTCCGTGGTCCGGGCCCGGGAGGCGGGCGACCTCGACGGGCCGATCCGCACGGGCGACGACATCGAGATCCGGGGAGCCGGATTCGTGCCGCCGGGTGCGCAGGGGGCCGACCGGCTGGCCCGGATGGTCGTCCGGGTGGGTGCCGTTCATGTCCACGTTCCGCTGGTACCGGTACCCGGCGGCTTCAGCAACCCGGCGGACACGCTGCTGACGGTGCCGGTGCCCGCGGATGTCGAACCGGGGCGGGTGGACGTGCAGGTCGTCACGGCGGCGGGGGTGGAGACGAATCGGTACACGGTTGATGTGACGGAGTGACGGTCGCCCGCCGGCTCCGGCGGTCGGGCAAAAACTGGGGACAGACAGGGTTGAGCGCGGTCTGTTTGTCGTACGTATGGTCTGTTGAGGGGGTCTCGGCACCGGCGGCGAGAGGCGGCTTGCAGCGATGACTCACAGTATGCGAACGGACACGAGCTCCCCCCACTTCCGCGGCGACGGAGGCTGGCGGGACACAGCCGGCCGCTACGCCCTCCTTCCTCTGCGCATCTTCCTCGGCGTCACCTTCATCTACGCCGGCTTGGACAAAATCACCGACAGCGCCTTCATGAAGGACTCCGGCGCCGGGTCGATCGGCGACATGATGCGTGCCGTCCGCGACTCCTCAGCCATTCCCGCCCTGGTCGACCTCTCCCTGAAGAGCCCGGTCGGCTTCGGCTACGCCATCGCCTTCGGAGAACTGGCCGTCGGCATCGGGACCCTGCTCGGTGTGCTCGCCCGTCTGGCCGCATTCGGCGGCGCGCTGATCTCCCTCAGCCTGTGGCTGACCGTGAGCTGGGCCTCCGATCCGTACTACTACGGCAACGACCTCGCCTACCTCATGGCCTGGATCCCCCTCGTCCTGGCGGGCGCGCCCATGCTGTCCGTGGACGCCGCCCTGAGGTCACGACGACGGCAGAGGCGGGAGTACCGGTAGCCCGGAGTACCGGTCGCCCGGAGTGCCGGTAGCCGGGGGCCGGGGCACCAGTGGCTGGTGACCCGGCGGGCACTAGTCGGTGGCCGTACGCCCCGCTGTGCGGCGTCGGCGCAGGCGGCCCGTCAGGAACGCCACCGCGCCCGCCAGGCACAGTCCGCCGGTGACGAGGGGGATCGCCACGAACCAGGGGATCTCCCAGGCGCCGCCCGCGTCACCGGCGTAGAGGACGCCCGTCAGGACGAGGACGACACCGGCGACCAGCTTTCCGGGCCGGGGCTCATGACGCAGCACGGGTCACCTCCGCCTGTCCCATGCCGACCTGGAGGTCCAGGTCGATGGTGCCGGACCTCTCGACGCCCTTGGCGGGGGAGAGGGTGATCTGCTTCTGCTGACCCGGTCTCACGTCCACGTCCTTCGTGTCGTCGCCCGGCAGCTGGAGGTCGCCGAGCCCCACGTCGACGCTCAGCCGCACGGTCACGTCCTCGGGCACCAGCACCTTCACCCGGCCGATGCCCACATCGGCGCTGGTCGTCACGGTCTGTTTCCCGGCCAGGTCCAGCCCGGTCAGGTCGAGGGTGCCGACGCCGGTGCCCAGTTCGTACTGCTGCCGTACGTCAGCCACCGTGGCGGGCCGCCAGGTCGTGCGGGCCCACTCGGTGCCGATGTCCTTGGGCAGTGCCGCCGACCCGGCGAGCAGTCCGGCCGTGATGATCGCCAGGAGGATCGAGCCCGCCCCGGTCCGTCCCAGGAAGGCGCTGACGGCTATGCCCAGGCCCAGGACGGCGAGCGCGCAGGCCAGACCCGTCTGCAGGCTGGTGCCCAGCGGGTGCTCGTCCCAGGTCTCGCCGGTGCCCAGGGCACCGGCGAGCAGGGTCAGCAGGAAGACCCAGCCGCCGATCCAGCGGGGGCCGCGCGGCTCGGGCGGCCGGCTGCGCGGGACGGGTATGTCCTGGCGGCCGCCGGGCCGGGTGCCGAGCCCGATGTTGACGGCGGCCGTGACGTCCGGGTCGCGGGTGTCGCGGGGGCCCCACAGGTAGCCCGTGCCGCCGATGTGGGTGCCGTCCTTGACGATGGGGTCGCGCCACCAGGAGGGCGAGGTGACGAGGGCCGGCGGCGCCTGGGGCTCGGGCGGGGCGTCGGCGGCGGCCTGGGCGGCCAGCGGGTCGGGGCTGGGGGTGCCGCGCTGGCGTGACCAGTATCCGCAGCCGGCGAGGAGTATGGAGAGGACGAAGGCGAAGGTCAGCACTCCGCCGTTGTTCAGCAGGGTCAGGAACACTCCGCAGCCGACCAGCGCGAACAGCACGGCCGTCAGGGCCTGGCCGTCGACGCGGCCGGTCAGCAGCTTGCGCACCTCGTTCTCGTCCTCGTCGTCGTACGGGACGAGGAGCCAGACGAAGCCGTAGAAGAGCAGGCCGATGCCGCCGGTGACGGAGAGCACCGCGAGCGTGATCCGGAAGATCACCGGGTCCAGGTCGCACTGCCGCCCCAGCCCGGCGCAGACGCCGGCCAGGGTCTTGTGGCGGCGGTCGCGACGGAACGCGTGGGGCGGGCCGGGCGGGGCCGCTTCCCCGGCCGGGTCGGTCGGGTCGGTCGGGCCGGCCGCGTCGGGGGCTCCTCCCTGTTGTCCCGCGCCCGCACGCCCTTGCGCCGGGGAGCCCGCGGGCGCGGCGTCCTGCGGCCCGGCGCCCGGTGCGGGGCGCGGGCCGGAGCCGGGTCCCGGACCCGTCGCGGCGTGCTCGTGATCGGTCATGGGTCCATGGTGACGGGCGCGGCGCCGCGGCGGCAGTCGGAACGACCCTGGCCGGACCCTGATATCGGCCCTGAGGAACGGCTCGGGAGGTGTTCGACGGCCCGGCCTCCGGAGATCAGGGGAGTCTCCGGGGTCGACCCTGATGCTCCCGCCTTCCGGCCGTGTGACCATCAATGGCATGTCGGAAGCCGCAGCAGCGCCACTCGCCGAACCGCGGCCGCCGCGCAAGCTCTACCGCAGCAGCGACGGACGCTGGCTCGGTGGCGTGGCGCGAGGCCTCGCCGGGCACCTCGGGCTGCCCGTCGTCTGGGTGCGGCTCGTGTTCGTCGGCCTGTTCATGGCCGACGGTCTCGGTGCGCTGCTGTACGCCGCGTTCTGGTTCTTCGTCCCGCTCGGCGTCGGCGGAGTCGACGCGCAGAAGCCTCCGGCCGCCTCGGAGACCTCGCCCGACGGCCGCCGCAGACTCGTCGCCCGCAAACCCGACAAGGGCCAGATAGTGGCCCTGCTGCTCATGGTCGCCGTGGCCCTGGTGTTCGTCGGCAATGTGAACCTCAGCGGCGGGGCCCGGGTGTACCTGTGGCCGGCGGTGCTCGTCGGCGCGGGCGTCGCTCTGGTCTGGCGGCAGGCGGACAACGCCCGCCGGGCCCGCTGGGTCGAGGTCGGCCGCCGCCGGCGCACCGTCACGCTGCTGCGCGCGGGGGGCGGGGTGCTGCTGGTGACGGCCGGTGTCTCCGGCATCTTCGTCCTGCAGGGCTCCGCCGCCCACCTCGGCTCCGTCCTGCAGGCGGCCCTCGCGGTCCTCGTCGGGATAACGCTCCTCGCCGGGCCGTATCTGGTGCGCATGACGCAGGACCTCTCCGAGGAGCGTCTGATGCGCATCCGGGCCCAGGAGCGCGCGGAGGTCGCCGCCCATGTGCACGACTCGGTGCTGCACACCCTCACCCTGATCCAGCGCAACGCGGAGAACGCGAACGAGGTGCGCCGCCTCGCCCGCGCCCAGGAGCGCGACCTGCGCACCTGGCTCTACAAGCCCGAGGGCACCGGCAAGGACGAGGCCGACGAACCCACCACGCTCGCCGACGCGGTGCGGCGCAACGCGGCCGAGGTGGAGGACAAGCACGGCGTGCCCATCGAGGTCGTGGTGGTGGGGGACTGCCCGCTCGACGAGGGAACCGGCGCACAGATGCAGGCCGCGCGGGAAGCAATGGTGAACGCCGCCAAGTACGGTGGCGAGGGCGGAGCCGTACAGGTCTACGCCGAGGTCGAGGGGAAGACGGTCTTCGTGTCCGTCCGGGATCGCGGCCCCGGCTTCGACCTCGACTCGATACCCGCCGACCGCATGGGTGTCAGAGAATCGATCATCGGCCGCATGGAGCGCCACGGTGGCACGGCGCGGCTGCGCGCGGTGCCGGACGGCGGCACGGAGGTCGAGCTGGAGATGGAGAGGGCGGAGAAGACGTCATGAGCGACCCGACCGAGTCGAACGGTACGGCGGGAGCGGCGGAGGCGGCCGGGCCCGGGGAGTCGGGCGGCGGCACCGGCGGGCGTCGTGTACGCGTGGTCCTCGTCGACGACCACCGCATGTTCCGTACGGGGGTCCAGGCCGAGATCGGGCAGACCGAGCAGACCGGTGTCGAGGTCGTCGGCGAGGCCGCGGACGTCGACCAGGCGGTCACGGTCATCACCGCGACCCGGCCCGAGGTGGTCCTCCTCGATGTGCATCTCCCGGGCGGTGGCGGGGTGGAGGTGCTGCGCCGCTGTGCCCCCTTGATGGCCGACGCCGAGCAGCCGGTCCGCTTCCTCGCGCTGTCCGTGTCGGACGCGGCGGAGGACGTGATCGGCGTGATCCGCGGCGGGGCCCGCGGGTACGTCACCAAGACGATCACCGGCACGGACCTCGTCGACTCCGTCTTCCGCGTCCAAGAGGGCGACGCGGTGTTCTCCCCGCGGCTGGCCGGGTTCGTCCTCGACGCCTTCGCCTCCACGGACGCGCCTCCGGTCGACGAGGACCTGGACCGGCTGACCCAGCGCGAGCGCGAGGTGCTGCGGCTCATCGCCCGGGGGTACGCGTACAAGGAGATCGCCAAGCAGCTGTTCATCTCCGTGAAGACGGTCGAGTCGCATGTCTCGGCGGTCCTGCGCAAGCTCCAGCTCTCCAACCGGCATGAGCTGACGCGCTGGGCCACGGCTCGACGGCTGGTGTGACACGCGGCCCGGGCCGGCCCCGTCAGACCACCCGCGTCGCCCCGGCGTACGGCATCTCGTCGAGCGGGGCGACCCGTACCGGGGCCGATGAGTTCGGGGCGTGGATCATCTGCCCGTTCCCCACGTAGATGCCGACGTGACTGATACCGGCGTAGTAGAAGACCAGGTCACCGGGGAGGAGTTCGGAGCGGGAGACGCGGCGGCCGACGGCGATCTGGGAGTACGTCGTGCGGGGCAGCGAGACGCCCGCGGAGCGGTACGCGGCCTGGACGAGGCCCGAGCAGTCGAAGGCGTTCGGGCCGGTCGCGCCCCAGACGTAAGGGCTGCCGAGCTTCTGGTAGGCGTAGGAGACGGCGGCGGCCGCGCGGGCGTTGGGGGCCTGCGCGGCGGCGGAACCGGGGGCCGCCAGGGTGCCCCGGACGCCCGTCGAGGAGCGTGAGGCGCGGTTCGAGCCAGGCCCTACGCCCAGGTCGGCACGTTCCTGCGCGGTGAGCCGGGACAGCAGCTGCCGTGCGGAGCCCAGCTTGCCGGTGATCGTCTTCTTGTGCCGCTTCAGCTCCGTCTGCCGCGACTTCAGGGACGTCAGCTCGATGTGGGCGGCCCCGCGCAGCTGCTCGATCTCCCGGAGCTGCTTGCGGACGCCCGCGACGGCGGACCTCTGCCGGTTGCCGGCCCGCTCCACGAACTCGGCGTTCTCGAGGTACCGGTCGGGGTCGTCGGACAGGGCGAGCCGGAGGGCGGGGTCGATGCCGCCGTCCCGGTACTGCGCGGCGGCGACCGAGCCCAGGGCGTCGCGGGCCGAGTTGAGCCGCTCCTCCTTGCGGGCCGCCTGGTCCTGGAGGTTCTTGAGCCGTTCTCCGGCGGCGTCGGCCTTCTCCTTCGCGCCGTTGTACTTCTCGGTGGCGACCTCCGCCTCCTGGTACAGCTTGTCCACCTCGGCCTTGACCTGGCCGGGGGTGAGCTGCGGTTCGGCGTGTCCGGTTCCGTCCAAGCCCGTCGCGGTCGCCGCGCCGGCGAGCGCGATCGTGGCGGCCGTACGGGCCGTGTTGCCGCTCGCGGTGCGCTGTCGGGGCTTGCGGTGCGCTGCCACCTTGGGAGCCACGTCCTTTCCTGCGACCGCCCGGTGCGTGCGACGGCCGCCGTGGGGAGCGGACGGGCGGCCTGCGCGTCCGGCGGCGGCTCGCACAGGGGAAGCGGGCCGCCGCCGGACTTCTGGCGGTGGTGCCCGACTGCCGCCCCTGGCCCGGGCGGCGGTGGGGAGCCGGTCACCTGGAGGAGGACGTTAAACCTCGCCATGGCGGGCCCGTGGCCGGTGCGCGGAACTGTTCCGAGAGGACCGACGGTGACCGTATGCGACCGCGATCCCGCCTTGGCGCCGTCGCCTTAACTCAGCGTGATGACCGATGCGTCGAATCCTGGGCGAGTGCCGGTGATCGGGTGCTATGGGGCGCATATATGCATCGGTGGGCCGGTGTCGGGCGGATCGGACCCCCTGATTAGGCTCCGGCCTCATGGACGTACTCATCCACCTCTTCGTCGGCCTCCACATCATCGGCATCGCCTCGCTCCTGGGCGGCTTTCTCACCCAGATGAAGGCGATAGGCGAGGGCACCGCCCGCTACACCCCGGCGATGCTGCACGGCGCGCTGACGATGCTGGTCACCGGTGTGATCCTGGTCGGTCTCAACCAGGCCGACGACCAGTCCGTGAACAACATCAAGATCGGCGTGAAGCTGGCCCTGCTGATCGTGATCCTCGGCCTGGTCTACGTGAAACGGGACGACGAGAAGGTGGACAAGGGCCTGTTCGGCCTGGTCGGCCTGCTGACCACGGCGAACGTCTTCATCGCCGTGCTCTGGACCTGACCCGGCGGCCGGGCCGCGCACCGGAGCGGACCGAGGCGGCCGTCCACGCGGCGGCCACGAGCCACGCGGCCACCGCGATCCACAGCAACGCCTCCCCGAAGCCGTCCAGCCAGGAGACGTCGACGGCGACGGCGACGGCCAGTGCCGCCGTCCCCGTCTTGGCCCAGGTGAACACGGTCGCCCAGCGGCGGACGTCATGGCGGGGCCGGGGCCACAGGAACTCGCCGGCGAGCAGGACGGCGTAGCAGACCAGCGCGAGCACGAGCAGCACCACGGTCACGGTGCGCAGGACGTCCCGGTCGTCTTCGTTCCACAGGTACAGACGCGCGCTGTCGGCGCTGATCAGCCGCGCCCCGGCGAGCGCCGAGAGGGCGAGCGCCCCGCCCGCGAGCCAGTGATCGCCGATCCCCTCGGCCACCTGGCGCACATCGAAACGGACCAGGGCGAGGACGTACAGCACCAGCCCCAGCCAGAACAGCACCAGCGCCGCGTGCGCGAGCCAGTCCGCCGACTCGGCCGCGGCCAGCGTGGCGCCGAGCACGGCGAGCCCCTGTGTGGCCATGCAGCGCGCGAACACCGTCCCGGGCCTGCGCCGCTCCCCGCCCTGCGGGACGAGGACGAGCGGCACCGGCCAGAGCAGCACGGCGAGCACCAGCAGCGTCACGGCCAGAGCCTGGGAGCCGGCCGCCGAGAAGGCGGTGCCCAGGACGGCCGTCGCCGCCACGGTGGTGAGGGCGGTCGTCGTCACGCTCTCGAGGACGCCCGGCCTGCGCGTATACGCCCGCCACCTGGTCCCGGCCCGCAGCAGCCGCAGGGTGAAGTCCGCGGCGAACAGCAGCCAGGCCGCGCAGGCCAGGCCGAGGGTGATGCGTGAGAGGACCTCGTACCCCGCCAGCTCCAGACCGACCGACAGGGTGCCGGTCGCCAGCACGGCGGCACTGGCCGCCGGAGCACGCTGCGCCCACCAGGCGACGGAGGGGGAGTGGCCGGGCATGGGGCCGATGCTAGGAGGCCCCGCGCGCGTTACGGGCAGGCCACGCGCGCGGGGTCCCAAAAACCTGCGAGACCCGTCAGGCCGGCCGCACCACGCTGTGGATCGACGACTCGCCGTCGTAGTAGATCGACTCCTCGCGCACATACGTGCCGGGCTTCGGAGCGTGGATCATCATGCCGTTGCCGATGTAGATGCCGACGTGGGTGACATCGTCGTAGAAGAAGACCAGGTCACCGGGCCGGGCGTCGGCCAGGGGGACCGTGGTGCCGGCGTTGACCTGGTCGTACGTCGTGCGCGGCAGGGTCACCCCGGCGGCCTTCCAGGCGGCCTGGGTGAGGCCGGAGCAGTCGTAGGAGCCGGGGCCGGTGGCGCCCCAGACGTACGGCTTGCCGATCTGGGCGCGGGCGAAGGCGAGCGCCTTGTCGGCCTTGGTGGCGTACGAGGAGTCGGGCGCGGTGGACGACGAGGACGAACCCGTCGAGGAGGAGCCGCTGTCCTGCTGCTGGGCGGCCTCCTGTTCCTGTTCCTGCTGCTTCTGCTGCTCGGCCTGCTGCCGGGCCAGCTCGGCGGCCTTGCGGGCGGCCTCCTCCTGCTTCTCCTTCTCGATCGCCGCGAGCCGCGCCTTCTCCTCGGCGGTCAGCTTCGACAGCAGCTCGCGGGCGTCGGCGAGCTTCCGCTGGACGGTCGCCTTGGCCGTCTTCAGGTCGCCCTGCGACTCGGTGAGCGTCTCGAGGCTCTCGGCGGCCTCCTGACGCTTCTCCATCGTCTCTGACTGCTGAGTGATGTAGTCGTCGACCGCCACCTTCTGACGGCCGGTCATCCGGTCCATCAGCTGGGTCTGGTCGAAGTAGTCCTGCGGGGTGTCCGCGAGCAGGAACGTCGCCGTGTCCGGGGTGGAGGCGCCGGTGCGGTACTGGGCGGCGGCGAAGGTGCCCAGCTCCTCCCGCGCCTCGTTCAGCTTCTGGGTGCGCTTCGCGACGTCGTCGAGGAGGGTGTCGACGCGCTTGCGCTGCTTGGCGGTCTTCTCCTTGGCGCCGTTGTACTTCTCGGTCGCGGACCCCGCCTGGCGGTAGAGGTCGTCGACCTTCTTCTCGACTTCCTCCAGGCTGGGCTTGTCGTCGGCCTCGGGGGCGGCGTTGGCCGACTGGGACAGCAGGGCCACGGAGGTGAGGGCCGCCGTCGCGAGGGCGGGGGTCCGTATGCCTGCAACGCGCGAACCCGTAGGACGCGACTTGCGGTGCGACGCCAAGGGAGGCGACTCCTTCCATGCTCCGCCTACCGGGTTAGCTGTCGGGTTCGGGCGGGTGGTTCGGAAGGGTTGCCCTACGGCCGTCTCCGGAAAGGGAGTCGGGCCGATTCACCCCGGGGTCTCGGTTGGGTCCCCGGCTCTGGCGGCCGCTGCGGCACGCCTGACTCGGCGGAGGCCACGCGGCCCGGCGACGTTCGCCGGTGGGGGTCGTGTGACCTCCTCGCACGGTAGCCAACTCGTGTGGCCCTTGTGAAGGTTGATGGGTGATATGCCCGATACATTTCCGTGACCTTACTCATGAGCGTCGCCGAGAGTGATCGATCGAGGGGGGTTGGTCACTGTTCATACGCAATTGTGAAGTCCGTAGCGGCCTGTGATCACGTGCACCTGGAGGGTGACAGGGGGGTCCTTTCGGCGATGTTCTCGGGGCGGCGGCGGGCTGTCAGTGGGGCGCCCTAGACTCGGAGAGCGATGAGCAGCCTCTTTGACGACAGCTTCCTGGCGGACCTCCAGGCCCAGCGGGGCCCCGCGGACGAGCCCCCGCCGCCGCCCGAGGACGATCACGGACCGGAGCCGGTTCCGGACGATCTGTTCGGCGGGAAGTTCGACGTACCGCCGGACCGCGACGCCTACTACCGGGACGGCGCCCCGCGCCCGCCGGTGGACGCCGCCACGCTCCTGGAGGGGCTGAACGACAACCAGCGCGCCGCCGTCACACACTCCGGCTCCCCACTGCTCATCGTGGCCGGCGCCGGCTCCGGCAAGACCCGCGTGCTCACACACCGCATCGCCCACCTGCTCGCCGAGCGGGACGTCCACCCGGGCCAGATCCTCGCCATCACCTTCACCAACAAGGCCGCCGGCGAGATGAAGGAGCGCGTCGAGCAGCTCGTCGGCCCGCGCGCGAACGCCATGTGGGTGATGACGTTCCACAGCGCCTGCGTACGCATCCTGCGCCGGGAGAGCAAGAAGCTCGGCTTCACCTCGAGCTTCTCGATCTACGACGCCGCCGACTCCAAGCGCCTGATGGCCCTGGTCTGCCGCGACCTGGACCTCGACCCCAAGCGCTTCCCGCCGAAGTCCTTCAGCGCCAAGATCAGCAACCTGAAGAACGAGCTGATCGACGAGGAGGACTTCGCCGCCCAGGCCGGCGACGGCTTCGAGAAGACCCTCGCCCAGGCCTACGCGATGTACCAGTCGCGGCTGCGCGAGGCGAACGCCCTCGACTTCGACGACCTGATCATGACGACGGTCAACCTGCTGCGCGCCTTCCCTGACGTCGCCGAGCACTACCGCCGCCGCTTCCGCCACGTCCTCGTGGACGAGTACCAGGACACCAACCACGCCCAGTACGCCCTCGTCCGGGAGCTCGTGGGCACCTCCGAGCACCCCGTCGACGTACCGCCCAGCGCGGACGACCTGCCGCCCGCCGAGCTGTGCGTGGTGGGTGACGCCGACCAGTCGATCTACGCCTTCCGCGGCGCGACGATCCGCAACATCCTCCAGTTCGAGGAGGACTACCCGGACGCGACGACGATCCTGCTGGAGCAGAACTACCGCTCCACCCAGACGATCCTCAGCGCGGCCAACGCGGTCATCGAGCGCAACGAGTCCCGCCGCCCCAAGAACCTGTGGACCAACGCGGGCACCGGCGCGCAGATCACCGGCTACGTCGCCGACACCGAGCACGACGAGGCGCAGTTCGTCGCCGACGAGATAGACCGTCTCACCGACGCCGGCGAGGCGAAGGCCGGCGACGTCGCCGTCTTCTACCGCACCAACGCCCAGTCCCGTGTCTTCGAAGAGATCTTCATCCGCGTCGGCCTGCCCTACAAGGTCGTCGGCGGCGTCCGCTTCTACGAGCGCAAGGAGGTCCGGGACGTCCTGGCCTACCTGCGCGTGCTGGCCAACCCGGAGGACTCGGTGCCGCTGCGCCGGATCCTCAATGTGCCCAAGCGCGGCATCGGCGACCGCGCCGAGGCGATGATCGACGCCCTCTCCCAGCGGGAGAAGATCAGCTTCCCGCAGGCGCTGAAGCGCGTCGACGAGGCGTACGGCATGGCCGCGCGCTCCACCAACGCCGTCAAGCGGTTCAACACGCTGATGGAGGACCTCCGTACGGTCGTCGAGTCCGGCGCCGGGCCCGCCACCGTGCTGGAGGCGATCCTGGAGCGCACCGGATACCTCGCCGAACTGCAGGCCTCCACCGACCCCCAGGACGAGACCCGGATCGAGAACCTCCAAGAACTCGCCGCCGTCGCCATGGAGTTCGAGCAGGAGCGCGGCGAGGACGAGCAGGGCACCCTGGCCGACTTCCTCGAGAAGGTCGCACTGGTCGCCGACTCCGACCAGATCCCCGACGAGGAGGACGGCGACGGCGTCATCACCCTGATGACCCTGCACACCGCCAAGGGCCTGGAGTTCCCGGTCGTCTTCCTGACCGGCATGGAGGACGGCGTCTTCCCCCACATGCGCGCCCTCGGCCAGACCAAGGAACTGGAGGAGGAGCGGCGCCTGGCGTACGTGGGCATCACGCGCGCGCGGGAACGGCTCTATCTGACGCGCTCCACCCTGCGCAGCGCCTGGGGCCAGCCGTCGTACAACCCGCCCTCCCGGTTCCTGGAGGAGATCCCGCCGACCCACCTGGAGTGGAAGCGGACCGGTGCGACCGTGCCCGCGTCCTCCGGGCCGGTCTCCGCGGTGGCGGCCTCGCTGTCGTCGTCCCGTTCGCGTTCGTCGGCGTCGGGCGCCTCCGGTTTCGCCACACGCCGCACCTCCGAGAAGCCGGTGGTGTCGCTTGGGGTCGGGGACCGTGTCACGCACGACCAGTTCGGGCTCGGGACCGTCGTGGCGGTCAAGGGCACGGGCGCGAACGCCGAGGCGACGATCGACTTCGGGGACAAGCCGAAGCGGCTGCTGCTGCGGTACGCGCCGGTGGAGAAGCTGTAGCCCGGTGCGGCGATAGTCCTGTGAGGTGAGCCTCCGCCGGCCGGACCGGCGGGGGCCGGACCGACGGGGCTGCCGGGACGTTACGTCGGGTCGACGCCGTGGCTGCGCAGCCACGGGAGCGGGTCGATCGGCGAGCCGCCGCCCGGACGCACCTCGAAGTGCAGATGAGGGCCGGTCGAGTTGCCGGAGTTGCCCGAGCGCGCGATCGAATCGCCCGCCTTCACGCTCGTACCGGAGGGGACCGTGTAGGTGGAGAGGTGGCAGTACCACGTCTCCGTGCCGTCCTTCGCGGTCAGGATCAGCATGTTGCCGTACGCGCTGTTCCACTGGGTGCGGACGGTGCCGTCGGTCGCCGCCATCACGGTCGTGCCGTACGAGACGGGGAAGTCGATGCCGGTGTGCAGGGACATCCAGTTGATGCCGGACTGGCCGTACTGGGCGCTGAGTCCATGGCGGGCGACCGGCACGGCGAACTTCGGGCGCAGCCGCTCCTTGCGGGCCGCCTCCTCCGCCGCCCGCTTCCGCTCGGCCGCCTGCTGAGCCTTGAGGTCGATACGTTCCTGCGTACGGCTGGCCCGGTCGGCGAAGTCGTCGGCTCCGGCGGAGAGGCTCTGCAGCTGCGTGTCCAGCTTGTTGTTGGCGGCGGCCGGCTGCACCGGCTGCGCGTCCGCCGCGGTCGTCTGCGCCTCCGCGGCGCTGTCCTCGGTGAGGCTGCCGACAGAGGCGGCGGCGATCCCCGCGACACCCATCACACACGCCGAGGGCACCGCGATGGTCAGCAGCGCCGAGCGCTTGGGGGGTGTACGGCGGCGGGAGCGGGACCCGGCGCGCGAGGCCGCCCGTGCGGCGGTGCGCGGGCCGACCTCCTCCTGACCGTCCAGGAGCGGGGTGACGGTGGGCAGTTCGCCGGTGGCGGCCTGCTCAGCGCCGTCCGCGGCGGGGTCGTCGTAGGGGGCCCCGGTGGCTTCGTCGTAGCCGATCTGCTCGAACGTCGCCGTCTCGTGCTGGTGGAAGGCGTCCGCGTGCTGCTCGTACCCGTCGGGGGACGGCGCGGCGGAGCCGTCGGAGTTCCACTGCGTGGCGTCGTAGGTGCCCGTGTCGAAGGCCTGGGTGCCCCATTCCCACTGCTGGGTCTGGTCGGCCGGATTGCCGGACTGGTCGGGCTGGAGCCAGGCGCCGGTGTCCCACTGGCCGGTGGCGTCGGGGGACCCGGCCTGCGGCGGGATGACCGACAGCGGCTGCTGCTGGGCCGCCCAGGAGGTCGTGTCGTAGACACCCGTGTCGTAGGCGGCGTGGTGCTGGGCCGCGTACGCGTCGTAGTGCGGGTTCTCGTGCGTGCCCGTGGGCCAGTGACCGGTGTCGTACGTGCCCGTGTCGGGGCCGCTGCCCGGCATGTCGCCGAAGAGGGGGTCGCTGGCGAAGGTCGCGGTGGTGTGCCCGGTGGCGTCGAAACCGGCGCCGTCCGTACCGGCCGTGTGGGCGCCGGTGGCGTCAAATCCAGTGGCGGCGTAGTCGCCGTACGTGGTGAAGTCGCCGTACTGGGCTTCCTGGGTGCCGTACGACGCGTAATGCGCCGAGGCGGCCTCGGAAGCCGGAGCCGGGGTCATGGTCCCCGACGGGTGACGGTCGTTCACCAACTTCTCTTTCGCCTCGACAACAGGGGCTGCCAGAGCAGTGCGGCGACTGTACCCGGCGGTACGCGGGCACGACAATCTTCGGCAGGTTTCGCGCGCGCATGAAACGGGCATTCGGCCGTGTTTTGGCGGACGGCGGGCGCGGGTTTGGCTTTGTGTTCGAAGTTTGTTCGACGTTTCGACACGAAGCGCGCATCCGTCGAGTCCGGTGTCAGGCCACCGTGAGGCCGCCGGTGTGATGGGCGGACGGTTCACCCGGGTGGGCCGTGTCGAGGACCTGCCGTATTCCGTTGGCGACTGCGGGGTGCACGGGCAGGGCGAGATGGCCGATGCCTGTCACGAGTACGTTCTGCGCCGTCAGATCGGGATGGTCGATGCGGGCCGTCTCCAGCGGGTCCATCACATGGTCCAGGTCGCTCCAGAAGCTGACGAAGTGCGTACGGCAGTCCGGGGCGGGCCGAGTGAGCTCCTCGAGCACCGGTGAGCCGGGGCGCATCTGGCGCACGATGGGGTGCGCGTCCGCGAGGGGCGCGACTCGGGTTCCGGAGTGCGGCGTGCCGAGGGTGACGAGGGTCCGGACGCGGGCATCACCGCCGAGTCGCTGCACGTAGTAACGCGCTATCAGGCCGCCCAGGCTGTGCCCGACGACATCGACCCGCTGGGCCCCCGTGCGCTCGCAGATCTCCTCTATGCGCCGGCCGAGCAGCTCGGCCGCGGCGCGTATGTCGCAGGTCAGCGGCGAGTAGTTGAGGGACTCGATCTGCTGCCTGCCGTGCTGGGCGAGGCTGCGCCGCAGCAGGACGAAGACCGAGCGGTTGTCGATGAAGCCGTGCAGCAGGACGACCGGGGGCTTGGCCTCCGTGGGCAGTTGGGCGGCACCGTCCACCGGGGGCAGTGCCCGGGCGGGGGCCCGCCGCTCCTGGGTGATGCCGGAGGGGTAGAGGAGGAGATGCCCGGCCAGGATCGCGATCTCCAGGGCGGTGGCCTTCAGAAGTGCCAGGGAGAGTCCCGTCAGCCGGCTCGGCAGCAGGCGCTGGCAGAACGGAAGAAAGGGCAGAGCAGCCCTGGTGACCTTCATGGCCGACCTCCTGTCGGCACGCGGAAGGACGGCTCCGCCCCCCGTGTGCCCTCGTGGAAAGCTGCCGCGAAGACGGTCGGCGATGACCATGTGAGCGACCCGAGCCGCGTGTGCCGTGGGGCCTGAGTGAGGCGTGTGGCGTGTGTGGCGCCAGTGATCCCCTGCGTGCGGTACGTGCCGAACGTGCGGTTCTTGCCCTGCGTGTCTTCGCCGAAGTGCCGTACCGCCGCTGTGCGTGGTGGGTGCGGCGGCGGTACGGCGACTTCGTCGCGGCTCCCCTTGCGCTTGTCCCACCGTGTGATTTCCCCCTCGGTCTGCAGCGCGAAACTGCCGGTTGCGGGATCCTGGAGATAACGTTCGTTCACTTGCCCGGACGATGCGGGGCGGGGTGTCCGTGCGGTGCGGCGTGTACTGCGTGCCCGATGTGTGCGGTACTTGTCGGTACGGATGGATGTATTCGCTTCATGGAGGCAGTGATGGGTGTGGCAGCCGGTCCGATCCGCGTAGTGGTGGCCAAGCCGGGGCTCGACGGCCACGATCGCGGGGCCAAGGTGATCGCGCGGGCCCTGCGTGACGCCGGTATGGAGGTCATCTACACCGGGCTCCACCAGACTCCCGAGCAGATCGTCGACACGGCGATCCAGGAGGACGCCGACGCGATCGGGCTGTCCATCCTCTCCGGCGCGCACAACACGCTCTTCGCGGCGGTGATCGAACTGCTCAAGGAGCGGGACGCGGCGGACATCCTGGTCTTCGGTGGCGGGATCATCCCCGAAGCGGACATCCCCCTGCTGAAAGAGAAGGGTGTCGCGGAGATCTTCACGCCCGGCGCGACGACGACGTCGATCGTGGAGTGGGTCCGGACCAACGCACGCCAGCCGGCTGGGGCGTAGGCCTCCGGCGGTGGGGCCGGGACGGCTTCGGCTGGTCGGGGGTGAGGCCGGTGTCGGGGGCAGGGCCGGGGTCGATGTCGGTTTCGGTGCCGTGCCTGGTGGGCCTGTTGTCGGCCGGGGACCGTTCCTGGCGTAGTCGTCCGGTACTCGCGGGTCTATGACACGCCCAGTTCCTCCGCCATCGCCGCGCGCAGCCGCAGGGTCGTGACCAGGCGCTGGAAGGCCTCCGCCCAGTAGCCGCCGGCTCCGGGAGACGCGTTCTCCGGTTCGTCCGGTACGGCCAGCAGGGCGTCGAGGCGACCGGCCTCGGACGGGTCGAGGCAGCGCTCGGCCAGGCCCATGACCCCGCTGAAACTCCATGGATAACTCCCTGCGTCCCGAGCGATGTTGAGCGCGTCCACCACCGCCCGGCCGAGCGGCCCCGACCACGGCACCGCACACACCCCGAGCAGCTGAAAGGCCTCGGACAGACCGTGCGTCGCGATGAAGCCGGCCACCCACTCGGCCCGTTCGGCGGCGCCCAGCGTGCCGAGCAGCTTGGCGCGTTCGGCCAGGGACACCGCGCCAGGGCCGCCCGCCTCCGGCGCCGAGGGCTCGCCAAGCAGCGCGCGCGACCATTCGGCGTCCCGCTGGCGCACCGCCGCCCGGCACCATGCCGCGTGCAGTTCGCCCTGCCAGCCGTCCGCCACCGGCAGCGCCACGATCTCCCGGGGGGTCCGCCCGCCCAGCCGCCGCGACCAGGTCCCGAGCGGTGCCGCCTCCAGCAACTGGCCGAACCACCAGGACCGTTCTCCCCGTCCCGCCGGGGCCTTCGCCACGACGCCGTCGCGCTCCATGCCCGGATCGCACTCGTGCGGCGCTTCGACGGCGATCGTCGGTGTGATCTGTGGGGTCTGTGTGTGGTCGATGGCCAGACACGCCTCCGCCCTGACCGCCATCCGCGCGGCGAGCGCCGAGCCGGGCAGCGCCGACAGCAGCTCCGCCGCCGTCGCCCGGACGTTGCGGCTGCGGTCGGCCAGGGCCTGTTCCAGGAAGGGCTCGTCGTCCGGGCCCAGGCCCGCGCGCATGGAGTCGAGGAACATCAGCCGGTCCTCGGCCCGTTCCGTCGTCCAGGTCGTCGCGAGCAGTTCCCGTGCGGCGGCCGGTTCGCGGGAGCGCAGGGCGGAGAGAAGAGCGACTCGTTCGGCGAACAGGCCCTCCTGCCACAGCTGCTGAATCCGGTCGTCGTCATCGGTGTGCGGCAGCGCCGCCCCACCACCCGGGGTCGAGCGCAGGGCGAACCGCCAGTCCTGGTTCAGCCGCGCCAGCCACAGCGCCCGGGGCCCCGAAAACTCCAGCACCGCCGGACGCAGGTCGGTACGCCCCCGGGCCGCGTCCAGCAGCGCGGGGAGCGCGTGCGGAGGCGGTGCGAAACCACGGGCGTTGGCCCCCGCGAGCCATTGGGGCAGCAGCTCCACCAGATCGGGCGCGGCGCCCCGGCGGCCGCCGCCGGACGCGCCGGGGCGGTCGGCAAGCAGCAGCGCGAGTCTGCGGGCCGCCGCGGGCGGCAGCGGCGGACGGGGGTCCTCCGGGGCCGCTTGCGGGCGCTCCGCCGCCCGCGCCGGGCGCAGACCGGCCCGGCGTCGCACGGTCTCTGCCGCGGCCGCGTCCAGGAGCGCCACCGGGGCCTCCGGGCCCGGTCCGGAGCCCGGCGGGGTGCGCCGGTCCGTGCCCAGCAGTGCCGTGGTGACGAGCCCCTCCCAGGCGCTGGTGGCGGGCGCGTCCACAGAAGCGGTGGTACTGGTCATGAGCTTCCTTTCCGTGGGGCGCCCGGGAGTGGTTGAAGGCTCACCCTCATCGGTTGTCCCGTGATGCCTGAAAGATGCGTTGATTTGTGGGAAGGGTGGGTCGGGTCGGAAAGGCCGGTCCACCGCAGTCGGTTCAGCACAGCGCCACCGCGTCGCCCGCGCCCTTGGGCCAGGCCGTCAGTGGAGTGAAGCCCTGGTGGCCGCATTCGCCGAAGACCCTGACCGGGGCACCGCCCGACAGGGCGACCAGCCGCCACAGGCCGGGCCGGGAACGCGCGGCGGGAGTGAGCGGCAGCGCCGCGTCCTCGTCGGTGTCCGCCAACTGCCAGGAGCCGCCGTCCGGGGTGGGGACGACCCGGTCCAGCGTCACCGGGACGGAGTCCAGCCAGGGATCGTCGCGCAGGGCGTCGCCGTAACGGGCCGCCGCCTGCGACGTCGTCACCCCCGGCGGACGTATGTCCGTGGGCGTGGGCGGCGCGAACTGCTCGCCCAGGGACACCCGCAGCTGCCCGGCGCCCGGGTAGGCGGACATCTCGGCATCGAGGGTCAGCCCCACCGGCAGCGCCAGCTCCGGAGCGCGGCCGGCGGCGCCGTAGGAGAGGAGCAGCACGGTGCGGTGCGAGCCGGCGCCGTGCAGCCAGATCCGGCGGGTCGTCAGGCGTGGGTCCGTCGTGTCGTACTGGGCGAGCACCAGCCAGCTGTCCCGCACCGGCGGGCCCTCCGCGGAGGTTGGCAGGCCGATCCGTGAACGGACCGTGGCGGCGAGCCCGTCCGGCAGCCGCTCGCGGCGCAGCCAGCCCTGGCCGAGGAGATGCAGCAGCGCGCACTCCTCCAGCAGCCGCACCGGCCAGCCCGGGCCGGTGGACGGGATCGCCCCCAGCTCCCTCACCCGCGCGGCAAGGCCCTGCGCCTGGGCGTCGACCATGCGGGCCGCCGTCTCCTCCCAGAGGCCGTAGCCGGACTGCTCCGCTGTCGCCAGGCCGCCGCGCAACAGGTCAGCCAGACGCTGCTCCAGCTCCACCGCACCCGCCGTGACCCGCTCGGCCCGCCGCTCAGCACGGCGCCGCGCCGCCTCCGGATCAGCGGACCCGGACGGCGAAGCCGGGCTCTCTCCCGAACCCTTCTCCTCCGCGCGCTCGCGCCGCCCCGCTATCCACTGCCCGGCCCATTCCGGCACCTGCCCCGGCGGCACCGCTCCGTCGCCGCCCGCCCAGAGCAGCAGCAGCCCGAGAGCGTGCTTGCACGGGAACTTGCGGCTCGGACAACTGCACTTGTACGCGGGCCCGGAGGCGTCCGCGATGTCGACGACCGTCTGATACGGCTTGCTTCCGCTGCCCTTGCACAGCCCCCACACCGTCCCCTCGTCGGAACTCCCCGCCTCGGACCACGGACCCGCCGCGCCGAGTTTGCTTCCTGCTTTGCGTGACGCGATGTCAGGCGCCAGTGCCAGCACCTGGTCCGCCGTCCAGCGCACCCCCTGCTGAGTCATGTCATCGAAGGTAGATCCCACCACTGACAATCGGGTCCGCGAGCGGCTCCGGCAGGACGTTTTTGCAGGTCAGAGCGGATTGTCAGTGGTGTGGTGCAACGTGGAACCCAGATCCGAACCGGCCGAGCTGGAGGGGGACTCAGCCATGCCTGTGTCCGTTGAACCGACGTCGCAGACCGACGGTGCCGAGGCGCTGCGGCCGCACGCCGAGGACGCTTTCGCCGGCGAACTCGCCGCACTCGCCGCGCAGGACGACCGCCCGCGCCCGGCCCGCTGGAAGCTGTCGCCGTGGGCCGTCGCGACCTACCTGCTCGGCGGCACGCTGCCGGACGGCACGGTGATCACACCGAAGTACGTCGGCCCGCGCCGCATCGTCGAGGTCGCGGTCACCACGCTCGCCACCGACCGCGCCCTGCTCCTGCTCGGCGTGCCCGGCACGGCGAAGACCTGGGTGTCCGAGCACCTGGCCGCGGCGGTCAGCGGCGACTCCACGCTGCTGGTGCAGGGCACTGCCGGCACACCGGAGGAGGCCATCCGGTACGGCTGGAACTACGCGCGGCTGCTCGCCCACGGCCCGAGCCGCGACGCCCTCGTGCCCAGCCCGGTCATGCGGGCGATGTCCGACGGCATGACCGCCCGCGTCGAGGAGCTGACGCGCATCCCGGCCGATGTGCAGGACACGCTCATCACGATCCTGTCGGAGAAGACACTGCCGATACCGGAGCTGGGCCAGGAGGTGCAGGCGGTCCGTGGCTTCAACCTGATCGCCACGGCCAACGACCGCGACCGCGGGGTCAACGACCTGTCCAGCGCCCTGCGCCGCCGCTTCAACACGGTGGTGCTGCCGTTGCCGGAGAGCCCCGACGCCGAGGTCGACATCGTCTCGCGCCGCGTCGACCAGATCGGCCGCTCCCTCGACCTGCCGGCCGCGCCCGACGGCCTCGACGAGATCCGCCGGGTCGTCACGGTCTTCCGGGAGCTGCGCGACGGGGTCACGGCCGACGGCCGGACGAAGCTGAAGTCGCCCAGCGGCACGCTGTCCACGGCCGAGGCGATCTCCGTCGTCACCAACGGACTCGCCCTGGCGGCCCACTTCGGCGACGGTGTGCTGCGGCCGAGCGACGTCGCCGCGGGCATCCTCGGCGCGGTGGTCCGCGACCCGGCGGCCGACCGCGTCATCTGGCAGGAGTACCTGGAGACGGTGGTCCGCGAGCGCGACGACTGGAAGGACTTCTACCGGGCCTGCCGCGAGGTGAGCGTGTGAGCGGTACGGGGCGGAGCCGACAGAGGTGCGCGTGGAGGGGAGGGGGTTGGCGTGACAGGCATGACAGGCATGACAGGCGTGACAGGCGTGGCGAGGGCTGAGGGCCGGGGGGCCGGGGCCGGGCCGCTGCTGCTCGGAGTGCGGCATCACGGGCCGGGGTCGGCCCGGGCGGTGCGGGCGGCGCTGGAGGAGGCCCGGCCGCGGGTGGTGCTGATCGAGGGGCCGCCCGAGGCCGATGCCCTGATCCCGCTCGCCGCCGACGAGGAGATGCGGCCTCCGGTCGCCCTGCTCGCCCATGCCGTGGACGAACCCGGCCGCTCTTCGTTCTGGCCGCTGGCTGAGTTCTCCCCCGAGTGGGTCGCCATCCGCTGGGCCCTGGCACATGACGTCCCGGCCCGCTTCATCGACCTGCCGGCCACGCACACGCTGGCCTGGGGGAGGCAGGAGGACGCGACGGGGCCTGACGGCGACGGCGACGGCGACCGCGACCGCGACCGCAATGGCGACGGCGACGGCGACCGCGACCGCAATGGCGACGGCGACGGCGACCGCGACCGAAATGACGACGGCGACGGCGACGGCGACCGCGACTCGGCTCCCGGACCCGCCGACCTGCGGATCGATCCGCTCGGCGTGCTCGCCGAGACCGCCGGCTACGACGATCCGGAGCGGTGGTGGGAGGACGTCGTGGAGCACCGGGGCGCGGGGAAGGGGGACGCGCTCGCGCCGTTCACCGTGCTCGAGGAGGCCATGGGGGCGCTGCGCGAGACCTACGGCAGCGGGGGACACGACCGGGACCTGGTGCGGGAGGCCTATATGCGGCTCCAGGTCCGGGCCGCGCAGCGGGAGTTCGAGGACGGCGTGGCCGTAGTCTGCGGGGCCTGGCACGTGCCCGCCCTGCGGCAGAAGACGACCGTCGCCGCCGACAAGGCGCTGCTGAAGGGGCTGCCCAAGGTAAAGACCGACATGACGTGGGTGCCGTGGACCCACCGCAGGCTGTCCCGGATCAGTGGATACGGGGCCGGCATCGAGTCGCCGGGCTGGTACGGGCATCTGTTCAGCGCCCCGGACCGGCCGGTCGAGCGGTGGCTGACCAAGGTGGCCGGGCTGCTGCGCGCCGAGGACCGGATCGTCTCCTCCGCGCATGTCATCGAGGCGGTGCGGCTGGCCGAGACACTCGCGGCGATGCGCGGCCGTCCGCTGCCCGGTCTGAGCGAGACGACCGACGCGGTGCGGGCGGTGATGTGCGAGGGCTCGGACATACCGCTGGCGCTGGTGCACGACCGGCTGGTCGTGGGGGACGTGCTGGGGGAGGTGCCGCCGACGGCGCCGGCGGTTCCGTTGCAGCGGGACCTCGCCCGGCTCCAGCGCCGGCTGAGGCTGAAGCCGGAGGCGCTGGAGCGGGAGTTGGAGCTCGACCTGCGCAAGGAGACCGACGCCGGCCGCAGCAGGCTGCTGCACCGGCTGCGGTTGCTCGGAGTCGCGTGGGGCGAACCGGCCGCCTCGCGGGGCAGTACGGGCACGTTCCGGGAGACCTGGCGGCTGCGCTGGGAGCCCGAGCTGTCGGTGCGGGTCGCCGAGGCCGGCGTGTGGGGGACGACCGTACTGTCCGCCGCGACCGCGAAGGCCGAGGCGGACGGGGTCGCCGCGCAAGGCCTCGCCGACGTCACCGCGCTCGCCGAGCGCTGCCTGCTGGCCGAACTGCCCGACGCCCTGCCCACGGTGATGCGGATCCTCGCCGACCGGGCGGCCCTCGACACGGACGTCGGCCATCTCGCCCAGGCGCTGCCGGCCCTGGTCCGCTCCCTGCGCTACGGCGATGTGCGCGGCACGCACACCGGGGCCCTGGGAGAGGTCGCCGCGGGCCTGGCCGAGCGGGTCTTCGTCGGTCTGCCCCCGGCCTGCGCCACGCTCGACGCGGACGCCGCCGAGGAGATGCGGCGTCATGTGGACGCCGTGCACGGGGCCGTGGGGCTCCTGGGTGACGCACCCGCGGCGGGGCACGGCGATCTGAGAGGCCGTTGGCAGTCGGTGCTGCGGGTGCTGTGCGGGCGGGACACCGTGCCCGGGGTGATCCGGGGGCGGGCCGTGCGGCTCCTGCTCGACGAGGGGGAGCTGGAGCAGGACGAGGCGGCGCTGCTCATGGGGCTCGTCCTGTCGCCGGGCACACCGCCAGCGGACGCGGCCGCGTGGATCGAGGGCTTCGTCGGAGGAGGCTCCGGCGGCGGAATGCTCCTGGTGCACGACGAGCGGCTGCTCGGGCTCGTCGACGCCTGGCTGACCAACGTGCCGGCGGAGGCCTTCACGGACGTGCTGCCCCTGCTGCGGCGGACGTTCTCGGCGTACGAGCCCGGGGTGCGCCGGACCTTGGGCGAGCTGGTCCGGCGGGGGCCAGGGGCCGGGGGCGGTCCGGCGGCGGCCGGCTCCGGCATACCCGGCTTCGCGGCCGAGCTCGACACGGCGCGCGCGGATGCCGTGCTGCCGGTCGTGCGGCTGCTGCTCGGGCTGGACGAGGTGGATGAGGAAACCGGTAACGACCTGGCGGGGGTGACGGGATGACGACCGAAGGACCGAGGAAGCCGGCTCCGAGGACGGAAGCGGCGGATGGCATCGGCGACGGGCCCCGGGTGGAGCGCCGGCCGACGACGACCGTGCCGGTGATCCCGCTGTGGGAACGGCGTCGCGGGGGAGGACACGGATGACGACCGAGGTGACGGACCCGGCGCAAGAGCGGTTGCGGCGGTGGCGGCTGGTACTCGGGGGCGACGCGGCGGACGGCACCGGATGCGCGCTGTCGGGGCAGGACGCGGCGATGGACGGGGCGCTCACCGCGCTCTACGGAAAGGGGGAGAAGCCGCAGGGGGGCAGGGACCGTTCGGCGGGGCTCGGGGCGTCGGCACCGTCCGTGGCGCGCTGGCTCGGGGACATCCGGACGTACTTCCCGTCCTCCGTCGTGCAGGTCATGCAGCGCGATGCCATCGACCGGCTCGGTCTCGCCACTCTGCTGCTGGAGCCGGAGATGCTGGAGGCGGTGGAGGCCGACGTGCATCTCGTCGGCACGCTGCTGTCGCTCAACAAGGCCATGCCGGAGACGACGAAGGAGACGGCACGGGCCGTCGTGCGCAAGGTCGTCGAGGACCTGGAGAAGCGGCTCGCCACCCGCACCCGGGCCACGCTCACCGGCGCCCTCGACCGCAGCGCCCGTATCAACCGGCCCCGTCACCACGACATCGACTGGAACCGCACCATCGCGGCCAACCTCAAGCACTACCTGCCCGAGTACCGAACGATCGTGCCGGAGCGGCTCATCGGGTTCGGGCGGGCGTCCCAGTCCACCAAGAAGGAGGTCATCCTCTGTATCGACCAGTCGGGATCCATGGCGGCATCCGTTGTGTACGCGTCGGTGTTCGGGGCGGTGCTCGCCTCGATGCGGACGATCTCCACGCGACTCGTCGTCTTCGACACGGCGGTCGTCGACCTGACGGACCAGCTCGACGACCCGGTCGACGTGCTGTTCGGCACGCAACTCGGGGGCGGTACGGACATCAACCGGGCGCTCGCGTACTGCCAGTCGCAGATCACCCGGCCCGCCGAGACGGTTGTCGTGCTGATCAGCGACCTCTACGAAGGGGGCATCCGGAACGAGATGCTCAAGCGGGTCTCGGCGATGAAGGCCTCGGGGGTGCAGTTCGTGACGCTGCTGGCGCTCTCGGACGAGGGGGCGCCGGCGTACGACCGGGAGCACGCGGCCGCGCTCGCCGCGCTGGGGGCACCGGCGTTCGCCTGCACGCCCGATCTGTTCCCGGAGGTGATGGCGGCGGCGATCGAGAAGCGGCCGCTGCCGATACCGGACGCGGTGTGACGATTTGTCGACGCGTCGTCGTCCGATTCGGTTCGGCAAAACGGATATGACTGGCCATCAATAGCGAGGGGCTTGCGCGACCTCCGCACTCCCGTGCGAGGATCAGCGCCTGCTCGGCAGGGCGCCGCGCCGCGCCGGGCAGTACGGCGTTGTGCCGACTCGTTGCCCGTGACGCGTGATGCGTTCCGCACTTGTTCCGTCGCACGGGAGGAAGCTCCCCCTCTTGACCTCGTCAGCAGCCCTGTCCGATGCCGCTGTGCGCGTGCTGCGCACGGCGGCCGGGCGGCGTGCGCTCCAAGTGGCGCTGCTGGTGGGCGGGGTGCTCGTCATCGCGCTTCTGTGCGGCGAGCGGGCGTATGCGGCGGACGGTCTGCGGGTGTCGGCGGACAGTGCGGCCGGGCGGTCGGTCAGTGGGCAGAGGCCGCTGGTTCGACCCGACGCGCATGCTTCGGCCGACCGGGTCGTACGCGTGGTGGATGACGCGAGGGAGTCGGTCAGCAGGGAGCTGGTGAAGGCGCAGGCGAAGCTGCCGGTACCTCCTAAGGCCCCCTCGCTGCCGGACCTGCCGGACCTCTCCGTGCCGCCGAAGGCACCATCCGTGCCCGTGCTGCCAGGCTTGCCGTCCCTGCCCGACCTCCCGGTTGTGCCCGAGTCGCCGGCGCTGCCGGACCTGCCCGGGCTGCCGGGTCCGCCCGCTCCGCCCGATGGTGACGTCACGGTCCCGGGAGCGCCCGCTCAGCCCGGCCTCCCCGGCTATCCGGCGTTCCCCAGTCACCCCCTGCCCGCGACCGCGCCCGTCACGGTCGAGCCGCAGCCGGTCGACACCCCCGCCACCTCGACCCCGACCCCGACCCCGGCCCCGGCCGGGGAGGCGGCCCCCGTGGCGCACGGCCTGCACGGCCCGTACGGCCCCTACGGCGACCAGTACCGCGCCCCACACGCCGACCGCACAGCCCACGACCGCGCAGCTCACGGTCGCGCGCACCACCTCAGACGCGCAGCTCACGCCGGACCGTCCGCAAGCGTCGGAGGCGCCGTCCCGGTCGGGCACGTGCCCGGAGGGCGTCCGGACGGCACGCTCTGCAACCGTTCCATGGCCGACCACGGCACACCGCGTCACGGCGACGTGCATGCCGTCACGCCGAGCGGCCGGGCTCCGATGAGCCTCGTGCGCGGCGTCGCCACCCGCACCGGCGTGGCCGGTACCCGGGACAGTCACCGGGACATCCCCGTCTTTCCCGGCTAGCGGAGGCAGACCACCGCTCCTCCGCCGTACCGATCCCTCGCGCGGGGGCGCGTTCCTCCCCCAGAGACTCCGCGAGCCCTCACGCCCGGACGGTCGAAAGCCGTCGACGGTCCGAGGCCGAAACCTCGTGGATGAGGTCGGCCGGTCCCCATTGGGGTGGGGACCGACCGACCCGCCCCCCGGAGAGCAGGGCCCTGAACTGGGCCTTTGTATTCCTTCGAGGGTGTTCGGCGGGCCTCACCGGGTTTACCCCAGCCCGGTGAGGCCCCTCACCCCAGGCACGCTGTGCCAGAGAGCGCGGCATCATGTGACAGGTATCACCGCTCAGGTGTGACCCTCGATTTAGGGGCCTCATGCAAGCAGCGATAACCTGCGAGACGGACATGCCGCGCGCTCGGACACCGTGTGCGCCTCCCTTGTGACTGACAGACGGCGGACGTCACGTTGCCCTCGCGGCACGCCCACGCAGACAACGAACCGCGAGATCACTGATAGGGACGGAAGCGCGTGGACCTGTTCGAGTACCAGGCGAGGGACCTCTTCGCCAAGCACGATGTACCGGTGCTGGCCGGTGAAGTCATCGACACGCCTGAGGCGGCCCGCGCAGCCACCGAGCGCCTCGGTGGCAAGTCCGTCGTCAAGGCCCAGGTGAAGGTCGGCGGCCGTGGCAAGGCCGGCGGCGTGAAGCTGGCGGCGACCACCGACGAGGCGGTCGAGCACGCGACCAACATCCTCGGCATGGACATCAAGGGCCACACGGTCCACAAGGTGATGATCGCCGAGACGGCCCCGGAGATCCTGGAGGAGTACTACGTCTCCTTCCTCCTGGACCGTGCCAACCGCACCTTCCTCTCCATCGCGTCCGTCGAGGGCGGCATGGAGATCGAGGAGGTGGCGGAGACCCGCCCCGAGGCCGTCGCCAAGACGCCGATCGACGCCAACGTGGGTGTGACCCCCGAGGTCGCGCGCCAGATCGTCGAGGCCGCGAACTTCCCGGCCGAGGTCGCCGACAAGGTCGCGAACATCCTCGTCACCCTGTGGAAGACCTTCGTCGAGGAGGACGCCCTCCTGGTCGAGGTCAACCCGCTGGCCAAGGTCGCCTCCGGTGACGTCATCGCCCTCGACGGCAAGGTCTCCCTGGACGAGAACGCCGAGTTCCGTCAGCCGGAGCACGAGGCCCTCCAGGACAAGGACGCGGCCAACCCGCTCGAGGCCGCCGCCAAGGAGAAGAACCTCAACTACGTCAAGCTCGACGGTGAGGTCGGCATCATCGGCAACGGCGCGGGTCTCGTCATGAGCACCCTGGACGTCGTCGCGTACGCCGGTGAGGCGCACGGTGGCGTCAAGCCCGCCAACTTCCTCGACATCGGTGGTGGCGCCTCCGCCGCCGTCATGGCGAACGGCCTGGAGATCATCCTCGGCGACCCGGACGTCAAGTCCGTCTTCGTCAACGTCTTCGGTGGCATCACCGCCTGCGACGAGGTCGCCAACGGCATCGTCCAGGCGCTTCAGCTGCTCAAGGACAAGGGCGAGGAAGTCACCAAGCCCCTGGTCGTCCGTCTGGACGGCAACAACGCGGAGCTGGGCCGCAAGATCCTCTCCGATGCCAACCACCCGCTGGTGCAGCGCGTGGACACCATGGACGGAGCGGCCGACAAGGCCGCCGAGCTCGCGGCTGCGAAGTAAGGGACGAGGGACTAAACAGCCATGGCTATCTTCCTCAACAAGGACAGCAAGGTCATCGTCCAGGGCATGACCGGTGCCACGGGCATGAAGCACACCAAGCTCATGCTGGCCGACGGCACGAACATCGTCGGTGGCGTGAACCCGCGTAAGGCGGGCACGTCCGTCGACATCGACGGCAACGACATCCCGGTCTTCGGCACGGTCGCCGAGGCGATCGAGAAGACGGGCGCCAACGTATCCGTCCTCTTCGTGCCGCCGGCCTTCGCCAAGGCCGCCGTCGTCGAGGCCATCGACGCCGAGATCCCGCTCGCGGTCGTCATCACCGAGGGCATCGCCGTCCACGACTCGGCCGCGTTCTACGCCTACGCCGTGTCGCAGGGCAACAAGACCCGCATCATCGGCCCGAACTGCCCCGGCCTCATCACCCCGGGCCAGTCGAACGCCGGCATCATCCCGGGCGACATCACGAAGCCGGGCCGCATCGGCCTGGTCTCGAAGTCCGGCACGCTGACGTACCAGATGATGTACGAGCTGCGTGACATCGGCTTCTCGTCGGCCGTCGGCATCGGTGGCGACCCGGTCATCGGCACGACGCACATCGACGCGCTCGCCGCGTTCGAGGCCGACCCCGACACCGACCTGATCGTGATGATCGGTGAGATCGGCGGCGACGCCGAGGAGCGGGCCGCGGCCTTCATCAAGGAGAACGTGAAGAAGCCGGTCGTCGGCTACGTCGCGGGCTTCACCGCGCCCGAGGGCAAGACCATGGGCCACGCCGGCGCCATCGTCTCCGGCTCCTCCGGCACGGCCGCCGCGAAGAAGGAGGCCCTCGAGGCCGCCGGCGTCAAGGTCGGCAAGACGCCGACCGAGACCGCGAAGCTGGCCCGCGCCATCCTCGCCGGCTGAGCAGCGCCTCACGGCTCACAGGTGGGCCCGCTCCCCGCACGGGGGGCGGGCCCACCGCTGTTTCGGACGTACCACGGACGCCTCCGTCACCACGGACGCCGCCATCACCGGGGCTGCGGCATCAGCCGGTCCGGCCCCCGCTGCTGCTCCTGGCGCAGCAGCTTGCTCCGCAGGTGCCGCTCCGACTCCGACAGCGGCCCGGGCGCGACCGGTGGCGGTACGCCCTGGACCGTCTCGCCCGCCGGTACAGGTGGCTCGTAGCGTGTCGGGGCCGTACGCACGGTGAGCACCGTGGTCCCGATCAGCAGGGCCGTGAAGGCGATGGCGGCCCGGGTCCAGAGGCGGGCCCGGCGTTCCCCGGCCTGCCGCACCACCAGCGGCTTGGCGGCCCGCAGCCGCTCGGTGGAGGCGAGTTCGACCAGCCGCCAGTGCAGGACCTCCGGGTCCGCCAGCTCCGGCAGCCGTTCGGCGACCGCCTCGCGCGCGTGCGTCAGCCGGTTCACGGCGGCGCGGGTGCTCGCCTCCGTCTCCGCCGCCGTCTCCGGCAGGCCGAGGCCGACGCCGTCGTAGAGCAGCAGCGTGCGGCGGTACGAGGGCGGGAGCCTCAGGAGGGTGTCCATCAGAGCGCGGTCGAACGCGTCGGGCGGGGGCGGCTCGGGGTGCCGGTAGCGGGGCCTGAGCCGGTGCCACGGGGAGAGCGCGCACTCGTACGCCACCGCGCGCACCCAGCCCGCCGGGTCCCGGTCGCGGGCCACCTCGGGCCAGCGCTGCCAGGCGATCTGGAAGGCCCGCTCGACGGACTCCCTGGCCAGCTCACGGCGCCCGGTCAGCAGATAGGTCTGCCGGACCAGCGCGGGGGCGCAGAAGGCGTACAGCGCGTCGAAGGCCTGTTCGGGGTCGAGCGCGGAGGTCGCGTCGTCCGGCCGGTGCGGGGTCTTCGCACGGCGGGGGGCCCGGCTGAGGTCGGCGAGGGTGACGCGGGGGGTGGTGCGGCCGCGGTCGGGAGTGGGGGAGCGGCCCCGGTCGGCGGCATGGGCGCGGTCCCGGTCCCTGGCGGGCGGGCGGCTCCCGGCGCCCCTGCCCCGGGAGGAGGGCCGGCCTCGGTCGGTCGTGGTGACACTCGTATGAGGCTCCGTCACCTCCCGCGGCGTACCCAGTGAGTTCAGCAGCCTCGCGTACTTCTCCCCCTTCCGGCCGCGTGGCGTCGCGCGGCCGGTCTCCCATCCGCGCACCGTCTCGCTGGTGACGCCCACCCGGGAAGCGAGCTGAGCCCGCGTCAGCGAGGCGGCCTCGCGCAGGCGTCGGCGTTCCTTGGGCGGAGGGAGCTGGAGGGCAGGGCTCTGGGTCACAGGACGCCCCTGGGTACGGAAAAGTACATAAACGTATATTGAGCGACACAACGGTGGTTCGCCTGTTACGACGGGAAAGCGCGTGTCGTTGGGAGCATGGCGGGCGTGATCAAGATGACCGCTCGCCGCCGTCTGCCGGCGCTCCTGCTCGCCCGGGTGCGCGACCGTTCGCCCGGACTGGGAGACGCCCTCGTGAGTGGTGCGGTGGCGGCGGGCCTGGGGCTCGCGTGGTTCGCCGTGCTGGTGATGCTGCTGTGGATCACCTCGCCGTACCCCGACAGCGGGCCCGGCGGTGTGCTGCACGTGACGGCGGCGCTGTGGCTGCTGGCCCACGGAGCCGAGCTGGTCCGCGTCGACACGCTCTCCGGCGTCCCGGCCCCCGTGGGCATCCCGCCGCTGCTCCTGCTCGTGCTGCCGGTGTGGCTGCTGCTCCGGGCGGCACGCGACGCCACGGAAGGCAGGGCTGGGGACGAGGACGTCATCGGCGGCTTCAAGGCCATCGCGACCGTCGAGGACCTGGAGGGCCCCGAGGATGCCGAGGAGATCGACGGCGCGGGACCGCCGTTGGTCGCCGCCCGTACGGCGTGGACGGGTGTCGTCCTCGGCTACCTGGCCGTCGGCCTGGCCGCCGCGCTGTTCGCCGCCGGCGGTGTGCTGCGGCCGTCCTGGCTGTGGACGGGCGTCCATGTGCCGCTGGTCGCTGTCCTCGCGGCGGGGGTGGGTGTGTGGTCGGCGTACGGCCGTCCGGGCGGGCCGCTGCGGCGGTTGCTGCGGGTTCTGCCGGCGGGCCTGCGGCCGCTGGTCCACGGCCCGGACGGGCGCCCGGGTGTCGCCGCCCGGGCCGCGGCGGCCGGAGTGGCGGTACTGCTCGGGGGCGGCGCGCTGCTGGTGGCGGTGTCGCTGGTGGGGCACGGCACGGAGGCCCAGGCCTCGTGGCTCCGGCTGACCGAGGGGTGGTCGGGGCGGTTCGCGGTCCTGTTGCTGTGCGCGGCCCTGCTGCCGAACGCGGCGGTATGGGGTGCCGCGTACGCCCTCGGTCCCGGCTTCGCGATCGGTGCCGGCCATGTCGTCGGCCCGCTGTCCTCCGCGCCGCCGCCGTACCTGCCGCCGTTTCCGCTGCTGGCGGCGGTGCCGGAGGCGGGGCAGGGGGCGTTCGTGCACTGGGCGGCCGGGGTCGTGCCGGTGGTCGCCGGGGTGGTGATGGGCCGGACCGCGGCGCGCGGGGCGGCCTCCGGAGAGCGTGGCGGGCGGGGCGCCGGCTGGTCGCCGTGGCGCGGTGCCTGTGCCGCCGCGCTGGCGGCACTCCTGTGCGCGGCCGTGCTCGCGGGGCTCGCCGCGTTGGCCGGCGGGCCGCTCGGGGTCGCCGTACTGGCCCGTTTCGGCCCGGTGTGGTGGCAGGTGGGCGCGGCGACCCTGGCCTGGCTGACGCTGGTGTCCGTCCCGACGGCGGTGGGGGTGGGCCTCTGGCGCCGCCGCTCACCCAAGGCGGAGGAACCGGCGATCGGCAGACAGCGCGAGGAGAGCGCCGGCGCCGGCAGGGCCGGGCGGCCGAGCCGCCGAGGCGGCTGGTTCGCGCGCACCGGAGCCGCCGGGACCACCAGGGCCTCCGGAGGCACCGGGCGGTCCGGACGCACCACGGCCGCCGGGGGCAAGGGAGCAGCCCCCGGACAATCCCCAGCCGCCTGGGACACCGAGGGGGCCGGAGCCGCCGGGGACGCCGGAGACGCCTGGGGCGCCGGGAACGCCAAGCAGCCCGGGAACACCAAGGGCACCGGGGAATCCGGAGTCGCCTGGGGTGCCAAGACCGGCAAGAGTGCCGGAATCGCCGGGGGAGCCGGAGTCGCTCGTGGGGGCAAGGGCGCCATGGGCGCGCCGGGCCTCGGGCGTGGCGACTCCGTGTCGGATGGGGCTGCGGCATCTCGTACTCCGGACCTGCCCTACGTCCCCTACGCACCCTTCGAGCACGACGCTCTGTACGGCGGCCCGCAGGACCAGGACGACGACGCCGGTTACCAGCCCTACGACTTCCTGCCGGCCGACCCGGCTCCGGGCTCCGACAGCCCCTGACGGGGGCGGGACCGCCTCAGCCCTGGGACCCCAGGAGGCCCCGCAGCTCCTCCGGCAGCAGCTTCGTACAGGACTTCTCGGCCTTGTTCGTGAGGGCGTCGTTCGTGCACGTGTAGTAGTCGCTGTAGACCAGCTGCGCAGTGAACGTCGCGGCGACCAGGGCGATCGCCAGGGACGCCGTGACCAGGCCGCTGACCGCGGCGGTCGTCTGGGGGCGCCCCGGCTGCTCCGGGGCCGGGGAGTCCGGGTCGGACCTGCGGGGCTTGGCGCGCAGCGCGCTGATGCCCCAGTAGAGGGCGAGCGCGCCGAGCAGCAGCGCCACGTACGGCCAGCTGAACAGGGCGAAGAAAAAGGCCCACATGCCCGACAGCAGGGCATAGCGCGCACGGCGCTGGGAGGGGTCCGTCGGGTCCCAGCGGAGGTTCGGGCCGCCCTGGCCGCCGCCGCCCTGGCCCTCGGGGCCGCCGCTGGGGCGCTCGCCGAAGCCGTCGGGGGAGCGGCCGGGCTGCCGGTCGCTCCACTGACTGCCCCATGGCGCACGGTCGCCCCCGTCGCCGTCCTGGGAGTCGTCGCCCGACGGGCGGCGGGGCTGCCAGGGCCGGTCCGGGGTGCCCTCGGGCGGCGGGGCGAAGGGGTTGTCCTCCTGGGAGCCGCGCCCTCGCCCGTCGCCGCCGGAGCCGTCCGACGGCGCGTCGGGCGGTGAGCTGGGGCGCTCCCGCAGCAGCACGGCGCCGCGCTCCCCTCCCTGCGCCGACAGCGGGGGGAACGTGAGGAGTCGCAGGCTGCGGTCCGGCATCAAGTGAGCGTCTTCCCGTTGGTGAGTAGGACGGTGAGTGGTGCTGGGGGATCAGGAGTGGGGGATCAGGCTGGACGGACAGAGGTCGGTGCGGCGTCGGGACCGGCTCCGTCACCCTCCTGAACGCACCACGCCCGGACGGCGTTCCCGAACCGGCTCCGCCCAGACGCTACCTTCCGGCCACGCCCCCGTCCCGTGGGGGCCGTCCGGTGTGCCGGTATCGTTGCTGACGGTCGGCCGGTTCGTAGGCTTCCCCGTATCAGGGGACCCGAAGCATTCGTATGAATGTACAAACGCCACAGTCCGACCGCCCGGACAGACGCTCCCCCGAGAAAGGCCCCCACCGTGGCCGCCAAGCCCGTGGCCCCGCGCGCCAAGCGCCTCGTCGTGCTGGTCTCCGGATCCGGCACCAATCTGCAGGCGCTCCTCGACGAGATCGCCGCCACCGGCGCGCAGGCCTACGGGGCCGAGATCGTGGCCGTCGGCGCCGACCGTGAGGGCATCGAGGGGCTGGCACGGGCCGAGCGCGCCGGGCTGCCGACCTTCGTCCGCAAGGTCAAGGACCACGGGAGCCGCGAGGAGTGGGACACCGCCCTCGCCGAGGCCGTCGCCGCCTTCGAGCCCGACCTCGTCGTCTCCGCCGGCTTCATGAAGATCGTCGGCAAGGAGTTCCTCGCGCGGTTCGGCGGGCGGTTCGTCAACACGCACCCCGCCCTGCTGCCCAGTTTCCCGGGAGCCCACGGCGTGCGGGACGCGCTCGCGTACGGCGCCAAGGTCACCGGCTGCACCGTCCACTTCGTCGACGACGGCGTCGACACCGGCCCGATCATCGCCCAGGGCGTGGTCGAGATCCGGGACGAGGACGACGAGAGCGCTCTGCACGAGCGCATCAAGGACGTCGAGCGAAGGCTGCTCGTCGAGGTCGTGGGGCGGCTCGCCCGCAACGGCCATCGCATTGAGGGACGAAAGGTAGTTATCCAGTGACCGCCGACAGCAACAAGCGGCCCCTTCGCCGGGCGCTCGTCAGCGTCTACGACAAGACCGGGCTCGAGGACCTCGCGCGCGGGCTCCACGAAGCCGGGGTCGAGCTCGTCTCCACCGGCTCCACGGCCGCGAAGATCGCCGCTGCCGGCGTCCCCGTCACCAAGGTCGAGGAGCTCACCGGCTTCCCCGAGTGCCTGGACGGCCGCGTCAAGACCCTGCACCCCAGGGTCCACGCCGGCATCCTCGCCGACCTGCGCCTCGAGGACCACCGGCGGCAGCTCGCCGAGCTGGGCGTCGAGCCGTTCGACCTGGTCGTCGTCAACCTCTACCCGTTCCGCGAGACCGTCGCCTCGGGCGCCTCGCCCGACGAGTGCGTCGAGCAGATCGACATCGGCGGGCCTTCGATGGTCCGCGCCGCCGCCAAGAACCACCCGTCGGTCGCGGTCGTCACCAGCCCGGCCCGGTACGCCGATGTGCTCGAGGCCGTCCAGAGCGGCGGCTTCGACCTCGCCACCCGCAAGCGGCTCGCCGCCGAGGCCTTCCAGCACACGGCCGCCTACGACGTCGCCGTCGCCTCCTGGTTCGCCTCCTCCTACGCGCCCGTCGACGACTCCCGGTTCCCCGACTTCCTCGGCGCCACCTGGGAGCGCGAGCACACCCTGCGCTACGGCGAGAACCCGCACCAGCCCGCCGCGCTCTACGTCTCCCCGGAGGGCGGCGGTCTCGCCCAGGCCGAGCAGCTGCACGGCAAGGAGATGTCGTACAACAACTACACGGACACGGACGCCGCCCGCCGTGCCGCGTACGACCACGCCGAGCCGGCCGTCGCGATCATCAAGCATGCCAACCCCTGCGGTATCGCGGTCGCCGCGGACGTCGCCGAGGCGCACCGCAAGGCGCACGCCTGTGACCCGCTGTCGGCGTTCGGCGGCGTGATCGCGGTCAACCGCCCGGTCAGCAAGGAGATGGCCGAGCAGGTCGCCGAGATCTTCACCGAGGTCATCGTCGCGCCGGACTACGAGGAGGGGGCCCTCGAAGCCCTCGCCAAGAAGAAGAACATCCGGGTGCTGAAGGCCGTGGGCGCCCCCGCGAACCCGGTCGAGGTCAAGCCCATCGACGGCGGCGCGCTCCTCCAGGTCACCGACCGCCTCCAGGCCGACGGCGACGACCCGGCGAACTGGACCCTGGCGACTGGCGAGGCGCTCTCCCCGGCGGAACTGGCCGAGCTGGCCTTCGCCTGGAAGGCCTGCCGCGCCGTCAAGTCCAACGCGATCCTCCTCGCCAAGGACGGCGCCTCGGTCGGCGTCGGCATGGGCCAGGTCAACCGCGTCGACTCCTGCAAGCTGGCCGTGGAGCGGGCCGGTGCCGAGCGGGCCCGGGGTTCCTACGTCGCGTCGGACGCCTTCTTCCCGTTCCCGGACAACATCGACGTGCTGAGCGAGGCCGGGGTCAAGGCCATCGTCCAGCCCGGCGGTTCGGTCCGTGACGAGCTGGTCGTGGAGGCCGCGAAGAAGGCGGGCATCACGATGTACTTCACGGGGACGCGGCACTTCTTCCACTGAGCCGCACACCTTTTTGGCCCGCCGCTCGGTGACCGGCGGGCCCTCGCCCATGTATGTGGCTGCGGGCGAGCGGCATATGTGGGTGCGGGCGAGCGGTGCGGGGGTGGACGGCACCGCTCGCCGTGCCCTACTGGCTCCACTTTGCGCCGCCCGGCCGAGTGCCGCGCGCTGACGGCACTCGGGGCGATCGGACACACCACCGGCGACCTCACTCCGGCGGCACACCACATCGGCGCGGCTCAGCGCATCCAGCGGGAGACCGGCTACCGCCCCGCACCTACCGACGTCCTTGCTTCGGGGTAACCGGCAGGTGGTTGAGGCCCCGGGGCAGACGCAGGAGCGGTGGGTCACTCAGCGCACGGCGACGGGCATCTTCGGATAGAGCTTCCTGGCCCCGGCCTCGACGCACTCGATCGCCTGGTTCTCCCGCTCAGGCCCGACGGCTCGGATCAGATCGGGCATGTTTCTCTCGTCACCTGCCGTGGCGATGCCTTGGCCGGACAGGCACGTGCGCGAGTACTTCAGGAGCGCGGCCGCCATGGCGGGAGCATGGTCTTGAGCGTACCGCTGCTCAACCTTGCCCAGATGTGCCGTGTGGCACTGGTCGCTGCGGGCAGCAACTTCGTCCTCTGGTATGTCCGCATTGCGGTACCACAGATTCATCGATCGATGGTCCACCGGATTCCAGCCACGATTGACCAGCGTGATTTCACCTTCCTCCAGGCATTTCTCCAGCCGGTCCACCGCGGCCTTGTAGTCGCTCCCACTCGCGGTGCCGTCGGTCAGCAGCGCGTCCTGGGCCGCCAGGCCCGCTTCGCGTTCCTGCTCGCTCACGTACTGGCGGAACTGGGCGGATGGTACCGAGATGTCCGGGCCCCCCGACATCTGGCCGCACCCGCTCAGCCCACACACCAGCACCACGGCAGTGACAGCACCGCGGTACCGATACCTCATCGAGGTCAGCCTCCTAGTGCTTGACGGTCTCGTAGGAGCACGTCTCACAGCTCTTGTGATCGCTCACCGTGATCCCCTTGAGGCCGGGGGCGGTGAACCTCGCCTTCCACGGGTCGTGGATCCAGTTACTGATTGCGCCGTTCCACTTCACCCGGAGCCAGGCGTGTCCTTTGCAGTCCCCCTCGCCCTTCGTCGTATCGGCCTCGCCGTGACTGCTGGTGCCGAAGTACACGCAATCACCCCGGCTGACGTTGACGATCCCCGTGTGTGCCTGCGCAGGCACGGTGGTTATAGCCACCCCTGCCACGGCCGCCGTGGCCACGGCGGCCATCTTGAGCCTTTCCTTCATGTCTGCTCCAGTCGTGTTCGTGCTGGTGGCCACCCCCGTGGTGGCGCGCTCTCAGCATTCACGGGCCTCGCTGACGGGGGTACTGGAACATTCGAGGGTTACTCTCGCGGTTTCATGTCGGTCAGACCTTCTGAACCGAGATCTTGACCGCGGTGGGGCTCCAGTGGGTGCCATCGCCGGGCATCTTGTCGAATTCGTCCTTGTCGCCGTTCGGGCACGCCTGGGGGGAGTAGTCCGTGTCCTTCTTGCCGTTGGAGCCGTACCAGGTGAGAACGACCTGGACGCAGTAGCTGTCCGACTTCTTGTCCTTCACCCAGCCCTTGGCGTGGGTGGAGCTTCCGGAGCCGGTGAAGTCGCCCTCGCTGGAGCCCCAGCTCGCGGAGCACGTCCATGAGGTGGTGGACGCGTCGCAATCCGTGGCTGCCGATGCCGTCGGTGCGGTCACTGCCAGCGATCCGGCGGCGATGAGGGTGCCTACGGCCGCGTACACGGTGCGTCGGAACATCATGAGTACCTCTCGGCTTCGATGGATGGATGAACGTCATGGTGAGCCGAGGCCGGCGCGTGGGAGAACCTGCAAAGTTCCAGGTACGGCGGGAGGTGAAGGCCCTTAGGCTCCGGGCAGCAGGCCGCGGCCGGTCTCGTCGTCCGTACCGGGGTGACGCGGGACGAGCCAGGAGTGCGGGTCGGGATCGGTGACGGCCAGGCGGACACGGCCGTTCTGGGCGCGGGTGAGGCGGACGGTCACCGGGGTGCCCTCGCCGAGGTGACGGATCGCGTTCGCGAGTAACTCGCTGACGCACAGCTGGACTTCGGGACAGGCCGTGCCCAGGTGCTCTTTGCGAGCGAGGCGCCGCCGAAGTTCTGGGCGGTTCTCGACGAGTCGGTCATCCGGCGACGGGTGCTGTCGCCTGCCGGTATGGCCGAACTTCTGGCTCACATCGCCAAGGTGGTCAGGGCCACACGGTCCATTGTGCAGATCGTCCCGGAAACTGCCGCGACCCATCCGTTCATGATGGGGATGACCCGGATCATGACCATCCACGACGCGCCACCGCAACGGGACCGGCGGTGAATGCGTCGAGGTCGCCGACAACCTCCCGACCTCGTCCCCGTCCGCGACTCCGAGAACCCGGACGGCTCCGCCCTCGTGTTCCCCTCCCAAGCCTGGGACCTCTTCATCAAGTCCCTCTGGCGACGACCCCGGTCAGTTGAACAGCGAGAGGATCGTCCACAGCACCGACTTGGTCGCGCAGCTGCCCACCAGCCGGTGCGACCGCGGCGCGGCCTCTCCCGCCACGTTGCCCATGGAGTTCACGGTCGAGCAACCGCTGCGCTGTGCCACGCGGCGGCGGTCCGCGCCGGCGGGCTCGAAGTCCGTCCCGCGGAAGTAGGTCAGGTCGTGCTGCTTCCGCTCGTCCGCGATGTTGTTGAAGATCGAGCGGACCGGAGCACTCGCCGCCCAGGTGCAGGTCTCGTCGCCCGACGACCAGTCGGCGTCGTCGCCGCGCCAACTGCACATGCGGCCATTGCCGTTGTACTCGCTGAAGAAGCAGGCGCTGTCCTCGGGGCAGCGGTGGTAGCCGTAGACCAGCTCGCCGCCCGGCCCCCTGGACGCCGACTCCGTGGGCAGTGCCCTGTACACCGGCACTCCGTTGTCCTGGTTCACGTACAGGTAGGCAGCCCCCACCGTCCCCGTCGTCGCCAGGAGCACCGTCGCGAGGGCCGACGTCAGTACGGGGTGCCGCCGCCAGAACCGGGGGCGCAGGCGGGGCAGGCGGGCCGAGCGGGCAACGCCCGCCGCCTCCTCCACGCGGCGCAGGAGCGAGGCCGTGTCGTGCGTGACGCGTTCCCGGTGCTTCGGGGCCAGACAGTCCCGCACTATCTCCCGCCACGCGTCGGGCAGATCGGGAGACAGTCGCAGTTCCTCCGCGCCCCGCGCGTACCGCATCGCCGCGTCGGTGCGAGCTTCCGTGCTGCCGCCCGGCAAGGGGTGGGAGCCCGTGAGGACCACGTGTGCGAGGACGCCGAAGGACCAGACGTCGGCGGAAGGACGGATCCGCGTGCCCCGCTCGTCGATCTCGGCCCAGAACAGTTCCGGTGGGGTGTAGTCGGGGGTGGCGAAGACGGGCGCGTACGCGTGTGTGCCTTCCAGTTCGGCAGCCAGGTTGAAGTCGGCCAGCCGTACCGAACCGTCTTCCATCAGCAGGACGTTGGCGGGCTTCAGATCGCCGTGCACCCAGCCCGCGTGGTGCAGTTGGTGCAGGCCCTCGCAGATCTGGGCCAGCAGCGCGGGGCCCGACTCGGGCGTCGGGTCGTCTTCCAGCAGGGTGTCCAGGGAGCCTTCGGCGCGTTCCAGGACGAGGACGGTGGCGCCGTCGAGTTCGGGGTGGTCCGGGTCGTCCACGGTCAGTGTCTCGTACATCCGGATCAGGCGCGGTGCGCGCAGCCGCTCCAGCAACTCCACTTCCCGCTTGGCCAGTTCGCGCAGATGGCGCAGTTGGCGCGGGGTGCGGGTGCCCGTCGGCAGGAACTTCAGGGCGGCCCGGCGAGGCAGGGCAGGATCCGCCTCGCCGGTCGCCCTGCCCGTGTACACGGTCGCGAAGGCACCCGACGCCAGAGGCTCCCGTACCTCCCAGTGCCCCACGCGGTAGCCCTGCGGTACGGGGACCGTGTGCGACCGCTGTCCGGTCATGGGGCCGCCTCGCTCGATGCCGCGGTCGGCACGACGATGACTCTGAGCACGGACCCGCCCCTCCCCCGATCCATGAGGGCAACCCTCACCCGGCCACGAAGGGCAGAGTAAGGGTCGTTCCAGACAGACGACGAAGCTTTGCCCGCGGCACGGCGCGTCCGCGAGACGGGGCCTTAGCCGTCCACCTCGTACTGCCCCACCTCGATGAAGTACCGCAGCTCTTCCGGCGTTCCGTCGATGACTTCCTGCGCCGCGGCCCACAGCGCGTCGCTGATGGTCGGGTCGGCGAGGATGCGGGCGACACGGACGCGGTCGTCCTCGGCCCGGGCGAGGCGGTAGCCGGTCTCCAGGAAGGCGCGAAGGGCCTGAGGGGTGTTGGCGTCGAGGGCCTCGTTGGCCTCCCTGATGACCCCCCTGTCGGTCTTCGGGTCGGCGGACGCGAGGATGCGGGCGATGGCGACGCCATCGTCCTCGGCCTGGGCTGTCCAACGGCCCGTCTCCAGGAAGTACCGCTGGTCCTCGATGGTGCCGTCCATGGCCCGCTGCGCGGCGGCGTACACGGCCTTGCCGGTGCTCGGGTCGGCGATGATGCGCATGATCGCGACTCGGACGTCGTGGTCGGACATCTCGTCGACACTCGAACCGGCCGCGTCGGTCACGGTCGCCACGGCGGCGGACGGCGGAACGGACTCGGCGGCGAAGGCCGGGCCGGTCAGCAGGAGCGCCGGGGCCAGGGCGGCGGTTGCCACGAGGGTCAGGGCGGTACTTATCGGTCTCACGTGTGAACCTCTCTTGAACCTGAATACGTCATGTGCCGGTGTGTGTATCTTTCCTGAGCCCGTGAGCCCGCGCCGGAGATCACCGCAATATCCAAGTCCCGCAGGCCTCGCGCACCTCCCACGGGCCGACTCGGTAGCCCTTCGGGACGGGAACGGCGTGCGACTGACCGGTCATCGGGCCACCTCGCCGGCCGCTGCGGCCAGCACCACCAGGTCGTCCTCGCGGACCAGGTCGAAGCGGAGCGCGAGCGAGACCAGCGACTCCTTCTTGCCGTTGACGCGCAGGCCGGGCTCGGCGGTGTCGGGGCGCAGCCGGAGTTTGAGGGCCAGGTAGTCGATGTTCCAGTAGACGGACGAGCGGCTGACCGCCGGCCAGACCGGGCGTAATCGTTCCACCAACTGTTCCACCGCCGGAAGCGACGCGTGCGGTTCCCCGCGCAGCCGCGGCTCGCACAGGGCGGCCAGCACGGCGAAATACCTGCTGGTGCGGTCCAGGGCGAACGCCGGTGCCGTGGCGGCGCCGGGGAGTCCCCGGCGGTCGACGCTGCGGAAGGCGTGGCGTGGTGCCCAGACGTCGAAGGCGAGCAGGTCTCCCGCGGCGGGCAGGACCACCCGCGAGAACTCGAACGGTACCGGGGCCTCCATACGGCCCGGCGCGATCTTGAGGTGTTCTCCCGCGCCCTCCGGGTTCTCCACCACATAGGTCTGGTCCTCGCTGAGGTTGCTCAGCAGCCAGAAGGACCGGTGTGCCGTGATCTCCCCGGCGACCCGGGGCACCCCTTCGTGGTCGATGGTGAGTCCGCCGTCCGTCCCGGCCCTGCCGAACGTCAGCCTTTCGCCCGCGGCGATCCTGACCTGCCCGTCCGCGCTGCCGCACTTCGGTGGTACGACGATGAGGCTGTACATGGAGTCGTCCCCCTCCTCCTATGACGCCAGGGGGCGCAGCCCCCAGTCCGACGAGGGGCAGGGTATGGGACGTTTTTGGACGAGTACGAAGCATCGCGCCTGATACAGGGTGTTCCGTGAAGGGTTTGTGAGAGAAGGCGGCACCGGCGCAGCGGCCTCCGGACGGGGACGACGGGGGCACCTCAGAACTCTCAGGGTCACTTCTTCCCGGGCGGGCTGTACTCCTTGAGGTAGTGCGCGACGCGGCCGGCGTAGGTACGAGTGTCCGGGGGAACGCCGCCCGCGTCGTTCACCGTCTTGTACGACGTCCGGTACGCGGCGGCGACCAGCACCCGCCTCTCGCCCCGCAGCCCGGGCTCCAGGCGCGGGGCGATCCAGCACAGGTAGCGGCCCATGGCCGGGATGGACTCGGCGGGCGGGAAGGGGGGCCGGGGGACGGTCTCGCCGGGAGTGCCGTCCTCGTTCATCCACCAGCGCAGGACGCGCGGGGTCCAGCGGGCGATGCCGTACTCGTCGTTGGCGGGATCGGAGAGGTCCGGGTCGAAGTCGCTCTCCACCTTCAGCATGGCGGCGATCAGGACCGGGGTGACGTCCTTCTGGTCGCAGTCGTGCGCCGTCTCCACGATCAGCAGCCGGTAGGCGGGCGGGATGCCCCGGTCGGTGCGCAGATCGGAGGCGCCGTACGCGGCGGCCGAGACGTTCGCGGTGGCGCCGGAGCCACCGCCGCCCGGGGCACCGCCCGCCCAGACGCTGACGCCGTAGGCGAGGGCGGCGAGCGCGCCGACGGCCATGGCCGCCGCGACGGACGTACGGCCCACGCGGCGGCGGGCCGGGCGCAGCCGGGGCAGCCGGAAGGGCCGGTGGGCCGTCCCGGCGGCGGCCGCCCGGACGCGGCGCAGCAGTGCCTCGCCGGTGATGCGGTCCTGGTACGTCCGGGTCAGACAGGCGCGGATGATCTCCCGCCAGTCGTCGGCCAGTTCGGGCGACAGGCGCAGCTCGTCGGTGCCGCGGGCGTAGGCCGCCGCCGCGTCGCGACGGGCCGTCGGGGTGGCGCCGGGCAGCGGGAAGGAGTCGGTCAGGACGAGGTGGGCCAGGACGCCGAAGGCCCACACATCGGCGGACGGTCGGATCCGGCGGCCTCGTTCGCCGATCTCGGTCCACAGGAGCTCGGGCGGCGTGTAGTCGGGGGTGGAGAAGGCCGGGGTGTAGGCGTGGGTGCCCTCCAGCTCGGCCGCCATGTTGAAGTCGGCCAGCCGGACCGAACCGTCCTCCATCAGCAGCACGTTGGCCGGTTTCAGGTCGCCGTGCACCCAGCCGGCGTCGTGCAACTGGGCCAGCCCTTCGCAGATCTGCGCGAGCAGCGCGGGACCCGCCTCGGGCCGGGGCACCGCCGTGAGCAGGGCGGACAGCGAGCCCTTGGCCCGCTCCAGGACGAGGACGGTGGCGCCGTCCAGCTCCGGGCTGCCCGGGTCGTCGACCGTCAGCGTCTCGTACATCCGTACCAGCCGCGGGTGTTTCAGCCGCCGGTACAGCGCGACCTCCCGGTCGATCAGCTCGCGCAGATGGCTGAGCCGGCGCGGCGTGGCCGTACCGGTGGGCAGGAACTTCAGGGCGGCGGTCCGGGGCAGCTCCGTGCTCCCGCCGACGCGCCGGGCGGCGTACACACTGCCGAAGGCGCCGGTCGCGATCGGCTCGCGCACCTCCCAGGCGCCGACCCGGTAGCCCTTCGGCACCGGCACCGCATAGGCCTCGTTCACCGGGTCACCCCGCCCGGCGGGGCGGCCAGGACGCCCAGGTCGTCCTCCCTGACCAGATCGAAACGGAGCGCCAGGGAGACCAGCGACTCCTTCTTGCCGTTGAGCCGCGGGCCCGTGTCCGCGCTCTCCGGGCCCGGTTTGAGGCGCAGCTTCACGGCGAGATAGTCGATGTTCCACTGCACGGCCGTGCGGGACGCGGCAGGCCAGGCGGGGCGCAGGCGGTCGGCGACCTGGTCGACGGTGGGCAGCGGGGCGTGCGGAGTGCCGCGCAGGCGCGGTTCGCACAGGGCCGCCAGGACCGCGAAGTAGCGCTTGCTGCGGTCGACGGAGAACGCCGGGGCGGTCGTCGCGCCGTCGAGGCCGCCCGTGCCGCTGAGGTAGTCGTGGCGTGGCGCCCACACCTCCAGCGCCAGCAGGTCGCCGGCGGCGGGCAGCACGATCCGCGAGAACTCGAAGGGGACCGGCGCGTCCAGCCGCCCCGGCGCCACCTTGACGTGTTCGCCCGCGCCCTCCGGGTTCTCCACCACGTAGGTCTGCTCGCGGCTGAGGTTGCTCAGGATCCAGAAGGCGCCCTGCGCGGTGATCTCACCGGCCCGGCGGGAGACCCCGTCGTGAGGAATGGGCAGGTCGTTGTCGTGCGCGGACCGGCCGAAGGTGAGGCGTTCGCCGGGCGCGAGTCTGACTTGCGTGCGGTTTCGCTCGTCCTCCGTGGTCGGCGGAGGTACCACGATGATGCTGTACAAGGTGCTCTCCCCGTGCCTGAACAGCTACCACCGTCAGACTAGGGCGACGCACCAGGGCCGTGCCCCCCTCGTACGGGTGAGACACGGCCCTTGGGTGTGATTGGCGTGAACTGGTCCGCGCGCCGGGGCGGTTCAGTAACGGGGGCGGTTGAACCAGGCCTTGCCGTTGGCGTTGCCGACGAACACCGCGACCAGGACGGCCAGGATGGTGTGCACCAGGCCGATGATGACGAACGGGTAGATGCCCAGGACGGCCGTGATGATCGCGAAGACCAGGATGGTGATCCGCGCGCTGTTGCCGCCGGACTTGAACTTCGTCGCCAGGACCGCGCCGAACACCAGCCAGGCCAGGCCGAAGACGACGTAGCCCCAGATCACGCCGGTCGACTGGCCGACCAGGTCCTGGAAGGCGGTGTTGTCCTGGAGGGACTCTTCGTCCTTCGCGGCGTTGAGGGCCGCGGCGGCGAAGGCCATGAGGGCCACGCCGACGACCTGCAGACCGACGATCACCCACATCATCGCGCGGGCCGCGCTCACCGAGCCCGCCATCGTGGTCGGCGCGGCGGGGCCGGCGCCGTAGGGGGACACCGGAGGGGCCTGCGGGTAGCCGTAGCCGGGCGCCTGGCCCTGCTGCTGCGGGTAGCCGTAGCCCGGCTGCTGCGGCTGCTGCGGCTGTCCCTGGGGGGCGCCGTAGGGATTGTTCGGGTCGCCGTAGCTCATGGCTGACTTTCCTCCGTTGTTCCGAGTGCGGGGACGACGCGGGGCATCCGCACGGAGGAGAAGTACTTCAGATTGCGACCGTCCCCCCGTTGAACTGCCCGCGGCACTTGTCATGTCATCGTTCTGCACCGGTGACGGGCTTGTCCAGCCGCATTCCTGATGTGTTGTGCAAGTGCAACATCGCTGATCATGGGCGGATACGGGAGGAGCGGCCCCCGGTGCCCGGATTGTGGCCGGATTGGAACCGTGGGCGGGTCATCCGCGAGGATGGGGTCATGACCGCCCAGATTCTCGATGGCAAGGCCACCGCAGCCGCGATCAAGTCCGATCTGACCGCCCGCGTGGCGGCGCTGAAGGAGAAGGGCGTCACGCCCGGCCTCGGCACGATCCTGGTCGGGGACGACCCCGGCAGCCAGAAGTACGTCGCCGGCAAGCACCGCGACTGCGCGCAGGTAGGTATCGCCTCGATCCAGCGCGAGCTGCCCGCGACGGCGACGCAGGAGGAGATCGAGGCCGCCGTCCGCGAACTGAACGAGGACCCGGCCTGCACGGGTTACATCGTGCAACTGCCGCTGCCCAAGGGCATCGACGAGAACCGCATCCTGGAACTGATGGACCCGGACAAGGACGCGGACGGGCTCCACCCCATGAACCTCGGCCGCCTCGTCCTGAACGAGCCGGCCCCGCTGCCCTGCACCCCGAACGGCGTGCTGACCCTGCTGCGCCGCTACGGCGTGGAGATCAAGGGCGCGGAGGTCGTGGTGGTCGGCCGGGGCGTGACCATCGGCCGGCCGATGCCGCTGCTGCTGACGCGGCGCAGCGAGAACGCGACGGTGACCCAGTGCCACACCGGCACGCGTGATCTGTCGGCGCACCTCAAGCGCGCGGACATCATCGTCGCCGCGGCCGGTTCCGCCCATCTGGTCCGTGCCGAGGACGTCAAGCCGGGCGCGGCCGTCCTGGACGTCGGTGTCTCCCGCAGCGCCGAGGGCAAGATCGTGGGCGACGTCCACCCCGACGTGGCCGAGGTCGCCGGCTGGATCTCCCCGAACCCCGGCGGAGTCGGCCCGATGACCCGTGCCCAGCTGCTCGTCAACGTGGTCGAGGCGGCGGAGCGCAGTGTCGGCTGAGCGGAGCGCGCGGAGCGCGGCGGGCGGCGGGAGCGTCGAGGCCGGGCAGGCCGGCCCGATCGCTTCGGACGAGCCGGATGGGCGTGCGGGCCGGAGCGCCTCGGCCGAGCCGGATGAGCAGGTCGGTCTCAGCGCTTCGGACGGGGCGGACGGGTCGGCGGAGGGCGAAGACGACCTCACCGTGCGGGATCCGGTCAGCGCACCCGACGCCGACGGGCGGGCGCGGCGGGTCACCCGGCGGTTTCCGCTGTTCACCAGGGACACCGCGCGGCCCGAGGGCGGTGGCCGGGCCGTGTCCGGGGACGCGCCCGCGCCGGTGCGGCAGTGGCCCGTGCTCGCCGTGCTGGGGCTGGTGGGGCTCGGGCTGCTGGTGACCGCCTTCGACCAGTTCCGGCTCGGGACGCTGCTGATCGGCGTCGCCCTGCTGGGCAGTGGCGTGATGCGCTGGCTGCTGCCGGACGTCGGCATGCTCGCCGTCCGCTCCCGCTTCACGGACATCGTCACGTACGGCGTACTCGGTCTGGTGATCGTCCTGCTGGCCCTGATGGCACAGCCGGAGCCGTGGCTGCAGATCCCGTTCCTGAAGGACACGCTGCACTTCACGGTCACCAGCGGATGACCGGACGGCGGTCCGTCCTCTCCCCCGAGGAAGGACGGGCCGCCGCCACGGACCACCCTCCTGCACGGCGAACGGCCTGTTCAACGGCTGTCAGAGCGCTGTGGCACGGAAGTGACGGTTCCGGTACTTCCTCTGGCGGATTCCGCACGAACTGGTGCGACAACGGGGTTGGCGTGGACAATCAGGACGGTCCAGGGTGTATCGCGCGCGGTCTGCATGCTTCTGTGCGCCCCCAGTCAGGGAACTGAGATCCTGAGTGTGCGCATCCCTGTGGGTAACCAGAACGGGGACTCGGCCAAGGCCGCCAACGCGCGGGGCGAACAGCGCGAGAAATATCAGCACGACCGGGGGGAAGAGGGGGGAAGCAATGCCTCGTTGGAGGGCCTTGCCGGATGAGCTCGATCCACAGATCAGGGAGTTCACCAGCCAGCTGCGCAGACTCGTGGACCGTAGTGGTCTGAGCATCGCGTCGGTGGCGGACCGCACGGGCTACAGCAAAACGTCGTGGGAGCGTTATCTGAACGGCCGGCTGCTCGCGCCCAAGGGCGCGATCGTGGCACTGGCCGAGGTCACCGGGACCAACCCGTTGCACCTGACCACCATGTGGGAGCTCGCCGAGCGCGCCTGGAGCCGCTCGGAGATGCGGCACGACATGACGATGGAGGCCATCCGGATCTCCCAGGCGCGCGCCGCGCTCGGGGAGTTCGGCGGGCAGGACTTCGGCGACCCGTCGGCCGGCTCCAAGAGCGGCGGTACGACGGCCTCCGGCGGCAAGAGCGCTTCGGGCAAGTCGGCCTCCCGGGGTGACGACAAGCCCGCCCGCAGGAGCGGCAGCGCCACGGTCACGCCGGGTATCGCGGGGCCGGCCGGAGTGGCCCCGACGGTGCCGCCGCAGCCGACGGCGCCCGAGGTCCAGGACTCCTCCACCAGCGGTGGTGTGCGGGAGGACGGCGGCCGGGGCGGTGCGAGCGGGGTCAACTCGTGGGGCATCGCCGGGTACCAGGGTCCGTCGCCGTCGGCCGGCCGCTCAGGCGGCACCGGCACCGGCACCGGCACCGGCACCGGCGCTGGCGTCGGCAGCGGCGCCGGCAGCGGCATCGGGTCCCGGCCCGGTGCGGGCGGCGGTTCTCCCGCCGGGGCGCCCGACGGGCCTGCCCGGACGCCGGGTGCGGGCGCGGGCTCGCAGCACCGGTCGCCGCGTGGCGCCGCCCCGGCCCGGGCGAAGGGCTCTGCCGGGGGCAAGCGGCGGACCGCGACGTTCCTCGCGGGTGTCGTGGGCGTGCTCGTGGTGATCGCCGGCGCGTTCTATCTCACCGGCGGCGGTGGCGACGACGAGGCCAAGGGCAGCACCAAGTCGCCCAAGCCGAGCGCCACCACGAACCCGGACCTGCCGCCCGGTGTGAAGTGCAGCGGCGACAGTTGCACCGGCAAGGACGCGGAGGCCATGGGGTGCAGTGGTGACCTGGTCACCACGGCACAGACCGCGACCGTCGGCACCGCCGTCGTGGAGGTCCGCTACAGCGAGACCTGCAAGGCTGCCTGGGGCCGGGTCACCCAGGCGACCCAGGGTGACGAGATCCAGATCAGCGCGGGCAAGGCGAAGCAGTCCGGAAGCATCACCGTGGCCGGCGACGCGATCGCGTACACCCCGATGGTGGCGGTGAAGAACGCCGCCGACGCCAAGGCCTGCGCGACCCTGGCCTCGGGCCAGCAGGGCTGCACGGAGTAGCAGTCGGCAGGGCTGCGCGGAGCAGGAAGGCGGCCTCGGTGAATCGGGGCCGGCGGACGCCGTGGGATTAGGCGGCGGCGGCACGTCTCGCGGACGGACGCCGCCTGCCTCCGGCCGTCTTACGGGACTTGGCGGGGCACCCGGCGTACGGCGGGAGCCCGGCTCTCGGCGGTCGGCTGGCTCTCGGTCGTCGGCTGGTTCTCGGCGGTCGGCTGGCTCTCGGTCGTCGGCCGGTTCTCGGCGGTCGGCCCGGCTTCCGGCGGCCCCGGGGCCCGGCAAGCGCCTCGCAGGGGCGGCCCGTCAGCCCGTCGCGGAGCGGCTCGCGTCCGGTCTCTGGCGGGTCGGCTCGTGTCCTGGCTCTGGCGGTCGGCTCGGTCCCTGTCGCGGTCCCGGCATGGGCCGCCCCGGTGCCGGGTGACCCGGTCGCAGGACCGGTCCGAACTAATTTCGGAGACGGAGGAATGACCGGGGGAATCGGGGGCACGCGAACCGTACCCCCACGGGAGTCCGGCACGGTCGGTTCCCCCCCCCGGCGGCCGCCTCAGTCCCCCTCTCCCGGACGGGCGGCCGCCTTTTGCATGGGCGCCGGGAGGGTTGTGGGGTGGGCCACACCGACCCGGCCGTGCGAGATACCGGATGCGCGATAGCCTGACCGCTGGTGGATCTCTTGACGCCAAGAGATCGATCAGACGTCCGGGGCAGGGACCGCCCCACCGCCAGCTGTCATACGGAGAACGCCATGACCCGCACTCCCGTGAACGTCACCGTCACCGGCGCGGCCGGCCAGATCGGTTACGCCCTGCTCTTCCGCATCGCCTCCGGTCAGCTGCTCGGCGCGGACGTGCCGGTCAAGCTGCGCCTCCTCGAGATCACCCCGGCGCTCAAGGCCGCCGAGGGCACGGCCATGGAGCTCGACGACTGCGCGTTCCCGCTCCTGCAGGGCATCGACATCTCGGACGACCCGAACGTCGCCTTCGACGGCGCCAACGTCGCGCTGCTCGTCGGCGCCCGCCCCCGTACCAAGGGCATGGAGCGCGGTGACCTCCTCGAGGCCAACGGCGGCATCTTCAAGCCGCAGGGCCAGGCCATCAACGCCCACGCCGCGGACGACATCAAGGTCCTGGTCGTCGGCAACCCGGCCAACACCAACGCCCTGATCGCCCAGGCCGCCGCGCCGGACGTACCGGCCGAGCGGTTCACGGCGATGACCCGCCTCGACCACAACCGCGCGCTGACGCAGCTCGCGAAGAAGACGGGCTCGACGGTCGCCGACATCAAGCGTCTGACGATCTGGGGCAACCACTCCGCCACCCAGTACCCGGACATCTTCCACGCCACGGTCGCCGGCAAGAACGCCGCCGAGGTCGTGAACGACGAGAAGTGGCTGGCCGAGGACTTCATCCCGACCGTCGCCAAGCGCGGCGCCGCCATCATCGAGGCCCGTGGCGCCTCGTCGGCCGCCTCCGCCGCGAACGCCGCGATCGACCACGTCCACTCGTGGGTCAACGGCACCGCCGACGGCGACTGGGTCTCCATGGGCATCCCGTCCGACGGTTCGTACGGCGTGCCGGAGGGGCTCATCTCCTCCTTCCCCGTCACCACAAAGGACGGCAAGTACGACATCGTCCAGGGCCTGGACATCAACGAGTTCTCCCGCGCCCGGATCGACGCCTCCGTCAAGGAGCTCGAGGAGGAGCGCGAGGCGGTCCGCGGCCTCGGCCTCATCTGACCGGAGTCTCTCCGCGCGTCCGCGCAGGCCCCGTACCGGCTTCGGCCGGTGCGGGGCCTGTGTGCTTCCCGCGTTGTCAGAGCCGGGTCGTAGTCTTCGCGGCATGACACAGGACGTGGGACGGGAGTTGGCGGAGGTGCCGCTGGAGCCGCCGGTCGCGGGCGATGAAGTCGACACGCTCGTCGGCTCCCTGGAGCGGCAGCGCAGGACGTTCGCCTGGAAGTGCGAGGGCCTGGACGCGGCGGGACTGAGCGCGCGGGTGGCCTCCTCGGCCGTCACGCTGGGCGGGCTGCTCAAGCATCTCGCTCTGGTCGAGGACCACTATCTGTCCGTGCGGCTGCTGGGGAGGGAGCCCGCGCCGCCGTGGGACGCGGTGGACCGGGACGCCGAGCCGGACTGGGAGTGGAGTTCGGCCGCCGGGGACACGCCCGAGCAGTTGTACACGCTGTGGACGGAGGCCGTGCTGCGGTCCCGGGCGAATCTGCGGGAGGTGCTCGCGGAGGGCGACGCCGGCCGCCTCGCCGCCTTCACGACCCGGGACGGCCGGTCACCGAGCGTGCGGCGCATGCTGGTCGACCTCATCGAGGAGTACGCCCGCCATGTCGGCCACGCCGACCTCATACGCGAGTCCGTGGACGGGCGCGTGGGCGAGGACCCGCCGGAGAGCTTCCGACCTCGGACGACCTGACCCCGGCCGTACCTGATCGGCGGGTGTTTCGCCCGCGTTTGCCCGCATCCTCAGTGACACAGCGCACTTTCGGCCACGGATCGTGCATGCATCCAGGGGGTCAGGGCAGGCGCACTCGGTCTCTTAGTGACACGTGTGTGACACAAGGGCGCTGATCAGGAACGGAAGGCGAAAGCGGTCATGGCGGAAAGCAACGTACTTCAGACGCGCAGCACCATCCACGCGGGAGGCGAGTGGCGTGCGGCCGTCTCCGGCGCCACCCGGGAGATCCTCGACCCCGCGGACGCGCTGCCGTTCGCCGTGGTCGCGGAGGGTGACGAGAAAGACACCGACCTGGCGATCGCCGCCGCCCGGCGCGCCTTCGACGAGGGCGACTGGCCCCGCACGCCCGTCACCGAGCGCGCCGCGCTGCTGAGGCGCGTCGCCGACCTGCTGGTGCGCGACCGCGAGGAGCTCGGGCGGCTGGAGGCCCAGGACGCGGGCAAGACCGTCGAAGAGGGCCGCGTCGACATCGACTGCGTCGCCGACGCCTTCCGCTACTTCGCCGACCTGGTCGCCGGCGAGGCCCCCGGCCGGGTCGTGGACGCGGGCTCGCCCGACATCCACAGCGTCGTCGTGCACGAGCCCATCGGCGTCTGCGCGATGATCACGCCCTGGAACTACCCGCTGCTGCAGGCCAGCTGGAAGATCGCCCCGGCGCTCGCGGCGGGCAACACCTTCGTCATCAAGCCGAGCGAGATCACGCCCATGACCACGATCGCGGTCATCGAGCTGCTGGTCGAGGCCGGGCTGCCCGCCGGCGTCGCCAACATCGTCACCGGCCCCGGCCACTCGGTCGGCGCGCGGCTCTCCGAGCACCCCGACGTCGACCTGGTCTCCTTCACCGGCGGTCTGATCAGCGGCACCAAGGTCGCCCAGGCCGCCGCGCCCGGCGTCAAGAAGGTCGCCCTCGAACTCGGCGGCAAGAACCCCAACGTCGTCTTCGCCGACGCCTGCGCCACCGAGGAGGGCTTCGACACCGCCGTCGACCAGGCCCTCAACGCCGCCTTCATCCACAGCGGCCAGGTCTGCTCGGCCGGCGCCCGCCTCATCATCGAGGAGTCGGTCCGGGACCGCTTCGTCGCCGAACTGGCCCGCCGCGCCGAGAAGATCCGGCTCGGCCGCGGCACCGAGGACGGTGTCGAGTGCGGACCGCTGGTCTCCGAGCAGCAGCGCGCCAAGGTCGAGATGTACGTCGAGTCCGCCCTCAAGGAGGGCGCGGTGCTGCGCTCCGGCGGCAAGCGCCCCGAGCCGTCCCCGCAGCGCCCCGAGAACGGCTACTTCTACGAGCCGACCGTCCTCGACCACTGCCACCGCGAGATGCGCGTCATCCGGGAGGAGGTCTTCGGACCGGTCCTCACCGTCGAGACCTTCCGCACCGAGGACGAGGCCGTGACCCTGGCCAATGACACCGAGTACGGCCTCGCGGGCGGTGTCTGGACCTCCGACGCGGGCCGCGCCCGGCGCGTGGCCGGCCGGCTGCGGCACGGCACGATCTGGATCAACGACTTCCACCCCTACCTGCCGCAGGCGGAGTGGGGCGGCTTCGGCAAGAGCGGAGTGGGCCGGGAGCTCGGCCCGGCCGGACTCGCCGAGTACCGAGAGACCAAGCACGTCTACCAGAACCTCGCCCCGAAGCCGGTGCGCTGGTTCGCGGGCTGACCCCCCCCGCACCCGCACACCCGCGCACCCGCGCATCCCCGCACCCGCGCCCTTCGGGCCCGACCTCTTCGTCCCCTCTGGTCCATTCCCTCTGGAGCAAGTACGCCATGTCCCACACCAGTCACGAGTACGACTATGTCGTGATAGGCGGCGGAACCGCAGGTTCCGTCATTGCCTCCCGCCTGACCGAGAACCCCGACGTGACCGTCGCCGTCATCGAGGGCGGCCCCAGCGACGTCGGCCGCGACGACGTGCTGACCCTGCGCCGCTGGATGGGCCTGCTGGGCGGCGAGCTCGACTACGACTACCCCACCACCGAGCAGCCACGCGGAAACTCGCATATCCGGCACAGCCGCGCCCGGGTCCTCGGCGGCTGCTCCTCGCACAACACCCTGATCGCGTTCAAGCCGCTGCCGGCCGACTGGGACGAGTGGGAGGCCGCCGGTGCCAAGGGCTGGGGCGCGGTGCAGATGGAGGCGTACTTCGCGCGCCTGCTCAACAACGTCGTCCCGGTCGACGAGAAGGACCGGAACGCCATCGCGCGCGACTTCGTCGACGCGGCCCAGGCGGCGCTGAACGTGCCGCGCGTGGAGGGCTTCAACAAGAAGCCGTTCACCGAGGGCGTCGGCTTCTTCGACCTCGCCTACCACCCGGAGAACAACAAGCGCTCCTCGGCGTCGGTGGCGTATCTGCACCCGGTGATGGACGAGCGGCCCAACCTGACGATCCTGCTGGAGACCTGGGCGTACAAGCTGGAGCTGGACGGCAACCGCGCCGAGGGCGTGCACGTCCGCACCAAGGACGGCGAGGAGATCCTCGTCAAGGCCCGCAACGAGGTCCTGCTCTGCGCCGGGGCGGTCGACTCGCCCCGGCTGCTGATGCACTCCGGCATCGGCCCTAAGGCGGACCTGGAGAAGCTCGGCATACCCGTGACGCACGACCTGCCGGGCATCGGCGAGAACCTGCTCGACCACCCCGAGTCGGTGATCGTGTGGGAGACCAACGGCCCCATCCCGGAGAACTCCGCGATGGACTCCGACGCGGGCCTGTTCGTGCGCCGGGACCCCGAACAGCCGCACCCCGACCTGATGTTCCACTTCTACCAGATCCCCTTCACGGACAATCCGGAGCGACTGGGCTACCAGCGGCCGGAGTTCGGCGTCTCGATGACCCCGAACATCCCCAAGCCCAAGAGCCGCGGCCGGCTCTACCTGACCAGCGCCGACCCCGAGGTCAAGCCGGCCCTGGACTTCCGCTACTTCACCGACGCGGACGACTACGACGGGCAGACCCTCGTCGACGGCATCAAGATCGCCCGCGAGATCGCGAAGACCGAGCCGCTGGCCGGCTGGCTCAAGCGCGAGGTGGCGCCCGGCCCGCACGTGACCGACGACGCGGAGCTCAGCGAGTACGCCCGCAAGGTCGCGCACACCGTCTACCACCCCGCGGGTACCTGCAAGATGGGTGACGCCGACGACCGGCTCGCGGTCGTCGACCCCGAGCTGCGCGTCCGCGGCCTGGAGGGCATCCGCATCGCGGACGCCTCCGTGTTCCCCACCATGACCACCGTGAACCCGATGATCGGCGTGCTCATGGTCGGGGAGAAGGCCGCCGAGCTGATCGGCGGTGGTGACCGGTGACCGAGATGACCGAGATCCCGACCCTCGAACCCCCCACGGAGCAGACCATGGACACCACCCCCGTCTTCTCGGTGGAGGGCTTGTGGAAGGTGTTCGGCCCCAAGGCCGAGCGCGTTCCCGCCGACCCCGAGCTCACCGCCCTCGACCCCGCCGAGCTGCGCTCCCGCACCGGCTGCACGGCCGCCGTCCGCGACGTCACCTTCGATGTGCGCAAGGGCGAGGTCTTCGTCGTCATGGGCCTGTCCGGCTCCGGCAAGTCCACGCTGGTGCGCTGTCTGACCCGGCTGATCGAGCCGACGGCCGGCACCATCGCCATCGACGGCGAGGACGTCCGCGCCATGGACCGCTCCCGGCTGCGCGAACTGCGCCGGCACCGCGCCGCCATGGTCTTCCAGCACTTCGGCCTGCTGCCGCACCGCACGGTCCTCGACAACGTCGCCTACGGCCTGGAGATCCAGGGCATGGGCAAGGCCGCGCGGCGTGAGCGCGCCGCCGAGGTCGTCGCCAAGGTCGGCCTGGAAGGCATGGAGCACCGCCGCCCCAGCCAGCTCTCCGGCGGCCAGCGGCAGCGCGTCGGCCTCGCCCGCGCGCTCGCCGTCGACCCCGAGGTCCTCCTCTTCGACGAGCCGTTCAGCGCGCTCGACCCCCTCATCCGGCGCGAGATGCAGGACGAGGTCGTCCGGCTGCACCGCGAGGAAGGCCGCACGATGGTCTTCATCACCCATGACCTCCAGGAGGCCCTCAAGCTGGGCGACCGCATCGCCCTGATGCGCGACGGCCGGGTCGTGCAGCTCGGCACGCCCGAGGAGATCGTGGGCTCGCCCGCCGACGACTACGTCCGCGAGTTCGTCCGGGACGTCCCGCGCGAGCAGGTCATGACCGTCCGTACGGCCATGCGCAACCCGTCGGCGGACCTGGACGGCAGCGGACCGGCCGTGCGGCCCGACGCGACGGTCTCCGAGGCGATCGAGGCGGTCGCCCGTGCCGGTGCCCCGGCCCGGGTCGTGGACGAGGGCCGGTGCGTGGGCATGGTCGACTCCGACACCCTGCTCGGTGTCGTCGCCGGCACGGAGCAGCCGGCTCCGCCCCGGACGGAGCAGTCCAAGGAGGCGGTCTGATGGCGACCATCACCGCGTCCCCGCCCCGGGTGGGACTGCCCGGCCTCCTCAAGTCCCCGGCCGTCCGCAAGCTGCTGCTCCTCGCCCTGGCCGCCGCGATCCTCGTCCCTCTGGCGAACGCCCGCTGGGCGAGCGGCAGCTGGCCGGCCGCGCTGACCGTCGACTTCTCCGAGCCGCTCGCCAAGGCCAGCGACTGGATCATCGACAACCGCGACAGCCACCCGCTGTTCCTGTACTTCTTCGGCCACGTCAGCAACGTCGTCGTCATCGCCGTACGAGCCGTCTACCTCGGCCTCCTGGCCGTCGGCTGGGCGGGCGTCACGGCCCTGGGCGCGCTGGTCGCCTGGCGCGTCGCCGGCATCCGGCTCGCGCTCGGCACGGGCGTCGCGTTCCTGGCCTGCGGCCTGCTCGGTATGTGGGTGCCGACCATGCAGACGCTCGCCCTGATGGTCGTCGCGGTCCTCGCGTCGGTCGTGGTGGGCGCGCTGCTCGGGCTCGCCGCCGGGCTGTCCGACCGGATGGACCGCCTTCTGCGCCCGGTCCTGGACACCATGCAGGTGCTCCCGGCCTTCGCCTATCTGCTGCCGGTCGTGCTGGTCTTCGGCATCGGCGTCCCGGCGGCCGTCCTGGCCACCGTCATCTACGCCGCCCCGCCCATGGCCCGGCTGACCTCGCTCGGTCTGCGCGGCGCCGACAAGGAGGTTCTGGAGGCGGTCGAGTCGCTCGGCTCCACCGCACGCCAGCGGCTGCTGACGGCCCGTATCCCGCTGGCCCGCAAGGAACTCCTGCTCGGCCTCAACCAGACGATCATGATGGCGCTGTCGATGGCCGTCATCGCTGCCGTCATCGGCGCGGGCGGTCTCGGTGACCGCGTCTACCAGGCGCTGGCCTCGGTCGACGTCGGTGCCGCGCTCGCCGCCGGCATCCCGATCGTGCTGCTGGCCGTCGTCCTGGACCGCGTCACGGGCGCGGCGGGGGAGCGGCTCGGCGCCGAACCGGAGCCCCGGCAGGGACTCGGCTGGCTGTACGCCCTGGTCGCCTTCGCCGCCGTGGCGGTCGCCGGGCGCCTCGTCGGCCGGCTCGACTGGCCCGAGTCGTGGGTCGTCGGCATCGCCGAGCCCGTCAACCGCGCGGTCGACTGGATGACCGCGCACCTCTACTCCGGCGTCCCCGTCATCGGCGGCACCGCCGACTGGGCGGGCCACTTCACCACCTGGGTGCTCGACCCGATGCGCGACGGCCTGCAGGCGCTGCCCTGGTGGTCGGTCCTGCTGATCGTCGCCGCCCTGGCCTGGGTGATCGGCACCTGGCGCACCGCGCTCACCGCCGTCCTCGCCATGGCCGCGATCGGCGCGCTCGGCGTCTGGAAGCCCTCCCTCGACACCCTGTCGCAGGTCCTCGCGGCCGTCGCCGTCACCCTCGTCGTCGGCTTCGCCACCGGCATCGCGGCGGCCCGCAGCGACCGTCTGGAGCGGCTGCTGCGTCCCGTCCTGGACGTCTTCCAGACGATGCCGCAGTTCGTGTACCTGATCCCGGTCGTCGCCCTCTTCGGCGTCGGCCGCGCCCCGGCCGTCGCGGCCGCGATCGTGTACGCGCTGCCGGCCGTCGTCCGGATCACCACCCAGGGCCTGCGCCAGGTCGACCCGGCCGCGCTGGAGGCCTCCGGCTCGCTCGGCGCGACCAGCTGGCAGCAGCTGCGGCAGGTCCAGCTCCCGCTGGCCCGCCCGGCGCTGCTGCTCGCCGTCAACCAGGGCCTCGTCCTGGTCCTCGCCGTCGTCGTCATCGGCGGCCTGGTCGGCGGTGGCGCGCTCGGCTACGACGTGGTCTTCGGCCTCGCCCAGGGCGATCTGGCGACCGGTCTGGTGGCCGGCGCGGCGATCGTCTGCCTCGGCCTGATGCTCGACCGGGTGACCCAGCCCACCGAGCGGCGCGCGAAGAAGGGAGCGTGACATGCGAGTCCGTACGACTGCCATGATCGCCGCAGTGAGCTCCCTGGCGCTGCTCACCGGCTGCGGCGCGGCCGACATGACCAAGCAGGCCTCGCCCTTCGCCAACGCGCAGGGCGCCAAGTCCGTGACCCTGTCCGTGCAGTCCTGGGTGGGCGCGCAGGCCAACGTGGCCGTCGCCCAGTACCTCCTGGAGAACGAGCTGGGCTACCGCGTCGACACCGTCCAGGTCGACGAGGTGCCCGCCTGGGACGCGCTCAGCCAGGGCCGCGTCGACGCGCTCCTGGAGGACTGGGGCCACCCGGAGCAGGAGCAGCGGTACGTCAAGGACAAGAAGACGATCGCGCCCGGCGGCGGACTCGGCGTCACCGGGCACATCGGCTGGTTCGTCCCGACGTACTTCGCCAAGAAGCACCCGGACATCACGAACTGGAAGAACCTCAACAAGTACGCCGATCAGTTCCGCACCCCGGAGAGCGGCAGCAAGGGCCAGCTGATGGACGGTTCGCCGTCCTACGTCACCAACGACAAGGCGCTGGTGAAGAACCTGAAGCTGGACTACCAGGTGGTGTTCGCCGGCTCCGAGGCGGCGCAGATCACCCAGATGAGGCAGTTCGCCAAGGAGAAGAAGCCCTTCCTCACCTACTGGTACTCCCCGCAGTGGCTGTTCAAGAAGGTCCCGATGACCGAGGTGAAGCTGCCGGCGTACAAGGAGGGCTGCGACGCCGACCTGGAGAAGGTCGCCTGCGCCTACCCGCACACGCCGCTGCAGAAGTACCTCAACGCGGACTTCGCCAAGAACGGCGGCAAGGCGGCGGCGTTCCTGAAGAAGTTCAAGTGGACGACCGAGGACCAGAACGAGGTCTCCCTGATGATCGCCGACAAGAAGATGACGCCGGAGGAGGCGGCCAAGAAGTGGGTGGACAGCCACAAGTCCACGTGGAAGAAGTGGCTGTCCTGACGCCTCCTACGTCAACTGAGCGGCGATCTCCCGCAGTGCGCGAGTCGCCCGCCGCTGGAGCCCCGGCCCGAAAGTGATCCGGGTGGCCCCTCGAGCGCCGAGTTCGGCGGGCGAGGGGCCTTCGCCGATCAGGGCTCCCACATTGACGGGCCCCTGGATCCCGGCCCGCAGCAGCGGCAGCACCTCCGGCGGGGCCCCGATCGGATAGACGCAGTCGGCGCCCGCGGCGACGTACAACGCGGCCCGCTCGATGGCCCGTCCGGGGTCGTGGACCCCGCAGGCGAAGGTGTCCACGCGGGCGTTCACGAAGAGCCGGTCCCCGGCCGCGGCCCGCACCTCGGCGAGCCATTCGGCGTGCGCGCGCGGGTCCTTGAGCACCCCGTCCTCGGAGTCCTCCAGATTGCAGCCCACCGCCCCCGTCTCCAGCAGCCGCTCCACCAGCTCCTTCGGGGCGAGTCCGTAGCCGCCCTCGACATCCGCCGACACCGGCACGTCCACGGCCCGGACGATCCGGGCGACCGCGGCGAACATCTCGTCGGCCGGGGTCTGCCCGTCCTCGTATCCCAGGGACGCGGCGACTCCGGCGCTGGGCGTGGCGAGCGCCGGGAAGCCCGTCTCCTCGAACACCCGGGCACTGGCCGCGTCCCAGGGGCCGGGCAGCACGAGGGGATCGCCGGGCACCCGGTGGTGGTGCAGGGCGCGGAACACATCGGCCTTGCTCATGGCGTGTGACCCCCCGGCGGGATCCGGCGGCTGACCATCACCCGGTTCCAGCTGTTGATGGCGACGACCAGCCCGATCAGATGGGCCAGCCGGGCCTCGTCGAAGTGCTCGGCGGCCCGCTCGTACGCCTCGTCCGGCACAAAGCCCGCCGTCAGCAGGGTCACCGCCTCCGTCAGCGCCAGCGCGGCCCGCTCCCGCTCGTCGAAGACGTCCTCGGCCTCCTCCCACGCGGCCAGCATGCCGAGTTGCCGCTCGCTCACGCCGTGCTCGCGGGCGATCGCGAGATGCATGTCGAGGCAGAACGCGCACTGGTTGAGCTGCGAGGCGCGGAGCACGACGAGTTCGGCCAGGGCCGGGTCGCCGAAGCCGCGCTTGGCGACCTTGCTGAGCGCGGACATGGCCCCGCCGACCGCCGGGTCGAGCAGCCGGGTCCGGGCCGTCATTTGTACTGGCCCGGCTGGTAGTGCCCCGGCGCCATCCGGCAGGTCACGCCGAACCGGTTCCAGGCGTTGATCACAGTGATCGCGGCGATCAGCTGCGCCAGCTCCGCCTCCTCGAAGTGCCGCGCGGCCTGCTCGTACACCTCGTCCGGGACGAACCCGTCCGTCAGGACCGTCACGGCCTCCGTCAGCTCCAGCGCCGCGAGCTCCTTGGCGGTGTAGAAGTGCCGGGACTCGTCCCAGGCGCCGAGCTGCACGATCCGCTCGACGCTCTCGCCCGACGCGAGGGCGTCCTTGGTGTGCATGTCGATACAGAAGGCGCAGTGGTTGATCTGGGAGGCGCGGATCTTCACCAGCTCGTACAGCGTGTGGTCCAGGCCCTGCCGCGCGGCGGTCTCCAGCCGGACCATCGCCTTGTAGACATCGGGTGCGTGCTTGGCCCACTCCAGGCGGGCGGGCCGCTCGGCGGCGTACTCCGCGCTTGCCGGGGGCGTCGTGGTCGTCGTCTCATCGGGGTGCGTCGTCATGCCTCGACCCTAGGCAGTAAGCAGCCCAGGAGTATGGTCCATTTCCATGGCTGAACCATGGGCCACTCTGGGCATCGACCTGCATTTGACATCCTCCCCCTCCTAAAAGAAGGGGGATTCCAGCCCATGTGGGTTGAGGTTCACGGGCGTTCGAACGGCTGGTGGCCGTTGTCGCCCCTCCGGCACCGGCTGTTCGCCGGGGGCGGGGGATCCCGCCCTGTCCTGCCGCGACGTTGATACTCGCGTTGGTGTCCGCGTTGCAGGTGAAGCCGCAGGAGGAGCAGACGAACTCGGCTTGGCTCTTGCGCGAGTTCTTGTCGATCCATCCGCAGGCACTGCACCGCAGACTCGTGTAGGGGGCGGGGACGTCTTCGACCCGGCCGGGGGCCTTGTGCCGGGTGCGCTCGCGGAGCAGGCCCCAGCCCTGGGAGAGGACGGCCCGGTTGAGGCCGGCCTTGGCCGCCCGGCCGTTCCTGAGGTACTGGCCGGGGTGGTCGGGGTCGGGCTTCGCCTTGGGCTTGGCGGTCATCGTCTTGATGTTCAGCTTCTCGAACCGCACCAGGTCATAGGTACGGGCGAGCATGGTCGAGGTCTTCTCGCACCAGTCCTTACGCCGGTTCGCCTCCCTGGCCTTGAGCCTGGCCACCTTCGCGTACGCGGCCGTCTTGCGCTCGCTGCCCTTCGGGGCGCGGGCGGCGCGGCGCTGGTGCTTGCGGATCTGGGCGCGCTCGCGGGTGGTGAGCTGCGGGCAGGTGAGGGTGCGCCCGTCGGAGAGTGCGGCCGTGATGGTCACACCCCGGTCGATGCCGATGACCTCGCCCGTGCCCGGCTTGTCGATCGGGTCGGGAATGACAGCGAACGCGATGTGCCACTGGCCGTTCTGGGGGTGACGCGGAACGTCTTCGCCGCAGGAAGCCGAGCACCCTTGCCTTTGACGCTGAGGCGGAAGCGGACCCATCCACATCCGGGCACCTTCACCTGCGCCCACCGCCGGTTGAGCTTGTGTACGGCGACGGCGCGGCCCATGACCTGCTTACCGGTCTTGGGATTGATCAGCGGCCGGCCGGCCGTCCGGCTCGTACTCGGGTACACGATCGTCGCCGATGACGCGGAAGCCCTCGTGCACATGCTTCCTGCGCCAGGCGGCACTGCTCCGCGAACGAGGGCGCCCCGGTGCGCTTGCCGTCGGGCCGATGGTGCGCCTTGTCCCGGCGCCAATGCGCGTGCTGCTCCACCGCAAGGTTCCACACGTACCTGGCGTGCGCGCAGTGCAGCAGCATCTGCTGCTCCTGCTCGCTCGTCGGGTACATCCGAAACCGTGCCACGCCGCGAACCTAGATCACGGATTCCCCCACCGCGCTGATCACACTCACCCGCACGAGTGACCACACCTGGCCGGCATCAGCCACCAACCCCAGGACCCCCAACCCCGTCACCACCACCCGCCCGGGGCCAGCCCTGGCATCTGGACGACGACGCCGAATCGCCCTGACGGCGATTCGGCTTCCCCTGCCCCCGGTGCCCGGGCCGCTCCGGCCGACGCCCTGGTCGTCGGCTACGGCACACCACCGGACCACGCCTGGTCCGGGGCGCTGGACGCGCTGTGCGCGGTACTGCCTGGATAATCGCGCGAATTCCCCTTCGGTAATGCGCTCTTGAGGATATGGTCACCTCATGAGTGAAAGCCCTTCCATATCCCGCGTCGCCCTGAAGAAAATCACCCCGGACGTCTCCGCCGCCATGGGTTCCCTGCACTCCGCCGCAGTTTCCGCGGCGCAGGACGCAAAGGTCGAACCGGAACTGCTGGAACTGGTCAGGATCCGCGCCTCGCAGATCAACGGCTGCGCGTTCTGCCTCGACATGCACACCAAGGACGCCCGCGCCCAGGGCGAGACCGAGCAGCGCCTCTACACCCTGAACGCCTGGCGGGAAACGCCCTTCTTCACCGCACGCGAGCGCGCCGCACTGGCGCTGACCGAGGCCGTGACCCTGGTCCACGACGGTCGCGTCCCGGACGCGGTGTACGCCGAGGCGGCCGAGGTCTTCGACGAGAACCAGATCGCCGCGTTGATCTGGGCGGCCACCGTCATCAATGCCTACAACCGCATCGCGATAGCCACGCGTATGGTGCCGAAGGGCTGAAAAAGAACAGCGGAAATCACGCCGGGTCGAATTCCTTCGGCCCGGCGTCGTCATGTCTTCTGTTCTTCTGTGAATTCAGCTCGGCAGCGGCTCCATGAGGCCGTCGAGCCAGGTCCGCCATTCCCCGGCCCGCTCCGCCGGAGGCACCCGCATCGGGCGCCCCGTCCAGCCCGTGACGGGCCGGATCCCGTGCAGCGCGTTCACCAGCCACACCTCACGGCCGTCCAGTTCGGCCACGGTCCTCTCGCGGTGCGCGATCCGGATCCCGGACCGCAGCGCCCGCTCCTGGATCAGCCCGGCCGTCACACCCGGCAGCACGGGCAGCCGGGGCGGGGGCAGGCACAGGGTGTCGTCCTCCCACCACAGCACGCTCGCGGTGGCCGACTCCAGTACCGTGCCCGAGGGCGCGATCAGCACCGCCTCGTCGGCACCCTCGCCGGCGGCCCGGCGGCGCACCCGGGCCAGGGTCTCCAGGTCCGGGCCCTTGCGACGGGGCACGGTCCGTGGGTCGGGCTGACCCGCCGCCCACAGCCGGATCTCCGTGCCGAGCGGCGGGGCGGGTCGCACCAGCAGCCGCAACTCCAGCGAACCCGCCGCGAGTTCCACTCGCGGGAACCACTCACCGGTGCGTGGCAGCGCGGCGGTCACGTCCTGCCAGAACGCGACGAGCCGGCGCGGCTCCGGCCCGCCGCACTCGACGCAGGACCGCGAGAACCGCTCCCGGTGCCGGGCATAGGCCCGCACCCGGCCCTCGCGCAGCAGCCACGAGTCCGCGACGAGCAGCCGCCCCCCGGCCTCCTGGTCCGGGGCGGGGGCAAGGCCACCGCCGGGCGTCCAGGTCCACAGGCCTTCCGCCACCGCCGGGCGTGTCACCACCGGCTCCTCCTCAGTACTTGCGGCCCGCGACGGCCGGCGCCCCGTGCCGGGGCCCGTACGGCGCGTGCTCCAGCCATGATCCGCACCACGGCAGCACCGGCGCCAGGGCCGCCGCCGCCCGCTGTCTGACCCGGACGGTACGGCGGTGCGGCCGCAGATGGTCCAGGGCCGTACCGGCGGCGGCGCTGTTGAACAGGCCCGCCGCCCGCCGCACCTCGGCGAAGTGCGCGACCGCCTCGCCCGTCCCGGAGGCGATCGCCTCGGCGGCGGCCGCCGCGTCCGCGATCCCGCTGTTCATGCCGCGCGCCCCGAACGGCGGGAAGAGATGCGCCGCCTCCCCGGCCAGCAGCACGCGCCCGTGCGGATCGGTGAACGAGGCCGCCACCTTGCGCAGGAAGCGGTACGTCGACACCCACATGATCCGGTCGCCGTAGCCGTCCCCGACGATCGCGGGCAGCCAGCGCCGGACGGCCTCCTCCGTGCCGTACTCCTCCTGCGCGTCGTCGTCCCGGCACTGCAGGTCGACCTGGAAACCGCCGGTGAACGGCACCCGCATCACACTGCGCCCGCCGACCCCGGGATGCTCGTAGTGGAAGACCCGCTCCAGCGGCAGCTCCGCGCCCGGCACGTCGGCGACGTCCACCACGACGTGGAAGCCCTCGCCGTGCGTGCCCTCCAGGGGGATGCCCAGCTCGCGCCGGACGGCGGAGCGGGCGCCGTCGGCGGCCACGGCGTACGCGCCGGTCCACACCCGCCCGTCCTCGCCCTCCAGCCGCACCCCCGTCTCCGAGGTGCTCACGCCCGCCACGCGCGCGCCCCACACGAACTCCACCCTGGCCCCCTCGCAGGCCGCCCGCAGGAACCGTTCGGTGTCCGTCTGGCGCAGGCTGGTGAAGGGCGGCGGCCCGGACGGCGGCGGGAACGTGCGGGCGTAGACCTCACGCCCCCGGTAGAGGGTGCGCCGGGTGTGCCAGGTCCGCCCGTACGAGGTGATCTCGGCGGCGAGGCCGGGCAGCATCGCGTCCAGCAGGCCCAGGGTCTCCCGGTGCACGAACAGGGCCCGGCTGCCCGGCCGTTCCCGGTCCTCCGGGTCGGCCTCCAGCAGCACCACCGGCAGTCCGTACCCGCGCAGGGCCAGAGCCGCCGACAGGCCCACGGGTCCGGCGCCCACGACCACGACCATGGTCATGCGCGGGCGCCTTCGGCCCTGGTCCCGGCCAGCATCCGCGCGATCTCCACGCGCTTCACCTTCCACGTCGCGGTCATCGGCAGATCCTCGAAGCGCCACTGCCGCGGCTCGGCCATCGCCGGCAGCCCCGCCGTGGCGTTCCGCCAGCGCTCCGGGTCCAGGGGGCGCTCGCCGCGCACGCACACCACCGGCACCGGCTCGCGGTCCGCGCCCGGCACGATGACGACCTCGCGCAGCTCCTCCAGCCGGGACATCAGCGCGTCCTCGACCTCCAGATTGCTGTGCACGGCGTCGATCCGGTCCACCTCACGGTCGATCAGGTACAGCCCGCCAAGGCGGCTCCGATAGCCCATGTCGCCCATCTCCCACCAGCCGTCGGTGAGCTGACGGTCGTAGCGCTCCGGCATGCCCAGGTAGGTGAGGATCCGCCCCCGGGTGCGGGCCTCGATCCGGCCGGGCGTGCCGGGCGCGACCCGCCTGCCCTCGGCGTCGGTGACGCGGACCCGGGTGAAGCCGGGTATCCCGATCCCGACCCGGCGCCCGTCCACCCGGGCGGCACCGCGCCGCGTCACCACCTGGAACGCCACCGGGCCCGTCTCGCTCTGCCCGTACAGCTGGATCAGCCAGGGCGTACGGCGCCGGGAGGCACCCAGCAGCCGCCGTACGGTGCGCGGATGGATCGCGTCGAACGTGGAGCCGTACGACCGGACCCGGGACAGCGGCGCCCCGGGGGCGTCGGCCAGCTCCTCCCACAGCACGAACGTGTTGGGGTGCGTCTCCACGATGCCGGGCCGGTGCCGGACCAGCAGCGGGCCCACCGCGGCCGGATCCGGGTCGGTGATCAGCACCAGGGGGCTGCCGAAGTGCAGCAGGACGCCGAGCAGATGGTAGAAGCGCGAGTGCACGAAGGACATGTGCAGCGCCGCCGGCTCGCCACGGGTGGGCCAGCCCATCGCCTGCTGCGGCACGAGCCGGTTCCACATGGTCTGCGCGCAGTGCACGGCCAGCTTCGGGACTCCGGTGGTGCCCGAACTGTGGGTGATCAGGGCGGGTTCGCGGGGGTGGAGCCGGACCGGCGGGGGCGGCTCGGCGCCGGCGTACTTCGCCAGGGGCTCCGCCCCGGGCGCGTCGTCCACGCAGAGCGTCCGCCGCACGAGCCCGGACAGGGCGAGGTCCTTCAGACCGTCCAGGGTGGCGCTGTCGGTGATCAGCCACGGGCGGCGCAGCCGGGCGAGGAGCTGCCCTGCCACCTGCGGGGCCAGCGTGGGCGACAGCAGCACGGGCACGGCGCCGATCCTGGCGGCGGCACAGGTCAGCAGCATGATGTCGACGTTGTCGGCCTTGTGCACGACGACTTGCTCCGAGGGCCGCACCCCGGCCTCCCACAGGCGGCCGGACAGTTCCTCGACCACGTCGGCGAGCACGGTGTAGCTCAGGTCGACCCCGAGGGAGGGGTTGACGTCCAGCGGCCGGTCCAGGGTGACGAAGACGGCCCCGTGCCGGTCGGCGGCACGCCGGAAGACCGGTCCCAGACAGAAGCCGCGATCGGCGAGCGAGGGCAAGGGCAAGGACAAGGGCTGGGTCTGTCGCATGCGGCCGTTCCTTTCCGTGGTGTTCACCAGGCACCCCGGCGCACCAGATGGCGGCGGAGCTTCCCGGTCGGGGTGCGCGGCAGCGAGGGGACGAAGCTGACGCTGCGGGGGACCTTGAAGGCGGCGAGGCTCTCCCGCGCCAGGCCGATCAGCTCGTCCGACAGACCGTCACGCGCGGACGCGGCCGGCACCACGAAGGCCCGCAGCCGGCTCGCGCCCCGCCCGTCGGGCACCGCCGCGACCGCCACCTCCCGCACGGCCGGATGGCCGCGCAGCACGGCCTCCACCTCCAGCGGGGAGACGGTGATGCCGCCGACCATCTCCATGTCGTCGGCACGGCCCAGATGCCGGTAGGAGCCGTCCGGTTCGCGGCACGCCCGGTCGCGGGTGGCCAGCCAGCCGCCGACCAGGGTCCGCGCGGTCTCCTCGGGCCGGTTCAGATAGCCCGGGGTGACCGTCGGCCCGCGCACCCACATCTCGCCCTCCTCGCCGTCCGGCACCGGGCGCCCGTCACGGTCGCGCAGCTCCACTTCGAAGCCGGGCACGGGACGGCCGACGGTGCCCGGGTGGTCGTGGGCGAAGCCGTTGGCGCAGAACGCGTGACCGGCCTCGGTGGAGCCGATCTGCTCCAGCACCGGCGCCCCGAGCAGCGCGGTCAGCTGCCGTGCGAGCCCGTCCGGCAGCCCCTCGCCGGCCGACACCGCGGCCCGCACCGAGGCGAAGCAGCCCTCGTGCCCGTGGCCCCGCTCGGCGACCAGCGCGGCGTACGCGGACGGCACGGAGTAGAGCAGCGTCACCCGGTGCCGCGCGACCAGCTCGTCGATCGTGGCCGGAGAGGGGCGCCGGTCCACCAGCACCGCGGACGAACCGGAGAACAGCGGGAAGACGAGGGCGTTGCCGAAGCCGTAGGCGAAGTACAGCTTCGACACCGACAGAGTGACGTCGTCCGCGGTGATCCGCAGCACCCGCCGGCCGACCAGGTCGTGGTACGTCCGGGGATCGCCGTGCGTGTGCACGACGCCCTTGGGGCGGCCCGTGGTGCCGGAGGTGTACTGGACGTACAGCGGGGCGTGCGCGTCGACCTGGTGGGCGGGCGCGGGCTCGGCGGCCGGGGTGAGTGCCATCAGCTGGTCCGCTCCCAGGCAGGCCCGGCGGGCGAACCGCTCCTCCAGGCCCGGCCCCGTCACGCACAGCAGCGCTCCGGTGTCCTCGGCCAGGAACACATGGTCGGCCGCGGGGAGTTCGGGGTTGACCAGGACCGCGACGGCGCCGAGACGGGCGGTGGCGAGGAAGGCCGTCACCCAGGCGAGGGAGTCGGGCAGCGCCAGCAGCACACGGTCCCCGGGGCGCACCCCGTACTCGGCGAGCACGGTGGCCGCACGGGCCGCGAGGTCGTGCACCTCCCCGTGGCTCCAGGCCCGGTGGCCCTGGTGAAAGGCGGTCCGGCCGTTCCACCCGCGCCGCTCGGCGAGTTCCGCGAGCTGGGCCGCCATGTTCCCGGGCGCCGCGGCCTCGGCCGGGTTCAGCTCGATCTGCGGACTGGTCATCGCCGGGCCTCCCCGGCCGCCCCGGCTCTGTCACCCGGCGGGGCCTGATGCCGTATCCGGTCGGCCGTGTGCTGGTGCAGGGCGCGCATGGGTGCCGCGGTCTTCAGCAGCATCTCCTCGTACTCCGCCTCCGGATCGGAGCCGAGCACGATCGCGCCGCCCGCGCCCAGATGCAGCCGGCCGTCGGCGAACACCGCGGTACGGATGACGATGCTGAGATCCGCGCCGCCGCCGCACCCGAAGTAGCCGAGGGCACCGGAGTACACGCCCCGGGCCTCGGTCTCCAGCGAGTCGATGATCTCCAGCGTGCGCAGCTTGGGCGCGCCGGTCATCGAGCCGCCGGGGAAGCAGGCCCGGACACAGTCCACCGCGTCCGTGCCCGGCCGCAGCCGTCCCGCCACGGTCGAGACGAGCTGGTGCACCGTGGCGTACGTCTCCGTGGCCATGAGCTTCGACACCCGCACCGATCCCGTCCGGCAGACCTGTCCCAGGTCGTTGCGGAGCAGATCGACGATCATCAGGTTTTCGGCCCGTGTCTTGTCGTCCGACGCGAGCGCGTCCCGCAGCCGGGCGTCCTCCTCCGGGCCGTCGCCCCGGGGCGCGGTTCCCTTGATGGGCCTGGCCTCGGCGGTACCGTCCCGCCCGATCTTCAGAAACCGCTCGGGCGAGGAGCCGGCCACCTCCAGCTCCCCGAATCTCAGGAACGCCGCGTACGGGGCCGGGTTGTCGCGGCGCAGCGTCCGGTAGAACTCGAGCGCGTCGGAGGGAGCGGGTAAACGGGCGGCGTTCGTGAGGCAGACCTCGTAGCTGGTGCCGGCCCGCAACTCCCGCTGGCACGCCTCGATGTCCGCGAGGTATGTCGCCCGGTCGCGTACGAGCCACGGCTCGGCGGCGCCGGGGTCGGCCGGGGCCGGTGACACGGGCAGCGGCGTCCGCTCCGTCGCCACGCAGCTGAGGTCCGCCAGCGCGCTCTCCAGCCAGTCGGCGGCCTCCCGGGCGGCCTGCGGGGTGTCCTCCGCCAGGCACACGGCGTAGGTGAAGCCCTCCTGGTGGTCCACCGCGATCACCCGGTCGGCGAACAGCCAGGCGGCGTCCGGGTCCGGGGAGCGGTGCCGGTTGGGCGACCCGCAGTCGGCCTTCACCTCGTAGCCGAGGTAGCCGACGTAGCCCCCGGTGAAGTCGAACGGCAGCCCGGTGGCGTCCACGCGCCGATTCGTCAACTGCCGCTTCAGATAGTCGAAGACATTCGCCGCGACCTTGCGCACCGGCCGCCCGGCCCGCTCGATCTCACAGCGCCCGGCGGTGACGTCGTACCGCACGAACTCGGCGAGCGGCCCGCTGCCGTCCCCCAGGAACGAGAACCGCGACCGCCCGGGCTCGACCAGGGAGCTGTCCAGCCAGAACGACCGGGGAGACGCGGCGAACATCCGGGTGAAGGCCGCCTCGGTGTCGACGGCACCGGTGACCCGACGGGTGTGCAGCCGGTAACCGACACGGCCGGGACGCCGGGGGCGGGGAATGGCGGCGGCGGACGGCTTGGCGCTGCCTACCGGAACGGTGTCTCCGGCCGCCGCGGCCCCCTGAGCCGGGTTCAACGCCCCCTTGGACATCGCCGAGACGGGGAAGACGGCAGCAGGCCGAGGCACCGCGGCCCGCGGCGGACCCACCGTGGCCCCGGCCTGACTGCCGGCCCCGGCTCCGGAAGCGGCCGCCGCCCGACTGCTCAGCTCGGTTCCCGGCTCATTGCCGGCCCCGGCTCCGGAAGTGGCCGCCGCCCGACCGCTCGCCACAGCCCCGGCAGCGGCCGCAGGCCGGGAGCCCGCCGCGGTCTCGGAAATGGCCCCGGCCTGACTGCCGGTCCCGGCTCCGGAAGCAGCCGCCGCCCGACTGCTCGGCTCGGTTCCCGGTTCATTGCCGGCTCCGGCTCCGGAAGTGGCTGCCGCCCGACCGCTCGCCACAGCCCCGGCGGCGGCCGCAGGCCGGGAGTCCGCCCCGGTCTCGGAAATGGCCCCAGGCTGTTCGCCGGTCCCGGCTCCGGAAGCGGCCGCCGCCCGACTGCTCGGCTCGGTTCCCGGCTCTTTGCCGGCTCCGGCTCCGGAAGTGGCTGCCGCCTGACCGCTCGCCACCGCTCCGGCAGCGGCCTCAGGCCGGGAGCCCGCCCCGGTCTCGGGAATGGCCCCGGGCTGTTCGCCGGTCCCGGCTCCGGATACGGCCGCCGTCCCACGGCTCACGCCGGCCCCGGCGACAGCCGCAGGCCGGGAGTCCGCTCCGACCGCCGCCTGAACCCCCGCCGTAGCCCCCTGAGCCCCCGTCGGCCGGCGGACGCCCGTGTCGCACTCCGGTACCACTGCCCGGCGGCGGGTCGGGGCCTCGGGGGACGGGATCGCCGTGTTCTTCGTGCGCAGCTTGCCGGCCCGTTCGGCGGTCAGGTTGCGGAAGTTCACGAGCATGCGGTGGCCGTACTCCGTGAGGACGGACTCCGGGTGGAACTGCACACCCCACAGCGGCCGGCTGCGGTGCCGCAGCCCCATCAGGACGCCGTCCTCAGCCCAGGCCGTGGCCTCGAGCGCCGGAGGCAACGGCTCGCGCACGGCCAGCGAGTGATAGCGCACGGCGGTGAAATGCTGCGGCAGGCCCCGGAACAGGTCCTGTTCGTCATGCCGGACCGTGGTGAGATGCCCGTGCCGCGGTTCCGGCGCCGGCCCCACAAGCCCCCGCTCCCCGAGCGCGATGCCCTGATGGCCGAGACACACGCCGAGCACGGGAACCGGGGAGGTCGCGAGCAGCCTGGTCCCGATGCCGAAGTCACGCGTGTCACCCGGGTGCCCGGGGCCCGGGGACACCACCAGATTGTCGAACTCCCGGAGATCCGGAATCCCGTCCGCCGGCGCGTCGTTGCGTACCACCACCGGCTCCTCGCCGTTGACCTCGGCGATCAGCTGGAACAGGTTGTACGTGTACGAGTCGTAATTGTCGATGAGCAGGGTCTTCACCCGCCCACCTCCCTCTGTTCGTTCGCGGACCTACGTGGCCCGGCGTTTGTGCCGCCCACGAAGCGCCTGGAGCGACGGGTACAGCCATTTCTTGAAGAAACGCTGAAGGCGCGGCATGAGAATCCAGGTGACAAGGGCGGTCACACACAGACATAACAACAGCGTGCGTATCAGTGCATTGAGGTCACCGAGATAGGGAAGCACTGTCAGATTGAACAGGAGCACCGGCGGAAAAACCGCGCTCATATTCACGAACCACAGTTTCCATTTCTTCGGCGGTGCCGGCGGCGGGGGCGTCAGCGTCTGCGCGTCGAACCAGGCCCTGGCGCCCGGCACTCTCCGGCGCTCCGCCTCCCGCGCGACCCCCTCCAGCCGGGCGTCCCACTGTGTCCGGGAGGGCGATCGCTCCCAGGCCAGGGCCGACCCCTCGCTGGCGAAGCGATAGACGACATGCCACTCCGCCCCTCCGTCGACAAGTACCCCACCCCCCAAAAAACCCGGCTGCCGCGCGGTCGCGCCCAGCATGGCCCACCCCCAGGAGTGGAAGTCGGCCGCTCGGCCCGGCGTCACGCGATAGGCCACGGTGACCGTGACGGGATTACTGGTCACGCCGTCCCATACGGAAAGCGGTTCCCGCGCGTTCAAGATTCAACAAACAATTTTCCGGCCGCCCGGAAGTCGTCCGGAACGTGAAGCTTTACGGCAGGTGCGCCCTCCCGCGGAAAAGCCCAGCTCACTTCGGCGTGACCGCGTCCTCCCCGGCTTCCCCCGCCACCGCCCCGCCCCCGGACTCCACCGGCGCCTCCCCGAACCGCGACAGCGCCAGCGCCCCGGCCACCGCCACCGCGAAACCGAGCACCGCCAGCCAGCCCAGCCCCTCCCGTGTACGGTCCCCGAGCCAGATCACGCCGATCAGCGCGGGCGCGACCGTCTCCCCGAGCACCAGACCGGCGGTCGCCGTGGTCACCGACCCGCGCTGCAGGGCCGAGGTCAGCAGCAGGAACGCGGCCCCGCCCCCGAGCACCAGCGCGTAAGCCGCCGGGTTCGTGAAGAGCTCCCCGGGCGACAGCCCGTCGATGAGCCGGACCGCCACCTCCACCACCCCGAACCCGCAGCCTGCCCCCAGACCGAGCGCGAGCGCCCGCCCCCGCTCCGGCAGCCGCCCGCCCACCGCCCCGAGCAGCAGCACCCCGCCCGCCGCCCCGAGCATCGCCCATTTCAGCCAGTCCGGCCCGGACTCGTCACCCTCTGCCCCGGCCGCAAGCCCCAGCAGCGCGAGCCCGGCGCACACCACCCCCACCGCGGCCCACTCCACGCGGCTCAGCCGCACCTCGAGCAGTCGCGCCGCGACCACGGCCGTCACCGCGAGGCTCGCGGCCAGCGCCGCCCCCACGGCATAGATCGGCACCGACCGCAGCGCGATGATCTGGAGCAGGAATCCGAGCCCGTCCAGCGCGAGCCCCAGCAGATACCGCCACTGCCGCAGCGCCCGCCACAGCAGCGCCACGTCCCCGCCCGGGCCGGTCGCCGCGGCCGCCCGCGCGGCCATCGCCTGAAACACCGTCGCCGTACCGAAACAGACGGCCGCACCAAGGGCGCACACCATTCCAAAGATCACAAAACGACAGTAGGGGAGGGGGCGCGGGCAGGGGGGCATGCACGCCCGCTCTCACCGATCTCTAGGCTGACCGCTCGGCAGTACCCGGCGCGGTACCCGAAGCGGTACCGACGCCGTACACGACACGAAGAACACGGGGGAGAGACGAACATGGCCGAAACACGTCGACGGCTGCGCTCCAGCACGGTGGTGCTGGGCGGCATGGGTGTCCTCGCGGCGGCCCTCTCCGCCTGCGGCTCCGACCCGGACCGCCGCTGTGTGGACCGGGACAGCTACGACTACATCAACGGCTACAAGGTCGTCGCCGACAAGAACTGCAACTCCGGCTCCTCGTCCGGCTCCTCCTACGGCAAGGGCCGCAAGAAGAGCGGGAAGTCCAAGACCACGGACGCCGACTGGTACTACGACGCCGACGTCAGCGCCGGCTACGCCGACAACGGCACCTTCAGCCGCAGCGAGGCCGTCGACCGGGGCGGCTTCGGCTGCTCGGGCTCCGGCAGCGGCGGCGGCTGAGCGGGCCCGGGCAGATGGAACGCCGCACCATGGAGCCCCGCCCCGGCTGGCAGCAGACCGTCGAGGAACAGGGCCTGATCTACCCCCTCACCCGCTACCCCGACGACTCCCTGCGCCCCTACTGGGACGAAAGCGCGTACTACGTCTTCACCCTTCCGGAGATCGAGGCCCTGGAAGAGGTCGTAGAGGAGCTCCACCGCATGTGCCTGGCGGCGGCCGCCCACATCGTCGCCGAGGACCGTTTCGCCGACCTGGGCATCACCGACCCCCGCGTCGCCCGTGCGGTCGCCGAGTCCTGGCACCGCCGCGCCGAACTCCCCTCTCTCTACGGCCGTTTCGACCTGCGCTACGACGGGACCGGCCCGGCCAAGCTCCTGGAGTACAACGCCGACACCCCCACCTCACTGGTCGAGGCCGCGTCCCCCCAGTGGTTCTGGATGGAGGAGCGCTTCCCCGGCGCCGACCAGTGGAACTCCCTCCACGAACGCCTCATCGACGCCTGGAAGAAGCAGGCCGCCCTCCTCCCGCCGGGCAGCCCCCTGTACTTCGCGTACTCCTCCGCCGACGAACTCGGCGAGGACATGATGACGGTCGCCTACCTGAAGGAGACGGCCGAGCAGGCGGGCCTGGCCACCGACTGGATCGCCATGGAGGAGATCGGCTGGGACCGCCTCTCCGGCCGCTTCGTCGACAACCGCCTCCGCTTCATCCGCAGCGCCTTCAAGCTCTACCCCTGGGAGTGGCTCACCACCGACCGCTTCGCCGACCACGTCCTGGACACCCTCGACAACGGCGGCGGCACGGGCTCCACGCTGTGGATCGAACCGGCCTGGAAGATGCTCCTCAGCAACAAGGCGCTGCTGGCGATCCTCTGGGAGCTGTACCCGGACCACCCGAACCTCCTCCCCGCGTACCTGGACGGCCCCCGCGCCCTGTCCACCACGGGCTGGGTGGCCAAACCTCTCCTCGGCCGAGAGGGCGCGGGCGTCACGATCCACGACCCGGGCTCGGCCCCCGCCCTCCGCGACGAACCCTGCGTCTACCAGCGGCTGGCCCCCCTGCCCGACTTCGACGGCAACCGCGTGGTCCTGGGCGCGTGGGTGGTGGAGAACGAGTCGGCGGGCCTGGGCATCAGAGAGTCATCGGGCTTGATCACAGACGAGTACGCAAGGTTCCTGCCCCACGTGATCCTTTGAGCGGGGTGGGGGCTGACGCCTTCAGGGGCGCGGGGAACTGCGCGAACAACCACAACGCACCCGCACCCGGCAACGATGAGCAACCCGGTAGGCTGACCGTGGGCCGTGACTGGCGCGCTGGGATGGGACAAACCATCGGGGAGCGGCCCGAACGACAAGAGCCGTGCGCCTGGGCCGTACCGTGAACGCTGAACGCAACGTCCGGAGGTCCCCATGCCCGAGCCCCTCTCCCCCGCTTCCACCGCCTACCGCGCCGCGCTGGACGTCATCCGCGCCGTGGAGCCCCGCGTGGCGGACGCCATCGGCCAGGAGGTCGCCGACCAGCGCGAGATGCTCAAGCTGATCGCCTCCGAGAACTACGCCTCCCCGGCCACCCTCCTGACCATGGGCAACTGGTTCAGCGACAAGTACGCCGAGGGCACCATCGGCCGCCGCTTCTACGCCGGCTGCCGCAACGTCGACACCGTCGAGTCCCTGGCCGCCGAGCACGCCAAGGAGCTCTTCGGCGCCCGCCACGCCTACGTCCAGCCGCACTCCGGCATCGACGCCAACCTCGTCGCCTTCTGGGCCGTCCTCGGCGCCCGCGTCGAGGTGCCCTTCCTGGAGAAGACCGGCGTACGCCAGATCAACGACCTGACCGAGGCCGACTGGTCCGAGCTGCGCCAGGCCTTCGGCAACCAGCGGATGCTGGGCATGTCCCTGGACGCCGGCGGCCACCTCACCCACGGATTCCGCCCGAACATCTCCGGCAAGATGTTCGACCAGCGCTCCTACGGCACCGGCCCGGCCACCGGCCTGATCGACTACGAGGCCCTGCGCGCCCAGGCCCGCGAGTTCAAGCCGCTGATCATCGTCGCGGGCTACTCGGCCTACCCCCGCCTGGTGAACTTCCGGATCATGCGCGAGATCGCCGACGAGGTCGGCGCCACGCTGATGGTCGACATGGCGCACTTCGCCGGCCTGGTCGCGGGCAAGGTCCTGACCGGCGACTTCGACCCGGTCCCGCACGCCCAGATCGTGACGACGACCACCCACAAGTCGCTGCGCGGCCCCCGCGGCGGCATGGTCCTGTGCGACGACACCCTGAAGGACCAGGTCGACCGCGGCTGCCCGATGGTCCTCGGCGGCCCGCTCCCGCACGTGATGGCCGCCAAGGCCGTCGCCCTCGCGGAGGCCCGCCAGGAGTCCTTCCGTGACTACGCCCAGCGCATCGTCGACAACTCCCGCGCCCTCGCCGAGGGCCTGATGCGGCGCGGCGCGACCCTGGTGACGGGCGGCACGGACAACCACCTCAACCTGATCGACGTCGCCTCCTCCTACGGCCTCACCGGCCGCCAGGCCGAGGCCGCCCTGCTCGACTCGGGCATCGTCACCAACCGCAACGCGATCCCCGCCGACCCGAACGGCGCCTGGTACACCTCCGGCATCCGCATCGGCACCCCGGCCCTGACCACCCGCGGCCTGGGCACGGCGGAGATGGACGAGGTCGCCGGCCTCATCGACCGCGTCCTCACCAGCACGGAAGCGGGCACGACCAAGTCGGGCGCCCCCTCCAAGGCCCAGCACATCCTCGACGCGAAGATCGCCGACGAGATCTCCCAGCGGGCCACGGACCTGGTCGCGGGCTTCCCCCTGTACCCGGAAATCGACCTCGGCTGACAAACGCCCTCAGGGGCAGCGTCCCCAGGGGCGCGGGGAACTGCGCGAACAAGCCCCACCGGCCCGCAGTTCCCCGCGACCCGAGCCCCCTGAGCTCTCTGAGACAATGAGAAACATGGCCTCTGACCGTCCCCGCGTGCTCTCCGGTATCCAGCCCACCGCCGGCTCGTTCCACCTCGGCAACTACCTCGGCGCCGTCCGCCAGTGGGTGGCCCTCCAGGAGACCCACGACGCGTTCTACATGGTCGTCGACCTGCACGCGATCACCATCCCGCAGGACCCGAAGGACCTGCGCGCGAACACGCGCCTGGCCGCGGCCCAGCTCCTCGCGGCCGGTCTCGACCCGGACCGCTGCACGCTCTTCGTCCAGAGCCACGTCCCCGAGCACGCCCAGCTCGCCTGGATCATGAACTGCCTCACCGGCTTCGGCGAGGCCGGCCGGATGACCCAGTTCAAGGACAAGTCCGCCAAGCAGGGCGCCGAGCGCGCGTCCGTCGGCCTGTTCACGTACCCGATCCTCCAGGTCGCGGACATCCTGCTCTACCAGGCCCACGAGGTCCCGGTCGGCGAGGACCAGCGCCAGCACATCGAGCTCACCCGCGACCTCGCCGAGCGCTTCAACGGCCGTTTCGGCCCGACCTTCACCGTGCCGAAGCCGTACATCCTGAAGGAGACGGCGAAGATCTACGATCTTCAGGACCCGACGATCAAGATGAGCAAGTCGGCGTCCACGCCGAAGGGCCTGATCAACCTCCTCGACGAGCCGAAGGCCACCGCGAAGAAGGTCAAGAGCGCGGTCACGGACACCGACACCGTCATCCGCTTCGACGCGGCCGAGAAGCCCGGCATCAGCAACCTCCTCGGCATCTACTCGACCCTCACGGGGGAGAGCATCGCCGAGCTGGAGGCGAAGTACGAGGGCAAGGGCTACGGCGCGCTCAAGACGGACCTCGCGGAGGTCATGGTCGATTTCGTGACGCCGTTCCGGGAGCGCACCCAGCAGTACCTGGACGACCCCGAGACGCTCGACTCGATCCTCGCCAAGGGCGCCGAGAAGGCACGCGCGGTCGCCGCGGAAACCCTTTCCCAGGCGTACGACAGGGTCGGTTTCCTGCCCGCCAAGCACTGAACCCGCCCCCGCGCACAGCCGTACCACCCGACAGCGCTGTACATCACTCCGGTTGCGCCTGCCCGTAACCCGGCCGTGGCCGTACAGTCGATAACCGGGTGGTCGTATCAGCGACCCGCCAACTGAACGACAGGAGACGACGTGGGGACCGTAACGATCGGTGTCTCGATCGCGGTCCCGGAGCCTCACGGCAGCGAGCTCCAGCAGCTGCGCGCGGGCTTCGGCGACGCCTCGGCTCACGGCATCCCCACGCACGTCACCCTGCTGCCGCCGACGGAGATCGACGAGGACGCCCTGCCGGCCGTCGAGGCGCATCTGACCGAGGTCGCCGCGGCCGGCCGGCCGTTCCCCATGCGGCTGTCCGGCACGGGTACGTTCCGGCCCGTGTCGCCGGTCGTGTTCGTCCAGGTCGTCTCGGGAGCGGAGGCCTGCACGGGGCTCCAGCAGCAGGTCCGCGACCCCGCCGGGCCGGTCCCGCGCGAACTGCAGTTCCCGTACCACCCGCACGTCACGGTGGCGCACGGCATCGACGAGGCGGCGATGGACCGCGCCTTCGAGGAACTCGCCGGCTACGAGGCCGAGTGGCCCTGCACCGGCTTCGCCCTCTACGAACAGGGCGCCGACGGCGTCTGGCGCAAGCTCCGCGAGTTCCCCTTCGGCGGCGCGGTCGTGCCGTTTCAGGCCGGCCCCGCGGAACGCGGCTCGGTCCCCACGCGCTGAACCGCAGTCAGATCGGCAGCCGCCGGAACACCGCGCGCGGCAGGTGGCGCAGCGCCGCCATCACCACGCGCAGGGCGCCGGGTACCCACACCGTCTCCGAGCGGCGGCGCAGACCCAGCTCCACGGCCGTCGCGACGGCCTCGGGCGTGGTCGCCAGGGGTGCCTCGGGCAGGCCGGCGGTCATCCGCGTACGGACGAAGCCGGGGCGTACGACCATGACGTGCACGCCCGTGCCGTGCAGCGCGTCGCCCAGGCCCTGCGCGAAGGCGTCGAGGCCGGCCTTGCTCGAGCCGTAGATGAAGTTCGCGCGACGGGCCCGCTCGCCCGCCACGGAGGACATGACGACCAGGGAGCCGTGCCCCTGGGACTGGAGCGCGCGGGCGCACACCAGGCTCGCCGAGACCGCGCCGGTGTAGTTGGTCTGCGCGACCCGCACCGCCGCCTCCGGCTCCCGCTCGTCACGGGCCTGGTCGCCGAGCAGGCCGAAGGCGAGCAGCACCATGTCGATGTCGCCCTCGGCGAACACCTTGCCGAGCACGCCCTCGTGGGAGCCGGGGTCGAGCGCGTCGAAGGCGATGGTGTGCACATCGGCCCCGAGCCCGCGCAGCCGCCCGGCGGCCTCCTCCAGGGCGGCAGAGGGGCGGCCCGCCAGCCAGACCGTGCGGGTGCGGCGGGCGATCAGCCGACGGGCGGTCGCCAGCGCGATCTCCGACGTACCGCCGAGGACGAGCAGGGACTGGGGGAGACCGAAGGCGTCCTTCATGGAAGCTCCTAGTGCCTAGAGGTTGAGGCGGCGGGCCAGGTCGGACACGAACACCCCGTGCGGGTCCAGTTCGGCGCGCAGTGCGCGGAAGTCGTCGAGGCGCGGGTACATGGCCGCGAGCAGGTCCGGGCGCAGCCGGGCGTCCTTGGCGAGGTAGACGCGCCCGCCCGCGGCGGCGACCTCCTCGTCGAGTTCGTCGAGGAACGCCCCGAGGCCGGGCAGCCCCGCCGGGATGTCCAGCGCCAGCGTCCAGCCCGGCACGGGGAACGACAGCCAGCCCGGGTCTGACTCCCCGAAGCGCTTGAGGACGGCCAGGAAGGACGGGCAGCGGCGTTCCGCGATACGGCGGACGACGCCGCGCAGCGCGTCCTCCCGGCCGTGGCCGACGACGAACTGGTACTGCACGAAGCCGCCGCGGCCGTAGACGCGGTTCCAGTGGGGCACGCCGTCCAGGGGGTGGAAGAAGGCCGAGATCCGCTGGAGCCGGCCGACCCGTGCGCGCGGGGACTTGCGGTACCAGAGCTCGTTGAAGAGGCCCACGGTGGTCCGGCTGAGCAGGCCCTCGGGGACGACGGCAGGGGCGGCCGGGAGGCGGGCGGTGCGGAAGGCCAGCGGGTCCGTGCGCAGCCGGGCGGGCAGCGCGTCCAGGGGCGCGTGGTCGCCGCGGGTGAGGACCGCCCGGCCGGTGGCGGCGCCACGGGCCAGCAGGTCGATCCAGGCGACCGAGTAGCGGTAGCGGTGGTCGGTGGCCGTCAGCCGGGCCATCAGGTCGTCGAGGTCCGCCGCCCGTTCGGTGTCGACCGACATCAGCGAGGTCTCGACCGGCTGGAGGCGGATCGTCGCGGTGAGGATCACGCCGGTCAGTCCCATGCCGCCCGCGGTGGCGTCGAACAGGGGCGTGCCGGGGACCACCGTGCGGATCTCGCCGTCGGCGGTGAGGAGTTCGAAGGACAGCACGTGCCGCGCGAACGAGCCCGAGACATGGTGGTTCTTGCCGTGGATGTCGGCGCCGATCGCCCCGCCGACGGTGACGTAGCGCGTGCCGGGGGTGACCGGCACGAACCAGCCGAGCGGCAGCAGCACCTGCATCAGGCGGTGCAGGGAGACGCCCGCGTCGCACAGCACGGTCCCGCCGGCGGCGTCGATCGCGTGGACGCGGTCCAGGCCCGTCATGTCGAGCACGGCCCCGCCCGCGTTCTGCGCCGCGTCCCCGTACGCCCGTCCCAGGCCCCGGGGGATCCCGCCCCGGGCCCCGCACTCCCGGACGGCCGCCGCGGCCTCCTCGTACGTCCTGGGGCGGATCAGCCGGCCCGCCGTGGGAGCGGTGCGGCCCCAGCCGGTGACGGTGGTGTGGTCCAGGCCCATGACGTCCGGGGCGGAATCGGTGTCGGCAGACATGTCCGTGACCGTATCGCCCTCTTATGAGCGATTAGTTAGCGAACATGGCATCCCTCCCCGAAATGGGTGATTAATGGGATGTCGCTCAATATTGCCGGAGTTCGGGCCACGGGGGCGTGAACAGTGAGTCCACATGGACGACCTCGACGACCTGCACGACATGGACCACCGGATCGTTTCGGCGCTCAGGGCGTGCGGCACCGACCCGCGTGTGGCGGGCGCCGCGCGGGCCCTGTCCTGGGCGGGGGAGCACGCGGCGCTGTGGCTGGCGGCGGGGCTCGCCGGAGCCGCCGTGGACGGCGGGCGGCGCGGGGCCTGGCTGCGCGGCACGGCACTGACCGCCGGGGCGCATCTCGTCAGCATGGGCGTGAAACGAGTCGTGCGCCGACCGCGCCCCGCGCATGTGGAGCCCCTGGTGCGCACCGCCGGCCGGCACTCCTTCCCCAGCTCGCACGCCGCCTCCGCCGCGGCCGCCGCCGTCGCCTTCGGCGCGCTGGGAGCGCGCGCGGTCCCGCCCCTCGCCGCCGCCGTGTGCGTCTCACGGCTGGTGGCCGGCGTCCACTACCCCTCGGACGTCGCGGCCGGCGCCGCCCTCGGGGCGCTCACGGCCCGGCTCGGTGCCCGCTGGGTGAAGGGGGGCGCCCGCCATGACTGAGGCGCCCGCCATGGCCGAGACGGCCGTCCTGCGGCAGCGCGCCGGCGAGCAGCGGCCCGCGCAACCCCGCAAGGGCGGTCTCCTGGCCGGTCTCCTCAGGACCGCCCGCCCCCGGCAGTGGATCAAGAACGTCCTCGTGGTCGCCGCCCCCGCGGCCGCGGGCGACCTCTTCTCCCGGCACGCCCTGGCGCAACTCGCCCTCGTCTTCGTCCTCTTCACCGCCTGCGCCGCCGCCGTCTACCTCGTCAACGACGCCCGCGACGCCGAAGCCGACCGCGCCCACCCCACCAAGCGGCACCGGCCGGTCGCCGCCGGCCAGGTCCCCGTCCCCGTCGCCTACGCCGTCGGCGGTGTCCTCGCCGTCCTCGCGCCCGCCGCAGCGGCCCGGCTGTGCCCCCCGGCCGTCGCCGCCCTGCTGGTCGCCTACCTCGGCATGCAACTGGCCTACTGCGTCAGCCTCAAGCACGTCCTCGTCGTCGACCTCGCCGTCGTCACGACCGGCTTCCTGATGCGGGCGATGATCGGCGGACTCGCCCTCGGCATCCCGCTGTCGCGCTGGTTCCTGATCACCACCGGCTTCGGCGCGCTGTTCATGGTGTCGGCCAAGCGCTACTCCGAAGCCGTGCAGATGGCCGGAAAGGCGGGCGCCACACGTGCGTTGCTCACCGAGTACACCAGCGACTACCTCCGCTTCGTCTGGCAGCTCGCGGCCGGGGCCGCCGTCCTCGGCTACTGCCTGTGGGCCATGGAGGAGGGCGGCGTCCCGCACACCAGCGTGCTGCCCTGGCGGCAGCTGTCCATGGTCGCCTTCATCCTCGCCATCCTCAGATACGCCGTCTTCGCCGACCGGGGTACGGCCGGTGAACCCGAGGACGTCGTCCTGCGTGACCGGGCGCTCGCCCTCATCGGCCTGGTGTGGATGGCGATGTACGGCCTGGCGGTGGCCAATTGGTGACCACGCGCGCGTGGCGGCACCGACCGGCACGCCCGTGGCGCCGTGAACTGGCCGGCTTCGCCGCCGTCGGTCTCCTCGCCTACGCCGTCGACCTGGCCCTGTTCACCTGGCTGCGCGGCCCCGCCGGACTCGACCCGCTCACCGCCAAGGCCCTGTCCTTCGTGGCCGCCTGCTCGGTGGCCTACGCGGGCAACGCCCTCGGCACCTACCGGACCACGCGGGGCCGGGGCTGGCGGCCCTACGCCGTCTTCTGCGCGGTGAACCTCGCCGGTGCCGCCGTCCAGTTGCTCTGCCTCGCCGTCAGCCACTACGGCCTCGGGCTCACCTCCCAGCGCGCGGACACGGTCTCGGGCGCGGTCGTCGGTATGGCCCTGGCCACGATTCTGCGGTTCTGGGGTACCCGTACATGGGTGTTCCGGGCGGAGGGCAGAAGCGGATCATGGACTGGCTGAAAAAGCTTCCGGTCGTCGGGCCGTGGGCGACCCGGCTGATGATCACGCACGCGTGGCGGTCGTACGAGCGGCTGGACCGCGTGGCGTGGACGCGGCTGGCCGCCGCGATGACCTTCACCAGCTTCGTCGCGCTGTTCCCGTTGCTGACCGTGGCCGCCGCGATCGCCGCCGCCACGCTCGGCAAGGACCAGCAGGACAAGCTGCAGGACAAGATCGCCGAGCAGGTGCCAGGCATCTCCGACCAGCTGGACATCTCAGGGCTGGTGGACAACGCCGGCGCCATCGGTCTCATCGCGGGCGCGCTGCTGCTCTTCACCGGCATCAGCTGGGCGGGCTCCATGCGCGAGTGTCTGCGCGCGGTGTGGGAGCTGCCCGACGAGGAGGAGAACCCGGTCCTGCGCTATGCCAAGGACGCGGGTGTCCTGATGGGCCTCGGCGGCGCGATCCTCGTCACCCTCGCCGCCTCGGCGGTGGCCTCCGCGATGGTCGGCTGGATCATCCGGCAGCTGGGCATCGACGAGGGCGGCTGGGGCGGGGTCCTGCTGCGGATCGCCGCGTTCCTGGTCGCCGTCCTCGCCGACTTCCTGCTGCTGCTCTACGTCCTGACGCTGCTGCCGGGCGTGGAGCCGACGCGCCACCGCCTGTTCGTGGCCGCGTTGACCGGAGCGGTCGGCTTCGAACTCCTGAAGCTCCTGCTCAGCGGCTACCTCCAGGGCGTGGCCGCGAAGAGCATGTACGGCGCGTTCGGCGTCCCCGTCGCGCTGCTGCTGTGGATCAACTTCACCTCGAAGCTGGTCCTTTTCTGCGCCGCCTGGACGGCAACACAGAGCAAACAGGACGAACTCCCTGCCACCGTCCCCGACCGCCCGGACGGCCCCGACGGGGCAGCGAATCCGGCAGTGGCGGGCGGCGGCTGACCGGAAACACCGGCAGCGCTGCGGCGCCGCCGGGGCGTCGGCTGTCGTCGCCGGGCGGGTGGGGGGGCGTGCCAGGTGCGGTAGTGGTGGGTGGCGGTCGGTCGCGGAGGTGTCGTCCGACCGGCCCGGTTGTCGTGCGGTGATGCCCGAGTGCGACGGCTGTCGTGACCGGGGCGGGTGGGGTGGCGTACCGGATCCGGTGGTGGTGGGTGGTGGTGGGTTTGGGAGGCGCTGCCCGGTCGGCCGGTGGTTGTGCGGCGCCGCTGGCTCCCGGGCGTCGGCTGTCGTCGCCGGGCGGGTGGGGGGCGTGTCAGGCCTGGTGGTGGTGGGTGGTGGTGGGTCTGGGAGGCGCTGCCCGGTCGGCCGGTGGTTGTGCGGCGCTGCTGGCTCCCGGGCGTCGGCTTTCGTCGTCGGGGCGGGTCGGTCGGCGTGACAGGCCCGGTGGTGGTGGGCAGCGGTCGGTCCGTGAGGCGGTGTCCGAGCGGCCCGGTCGTCGTGCGGTGGAGCCCGTGTGCGGTGTGGACGGTTGTCGTCGCCGGGGCGGGTCGGTCAGCGTGACAGGCCCGGTGGTGGTGGGCAGCGGTCGGGTCGTGAGGCGGTGTCCGAGCGGCCCGGTTGTCGTGCGGTGGAGCCCGTGTGCGGTGTGGACGGTTGTCGTCGCCGGGGCGGGTCGGTCAGCGTGACAGGCCCGGTGGTGGTGGGTGGCGGTCGGTCCGTGAGGCGGCGTCCGACCGGCCCGGTCGTCGTGCGGTGGTGCCCGAGTGTGGTGTGGGCGTCAGCTGTCGTCGCCCGAACGGGACCGGCGGCGTACCAGGTCCGGCAGGGGCCAGCGGCGGTTGATCAGGAAGGCGCCGGCCGCGAGCAGGACCAGGACCCCGCCGGTGATGCCGAGTGCCGTTCCGATGCCGCTGGAGCCGTCCGCGGCCGAGGCGCTGGCCACCGGCTTCGAACCGGTCCCGGCGTCGCCGGAGCCGCCGGCCTCGCCGGAGGGGTTCGCGCCGGGCCGGTCACCGCCCCCCGCGGCACTCTTCGGCGGCACCAGCTCACCCACCGGCTGCACCTTCCCGGCCGCCTTGAACCCCCAGTCGAACAGCCGCGCGGTCTCCTTGTAGACCTCGTTGTGCTCGTCCTTCTCCGGGTTCATCACCGTGACCAGCAGCACCTTGCCGTTCCGCTCGGCGACGCCGGTGAACGTGGCACCCGCGTTGGTGGTGTTGCCGTTCTTCACGCCCGCGATGCCCTCGTAGACGGGCACGTCCGCGTCGCCGCTCAGCAGCCGGTTGGTGTTGCGGATCTCGAAGGGCTTGCGGACGGACTTCCCCTTCTTGTCCTTCTTCGTCTCGCCGGGGAACTTCGCGGAGACCGTCGAGCTGTACTCCCGGAAGTCCTTCTTCTGGAGCCCCGAACGGGCGATCAGCGTCAGGTCGTAGGCCGACGACACCTGCCCCTCGGCGTCGTAGCCGTCCGGGCTGACGACGTGCGTGTCGAGGGCCTGGAGCTCCTCGGCGTGCTCGTTCATCTCCTTGACGGTGTTCTCGACGCCCTTGTTCATCGCGGACAGGACATGCACCGCGTCGTTGCCGGACTGCAGGAAGACACCGAGCCACAGGTCGTGGACGGTGTACGTCTCCTCCTCCTTTATCCCGACCATGCTGGACCCCGCCCCGATGCCCGCCAGGTCGGAGGGCACGACCTTGTGCTCGGTCGTGCTGGGGAACTTCGGCAGCAGCGTGTCCGCGAACAGCATCTTCAGCGTGCTCGCCGGGGCCAGCCGCCAGTGCGCGTTGTGCGCGGCCAGCACATCACCGGTCTCGGCGTCGGAGACGATCCAGGAGCGGGCGCTCAGGTCCTTCGGCAGCACCGGCACACCGCTCGCCAGGTTCACCTGTGTCCCCGGCCGTCCGAGCCGGGCGCCGCCCAGGGACGACATCGAGGCCGGGGGAGTGGCCGAGGGGCTCGCCGACGGGCTGCCCGACGGCTTCGGGGCCGCGACGGCGGCGGGCGCGGCCAGGGCGAGGGACGACAGGACGGCGGCGGTGACCAGCAGGGATCGCCTGGCGGTCTTCTTCGGTGCGGGCACGGTCGGAAACGTACATGCCATACGCAGGGAAGTCCCGCCTCCGGCCCCACCCCGGGAACGGAACAGGACACGCTCTGGCGATACTGGACTCATGAAGCTCAGCCGCCCCGTCTCCTGGTTCCTGCTCGCCTTCGGGGTGTGGAGCTGGGTCATCTGGATCACTTTCGTCAAAAACCTTGTCAAGGACAGCAGTGGGCTCGCCTTCGACGACGGTCGTCCCACGGCGTACTTCTGGGTGCACCTGCTGCTCGCCGTCGTTTCCTTCGTATTGGGGACGGCCGTCGGGGCCATCGGGTTGCGTGGTCTGCGCGCACTGCGCCGGACGTCATAACGGCAATCGGGAGACACGACACCGTGGCCATCGTCTTCGTACTCGTCGCACTGCTGGTCCTGGCCGTCATCGTGACGGCCAACTGGTACGTGTGGCGCCGCCTGTTCCGCGACACGACCCGCGGACCGGGCCTCACCCGCCGCGCGGGCGCGGTCCTGATCGCCGGAGGCTGGACCCTGGCGATCACGGCCCTGGTCGCCGAACGCTCCGGAGCCCCCTTCTGGCTCCAGCAGACCCTCGCCTGGCCGGGCTTCCTGTGGCTGGCCCTGTCGATATACCTGCTGCTGGCGGTGGTGGCGGGCGAGGTCGTGCGCCCCCTGCTGCGGCGGTTCCTGGAACGCCGGGACAGAGCGAGAGCCGAAGCCGGGACGGGGCCGACGGCATCGCCCGCGGACCGGCCGCACACCCCTGACGCCCCCGGCGGAGCGACGGGCTCCGCGCCTGCGGCCGCCGCCGCCCAGGTCGGCCCCCATGGCGGAGCGGCCGATGCCGCGCCGGCGGCCGATCCGCAGGCCGGCGTCGGCGCCGCAGCGCCCGGTGTGGCCGCCGCTGCCGCCGCACAGGCCGGTCTCCGCGGCGGAGCGAGCGGAGCGACCGCGTCCGTCACCGAGCCCCACCCCCTGACGGACCCCACCCCCGCCGCCCCGGAGGCCACCCCGCAGCCGCTCACCCCCACCGGCACCACCGACACCACACCTGCCCCCGCCCCCACCGGCCCCTCCCGCCGCCTCTTCGTCTCGCGGGTCGTCGCCGGGGCCGCCGCGGCCGCCGCCGTCGGGACCGTGGGGTACGGGACGTACGGCGTGCTGCGGGGGCCGAAGGTGAAGCGGGTGACCGTGCCGCTGGCCAAGCTGCCGCGCGCGGCACACGGGTTCCGGATCGCGGTGGTCAGCGACGTCCACCTCGGCCCGGTCCTGGGCCGCGGCTTCGCCCAGACGGTCGTCGACACGATCAACGCGACCCAGCCCGACCTGATCGCGGTCGTCGGCGACCTGGTCGACGGCAGCGTCAAGGACCTCGGCCCCGCTGCGGCCCCGCTGGCTCAGCTGAGGGCCCGTCACGGGTCCTACTTCGTCACCGGCAACCACGAGTACTTCTCCGGCGCCGAACAGTGGGTCGAGGAGGTCCGGCGCCTGGGCCTCACCCCCCTGGAGAACGCCCGCCGGGAGCTCCCCTACTTCGACCTGGCCGGAGTCAACGACGTGGCGGGCGAGGAGGAGGGCCAGGGCCCCGACTTCGCCCGGGCGCTCGGCGACCGGGACACGGCCCGCGCGTGCGTGCTGCTCGCCCACCAGCCCGTCCAGATCCACGACGCCGTCGAGCACGGCGTCGACCTCCAGCTCTCCGGCCACACCCACGGCGGCCAGCTCTGGCCCGGCAACCTCATCGCCTCCGCCGTCAACCCGACCCTCGCGGGCCTGGAGCGCTACGGCGACACCCAGCTCTACGTCTCGCGCGGCGCGGGCGCCTGGGGCCCGCCCACCCGGGTCGGCGCGCCGTCGGACATCACGCTGATCGAGCTGGCGTCGAAGCAGGCCTGATCCGGACCGATCCGCCCATCGGTAAGTTCTTTCCCAAGTCGTCAGATCTCCCTTCCCCGGCCCCAAAAGCCTGTGATTGTGTGAGCCCGCCACGAAGGGGTGTGGCACCGGCACAAGGGCCCAAAGGGCCCGGGGAGGGCAAGGGCCGATGCGATCGGTTCGCATGCGGATACTCGCGGGGCTGCTCGTCCTGGCCGCCGTGGGCGTGGGCGCCTGGCAGTTCCTGCCGTCGAAGAGCGACGGCAAGGCCATCACGGTGGGCACGACGGACGCCGTCACCTCGCTCGACCCGGCCGGCGCCTACGACGCCGGCTCCTGGGCGCTGTTCAGCAACGTCTTCCAGTCGCTGCTCACCTTCACGCCGGGCGGCACCGCACCCGTACCGGACGCGGCCAAGAGTTGCGCGTTCGCCGGCGGCGACCTGACGACGTACCGCTGCGACCTGCGCTCCGGCCTCACCTTCCCGAGCGGTCGGACGATGACCGCCGAGGACGTGAAGTACTCCTTCGACCGGATCCTGCGGATCAAGTCGCCCGTCGGCCCGGCGCCCCTGCTCGACACCCTGGGTTCCGTCAGCGCCGACGGGCTGACCGTCACCTTCCACCTGTCCTCGCCCGACGCGACCTTCCCGTTCAAGGTGGCCACCGGCGCCGGCTCGATCGTCGACCACACCGCGTACCCGGCCGGCAAGCTGCGCACCGACAACGGTGTCGACGGCACCGGCCCGTACACCCTCACCTCCTACACGAAGAACGCCGAGGCGGTCCTCGCGCCCAACGCCCACTACCAGGGCGCCGTCAAGGGCGGCGCGGGCCGCTCCGTCGAGCTGCGCTACTACGGCACCCCCGACGCCCTCGACACCGCCTGGAAGGACAGGCAGGTCGAGGTCGCGACCCGCCAGCTGCCGCCCCAGGTCCTCGCGAGCCTCAACCCGAGCGACCCGGCGCAGCGCGTCTTCGAGGCGGACGGCTCCGAGACCCGCAACCTGTACTTCAACACCCGCGCGGGCAAGCCCCTGCACAAGCCCGAGGTCCGCCGGGCCATGGCCTGGCTGATCGACCGCGAGCGACTGGCGGCCACCGTCTACGACGGCACCGTCGACCCCTTGTACTCCCTGATCCCGGCGGGCATCACCGGCCACACCGCCTCGTTCTTCGACGACTATCCCGGGAAGGACGCGAAGAAGGCACGGCAGTCGCTCACCAAAGCCGGCGTCACCCTGCCCGTCCGCATCACCTACGGCTACGCCAAGGGCCGCGGTGCCGGTGCCCAGGAGGGCGCCGAGATCAAACGGGAGCTGGAGTCGAGCGGACTGTTCAAGGTCACTCTCCAGGGCTACGAGTGGACCGACTTCCAGAAGCGGTGGGCGACCGGAAAGCTCGACGCGTACGCCGTCGGCTGGGTCGCCGACTTCCCCGATCCGGACACCTTCGGCGCCGCGCTCGTCGGCACCGGCAGCGCCATGAACACCGGCTACAGCAGCAAGACCGTGGACCGGCTCATCAAGGACAGCCAGCGCTACGCCGACCGCGGCGAGGCCGACCGGGACTTCCGCGAGGTGCAGCAGACCGTCGCACAGGACGTGCCGGTGCTCCCGCTGTGGCAGGCGAAGGAGTACGTCGTCACCACCGAGGACATCGGCGGCGGCCAGTACCTCTCGGACGGCACGGGCGTCTTCCGCCTCTGGAGCCTCACACGGCTCTGAGGCGGCGGGTGTCCTAGGACTCGGTGCGGCGCGCCGCCGGGTCCGGGATCGCCCGGGTCATCCCCGGCAGGAAGTCCGTGAACAGCTCGTGCACCTCCCGCACCAGCGGCCGCAGCACGCGGAAGCGGGCCAGGGCGACGCCGCGCGCGGTGAGCCGGGCACCCCGCTCGGCGAGCCGGTAGCTGCGCTCCCGCCCCTCCGTACGGTCGAAGATCCAGTACAGGACGAGCCCCATCTGGGACAGCCACATCAACTCGGGCAGGATGTCCCGCAGTTCCTCGGGCACCTTCGTCTTCGTCGCCCCGGCCAGCACCTCCCGGTGGACGCTGATGGCCTCCACGCGCGCGTGCTCCGACTCGGGGGAGAAGGGGCTGAGCGGGCTGTCCGGGTCGGCGGCGTTCTTGAAGAACTGCACCGCGAACTCGTGGTAGGGCGCGGCGATGTCCAGCCAGGTCCGCAGGACACCCGCGAGCCGTGCCTCCAGGTCGGTCTCCCGGTCCAGGATCTCCCGGACCGCCACCTGGTGCTCGGCGGCGATCCGGTCGTAGAAGCCCTGGATCAGGTGCTCCTTGCCCGCGAAGTAGTAGTACGCGTTGCCGACGGAGACCCCGGCCTCCTGGGCGATGGCCCGCATCGTCGTCTTGTCGTAGCCGCGCTCCTGGAACAGCCGCATGGCCGTCTCCAGGATCAGGGCGCGGGTCTGTTCGGACTTCGTGGGGGTGGCGCCGTCGTCGGGGCCGTCGTTCTTCGCGGACACGGGAAGAGAGCCTAACGTCAGCACCGGTGCGGCTACCGAGGGGCGCAGGTGCCGTCGGCGCAGCCCGGCGCGGTGTAGGACCAGCCGGCGTCCGGGTCGTACGCCCACCCGTCCGCGCGCCGGTACACCCGCCCGCCCCACTGTGCCCCGCCCCGCGGCCCCTGGTGCCACTGTCCCCCGCGCCACTTGGCGGCGGCGAGCACCGCGCCCTTGGCGAGCAGGGCGCCGGACGGGGTGCTCAGCCGGTGGGCGAGCGGCCGGTGCTCGCGCAGCGCCCACAGGGTGACGATCCAGGCGGCGGGCCCGAGGTAGACCTGCCCGGCGTCGCCGACGACGGTGATCTCGTCGAGGGTGGCGCCGTGGTCCAGTCCGGGAAAGCGCCGCCGGGCCTCCTCGGAGGCGGCCGGGACCAGCTCGAGCGGCACCAGCTGGGGCTGCCGCAGGAGCCAGTCGCGCAGGAACGCGCACAGGGAGCACTCGGCGTCGTACAGGACGGTGAGCCGGCGGACCGGTGCGGTGGCGTTCACCCGGGCCTCCGCTCAGGCCCGGGCGGACGGGGCCGCCCAGCCCTGCGGCGGCACGGGCGGAACCTGCTCCCGCTCCATCACGCCCCGCCGCCGGATCCGGTTCAGCACATAGACGTTGGCCAGGTGCATCACGCCGAGCACCAGCAGCACCACGCCGAGCTTGGTCGACAGGGCCTCGAAGACGCCGCGCGTGTCGGTGATGGTCTCGTCGCCGCTCAGATACAGCGCGACGAACCCGAGGTTGACGAGATAGAAGCCGACCACCAGAAGGTGGTTGACGGCGTCAGCGAGCTTCTCGTTGCCGTGCAGCACATCGGCGAGGAAGACCTTCCCGTTCCGGCTGAGCGTGCGAGCCACCCAGATGGTCAACCCGACGCTGACCAGCAGGTAGATGACGTAGGCGATGACCGTGCGGTCCATTGCCCCACCCTTCTTGAACACGTTCAAAACGCTGTCGAGGAAGACTGTAGACCCTTTTTTGAACGCGTTCAACATGCGGGCGCGGTGATTGTCAGTGGTGGCTCGTACTGTCGTCGGCATGGCAATCGTGACGTTCGTCGACGAGACGACAGCGGGGGAGCGGCGGACGGCCTGGGGGCTGGAGATCGCCGAGGAGCGGCTGACCGCACGGGAGTTGATCCGGCGCCGGGTCTTCCAGGAGGTCGCCGAGTACAACGCCCGTACACCCGAGGTGTTCCAGGGGCTCGTCCAGCCCGAGGACACCGAGCGCGTGCTGAACGGGTACGCGGTGCGCACACCCCGCCGCATCGACCCCGAGGCGCAGACGGCCCTGGCCCTGCGCGCCTTCGGGGGGAACGGCTTCCTGGTGCTGGTGGGGGACCGTCAGATCACGGACCCGGACGAGGAGATCGAGCTGCCGCTGGGCACCGAGGTCACCTTCCTGAAGCTCGTGCCCCTGGTGGGTGGCTGATGAGCGCCTTCCGGACGCCCCGGTCGCACACGGACCGGCTGCGCAACAAGATCGAGGACGGCGACATGGGCCGGGTCGCCGACGAGGCGCTGCGGGTCATGGGGACTCCAGCCGCGGCACCTGGGGCGGCGGCTGGGAGCGGGTGCTCGACCAGCTCCGTGACCTGCCGGCCGACCGGCGCCGTGACCTGCTGCACGCCCTGGCCGACCGCTTCGGCCAGGCCGGTGACGACACCGAGGCCCGCTGCCGCCATCTCGCCCTGTGCGGCCTGGTCTCCGAAACGACCAGTACCTGTGCATCGTCCCGAAGCCCGACCCGACCGCCCCGGGGACGGGCTACCTCCCCTTCGAGGGCGACCGCATGCTGGCGGTCATCCTGAGCAAGGCGATGCTCCTGGCGGCGGACACGAAGATCACGGACCCCACGATCCTGAGCCAGTTGTGACTCAGTCGCTCGTTTCCGGCTGTCCCGCCTTCAAGATCGCGGCGACATCGAGGGTGACCTCGGCGCCGATGGTGTCGGGGAGTGTGACGAGTTCGCCGGGGGCATGGGGACGGTGGTTCTCGTACTTGTCCCCGGCGGGGGCCGTGAGGACGTGGAGGCGCTGGTGTTTGCGGTCGACGATGACATAGACCGGGACCTTCGCCTCCGCGTACGCGGTGACCTTGGTGCGCAGATCGGTCCGGTAGTTGCTGGAGGTGACCTCCAGGACCATGCGGAAGCAGACGGGGTCGTAGCAGTTGTTCTCGATGAGGTGGTCCCGGTAATCGGCGTCCACCAGGGACAAGTCCGGGATCGCGTAGTCCTCCGTCCCGGTCGGCAACCAGAGGCCGATGCCCTGGATCAGTCGTGACTCCGTCCCGTGGAGGCCGGCCGCGATGAAAGGCAGCGTCAGGTCGGTCATCACATCGCCGTGAGGGCCGTCGGGAGGTGGGGACACGAGGATCTGGCCTCCGATGATCTCGACTCGGTAGCCCGGGTTGCGATCCATGAGCCGGTTGGCCTCCGCGATCAGCGGACGCTTTCCGTAAGGCCGCTCGACGGCTGCAGCGGACATCAGGTGCCTCCCGTGGCTGGTGTCGAGAGCATCATCGTAGGTCGGACGCCCCCTGAGCGTCCCTCTCAGCCTCCTTCACCCGATGGTGTGGCATATGCCCGAGGGCCCCGTTCTCAGCGGAAACGGGGCCCTCGAAGGACTGCGGAACGCGGTCTCAGAAGCGGCGCGTGATCAGCGCTCGCTTCACCTCCGCGATCGCCTTCGTGACCTCGATCCCGCGCGGGCAGGCGTCCGTGCAGTTGAAGGTCGTGCGGCAGCGCCAGACGCCGTCGCGGTCGTTGAGGACCTCCAGGCGCTGCTCGCCGGCCTCGTCACGCGAGTCGAAGATGAAGCGGTGCGCGTTGACGATGGCCGCCGGGCCGAAGTACTGGCCGTCGTTCCAGAAGACCGGGCACGACGTGGTGCAGGCCGCGCAGAGGATGCACTTCGTGGTGTCGTCGAAGCGCTCGCGGTCCTCGGCCGACTGAAGCCGCTCACGCGTCGGCTCGTTCGTGTCCTTCGTGATGAGGAAGGGCATCACGTCGCGGTACGCCTGGAAGAACGGCTCCATGTCGACCACGAGGTCCTTCAGGACCGTGAGGCCCTTTATGGCCTCGACCGTGATCGGCTTCTCGGGGTTGATGTCCTTGATCAGCGTCTTGCACGCGAGGCGGTTCTTGCCGTTGATCCGCATGGCGTCGGAGCCGCAGATGCCGTGCGCGCAGGAGCGGCGGAACGTCAGCGTGCCGTCGACATCCCACTTGATCTTGTGGAGGGCGTCGAGGACGCGCTCCTTGGGGTCGATCTCCAGCTGGAAGTCTTCCCAGGTCGCCTCGGCCGAGACCTCCGGGTTGAAGCGGCGGACCCGGAAGGTGACGGTGATGTAGGGGGAGTCGGCGAAGCCGGGCTCGGGCTGGCCGGCCGCTTCCGCCTTGTCCACAACAGGGGTAGCCATCAGTACTTACGCTCCATCGGCTGGTAGCGGGTCTGGACGACCGGCTTGTAGTCGAGACGGACGGTTTCGGAACCGTCGGCGCCGACCTCGCGGTACGCCATGGTGTGCCGCATGAAGTTGACGTCGTCGCGGTTCGGGTAGTCCTCGCGGTAGTGACCGCCGCGGGACTCCTTGCGGGCGAGCGCGGAGACCGCCATGACCTCGGCGAGGTCCAGCAGGTTGCCCAGCTCGATGGCCTCCAGCAGGTCCGTGTTGAACCGCTTGCCCTTGTCCTGGATCGACACGTTCTTGAACCGCTCGCGCAGCTCCGCGATCTTCTCGACCGCCGTCTTGATCGTCTGCTCGGTGCGGAACACCATGACGTTGGCGTCCATGGTCTCCTGCAGTTCCCGGCGGATCGCCGTCACGCGCTCGGTGCCGGTGGAGTCACGCAGTCGCTCCACCTGCTCGATCACGAGCTCCGCCGGGTTCTCCGGCAGCTCGACGAACTCCGCCGTCTGCGCGTACTCCGCGGCGGCGATGCCCGCGCGCTTGCCGAACACGTTGATGTCCAGCAGCGAGTTGGTGCCGAGGCGGTTGGCGCCGTGCACGGACACACAGGCGACCTCGCCGGCCGCGTACAGGCCGGGGACGACGGTGGTGTTGTCCGACAGGACCTCACCCTCGACGTTCGTGGGGATGCCGCCCATGACGTAGTGGGCCGTGGGCTGGATCGGGATCGGGTCCGTGTAGGGCTCGATGCCGAGGTAGGTGCGGGCGAACTCCGTGATGTCCGGGAGCTTCGCGTCCAGCTGCTCCGGCGGGAGGTGCGTCAGGTCCAGGTAGACGTGGTCGCCCTCGGGGCCGCAGCCGCGGCCTTCCCGGATCTCCGTGTAGATGGAGCGGGACACGACGTCACGGGACGCGAGGTCCTTCATGACCGGCGCGTACTTCTCCATGAAGCGCTCGCCGTCCTTGTTGCGGAGGATGCCGCCCTCACCACGGGCGCCCTCCGTCAGCAGGATGCCCATCCGCCAGATGCCGGTCGGGTGGAACTGGAAGAACTCCATGTCCTCCAGCGGCAGACCGCGGCGGTAGACCGCCGCCTGGCCGTCGCCCGTCAGCGTGTGCGCGTTGGACGTCACCTTGAAGAACTTGCCGCAGCCGCCGGACGCGTAGACCACGGACTTCGCCTGGAAGACGTGGATCTCGCCGGTGGCGAGCTCGTACGCCACCACACCGGCCGACTTCCTGACGCCGTCGACCTCGGTGATGAGCTGGTCCAGGACGTAGAACTCGTTGTAGAACTCCACGCCCTCCTTGACGCAGTTCTGGTACAGCGTCTGGAGGATCATGTGGCCGGTGCGGTCGGCCGCGTAGCAGGAGCGGCGGACCGGGGCCTCGCCGTGGTTACGGCTGTGACCGCCGAAGCGGCGCTGGTCGATGGTGCCGTTCGGCGTGCGGTTGAACGGCAGGCCCATCTTCTCCAGGTCGAGGACCGAGTCGATGGCCTCCTTCGCCAGGATCTCGGCGGCGTCCTGGTCGACCAGGTAGTCACCGCCCTTGACCGTGTCGAAGGTGTGCCACTCCCAGTTGTCCTCCTCCACGTTGGCCAGCGCGGCGGCCATGCCGCCCTGCGCGGCGCCCGTGTGGGAGCGGGTGGGGTACAGCTTGGTCAGCACCGCGGTGCGGCTGCGCTTCGTCGACTCGATGGCGGCGCGCATGCCCGCGCCACCGGCGCCGACGATGACGGTGTCGTACTTGTGGATCTTCATGATTCTCGCAGCCCCGTGCCTAGCGGATGTTCGGGTCGAAGGTGAAGATCACCAGCGTGCCCAGCAGGATGGTGAACACCGTGGCGGTGTAGAGCAGGCCCTTGAGCCACAGCCGGGTGTTCGCGCGCTCCGCGTAGTCGTTGATGACCGTGCGCAGGCCGTTGGCGCCGTGCAGCATCGCGAGCCACAGCATCAGCAGGTCCCAGACCTGCCAGAAGGGGCTCGCCCAGCGGCCCGCCACGAAGGCGAAGCCGATCTTCGACACGCCGCCGTCCAGCACGAGCTGGATCAGCAGGTGGCCGAGGACCAGCACGACCAGCACCACGCCGGACAGGCGCATGAACAGCCAGGCGGCCAGCTCGAAGTTGCCCCGCGTGGACTTCGGGGTCTTCTTGGTGCGCTGGCGCGGGGCCTCGATGAAGGGGGCCGGGTTGTCGACGGTGTAGACGGCGCCGCCCTCGACGGGGCCGACGCCCGCGGCGGTCTTGTCAGTCGTGGACATTGGCGTCAGCTCCCGAACAGTTCACGAGCGGCGTGGCCGAGGACGGGGTAGATCGCCCCGAGCATCAGCACGACCCACAGGGCGACGACGGTCCAGAGCATCTGCTTCTGGTACCGGGCGCCCTTGATCCAGAAGTCGACGGCGATGACACGCAGGCCGTTGAGCGCATGGAAGAGGATGGCGGCGACGAGGCCGTACTCCAGCAGCGCGACGATCGGCGTCTTGTACGTGGCCACGACCGTGTCGTAGGCCTCAGGGGACACGCGGACGAGGGCGGTGTCCAGCACGTGAACGAACAGGAAGAAGAAGATGAGGACGCCGGTGACTCGATGAGCCACCCAGGACCACATTCCTTCCCGGCCGCGGTACAGCGTTCCAGCCGGCACGGAAGTTTCCTCCGGGAGCGGGGATTGGGGCCGCGCCGGCTTGGTGTGTCGGTCGGGCCCGGCCGGGTACGGTCCACCGGCCCCCAGCATCGTAGCGATGCGCTGCCGCTGGGCTGCGCCGGGGTCTGGCTGTGTGATCAAACTGGCATGCGTACGGGCTAGCCTCGGCGGCTTCTGGGGTGTGATTTCCCGTTATCTGCCGGGTGCGGCGCCGTTGTGGCTTGTCGCGCCCACGCGGCGGTAGCCGCAAATCGACTACAGCTCCGCGCCCCTGAGGGCGTCGACCAGCCGTTCCTGTGCCAGGCGGCGGAGTTCGTCGGCCACCACTGCCCGCTCCTCCTCGGGATCGTTGGTCAATCGTGATCGGATGGCTTCCAGGAGGTGGTCCAGGACCTCGCCCGGGGGCAGGCCGTCCAGGCAGATGACGAACACATGGCCGAAGCGGGCCTCGTAGGCGGCGTAGGCCGCGCTGAGGGCCGTGTGGGCCGCGGCGTAGGTGTCCGACGGGAGGGCGGGCAGGGGCTCGGCCGCCAGGGCTTCCGTGAGGTCGCCCCAGGCCAGGTCGTACGCCGCCTCGTCGGAGGCGGCGAGCAGGGAGGCCAGGTCCGGGTAGGGGCGGTGTTCCGCGACCCGCCGGGACCAGCGGTGGCTGCGCAGGCAGGTGAGGAGGGTCCGCTCCAGCTCCTGCGCGGAGGCTGCGTTGAAGTGCTCCACCGGTATGGCTGCTCGGCCGGGGAGGTCTGGGAGGCGGTGCGCAGGCAGCGTGGGTCCTCGTGGGCGTCACGTGTGTCGGCAGGGCAAGGTGTGAGAGATGTGACGTCACGCTATCGAGTGCGACCGAGACGTGTCCGACGGATGCCCGAATTTCACCCGGGGGAGAGAGTTTCGGAACGTGTGGTGGACGCGCCCGGACGCGCGCCGGGCGCCGTCGGGTTTTAGGTTGGCCGTGTGAGTCAGCACAGGCGCCGGGATACGGCGAAGCAGGTGAAACAGCGGCCAGTGCTGGTCGTGGCCATGGCCGTCGCGTTGGTCATGGTCGCGGCCGGGGTGAGTCTGGGGCTCTGGGCGGCCTCGGACGGCGACGGCGGGTCCACGGGGACGGAGGCCAGACCCTCCGAGGGCCGGACCGCTGCCGCCCCGCAGGGCACCTCGCCGGAGAGCAGCCCCAGTCCGAGCCGCTCCTACGCCCTGTCCAAGGCACCGCGGACGATCCCCGCCGTGCGCGACCACGAGCCGGCGCGCGGCCCGGGCTGGCAGCCCGAGAGCGGCAACCGCGTGGTCGTGGCCGACGCGGCGCTGGCCGACGAGGGACGGCTGGTCGCGGGCGAGCTGGGGCTGACGTACGCGGGCGAGAAGGACGACCGGCGCGCCGGGGACCTGCGGCTGGCGCTCGGCGGTGACAAGAAGGCCAACCCGGAGTCGTACGTCATGACCGTGCGTGACGGGCGCACGGAGATCACCGGGCCCGCCGAAGCGGGCGTCTTCTACGGCACCCGCACGCTCAAGCAGGAGACGAGCGACGGCGGGACGGCGCCCGAGGGCGTGGTGCGGGACGAGCCGGCCAAGCCGCAGCGCGGGTTCATGCTGGACATCGCGCGCAAGAACTTCACGGCCGGCTGGATCGAGGACCGGGTCCGGGAGCTGGGCGATCTGAAGTTCAACCAGCTGGGCCTGCACTTCTCCGACGACCAGGGCTTCCGGATCGAGTCCGACACGCAGCCGGAGATCGTGTCCCAGCCGCATCTGACCAAGGCGCAGGTGCGGAAGATCATCGACCTCGCGGAGAGCCGGCACATCACCGTCGTGCCCGAGATCGACTCGCCCGGGCACCTGGGGGCGGTCCTCCGTGCCCACCCCGACCTCCAGCTGCGCACCGCGCAGGGGTCGGCGGTGCAGGGCGCCATCGACATCTCCAAGCCCGAGAGCGCCGAGATCGTCGACGAGCTGCTGAACGAGTACGCGGAGCTCTTCCCCGGCAAGCCCTGGCACCTCGGGGCCGACGAGTACCAGGCGCTGGTCCGCTCCGACCCGGAGGCGGCGTTCCCGCAGCTGGCCGCCGCGGCGCAGCAGAAGTACGGCGCCGGTGCCACGGTCGCCGACCTCACCACCGGTTGGCTCAACGACCGGGCCGCCACCGTCCGCGAGCACGACCGCACCCCGCGCGCGTGGAACGACGGCTTCTTCCGCGGCACGTCCGTCGAAGCCGACAAGGACATCCAGGTCGCCTACTGGACCGGCAAGGAGATCGGTGCCCGGGAGCCCCTGGAGTATCTGGAGGCGGGCCGGAAGGTGATCAACTACAACGACGAGTTCCTGTACTACGTGCTCGGCGAGCCGCAGACCTTCGTCTATCCGACGGGGCAGCGGATCTACGAGCAGTGGACGCCACGGGTGCTGCGCGGCACCGCGGCCGTGCCGGAGCGCTACGACGGCCAGATCCTCGGCGGGAACCTCGCCGTCTGGTGCGACCTCGCGAACTCTCAGACCCAGGACCAGGTGGCGGCCGGGATCCGGATGCCGCTGCGGGCGACCGTCCAGAAGCTGTGGGACCCGGACAGGCCCGAGCTGTCCTGGGCGGAGTTCCGGGCGCTGGCGGACAGGCTCGGCTGACTCCGCACGAATTGGCCCATACGGCTGCGAACTCCCGTGCGACTGTGGTGGTCTTCTGACGCCAGTCGAATCGAATATGCCGGGGGGAACCGGAAGATGGGCTACTGGGGTTACTTCGTCGTGGGCAGAGCGGAGCAGCCGCTGGCGGAGCTGGCCGCGCTGACGGGGGCCGAGGGCGGTATGACGCCGCACACCTCGGCGCCCGGCGGATGGCAGCTGTGGGAGTACCCGAGCGGCGAGGGCGACGTCGGGAACATGAACGACCTGGCCCGGGAGACCGGGGCGCCCGCGCTGTTCGGGTACGTCATGAACAGCGACTGCGTGGTGCTGGAGGCCGCGGCCCCGGAGAGCGGGGCGTGGACGACCTGCCTCGCGCGGACCGCGATGGCCGGCTACTTAGGCGCGGACCGGGAGGGCCTCACACTGGAGGACTACTTCCTGGAGCCCCGTGACGCCGCCGAGCGCGCGGTGCGCTGGGCCGCCGAAGCCGGACACGAAGTGAACGCCGACGCGCTTGTGGACGTACTGACTTCAGACCCTGATCCCCTGGCCGAAAACCTTTTGTTCCGCTTCCTCGACAGACTGGGCGTGGTGCCCCTGTGACACTCCGGGGCCGTCGCACGCAGTAAGGGGAAGTGCGGGTTCCGTGAGGGGTGAGGGCTGGTAGCGGCCTGGTAGGGCCCCGGAGAAGGCCCGCGGAGGGAGGCGTGGATGAGCCTGGTGGAGTTGATCGCACAGGCCGACGAACGCGGGCTGGCCGCGAGCGGCCTGGCTTGTTTGGATCGGTGTGTGCCCCTGCTGGGCGGTGACGACGAGATCCTGCGGCCCCTGTGGGCGAGCCTCACCGACGACGCCGGTGCCGGCGACTGGGGTGACGGTCTTGAGCAGGCGCGCGGGAAGCTGGACGTCACGGGTGACGGCGACGAGGCGGTCGCGCTCGCCCACCGGATGCTCGAAGCCGCTCCCGCGGAGCGCTCCGCCGCCGATGTGCGGGTGTGGGCCGACGCTTGTTCCGTCGCCTCCCTGCAGATCCACCGCCTCCTCGACACCGCCCCGGACGACGCCTCCTCGGTCGACACCCGTCGCCAGGGCCGTACGGAGGGCATGTCGCCGCTCGTCGCCGCCGAACTGCGCCGCCAGGTCACCGTCCTGGAGGTCCTGGCCGGACACGGGCAGGCCGGGCTGCGGCGGGCGCTGGAGGTGTCGACCGAGGGACGGCGGGTGCTGCGCGCGGTGGTGTCCCGCCGGACCCGGCAACGGAGCTGAGCGCCAGGGACCCTGACCGGCCTAAACCCCGTTCCTGCGAGAGTCCTGTGACTGTCGTAAGGCCGAGGTGGGGCGGTCCTGCGCCACTTCCGGGAAGTCGCCGATTTCGCGTGACGAAACGCCGCCCGGCAGCGCATTGAAGGGGTGTGACGACTCAGCAGGAGACCAGGCCATCGGCGGCTGCGAAGCCGCTGCGGTGGGCGGCGGACACGGTGGCGACGATGCGCGAGGGAGCACGACTGCGCCTCGACTACTCGGCACAGAGTCTGTGGAGCATCGACCGCATGATCGAGGAAATACGGCGGGAAGGAGCGCCCTACGCGGCCGTGGAGGAGGTGCTGCGCGGGTTCGGGGCCTATGCCGGTGAGGTGATGGCACGTGAGACCGGGGCCGAGTGGTGGGCCACCGGCGGCGACCACTGGATCCGCACCCCCGACGGGCGCCTCTGGGACCCGATCGACGAGGCCCGCCGCTGCTACGGCGGTCACGGATCGCTGCGGCTGCTGTGCCGGGACGCGGCGGGCACGGCGCCCCGGCAGTAGCGTCAGCGCGCCAGCACGCCCTCGATCCCCAGCTCGGCGAGCTCCCATTCCGACTCCGGTACCCACTCCGTCGCCGGTTGGGGTGCCGGCTCCGTTCCCTGCCCAGGTTCCGATTGCGGCTGCGGCTGCGGCTGCGGCTGTGGCTGTGGCGCGACGAGCGTGCCCGCCTTCGCGGCGAGGGCGCGGATCTTGGGCAGGTCGTCGTAGAGGTTCTGCCCGGGGCATTCCGTCGGGGAGCCGTCGCGGTGCCCGGAGACGCGGTTGAGCGTGACCTTCTGGCCCGCCTGGTACTTGCCGTTGTCCGCACCGGAGGTCAGCACCACGGTCCCGGCCGGGTCGAGGCCGTACAGGCCGAGCTTCCAGGCCGCCACCTTGGCGACCGACTCGCGCACCGCCGCGTTGGTGGTCGCCGTGGAGTAGTCGCCGAGCACGGACACGCTGCTGGTGGCGGTGTTGAAACCGTAGGTGTGCGCGCCGAGGACGGGCTTGTCGATGCCGCCCGCACGGCCCTCGAAGACGGTCCCGCACTTGTCGACGAGGAAGTGGTAGCCGATGTCGTTCCAGCCGTTGCTCTGCACGTGGTAGAGGAACACCCCGCGCACGACCGACGCCGACTGGGAGCAGGTGTAGTCGTTGGTGCCCGCCGTGTGGTGGACGAACATCGCCTGGGTGCCGGTGGTGTAGGTGGGCGGGTCCTTCACCAGGGACTCGTCGGCGCCCCAGGCGGAGCGTGACGTCACGGCGGGGCGGCCGGCCAGGGGCGCTCCGGGTGCCGGTTCGACGGCACCGGGCTGGGGCGCGCCGGGTTCGACGACCGAGGTGTGCACGGCGTCCGACCCGCCGTCGGGGTCGACCAGTTCGACGCGCAGCCCCTTGGGCAGCCGCCCGCCCGAGACGCGCACCTGGACGCCGTCCGAGGGCCCGGTCCACAGCGGCTGGGTGCCGCCGCGCACCCCGGCGTGGTCGCGGTCGGGGCCGCTCTCGGGCATGCGCACATCGGTGTCCAGTGCCCGCCACGCGCTCCACTCGCCGCTCTCGCGGGAGCGGGTGCGCACGAACGCGGTGCCGTCCAGGGCGGCGTCCGGGTCCGCCCAGGTGACACCGACCATGCTGAACGGCTCGGTGGTGCGCGGGGCGAGGGACCGCTTGTGCGGATCACCGTCCGGCACCCGGACGGTGTACACGCCGTCCGAGGACGAGGCCCGGGCGGGCTGGGCCAGACCGAGGGCACCGAGGGCCAGAGCGGTGGCGACGGCGGTGCGCAGGAGGGGAGATGGCATACGGCGCTCGCCTTTCGTGGGGCGGAAGCATCGCGTGCAGAGCTCCCCGGTACGTCACTTGGCCCAAACCTCCGCGGGCCGGCGCTCCCGAGGACGGCGGGTCGGGTTGACCCGAACGGGGGCCGGACCCGAAGCGCCTGACGCGCTGTGACACTTCCGTCCGCACCGGCGCTGATCACCGTGGGGGCGTGGTACGGGAGGGCGCGCACTCGGTACGGACAGGGACGGTACGTGGGTCAGGGAGCGGCGCCCCGGCGCATGCAGGCGTACGACGGGGAACTGGGCGCGGCCGTCGCGCGGGCCCAGCAGGGCGACGAGGCGGCCTTCGCGGTCGCCTACCGGCTCGTGCAGCCCGGCCTGCTCGGCTATCTGCGCGGCCTGGTCGGGGACGACGCGGAGGACGTGGCGTCCGACGCCTGGCTGGAGATCGCCCGGGATCTGGGGCGGTTCCAGGGCGACGGGGCCGGTTTCCGCGGCTGGACGGCGACCATCGCCCGGCACCGGGCGCTGGACCATCTGCGCCGGCAGCGGGTACGGCCCCGGCCGGCCGTGCTGGAACAGGACGTCCTGGACCTGCCCGGGCCGCAGAGCACGCACGACCAGGCGCTGGAGGCCCTGTCCACCGAGCACGCCCTGGAGCTGGTCCGCGGGCTGCCCCGCGACCAGGCCGAGGCCGTGCTGCTGCGCGTCGTGGTCGGCCTCGACGGCCCGGCCGCCGCGCGCGTCCTGGGCAAGCGGCCGGGCGCGGTACGCACGGCCGCGCACCGGGGGCTGAAGCGCCTCGCCCGGCAGCTGGGCGCGGACGGTGTGACGGATGAGACTCCCCGGACGCTGGGGGAGTCGACGTGAACGATGCTCAGCTTCTCCGGCGGGGCTGACGGGACCGCGCGGTCGCTCCGTCCTGAACAGGCCGGACGAGCGGGCCGTACTGGTGAGGCCCGGCGAGCCGGGCGGGCGAGTGGATCGAGCAGGGACGGAATCGGACATGGCTGAACGGCAGAGCGGTGGCGGGCTTCCCGGCCGTCGTTCCCGTCCCGCCCTGTCCGACGCCGAGGTCGAGGCGCTGATCGTCGCCTCCCTCGTCCGGGACGGTGTCGACGCCGAGGCCGAGCAGCGGGCCGTGGCCGCGTTCCGGGCCGCCCGGGACGCCGGGACCCACCGCGGCCGCGCCCGCCGCCGGGACGACTGGGGGCTCCGGGACCGGCGCCGCGCGGTGCCGTCCCCGCGGACGACGCTCTCCGTGCTGTTCGCCGGTCTCATGCTGGTCGGTGTCGCCATGGGCGTGGTCGGCGCGGCGGGTTTCCCGGCGGACGACGAACGCCCGGCCCCCGCCCAGGGCACCGAGGCCGACTGCCGCGACTACCAGGAGGTCGGGGGAGACGGCCAGGGCCTGAACGCGACGGTCCGGCAGCGTCTCGTGGCGGCGGCGGGCGGCGAGAAGAACGTCACGGCCTACTGCACAGAACAACTGGCAGAGCCCGAGCCGGGCGGGAACGACGGCCGCGCCACGCCCTAGGAGTGTCCTGAGGATCCCGCCGGTCCCCCTTCGGTCTTCTCGGTCATCAGTCGCACAGGCTCGCCACCACGAGGCTGTCGAAGGCCAGCCGGCCGGACTGCCACGCGGTGACCCGGACCGCGGCGTCCTCGCTCGCGTCCTGCGCGGGGAGCCTGGTCGCGGAGATGCGGCAGGGGATGTCCGGGGCCAGGGGGAAGTGGAAGGCGCTGCGCAGTTCCACGGGGAGTACGCGGTACGGGGCGCAGGCCGCCTGAACGGCCTGGCGGGCTGCCTCCAGGAGCACCATGCCGGGGACCTCGTGGGTGGGATGGTCGAAGAGCACCGGGTGGCCGGGGTCGATGCGCAGATCCCAGTTCAGGCCCCGGCGGGCGGCGGCGGAGCGGGGGACGCCGAGGACGACGTCGCGTTCGTCGAGGCGGCCCACGATTGCGGGCGGCACGGGGTCGGGCAGGGGCGGGTACCCGCCGCCCTCCCCTGCGGCGGGGCCCGGGGCGGACACGCGCAGTGTCAGCCGTCCCGCGCCCGCGAAGTCGTCGCCGCGCAGCAGGTCGGCCTCCAGGGTGAGTGCGGTCGGGGGGCCGTTGCGGCGATCGGCGCCCCGGACGTCCGTGGCCGCGGCCTCCAGGCGCATCTCGGCGGGGCGGGTGCCGAGCAGGATGACACCCGGCACGACCTCGAACTCCAGTTCGGCGATGGTGAAGTGACGGTCCGCCGGGACGCCGTAGTACGTCTGCCCGACCAGGACGGAGGCCTGCCGTAGCGACTCCGCTGTGAGCAGGGGGTCGTACCAGGCACCGGCGATGGGTGCGTAGAAGTGGTGCCCGCGCGGCCACTGCGCGCCCAGCCGGAACGCGTCCGGGCCCAGCCGCCGCCAGTCGGTGATCAGCACCTCTGCCACGGCACTGCGGTCGACGAGATGACGCGGGGCGGTCCGGACGAAGTGGAGGTCGGCCTCCGGCCCGGCATCCGGCGGCAGGGGGAGGGTGAGCGCCTTGGGTATCGGATCGGTGTGGGACACGCGGGTTGCCTTTCTCATGGGCGTCGACGCGAGGAACGCGTCCCGGGGCGGGTCCCGGGCCGGGCCAGGTCCGGGCGGGGCGGAGTGCGGAGTCGGGTCCCGGGGCGGGGCCGTGCGGACCGGGCCGGGCCCCTGACGGGCGGAGCCAGGTCCCTGGTGGGGCGCGGCCGTTCAGGCCGGGCCGAGGACGCCGGTGGCCTCGGCTCGGCGGGTGGCGGTCGGGGAGAGAGGGCGGAGGATGGTGAGCGACGGGGGCCGCGTCCCGTCTGGCGGCCTGGCCGGTGCAACTGCTGGATCCGGTGCCGAAGCCGGACCCGTGGCCACGGCCTGGCCCGTGCAGCGGCTGGATCCGGGGCCGGGGCTGGTCCCGTACCCACGGGCTGGCCTGTGCGAGGGCTGGATTCGGTGCCGGAGCTGGACCGTAGCGGTGACCTGGCTTGTGCAATGGATGGACCCGGGCCGGAGCGGCCGGTGCCGGGCCGTTGCCGGTCCCCGGGCCGGCGCCGGAGGGAGCTGCGCCGGGGTCCTGTCGGGCCGTATCCGGGGGGTATCCCCGAGGGATCCGGGGCGGGAGAGAGACGGGTCAGGCCGCTGCCAGGGCCGTGAAGCGGCCTGCGTGGAAGACCAGGGGGCCCGCCTGGGCCGTCAGGGCGCCTTCCAGGGCCTCGGCGATGACCAGTTCGTGGTCGCCCGCCGGATGGAGCGTGGTGATACGGCAGTCCAGCCAGCCGAGACCGTCGGCGGGAATGGGGTGCCCGGCCCGGGTCGTGGACCAGGCGCCCGCGGCGAAGCGGTCGGCGCCCTTGGCGCTGAACAGGCGGCACAGCTCCGCGTGCTGGTCGCCGAGGATCGTGACCGCGAAGGAGCCGGCCTCGCGGATCGCGGGCCAGGTCGAGGAGGTGTCCGCGGCGCACAGGGCGACCAGCGGCGGGGTGAGGGAGACGGAGGTGAAGGAGTTGACCGCCATGCCCTTGGGGCCTTCGGCCGTGTCGGCGGTGACCAGAACCACTCCCGTGGTGAACCGGCCGAGTATGTCGCGGAACGAGCGTTGCTCCAGCATGAGTTCTTTCCGATCGGGTGGGACGCACGGCCGGGCCGACGGAACGGCCCGACCTGGCGTGACATACGGAGGGCTCGGCGAGGACGCTCCCTCGCGCTACTTCTTCCGGCTGGCGATCGCGAAGTCCACCGCCTCCTGCGGACGGGCCGCCGAGCCGTTGATGCGGGGGGCGACATGGCGGGCCAGCAGTTCCATGCTGCGGTTGGTCTTCTCCCAGGACGTCCAGTCGGCGACGTAGACGAGCAGCGTGCCGAAGCCGCCGGTGATCTCGTGCAGCCGCTCGATGCCGGCGACCACGTCGTCCACCGAGCCGACGAGCGCGCCGCCCGCCTCGACCCGGGCCTCCAGCGCCCTCTCGCGCGGCACGTCGGGGCTGAGGACCTCACGGCCGGCCGCCTTGCCGAAGTACTCGAACAGCCAGCGGTCGTAGCCCTCGCGGACGTCGGCGTACGCCTCCTCGCGGGTCTCGGCCACATGCACCGGCAGCGCGATACGCCACTTGTCGCGGTCCAGGGTCTGCCCGTGCTCGGCGGCGGCCTCCTCCGCGTACTTCCACTGGTGGGCCAGGTTGATGTGCGCGGGGGCACCCGGCGTGAGGAGGGCGAAGGGCAGCGCGAACGAGGTCATGCTCAGCCCGTACTGGCCGATCAGACGCGGGCTGGACTGCGAGGTGCCGGAGGTCGCGACCGCGACCTCGATGCCCTGCGGGCTGAAGCGCGGCAGCTGGAGCTTGGCGTCGCGCAGATCGAACCAGTCCGTCTGCTGGGTGATCCGCTCGTCGCCGTTGACCAGCTCGAGGACCGTCGGCAGGGCCTCCTCCAGGCGGCGGCGCTGCACCGGCTGCTCCAGGCCGAACATCTTCGCGTCGAAGGGCACGCCCGGGCCGACGCCCAGGATGTACCGGCCGCGGGTGAGGTGGTCGAGGTGGACCGCCCGGCTGGCCACATGGAAGGGGTGGTGGCCGGAGAGCGGGACGACGCCGTGGGCCAGCTTGATCTGGGTGGTGCGCTGGGAGGCGGCGGCTATCAGCGTCTCGGGCGCCCCGACCAGGCCCCAGCCCAGCGTGTGGTGCTCGCCGAACCACGCCTCGTCGAAGTTGAGGTCGTCGACGTACTCGACGAGGTCCAGGTTGCGGCGGATCGCGAGGTGCGGGTCCTGGCCGGTCTCGTGGACGGGGGACAGGAAGAGACCGATACGGCTGTGCATGACAGACCTCCGGGAAGCAAGTAGAGAGAACAAATGCAGGGCAGGGCAGGGAGTGGGTGGGGGTCAGGCGACCCGGTACACCGCGTCCTTGAGCGCGCGGACCTTCTCGTAGCCGGCCGTCAGGGCCGTCTCGTCCGGTGCCGTGAGGAACACCCGCATCGAGCTGGTCAGCAGGTCGACCGTGGGCCTGATCCGGGCGCCGGGCGCGTACTTGACCGTCGCGAGGAAGACGCTCTCCAGGCCGCGGATCTCCGCCACGGCCGTCTCGTCGACGGAGTCGACGACACCGTCGAGCTCGGTCGGGGTGTTGTAGACGACGGCGGGCTGAAGCCTCCGGTACGTCCGTCCGGCGTGCTCCGCGAGGAACTCCTCGGGCCGGGTGTACGCCTGCGCGGTGAGCGCCGCCTGGTTGTGGCCGAGGCACACGTCGTGGAAGGGGGCGTTGATGTTGCCGTTGAGGCGGGTGCCGATCTCGACCAGGACGGGGCCCTCGTCGGTGACGATGACCTCGGCGTGGGCCGGCCCCCAGGCGACGCCGAGGGCGGCGAGGACCTCGTCGACGTACGAGGTGAGCTCGGCGACCACCGGGTTGTCGTCCGGGTCGGCGAGGAGGTCGCGGTTGTAGATGTTCTTGCCGGACGGCAGCAGCGTCTTCTCGTACTCCCAGACCCCGCAGACATACCGCTCGCCGCCGCGGCTGACGGTGTCGACGATGTACTCGGTGCCCTTGAGATAGGCCTGTACGAGGATCTCGGTGTTGGCGAGGCCGAACATGTTCGGGGCGTCGAGGACGCTCCGGGCGGCGGCGCGGACCGCGTCGGGGCCGTCGCAGACGAAGACGCCGTCGGAGGCCGCCGAGCTCAGCGGTTTGACGACCACCGGGTAACTGCCGTGCTCCTCGGCCCAGCCGACCGCCGCGTCCAGGTCGTCGGTCTTGAGCTGCCGCGCGCAGCGCACCCCGGCGCGGCGCAGCGTCTCGATCATCTCGTACTTGTCGCGGCGGGCCGGGGACAGCGCCGAGCCGTTGGAGGGGACGCCGACCGCCTCGCTCAGCCGGTCGGCGAGCGGCACGGACGACTCCTGGCCGGCGATCACGCACACGGGGGCGAGGGCGCGCAGCCGCTCGACGAGGGCGTTCTCGTCGCCGTGTCCGGCGATGTTCTCCCGGTAGGCGGGCAGGTCCGGCGGTGCCATCGCCGGGATCAGCTCCGGGGTGGACTGGACGTGGACGACGTCCGTGCCGTACGCGGCGAAGGCGGCGGGGTAGAAGTTGCCGGCGGAGTAGCCGTCGACGATCACCGCCACGGGGCGTGTGGGGCTGTTGCTCATGAGGTGGCCTCCGGTTCGGACGTGGATTCGGCCTCGATGAAGCGGGCCAGGCGGGCGATGCCCTCGCGGATCGCGGCGGGGGTGAGGTTGCTGAAGCCCAGGCGCAGGGCGCGTTCGCCGCTGCCGTCGAGGTGGAACATGCTCATCGGCGCCCAGCTGACCGCGTAGTCGCGGGCCGACCGTTCCATGGCGACGAGGTCGGCCTCGAAGGGCACCTCGACGACCAGGAAGAAACCGCCGCGCGGCCGGTTCCAGCGCACGCCGTGCTCCGCGTACCGCTCGGGCGGGAAGTGCTCGGCGAGGGCGTCGAGGGTGGCGGCGAGCCGCTCCTGGTAGACGGCGGCCAGGTCACGGGTGGCGGAGCGCAGGTCGTAGCCGGCGTCGACGAGGATGCCGCCGATCGCGGCCTGGGAGAGCGAGGACGAGCCGACCGTGAACATCGCCTTGGCCTTGGAGAGTTCCTGGGCGAGGGTGCGCCGGGTGCCGTCGTCGCCGACGACCTCCCGGTCACCGACCAGATAGCCGAGGCGGGCGCCCGGGAACGCGGACTTGGCGAAGGAACCGAGGTAGACGACGTCACCGCGGGTGTCCAGCGCCTTGAGCGTCGGCAGCCTCTCCTCGTCGCTCGCGAAGAGCCCGTACGGGTTGTCCTCCAGGATGGTGAACCCCTCCTCGGCGGCCAGCTCGAGCAGCCGCCGCCGGGCCTCCAGCGGTACGACCGTGCCGGACGGGTTGGAGAAGTCGGGGACCAGGTAGAGCGCGGCGGGCCGCTTGCCCTCGGCACGCACGGCACGCACGGCGGCGGCCACGGCCTCCGGTTCGAGCCCGTGGGGCCCCTCGGTGATGCCCTTGACCGGAATGTCCAGCATGCGGGCGGCGCCGCGAATGCCGACGTACGCCGGGGAGACGGACAGCAGCACGTCGTCGGGCGACCGGAACAGCCCCCGCAGGGCGACGAGCGCCGCCTCCTGGAAGCCGTGCGTGATCATGATCGCCTCGGGCGCGACATCGATGTCCTCGTCCTTGGCGAGCATGCGGGCGACCTCTTCCTGGATGAACCCGTTGACGGGTCCGTACTGGAAGTGCAGCCGGGTGACGCGCTGCTCGGGCACCCCCTGCTCCCGCAGGTGCGCGATGTACCGGTCGACGTAGTACGAGAGCTTCGCGAGGTTGTGCGTACCGTCGTGGGGCGCCCCCGACGAGAACGACAGCGCCTCGGGGAACTTCATCGCCGTCTCACTGAGCAGCCGCATCGAGTCCATGCCCGGATCGACGATCCCGGCGTGCAGGGCTTCCCGGCGCAGGGGGGTGGGGGTTTGCTGAACTGGCGTCACGAGCACGTCAGTCGGTCCTTTCGGGGAGGCTTGCTTCATTACGGGGAGGGGCGGAGGGCTCAGGCCGCGGCCTTTTTCTCCGACGCCGCGGCCCACGTGCCCTTGCCCGGCGCCCACTGCCGGATACGAACCCGGCAGACGATGCCGCCCTTGACGTAGGGCTCGGCGTCCAGGACCTCCTGGAGGCGGTCGCGGTCCTCGGCCTCGTAGATCAGCAGGCCACCGTTGATGTCCTGGAGCGGCCCGGCGAGCAGCAGTACGCCGCTGTCGGTGAGGGCCCGCAGATAGTCGGTGTGGGCGCGGTGCAGATGCTCCCGGCCGGCACGGTCGACGTTGTACTCGAACTCGACGACGAACTTCGCCATGGTTACCTCCGGTGTCACTGGGCGTGGGACGGTGTGCGGGCGGGACTCACATGTAGATGCCGCCGTTGATGTCGATGACGGACCCGGTCGAGTAGCCGGCGCTCTCGGAGCAGAGGTGCAGCACGCTGCCGACGGCCTCGGCGACGGTGCCGTACCGGCCCATCGGCAGCTTGGCCAGGACGGCCTGCTGCTGCTCCGGGTCGCGCCGCTCGAACGCCCCGGCTACCCGCTCGGTGGCGATGGGCCCGTGGGCGACGACGTTGACCACGACCCCGGTCGGGGCCAGCTCGAACGCCAGCTGCTTGGTCATGCCGATGACGGCGGCCTTGGCGGCGACGTACGCGGCGTTGTTGAAGCGGCTGTACGTACGGCCGCCCGCCGAGGCGAAGTTGACGATGCGGCCGTAGCCGTCGGCGGCCATCCGCGGGGCGCACACCTTGACCGCGATCCAGCTGCTGACCACGTTCTCCAGGAAGGACTCGTCGAAGTGGTCGGTGGTGAGGTCGGCGTAGCCGATCACGCGGGTGTCGCCGCCGACGCCGTTGACGAGGATGGACGGGGCGAACCGGTCGACGATGTCGGTCAGTTGGCGCTCCGCCGCCGGGATGTCGGTGATGTCACCGACGACGGTCTCGACCTTGGTGATCCGGCCCAGCTCCTCGGCGAGCCGGCCGACGGCCTCGGCGTCCCGGTCGAACAGGACCAGCGTGTGGCCCTCCTCGGCGAGCTCGCGGGAGACCTCCTTGAGGATGCCGCCGGCGGCGCCGACGAGGAGTGCGGTGCGGGGGGTGGGTGCGGGCATGGTGGGTCACCTTGTCTCTCGGGTCGGGCTTTACGGGGTGGTCGCTCGGGCGGTGGTGACGGACTCGGTGTCGGAGGCGGAGCCGGAGCCGGGCTTGGTCACGAACCCGGCCAGCCGGGGCAGCAGGGCGAAGCCGGCCGCCACCGCGAGCCCCAGGCCGAGGACGGACATCCACAGCGGCCCGTAGCCGTGGGAGTGGGCGAGGGCGAGTCCGGCGGGACTGCCGACGACGAACGCCGCGTTCCAGGCGAAGAAGTACGAGCCCTGGTAGGTGCCGCTGCGTCCGGCCGGGGCCCGGTCGGCGATGAAGGTGGCGGACATCGGGGCCCACAGCACCTCGCCGAGCGTCCATACGACGGTGGCGACGGTGAAGGAGACCATGCCGCCGGCGAGGGCGTTGCCGCCGAAGCCGAGGGCCATGAACACGGCCGCCAGGATCAGCGGGACGTGGGCGCGCAGCCCGCCGACCAGGCGGGGCACGAGCGGGAGCAGCAGCACGGACAGTACGGCGTTGACGGCGAGGACGAAGCCGATGTCCCCGGTGGTCAGCCCGCTGGCCCGCATGTCGAGCGGCAACGCGGAGTTGACCTGGAGGTAGATGCAGGCCAGCAGGAAGGTCAGGAGGAGGAAGGCGACCAGGACGGGGGTCCGGAAGGGTTCGGCGATCCCGCGTGCGGCCGCCTTGAGGGCCGCCGCGGCCCCGGTAGGCCGGTCAGCGCCGTGCGCGGGCGGCTGATCGGCGGGCACCGCGAAGACGAGGGCCGCGTAGACGAGGCTGGAGGCCGCCCAGACGACGAAGAGGGCACGGGGGCTGACCTCGAGCAGGAAGCCGGAGAAGACGGGGCTCAGCGACATGCCGATGTTGAAGCCGACGAGGAAGAGGCTGTACGCCTTCGAGAACTGCTCCTGCGGAACGATCGTGGAGATCAGCCCGGCCCCGGCCGGCCGGTCGACGGACGACAGGAACCCGGTGATCAGCGACAGCGCGCACAGGGCGACGACGTTCTCGGCGACGGCGAAGAGCAGGGCCATCACGGCGGTGACCGGCTGGGCGGCGATGATGGTGCGACGCGGCCCGATCAGATCGGCGACCGCCCCTCCCACCAGCCCGGACAGCACGACACCGGCACCGAAGAGCCCGACGACGAGCGGGGTCGTGCCCGGGGCGACGAGCCCGTCCTGCTCCATGTAGAGCACGAGGAAGGCAGGGGCGAGCGTCCCGAGCCGGCTGACGGTCTGCCCGAACCACAACAACCAGAACGCTTTGGGAAGGGCCATCAGGATTCCGTTCGTATCGGGGTGGGGAGCGGGTGCGAGGGGCGTGCGGGGGGTTGGGGTGGGACGGCGAGGGTGCGTGTCGGGGGCCCGGGGAGCCGGGCGGGTGGCGCAAGAACCACCGGAGTCCACGCCGAAGCCGTGTCAGCTCGGCCGAGTGGCGCGGGAGTCCGTACCGGGGCCGTGTCAGCTCGGCCGAGTGGCGCGGGAGTCCGTACCGGAGCGCCGGCAGCGCGCGTCGAAGCCGCCGGAACCCCCGCCGCAACCCCCGCCGCAACCCCCGCCGGAACCCCCGAGACCCGCTCAGGAGCCCCGCTGGCCTGCGCCGATGTCTCAGCCGTCCGCGCCGGAGCAGCTGGGGCTCGCCCGGGTGCCGTGAGCGCCCGGGCCGGGGCCCCGGCGGCGCGCCCCGGGGCCGTGCCGGCCCGTCCGCCTGTCGTCGAAGTCCGTGCCCGGTGCGGAGGGCGGGCGGTGCGTGGCCGGGGCGACGCATGGGCCGGGGTGCCGGGCCGCGTCGGGGCGGAGCCGAGCGTGCGGTAGGCGAAGGCGGCGGAGACCAGGGTCTTGTGGTGGTGCCAGCCGGCGTACGAGCGCCCCTCGAAGGCGCGCAGACCGAAGTCGTCGGCCAGCCGCTCCACCGTGTCGACGGCACCCGCGTGCAGCCGGGCCAGCGCCAGCACCTCGCGCGGCGACCTGTCCACGAGATCCGTGACCCAGATCCGGCCGCCTCCGGACTCGCCGATCAGCCGGAGGGCGACGGGGATGCCGGGGAGGCGGACCACCCCCGTCGCCACTCGCGCCGGGTGGTCCGTGAGGAGGCTCCGCGCGGTCACACCACCGGCGTCCGCACCGGCCCCGGCACGAGAGCCCGGCCCAGCGAGAGCCGCGCGGTCCGGGTGCACCACAAAGTCATCGGGTACGGCCACGACGAACCGCCGCCCCCGGCCGGCGAGCCCGCCCGCCAGCGCGGCGGTGTCCGCGACCCCGAGCAGGTCGGCGACGACCGGCACCCCGCCCGGGCCGGACCCGTCCACCAGGTCCAGCGCCAAGGCATCAGCCGACCCCGCGGCCGGAACCGAACCGGCCCGCCCGCGCGCCTCCGCGTCCTCGGCCCACCGCCCGGGCAGCAGCAACCGCCAGTCGACCGGAACCGACCCCTGCTCCACCGCGAGGAACGCCCCGATCCCGACCTGGCAGTTGACCGTACGTCCGTCCCGCGGGACGAAGCGGCGGTGCACTCCGCAGGAGCGGTCACCCCGCTTGGGCAGCACCGCCGTACCGATGACCAGGGCACGCGGCCGGGACCGCCGTACCACCCAGTCGGCCAGGCGGGCGCGGACCGGCTCCCAGTCCCAGGGGCTGGCGTTGACGAACTGGTGCAGGGCCTGGGCCGCCGTGGCGGAGTCCGAGGCGGAGGCCGCGAGCCGGCGCACCGTCTTGCGACCCGGCGTCACCAGCAGGCCCCGCGTGTAGACATGGGCCCATCCGCGCTGGTCGGCACGGGGCAGCCGTTCGAAGATCTCCGCGATGAAGGCATCGAAGGCGCCCGAGGAGGAGCGGTGCGCGGAGGGTCCGCTCCGCCTGGGAGCCACCCTGGAAGACGCCCTCACCATGACGCGTTCCCCTTCCTCTGGACTGGGCGGGCCCCGCCGGTTCGAAGCCTGCCCTCAAAAAATAGAGAACGAACTCTTTGTTTTCAATTGAAGGGACCACTTCCAGCTACGACTTTGAGGAGTCCGCACCCCCGCAGGGCTCTCACCTGCGGTCGAGCAAAAGCATGGCGTCAGTCAACTCCCGCTGTGCCACCGCCACCCAAGGCGCCCCGACGGCCAGCCCCACCGACAACGCCCCCTTGAACGACGACAGATGCAGCGTGCCGTCGAGCGCCCCGGCCCCCGGGGCCGCCACGGTCCGGAACCCCGTGACCCTCTCCGCGTGCGGCCCGAGCGCGGTGTCCACCGAACCGGCGTCGGTCACCCGCAGCTCCGGCCCTCCGGCCCCCTCCGCCTCCCGTTCCACGGCCCGGCGGATCGCGGTGTGCCCCCGCCGCTCCGGGCGCCAGTCCCGCCCGGCCGAGCACAGCACCTCCGCGTGGCCCCGGGCCCGGCCCACGAGGTCGCCCCCCGCACCCACGGCGTCGCGGCCGGCGCCGCCCGCCCGCAGCCGCGCCCGCACCACGCCCAGCACACACCCGGGCTCGCTGATCAGCGCCCGCTCGGCGTAGCGCCGGCGCAGGGACACCGCCCTGGCGACCGTGACCTCCCGGCGGCCGCTCTCCCGGGCGAACGCGTCGGCCAGCACGGTCGCCAGGAACCCGCCGACCGTCAACCGCCGCGCACCGCACCAGTCCCGCAGCCGCCGGGTCTCCTGCGGACCGAGGTCGAGGGTCACACCCCCACCCTCACGAACCACCCCGGCCGGACGCCCACGCCCCGGCCCCGGCCCTGTTCCTCCTCTGTGCGACGCCGGAGCCCGCCGGGCCGGCCCCGGCACGCACATCCCGCAGACCCCACCGCTCTCGTAGGTCAGCTCGTCGGTGTCCGGCGGCAGCTCCTCCTCCCCGGCACAGGCGCCCGGAACGCCGAACAGGGCGTCCAGCAGCGGCCGTACGAGACGCCCGACGGAGTAGCCGTCGCAGATCGCGGGGTGCAGGCTGAGGGAGAAGCAGGTCGCTCCCTCCGAAGCCCGCCCGACCCGCAGCCCCCACAGCCGCTCACCATCCGGCGACACGGGCTCCCCCTGCCGGAACCACAGCCCCGCGCCCCCGGTGTCCTCGATCCGCAGCGACAGCAGCGGCAGCCTCCTGAGCCACAGCTCCACGGCGGCCTCCACCCGCTCCGGCGAGAACACGCCGTTCACCGTGAAGGAGGTGGTGAGCCCGCCCCCGCCCCGCTTCAGCGCATGGGTGTACGCGAACGTCGCCTCCGTGGCGCTGAGCCTGCGCACCCCGTCGACCGGGGCGTGCCCCCGCCCACCGCCGCTCACGATCCCTCGCGCGCGGCGGCCGCGAGCGTCGGGGACGCACATCGCACGGTGTTCGACAGCGTGACTCCGTGGCTCGCGAAGTCCAGGGTGACGCGGTCGCGGTCGGCCATCCGGAAGCCGTCGTGGAAGCTGCTGCGGTCGGCGCCGATGTAGACGTAGTGCACACGGCCGGGGGCGAGCAGAGCGTCGTAGGAGAACAGCTCGGACATGATGTCGTCGAGCCCGTAGTGCAGGGCCTTGGTGCCGGTGGTGAACTCGCCCCGCCAGCACGGCTCGCCGTCCCGCTCGATCGTGACGTGCCCGGTGACGTGGCGCGGCGGTTCGTCGAGGAAGAGCCAGGGCGCGACGGCCGCGTCGCACAGCTTGGCGTACGAGAGGTGTCCCCGGTGGCGGCGGAAGCGGCCGATGTCCGTGAGGTCGTTGCCGAAGGTGTAGCCGACGTACCGGGGGACGCCGTCCGCGTCGGTGACGTAGACGAGGACGACCTCCGCCTCCTCGGTCAGCGCGATGGATCCGACCGGTGCGCGCAGTTCCTCCCCGGAGGTCCTCAGCACATCGCCGAGGCCCTTGAGGAACCAGTTCGGCTGGGACGGGGTGTCCGCGTCCACCTTGACGTTGTGGGTCTGCATGAAGCCGCCGACGGCCGCGTCACCGAGGTGGTCGGGCAGCAGCGGCGGGCGGAAGGAGACGGAGTCGCGTTCGCTCACGGGAACGGTCACCGTCTCGGAGGCGGCGAGGAGCACGGCGACGTCACCGCCCTCGGTGAGCAGCTTCCCCAGGTTCCGGTCCGTGAGCGGCGTGAGGCTCAACGGCTGGTCGTCCTTGGGCAGTCCGAGGCCGAAGTATCGGTCACCCCGGTAGGTGCATTCGAACAGTACGGTCATGATGTTCCCGCCTTTCGGGCATGGGTGTGGTGGGGAATGTGGGTCGGTGGTGTGCGAGTGGGAAGAGGCGGCTCAGAAGTACTTCACGGCCCAGCGCTCCGCGCTCGCGGCGAGGTCCATGCCCCAGCCGGTGCCGTCCGCCGGGGCCAGCGTGTTCGTGTGGCGGTCGACGGCCGGGGGCGGGGCGACGATCATCTCCGGGAAGAAGCGGTCGGACTGCCCGGCCTCGACGGTGAGCGCGTCCGGGTGGCCGAAGGCCAGTGCCCGGCCGGAGTTGATGAGCGGGCCCACCTCGGCGACCTGGACCCCGAACTGGAAGCGGACGCCGTTCTCCCGGGCGTAGGCGACGAGCCCGGCGGCCGGCAGCGGCCCCCCGTTCTTCGACACCCGGATGTTGAACGCGTCGCAGGCCCCGGACTCGACCGCCGTGCGGGCGTCTTGGGCCGTGCACACCGACTCGTCCAGCATGATCCGCAGCCCGCCGTCGCGGCGCAGCGCGCGCAGCGCCTCCCACGAGCCCTTGGGCAGCGGTTCCTCCACATAGTCGACGCCGGCCTCGCGCAGCCGGTGGGCGTGGTCGACCGAGTTCTCGGGCGTCCAGCACATGTTGGCGTCGACCATGATGGGTACGTCGTCGCCGACCTTGTCGCGGATCGTCCGGACGGTACGGGCATCGTGCTCGATGTCGTCCGACGCCTTGATCTTCACGAAGTGGAAGGGCCCCCGGGTGGCGAGGAACTCCTCGGCGTCCAGGCTGAGGTCCAGCACCTGCGAGACGGGCAGCGACCGGCGCCCCTCGTCGGTGTCGCCCGGCAACAGCTCCCGCGCGCCCAGCCCCGACCGGCGCCCCAGCCAGTCCAGAACCGCCGTCTCCAGCAGGCAGAGCAGGTTGTTGCCGCCGTCGATCCCGAAGGTCCGCGCGAAGCCGTCCCGGTGGAGCAGCTCCAGCAGCTCTTGCGGATCCCGGCCGGTCATAAGCGCGAACACCGCGTCGAAGTCGACCTGTTCGAGCGCCGTGCGCACACTCGCGGTGGTCTCCCCGGTGACGTACGACCGGGGCGCGCACTCGCCGATGCCGTCCACGCCGTCGGCCGAGAGCCTCAGGACCAGGCTGTCGGAGGTACGGCGCCGGGCGGCGGGATGGTCGAACGGCGTCCGCATGGGCAGCTCGACGTGGTACAGCCGGGCCTGTCCGGACCTCCCGGCCTCAAGCGCCACGGTTCACCCCCTGGAGCAGGGTGTACGTCGACGTCCAGTCGACCAGGTCGCCGCTGACGCCGGTGTAGAAGAGGTAGTGCTTGTCGGTGGGGAACTTCATGATCGAGCCGCGTCCGGAGACAAGGTCCTGGAAGACGGAGTGCGCGGCGTCGAGGTCCACGATCGGGTCGGTCATCCCGGAGACGAAGGTCGCGGCGGGGGCCGCCGGGCTCAGGCGTCCGCGCGTCAGATAGAGCCGCTCCAGTTCCAGCAGCACCGCCCGCGACCGCCGCGTCAACTGCCGTACCGCCAGGTCGTCGTGGTCGATGAAGTGCTGGTACTTGACCTCGTCGGTGAAGTCGCCGGCCTTCAGCCCCGCGTCCCACAACTCCTCGCTCCCGCTCGCCGCGACGGCCTCGCGGGCGTCCGGGTCGAGGGTCGCGTGCATCCGGCCGAGCCAGGACGAGCAGAAGACGGCGGCGTCGTACGAGGTGGTGAACCCCTCGTACGCCATCAGGGCCGCCATGAAGGAGCCGCCGAGGCAGTGCCCGAACAGGGACAGGGGCACGGTGTCGCCGATCATGTCCCGGACGAACGCGACGGCCTCCGCGTAGTCGCCGAGGACGGTGTCGACGTCCGGTATCTCGTGACGCGGCCCGGGGCTTATGCCGCTGCCGCGCCGGTCGAGGACGAAGAACGCGATGTCGTTGTCGGCGAACTGCGGGCCCACTTCCCACAGCCACCCGGCGTGGCTCTGCAGCCCGTGGAAGTAGAAGACGGCTCCCTTGATCTGCTCCGGCCGCCACAGGTGCAGTGCGAGCCGGGTGTCGCCGCAGGGCAGGTCGATGATCTCGCGGCGGGTGTTCTGTGGGGGCCTGAGGGTCTCCAGCATGGTCAGCTCTCCTTGATCGGTAGTGAGTGGGTGAGGGGCGGTGTCAGTCGGCGAGGATCGCGTCGACGAAGTCGATGTCCTTCTGGAACGGCTTGTACTTGTACTGAGTGGCGTTGCCGCCCTGCCGCCGCGACTCGACGTACGCGGCGATCGCGCCTTGCGCCACGGTCCGCACCCGGAGCGCGGCGAGCCGTCCGCTGTCCCGCTTCGAGGCGTACTCGATGTTGATGACGGACAGTTCGCGGTCGATCGCGGCGGACAGCACCCGGTCGAGGTCCGCTCCGGGTTCCGGTACCTCGACGACGACCGTGTAGGACGGCGGCTCGTCCCAGCGCGGCCCGCACATGTACAGCCCGGTGTCGAGCCCGCTGCCTTCGAGCCCCTGCCGGATGGCCTGGGTGACCTGGCCCTCGGTGATCTTCTCGCCGGTGAAGGAGTGGAAGACGCCGTCGCGGTGGGTGAAGTGGACCCAGGGCGTGCCGTCCGCGATCCGGTCCACGCGGTAGATGTCACCGGTCCACAGCCGGTAGAGGCCGTTCCCCTGGGACATGATCAGGTGGTAGTCGCGGCCTGCCTCGACCTCGTCGTACAGCAGCGTCTCGACCTTCTCGCCGGCGTCGAGGAGCGCGCCGAGCGGTACGTCGGCGGGGACGAACTCGAAGTACGCCTGGCTGATGGCGAGCGGCTGGCTCTCCAGGGTGTCGTCCACCGGGATGGTGGTGACGCCCTCGGTCCCGCAGCTCATGAAGGGCAGCTTGGCGACACCGGGCAGCACGGCGTCCAGACGCGGCCGGTACAGCTCGGCGGAGGCCGACAGCCAGCAGCTGTACAGCGTCAGCGACGGCCAGAGGTCCACGAGGCTGAACTCGCCCTTGTCCAGGACCTGTTCGAGGTGCAGCGCGGCCTTCTCGTCGGGCTCGGTCCACGGCCTGCCCTGGAGGGTGCCCTCGCGCAGGTCGCGCACCAGCTCGGCGCCGTGCTCGGCGATCAGGTCGCGCAGCGAGACCAGGGTGCTGGGATTGATCGCCGAGATGTAGTGCAGGTCCTTGCCGACGAGGTGCCGTACGCGGTGGTACATCCGCCCGGCGTGGCTGGTGGGCGTGTCGGGGCCGAACCACGGCGACTCGTACCACGGCGGGTTCCAGTCCCGGCTGTTGATCTGCGGATGCCGGTTGCTGATCGCCTGGTGCTCGACGCCGTGCACGAAGTCGTACACGTCCTCGCGGACCGTCTGGGTGTCGAGGGTGGCGAAGGGGTGGGCGAGGATCTCGGGGTGGTGTTCCAGGTAGGTGCCCCACATCGCCTTCATCGCGGGGATGCGGTACTTGAGCAGCCAGTGCAGCGTGTACGGGACGCGCTTGGGGGTGCCCGTCGTGCCGCTGGTCTTGAGCCAGCGCAGTACGGGGCTGCACGACAGGATGCCGCCCTTGGTGCGGGTCTCCCGGTCGATCTGCTCGACGAAGTCGTTGTAGCGCATGATCGGCAGCACCGCCCGGAAGGTCTCCGGGGCGGTGGCGACGGCGTCGTACCCCTGCTCCTTCCAGTGCAGCGAGGCGGCGCCGATGTCGATGAGGTCGTCGAGGACACGGGCCTGGGCGGCGCCGGGGTCCTTCAGATCGGCGAGCAGGTTCTCACGGGCCCGGAAGCACTCCTCGACGAAGGGGTCGCGCCGGTCCTGCCAGTGCTGCTGCCATTGCGATGTCTGGTACGTCTCCATGGCTGTCTCTCCTCGAGGGCGGTGGCGGCGGCCCGTTTTCGGGCATGCCGAAGGGCCGCGCGGCGGTGGCCGAACGGTGGGGTGGGTGCTATGGGCTGGGTGCTATGGGATGGGGCGGTCTTCGGTGCGGGGAGGGTCTCTACGGGGTAGAGGGCTACGCGCCGCTCTCCCCGGCCGCGAGCGCTGCCAGCTCGTTCAGGTCGTACAGGGCCTGGCGTTTGGTCCCGTACCGGGTGATCTTGCCGCGTCGGGCCCACTGGCGGATCGTGCCCTCGCGGACGCCGAGGGCGAGGGCGGCGAGCGAGGTGGGGACGCGTTTGCCGCGCGGGGCACGCAGGTCGTCGTTCATCCCGACTCCTTGGTCTCGAGCGTTGACTGACGGTGATTCATGAGAAGCCACTGGCGTGGCGAGAGCACATGCCCCGCGCCGCACATCGGTCCGCGCAGCACCAGGTCGTCGCCGCCGCGCCCGGGGAGCGACACCTCGGCGTCGCAGCCCGGCTCCACGCACCGGCCGAGCGGTACGAGCTCGGGCTTGGGCGGCGCGACGACGAGCCGCAGGGCGGCGGCGGTGCGGGCGATCTCGTCGGCCGCCGGGCCCGCGGCGGGGTGGGCGGCCAGGAAGTCGATGTGCCGGCCGAGGAAGGCGGCCAGAGCTGGGACCGTCCGCTCCGGCGGGGCTCCGGCGGCCGGGTCCTCGTCCAGGACGAGCCGGGCCCAGGAGGCCAGTCGTACGACGGCGTCGTGCCGGGCGTCCAGTGCCGCGTCGCTCACGGGCGGCGCGTCCGGCCGGTGGCCCGTGACCCGGGCGAGGCCCCCCTGCCGTGCGGGGAGTACGAGCCGCTGCTCGCTCTCGTGGTGGAGCGCGGGCAGGGCGGTCAGATCGGCCGCGAGGGCGCGTTTGCAGGGACCGCAGAGCCGGGCACCGGGAGCGGCGGGCCTGCGTCGCAGACCGTCGGAACGGGCCGCACGGCGGCAGCGGTTCGACGCGCACCGCTCCGGGCGGGGATGCGAGGGAGTCGGGTCGGCCATGGTCACTGGTCGCCTCACCTTCGGGAGACAAGGAGATGCGGGAAAACCGGGAAGCGGGGCGGTGCGGAAGCGGAACCCCGGAAAACAAAAAAGCGCCGCTCGACGGCGACGCGATGGCAGTGCGAAGGCTCCTGGAAGTGGGCAGACTGCCTCGCGAAAGAGTGTTACACGTCTGCCTTGTGGGCCGCAAGAGGCCACCGGAAAATATCCAACAAGTTTGTTCCGCCTGGTAGTTGGCCGCGCACAGACGACAGGTGCCGTCCGCCCCGGCACTCGCGGGGCGGACGGCACCTGTCGCCGAGGGCCGGTCAGCCCGGCGTCGGCACACCGAGAACACGGTCGCGAAGGGCGGGGAACTCGGCACGGGTCTTCGCGACGAGCGCCGGGTCGAGGTCGACGACGAGGGTCTCCTCTCCCGCCCCGGCCTCGGCGACGACCTCGCCCCAGGGATCGACCACCACGCTGTGGCCGGCCTGTTCCACCCCGGCGTGCGTACCGGCCGTACCGCAGGCGAGGACGTACGCCTGGGACTCGACGGCCCGTGCGCGGGCCAGCAGCGACCAGTGGGCGCGACGGGTGGCGGGCCAGCCGGCCGGGACGACGAACAGCTGCGCGCCGGCGTCCACCAGGAGCCGGAACTGCTCGGGGAAGCGCAGGTCGTAGCAGGTGGCGAGCCCCGCCGTCAGCTCCGCAGGGCCACCCTCGTCCAGCGTGACGGTGACGGTCTCCTCACCCCGGCCCAGCAGGGCGGCCTCGCCCCGGTCGAAGCCGAAGCGGTGGATCTTCCGGTACGTCCGGCGCAGCCGGCCGTCGGGCGCGAAGACGAGGGAGGTGTTGAACAGCGCGTCGCCCGGGCCGTGTTCGATGATCGAGCCCGCGTGCAGCCAGACCCGAGCCTCGGCCGCTGCCGCGCCCATCGCCCGGGCCGTGGGCCCGTCCAGGGGCTCGGCGTGGGCGCGGAACTCGTCGAAGGCGAACGCGCCGACCGTCCAGAGTTCCGGCAGGACCACCAGGTCGGCGGTGTGCTGTTCACGAACGAGACCGGCCACGCGGGCACGCCGCTCGGCGACGGGTTCGTCCGGTCGTACGGCGATCTGCGACAGCGCGGCGCGCACGGGGTCTCCTTTGAGGTGTGGTGCGGCCCGGGAGGGCCGGGTGTGGGGTCAGCGCAGGTGCGAGGCGCCGTTGACGTCGATCACGGCACCGCTGCACCACTCGGCCCGCTCACCGCTGAGCCAGGCCACGGCGGCGGCGACGTCCGAGGGCGCGGCGATCCTGCCGAGCGGGCTCTGGCGGCGCACCTGCTCCTCGGCATCCCCGACGAGCATGCTTTCCGCCAGGTCCGTACGGACGAAGCCCGGGGCCACGGCGGTCACCGCGATGCCGAGCGGGCCGAGGGACTGGGCGAGCGACTGGGTCAGCGAGTGCAGGGCGGCCTTGGTGGCGCCGTAGGCCGGGGCGTCGGGTTCGCCCCGGTAGGCGCCGCGCGAGCCGACGTTGACGATGCGGGCGCCCCGCGGGCCCTGCGGCCGCCGCTGGAGGTGGTCGACGAGGTGCCAGATCAGGTCGGCGGGTCCGAGCAGGTTGACGTCGACGAGACGCCGCCAGTCGGCCTGCCAGTCCTCGTACGAGGTGGTGGCGACGGGCTGCTCGGAGTAAACGCCGGCGTTGTTGACGAGGACGTCCACGGTGCCCAGTTGCCCGATGGCGGACTCGATGACCTCGCGGGCGGCGCCCGGTGTGCCGACATCACCGGTGACCAGGGCGTGGCCGGTGCCGGGCAGGGCGTCAAGGACGGCCTTCGCGGCGGCGGTGTCGGCACGGCAGTGCACGGCCACGCGGTGTCCGTCGGCGGCGAGTTCGGTCGCGATGGCGGCCCCGATGCCCCGGGAACCACCGGTGACGAGCGCGCAGCGTCGAGTCATGGGATGAGCCTTTTCGTCGGATCGGTCAGAAAGAACAAGGGGATCAGCGAGGCCCGGCCGGACACTCCTTCGAGGAGTGCACCAGGGCCCACAGACACTTCAGTTGGGCCTGTACCTCCGCGCCGGTGCGCCCCGCCCGCAGGGCCGCCTCCGCGCCCGCCGTCAGATAGACCGCCAGCAGTTCCAGTTCGTCGGGTGCGGGACGGGCACCGGCCGCTTCCCGGGCCGCCGCCACCAGCTCCCGCAGGGCTGCCCGCCAGACGGTGTACCAGTGGGACGGGACGGCCTGTTCCCGGGTGAGCCGGGCCGCCGCACGGACGCTGACCTCCTGCTCCAGCAGCCGGGCCACCTCGAGGGTGAACTCGGCGACCGGCGGGAGGGGTCCGGCCGGTTCGAGCCGGGCGAGCGCCTCGCCGGTGAGGGCCTCGGCCTCACGGCAGACCGCGGTGGCCAGGTCCGCCTTGGCGGGGAAGTGGAAGGTGAGTGCTCCCATCGTCGCCCCGCAGGCCCGGTGCACGGCGGACAGCGAGGTACCGGCGTACCCCTGCCGGTCGAACTCGACGGCCGCCGCCGCGATCAGTGCCTGACGGGTACGTTCCGCTCTCACCTGCTTCACCATGGGCTTGACCTCTGCATCCATCACGGGAAATGACCCCCACGGGCCCGCCGGGACGGGGGCTGGGGGACGGGGGAGGACGAAGGCCACGCCCCCAGTCCTGTGAACGTACCGCCGCTTTCCCCCGCGGACGCCTCCCGTGCCCAACCCCGCAACCACTTGGCCAAGTCGGGCGCGTCCGCCTTGACTTCAGCCGGCGCGCAAGTGCTCCCGGTACCAAGCCGCCGCCCCGTCCAGCCGCTCCAGCGGTCCCGGCCCGGGGGCGCGGCCGGTGAGCCGCCAGATCTGCTCGCTCTCGTACCAGTGGTCCCGCGCCAGCAGGGCGAACTGCCGCTCGCTCATACGCCCCGGCGTCTCCCGCAGCCGCGCGAGGCACTTCTCCCAGTCCCAGTCGTCGGCGCCGGCCGACGGCAGTACGTCCAGTTCGGCGAGCCTCGCCATGAGGTCGCCGTTGCGCACCGGCACCGGATGGCTGGCGTGGTGGACACCGGAGGCCACGGCGCCGCTGTCCGGTGCCGTGACCAGGGCGGCGACGAGGCGGGCCAGGTCGTCGACGTCCACGGCGGAGAGCAGTCCGTGCCCACCGTCCCAGCGGGCCGGCACCCGCCGGAGCAGTTCGCCGAGCGCGGGCACGACCCAGCGGTCCCCGGGGCCGAGGACCAGCCCGGGGCGCAGGACGACGGCCCCCGCGTCGAGCGCGATCCGCTCGGCCGCCAACCGCGTACGGCTGGCCGCCGACACGGGCGCGGGCACGACCCCGTCGACGGGGATGCCGCGGTGCGGACCGGGCCCGTACACCGCCGCCGTGGACAGGTGGACGACCCGCCCCACCCGCGCACGCCGTGCCTCGTCGACGATCGCCCGGGTGCCGCCGACGTTCGTCCGCTCGCACTCCTCCGCCCCGCCGGAGACCCGGCAGGCGAGGTGGACGAGGACGTCCGTACCGTTCGCCGCCCCATGGAGCGAGGCGGGGTCCGTCAGGTCCGCGCACACCCACTCCACGCCCGCCCGCTCATCCATGCCGGCGGGAACGGCGCGGGCTACGGCTCGCACCTCGACCCGCCGCCCGTCGGCCCCGCTTGCGCCCAGCAGCCGGCGGAGGACCGCCCGCCCGACGAACCCGGTCGAGCCGGTCAGCAACACCCGGACACTTCTCATGAAGCCGCACCCTCCCCAGGCTCCGCCTCCACCACCGATTCCCCCGCCGTCTCCCCGTTCCCCGGGAACTCCAGCGAGTCGACGATCTCCGCCGGCGCGATGGCCGGCAACAGACATCGCAGCATGTTCTCTATGCGCGCGGGCAGGTCGGACCGGTTGGTGGAGATGCGGGACATGATCTGCGTACCGGTGTACGAGGCGACGATCACCTGGGCGAACGCGGCCTCGTCCACCTCGGGCTTGAGCTGGCCGAGTTCACGTGCCTCGGCCAGATGGGTGCGGAACTGCTCGGACCACCAGTCGTAGATCGAGTAGTCGAGCAGGTTCACCTCGCTCTGCTCGACGGCGAGCCGGACGCCGGCCCGGAACAGCACGTTGGAGCGCATTTCCACGGCCAGGTACTGGCACACGTCGATCAGCTGCTGCAGCCCCTTCTTGCCCTGGGGCCACTGCAGTTCGGCGGCCTGGTCGACGATGACCGCGCGGGCCAGTTCTTCCTTCGACTTGAAGTGGAAGTACATGGCTCCGGTCGTGATGCCGGCTCTCTGCAGGATCGCGTTCAGACCCGCGCCGTGGTACCCGGCCTGGTCGAACACCTCCGCGGCCGCGTGAATGAGCGCGGCCCGAGTCCGTTCCGCGCGCTCCTGCCGTTGCCTTGCCATCGGCAGACTCCCTCAACCCGTAGACAAACAAAAAGAACGACCTCTATTTTATTCACGTCGGCGCCGTCCTGTCACCGGGAGCGCCTTCGCTTCACCTGCGCGTGCCCAGAAGAGAGTCACCGCATCAGGGGGGAACACCATGTCCATCAGCCTTGCCCAGCACGGCGTCGGAAATCGTTTTGAGACGGTTTCGCCTGTTCTCACGCACAAGACGAACCAGGACGAAGTACTGCTGCGCAGCTGGCGGCGGACCGCGCCCGACGCCTTCACGGTCACGGCCGCCTGGCCCGCCACCCACCCGTTCTACGTCAACCGCCTGGGTCTGCACGACCCCCTGATGCTCAGCGAGACCGTACGCCAGACGCTGCCGCTGCTGTCCCACGGCGCCTACAACGTGCCGTTCGGCCACCAGCTGCTGTGGAAGGACTTCAGCTGGACGCTCGACCCGGCCGCCGCTCACGCCGACGGGGGGCCGGCCGAGCTGGAACTGCACATCACCTGCGACGAGGTGACCTACCGTCGTGAGCGGGCGTCCGCGATATCCCTGAGAGTCGACGTCGAGCGCGACGGCCGCCCGCTGGCCTCGGTGCGCTCGCGCTTCACCGTCCAGGACCGCACCGTCTACAACCGGCTGCGCGGCCCGTACGCCGACGCGGCGGCGGCCACCGCGCGCGCCGTGCCGCTGCCGCCTCCCGCGGGCCTCACCCCCTTCGGCCGCGACCGCTTCGAGGACGTGGTGCTCGCCGCGACCGACCGGCCCGACCGCTGGCAGCTGCGGGTGGACACGACCCACCCCATCCTCTTCGACCACCTCGTGGACCACGCCCCGGGCATGCTGCTGCTGGAGGCCGCCCGCCAGGCGGCGCTGGCCACGGCCCACCCCGACACGGTGACGGTCACCGGCATGGAAACCGACTTCGTCCGGTACGCCGAGATGGACATCCCCTGCTGGCTGGAGGCGGAGCAGCTCGCGGACCCGGACCAGGTCAGGATCAGCGCCCGGCAGCACGGCAAGGAGATCTTCGCCAGCGTGGTGACCCTGGCCGCCGCACCCACCGTCCACCGCGTCTGACATGTTCCTCTTCCGTCCTCGCCGCCGACCCGCGCCCCTTGGGCAGCGGTCAGTCCGCCCCGGGTCCGCCGGGCGGGCCGGCGGTGACGGCCGCGTCCCGCAGCGCGTCCAGCAGGCCGCGCATGGCGGGCTGTTCGAGGGCGGTCTCCCGTGCGGCCGCCGAGATCACCCGGATCGGTTCGGGGTTGCGGACCGGGCGTACGACGACGCCGGGGTGCCGGTTGCGCAGTCCAAGACCCGGCATCAGACCGACGCCGAGACCCGCCGCGACGAAGCCCTGCGCGGTGGCGTAGTCCTCGCTCTGGATGACGAAGTCGGGGCTGAAGCCGGCCGCCGCACAGGAGTCGATGACGGGTTCGAGGCAGGGGCCGGGGGGTTCGCTGCCCACCCACTGCTCACCGGACAGCTCATGGAGGTCGACGACTTCCTTGCCGGCGAGCGGATGACCGAGGGGCAGTACGGCGGCGTACGGGTCGTCGAGGAGGTGGACGAGCCGGAAGCCGTCGCCCGCGCGGTCATGGGTCCGGACGACCACGGCCAGGTCGGCCCGGCCCCGCACCACCTCCTGGAACGGGTCCTCCGGGTCGGTGAGTTCGAGGTCGACGCGGACGCCGGGGTGCTCGGCGCGCAGCCGGGCCAGGGCCGGAGCCACCAGGGTGGAGCCGGCCGTGGCGAAGTAACGGACCGACAGCCGGCCGGTGCGCCCGGCGCGGAGGTCCGCGAGGGCGGACTCCGCCTGGGCGACCGCCGAGCTGATCAGGGCCGCGTGCTCGGTGAGCAGCAGCCCCGCGGCCGTCGGGCGCACCCCTCGGCCGACCCGCTCCAGCAGCGCCGTGCCGGCCTGCTTCTCCAGTGCCGCCACCTGCTGGCTGACGGCGGACGGTGTGTAGCCGAGGTGAGCCGCGGCGGCGGTGACCGTGCCGCTGGTGACCACCGCGCGCAGGACCTGGAGCCGCCTCACATCGAGCATGTAGCCGAGCTTAACAGAATAGGTAGAACCATTTGCTTGTCCTCAAAGCTTGACTGAGGCACCTTCGTAGGAGCGGGACGAGAACGCATCGAGGCCCATGGCAGGGAGGAACCATCGTGAACAGCGGTACGCGGAGTCTGTGGGGCGGATTACGGGTGGCCGTGCTCGCCCTGCTGTGGGGATCGACCTTCCTCTGGATCGAGTTGGCGCTGCGCGGGCTCTCCCCGCTCCAGGTCACGTTCGCCCGCTGCGCCCTCGGCGCGCTGGTCCTCGTCGTCGCCTGTTACGCGACGGGGCATCGGATGCCCCGGGGTATGACCGTCTGGCGGCACATCGCCGTCGCGGCCTTCTTCTGCAACGCGCTGCCCTTCGCGCTGTTCAGCCTGGGCCAGCAGACGGTCGACTCGGGTCTGGCGGGTGTGCTGAACGCCACGACCCCGCTCTGGTCGATCGCCCTCGGTCTGGCCCTCGGCTCGGAGCGCGGACTCCGTCCCGTACGGGTGGCCGGCCTTCTGCTGGGCTTCACCGGGACGATCGTGATCTTCGCCCCCTGGCAGACGACCGGGGCGACCGGCTGGGGCGCCCTCGCCATCCTCGGCGCGGCCGCCAGTTACGCCGTCGCGTTCACGTACATGGGCCGCACGCTGGTCCGCAGGGGCACCCCCACCCTCTCGCTCTCCGCCGCCCAGCTCGTGGCGGCGAGCGGGCTGACCGCGCTCGCGATGCCGGTGGGCGGCCTGGAGTCGATCGACGTCGGTCCGGCCGTCGTGATCGCGGCCGTCGTCCTGAGCGTCTTCTGCACGGCGATCACCTTCCACCTCACCTACCGGATCATCAACGACGAGGGCGCCACCAACGCCGCCGTGGTCGGCTATCTGCTGCCGGTCGTCTCCGTCCTGCTGGGCGCGGTCGTCCTGGGCGAGAGCCTCAGCGCGCGGGTGGTGCTGGGCATGGTCGTGGTCCTCGTGGGCGTCGGGCTGACACGGAGGAAGGCGGCGGTGGGTTCGGCGTCGGCTTCGGTTTCGGGGGACGGGGGGCGTGGCTCCGGGGTGCCGACCGGCGAGGCGGGGGCCTCCGGGAAGGGGGCCTCTGAGCAGTCTGTCCCCGAGGAGCCCGGCACGCTCCTGGAGAACGCCCGGTGACCCTCGGTGAATCCGAGCCCCGGCTGTGGTCGGCGTATCGCGCGCTGACCGAGAAGGCGGTCTTCACGGACCTCACCCACGCCTTCCGGCCGGGGCAGCCGCATTTCCCGGGCTTCGGGGACGAGCGGCGCGAGACGCTCTTCGACCTGGAGCGCGGCGACGGTTTCACGGTCCACCGCTACACGCTGGTCGGCCAGTGGGGCACGCACGTCGACCCGCCCTCCCACTTCGTGCCGGGGGCCCGCGCGCTGGACCGTGTCCCGGTCGAGGAGATGATCCTGCCGCTGGTGGTCCTCGACATCGCCGCCCGGGTCGAGACCGACCCCGACGCCACACCCACCCTGGACGACGTGAGGTCGTGGGAGGAGCGCAACGGCCGTATCCCGTCCGGTTCGTTCGTCGCCCTGCGCACCGGGTGGAGCCGGCGCTGGCCGGACCCGGTGGCGCTGGCCAACCGGGACGAGGCGGGCGTCAGCCATACACCGGGCTGGTCGGCCCAGGTGCTGCGATATCTGTTCGAGGACGCGGGGGTCACGGCCATCGGTCACGAACAGTCCGACACCGACCCGGGCCTCGCCGCCTCCGCGGGTGACTACAGCCTGGAGGCGTACGTCCTGGGGCGTGACCGCTGGCAGATCGAGCTGCTGGCCAACCTCGACCGGGTCCCCGAGGCAGGGGCGCTGATCATCGCCACGTGGCCCAAGCCACAGGGCGGTTCGGGATTCCCGGCGCGGGTGTTCGCCGTGCGTCCGGCGGAGTAAGCGCGTCCCAGGGGTGCCGTGGCAACGGCCGGGGCCGCCACCCCCCACAGGAGAGGCCCCGGCCGTCACGCGGCACGGACCGCGCGGCGGCCCGTACTTCCTACAGCGCCATGTCTGCGTTTTCTGTCACACCTCGCCGTGTCACGGCTTAGTTGCATCCCGGACGGACATGGACGGGGAATGGTTTCAGGACGTAACGTGCCTTTCGCGCCAACGCGAAGGCGGCAAGACCACCGCAACCACCTGCGGAGTTAACACCGCAACCATCACTTGAGGAACCACGACGGCGAGAATCCGGTCCGCGAGAGCGGCGCCGGCTTAGGCGCAGAAGGGCGCGCGGTGCTGGGGGACGACGCGGAGCTGACCGCCGCGGTGCGTGCGGCACAGGACGGAGATGAAACCGCGTTCCGGACTGTGTACCGAGCCGTGCACCCGCGGCTGCTCGGATATGTACGGACGCTGGTCGGCGACCCCGACGCCGAGGACGTGACGTCCGAGGCCTGGTTGCAGATAGCCCGTGACCTGGAGCGGTTCACCGGCGACGCGGACCGTTTCCGCGGCTGGGCCGCCCGTATCGCCCGCAATCGCGCGCTGGACCACATACGCATGCGCGGGCGCCGGCCCGCGATCGGCGGTGACGAGACCGAACTGACCGGCCGGGCCGCCGAGTCCGACACCGCAGGCGAGGCCATGGAGGCGCTCGCCACCGACGGCACGTTCTCCCTGATATCCCGGCTGCCGCAGGACCAGGCCGAGGCGGTCGTGCTGCGGGTGGTCGTGGGGCTCGACGCGAAGTCCGCCGCCGAGACGCTCGGCAAGCGCCCGGGCGCCGTCCGGACGGCGGCACACCGGGGTCTGCGGCGGCTCGCCGAGCTGCTCGGCGACGACCCGGAGGCCGATCCGGAATCGGCCGGGGTGCTCGACGCCCTGCCGCCCCAGCGAGAACCGCGCGGCGGTGCGGTGACGTCCGCAGGTGTGACGCGCAGCGTCCCGCGGACGCAGAAGGATGTGTGATGGCCGACGAGCAGTACAGGTGGCTGGACCGCGAAACGGCGGAGCGTTTGCTGAGCGGAGAGCCACTCGAAGCTGTCGACGGCGCCGACCGCGGCCAGGCCGAACGACTCGCGAGGACGCTCGGTGCGCTGTCCGCGTCACCCCCGCTGACCAGCGAGGAACTCCCCGGTGAGGCCGCGGCGATGGCCGCATTCCGCAAGGTGCGCGCGGAACGTGCCGACGCCGCGGCGGCCCTCGCGGCCTCGGGGGCCACGGGCGGACAGGCCGCCGACGAGGTCGTGGACGCCGGACTCGTCCGGATCGGAACCTCGCGCGGCAGCGGCTCCGGCGATGTCCGGCGGCCTCGCTGGGCCCGTCCCGCACGCCTCGCCCTGGCCGCCGTGCTGGCGGTCGGCATGGTCGGCGGGATCGCGGTCGCGGCCGGAACCGGAGTCCTGACACCGTTCGGCGGCGACGAGCCCGACCCCGGTGCCTCGGTCTCCGCCGCCGTCTCTCCTCCCGAACGCCCGCTGGAGTCGCCCTCGCCGAGTGACGAGGTGCAGGGCGGGTCCACCCCGGACGACGTCCCGAGCGGCCCCGCGGCGGGCGGTGCCGGTGGCACCGGGCGGGGCGAGGCACGCGAGGACGCGGCACCGAAGCCCGGCTCCGGCGAGCGGGGAGACCGCCCCGGCGACAGCCGCAGGAAGATCGCCTCCGCCTGCCGCGACCTCCGCGACGGCAAGCGGCTGGACGCCGACCGCAGGCGCGCCCTGCGGGACGCGGCGGGCGGCACCCGGGTGTGGAAGTACTGCAAGGGCGTCCTGTCCACGTCCGGCTCCCGCTCCACGGACCGGAACGACGAGGACAGCGGCAAGGGCGGGTCCCGGAACGAGGACCGGGACAAGGACCGGGACGGGGACCGAGAGCGGGACGGGAAGCGGGACCGCAAGCACGACAAGGCCGAGCGGAAGGCCGACCGCCAGGCCGGGACGCGTGCCGAGCAGCGGAACGCCGACGATGACGACGCGGACCGCGGCCACTCCCGGCAGTCTCTCGCACCCCTCCGACCTGCGGTTTCGTACTCCGTGAAAATCTCCTGGCCGAGGGTGTGACGTTTTCGGCCGCCCCGGCGCAGTAATGAGTGAGCCGACTGGTCATCGGCCGTCGCACAGAGCCGGGGTTCCCCCCGTACCTACGGCTCGTGCACCTGAGCGCGGGCGGGACACGTTCCCCCGGTCCCGCCCGCGCCCCAACTTCCCTCCCGCGTCCTCACCAGGACACGACGACCTTGTCGCCGTCGCGGACCTGCGCGTACAGCTCCGCGATCGCCGCCTCGTCCCGTACGTTGACGCAGCCGTGCGAGGCCCCCGCGTAGCCCCGGGCGGCGAAGTCCGTCGAGTAGTGCACGGCCTGGCCGCCGCTGAAGAACATCGCGTAGGGCATGGGTGAGTCGTAGAGCGTCGACACATGGTCGCGGGACTTCCAGTAGACGGAGAAGACGCCCTCCCGGGTCGGCGTGCCGCTCGAGCCGAAGCGGACGGCCACCGTCGAGACGGTCCGCCCGTCGATCATCCAGCGCAGCGTCCTGCTGGTCTTGTCGATGCACAGCACCCGGCCCCTCGTGCAGCGCGGGTCCGGCGGGTCGGCCGGCTGGCCGCCCATCAGGTACCGGTCCCACCGGCCCGGCTCGCGGGTCATCCCCAGCAGCCGCTGCCAGGTGACGGTGTCCATGCGCCCGGTGCGCGGCAGCCCGCGCTTGCCCTGGAAGCCGCTGACCGCCCGCTCCGTCTGTTCGCCGTACGTCCCGGTCGGCCCCTCGAAGAGCCAGGCGACCTGCCGCAGCCGGGCCTGGAGCTCGCGGACGTCCCGGCCGGTGGCACCGCGGGACCACAGCACACGGGCCGGGGCGGGTGGTGCCGCGCTGGGCTTGTCGTCGTCGGGCGGGTCGGGGGCGGTGCTCGGGCTGCCGCCGCCGGCCGGGGTGCGCGCCGGGGACGGGGTGCCACTGGGTAACTCGATGTGCACCGGCGAGCGGCCTTTTCCGTCGCCGTCCGAGGGCTGCACCGTGCAGCCGGTCACCGCGGCCAGCGCGGCGAGCGCCGCCGCGATCGCTCTCCCCATGCCCTTGGTACGCACGCGGCCCCCTGTTGTCTCACCGGTGTGCCCGGATGCCACCTCAGATGTTCCCCCGGCGTGACCCGTCGCGAACCAGGGGGCATGGTGGTGAGCGAGGTCCCGACCACCCACTGCTCGGCGGGAGGCATCACACCATGGCGCGTGAGTCGGAGTCCGGGCTGCCCATCGAGCCGGTCTACGGGCCGGAGGCCCTCGAGGGCTGGGATCCCGCGGAGAAGCTGGGGGATCCGGGGGCGTACCCCTTCACGCGGGGCGTGTACCCGTCGATGTACACCGGCCGTCCCTGGACGATGCGCCAGTACGCGGGCTTCGGTACGGCGACGGAGTCCAACGCCCGCTACCGGCAGCTGATCGCCCACGGCACGACGGGCCTGTCGGTCGCCTTCGACCTGCCCACCCAGATGGGCCACGACTCCGACGCCCCCATCGCGCACGGCGAGGTCGGCAAGGTCGGCGTCGCCATCGACTCCGTCGACGACATGCGGGTGCTGTTCGGCGGCATCCCGCTGGACCAGGTCTCGACGTCGATGACGATCAACGCCCCCGCGGCCCTGCTGCTCCTGCTCTACCAACTGGTCGCCGAGGAGCAGGGCGTGCCGGCCGCACGGCTGACGGGGACGATCCAGAACGATGTGCTGAAGGAGTACATCGCCCGGGGCACGTACATCTTCCCGCCGAAGCCGTCGCTGCGGCTGACCGCGGACATCTTCCGGTACTGCGGGGCCGAGATCCCGAGGTGGAACACGATCTCCATCTCCGGCTACCACATGGCCGAGGCGGGCGCCTCGCCCGCGCAGGAGATCGCTTTCACCCTGGCCGACGGTGTCGAATACGTCCGTACCGCGGTGGCGGCGGGCATGGACGTGGACGACTTCGCGCCGCGCCTGTCGTTCTTCTTCGTCGCCCGTACGACGTTCCTGGAGGAGGTCGCCAAGTTCCGTGCCGCACGGCGGATCTGGGCGCGGGTGATGAAGGAGGAGTTCGGCGCGAGGAACCCCAAGTCGCTGATGCTGCGCTTCCACACACAGACGGCCGGGGTGCAGCTGACGGCCCAGCAGCCCGAGGTGAACCTGGTCCGCGTCGCCGTGCAGGGCCTGGGAGCGGTCCTCGGCGGCACCCAGTCCCTCCACACCAACTCCTTCGACGAGGCGATCGCCCTGCCGACCGACAAGAGCGCGCGCCTGGCCCTGCGCACCCAGCAGGTCCTCGCCTACGAGACGGACGTGACGGCGACCGTCGACCCCCTCGCGGGCTCCTACGTCGTCGAGAGGATGACCGACGACGTCGAGGCCGCGGCCGTCGAACTGATGGCCAGGGTCGAGGAGCTGGGCGGCGCGGTCGGCGCCATCGAGCACGGCTTCCAGAAGGACGAGATCGAGCGCAGCGCCTACCGGATCGCCCGGGAGACCGACTCCGGCGAGCGGGTCGTGGTCGGCGTCAACCGCTTCCGGCTCGACGAGGAGGAGCCCTACGAGCCGCTGCGCGTCGACCCGGCCATCGAGGCCCGGCAGGCCGAACGCCTGGCCGCGCTCCGCGCGGAGCGCGACCAGCGAGCGGTGGACACCGCGCTCACGGCTCTGAAGAAGGCCGCACGGGGTTCCGACAACGTCCTGTACCCGATGCGCGAGGCCCTGCGAGCACGGACGACCGTGGGCGAGGTGTGCGACGCGCTGCGGGAGGTGTGGGGGGCGTATGTCCCCTCGGACGTCTTCTGAACCGGGGCCGGTGACCGGGGGAGGAGCGGTGTCGGACCCGCGTGCGACACTCATTTGCATGTTCGGTGTCATCGATCTGCCCACCTACCTTGTGGGCCTCGTCCTGATCGTCCTGTTGCCCGGTCCCAACTCGCTGTACGTGATCTCCGTCGCCGCGCGACGCGGTACGCGCACCGCGTATCGGGCCGCGGCCGGGGTGTGGTGCGGGGACGCGGTGCTGATGACGCTGTCGGCGGCCGGGGTCGCCTCGCTGCTCCAGGCGAACGCCGTGCTGTTCGGGATCGTGAAGTACGCCGGCGCCGGGTATCTGGCCTGGCTGGCGGTCGGGATGCTGCGCGCGGCCTGGGGCCTGTGGCGGACCCGTCGTGAACGGGCCGCGGAGGGCGGCGCGCCCGGGGCGCCGGCCGATGAGCGGCCCTTCCGCAGGGCGCTGGTCATCAGTCTCCTCAATCCCAAGGCGATCCTGTTCTTCGTCGCCTTCTTCGTCCAGTTCGTCGACCCGGGCTACGCCTACCCGGCCGTCTCCTTCGTCGTCCTCGGCACCTTCGCCACGCTGGCCAGCGTCCTGTACCTCAGCGCGCTGATATTCGGCGGCACCCGGCTGGCCGCCGCCTTCCGCAGCCGCAAGCGGCTCGCCGCGGGCGCCACGTCGGCGGCGGGGGCCCTGTTCCTGGGCTTCGCGGCGAAGCTGTCCCTGGCGAGCGGCGCGTAGCGCCTCACCGGCGCGGGCCGAACCGGGCGAAGTACTCCGTGAGACCGGTCGCCGAGTCCCCGGCCCAGCCGACGTAGCCGTCGGGCCGTACGAGGAACAGCCCGGCCCCGTAGGCCCCGTGCGCCGGGCCGTGGACGGTCCGCACCTGCTCGCCGAGGGCGGGAGGCCGTGCTCCGCCCAGGGCCAGCAGCGTCCAGTGCGGTCCGCGGAACGCGTCGAAGAGGCGGGTCCCGTCCACCGTCCCGTCGGGTGCCCGGTCGCCGGCCCGTACCCGTCCCGGGCCGGTGCGTGTCTCCCGTGTGAGTGACGACGCGCGGTAGCCGAGGCCCAGCTGACGGGTCGCCTCGCCCCGCCGGGTCTCGCCCCGGTGCACGCTGGTGGACAGCCCGAGCATGTCGGCGGCGACGGGACGCCGTTCCTCCTCGTAGGAGTCGAGCAGGGCCGCCTCCGTGCCGTCGCGCAGCACCGCGCCCAGTTTCCAGCCCAGGTTGTAGGCGTCCTGGACGCTGGTGTTGAGGCCCTGGCCGCCGGCCGGGGAGTGCACATGGGCCGCGTCGCCGGCGAGGAAGACCCGCCCGGAGCGGAAGCGGTCCGCCAAGGCCGCCCGGGGGCGGAAGTCCGAGGCCCAGCGCAGCTCGGTCACGGTCTCGGGGGCGAGGTGCGAGCGGGCGGCGACGACCTTCCGTATGCCCTCCAGCGAGAGGTCCGGGGCCGTCCCGTCGGGGAACTGCGCGACCAGCTGGAAGTCCTCCGTGCCGGCCAGCGGGCAGAGCGCGAGGTAGCCGTCGCCGTCCCCGGCCGGCGGGAAGATGTGCCAGTTGTCCCGGTCCAGGCCGCTGATCCGGACGTCGGCCACCAGGGTCGGGTTCGGGTCGAGGGTCTCGCCCGCCATACCGATGCCGAGGAGCCTGCGCACCGTCGAGCGGCCGCCGTCCGCCGCGACCGCGTACCGGGCGGTGACGGGCTCGCCCGAGGCGAATTCCGCGCGCACCCCGTCAGCGTCCTGCGTCAGACCGGCGAGCTCCCGGCCGAAGGCCACCTCTCCTCCCAGCCCGGCCAGCCGCGCGTGCAGGATCTCCTGCGTGCGCCACTGCGGCACCATCCACGGCTCCGTGTACGGCGCGTCCTCGCTCGCCTCGGCCGGGTCGAACATCCGGTGCTCGCCGGCCCGCCTGCCGTCCTGCCAGATCATCCCCACCGGGTAGCGGCCGCCCGCCGCGCGGATCGCGTCCAGCACGCCCAGATCGTCGAAGACCTCCATCGTGCGCGGCTGGATGCCCTTGCCGCGCGAGCCGGGGAACAGCGCCTGGGCCCGCTCGACGACCAGCGCGGCCACGCCCCGCCGGGCGAGGTCGATGCCGAGTGCCAGGCCCGTCGGGCCCGCGCCCACCACCAGCACGTCCGTGTCCATGATCCACCATCTCCTTAACGCTGTTAAGTAACCCTCTGTCCGAGGGTCGCCTTAACGGTGTTAAGTTGTCAAGCGTGAGTACGGAACGACGTGAGCCCCTGGACCGGCGGCGGGTCGCCGACACCGCCCTGCGGCTGCTGAACGAGGTGGGCCTGGACGGTCTGACCCTGCGGGCCATCGCCCGGGAGCTGGATGTGAAGGCGCCCGCCCTCTACTGGCACTTCAAGGACAAGCAGGCGCTGCTCGACGAGATGGCGACGGAGATGTACCGCCGGATGGTCGCCGGGGCCTCGCTCGACCCGGCCGACACCTGGCGGGAACGGCTGCTGAAGGCCAACCGGGGGCTGCGCGCGGCCCTGCTCGGCTACCGGGACGGCGCGAAGGTGTTCAGCGGCTCACGCTTCACCGGCATCGAGCACGCCGGACAGATGGAGGAGAACCTGCGCCTGTTCACGGCCGCCGGTCTCACCCTCGCCCAGGCGGCCCGCGCGCTCACCACGGCGTACATGTACACGCTCGGCTTCGTCACCGAGGAGCAGGGCGTGCGGCCCCTGCCGGACGAGCGCCGTGAGGGCTACGACGTGAACGAACGCGCCCGCCTGATGGCCGACTTTCCCTTGTCGGCCCAGGCGGGCGCGGAGATCTTCGAGGAGTACGAGCAGCACTTCGAGGAGGGACTCGCCCTCGTGATCGACGGGATCGGGGCGCGCTACGGGGTTTCATGACACCCCGGCGTCAGGAACGCTTCGCGCGCGCCCGCCGTACGGCCCGGGTGACCAGGGGCGGCAGCAGGTCCTTGGCGAGCCGGCGCGCCCGGGACGGGGCGGGCCGGGCCGGTCGCGCCGCACGGGACTCGGTCACCTCGGCGGCCGGGGCCTTCGCCGCGGCCGGCGGCGCCACATAGTGCCGGGAGGCCGGGAACGGCGGCGGCTTCATGCCCCGGGACCGGGCGCGGACCAGCCGGTGCCCGGCCGCCGACTGCACGCTCAGCCCGACGTCCGAGCGCTGCCGCAGCATGTCGAGCAGTTCCTCCTGGAGCGGCTCGGGATCTCCCCAGGTGCCGTACAGCTTCTGCGTGCTGAGGCAGATCGGGCGCAGACCGCGGTTGAGGACGGCCTCCCAGGCGGCGACCGAGACACCCGGGGTGTGCTCGGAGCGGAAGTCGTCGAGGACGACGATGCCCTCGGGCACCAGGATGTCGTGGGCCGCGCCGATGTCGCCGTGCACGTGCTCGTACAGGTGCGAGGCGTCGACGTGGATGAAGCGGCAGCTGGCCGGGGCCACCTTCTCGGACACCACGGAGCTGGGCGCCGCGATCACCGTGGGCAGGTCGTCGTGGAAGGAGAGGTAGTTCCGCTCGAAGGTCTGCTGGGTCAGCGAGGCATACGACTTCGCCGACTCCGCCTGGTTGGCCCCGTCCGGGGCATCGCCCTCGAACAGGTCGCAGACCGTGAACTTTTCGCCGTCCTGGAGGTGGTGGCCGAGCAGGATCGCGCTCTTGCCCATGTAGACGCCGAGCTCCAGCAGATCGCCCTTCATTCCCTGCTTCTGCTGCCGCTCCAGGAACCAGGTGAACAACATCTGGTCCAGCGGCGGGAACCAGCCCGGGACGTCGGCGAGTTCGCCGGGGTGCTTGTCGGTGACTTGTGCGTTGGTCATGAGACGAGCCTTCTCTCTGAGCGATGCCCAAACCGACGGTCGGTTGAACGTCCCGTGAACAGCTCAGCGGTCCTTCGCCAGCACTGCCCGCAGGCGTGGCGTCAGGGGCTTCTCCACATACTGGTTCAGCAACCACGCGAGCAGCAGCATTGAGGCCGCGGTCAGGGCGAATGTCGCCCCGGATGGCAGGCCCAGGCCGCGGTGCAGCGCGTGGATCACCACCCAGCCGAGGTGTTCGTGGACGAGATAGAACGGATATGTCAGCGCCCCCGCCACGGTCAGCCAGCCCCAGTTGGCCCAGCGCAGCCAGCCCAGCGCGATCGCAGCGACCGCCAGGAAGCCGAAGGTCACGACGAGGACGATGCCGGTCGAGGAGCGGTAGGAGAAACCGTCCGCGCCGGCGGCGTGCCACAGGCTCTGCACCGCGTAGTGCTGCCCGATCAGCCAGCTGACGGCGACGATGCCCCACGCGTAGGCGTCCCGCCGGTCGAGATGGACGAGGTAGAGGCCGACACCGCCGATGAAGTACGGGGCGTACTCGGGCATCAGGACGATGTCGAGCAGCGGCATGTTCGCGTTGTCCGCGATCACCGCCGCCAGCATCCAGCCCGCGCAGAACATGATCACCCGGCGGCGACTGGCCCCCGGGAGCACCACGCAGAGCGCGAACAGGGCGTAGAAGCGGACCTCCGCCCACAGCGTCCAGCACACCCCGAGCACCCGGTCCACGCCCAGCGGCATCTGCAGCATGGTCAGGTTGACCAGCGCGTCGCTCGGCGACACCGCCTTGTAGGCCACCACCGGCAGGGCGAACACCACCGTCACTATCGCGACCGCCACCCAGTAGGCGGGCAGCAGCCGGGATGCGCGGGAGGCGAAGAACGACTTCAGGGGACGGCCCCAGCCGCTCATGCAGATCACGAACCCGCTGATGACGAAGAAGACCTGGACGCCGAGGCAGCCGTAGGCGAAGAACTCGTGCAGCGTGGGGAACTGGACCTTGGGCGAGCTGCCCCAGGCCTCGGAGACCTCACCGTCGCGACCGCCGTAGTGGTACGCCGCCACCATCAGCGCGGCCACCAGCCGCAGGCCGTCCAGGGCACGCAGCCGGCCGCCGGAGCCCTTCCTGCGCCGCGGGACGTTCGTGGCTCCCGGTGGTTCGACCAGCACGGTGACTTCGGGCTGGGGCTTGCGGGTGCTGACGACCGTCTCGGTCACGCTGGAAACCTCTGTAGCTCGTATGTCCTTCACCTGAGCCGCCTGTGGGCGGGCAGGGCGCCGCCTGTCACCCTAGGACGTGAATTGACGCTTAAACGTTCGACGGAAACAGGCTTCGCCTTCCTGTTCCCATGGATTCATCTGGATGTCGGATACCGGTGGCGAAAACGCGAGGCGCCGGCCCGCGCTTCTGCGGCGGACCGACGCCCTTGCGGTGCTCGGCATACGTTTTCAGCGGCGTACCGCCTTGCGCAGCGCCCTGGCCCGCCGGACCACCCGGCGTGCCGTGGAATTGCGCGGCAGGAAGGCCAGCCGCTGCGGAATACCGCCGGGCAGGCCGAGCGAGGTGAGACGGCGCTTCTTGAAGTAGCGCCGGGTGCGCGGACCGAGATACCGGGAGAGGAACAGCTCCGCCTGCGGGCGCAGCTCCGGGTAGATCTGCGGCTGCATGGTGAACCCGACGGCGGTGACCAGACCGGACAGCCGCTCGGCCGGCAGGATGTCGCTCTCCTGCCCGCCGTCCAGGTCGGGCAGCAGCGCGTCCGCGAGGGTGGTGGGGATCCGGTTGCTGTTCTGGTACGGCGTCAGCCGCTCCAGCAGCAGCTCGGTGCCGATGCGCGCGACCGGCAGGTCGTAGAGCGCCGAGGCCGTGAACAGCGCGGTCGAGAAGCAGCCGACGACCAGCGCGGGCCGGGCCCGGTCGAACAGCACCTCGGCGAGCACGGGCGTGTCCAGCACGGTGAGGTCCACGCCGAGCTTCTCGGCCTCGGTCTCCAGGGCGCGGCTGTAGCGGGCCGGCGCGGTCGGATGCGGCTTGAAGACGACCGTGCGGTGGCCGCGGGCGACCGCGCCCCGCATCATCCGCACATGCAGGTCTTCCTCTTCCTCCGGGGAGAGGATGTTCAGCGCCGACAGATACTGGCCGAGCAGCAGCGCCGCGTCACCGGGCACGGCGGGCAGCTCGGGGACGGTCTCGGTGACCTCGCCCAGCACCTTCAGGAACGCGGGCGACGGCACCAGGTGCGCCGGCACCTCGAACTCGGTCAGCAGCATCGGCGTGAGCCCCGGCACCAGATCGAGGTGCAGCAGCCGCCGCACCCGCGTGCCGACCAGCGGGTCGAGCTTGTTGCGCGTCGGGCCGTAGCTCATCAGCCCGTCGGCGTAGACGTCGATGGGGGCGTCGGTGAACAGCTGGGCCACGGTCAGCGCGGGCGCCACCTGGATGGACTCCAGGACCAGGCTCACGCGGTCGTCGCCGAGACCCCACAGCATCCGCAGATAGCGCTCGAACAGGGGGATGTCGTCGGAGCGCGGCGTCCAGGCCCCGGGGTGGAAGGGGCGGATCGCCTCGTTCCAGGACAGCACCTCGTCGAAGTGCTCGCGCAGCGGAGCGAAGCCCGGCATCTCGTCGAGGGCCGGGGTGGTCTCCGGGGTCGCGGAGTTGTTGAACACCAGCAGCACACGACGGTCCGGCTCGTCGAACAGGTCGGAGTCGATCGCGGCGGCCAGGGTGGCGACGCCGTACAGCGTCGAGGCGCAGAAGATCTGAGTGGTCCCGGGCATCAGGCGGCCGCCTCCGTGGTGGTGGCCCTGCGCCGCAGCCGCCGCAGCTTGGACGAGCGGTCCATGTCCATCGCCTCCAAGGCGTCACCGAGCGCGTCCTGCGGCATGCGCTTGATGGCCGCCGCGCTCATCGACCGCAGCTGTCTGGCCACGGCCGGTTCGAACCTGTCTTCGTTGGAGAGGTGGTGGGCGATGATCGCGCAGTAGGTCCGCACCGCCTTGGGGAGCAGCCGGTCGGCGTCGCGGTCCGACGCGGTCTCCTCGATCACCTGGTCGAAGGCCCGGATGAAGTCGAGCTGGCGGACATCGCCGATCTGGGTCAGCGACGAGGCCACCCCGCGCCGGTAGAACACGCCCAGCAGGCTCACCACGGCGAACGACTCCGCCTCCCGGTGCAGCTTCCAGATCCACGGCCGGTCCTCGGCCGTGCGCAGCCCGTGGGTGAAGTGGAGCACGCCCTTGTCGAGGAGGCGGCGGTGATAGGCGCCGGCCCAGGCGTAGGCGTAGTCCACCGACGTCGAGCGGTGGGCGGGGAGGATGGCGTCCCGGGGGCTGAACACCTCCCAGCGGCGGCCCACCGGCACCCGGCTCACGGAACGGGCGCGCGCGGTGGCCTGCACATGGTCGGTGCGCACGAAGTCGCACCCCAACTCATCCATGGCGGACACCAGTTCGGTGAAGTAGCCGGGGGCCAGCCAGTCGTCGCCGTCCAGGAACGTCAGGTACTCGCCCTGGGCGGCGTCCAGGCCGGTGTTCCGGGCGGTGGCGAGCCCGCCGTTCTCCTCGTGGCGGATGTAACGCACCTGGGCGACATCCGAAAGTTCCTCGGCCGCTCGTTCGAGAATGGCCGGGGTTTCATCCTTCGAATGGTCGTCGACCAGGATGAACTCGAAATCACGCTCGGCGTTCAGTCGAAGGCTTCTGAGGGTGTCCGGGGCATATTGCTGCACGTTGTAGAACGGCACGATCACGGAAAGCTTAGGCACCTGCAAAACGTTAGGAGCCCGCCCGGCAGCGCAACTTTCCGATGAACGTACACCGGGTGAACTCAATGTGTCAGAACGGTGCACCCCGTGTACTTCCGGCCTTCCGGCAGGCCAGTTCGGCTCTCGGTGGGGTGTTGTTAACTTTTCGTTGAGTCCTGGTTCCGCCATACCTCGGATTCGCTTCCTAGCGTCATCGACGTGCCAGCAAGTACACCGAAGCGCCCGCGAATCGCCGTCCTCGCGGACTCAGACACCCGATGGAAATGGGGTGCGCTGACCGCGGACCGCATCGCCCCGGGCCCGTCCATGGAAGCCGGACCGCGCGAGGGCGCGCAAGTCCGCCCTGTCCTCGACGGCTTCCTGCTGCGCGGCCGGGCCACGCCCACCCCGCGCCAGCTGGAGGAAGTGGGCGTGCGCGCCGACTCGCTGCGGGAGGTCACCGCCGTCGAGTTCCTGCGCGCCATGGAGGAGGAGTCGTACGACCTCCTCGTCCTCGCCCTCGTCGGCGGCGGTGTGCAGGCCATGCTGCACGGCCTGGCGCGCGTCTGGCAGGACCGCGCCGAGCGGCCCGTCGTCGTCACCGGCTACGTCGGCGTCGTCTACGAGAAGCTCGCCGACGGCCTGCTGCTGCGGCACGGCGCGGACCTCGTCCTCGCCAACTCCCGACAGGACGCGGACCGCTTCCGGGCCGTCTACGACGGAGTGGGCGCCGACGCCTCCTCGGTGACCGAGGTGGCCCTGCCGTTCCTCGGCGGCGCCCCCTACACCGGCGAGCACGACCCCTACACGGTCGTCTTCGCCGCCCAGCCCTCCGTCCCGGACAGCCGCAAGGACCGTACGTACCTGCTGAGCCGGCTGGTCCAGCACGCCCGCAGGCACCCCGAGCGCGAGGTGCTGCTGAAGCTGCGCTCCAAGCCGGGCGAGCACACTACCCACATCGAGGAGCTGCCGTACCAGAAGCTGGTGCAGCGCCTCGACCCGCCGGACAACTTCCGCCTGGTCTACGGGAACATGGGCGAGGTCCTCGACCGCACCGACCTGCTGGTGACGGTCAGCTCCACGGCCGCCCTCGAGTCGCTGCACCGCCGGGTCCCGACCGTCGTCCTGACCGACCTCGGCATCCGCGAGTCGCTCGGCAACCACCACTTCGTCGGCTCCGGCTGCCTCGCCTCCTGGGACCAGCTCGACGCCGGGCACCGGCCCACGCCCGACGAGGAGTGGGTCGCCCGGCAGGGCGTCGTCGCGGACGGCTCCTACGAGTCCGCCTTCGACGCGGCCCGCGAACGCATCGCCGAACTGCTCGGCCGGCCCGGCGGCATGCCCCCGCTGGCCCCGTACTACACACCCGTCACCGCGCCCGGCTATCTGCCCGGGATCCTCGCCCGCCACCACCTCGGCCCGGACGGCACCCCGCTGCCCGGCGCGCCCGCCGCCGACAAGGACCCCGGACCGGTCCGGCAGATCGTGCGCCGGGCGGCGCGCGGCGCCTACCGGCACGGCGTGCAGCGCGTGGCGCCCGTCATCCGGCGGATGGGCGAGCTGTGAGCCGCCCCGAGTCCCCTGCCCAAGGAGTAGTCCCCATGTCCCAACCGGAAGCGGGCCAAGGCGCCTCGGTGCGCCGCGTGCTCGCGGTGATCCCCGCGCGCGGCGGCTCCAAGGGCGTGCCCGCGAAGAACCTCCTCCCCGTCGGCGGCGTCCCGCTGGTGGCCCGTGCGGTGCGCGAGTGCAGCGCCGCCCGGCTCGTGACGGACGTCGTGGTCTCCACCGACGACCAGGCCATCGCGGCCGCCGCCCGCGAGGCGGGCGCCGAGGTCGTGCTGCGGCCCGCCGCCATCGCCGGCGACACGGCCACCTCCGAGGCCGCCGTCCTGCACGCCGTGGACGCGCACGAGGCCCTGCACGGCGCGGTCGTGGACGTGGTGCTGCTGGTGCAGTGCACCAGCCCGTTCATCACCCGGGAGGACATCGACGGCGTCGTCGAGGCCATCGTCGAGAACGGCGCCGACACGGCGCTCACCGTGGCACCGTTCCACGGCTTCGTCTGGCGCGACGCCGAGGACGAGGTCGCGGCCGGCACCGTCGCGGAGGCCGACGCGGCCACCGGCGGCGGCTACGGCGTCAACCACGACAAGTCCTTCCGCCCCCGCCGCCAGGACCGCCCCCAGGACCTGCTGGAGACCGGCGCCGCCTACGGCATGGAAGCGGTCGGCTTCCGCAAGCACCAGCACCGCTTCTTCGGCCGCACAGAACTGGTGCGCACCGACCCCGCGCGCGTGCTGGAGATCGACGACCCGCACGACCTCGCCCGCGCCCGGGCCCTGGCCCCGCTCTTCGACGCGGACCGGCCCGGCGCGCTCCCGACCGCCGACGACATCGACGCGGTCGTCCTCGACTTCGACGGCACCCAGACCGACGACCGGGTGCTCGTCGACTCCGACGGACGGGAATTCGTCTCCGTGCACCGCGGGGACGGACTCGGTATCGCGGCCCTCCGCAAGAGCGGCCTGAAGATGCTGATCCTGTCCACGGAACAGAACCCTGTGGTCGCCGCCCGGGCCCGGAAGCTCAAGCTCCCGGTGCTGCACGGCATCGACCGCAAGGACCTCGCGCTGAAGCAGTGGTGCGAGGAGCAGGGCATCGCGCCGGAGCGCGTGCTCTACGTCGGCAACGACGTCAATGACCTCCCGTGCTTCGCCCTCGCGGGCTGGCCCGTGGCGGTCGCGAGCGCCCACGACGTCGTGCGCGGCGCCGCACGCGCGGTCACCACCGTCCCCGGTGGCGACGGCGCGATCCGAGAGATCGCCAGCTGGATCCTCGGCCCCTCTCTCGATTCCCTCACCAAGTAAGGAAATTTTCGCCATGAGCGCTGTTACATCGAGCTCCCGCATCCGCAAGTTCGGTACCCGCGAGGCCGGCCCCGGCCGCCCCGTCTACGTCACCGGCGAGATCGGCATCAACCACAACGGCGACATCGAGAACGCGTTCAAGCTGATCGACGCCGCCGCCGAGGCCGGCTGCGACGCGGTCAAGTTCCAGAAGCGCACGCCGGAGATCTGCACCCCGCGCGACCAGTGGGACATCGAGCGCGACACCCCCTGGGGTCGGATGACCTACATCGACTACCGCCACCGCGTCGAGTTCGGCGAGGACGAGTACGGCCAGATCGACGCCTACTGCAAGAAGCGCGGCATCGACTGGTTCGCCTCCCCGTGGGACACCGAGGCCGTCGCCTTCCTGGAGAAGTTCGACGTCCCCGCCCACAAGGTCGCCTCCGCGTCCCTGACCGACGACGAGCTGCTGCGCGCCCTGCGCGCCACCGGCCGTACGGTCATCCTCTCCACGGGCATGTCCACCCCGAAGCAGATCCGCCACGCGGTCGAGGTCCTGGGCAGCGAGAACATCCTGCTGTGCCATGCCACCTCGACCTACCCGGCGAAGGCCGAGGAGCTCAACCTCCGCGTCATCAACACCCTGCAGGGCGAGTACCCGAACGTCCCGATCGGCTACTCCGGCCACGAGACCGGTCTGCAGACCACCCTCGCCGCGGTCGCCCTGGGCGCCACCTTCGTCGAGCGTCACATCACCCTCGACCGCGCCATGTGGGGCTCGGACCAGGCCGCCTCCGTGGAGCCGCAGGGCCTCACGCGCCTCGTCCGCGACATCCGCACCATCGAGGCCTCCCTCGGTGACGGCGTGAAGAAGGTCTACGAGTCCGAGCTGGGCCCGATGAAGAAGCTGCGCCGCGTCAGCGGTGTGGTCGCCGAGGCGGAGATCGCCGACGCCGCGGGCGAGCCGGTCGGCGTCTGAGCCCACACCCCCCACAACCCCCCTTACGACGGGACGGTCGTACGTCGATGAGCCCCCGCGCCGGGAACGCCGGCCCCCACACTCTCGCGTTCGTCGAGAGTCCGGTACAGCTGCTGAACGTGCTGGAGTGGGCGCACGCGCATGCGCCCGGCGTGGGGCTCACCCTCGTGGTGCTGTCGCCCGTCGACCCGATGACGCGCGGCCAGCTGCGGCGGATGTCCGACCTGGCCCGTGACGAGGGGCACGAGGTCCGCTGGGAGGAGGCGCGCGGCGGCCCGCTGGCGCCCTTCCAGACCATCGGCGGCCTGACGGGCGTACTCCGCAAGGCCCGCCGGATCGTCCTGGGGGACCCCTTCTCCCGCTACGTTCAGCTCCTCCTGACCATCACCCGCGCCCGTGACCTGGTCGTCGTCGACGACGGCACGGCGACGATGGAGTTCGTGGGCCAGCTCGCCCGGGGCGAGCGACTGGTGCGCTGGCACCGCAAGGGCGGCCGCCCCGGCCCCCGCGACCTGATCTTCGCGCCGGTGTCCTCCTCGGCCCGCCGCCGCCTCACACCCGGGGACAGGCGCCGGGTGGAGATCTTCTCCTCCATGCCGATGGAGGAAACGCCCGAGGGCGTCACGATCAGCGCCAACGACTTCGCCTGGACCCGGGCCCGCTTCGGCCCGCCGCGCATCACCAAGGGCGCCGACATGGTGGGCACGTCCCTGGTGGAGACGGGGGTCGTCAACGACGACCGCTACCTGGAGGCCGTCCGGGCCCTGGCCGCCGCCCACGGCGCCACCCGCTACTTCGCCCACCGCCGCGAGAGCCCGACGAAGCTCCGTCGCCTCGCGGTCGAGACGGGCCTGGAGATCGTCCGCCCCGAACTCCCTCTCGAACTGATCGCCCGCCGAGGCCCCATCGGCCGCACCATCCTCAGCTTCCCCTCCACGGTCGTCCACACCCTCCCCCTCGCCCTCACCGGCACCGAGGTCCGCGTAGCGGTCTGCGACATCGACCCCACCTGGCTGACCGAGAACGCGTCCCCCCGGGCCCAGGGCTTCCTCTCGGGCGTGACGGGCACGGCCCGGGACGTCCACCGGCTGTCCCCGGGGGGCCCTCCCGACGCCACCGAACACCCGACCGCCCCGGGAACCATCCCGGACCCGACGACCATGACCGGCCCGGCGAGCACCACGGACCCGACGGATCCGGCGACCATGACCGCCCCCGCCCCCGCCGGCCGGGGGAGTGTCACGGGCCCGAAGAGTTCGGCGACCATGCCCGGCCCGGCCGGGCCAAGCAGCATCCCGGCCCCGACGGGCAGGGCGAGCGTGTCCGGCCCGTCAGGCGGACCGGGCCCGGCGGACGCCGCAGGCGCGATGGCCGCCGGCTGAGGCCGTGCAGGACCGCGGCCCCCGACCGCCAGCGCCCTCGACCGAGGCAGGCCGACGCGCCCGCCGAAGCGGAGTCACGTGTCCCTCAGGCCCGGGCCTCGGCCAGGACCGACTCAAGCATCCGGCAGGGCTCCGCTCCGCTCACGCCCCCGCAGGGCCCGGCTTGTGGGCCAGCAGGAACGCCCGGGGGTGTTTCTCCTCGCCCTCCGGCTCCCTGAACACGCGGGCGTGGAGGCGCAGGCCTGCCTTCGTGAGGGTGGTCGCGACCGACTCCGGGGTGCGCCAGTAGTAGTCGAGTGAGATCGGGCTGCCGAAGCGCTCGGTGAGACGCAGATGCCCGTCCTCCTCGCCGGACTGGAAGCCGAGCAGGACCGGCGCCCCCGGCAGCAGCACACGGTGGAACTCGGCGAAGACCGACGGCAGATGGTCGTCCGGCACATGGATGATCGAGTAGAGCGCGACGATCCCGCCCAGCGTCTCGTCCGGCAGGTCCAGGGCCGTCATCGAACCGACGTGGAACCGCAGCCCCGGATGCGCCCGGCGGGCCAGGGCCACCATGCGGGGCGAGACATCGACCCCGAACACCGGCAGCCCGAGGCCGTGCAGCCGCGCCGCGACGTACCCGGGGCCGCTGCCGATGTCCGCGACCGGCGGCCGCACAGGCCCTCCGGGTGCCCGGACCAGATCCACGAAGGCCGTGAGCAGCGCCCGCTCCAGCGGTCTCCCGGCCAGGCTGTCGGGGAACCCGGCGGCATAGGCCTCCGCGATGGCGTCGTACGAGGCCTGGGTGGCTGTGAGGAACTCGGGGCTGTCGGCGCGCACGGGCCGCACACTATCGGGGCCGTGCGTCAGTGAGATGAACAAGACAGTGTTCCCCGCGCGGGGCGTGGTATCCGTGGAGAGGATGGATGGGTACCGCAGTCCCGACTGAGGTGTGGCCGATATCACACTCCCCGGAGTATGGTGACCGGCTCGACCCAAAAGGCGGGCGAGTTTACCCATCTCACTTGATAGCTATACGTCCGGCGGTCATATTTTCTTCCCCTAACGGGTTGAAAATTTGTTGATCGAGGGTCAGCCGACCGCCCTGGCGCCCTACCCTTCAGAGGGTGAAGCAATTGATGTCACTGGAGTCCGAGGTCGATCTTCCCGGCGAAGCCGTACTTCCCGGCGCACTGCCCGACGCCCTGCGCGCAGAGCTCATCGCGTTCCGGCGCGACATGCACATGCACCCGGAGCTGGGCAACCAGGAGTTCCGCACGACCGCCGCGATCAAGGAGCGGCTCGAGCGGGCCGGCCTCAAACCGCGCGTACTCGCCGTCGGCACCGGACTCGTCTGTGACATCGGCGTAGCGGGCGAGCAGTGGGACGGCGGCCCCAGCATGCTCGCCCTGCGGGCCGACATCGACGGCCTGCCCATCCCGGACACCAAGGCCGACTGCCCGTACCGCTCCACCGTGCCCGACCGCGCCCACGCCTGCGGCCACGACGTGCACACCGCCGTCGTCCTCGGCGCCGGCCTGGTCCTCGCCGAACTGCACAAGCAGGGCCTGCTGCCCCGACCCGTCCGGCTGATCTTCCAGCCCGCCGAGGAGGTGCTGCCCGGCGGCGCCGCCGACGTCATCAAGTGCGGGGCGCTGGAGGGCGTCGGCGCGATCATCGCCGTGCACTGCGACCCCCGGGTCGACGCGGGGTACGTAGGACTCCGTGAGGGACCCATCACCTCCGCCTGCGACCGGCTGGAGATCGCCCTCGACGGCCCGGGCGGCCACACCGCACGCCCTCACCTCACGACCGACCTGGTCACCGCCGCCGCCCGCGTCGTCACCGACGTCCCCGCCCTGGTCGGCCGCCGCTTCGACAGCCGCAGCGGGCTCGCGATCACCTGGGGCCGCGTCGAGTCGGGACACGCGCCGAACGTGATCCCGCAGCACGCCGAGCTCTCCGGCACCGTGCGCTGCCTCGACATCGAGGCATGGCGCCAGGCCCCCGACGTCGTGGTCGCGGCGATCGACGAGATCGCCAATCTGCACCGCGCCAAGTCGGAGATCAACTACGTACGCGGAGTGCCGCCCGTCGTCAACGAGCCGGGCGTGACCGAGCTCCTGCGCGACGCCATGATCGCCCGGCGCGGGGTCGATTCCGTCGTGGGCACCGAGCAGAGCCTCGGCGGCGAGGACTTCTCCTGGTATCTGGAGCACGTCCCCGGCGCCATGGCCCGACTGGGCGTACGCGTCCCCGGCGAGCGCCATGTACGCGACCTCCACCAGGGAGACTTCGACGTCGACGAGTCCGCGATCACGGTCGGCGTGGAACTCTTCACGGCAGCGGCCCTGGTCAACGGCCTCCGTTAGGACAGCCCTGGATCCCTGAAAAGGACTCCGGACGGGGCAGCGGAACGGCGCGTGTCGAACAGGCTCGCGCCGTGCCCCCGTCCGCGCCTTTCGGCCCCGTTCGCTCCCGTGGTTCACAAGGACGTAACCGGCCATCGGCACGAATGGATAACGGCCCCACTGCGAACCGTTCCCAAGGGTGTCTACGCGCGTTAATGTGCGCCGCACTGAGCACCCACTGCGGGGCTTTGGAGAATGGGGAACTTCAGATGCGTCGGATTTCCAAACTGACCCGTGTCGCGGTGGGGGTCGCGTCGCTCGGTCTCGTCGCCACGGCCTGTGGCAGCACCAGCAGTGAGAGCGGTGGCAGTGACTCGAAGGAAGACAAGGGTCTCGCCATCGCCTACGACATCGGCGGCAAGGGCGACCAGTCCTTCAACGACGCCGCCTACGCGGGCCTGACGAAGGCCAAGGACGAGTACGGCTACAAGACGGCCGACATCGAGCCCACCGAGGGCGAGACCGACGCCGACAAGGAACAGCGGCTGGCCTCGCTGGCCAAGCAGGGCTACAACCCGGTCATCGGCGTCGGGTTCGCCTACGGCCCGGCGATGAAGGCCGTGGCCGCCAAGTACCCGGACACCACCTTCGGCATCGTGGACTCCGTGGTCGAGGGCAAGAACGTCGCCTCCCTCGTCTTCGCCGAGGAGCAGGCCTCGTACCTCGCCGGTGTCGCCGCCGCCAAGGTCACCAAGTCGAACACCGTCGGTTTCGTCGGCGGTGTGGACATCCCGCTGATCCACAAGTTCGAGGCCGGCTACAAGCAGGGTGTTCAGGACACCAACCCGAAGGTGAAGGTCGTCTCGCAGTATCTGACGCAGACGGCCGAGGAGGGCGGCTTCGCCAGCCCCGACAAGGGCAAGGCCGCCGCCGAGGGGCAGATCGAGAAGAAGGCCGACGTCGTCTACCAGGCGGCAGGTCTCTCCGGCCAGGGCGTGATCGAGGCCGCCGCCAAGGCGAAGGTCTGGGCGATCGGCGTCGACTCCGACCAGTACAAGCAGGCTCCCCTCGCCGCGTACAAGCAGTACATCCTCACCTCCGCCCTCAAGGACGTCGGCGGCGCGGTCTACGCGCTGTCCAAGTCGGTCCACGACGACAAGCCGCTGTCCGGCACCCAGACCTTCGACCTGAAGGTCAACGGCGTCGGAGTCTCCGAGGCGAACCCGGAGTTCGGCAAGGTCGCGGGGCTCAAGGACGCCGTGGACAAGGCCAAGAAGGGCATCATCGACGGCACCATCAAGGTCAAGACCGAGTAGCGCCACCGGTCTGAGACAGCCGGAGAGGGCGGGCACCCCGGGGTGCCCGCCCTCTCCGGCATTCCCGGGCGCGGATCACCCAGCGCCACATCGCGTTCGCGGTCGGCAACGCCCGGGCCGAGCCACGGCGATGGCAGGGCACGGGCGCATAACAAGGTGGACAGAAGGGGTTTTCAGGCAGGTCTACGCGCGTTAATCTGCGGCGAAACCAGCGCCGAAGCTGAAACCGACCCCGGCGCTTGTACGACAGGAGCAGCACACATGCGCCGGATTTCCCGGATCACGGTCGCAGGCGCAGCGACCGCCTCCCTGGCCCTCGCACTCTCCGCCTGCGGCAGCACCTCGACCTCTGCCGGGTCGTCGGACTCGAAGGGGAACAAGGGCCTCGCCATCGCGTACGACGTCGGCGGCAAGGGCGACCAGTCCTTCAACGACGCCGCGTACGCGGGTCTGGAGAAGGCGCAGAAGGAGTTCGGCTACAAGACGGCCGACGTGGAGCCCACCGAGGGCGAGACCGACGCCGACAAGGAGCAGCGTCTGGTCTCGCTGGCGAAGCAGGGCCACAACCCGGTCATCGGCGTCGGCTACGCGTACGCCGCGGCCGTCAAGGGCGCCGCGGAGAAGTTCCCGGACACCACCTTCGGCATCGTCGACGACGCCACGATCAACACCAAGAACGTCGCCGACCTGGTCTTCAACGAGGAGCAGGCCTCCTACCTGGCCGGCGTCGCCGCCGCCAGGAGCACCAAGTCGAAGGTCGTCGGCTTTGTCGGCGGTGTGGACATCCCGCTGATCCACAAGTTCCAGGCGGGCTTCGCGCAGGGCGTCAAGGACACCGACCCGAAGGTCAAGGTGCTCTCCCAGTACCTGACCCAGACGGCCGAGGAGGGCGGCTTCGCCAGCCCCGACAAGGGCAAGACGGCCGCCGAGGGCCAGATCGAGAAGAAGGCCGACGTGGTCTACGCGGCCGCCGGTCTGTCCGGTCAGGGCGTGATCGAGGCCGCCGCCGCCAAGAAGGTGTGGGCGATCGGCGTCGACTCCGACCAGTACGAGCAGGCCGCCCTCGCCAAGTACAAGGACTCCATCCTGACCTCGGCGATGAAGGACGTCGCCAAGGCGGTGTACAACCTTGCGAAGTCGGTCGAGGACGGCAAGCCGGAGACCGGTATCGTTCGTGGCGATCTGAAGACCGGCGAGGTGAGCCTCTCGGACTCCAACCCGAAGTTCGCGGACGACGCCGAGCTTCAGGAAGCCATCAAGACGGCCAAGGAGAAGATCATCAGCGGCGAGATCAAGGTCAAGAGCAGCTGACGACTTACTGCCTCGAGCAGGCAGTGACCCCCGGGGGGTCGCGTCCGCTCAACGGGGTGCGGGGAGGCTGTTCCCGCGCCCCGTTGGCGCGGGGCGCCGGCCCCTTTGTATGCCGTAGGGGCGCTACGCGCGTAGACGACCCCCGTCCCCAGGAGAGTGCGTTATCAACGCGTCCAGCAGCCCTCCGGCCGGAGCGGCGGTCAACGAATCGGTGACCGCCGTCGAACTCGCCGGGATCACCAAGCGTTTCCCCGGCGTCGTGGCCAACCACGACATCCACCTCAGCGTCCGCAAGGGCACCGTCCACGCCCTCGTCGGCGAGAACGGCGCCGGCAAGTCGACGCTGATGAAGATCCTCTACGGCATGCAGAAGCCGGACGAGGGCACCATCGCCGTCGACGGCGAGCAGGTCACCTTCTCGTCGCCGGCCGACGCCATCGTCCGCGGCATCGGCATGGTCCACCAGCACTTCATGCTCGCCGACAACCTCACGGTCCTCGAGAACGTGGTGCTCGGCAGCGAGAAGCTCCACGGCATCGGCGCCAAGGCCCGCCGCAAGATCAAGGAACTCTCCGAGCGCTACGGCCTGGACACCAAGCCCGACCTCCTGGTCGAGGAGCTCGGCGTCGCCGCCCGCCAGCGCGTGGAGATCCTCAAGGTCCTCTACCGCGGCGCCACCACGCTGATCCTCGACGAGCCCACAGCCGTCCTGGTGCCGCAGGAGGTCGACGCCCTCTTCGCCAACCTGCGCGAACTGAAGTCCGAGGGCCTGTCGGTCATCTTCATCTCGCACAAGCTCGGCGAAGTGCTCTCCGTCGCCGACGAGATCACCGTCATCCGCCGCGGCACCACCGTCGGTACGGCCGTCCCCGCCGAGACGACGCCGCGTCAGCTCGCAGAGATGATGGTGGGCAGCGAACTGCCCACGCCCGAGACGGCCGAGTCCACGGTCACCGACCGCCCGGTCATCACGGTCGACAAGCTCCGCCTCGAGGCCCCCGGCGGCAAGGCCCTCCTCGACGACATCAGCTTCACCATCCACGAGGGCGAGGTCCTCGGCATCGCCGGTGTCGAGGGCAACGGCCAGACCGAGCTGGTCGACGCGCTCATCGGCCTCAAGCACGCCGACTCCGGCACGATCACCCTCGCCGCCGAGGAGATCACCGCCTGGCCCACCCGCAGGCGCCGCGAGCAGGGCATCGGCTACATCCCCGAGGACCGCCACCGCCACGGCCTCCTCCTGGAGGCGCCCCTCTGGGAGAACCGCATCCTCGGCCACGTCACCGAGAAGCCCCTCGCCAAGGGCGTCTGGCTGGACCCGAAGGCCGCCCAGGAGGACACCCGTCGCATCGTCGAGGCGTACGACGTGCGCACGCCCGGCATCGACGTCACCGCCGCCTCGCTCTCCGGCGGCAACCAGCAGAAGCTCATCGTCGGCCGCGAGATGAGCCACAAGCCCCGCTTCCTGATCGCCGCGCACCCCACCCGGGGCGTGGACGTCGGCGCTCAGGCCGCCATCTGGGACCTCATCCGCGAGGCCCGCCGCGAGGGCCTGGCCGTGCTGCTGATCTCCGCCGACCTGGACGAGCTGATCGGCCTGTCCGACACCCTGCGCGTGATCTACAACGGCAGGCTCGTCGCGGACGCCGACCCGGCCGGCATCACGCCGGAGGAGCTCGGCTCGGCGATGACCGGCGCCGCGTCCGGACACCTGGAACACGAAGAGACCCCCGAGACCCGCAAGTCTCCCGAGTCTGGGGAAGACGAGGCCCGCTGATGAAGAAGTTCGACAAGGAGCGCGTGCTCCTCGCGGTGGCCGGGCCGGTCATCGCGCTCGCCGTGGCCTTCGTCCTGATCGCGATCGTGCTGATCGCCTCGGGCAAGAACCCGATCGAGCCGTTCGCCCTGATGTTTGAGCAGCTCGGCTTCTCGGACATCCAGGTGCTCATCATCAACCAGGCGTCGATGTACTACATCGCGGCGCTCGCGGTGGCCATCGGCTTCCGGATGAACCTGTTCAACATCGGCGTCGACGGCCAGTACCAGCTCGCCGCCATGATGGCCGCCATCGTCGGCGCCCACGCGAGCATGCCGGCCGCGATCCAGGTGCCGCTGCTGCTCCTGACCGCCGTCCTCACCGGTGCCTTCTGGGCCGGCATCGCCGGTGTCCTCAAGGTCACCCGCGGCGTCAGCGAGGTCGTCGCCACGATCATGCTCAACGCGATCGCCACCTCGGTGATCTCCTACCTGTGGCTGCCGGACGTCTTCGGCGTCAAGGTCGGCAACAACAACACCACCGGCGAGATGCACGAGTCCGGCTGGATCCCCGGCATCGGCATGGGCGCGGCCGGCGAGATCTACGGCCTGGTCCTGCTCGCCGTGCTGCTCGGCATCGGCTACTGGGTCGTCCTCAACCGCACCCGCTTCGGCTTCGACCTGCGCGCCTCCGGCGCCTCGCAGACAGCGGCCGCGGCCAGCGGCGTCGACCCCAAGCGCATGGTGCTGACCGCCATGCTGCTCTCCGGCGGCCTCGCGGGTCTGGCCGGCCTGCCGATCCTGCTCGGCGACACCCACACCTACAGCCTGAACTTCCCCACCGGCATCGGCTTCCTGGGCATCGGCATCGCCCTGCTGGGCCGCAACAGCCCCGTCGGCATCGCCTTCGCCGCCCTGCTGTGGGCCTGGCTCGACAAGGCCTCGCCCGAACTGGACTTCCACGGCTACGACAAGGAGATCGCGGTCATCATGCAGGGCCTGATCGTGCTCTCGGTCGTCGTCTCCTACGAGGCCGTCCGCGAATGGGGCCTGCGCCGCCAGCAGCGCCGGGTCGGCGCCGAACTGGCCGCCGGTCACGTCCTCGGCACCCACAACACCACGAAGGAGGTGGCTGGCCGATGACCGCCCCCCTGATGGCGAATGACCTCAACCAGCCCACGCTGCAGCCCGCGGCGCCGACCGGCCGCCGGCTGTCGTGGCCCGTCCTGCTGCTGGTCATCGCCGGCGGTCTGGCGCTGACCTCGATCGTCCGCATCATCACCGGCGCCGACGGCATCACCAACGTCAGCCAGATGTCCACCGCGCTCCAGCTCGCCGTCCCGATCGGCCTCGCCGGTCTCGGCGGCCTGTGGGCCGAGCGCGCGGGCGTCGTCAACATCGGCCTCGAGGGCATGATGATCCTCGGCACCTGGTTCGGCGCCTGGGCCGGATTCCAGTGGGGCCCGTGGACCGGAATCCTGGTGGGCATCGCGGGCGGCGCGATCGGCGGCCTGCTGCACGCCTTCGTCACGGTCACCTTCAACGTCAACCACATCGTCTCCGGTGTGGCCATCAACATCCTCGCCCTCGGCGCCACCCGCTATCTCGCGCCCCTCGCCTTCGAGGGCCACACGGGCGGCTCCGCCAAGCAGTCCCCGGCGGTGGACTCCCTCGGCAACTTCACGGTGCCGGGCCTTTCCGACGCCCTGCGGGATCTCAACGCCCACGGCTGGTTCCTGATCTCGGACATCGCCGGCCTGCTCGGCGGCCTGGTCACCAACGTCTCCTGGCTGACCCTGATCGCCATCGCGCTGATCCCCGCCACCTGGTGGATCCTGTGGCGCACCGCCTTCGGCCTGCGGCTGCGCTCCTGCGGCGAGAACCCGGTCGCCGCCGAGTCCCTCGGCGTCAACGTCTACAAGTACAAGTACATCGCCGTGATCATCTCCGGCGGTCTGGCCGGCCTCGGCGGTGCCTTCCTGTCCATCGTGGCCAACCCCTTCTACCTGGAGGGCCAGGTCAGCGGCCGCGGCTATATCGGCCTCGCCGCGATGATCTTCGGCAACTGGATGCCCGGCGGACTCGCCCTCGGCGCGGGTCTGTTCGGCTACACCGACAGCCTCAACCTGCGCGGCGGCTCGGCCAACGTGCACGCCCTGCTGCTGCTCGGCGCGCTCCTGCTGCTCATCGGCGCCATCTGGCTGGTGGTCAGCAAGAAGTACGTCCACGCCGCGATCACCCTGATCGTCGGCGGCCTGGTCTTCGCCTGGTACGCGACCACCGACGAGGTCCCGAACCAGGTCGTCTCCGCCACGCCGTACGTCATCACCCTGGTGGTGCTCGCCCTGTCCGCGCAGCGTCTGAGGATGCCGAAGGCGGACGGCATGCCGTACCGGAAGGGGCAGGGCAAGTGACCGGCGCCGGCCCGGCCGTCGACTGGGAGAGGCTGCGTGCGGTGGCCCGGGACGCCATGTCCCGGGCGTACGCCCCGTACTCCGGCTACCCGGTGGGCGTGGCCGCCCTGGTCGACGACGGCCGGATCATCTCCGGCTGCAACGTCGAGAACGCCTCGTACGGCCTCGGCCTGTGCGCCGAGTGCGGACTGGTGTCGGAGCTGCACAACACCGGCGGCGGCCGTCTGACGCACTTCACCTGCGTCGACCGCGACGGCGACCCGCTCGTCCCGTGCGGCCGGTGCCGGCAGCTGCTGCACGAGTTCGGCGGCCCGGACCTGCTGCTGGAGACCCCGGCGGGCATCCTGCCGCTGTCGGAGATGCTGCCCCAGGCATTCGGCCCCGGCCACCTCAGCAAGTAAGTCATTCCCGTACGGCCCCTCCGAGTCGCTCAGGAGGGGCCGTACGGCTTCTGGAAATCCTCGGAAGGAAGCCCAAGCCATGGCCATGGACGCCATCTCCGTCATCCGCACCAAGCGGGACCGCGGCGAGCTCAGCGACGAACAGATCGACTGGGTCATCGACGCGTACACCCGCGGGGAGGTGGCCGACGAGCAGATGTCGGCCCTCGCGATGGCCATCCTGCTCAACGGCATGAACCGCCGTGAGATCGCCCGCTGGACCGCCGCGATGATCGCCTCCGGCGAGCGCATGGACTTCTCGTCCCTGTCCCGCCCGACGGCCGACAAGCACTCCACGGGCGGCGTGGGCGACAAGATCACGCTCCCGCTGGCCCCCCTGGTCGCCGCCTGCGGGGCCGCCGTGCCCCAGCTCTCGGGCCGCGGCCTCGGCCACACCGGCGGCACGCTGGACAAGCTGGAGTCCATCCCCGGCTGGCGTGCCCTGCTCTCCAACGAGCAGATGCTGAACGTCCTGGACACCACCGGCGCGGTGATCTGCGCGGCGGGCGACGGCCTGGCCCCCGCGGACAAGAAGCTCTACGCCCTGCGCGACGTCACGGGCACGGTCGAGGCGATCCCCCTGATCGCCTCCTCGATCATGTCCAAGAAGATCGCCGAGGGCACGGGCTCGCTGGTCCTGGACGTCAAGGTGGGCACGGGCGCCTTCATGAAGACGATCGAGGACGCCCGCGAACTGGCCTCCACGATGGTGGGCCTCGGCACGGACCACGGTGTCCGTACGGTCGCCCTGCTCACGGACATGTCGACCCCGCTCGGCCTCACCGCGGGCAACGCCCTGGAGGTCCGCGAGTCGGTGGAGGTCCTGGCCGGCGGCGGCCCGGCGGACGTGGTCGAACTGACCATCGCCCTGGCCCGCGAAATGCTGGACGCCGCAGGTCTGAAGGACGCCGACCCGGCGAAGGCCCTGGCCGACGGCTCCGCGATGGACGTCTGGCGCCGCATGATCGCGGCCCAGGGCGGCGACCCGGACGCGCAGCTGCCGGTGGCCCGCGAACAGCACGTGATCAAGGCGGCCGCCTCGGGCACCCTGACCCGCCTCGACGCCTATGACATCGGCATCGCCGCCTGGCGCCTCGGCGCGGGCCGCGCCCGCAAGGAGGACCCGGTCCAGGCAGGCGCGGGCATCGAACTCCACGCCAAGCCGGGCGACACGGTCACCGAGGGCCAGCCCCTCCTCACCCTCCACACGGACACCCCCGAACGCTTCGACTACGCCCTCCAGGCCATCGAGGGCTCCCACGACATCGCCGCACCGGGGACGAACTTCACGGCGTCGCCGGTGGTGCTGGAGCGTATTGCCTGACCTGGGGCTTTCTCGTCTGGGTGAACGGGACTGGTGGACCCGCACCAGTCCCGTTCGGCATGCTGGGATCGGTGACGCACTGATTGGAGAACCGCCATGAGCGCACTCACCGTCGACCACTCGACGGCCAGCGGCCACGAGTGGGACGACCTCGTTTGGATCTGGCAGGAGACGGACGCGCCCGAGGGCTGCAAGGTGGAGATCATCGAGGGGATCGTCACCGTGGCACCACCGCCGTCCAATGCCCACAACGACATCGCAGACCTGGTTCAGCGAGCCTTGTACGAGGTCGTCCCCAGGCACTGGGGCATCTACCAGACCCTGGGCACGGCGGTCCCGTCCCGTGACGGGCTCTACATTCCGGATCTAGCAGTCGCCCCCAGGCAGGTGCTGCGAGGCGAGGGCGGCAACTTCATCCCAGCGGCTGCCGCCGAACTCATCGTCGAGATCACGTCCAAGTCGAATGCGGCGCATGACCGGATCAAGAAAGCCGCAGGCTACGCCCAAGCCGGTGTTCCGCTGTACCTACTCATCGACGGCTGGGCCCCCGGCGGTCCGACCATCACGCTCTACGGCGAACCGCAAGCGGACGTTTACCGGGTCCTGGACGCAGGCAAGTTCGGAGAACGCATCGACCTGCCGGATCCCTTCGCCCTCGAGCTCGACACCGGAGAGTTCCCGGAGAACTGAGTCACCCCAACAACGCCGCCACCACCACAAGCACCGGCACCGCCAGCACCGTCGACAGCAGGATCGCCTCCCTCGCCAGTACCTCGCCCACCCGGTAGTTGTTGGCGTACGTGAACAGGTTCTGGGCGGCCGGCAGGGCGGATGTCACCACCACGTCGAGCAGGGACGCTCCGTGGAGCCCGAAGGCGCCCGCTGCCAGGGCCCAGGCGATCAGGGGCTGGGCGATGGCCTTGAGGGCGACGGCCAGCAGGACGGGGGCCCGTTCCGCGCCGCGCAGGGGGAGTGTGCTGCCGCGCAGGGAGATGCCGAAGGCCAGGAGGACCGCCGGGACGGACATGTTGCCGATCAGGGTCAGGGGGTCCATCAGCGGGCCCGGGACGTGGAGGCCGGTCGCCGACGCCGCCACCCCCGCCAGGGAGCCCAGCGCTATGGGGTTGCGCAGCGGAGTGAGCAGGCTCTGCCACAGCGGGCGCTTGTCCTCGTCCCCGACGGTCGCCAGGTCCAGGACCGTCAGCGCCACCGGCGTGACAGCGACCAGCTGGAACAGCAGTACCGGCGCCACCAGCGACGCGTCGCCCAGGACATACACGGCGATCGGGATGCCGAGGTTCCCCGAGTTGACGTAGCTGGAGCACAGGGCGCCGATCGTCGTCCGGCCGACCCCCCACCCGCGCACGGCACCCACCGCCACGAAGACCCCCGCCGCCGCTGCCGTGCTCATCGCCGTGACCAGCAGCCGGTCGGAGAAGATCACCGCCAGGTCGGCCTGCGCGAGCGTCGTGAAGAGCAGCGCCGGGGACGCCACATGGAAGGCCAGCTTGGTCAGGACCTCGCGGCCCCCGTCACCCAGATAGCCCCGGCGGCCGATCAAGTAGCCGACCCCGATGACCACGGCGATGACCGCGAACCCGCTCAGCACTCCCTGCACGACGCCCCCTCACCGGCGAAGAGAGCATCAGGCAGCGCGGGAGGGGCAGGTGCATGGGGCATACAGCCAACCCTCCGGGGAAGGCCATGTCCCGGTCAATGTGATCTTCACAGCGCGACGACAGGAAGGAACCGTCGCGATGAGTTACAGCCGCCCGCCCGGTCTACCGATCGTGGACGCCATGACACCCCCCGTGCTCGTACTGCCCGGCCCCTTCACCCGGGACGAGGTGAGAGGGCTGAGCGACGACGTACGGGCACTGCTGCACACCAGCGGTGCCCGGGTCGTGGTGTGCGATGTCGGAGGCCTGGGGCCACCGGGCCTCGCCACCGTCGACCTGCTGGCGCGGCTCCAGCTCGCCGCCCGCAGGGCAGGAGGCCGGATCAGACTCCGCGACCCCGACCCGGCCCTAGGCGCCCTGCTCGACCTGGTCGGTCTCCGCTTCGAGACGGAGGGGCAGGTCGAAGAGCGGGAACCAGCGCTCGGTGTCGAGGAAGCAGTGGAACCCGGTGATCCGGCCGTCTGAGATCTCCAGCACCTGGACCGCCCACGGCATGAAGCCGCCGCCCTCCGGGTCGGGCTTGTACTGGGCGAACCCCGGCACCCCGTTGACCTCGACCGGCACCAGGCGGGAGCCCGCGCAGGGCGCGCCGAGCGTGGTCATGAAGCCGGTGATGTCGTCGACGCCGGTCAGCCACAGGTCGAACGGCGGCATCGTCATGACCGCGTCCTCGTGCAGCAGGGCCGTGAGCGCCGCCATGTCGTAGCCCTCGAAGGCCGCCATGTAGCGGTCGAGCAGCTTCTGCTGGTCCTCGTCCAGCGGGTCGGAGACGACCGCGTCGGCACCCGGCTGCTGCCGCTCGGCCAGGGTGGCGCGGGCCCGCTGGAGGGCGCTGTTGACCGACGCCACCGAGGTGTCCAGCAGCTCGGCGACCTCGCTGGCCTTCCAGGCCAGGACCTCGCGCAGGATCAGCACCGCCCGCTGCTTGGCCGGCAGCTGCTGCAGGGCGGCCATGAAGGCCAGCCGCACGGACTCCTTGGCGACCGCCGCCTCCGCCGGGTCGCCGGTCGAGGGCAGCACACGGGCGTCCGGCATGGGCTCCAGCCAGGTGTTGTCCGGTCGGGGGGCGAGCGCCGCCTGGGCGAGCGGGGTGGACTCGGTGAGGTCCATGGGCCGGGCGCGCTTGTTGCCCGCGGTCAGCATGTCCAGGCACACGTTCGTCGCGATGCGGTAGAGCCAGGAGCGGAGGCTGGAGCGGCCCTCGAACTTGTCGTAGCTGCGCCAGGCGCGGACCATCGTGTCCTGCACCGCGTCCTCGGCCTCGAAGGAGGAGCCGAGCATCCGGTAGCAGTACCCGGTCAGCTCGGTCCGGTGTGCCTCCAGCCTGGCATCCAGGTCCGTCGGTGTCGCCGTGCCGTTCGTCATCGCCCACCCACCCCAGTGGAATTTCTGTCACGCGCCATTGCGCCCAGCACTTCGGAAGCTACCGCAGCCCACTGACAACGGCGCCCCGAGCGCACAAACGCGCAGGCAGGAGCGGCCGCTTCAGACCGGTTGCAGCCGCCTCAGACCAACTGCTTCACCGACATCAGCAGATGCCGGTGTGTCCCGTCCCCCGCCGTGTCCGCCCCGGGGCCCGGCACCCCGTGCAGCAGCGCCCGCTGCCCCGCCCCCAGCAGCTCCAGCCGCACCCGAGGGCTCTCGAAGGACGTCAGCGCGTCCAGCAGATAGGCCGGGTTGAAGGCCACCGGCATCTCCTCGGCGCCGCTCAGCGTGGCCGGCAGACGCTGGACCGCCACGTCGTCCCCGAAGCCGGCGCGCAGCATGACGGAGCCGTCGGCCGAGAAGTCCAGCCGCACCGGGCTGTTCGCCTCCGCCACCACCGCGACCCGCCGCACGGCCTCCGCGAGCCCCTCGCACTCCACCTCGGCGACCGCCGCCCCCGCCATGTCGAACAGCGACTGGTAGGCCGGCAGCCGCCCGTCCAGGAGCCGCAGAGCCGTCCGCGTCGGCCCGCCCTCGAAGCCCATCAGACCGCCGCCACCGGCCGGATCCCACCCGATCAGCACGTCCCCGCAGCGCCCCAGCGACCGTGCGACATCCAGCAGCCGCCGGGCGGGGAGCAGCGCCTCCAGCACACCGTCGACAGCGGCCTCCGGCCGCCACTCCAGCCGCCGTGCGGCGTACCGGTAGCGGTCCGAGGCGGTGAGCGTCATCTCCCGGCCCTCCAGGCGCAGTTGGACGCCCGTCAGCAGCGGCAGCGTGTCGTCGCGTCCGGCGGCGACCGCGACCTGCGCGACGGCGGTCGCGAACGCGGCGGCGTCCACCGTGCCGTACGGCGCGGGCGCCGCCGGCAGGGCCGGGTACTCGGCGAGCGGCAGCGTCGAGAGCCCGAAGCGCGTACCGTCCGCCTCCACCGTGAACCGTGACGCCTCCAGCGCGCAGCTCACCGGCCCCTCCGGCAGCACCCGGCAGACTTCCAGCAGCCGCCGCCCCGGGACGAGCACCCGCCCGGACACCGCGGTCTCCGCCTCGGCCTCCACCCGTACCGCCGCCTCGAAGTCGAACCCCGTCACGGCGAGCCGTCCCGCGTCCGCCTCCAGCAGCAGTCCGCCCAGCACCGGCACCGGCGTCCGCGCGGGCAGCGCCCGTACCGCCCGGCCCACGGCCTCGGCGAACGCCGTACGGTCGATGCGGAACTCCATGAGAAATCCCCCTGCTCGGTCCGGTGGTCAGCAGACGCGGACGTTATCCGCGCCCACTGACAACCGGCCCCGACCAGGGGGAACGACGCACTGTACGGTCAGGCGGCCGTGGCCGGCCTCCGCTGCAGCCGGGCCGCCCGCGTGCCGAACACCGTGATCGTCACGACGCCGAGCACCGCCAGCAGCCCGACCCCGACCGTTCCGGCCCAGCCGCCGGAGTGGAAGGCGATCGCGCCGACCGTGCTGCCCGCGCTGGAGCCGATGTAGTAGGAGGACTGGTACAGCGCCGAGGCCTGTGCGCGGCCGGTCGTGGCCGTCTTGCTGACCGCCGAGGAGGCCACCGCGTGGCCCGCGAAGAAGCCGCCGGTGATGAGGACCAGGCCCAGCAGGACCAGCGGCAGGGATCCGGCCAGGGACAGCAGCAGGCCCGCGGCCGTCGTGCCGCCCGCCGCGTACAGCGCGCCCCGGCGGCCCATCCGGCCCACCAGCCGGCCCGCGGTCGACGCCGACACCGTACCGACCAGGTACACCAGGAAGATCGAGCCGATGATGCCCTGGGGCAGCGAGAACGGGGCCTCGGTCAGGCGGTAGCCGATGACCGTGTACACGCCGCCGAACACCGTCATGAACAGCGCGCCGATCGCGTACAGCCGGCACAGCAGCGGGTTGGACAGGTGGTCGCGGACCGTGCGGGCCAGGACGCGCGGCCGCAGCGAGCCGGCCTTGAAGTGCTCAGGGGCGGGCAGCAGCGCCCGGAAGGCCACCGCACACGCCACGGCGATCGCGCCGATGACACCGACGGCGACCCGCCAGCCCCACTCCTGCGCGACCCAGCCGGTGATGACCCGGCCGCTCATCCCGCCGACGCTGTTGCCCGCGACGAACAGCCCGATCGCGGTGACCAGCGCCTTGGGGCTGACCTCCTCCGCGAGGTACGCGGTCGCCGACGCGGGCAGCCCGGCCAGGGCCGCGCCCTGGAGCGCCCGCAGCACGACCAGCACGCCCAGCGACGGGGCCAGGGGCACCAGCAGCCCGATCGTGACGGCCACGGCCAGTGACCCCGTCATGACCGCACGCCGTCCGAAGCGCTCGGACAGGGCGCTCATCGGCAGCACGAACAGCGCCAGCCCGCCCGTCGCGGCGGCCACCGTCCAGCTCGCGTCGCTCGCCGCCACCCCGAACTCGCCGGAGATCAGCGGGAGCAGTGCCTGGGTGGAGTACAGCAGCGCGAAGGTCGCGACACCCGCGAGGAAGAGGGCGAAACTCATCCGGCGGTAGCCGGGCCCGCCCGGCGACATTCGGGAGTCGGAAGCAGGGACAGAGGCATCGGCGCCCACGATGGTGGACGCCCCGGTACTGGCGGGAGACATGCTTCGAAATTACGTACGCCCCCACTGATCCGTCCAATGCATGGAACGGCGATAATCGTTCCCATGGTGCATCAACCCAGTTCACCGGCTCGCCTGTCACCATCCAGTGACACAGAAGACATGGCAGAGATGTCGAGGGTGCTGGCGCCCCGCCTGGCCTACTTCGCCGGCGTCGCCCGTACCGAGCACGTCACCCGCGCCGCCCAGGAGATGAACGTCCCGCAGTCGACCCTCTCCCGCTCCATGGCCCGTCTGGAGCAGGACCTGGGCGTCGACCTCTTCGCCCGCCACGGCCGTACGGTCTCCCTCACCCCGGCCGGCCGTACCTTCCTCACCTCCGTCGAGCGCGCCCTGGCCGAGGTCGAGCGCGCCGCCGAGGAAGTGCGGGCCGACGCCGACCCGGCCACCGGCAAGGTCGCCTTCGGCTTCCTGCACACCATGGGCGCCGAGACGGTCCCGGGCCTCCTCCAGGCCTTCCGCGCCGACCATCCCCGTGTCCGCTTCAGCCTGGTCCAGAACTACGGGGAGGCCATGCTCGAACGCCTCCGGGCGGGCGAACTCGACCTGTGCCTGACGTCACCCGTCCCCGACGCCCCCGGCCTGGTGGCCCGCCGCCTCGACGAACAGAAACTCCGTCTGGTCGTCCCGGCCGACCACTCCCTCGCCACCCGCCGCCGCATCCGCCTGGCGGAAGCGGCCGACGAAACCTTCGTCACCCTCGAACCCGGCTACGGCATGCGCCGCATCACCGACGACCTGTGCCAGGAGGCGGGCTTCAAGCCCCGCATCGCCTTCGAGGGCGAGGAGGCGGAAACCCTCCGAGGCCTGGTGGCAGCAGGCCTGGGAGTCGCCCTCCTGCCCCCACCGGCAGTCCCTCGCCCCGGCGTCGTGGAACTGACGGTCACGGCCCCCCGAGCAGTCCGAGAAATCGGCGTCGCCTGGCTGGAAGGCCACCCGGACACACCCCCGGTAGCAGCGTTCAAGAGGTTCCTGCTCTCAAGAAGAGGCAGTCTGCTGCCCTAGTCAGGGGCGCGGGGCTGTATCGATCTGCGGCTCCGCCGCGTGGGCGCGACAAGCCACAGACAACCCGCACAGGCCGACCAAGAAGCACCCCGACGACGCTACCGCCGCAACGAAGAGCCGAACCCCGCAGCCAACGGCATCCGCAATCCCAACGGCGGCGGCGCGGCCAACGCATCCCGCACAGGCCGGGACACCGCCCGCCCGTACACCGCCCCCATCACGAAGTCCTCGGCCAACGCCAGCACTTCATCCCGGTACTGATGCAACCCGTGCCCATCCGCATGCACTTCGAACCGGCACACATCCCGATTCGCCTTCTTCATCCGCGCCGCCAGCCGGAACGACAACTCGGGATCCGTCCGCTCGTCGTTCGTGCCGTGCACGATCAGCACCTGCCGCCCCACCAACTGCTTCACCGGTTCGGGTGGCGCCGCCACATCGTCCTCCGGCAGCCAGGGGGCCAGCGCCAGCACGGAGTTGACGGCCTCGTGCCCACCCGCACGCAGCCCGGCCCGGCCGCCCATCCCGGTCCCCGCGAGGCAGACGGGCACGTCCCCGTACCGCCGTACGACCTCGTCGGCCGCCCAGGCGGCGTCCGTCGCGAGATTGGCCTCGCTGCCGTTCCAGCCGCGGCAGCGGTAGTGCACCACGTGCGCGGCCAGACCCTCGTCCCGGCCCGCGCGGGCCAGCCGGCGCCCCAGGGCGCGTACGGAGGCGGTCGCCAGCATGGGCGACGGTCTGCGGCCGGAGACCTCGTCCCCGTTGGGCAGCAGCAGCACCACGCCGCTCACCGCTGTCGGCTCCGGACCGAGTGTCCTGCCCAGCCGGGCCCTGCGAACCGGCGTCGCTTGGTGTGCCATGACAGAACAGTGTCAGAAGCACCGGTGTATTCGACCCGTCCCCGGGGTCACCGTTACGTATCGACGAAAACGTAAAGGGGCCGAAGAGGCGCCATCTACGCGCGTAGGAGTTAGAGTGCGGAAATGACGAGCCAGACCATCGCGAACACCCCGACACCGGACCAGATCCGCCGGGCGCCCAAGGTTCTGCTGCACGACCACCTCGACGGCGGCCTGCGCCCCGCCACGATCGTCGAACTCGCCCGCGAGAACGGCTATACCCAGCTCCCCGAGTCCGACCCGGAGAAGCTCGGTCTCTGGTTCCGCGAAGCCGCCGACTCCGGTTCCCTGGAGCGGTACCTGGAGACCTTCTCCCACACCGTCGGCGTCATGCAGTCCCGCGACGCCCTGGTCCGGGTCGCCGCCGAGTGCGCCGAGGACCTCGCCGAGGACGGCGTCGTCTACGCCGAGGTGCGCTACGCCCCCGAGCAGCACCTCGAGGGCGGGCTGAGCCTCGAAGAGGTGGTCGAGGCCGTCAACGAGGGCTTCCGGGAAGGGGAGCGGCGCGCCGGGGAGAACGGCCACCGCATCCGAGTCGGCGCCCTGCTGACCGCCATGCGGCACGCGGCCCGCGCCCTGGAGATCGCCGAACTGGCCAACCGCCACCGGGACCTGGGAGTGGTGGGTTTCGACATTGCCGGTGCCGAGGCCGGCTACCCGCCCACCCGGCACCTGGACGCCTTCGAGTACCTGAAGCGCGAGAACAACCACTTCACCATCCACGCCGGCGAGGCCTTCGGGCTGCCGTCCATCTGGCAGGCCCTCCAGTGGTGCGGCGCCGACCGGCTCGGGCACGGTGTACGGATCATCGACGACATCCAGGTCCACGAGGACGGCCGGGTCGAACTCGGGCGGCTCGCCTCGTACGTCCGGGACAAGCGCATCCCGCTGGAGCTGTGCCCGAGCTCCAACCTCCAGACCGGGGCGGCGTCCTCGTACGCCGAACACCCCATCGGGCTGCTGCGCCGACTGCATTTCCGCGCCACCGTCAACACGGACTACACATCAGACAGTGCACTCATATGGCCGACGCGAGCGCCACCGAGTGCACCGCAGCATGGTGGTCAGCCGCTTGTCCGTCGCGCTGGCCGCCTAGGAGCACGATGCAGCAGACCATGGGCGGACTCCCCTTCACGCTGGCCTCCGGAAGGGTCGTCCGCACCGCGATCGTCTACATCCGCGTGAGCACCGCACGCGAAGACATGAAAAGCCCTGAGCAGCAGCTCAACATCTGCCAGTTCTACGCGGAAACGCGAAACATTCGGATCGTCGACGTCGTCCCGGACCTCGACCTTTCCGGCGCTGATTTCGCCAAGCGAAAGATCGGCGACATCATCGAGCGCGTTCGTAACAAAGAAGCGGACGCCATCGTTGTGTGGGAGTACAGCCGCTTCGGCCGCACTCTCGTCGGCTCGCTGTACTACATCAAGCAGCTTGAAGCCGCAGGCGGAGAACTGCTCTCTGCCACCCAGGACATCGACGCCACCACCCCCGCCGGCCGCTACATGCGAGACCAGTTCCTGCGTCTGGCGGAATACCAGCTCGACCAGATCACCGATGGCTGGAAGAGCACACACAAGCGTCGCATCGAGAATGGTCTCCCGCACAGCGGCCAAGAGCGGTTCGGCTACCGACGCTGCCCCGCCTGCTACCGACCTGAAGACAACCCGCGTCGTTGGGTCTGCAAGGAAAAGTGCGGCGGCCTTCTGGTTCCCGAGTACCTCGCCGAGGGCGAGGAAGAACGCACACTGCGAAGCGCGCAGTTGGAGCGCGGATACGACATGTTCGTGAACGGCGCCTCGATGTACCAGGTGCAAAAGGACGCCTGGGAGAAGGGGGTTGTCTCCCTGCGTGGAAATCGGATGGACGAGAGTGCGTGGCGAGCCGTCATGGACAGCGGATTTGCCGCCGGGCTACTCCGGGGGCGCAGCGACAAGACGACCCGGCCTACAAGCAGCAGCCCCGCTGAGTACGACATCTGGGGTGACGGTGCGCACGATTCTCTGGTTTCCCAGGAAGTGTGGGACGCGTACGTTGAGAAGCGCCTTCTTCGGGCGAAGTCACACGAGCGTCAAAGCACGCCGAAGTACGCCTTCTCTGGCCTGATTCGCTGTGGAGATCTGATGGCGAACGGGGAGCCGTGCAAGCTCACGATGAAAATCATCGGGCAGACCCGGAAGGGGAAGGAGACGATTCGCTACTTCACGTGTCCGCGTAATGAGCGTCATGTACGCGGTAAGTTCCTCAGTATGGCGATGCACCGCATTGAGAAAGTGGTGCTCGATTGGCTCATCGAAATGTCTAAGGGCGGTGAGCACTTGGCGCAGATCAGCATGGAGCGCGCGGCGAAGGCCGAGAAGAGTGCTTCCGAGATCCCGAGCACCAAAAAGGCCCTGGAGGCTTTGGAGCGGAGGAGGGCTCGAATTAACGAGGGGTGGGAAGCTGGCCTCACCGAGTTGGACGAGGCTAAGGAGAAGATGGCGGCCGTCAAGGTGGAAATCGCTGACATGAAGGCGAAGTTGCGTCGGCTTGAGACCGAGGCCGCCACGAATCGTGTGCCGGAGAGGGAAGTGTTCCAGGGGTTGATTGCGATCTGGGAGCGTGCGACGCCGCTTGAGAAGAGGCGGGCGCTGTCTCAGGTGATTGATCATGTGCGGATCACTCCCCCGCAAAAGTCCTGCACTGAGGGCAGCGACGCGTCGATCATCCCGCTGTGGGCGGATGACTCAGAGCGAGTCCTCAATCAGCCCTTCCGGAAGAAGGATGCTGCTGCTGTCGAGGCTGCCGCTGCTGCCTGAGTGCGGGTGGTCGTCCACCCAGATGCGGTGAGCGATCTCGCCGATTACGTGCCAGAAGTTCTCCCAGCACTCTTCTTCAGTGCTCGGCACTGAGGTACCCGAGGAACGGTCATGCGTCAACATGGCGTTGACCTTCCTCGGGTTTTTTCATACCTGCCAGCACCCATACGAGTGACGCATTTTGTTTGTGTAATAGTGCCCTCTGGAGGTGGGCGAATTGAGTCGTCGATTCACGCGAATGGCGGGAATCCTGTTGGCCCTGGCTTCGCTCGTGGCGGTCGTTGTCATCGCGGTGAGGGACGTGCAGGAGAAAGCTCCTCGTTTGGACAAGCGGAGCTATGAGGCGGGATACGGCGCGCTGGGGGGCGCGTGGCTGCCGCCGAGCGAGGAGGATCGGGCTACCACCGTGGCGCGGTGCGAGGAGACGTGGGTCGGGTACGTGAGGGCCGACGAGCATGCCCACGAGTTGCGGCGGGCCGACTGGGTTTCCGGGTGCGTCGATTTTGTGGAGGGAAAGGATTCGCGGTTCGCGCCCAAATGAGTGACGCGGCCGAAAGTGTGGGCCCCTGCTTCTTTCGGGAGGTGGGGGTCCTTGTCAGTGGCAGCGCCTACTCTGTGCGCGAGTCTCATTTTTCAGGGAGAAATTGGATCATGATCACGCCTCGGGCGCACTCTGTAGAGCAGGGCCGCGCCGACTTCGACGAGCTTGACCTGCGGCTCGACGATCACGTGTGCTTGGGCGACGACGACCACGCCCATGTGCGGGTCTGGCGTGCGCCCGACGACTCGCCGGTGGTGCACATCGGCCTCGACGTGAGAGCCAGCGTCGAGCACGCCAGGTTGCTCGGGGAGAACCTGCGGGTCCCCGACGGGGCGCACATCTTCGCCAACGCCCCGGAGTACGAGGAGGGGTTCGATCGGACGCTGGACGCGGCATTGCCGGCCGACGCGAAGCTGACGTTGATCGAGCATGTGCCGGACCCGCCCGAGGTGGCGAACGTGCCGTGGCCGCCGGAGGCTGCGCCCGTGGTGGTTCAGCTCGTTGTCGATGAGGACGACTTCGGGCTTCTGACGGGTGACTCCTACCCGTTCGGCAGCGACTACACGAATCTGGAGATGATCGACTCGTGGCATCCGAATGTCGGACGGGGCTATGACCACGAGGGAGAGTGGGAACGGGTGTACATCGTCCCGGGCCGGGGTGGGTGGTCGGGGGTGATGATGGCCACCGCGTTCTTGCAGGGGCATCGCCAGGCGTACGAGGTGTGCTGTGACCCGGTGGGTGACTGGTGGCTGTTGACGAACTTCAAGACGGCCGAGGTGCGCCGGAGCGAGCAGCAGCAGCAGGTGAGGGAGCGGCTGAAGCGGGAGGCCGCTGAGGCGTCAGATGACCCGCTGCTGAGGGCGTTCCACATGCCGTCTGCCGAGAAGAAGGGTGAGGATCAAAGCGATGGCGAGTGAGGTTCTGGGAGCGGGCCAGCAGCCGGTTGGTGATCCGTTCGAGGTGATCCTGCGCCAGGGTGCGGTGTGCGCGGAGTGGATGACGGGTCTGCGAACACAGTTGGAGCAACTGGACGTGCTGATCGACTCGGGCACGGCTGGTGCAGCGGAGGGGATGGACGCGACGGACGGTGCGCTTGAGGAGCACACCCTGGCGTTGCGCGAGGAGGCGCTGAAGACGATCCGGTACCTCCAGGCGAAGGTGCGTGAGGCGGAGCTGCACCTGGAGAACAAGGTCGGGAACGTGTACCAGATCCTGGGGGTCGAGAAGGATGAGTGACCTGGGGATCGGGACGTGAGGCACACGGTCCGGAAGAGGCCCGAGGGTCGGTGGCAGTGCGCCGATTGTCGGGCCGCTTTCGTTTCCCCGGAACGCGCCCGCCGGTCACGGTTCGAGTGCCCCGGGGTGCCGCTTCCTCACGGGCTCAAGCGGGAGCACATCGTGTACCCGACGTGGGGCAAGGACCGGTCGTGCGAGTCGTGGGGGTGCCCGGACCCGGACCCCTCGCACGACTTCCATGGGCCGGGGCTGTACTGCGATGACACAGGCTGCCCCTGCATGACGCACACCTGCGACTGCTGTGTGTGCGAAGGCAGGGAACAGGCCCCAGGACTGAACGTCCTGCGGGACAATCACGAGCCGGACGGCAGTGTTCTGCTGAGTCCGCGCAATCGAGTGGGGTGAAAGGTCGAGATGGACGAGTTCTACGTCGTGGCGAAGCTGAAGAAGGAGGCTGGCGGCGATGAGCTGGTGGTCACCGACGAGATCAAGGTGGCCAAGAAGGTCGAAGACGCGGTGAACCGGATCGGCGCGTGGAACGGCGACGTCTTCGCGGTCTGGGCGGTCGGGGACGTGCGCCCGAATCCGGCGAACGCCGAGGCGCACGCGCAGTCCGTCCGTCCGGACTCGCTGTGGGTGATCTCCGGCGAGATGCCGTACCAGATCGAGGACCGCTACTTGGAGACGGTGTGTCAGGACAGCCGTGGCTGAGAACGAGCTGCCCGTCGGCGAGGCCGGCGAGGGGCGCCCGAGGTCGAGCGATCCGTTCGCGGACCTGACGGAGCTGTTCGCCAAGGTCGACCCGGAAAAGCCCAACCAGAGTTTCCAGCAGGTCGTGTGCCGTATCTGCGGTGTGCCGTCGGGGTGGGCCGCTATCTGGGAGCCCGGGGGCAATGGTGCGAAGGCGTTGTCCGACTTCAGGGAGGGGCATCGCAAGGCCACGCAGGGGTCCGGGCCGTTCGGAGCTGTGGGCCACAACAAATGGCACGAGTTCAACATCAACCGGAGCCTGTTGTAACGGCTGATCAACACGGCTGCTAGAGCCCCCGCCTTTTCGGAAGGCGGGGGCTTTTGCATGCCCGGAAATAGGAGGGGACCGTGACCGACGAGTTGAAACGAGCCGCCGTGCGCGTCTACGTGACGTGCGTGCCGGACCTCGTGGTCGACAACGACGACTTCTGGGACAACGTCAGGCTGGGCCTGCTGGGGCTCGTGCCGTTCTGGAGCGCGGATCTGGCCGGGGCGTCCGAGGCGCGGCTGAAGCGGTTGGCCGAGGAATCGGAGGACGTGATCGCGCACAAGGCCGACGTCTTCCAGTTCCAGAAGGAAGGCCAGGAGGCCACGGGTGTGCTGTCGGCGCTGGCTGCCGCCATCGCGCTAGGGGCTCGGATGCCGGGCGGAATCACGCACCTGGGCGTCCATGCGTGTCTGGAGCCGCACGAGGGGTGTCCGCAGTAGGTCGTCGGCTGTGCCAAGGCCCTCGCTCATCGGGAGCGGGGGCCTTTCGTCGTGTCTGGAAGGAGTGCGGTGATGTGGGGTTGGCCGTTCGAGGTGTGGATCATCGTGGCGTCGATCGTGGTGCCGCTGGTGGGCTTAGGCATCGTGTGGCTGTGTATCCCGGGGCCGGGGAAGTCGGCTCTGGGGACAGAGGAGCAGGGGGACGGCAGCGGCCGGCACCGGCGCCGCAGACGGTAGGGCGTTTCTGCGGATGTGCCGGTTGCGGTCGCAGGTGCAATTGCACCCGTGTCACGCTGTGCGGTGAAGGGAGGTCGGTTGTGTCGGGGTGGATACCGTCGGCTGAGGACGCAGCGCTGTTGCCGTGCGCGTGGGAGGCGTTGTCGGACGAGGAGCGCATCTTCGTCCAGGAGATGTGCGCGCCGGGCAGTCTCGGGGTCATGCTCGGGGCCATGTTGCGCGCGGTGGGAGAGTGGGTCCCCGAGATCGGGGGGCGAGTCAGCGAAGGGGCAGGGATGAGAGAAGGACGCGCGGTCGTCGTCAAGACGGTCGAGGCATGGACCGCTCAGGTCCAGGAGGGCATGGAGCAGATCCGGGTCAAGAACGGCGGTGTGGACCCTTCGTCACTGAAGGAGGGCTTCGACATCGACCGTGAAGCGTTCTGCCGAGTGATCGAGGGCATGTACGCGCTCGCGGAGAATGGGCTGGTGGGGATGCCGGATGCGGAGTTGCAGCGGCTGGCCGACCTGAAGCCGGTCGCGCAGATCATGGAGCTTCCGTGAGCGGAGCGCCCGGTGGCCCCCTGCCGGCGTGGGACATCGTCGGCAGCGAGTATGAGGCGGTGACCGGGGACGGTGTCGTGTGGCGGCTGTGGGAGGTCACGCGGCCGGCCGACGATGACCCGCACCCGGCGGGGTACCGGCTCGCACCGCGCGATGACCTGACCGACCCCATGTTCATCACGGGGAAGAGCGGGCTCTATCACGCGCTCGATCTGGCAGGGGTGCGGATCGCGTCACCCGAGGTCCAGGCAGACCCGGCGGGCGCCCGGCGGCAGCTCGGGCTCGACGACTAGCAGGACCGTGGCGTCAGGGACGTGGTTCCGCGTGGGGCCGGCCTGGAGGGGGTTACTCCTTCGGGGCCGGCTCCTCGACGATTTCAGCGTCCATGATCCCCATCTGACTGAATGCCTGCTCGGCTGACACTGTCCCGGCAGGGCTGAGGGCGGGGGGCCCCTCTGACTTTGGTCCGAAGAGTCGGGAGATGAGTCCGACCTCGGCGGTCCCCTTGCTCTCCATCTTCATGGAGAAGGTAAATCCCGCCTCTTCGATGTCTGCCTTCAACTTGACGAACTTAGCGAGGCGGTCCATTTCCGAGGAGAGGTTGGGGTCCGCGTATCCGCCTTCGACCTCCTCTGACATGCGCATAGAGAAGACACGCATGGCTTGCATGGTGATAAGGCTGTCGAGCAGTGCGATGTACTGCTCCTTTGTTTTGACTCGGATCGGCATCTCGTAGACGCACGACTCCCCGGGCTGGTACTCGGGGCATTTGTTGGCGAGGAAGCATCCGTCACAGACCCTGATATTGAGGTCGACAGCGTTGATGCGGTGCTCGGCGCGTTCTTTTCGTTCGCCGGTTTCCGGGTCGTTGTAACGGTGGGTGAACTCCTCGGTTTCGATGCCTGGCAGGAGTTTCCTCACCCGTTCAGCGGGGGGTTCAGTTGCCCCTTCGTTCCCTGCTTTTTGGCGGATGGCCGTAACTGAGGCGAGCTGGTTTTCCTCGTTTCCGGGGTTGCCCGTTTCGGTGGTGGTAGTTACTCCGTTTCCATGGCGCTGCGAAATGTGTGCGATCTGCTTCTGCCAGGACCAGAGGCTGAGCTTGAGGTTCTCGGTGGCGTCGTCGGCGTCGATGAGGTCGGCGTCGAAGCCGGCCGAGGTGATGAGAGTCCTGTGGCGCTTGCGGGCCTGCGCCTTGTAGCGGGCGGGGTAGCGCTTCATCTCCCTGCCGGCCCAGATGAACGTTTCGCCATGCTGAGCGGCCGACAACCAGGTGGTGGAGGAGACGGAGTACCAGTCGGCCGAGAGCATCAGGGGCGGGCTGGAGAAACCCATGCCGTGGAGTTTGACCTGTCGGCTGAGGCCGCGCAGGACGGGGATGATGTCGCGGTCGCCCACGGTGGCCTGGCCGACGGCGATGTATCCGTGCTGGTCGGCCATCTGGCTCAGGGCGTCGAGCCCCCATTCCTCGTGCCAGACGGCGATGGCCTTTTCGGGGTGGAGGTGCTGCCGGCGGGCTTCGATCCAGTCGCGTCCCATGCTGAGCGCGTCGAATTCGGTGTAAGCCTGGATTCTGTCCAGGTTCTGCTCCACGAATTCGTCGTACCGGTCGGCGATGTCCTGGATTTCTTCCTTGGTGACCTCGACGCCGGGGCGATTGAGTGTGTGGCAGCCACTGTCCAGGAAAACGGACTGCTCCGGGGGGTAGTGGTCGGCGATAAGCCACGGCTTGGAGAACTTCACGCGGCGGCGGAGTCCCATATAGCTCATGCCGACGTGGGGAATGTTCTGGGCGGCGAGGAGCGAGCGGTGGGATGGGATTTCCGCGCCGGCGAAGTAGAAGATCATGTTGCTACTCGTCGTGGACGTCGATGAGGTCGACGATGGTTGAGCCGTTATGGCCGTGGATGGCTACGACGTCGTCGATGGAGTCATAAATGGCGGTCGACTTGGTGCCGGTGTTCCAGCGCATTGCCACGGTGCCGTCGGGGAAGATCACGCCGCCAGCGACGGTGCCTTCGCCGCTGATGCCGGTGACGTCCTCGTGCCGGTTGAGGTGGAAGCGGACGAGAGCGGTGTCGCTTCGTACCAGGTAGCGGGAGTGCTTGGTGGTCATGGCTGCTCCGTGCTGTGGGGGGTGAGGCGGAGTTCGTTCTGCCGCTCGACGGCGTTGGTGAGGTCGTCCCAGGGGCGGGGCGAGTGGTCGTAGTCGGGGCGCCACTGGGGCTGGGTGTAGGCGGCGTGGGTGATCAGGGCCGTGTTCCAGCCGTCGCCCAGCTCGGCGGCAGCGCAGGTGGGGTCGCATTCGAGGACCAGGCCGATGCGCCAGCTCCTGATGCGGTTGAGCGCTTCGAGGCGGCCGGCGGGCCCGGGGGTCGGCTGGTGGAGGTAGCCGAGGTGGCCGGTGAGGTGGCGCTTGGCCAGCCACAGCGCGCACTGCTCCTCGGTCCAGGACGCGGAGAGCAGGTAGAGACGCGAGTTCTTGGCGAGAGCCTGGTAGAGGCCCCAGCCGGTGTCGTAGTGGCCCTCGGCGTCCGGGGTGCGCAGGATGCCTTCGACGACCATGACGGCGGCGAGCACGACGGGCCTTAGAGCTTGAGCCGGTCGGCGAGGGACTGGTGCTGCGCGGCCTGCTGCATCTGCGCGGTCATCGCCATGAGCTGATGGGCGGTGATGGCGCTCTGCTTGCTGGCCTCGATGTCCGAGACGACCTCCGAGGCGCCGAACTTCATCTCCAGGACCGTGGCGGTGTGTTCGGCGGTGACGGGCTTGGAGAAGTCCGGCAGGGCCTCCCACTCGCCGTTGGTGTGCTGGACGACCATGAAGGCCGTGCGGACCTGGAGGGTGCCGTCGGGGCTGTCGGGGGTGGGGGTGTCGAGAGGCACGAGTGCTCCTAGCTGATTGCGTCGGGAATGCGGTGAGGATTGGGGCCGGTGCACTGGCAGCCGTCGACCGGGCTCCACGACGGGCAGGTGCCGAGCAGGCCGGCGGTGTGGCGGCAGGGCTCGTTCCAAAACGGCTCGTCGCAGCCGCACTTGTCGTTGTTGTGCCAGCGGGGTACGGGCTGGTGGCAGAGTTCGCAGATGAGGTAGGGGTTGGCGAAGCCGACGTATACGTGGGTTCTGGTCCGAGTCATCAGCGCTCCCCTAGTACTTGAATGACGAGTAGTCGTCCTGCTTTTCCGCGCGTTTGGCCGCTCGGCGTTCGCGGTCCCGGGTTCGAATACAGGTGACGCATTCACGCCGGCCGGAGTGCCAGCGCGTGTTTTCGTCGGTGTACTCGTGACCCTTGGGGCAGTGCGTTTTCCGTGCGTTCTTGGCGGAGAAAGATTCGCCACGCGCGACGTTTTCGGTAGCCGGTACGGGCTCCAGGTGGTCCGGGTTACAGCACGCCCTGATCCGGCATCGGTGGTCTACGTGCCAGCCCGGGGGGACGAGTTTCTGGTTGGCCAGCTCCCAGGCGATGATGTGGGTGCCCTTGGTGCGGCCGTTGGGCAGGCGGAATTTGCCGTACCCGTAATCGTCTTTCGCGCCCTGCCATATGTGGCAGTCATCGAATTCGGTGCCTCGGTCGACCTTGTCGAAGAATCGCTTCGTCCAGTCGGAGGCACTGCTGCGGCGGGAGGTCACTCGTACAGCCCGAGCTTGGAGCGCACTCGCTGCTCGTTGACGGAGCGGATGGGGCAGTAGTCGCAGAGGTAGCGCTGAGCGGCCGGGTTGGACTTGTCCCACTTGGGCAGGCCCTCGCTCTTGCGGTCGGCTGCGGTGGGCGGGGAGAGACGCTTCTTCTCCGAGTGGAAGTCCGAGCAGGTCTCTGGGCGGTGCCTGCTGCGCCAGCACTGCATGGCGTCCGATTTGAGGGTGTCGACGGCCTGGTAGACCCAGGGCTCCATTCCGGTGGCGCCCTCTTGCTGCCACACGCGCCGGAGGATTTCGTCGCGGACTTCGGCGGAGGAATGCCAGCGGTCCTCGTCTACGCCTTCGATCGGGTACAGCCGACCGAAATGCCTTTCACCGTTGGGGTACCGGTGCTTGGCGGCGGCGTATTCGAGGACCGTGTCTCCGCGAGGGTCACCCTTGTATTCGGGAAGAACTTCAGTGGACCGGCAGTCCTTGCAGAGAAGCAGGCGAATCTGGGACATGCGTTGACGCTAGTACCAGTGATTTTTCTGCCAGAAATTCCAGGCGCCGCACGGTGTTCCGTACCGGCTCTTGATATAAGAAAGCCCCCACCGCATCTGGGTGAGGGGGCTTGTGCGCCAGTCGGAGCCGGCCGATGACATCTTCGAGGGCGGTAGTGCCTGGAACAGGCCGTAGGCGCCGGAGCTGGGGTTCGTGGCCCGGTGATTCCAGCCGCTTTCCCGACGGAGCAGGTTGTCCAGGCAGTTGTACTGCGCGGTGGACATCTGGGATCGGGCGACGCTCTTGGCTCCGGCGACCGTCGCGGCCGGGGCTTTCACGGCCTTGCGTTCGGGCGCGGCGCGGGAGACGCGCTGTGCGGGGCGTGCGGCAGGCTTCTTGCTCTGCTGCGCGGTGGTGGTCCGCTTCGGCGGGGCCGGGGCCTTGCGCTGCGGCGGGGCCTGCGCGCTGGCCTGACGCTCGATCGCCTCCCGGGCCTTGTGATGGCCGAGGCCGAGGCGGAGCTGGAGGGAGGCCGGCGGCTTCTCGCGGGTCTGGTGCTGGGCGAGGGCCTTGGCGGGGGCCGGGTCCACTTCGGCGGAGTGGACCGTGAAGCTGGCCGTCATCAGGACGGCGAGGGCGGCTGCGGCGGAGATCCGCCAGGTGCGCCAGGAGATATCCGGGAGCTTGGGCCGGGACACGAGGTGGCCTTTCATCGGGGTCAGGACCCCGGCCATCCCGAAAGGCGTTCCGGCGTCCGTCACCCTAAAGGGCCGAAAAATGAGAGTGGTAGCCGCTACGCGGGCGGCGGTCCGTAGATCGGGTTGTGGGGCTTGGCGGGCGGGACGGGGTAGGCGGGCGGGCGGGCCAGGCCGAGGAACCAGCCGAACGCGGGGCTCACCTTGGCCTCCAGCACACGGAACAGGCCGTAGTAGACCAGGGCGAAGGCGCCAACGAGGGCCTGTGCGAGGGCCTGTTCATCGACGTCGATGTAGATGCGCGCGAGGAGCGCGGCGACCCAGCCGACGATTACGGGGACTGCGGTTCGCCAGAGCGAGACCAGGACGTCGTAGACGGTCATGTTTGGGGGACTTTCTTTTCCAGAGCTGCGATACGCGTGCCTTGCGCCGCGACGAGCTTTTCAAGGGAGGCCACCCGGGATTCGATGGTGGGGGTGGGCTTGCTGGGCGTGGGGGTCCAGTTCGAGGGGTGCTTGAGCCGCTCGGCGATGCGCTCGCGCAGGGACGGCATGGTGAAACCGCGCGGGTCGGATTTGTCATCCGACCATTCCAGGTGTCCGATGATGGACTTGGAGCCCCAGCCGTGGGCGCGGCAGATCGCGGCGGAGGCACGCACGATGGACTCGATCTGCTTGGACGGCCAGGGGTCCTGGCCGTTGCCGAGGTTTTCGCACTCGAAGCCGTAGAACCTCGAATTGCCGTCCACGCCATCGGAGTTGCCCTTGGTCGGCCTGGTGGGAGCGCTGCCGTAGGACTCGTTGATGACCTGGTCCAAGACCTTCGGGTCGCCGCCGCCGGCGTGGTTGGCCCTGCCGAAGCCGACCAGGTAGACCACGCCGTCCTTGCCGATGACCCCGTGGCACAGCGGTCCGGGCAGGCCCTCGTAGCCGGTTCGGCAGATCTCGACCGTGCGGGAGGTGCCGGAGGTGACCGTGTGGTGCACGATCACCCCGTGGACCGGTCCCCACTTGCCGACCGAATTGCGGTTGTAGGTACGCCAGTTGCCTATCTCGACGACGCTGACGCCCTCGGCGCGCAGGGCGGCGATGAGCTTGGCTGCGGTGAGCGGGTCGGCCATCACACACGCTCCGGCCAGTGCCAGGTACCGACGTCCTCCCCCTCCTGGCGGGAGGTGGCCCAGAACACGTCATTGCCGTCGAGGTGGACTTGGAGGTTGAGCAGGCCGCCCTCCCAGACGCGGACGACGACGGCCGGGAAGACCTGCCCTTCGGTGACCTGGTTGCCGACGTGGGCGATGGTGCCGTTCTCTTCGGCGTAGGAGCCGCTGGTGTAGGCGTCCTTGCGGCGTTTGTTGATTTGCTCGGCGTCGTACTCCGTGGCGCGGTAGAGCACGGTCCGTCCGACGGTGGGAGTGGGGGGTGTGGCCACTGTCTTCTCCCTCTCAGGAGGCGGGGGTGGTACCGGTGACGGCCGGGGTCGACTTGGTGCCCTCGCCCACGGAGTTCACGGCGGCGACTTGGATGGAGTAGGCGGTCGAGGCGGTGTAGCCGGTGAGGTTGGCCGTGGTGGTGGGGGCGGTGATCGTCGCCTTGACCGTCGCGCCGTCGTAGACCTTGTAGGAGGTCACCGGCGGGTTGGCGCCTGCGGGGGCCGTCCAGTTGACGGTGAATCCGGTGGGGGTGGCACCGGTGACGCCGACGCCCGTAGGTGCGCCCGGGGCGGCCGGCGTGGGCACGGTGCCGGTCAGAGCGGTCGACGCGGGGCCCGTGCCGGCGCTGTTGCCGGCCTGGACGGTGAAGGAGTAGTTCGCCCCGTAGGGATAGGTGAACGTGACGTGCGGGGCCGTGCCGAGGGGCGCGTTGACGGTGGTGACCTTGCGGGTGCCGTCATAGATCGCGTACCAGGCGGGGGCGCCGTGGGTGCTGTCGATGGTGGGCGCGGTGAGGGTGAGCTTGACCTGGCCGTTGACGATGGGGGTGGTGGTCAGGGTCGGTGCGCCGGCCTGGCCGGGGGCGACCGAGGAAGGCGGGATGACACCGCGCAGGACGGGCGAGAACGCCGAGTAGGCGGTCCCGTTGGAGTCGGTGCGCACCGCGCGGACTTTGAGGGCGAACGGCTGGCCGGGGGCGGTGTAGTTGGGCGTGTCGAAGGTGACGACCGTGGTGCCGGAGCCGGGCTGGTTGACCTCGCCGATCTTCGTGTCGCTCTCGAAGAGGCCGATGCGGCTGGGGTCCATGCCCTCGGTGTTGTCGCGGGCGCTGTTGTCGAAGATCTCGTACTTCGTGACGTTCGCGATCTTCGTCCAGCGGAGCTGAATGGCGCCTCCGCCGGAGGTGGTGATGACCGGCAGGGCAGCGGCGAAGTCGACGTCCTGCGGGGGCAGCGGCGGCAGCGTCAGGGCGCGGAGGTCGTAGCCGACGGCCGGGGTGGTGAGGGTGAGTTCGTCGGACTCGGGCCCGTACTCACCAGCCTGGTTGTGCGCGGCGACGGTGACGGTGTACTCCGTCTCGGGCTCGATGGCCGTCCACACGGGGTCTTCGGGGTCGGTCTTGTCCCAGAAGCCGTTGACGGTGGCCGAGGATTCCCCGCCGGGGTGGTGGAGTTCACCGGTGGTGTTGATGGTGATCCGGTGGCCGGCCACGCCGACGCCCTGAAGTCCGGCGACGCCCATGTAGTAGCTGTCGGCCGGGTCGGCGTCAGCCTGGCCGATGTTCGAGCGCCAGAACAGCGTGAACTCGTAGGGCTCAGTGACACCGTGGGAGTGCGGATCTCCCTCTGTGTCGAGATACCAGATCGGGGCGGGCGGGACGACCTGGTCGCCATACTCGGCCGGCCTGGCGGCCAGGCGCTCCGCCGGGGTGGCGGGCGGGTAGTCAGCCAGGCCGACCGCGCTGCCGGGCTCGGCGGTGAGGTCGCCGGTCGTGTTGAGGTTCCACTTCTTAGCCATCGGCGTTATCGCTTTCCGGAGGGGCCTTCAAAGGCATGGGGGTGTCGGGGTCGCGAGGGACGGGCGGGGGGTCTTCCGGAACGAATTTCGCGATGAGTCGGATGAGGGCGAGGCCCATGGCGCTGATGAAGATGGAGACGACCTGGGCCGTGACGTCGGTGAAGTTCATGGCCGCTCCCGCAGGTGACGCAGCCAGGCCGAGAAAGCGACCACGCAAACCCCGAAGACTGCGAGGGCGTTGGCCATCTGCATTCCCAAAGTCGCGGGCGAATTCATCAGCGAAACGGCGCTGAAGGCGAGCAGGTAGGCCGAGATCACGCCCATCAGACGGAGGCTGGAGGACTTCAGCGAGTACACCAGCGAGACGACTCCGAGAACCACGCCGATCGAGACGTAGACGAACGCAATCCAGTACGTGGCGGTGAATTCCTGCGCTTTGACCACGGAAAACGGTGTCACGGTGCCCTGGGCCTGCCGCAGAGCCGTCGCGCCGACATACACGCTGATGCCCGCGCCGAGGATCTTCTTCGTGATCATCGGCGGGTAGATGAACGAATGCTGCCTCACGTCACAGTCCTGGCCGGTAGGGGTTGGGGGTGGCGACGTAGCCCGGAGTACGCGTGGTCAGGCCGTCGGGGCGGTGCTTGACGGGCGCCTCGTGGATGCCGAACCACAGGTCGTTGAGGTTGCGGCGGGCGTTGTACGTGGCGGGATCGACCTGGCCGCCTCGGTCGCGGTTGACCTTCTTGTAGCCGCAGTCCGTCAGGCCCTCTTCGAGGTCGCCGGTCAGGGAGCGCTGGGGTGCGTAGCTCATGCCGAGTCCCCCTTCTTCTTTTGCGTGGTCTTCTTGGCGGTCCGCTTTGGCTTGCGCCGCAGCCGGCGGACGAGTCGGGTGATGATCGAGGAAAGGGCCTGCATGCTCACTTCTTCTCTCCGAGCTTCTTCACAGCCGGTGCGGCACGCTTTTTCGATCCGCCGGCGGGGACTCCGGCGCCCATCGACCTGCCGACGGTGATACCGGCCTGGAATTCCGAAGTGGTCGACGGCGGCTTCGGGGCGTAACGGGCAGCACTCCGCTGGTCCTGGAGGTTGGACTTTCCGTGCGTTACGCCGGTGACGTTGTCGCCGCGTCCGGTGCGGCGGCGGTCGGTTGTGCGGGTCGCCTTCGGCATTTCACATCACTCCCAGAGCTGGCGTGGAGGTCGCGGAATATCCGGACTGGCGCTGGCTGTAGTCGACGCGGGAGCCGGGGTAGACGTCGTCGAGGCGCGCGATGTCCGTGATGGACAGGGTGTGTTGGGCGTATCCGAACCTCGGCGGGGTCCGGCCGATATTCGGGACGGGGGGCTTTATGCGCCGCACTGCGTCGGGCGGCATGTCGGTCCACTCGGCGAGGTAGTCGCTGACCTGCTGCTCGCGCAGAGAGGACCAGGGGCGGCGGGCGTAGATCGAGTCCTGCCGGAGCATGACCATCACCTCCAGGCCGGGCGGAGGCGCTGGAGCTGGGCGCGGCGCTCCTCGTTGACGGATGTGAACGGCGGCGTGATCTCTTGCGTGTAGACCCTCTGTGCGGTAGCGAAGCGGGCCTGGGTGGCGACGAGCGTCTCCGACTTGCCGTCGTTGACCAGGGGGCTGCCGATCATCGAGCCGCGCTGAGTCCAGCGCTCGCCGCGTGCCTGGGCCTCAAGGGCGGCGGCCGGGTGGACCTGGTCGGTCCAGTAGTAGTCGGCCGGGTCGATGCGCTCACCCTTGTGCACGCCTCGCTCGTACGACTTCTGCGTGGCCCTGTTCCCGATGTTGTTCAGGAGCCGGTCCTGGCGGCGGGTACCGGCACCGATCGTGCCGAGGTAGCCGTCCGGGTATTCAGCGGACGGCACATGGCCGGTGTCCATCAGCCGGCGCGCATCGAGAATGTCCCGGGCCCCGGTCATCAAATAGCCGCCCGAGCCACCGTTGTAGCTGATCGCTCCGGCTGCGCCCGCCTGGTAGGGCGGGTTGTAGACGAGATTGGAGTTGGCGCCTGCGCGCTGCGGGTAGCTCATGAGCGCATCCACCCCTGGTTGGTCTTGTAGGCCGGGTTGCCGGAGCGCTTGGGGTCGGTGGCGATGGCGTTGATGGACTGGAGGGCCTTGGCCCCGACCACAGCCCCGGCGCCCAGCGCGCGGCCGGCGCGAGCCATGCCCGGTGTGACGCGGCCAGCAGTACGGCCGGGCGAGGACGGCGGTGCGGCCGGGCGCGGGGGTGTGGTGGGCCGGGGCGGTACGACGGAGGGTGCGGGCTCGTCGGGCTCGGGGGGCGGGCCGAAGCGCAGGCTGGTGTTGCGGTACGCCAGGCTGTTGATGTCCGCCCGTCGGCCGGGGCCAGCCGGGGCCGACGGCGGTGTGGGCGGGGTGAGGTCGGGCACCGGACCGGGGGCGGCAGGTGTGGACGTACGGGTGGCCTGCGCCGCGCGCTGCTGCGCTGCTGCCGCGCGGGACTCCGCGAGGCTCTGGCGGTGCTGGGCTGCCTGGGCGCGGGCCTGGGCGGTGGCGACGCGGGCGGCGCGTGCGGAGTCGTTGGCAGAACGGATGTCCGCACGTGCCTGAGCGGCGGCACTGAGTCGGCCCGTGCCCGCCGGACGGGAGCCGACCGGAGGGTTGGGCAGTTCAGGCTGAGTCCAGCCGCTGGGGGTGTCCGGCTGCTGAGGGGCGGTGGGCTCGGGGGTGGGCGGAGTGACCCGGTGATGGCGCATCGCCTGATCACCGAAGCCTCGGAAGGCCCGCTGGCCAGGGCCGGGCTGGGGGAACTGGTCCTGGTTGAACTCCATTGCTCACCTCCCTGCGGTGACTCCGTGCTGGAACTCGGAGATGGCGGTGCTGCGGCCGGTGCCGGCGTCGGCGGCGAAGTCGCGGTCCGGGGTGGTGGGGGGCGCCGGGGCGAGGGAGCCGTCAACGCTTGTGCCGGTCAGGCGGATGGCGCTGCGGAAGTCGGCGATGGGGCTGGGCGAGGTGACGGCGGTACTCATGAGCGGGCCCACCCCAGTCCGTCGCCGGCCGGTGCGGGGGTCGGGATGGGCGCAGCGGTCTGGTTGGGACTGTTGCCCTGGCCGGCCCTGTAGCCGCTCGCACCGAACTGCGCGGCCGACAGCATGCGCGAGCCCGTGGTCGCGGCCGGGGCCGTGCCGGCGGAGATGGCGCCGGAGCGGGCGGCGGAGGTGACGGCTGCGCGGCTGGCGGAGGTGGCGGCGCCTCGGGCGGCCGTGGACAGCCCCACCCGGGCGGCGATTCCGGCAATGACGGGCAGCATGGCTCAGCCCTTCTTTCCGGTGGCCGCTCCGGAGCGGAACCCCTCCTGCTCGCCGAACGCGCTGGGCATGCGGTAGCGGCCGGTGGAGGCGCAGCAGGCGCAGCCGTCGCCGTGGAGGGACCGCTTGACCTGGACCACGCCGGTGGGGCCGTAGGTCTCGGAGGCCGAGGTCGTGCGGTGGCTGCGGTGAGTGTTGCGGCCGTTCTCGTTGCCGCCGGACTTGGAAAGGCCCTGGCGGCTGGCAGTCTGCCCGCCCTGGGGGCGTACCCAGGAGACGCGGTGCAGCTCGTCGCCCATGGTCGGGAACTGGCCGGTGGACAGGGCGCTGCTCGTCGAGGTCTTGCCCCGGTTCGGGGGTGTCCAGTGGGTCATGTTCTTCCTCCGCGCGGTGAGGGGCCCTCGGGAGTCAGAACATGATCATTGTGCGAGTCAGAAATGCGCGGGCCTGCTGGGTGGAGTTTAGGGCTCCGGGATTTTCACTCGGTATTTCACGTCCCCATAACCCGGATCGCGATACCGAGGATCTCACCTTCCGGGGTCTTGCTGCGGAAGAAGTTGATCTCCTCGATGAGCTTCGTCCCGAAGGAGCTGACGAAACTCTGCGCAATGGGGATCGCCTTGACCGCCTGGTTGATGGCGCCGGCGCCGACGGCCTTGAGAACGACCTGGTTTCCGGACTTGATGGCGTGTGCGATTGCGGAGCCCAGTTCCGGAGGGGGAGTGACCGACTTGACGCGGAACTCCTTCTCCTTCACGGGTGCGGTCTGAGTCTGCACGGCAATTACGCTCCCTGCATTTGAGCTGATGCAGGGAGCGTATGGCGGTGGAATTACCCCGCGTTATGACCGTGCCCTGACGCGGGGCGGCTTCGGGTTGAGAATGGAGTCGATCACCTCGGCCTGGAACTTCAGCTCAGGCAGGTGAGTGCTGTCCAGACAGGCGGCGATGCGGGCCAGCACGTAGGCATCGGCGGCGTCATGGCCGGACGCTTCGAACTTCCAGCGCATGTAGACCGAGAGGAGAATCTTCTCCTTTTCGGCCCTGCCGCTGCCAGTGACGAATTTCTTGACGGTCGCCGGGGCGACGGCGTGCAGGAGATGTGGCGGGAAGACCTGAATGAGGGCCAGACGCATCACGCCGCCCAGCTCGCCCAGCTCCTCGCGACGGTACGCCTTGCCGTAGGCGTAGCCCTCGAAGCAGACCTGGCGAACGGTGCCGGCGGCCCGCAGAGCCTGGAAGTGCTCGCGCAGGATGTGGTGGACGTGGCCCAGGCGCTGGGGGCCAGTCCCGGCCTTACCGGAAGAGAAGTCGAAGACGTGCTCCACCGCGCTGTCGGCGGCCGGGTTGTACGAGACCACGGCGCAGCCGGTGTAGGACTGGTCGATGCCGACGTAGAGGTTGGGCATCACACGCCCCACTTGCTGTAGCGGCTTTCGGCGCTGTTCTGGCGGCGCGAGAGGTCGCGGGAGCAGAACTGTGCACGGCCTTCGGCGTTCTTGTGGACCATCTCCAGGGCTTCGACCAGGGCGAGGGTGTCGGCGTGCTTCCTTTCGTCTTCCTGGACCTGGTCGTCGGCTGCTGCTGCGGCTTTGCGGCCGGCCACGGTCTTCTCCGTGGAGGCGGCGAGGGCGGCGCGGGCGGTGGAGTGGTTGAGGTTCTGGCGGGCGGCGCGTTCGTTGGCTCGGGCCTCGACCACGCGCATGGCCGCGTACGCGGTCCAGCTCACGTACTCCCCGTAGAGGACCATGAGTTGCCGGTCGTCGAGTCCGGTGACGTCGGCAGGGAGCGGCGGCATGAACCCGTCGGGCTTTTCCTCCTTCTCGAAGCCCAGCTTTTCGAGGCGGTTCCACAGTTCGTCGGCTGCGCTCACTTCTTCTGCTCCTCGAATTCCAGGCACACGGCACAGCCGGCGCGACCGTTGATGTTGCAGAAAGGCGGGGTGTCGGCCTGGAGGCAGTCGACGATTGCGGCAGCGGCTTCGATGAGCGGCTCGGAGAATGACTCGTCGTAGTTGACGGTGAAACTCTTCGTCTCCTGTGTGGGTTTGAAGTCGTAGAAGAACACCGTGCGCTCGGCCGGCAGATCCTCGAAGTGGTTCGCGAGGTACATGTAGAGCTGGGTCTGGCGCACCGCAGTGGGCAGCGGCCGGCGGAAGTCACGCCACAGGCGGGTCAGGTCCGGGACGCGGCCGTGCTCGGTGTCGACGACGTACCGCTCCAGGAACTCGGGACGCTCGAACCTCAGTGAGCCCAGCCCGAGGGTCTTGATCTCGATGAGTGCGTTGTCCTCGGGGCTGTAGCCGTCGGCCTTTCCGCCGATACGCAACGGGTCGGCGTTGAGGGGGACTTCGGCGTACTCCAGGCAGGAGGGCGGGGCGCCGCAGGTGTGGCACTCAGCCGGCGTGGTGTCGTTCCAGAAGACGTCGCCGCAGTACCAGCACTTCCAGTCGCCGGCCAGGCGGCCCATCTCCTTGAGCCATGCCTGCCATTTCGAATGGGTGCGGTGGCCCTCCTCGAAGATGTTCTCCCGCGTGAAGGTGGTCGTACGCTTTTCGGCGGGCTCGACCTGGAGGCGCAGCCGGTGGAAGGCTGCGAGGTGGCACCAGTCGGCCTTGACCATTTCGCTGGGGTGGAGAATGTCCTGCCGGCGGTCGGAGGGTTTGCCTGCCTTCTCCAGCACGTGCTTTTGCACGTCGCCGTAGAGCGGTTCAACGGCTTTCGCCGCGTTGAGGTATTCGGTGAGGCGGGGTCCGCCCTTTACGACGCGTGGGACCACTGACGCTCCTCGGATGTGGGGGCTTCTTCGCTCGGGGGGTGCCAGGTCCAGCGTTCGGGCATTCCTGGGTAACGCATGCGCATTTCGAGGCGGTCTTTGGCGGTCATGCCACCCCAGATGCCGTAGTTCTCCCTGTTGACCATGGCGACGTGGAGGCATTCGGCCCGGCGGGGGCAAATGGCTCCGTCGTAGGTCCCGTTGCAGATGTCCAGGGCCAGGGGTTCATCGGAAAAGAAGATGTCGCGGCTTCGGGTGGGGGTCAGTGAGCCGTCGCGGCATTTGGCTTCCCCACGGTGATGCGTCGGGGACCAGTCGGGTGCATTGATGACGGCACGGATTCCCATCAAGCGTCCTCCTCGTGCTCAATGAGGCGCAGGAATGTCTGCTCCGAGATGACGACCCAGGTGCGCCCGCACATTTCAACAGCGAGAGCCATGTCCCTCATATCGAGGATGGCATTCTTCTCAGCGTTGACCAGTGTGGAGTGGGTGAGGGTGAAGCTGCTGCGGGTGGTCGTCTTGCATTCGATGGACCAGGCTTTGTTCCGGACGTCGTTTTTCACCGCCCACCCATTTCCGGAACCGGCCGTGGTGGTGCCGCCGATTTTGGAGGCGAGCCGCTTTTCCTGGTCGCGGGAGGCTTTGATTCGGCGGTCCATCAAGCCGCCTCGGGCCGGACGTGCGCCAAGACGTCTGCGCTGAGCTGCTCCTGGAGGTCCAGGTCTTCGCGGATCGCGGCGTTCATCTTGGGCTGGCCGTGCCATTGGTAGTCGCCGTACTTGTACCAACTGCCGTCGAGCTTGATGACGCCGTGGAGGATGCCCATGGTGACCAGCTCGGCGGTCATGTCGTACTCGCCCTTGAGGATGCCGGTGGTGCTGTCGGCGAAGTAGAACTTGATGGTGGCAACCTGCTGTGGGGCGGCGCTCTTGGACTTGATGGTCTTGAGCTTGATGACCTGGCCGACGCGGGTGCTGCCTCCGCCGGGCCGCTTCTCGTCCAGCCATTCAGTGCGGCTGACCTCGACCCGGTTGTAGTACGCGTAATTCTTGGCCTTTCCCCCGGGGGACGTTTTCGGGGTCACGCCGGCCGGTGACCAGGCGCCGATCTGGTCACGCCATTGATTGATGAACAAGGCCAGCAGTGGCCGTTCCTCCTCCACCAGAGAGCGGCGTGTGGCGTTTCCGGCCTTTCGGAAGAATTTCCCGGTCACTCGGGCGCCGGCGGAGATGGTGGCCTCGTCCATTTCCTTTTCGGCCTCGGCGTCGGCCACCAGTGCCGGGTAGGAGTCCAGGACCACCGCGTCGAATGCGCGGGATTCCGCTGCGCGCAACATTGCGGTGTAGGCGTCTTCCATGGCGTTGGTGGAGTAGACCGCGACACGGTCGACGTCCACGCCGAGAGCGGTGGCCCATTCGTTGTCGTAGTGCTCGGCCGCCACCCAGAACGTCTGGAATTCGGGGTCACGCTGCTGGTTGGCTGCGATGGTCTTGTGGACGACCGTCGTCTTTCCCGAGCTTTCCGCGCCGAGGATTTCGTTCCACTGGTTTCCCGGCCAGCCGCCTCCCAGCATCACGTCGAGGCTGAGAGAGCCGGAGGGGAAGCGCGGGACGATGGGCATTGTCGAGGCGGCGATGACTGAGCCTGGTCCGTGTTCCTTATTGATCCGCGCCATTACGGCGCGAGCCTCATCGCTGAGCGGCATACGACGACCGTATGGACCGAAAAAATCACCGCACAGCGCCAAACGGGTGGCTCATTTTTCCATTTAGCAACGGCCGGGATGGGCGACCATTCCTAGGCAGACCGGGGTTCGCGCGGGTTCGATCGATGCTTCTTTCACCACGGGCGCGATGCTGTAGACCGCGACCGCGAACGAGGCGAAGATGATGCTGCTGTAGAGAAGGCGCACTACATCCGCCCCACGATCAGGTCGGGCCGGTAGCCGGCGCCCTTCGGCTCGTGCAGGCTGGCGCGGGACGGCGCGTCCTTGTTGGCGATGGCCACGCCCTGGGTCGAGTTCTGCACCGGCCAGCCGCAGTCGAAGCAGGTTGCCTGGGTGTTGGGGGTCGGCCGCCAGTAGTGGTCGCTGTGGCAGGAGGGGCAGTGCTCGGTCTGCCGGGCCGACTGCGCCCGGTCGGTCTGGTAGGCCCGCTGGAGCATCTCCGGGGGCTGCTGCGGCGCCGCCGGGGGCTGCTCGGGCCGGGTGTAGGTGGGGTGTGCCCACCACGGTGCACCGGTCGGCGTGAGACCCGCCGGCGGGGCTGCGGGTGCCTGCGGCGCTCCGTCGGTCTGGCGGAGCTTGTTGAGCCAGAAGTCAGAGGTCATCTCTCCACTCCCAGAGTTCCGTTTTCGAGTAGATGCGCAACGACGGTGGCTACGGCCGTACGGCTGACGAGGTGGTACATGGCGCGTGCCCGTGCACAGTCCTCGTCCTCCTCTTCGTCGCTGAAGATATGAGTGAGCTTGTAGATCACTTCCGCCGCGACATCGGCGTGTGAGAGCGCCTCGTCGGCGACCTCGCCGAATTGGTCGATCCGCATATGGGATTGGCGGTGCTCGATGTCCTCCACGTCTGGGCCGGCGGGCACCAGTCCGAGGAGTCGGCACACTTCGTGGTAGTCGTGGCACGCGACAATGTCGCGGAGCATTCCACGAAAGAGGACCGGCGCTGAGGTTTCGGTGGGCATGCTGTAAGCGTAGGGCGGTTGATTATTTGGCCTCACTCCAGCGGTGGCAGATTTTCACGTCCGTGGTGACGGGTACGGAGAGGAGCTGCATTTCCTGGCCGGCCATGGCCTCTTGCAGTACCTTGGCGCCTTCCTCGGCGGTATCGGCCGGGCACATGGCGGCGATTTCGTCGTGGACGGTGAGCAGGATCTGCATGCCGGGCAGCAGGCTTTTGTGTAGTCGGACCAGGGCGAGCTTGGTGATGTCCGCGTTCGAGCCCTGAATGTGGGAGTTGACGACCTGTCGTTCGGCCTTGGCGCGCAGGCCATGGTCGTGGTTGAGCAGGTCCGGGAGCCGACGCTTGCGGCCGAGTAGGGTGCGCAGGTACGGCTCGGGCCGACGGGAGCGCACGGTCCGCAGGAGCTTGGCCTTGTAGCGGTACACCTCGGGGAACTGCTTCTCGTGCTCGCGCAGGATCTGTTTCGCTCGCCGCAGGGTGGTGTGGGACATGTCCGCCACTTTCTGGGCGCCGGCACCGTAGTTGATCGCGAACGCGATTGCCTTGGCGATCTGCCGCATTTGCTTGGTGACGTCCTCGGGGGCGACACCGAATACGGCTGCTGCGGTCGCGGTGTGCGCGTCCACGCCGTCCCAGAACCCCTGCCAGAGAGCACCCTTCCCGGCGAAGTGCGCGAGAATCCTCTGCTCGATCTGCGCGTAGTCGGCGACGAGCAACACATACCCGGGGATGGGGTCGACGAGATCACGGATCGCCTTTCCCCACTCGGTTTCCGCACGTGGCCAGTTCTGGACGTTGGGAGTGGAGCAGGAAAAGCGACCGGTGACCGTGCCGAACTGCTTGAGCATCGGGTGAATGCGGCCGTTGAAGATCTGGGTCGGCTTGTCCTCGCCGTTGCCGAGATACCCCTCCACATAGGTGGAGAGGATTTTGGAGACTTCCTGGTAGGCGAGGATCGCGTCGACCACCGGGTTGCGGCCTGCGTAGGGGGCCAGGGCCTCGGCGTCGGTGGAGGGGGCGCCCTTCTTGGTCAACTTCCGTGGGCGCAGGCCCTGTTCGCCGTAGAGGATCGCCTGCTTCTGGGGGGTGGAGCCGATGTTGAAGACCTTGCCGGCCGCGCGGTAGACGTCGGCCTCGCAGTCGGTGAGGCGCTCACGCAGGCGTGTGCGGAGCTGCTTGAGGGCCTCGATGTCCACGGGGACGCCGGCGCCCATGTGCAGCAGGCAGTGCAGGACGTCCATCTCCAGGGTCCACATGTCCTCCAGGCCCTCGGCCGTGATCATCGGCCGCATGTGGAGCCACTGGAGCCAGTCCGTGGCGGCGTCAATGTAGGAGTAGTCGGCCACCACGCCGAAGGGATGCTTCTCGATGCACTTGCCGACCTCTTCGGTGTCGTAGACCAGGCCGTAGCGCTCCTTGTCGAGGGCCTTCAGGCCCAGGGCGCGGTTCTCGTTCAGCATCCATGCGGCGACGATCGTGTCCCCGTACGGCGGAGGCGGGTATTTCCCCTTGTAGTACTTGGCGACCGACAGAAGGTCGAAGGGCGCGTTATGGGCGATCTTCGTCCGGTCGCTGTACAGCAGCTCCTCCAGGGCGTCGAAGACGACGCTGGGCCGGAGCTGGGCGGGGGGCTCGTCCCACTGGGCGGGGATGTGCTCCCACTGGCCAGTGGCCTTGTTCTTTCGCCTGGTCGCTTTCCTGAGCAGGTTGTAGCCGTTGGGGTGGCCCATCGGGATGACGACGGACGAGCCGTGGGTGGCCAGGCTGATCCAGGCGACTTCATTGACGGCGGGTACGCCTCTGTAGGCGCCCGTGGTCTCGACGTCGAAGGCGAAACTGTCCTGGGCGCGGAAGTGCCGTACGGCTTCTTCGAGTTGGCGAGTGTCGGTGATGAGCTGCACGAGGTCCCCAAGCCGTGAGTGAAGAGAAGGGGGCCCGCGCCGGCGGAGCGCAGCACCGGCGCGGGTGGCTTGGGTGGGCGGTCAGGCGTCGTCCATCAGGAGCTGGACGATTTCCTCCATGCCTTCCTCGTCGAGCGGTTCCTTGACCCGGTCGCCGTAGTTGTGGCATTCGGCCAGGAATTGCTTCAGAGCCTCGTCGTCGAGCGGAGCGACTCCGTACTCCTCCTCCAGGTCGCGTTCCTTGACCCGCTCCAGGGTGTATTCGACGGCCTTCTTCTTCTGTTCCTTGCGGATCGTGAAATACAGGTCGGGGCGGTTGAGGGGACCGCGCTTTGCATCGGCAGCGATTTCCTTGAGCTGCCGCGCGATCTTGATTCCGACGTCCCATACCTTGAGGACGGGGAATTCCGGGTCTTCCAGGGAGACGACGTCGAAGCAGGCGCTGAATCGTTTTGCCTTGTCGCCGATGGCGCAGAGCGGGCAGTCCGGGGTACCCCAGCAGCGCACGCTCTTGGAGCCCTCTTCGATCTCGTCGATCCAGTGGCTCGCGAAGACGTCGAACGGCCCGTCGGCGAGGATCTTGATGACCATGCGGTTCTCGGTCACCTTGAGGTAGAGGTCCCCGCCGCCAGCGGCCGAGGCGACCTTGTCGACGTCGTCCCAGCCGGCGCCCTGTGCGGCACCCGAGCCGGTCTTCACCACGCGGCCGGTGATGGCCTCGCGGCGGGTGACAGTGCCGTCGCTGCGGCCGGCGTCGAAGCCCTCCTGCTCGGCCTTGCGTGCGGGGAGGGCGCGGCGGCGTCCATAGGTACGGGATTCGGGCATGAGTCAGCTCCAGTCGTGAATGGGTTCGGGCATGACGGCGCGCGTCTGCTTGAACAGCTCCGTGCAGCGCTCCGGGAATTGCGTGTGGGAGATGAAGCGCTTGGTCCCGCTCAGCACGCCCTCTTCGTAGGCGATGAGGACAACGCCCTCGATCTGGCGCCGGGTGTAGAGGCGCCGCCGACCATTTCGGGATTCGCCGTTGTAGATCCAGGTGGCCGACGGGAAAAGGCCGGTGGACTCCCACTTGTAGATGGTCTTGGGGGCCCGATTGAGCGCATTGGCCAGGTGGCTGATCGCGAAGAATTCGCGGTAGTAGCCGCTGATTTTCTTGTAGACGGGGTCCTCGTCCCACCGGGCGATATCGCCTGCGCCGGGATTCTGCACGGGGTGGGGCACGCCGATCGGCCGGGAAGTGCCAGGGTAGACGTCGAGGGGCTTGCGCGGGGGATGGATCACGCCGCAGCACCCTTTGCGTACTCCTCGAAGTCGGAGAACTCCGGCAGGTACTTCAGCAGTAGGGTCGGGTACGACTCCTGCAAGGCTTCAAGGAGTTCCTCGCCCTCCTCCTCGTTCGCCATGACACGGCGGGCCAGGATGTAGAACAACCCGGAGGGGAGGATGGGCGGTTCCACATCCGTGGTCTTGAGGCAGTAGGCCGGCACGTCGAGCGCTCGGCAGATGGCGGTAGCCTCGTCAGCGGTCGCATTTCCGCGTGTGCTGCCTACCGGTGCGTCGCCGTGGTGGCGGTGAATTCTGCGCAGACGCTCCCGGTCGATTCCGGTGGCGAACGCCATGGCACCCCATCCGCTGGGACCGGCGCCAAAGCAGCTTCGCTTGAGCACCTTGCCCCATTCCCACCGGTAGCGTTCGCCACTGCTGAACCGGACCTTGCGGCTGTAGCTCATGACGTCAGGCCCCGGAAAGCGAACGACTCCTTCTGAACCAGGATTTCGTCCATCTCGGCCTCGGTGAGGTGGCCTTCCTGGAGGAGGACGTACAGTTCGTCCGCGTCCAGCATCGGGACCGGTGGGAAGGCGCGGCGGTAGATGTGCTCGCCCTTCGCTTTGGTGATGCGCTCGGCCGCCTGCTCATCGGCGACGACTGAGACGCGGCGTTCTCGTTTGATACGCACGTACTCGTTGTCGCCGGCGGGGATCGGGAAAGGTAGGTCGAGATACTGCGACCCCTTGTGATCCTTGTACCCACGATGCTCGACTGCGTCGGCGATCTTGTCGCGGAGCTTGTTGAGCCGCGAGGTTTCTTCGGTGACCTGAGCCTTGAGGACCGCCCATTCCCGGAACACCGGGATGACTGGGTCGAATGGAATGCGCTGGGATTCCGGGGCGGCCGTGGGATTTGTTTCTTCAGGCACGCAATGCTCCCGTGGATGGTGCGAAGGAGCTACTCACTCCGTGTCGACGACCCTATGAGCTGAAAAAATCGCGGCCAATCGGCCATACGAGTGCCATCATAGGGAATTTCCGACGTGGTCTGAGAGGCTCTCCACGTCCACAGCCAGCGGCCCGTATTGCCCCTGGCCGTCCACGATCGCCTCGGAGAGCTTCTGGCGCAGCCGGAGGGTGGCGTTCACGCGCTCCTCGATGGAATCCTCGACGACCAGATTGACGACGTGGACGCGGTCGAACTGCGAACTGGCCCGCACATGCCGGGTGTTGCGCTGGGCCAGCAGCCCGTTGGAGTAGGGCAAGTCGTAGTTGATGAGGTACTGGACCTCGGGGAGGTCGAGTCCGTAGCCGCCGGCATTCGTCGACAGGAAAATCCGGCAGTCCGGGTCGGTCTTGAATTTCGCCAGCGCGGCGGCTTTCTTGTCCGAGGTGAGCTGACCGTGGAAGTGGACCAGGTCGCCGTGCCTTTCGAGTCGCTCGGAGAGGTAGGGCAGCAGGCGGCGGTAGTCGGTGAAGACCGCGACTTTCGCGCCCTCTCCCACCATCGTGGCGACCAGCTCGTCCAGCGCGTTCAGCTTGGGCGAGTGGTTGAGGTCGGGGAGGTCGGTGCGCGAGGCGGCGAACTGGGCGGCGTACTCGGAGCCCTCGGTCTTGCTCTCGTGGTAGGCGACCGCGCTGTCCATCAGGAGCTGGGGGTGGTCCAGCAGCAGCCGGGCGGCCTGCATGCGCGCCATGACCTTGCCCTGGGCGCCGAAGCCTCCGTCGGGGCGGACGCCGGCGTAGTAGGCGGCGACGTCCAGCTCCTGGCCGGCCTCGGCCAGTTCATCCATCGCGGCCTGGAGGTCGAGGAGGATGGCCTTGTAGATGGCCCGGCTCGTCTTGTCGAGCTGCACCAGGCGCGTCGTCTCCGTCACGGCTGGCAGGTACTTCGCGACCTCCGGGTCCAGGCGCGACTTGCGGATCATCGCCTTGGACAGATTCCGGTGCAGCAGATCCAAGTTCTTGTACCCGGTGACGCCACCGAACCAGTTCCGGATGATGTAACTCTTGTCGAAAAGATCCCAGCGTCCGAGAATCTTTTCGTTGACCCATTCCATGATGGAGAAGACCTCTTCTGGCCTGTTCTCCACCGGCGTCCCGGTGAGAGCGACCCGCACGGGTGGCCGGAGTTTCTTGATGCGCTTGGTCGTCTGGGCCGCGAAATTCTTGATGGCGGTGGCCTCGTCGAGGACCAGCGCGTCGGCCCACACAGCGCACAGGTGCTTCCAGTCGTGCAGAACGGCGCCGTAGGAGGCAATGACGTAGTCCGCGTGCTGGGCCCTCTCCCACTGCTGCTGGCGCTTGGCCGGCGTGCCGTTGACCACCACGCAGACGTCCTCGGTCGGGACGGTGAGCGCGACACCCCGGACCTTGAGCGTGCGGGTCGGGGCGTCGGTGAACTGCGCGATGGCTTGGGCCCACTGAAACTTCAGCGAGTTCGGCACGAGGATGACGCAGCAGCGGATGTCCCCATTGCCGAGCATGTCTTCGAGCGCGGCGATGGTCATGACGGTCTTGCCGGTGCCCATGGAGTAGGCGACCAGGAGGCGCCGGTCGGACAGAATGCGGTCGACGCCGTCGTGCTGGTAGGGGTGCAGCTTGCCGGTGAACATCAGGTGCGCCTCCTGCGCCACGGGTAGTGGGCGTGGGCGTACGCCGACCGGGCGGCCTCGTCGCTCATGTCGCCCAGGTCTTTCGCGGAGATTCCGCTGTAGCTGAGGAACTTCATCGCCAGGCCGCGCGGGCGCCAGCGTGCGTACAGCCGGTCTCGTGAGGCGAGGCCGGCAGTGTCGTTGTCGAGCGCGAGCACGAGGGTCGTGCAGCGGTCCTTCAGGAGCCGCATCTGTGCTTCGGAGACGTGCGCGCCGAACGAGGCGAACGCGCCATCTATGCCGAGGGCGTGGGCGCGGACCGCATCGAGCGGGGATTCCAACAGGAGCGCCGTGGTGCCGCGCCAGGTGAGATCACCGAAAAGGGTGCGCGACTTGAAAATTCCCTGCGGGTAGTTTCGGAAGAACCGTTTCCCTTTCTCCTGCCAGCCCCACAGTTCGCCTGTCATGGGGTTGCGGATTGGAAGAATCCAGTGCTTGCTCGTCGGACTCCACAGCACCCCAAAATCACTGCACGCCTCGGCGGTAAGTCCTCGGGTTTCGAGGGCTCTCGGAGGGGGCGGCACGAAGAGCGCCAGGGCGGCTTCGGTGATGCGCGGCTCATCTGGGTCTTTTTGGGGATTCTGTTCCTCGTCGCTGCATGTGCGGTATACGCCACGGCGTGCGATCCATTGGAACGCTTCCACACGCGCGTACCCCAGCCCGTCTTCGACGAGCTGCACGAACGGCCCGGAGTACCCGCACGAAAAGCAGTGAAAAAGACCGGTCCGCGAATTGACCGAGAACGAGGGCCGGCGGTCCGCCTTCCCGGTCAGAGCAAGGTGGGCGGGACAACGAGCAAGAAACTCCGTTGAGTCCTCTCCGCTCACCTCTCGCAGAACCTCGATCCCGAGGGCCTGCATGGTGCCGGCGACGTCGGACGGCACTGGGTTGGAGAAGGCCGAAAGGTTCTCCCACAGGTCAGTAAGGGAGTGCTTCTTCAATTTCGGCCTCCTCGAACTGCGGCGGCTCCCACGAGATGGAGATCAGGTGTTCTTGCGGAGGAGCGTTGCGGGAGGCGAGGACTTTCATGCGGTAAAAGAAGTCCTCGTCCGTGGCCTCCATGCCGACGACCAGGTCCGCGTCCTGGACCCAGGCGCTGGTGTATCCGAGGCTGTTCGCGGTCAGCCCTTTCGCGCCGACTTTGTGCGAAAGCGACTGCGTCGTGACGACGACCGGCAGGTCGTTGTTCAGAGCGAGCTTTTTCAAGCCCCTGCTGATGTTGGTCAGAGCAATTGGCGTCTGCGACTCGCGGCTGATTTCGTCATGGAGGAAATAGGCGCCGTCGATGAACACCACGCTCGGGGAGAGCTGGTCGATCTTGCTTTGGATTCCGCTGAGCGTCATCGCGCCGGCGCGGTCCTCGGTGACGATGTACGGCTGCTCGCCGAGCGGTCCGGAGAGTGCGTTCTCCAGGGCCCGCCATTCCTTCGGAGACAACTCGCCGGTCTGGAGCTTTTTCGGGTTGACCTTGGCGAGGAATCCGTCGAGGCGACGGGCGATTTCCGCGTACGGCATCTCGAAGGAGATCAGCAACGGCCGTGCGCCGTAGTCGTACGCCGAGCGGGTCATGCCGAGCATCACCGTGGTCTTGCAGCTCTTGGCCAGGCCGGTGAGGACGATCATCTGCTGCGGCTGGACGCCGAGCGTGACCTTGTCCAGGAACCGGAAGCCCGTGGGGATGCCCAGCAACTCGCCCGGGTTGTCCTTGGCCTGGCGGTAGACCTCCAGTCGCTGGACACCGCTGGCGGCGTAGTCGATCTCGCGTGAGGTGGCGGTGGCGGTGGCGGCGTGCGCGAGCATCATCCGCAGCAGGGGCAGCGCGGCTTCCGAGCCGCTCTTGTCGAGGGCCTCCGCCACGGCGTTGAGGCCGAGGTCGATGATGGTGCGTCGGCGGGCCTCGTGCAGCTCGCGGATGAGGTAGTCGACCGGGCCGGAGCCCTCCTCGCGGAAGGCGAAGCCCGGGTGGTCGCGACAGATGACCTCTGGGGTGGGCGGTTCCCCGAAGTCCGCCCGGAACGCCAGGATTTCCTCGAAGATCCGGCGGTTGTTCGGGTCGAGGAAGTGATCAGCCGTAACCCGCGCGGTGGTGACTGTCTCCAGATCACCGGTCAGCGCGATGTAGCTGATCACCTCCTCTTCGATGCTGCTCACAGAACTTCCAGCAGCGTCAAGGGTCCGGCTTCCTCCATGAGGTCGCCGAGCGGGACGGGGCCCATGCAGTCGTCGTCCACGACCGGCTCGACCGTGATCTGCGGCAGCTCGCCGGCGAGGAACGTCACGACGACGGCCCAGCCGACCAGGGGCAGCTCGTCGTAGCCCTCCAGCCCGAATTCCGAGCGCAGACGCGCGATCTTGCTGGTTTTGTCAGGGATGAGCTGGACGACCTCGCGGCGCGGGTCCTGGTGGGGCTCGGGGCGGTAGTCGATCACCGCTTCACTCCGTTCCGCAGGGGGCGTGCAACGTGAGTGGCCGGGCCATGCTGGAGCGAAGGAACGTTTCTCCGGTCGGCCAGATCGCGGAGGAGTCGGCGGATGGCCTCCACGCCCTTCGGAGTGACGTAGACGGTGTAGGTGGTCCTGGCGCCGCCGTCGTCTCCCACGCGTGCGTAGACGCGGGTGACCAGCAGGCCAGCGTCGGCGACCTTTGCGGCCACGTCGTAGTACGCGTCGCCGTAGCGGTTCTTGTGTCGGAAGATCCATCCCTTCTCCACGAGCAGGAGACGCAGCACCTTCTCCTTCATGCCGAGGAGCTTCGCGGCCTCGCGGACCAGCAGGAATTTGTCGCTGGCGAAAAATGCTTCGGCTGCCTCGACCTTCGGGGCTGCGGCGGCCAGTTCCTTCTTCGCGGCCTCCAGCGCCTCCCACTGGGTCGCGGCCAGCAGGAGCGCTTCGCCGAAGGTTTGCGGGGTGTCGAACTCCGGCTTCTTATCGGTGCCGTAGCCGCCGGTGCGCCGGATCTCCGGGATTACCTCGGAGGTGATCCATTTCTTGAACGCCCTGGCCTCGGCCTTGCGGCTGCGGAGGATCATCGAGTACAGGCCGGATTCGCTGATGACGGACATCCGCTGGTCACCGCCAGGGGTGCTCACAGTATGAGCATCCCTTTCGTCGTCATCGAGGCCCCTCAGTGCAGCGTCGGGACGCTCCAGTTCGAGCACGGCGCACACGTCGCGGGCGACCCACCAGGGAGCGCCGTCGATCATGAGAACGCGGACTCTCTTGTTGGTCTCGGGGAAGACCAGCGGGATGACGTCGGCGCTCATCGGGTGACCTTTCGGATGATTTCTGGATTGCGGGGGTGGACGTAGATCCCCTTGGGGCCGTAGCGCAGGGTGTGTTCGGGCAGCGCATGGAAAATGTGGGCGGTGTCGAGAATCCCGATCAGCCGCGCCATTTCCTGTGGTGTGGTGACGACCAGCCGTGTTTTGGGGATGTCCTCGGCCTCGATGCGGGTGGCGAGGTCGCCCTTCAGCTCCTCGGGCAGGTAGGTCACCAGGGCAACGTTCACGTCGCGCTGCCAGAGGTTCCACAGCTCGGCCACGGCCGGGGCGTTGGTCTCCTCGAAGAGGTCCAGGGCGGCGGACTTGCGGTTCCACCACAGGTAGCGCTTGAAGCGGTTCTCGGAGTACCTCGGGCCGGGCAGCCCGATCAGGTGCTCCCACACGACGAAGACCTCGGTGGGGATCGGCTCGTCGGCGGCGAGGTTGGCGTAGCCGATCACGCGTCGGCCCCCCGCTGCTTCTCGCTGACGAAAATCTCGCGGCGGGTGCACCGGTCCATGAAGCTGCGCAGCGGCTTGGAGTAGCGCTGGGCCCAGTCCGTGCCGGCGAGGTTGGTGGTGATGATCGTGGGGCGGCCGTCGTCGAACCGCTGCCGCAGGAGCTGGTCCAGCGTGTCCTCGGCGAACTTCGAGTCGGTGGTGTGCTCATGCCCTACGTCGTCGAGCAGGACGACGTCGGCGTGCTCGACTCGCTCGGTGGCGTAGGTCCAGCGGGAGAGTTCCTCGGGGTCGGTGTCGGAACCGGCCTTGAGGATCTTGATCTTGCGTGCGACGTGGTCGCTGTAGCGGGCGTGGTAGACGGTGGCGCCCCAGCGTCGGCGCAGCTCGCACAGGGCGGCGGCAGCGAGCGTGGTCTTGCCGGTGCTGGGCGGGCCAGCGAAGAGCAGGCCCAGGCCGAAGATGTGCGGGTTGACCGGCACACAGCGCCAGTTCTTGGACTGCTGGGCGCGGTAGCCCTCCACGTAGGCCCGCGTGTTCTTGATGGCGCGAGGCAGGACGATGCCCAGCTCTTCGACGTCGTTGAGGGTGATGCCCCTGAGCCGGGGCGGGAGTCCGGTGCCGACCCAGCGGGCGCGCTCGGGGTCCATGGGTGTGGTGATCACAGGTTCCCCCAGGAGGCGGTGAAGGCGTCGTCCTCGGACTGGTCGGTGCTGGCGGGGGCCTGCCAGGAGGCGTAGTCGGCGTCCGTGACGGTCACGCCGGTGTCGCGGAGGGCCTTGATGAGCTGGTAGCGCTGCCATTTGAAGTCCCAGACGTAGGGGCGCTGGGGCCTTCGGTCGCCGAGGCGGGAGATGTACAGGTCGACCAAGGCCCGGCAGTCGTCCGGGGTCAGGCCGGCATCGCGGCGCAGCTCGCCGAAGACCTGTACGAGGGCTTGGCGGTTGCCGATTTCCAGACCGCCGGCCCAGCTCAGCGGGGGGCAGGCATGGGTGAAGTAGTCGGCCAGGCCCGGGAGGCTGTCGGGGCCGTACCGGCGGCTCTGTGAGCGCCTGACGCGGCGCGGGGCGGGCTCGGGCGGGGTCCAGGCCGGGCAGGGGGCCGGAGCGTCTTCGGAGGAGTCGTGGAGGAGTCGCTGGACGTAGGCCGTGGCGTCGAGTTCGGCGTCGGGGTCGGTGTGGCGACGAGCCATGTGGTTCTCCTGGCGTTGTGGCGGGCCAGAAACTGCACGCGAACGAATGTTCGTGGGCAGCTAATAGAAACCGAAGGTTTCTATTTAGCAGTTCTCTTGCTTGAGCTAGAGCGGGTGCTTTTGCTTGAGCGCGTATGTGCGCGCTCGATGCGCCAGTTGCTGCGTCAGGGGAGTTACTCGCTCTCCGGCATGTTTTCCTCCAGTTCGCGGTTGCTTTTGACGAGAAGGGCGATAGCGCAATCCACGAGCTTGTGGTGCGGCAGTTGTTCCTGAGCCATGCGGATTGGGCCGAAGGGGCTCGCGACGGACACGCTGCTTACCCGGATCTGCGTTTCTGTCTCGGCTCCCGGCCAAGCGAGGACTCGGACAAGTCCGAAGCGGCGAAGGTCACTTAGGGCGCGCGTGGTGGTGCGAAGGCTGACGCCCATTTCACATGCCAAGGCGTCCTGCGTGATGTAAGCGCAGGACCAGCCGGTTTTCTCGTCGAACCTACTGTCCCTGTGTGTAACGAGGTTGGTGTAGGCGACGCGAGCCCTTTCGGGAACTCGGGCGAGAATTTCTTCGACGGGAATATCGAGGGTCATGCTATTCTCCCCGTTGAATGAGTCGAATGGCGTGGCGGCCATAGCAGCGGCCTCCCGGCGGAATCCTGTCAATGTCCGCCGGGAGGTCTTCTCATGTCAGACCTGAACTCGGCGTTTCTGTGCGCCCTTCGGAGGGCGGCCTCGGCCGGCCGGCTCCCACTGGTTTGTCTCCGCGTTGAAGATTTCGAGGCGGGTCTTCTTCGGCTTCTCGTCATCCCCGGTGTCGGCCGGCGTCTCCGGCCGGGGCGCCAGCAGTGAGCGTCCGTGGACGAAGGACTGGCGCAGGCCGTCCGTGCCGTGGACCAGCCCGGCGAGGCCGTCCAGGAATGTCTCGGCCTCGATCAGGGTCCGGTTGAGAGCGACGGCCTCGCCGGCCGTCAGCGTGACGTCAGGGGTGTCGGAAACCACGGTGAGTGCCATCTGGCCGTCGGGCTCGACCTCCAGGGCGGGCTCTTCGGGCGGCTCGTGGTCCGGCAGATGACGCCAGGTCACCTCCAGCAGGGCGCGGGAGAGGTCGTGGACCGGGATGCCCTCGCGCAGGGCCGTGGCGGCGGCCTCAGCGGTGGGCGGCTCGTACGTCGCGCCCTCTTCGCTCAGCACCAGGAGCATCGGGTTCTGCGACTGGCCGAGCCGTTCCACCATGGCCTTGTGGACGTCCGCGACGATGGCCGTGTCGTCCTCGGGGTTCACCACGTTGTGCAGGACGTCGTCCGTGTGCTCGTTGGTGGTCTCGTCCCAGAGCACCTTGTAGGGCAGCTCGCAGCGGACCGCCCATTCCCACACCGCGTGCACACCGGCAGAAGTGGCGTCCTGGCCGGCCGGAATGAGCATGTGCAGTTCGTACTTGTCCGAGGGGCCGAAGTACCCTTCGGCGTCTTCCGGGCCCAGGCTGAAGTGATCGTTGAGGACATCGACGACCAGCGACCTCGCGACCTCTGCGGCCCCCAGAATTCCTAGAGTGACTGTGCGCTTCCCGGTTGCCATATTTTCCTCACATGGGCTGATGTGTCGGGTGAGAGCGATAGTGCCCTTGCCGAAGCCTCGGAAATAGGTGCGACAGGGCAATTCATTTAAGGACCACTCACCTGGGTTAGTTTGGGCCGCCAGGGTGAGACACCAGGTCTGACCTCATGGACCGGGCATTGGCATCCCCCGTCTGGCTCTGCTGCGAGTCACCGTCGCAATTTGAGGTGCCTCACTCGTACGGCTCAGAAGGTGGAGCGTGCCCGCCAAGGAAGCCGCCGCGATGGGCACAAGAAAATGCCTGTCCACCCAATGGGCTAGTGCGAAGGCGGTCGCGCCGGCTGTAAGAGCCTTCAGGTAGGCGGCGAGCAGCTCCGGGACGGGCAGGCGGGAGCACAGGAACGTGATGAGGGGACGCACGAGGCATTCCCAGATGAAGAAGGTGGCGAGCGCAAGGATGAGCAGGTACGTCATGGCGATTCCCGGGTCACGGGGCGCTGGCGTACACGAGTTTGTACGAGGCGCCCACGCCGATCTGCCGCTGAATGAGCTGGTCCAGACGGTATTGGGAGACCCTTTTTCCCCGGTAATAGTGCGAGCGGGAATCCCCGGGAGTGCCCTCCCACATGTAGTCGGCTGAGGGCTCGTTGCCGTCGAAATACGGGGCGAGCCGGTCGGCCTGCTCGACCAAGAGGTGGTCGTATCTGAAGCCCAAGGGGCCGACGTTCGCGTAGGGGCCGTTCGCCACGAGGGACTCCCACAGCAGTCCGTCGTGCTGCACGCGCGCACCAGCGGTGTAGGGGACGCTCTGGGACCAGGTCGGCTCGGCAACCGGGTCCTGCTCGACCTGGACCCAGACGGCGTCGTTGGTGCCGGGCTGGACGGCGGTGTAGACCGACGCGACGTCGTCGGCGGCGTAGCCGAGGCTGAGCCGCGCGGTACCGCCGAAGGTCGACGAGGTCTTGAACGTCACCGACAACCGGGTCCAGGTGGTGCCGGCCGGGTCGACGATTGGCGTGCTCGTGCCCCGGATCAGGTTCGCCCCGTCGTGGGCCCACAGGGTGATCGGGACCGGCGAGGAGAGAGCCAGAACGTAGATCGACGCGGTGTACACGGTGTCCGGCCGGAGTCGGTCGACGAGGGCTGGCTGCGCGGTGGCGGACACCACGCCGGTACGCGGGGAGGTGCCGTTGATCAAGGTGGCGGTCGGGACGGTCGTGATGCTGTACTCGGCCGCGTTCCCGACGATGCCGCTGCCCAGGGCCAGAGTCAGGGACGCGGTGACACCTGCGTCCTTCTCGTGCCCCCAACCCCACAGTGAGTTTTGGAACGAGGGGTTCTTCGCGAGGTTCACGCGCGTGGCGCGGAGTTTCATGATGAGCTGACGAGGCGGCTGCCAGGCCCTGGCGGGTGAGGCGCCGGCGCTCTTCGTGGAGAGTGTGCTCGGGACCCAGATGCGGTGCTCGTCCACGTAGAACTGCACCCGGCTCGCCCCGCCGGAGGTGACGCGCGGGACCACGGCCGCCCAGACGGCGTTGCTCTCCATCTGGAGCATTGCGCTTGCCTGTTGGTACTTGTAGCCGCCTGCCGTGGTCACTGCCGACCCGGCAGCGAAGGTACCGATCAGATTGAAGTTCGCGTCGTAGCGCAAGATCGCGCACGTGAGCTGCTGACCGGCGACTTCGGCGGCGACGGACACCTGTGCCTGGTAGGTCACGCCCGGCTCCACCCGCACCAACGCGGTTTGGAGAGGCCGCAGGGTCAGGGTCGCGGGCGCAGGGATGGGCGTGCCACCGGCGACACCGCTGCCGTCGGGGTTGTCCGGCGTTCCCTCACCGGGCACGAAGGCGTCGTACTTCACGGCGGCGTACGTCTGACGCTTGGCCCGGAGGTTGGGGTAGCTGCCGAACTGGGCCACTGCCTCATACGAGTTGGTGGCTGGTGGCGACTGGTAGACGAACTTGCCGCTGAATTCGCCGCAGGACGGGTATTCCGTGGTGCGCGCGAACGTCAGGTAGGCCGTTTCCCCGCCGCCGCCCACCGGCTCGTACATGGTGCGGCCTTCATACGAAGACTGCTCCAGGTCAAAGAGGTTGGACCCGAACTGGTCCGTGTCAGTGTCTGTTCCTGGCGGCGTGCGCTCGAACTGCACGTACGCCATCTGCTGGGTTTCATTGAGCGCCATGGCCGAGGACGTGACGCCAAGCCGTGCGTAGTCGAACACCCCGTAGATGGCGCCGATGGGTCCTGGGCTGTAGAGACGGTTGGGTGCCTGAACGGTGAGAGAGAGCCGTCGCCAGGTGTTGGTCGGGTCCGTTCCACCGAGGCGGATGACGCCGGACGTCGCATGGCTGAACGCCGGGTCGGAATAGACCGAAGGGCCGTAGGGCACGACCGCGAAGTCCGTGAAAGCCCCCGGGACGTCTGAGTATGTGACAGCCAGCGTGCCGGTGCTGACGCTACGCCCTGCGTTCAGCGCGATTTGTGTAATGAGACGCAGCACGGGATCGAATACGCCCGTGCTGGTCGTAGTTCCGTCCAGGGTAAGGGGGATGGGGATGGTCATGTCCGGACCCTTTCCAACAGCCCATATCCGAGCGCCGTGTTATTTCGGGTGTCGGAGACGTTGGCGAGCGTTCTCCATCCGGACCAGCCGCGCGCTTCGACCAAAATGTCTCCGGACCTGTTACGCACACGCATGCGCTCGCCGTAGGAAATGGGGGTCCAGGTCGCGACGACGGAGACGTTCACGGCGGTGACGTTGCCGCCGGAGACGGTGACGGTGGTGTAGGTCAGCCGATCCCTGGAGGCGAGCCAGTAGCCGACGTTGGGCGTGAAACGGAAGACGATTCCGTGCTCCAGCGTTCCCCCGGAGTCATCGGGGGCCGCCATGAACGTCACGTACGCCTGCTCCCCCTGCTGCCCGCTGGGGGCTGTGGTGTAGACCCAGTCGCGCTGGAACCACAGGACGCGACCCGCCTGGCGCTCCAGTGCGGCGGCGGAGTTCCACGCGGTGGGCCTGACCACGCCACGTGTGTTGGCCCAGGAGCCCCGGGTGACGTTCCAGGGGATGGGGACGCCGTGCGCGCCGGCGGCCGGCACCGTCCAGCCGGCGGGAGCGCTACCGGTTGACTGGGGGTACGTGGGAGTGGTCTCGAACCTGTCGAACTGGATTTGTGCGTCGGACTGAATGAAGCCGAGACCGCCGTAAGTACCGTTGGAGTTGTACCAGTTGACGAAGGGGCGCACGTCTGCGCCCGTCGCTGTGGCGGTTCGATTGTGGTAGACCGAGAACGTGTAGCGCTGGATATTCAACCCGCACCAGCGCCACCACAGGTTGTCGGCGTTATAGCCAGTGGGGAAGATACCCAAAGACGGCCTTGCGGCCTCGTAGAGGTGACCTCGCCAAGCGATCCGAGCACCCTTTTGGTAGGACCGGGTGGCGGACCAGGAGCTGACCTTCGGTGCGTAGACCGAGTCGGTCAGGATGCGGCTTGCCTCGGGTGAGATGTTCGCCTTGTAGGGCGTGAACTTCCACTTATCTGGATTGAGATCGGGCTGGCGTCCCACGCTTTGTGCGGTGGCGACGTAGACGGGTGCGGTGGCCCAGCCGAGAGGATTCCAGGTGACGGCCTGGCCGGGGTAGTAGGTATTTGCGGCGTCCCACGCGTTGGCGCGGACGAGGCCGGACAGGAAGACCTCGCGGGTGCCGGCGGTGCCCAAGGCGGTGTAGTTCAGTGAGTTGCCGGTGCCGGGGCTGCTGGTGCCTACAGACGCGCCCTGGGGGGAGATCCACCAGTCGGGGGTGCTGGTGGATGTGACGTCGGGGTTCACGGTCCCGCTGCTGTTGAGCAGCAAGTTCCAGGACCCGTAACCCCCGGTCAAGGGATTCCACTCGGTGGAGGTGTCCTTAAGGGTGTTCGGGGTGATGGCCTGCCAGTAGGTGGCGGAGGACGCGTCGCCGACCGGGCGGACGTTCAGGTTCGTCGCGCTGCCTTGGATCAGCAGGTAGGAGAGCGTGATGTCATAGCCGCTGGACAGGGCGTTCTTGCCGGTGGTGGTCAGCGTGAGGGTATTGCCCGTCGCGGTCAGCGTGAAGCTGCCCAGGGGCGTAACGGGGATCTGCTGGCGTGAGGAGCTGTACAGGTCGCGGGGCGCCATGGTGCTGGCAACGCCGTTGACGGTCGCGGTGATGATTCCGCCGGCCGGGTCGGCGATGGGCACGATATGCAGGTTGTATGTGCCGGCGCTGGGAGCGGCGAAGGTGAAGGTGAGTGTGGCGCCGCTGGCCGCGCCGTTCAGGCGCACGTATCCCGGGTAGGGATCGGCCACCCTGTCGGGGTCTTTGACGATGGTGCCGGTGCCGGTCTTTGTCGGGTTCGAGCCCGTGTAGGACAGGTAGATCGACTCGCGGCGTGGGGTGCCGATGGCCGCGTACAGGGTGCCGCTGTAGGTGACAATGTCGGAGTAGAGCTGGCTGCCGACGGTGGTGTAGTAGACCTTGTCCCGTTGCCACTCCGGGTACGCAGGGCTGGCGAACGCGGCCTCGTCGAGGTCATGCAGCGCGTTGTAGCCGATCAGGACGTCCGAGTCCCACCCGGTCATTGCCTTGATCAGTTTGGTAGTTGCCTCGACACTGCCTCGGTCGCGGTGGATCAACGCAGCGTTGGCGATGTAGGAGCGGCGCAGCTCGGGTAGGCCAGGGAGCTGGCGGTCGACGCCCATTTCCTGCGCGAGGAGATACAACTGCCTGTCTGTGCAGCGCAGTACGTCGTTCATGCGTAGCAACTGCTCGTGCTCGCATTTCATGACGTCGAAGAAATAGCCGAACAGGCGGCAGAAGCGGAGGAGTTGCTCGTTGACCGGAATGCTCGAAGCAGTGCTTTCGACGACCTCGACCTTGTAAGGGCGGGGGATGTGGTCGTACAGCAGCTCCGAGTGCTTGAAGTCCTTGGCGGCCAGGCCGACGCATCCTCCACAGCGGTACCACGCCTCGGTGATGCCGGTGGTGCTCCAGGACGTCGGGTTCGTATCCGGCTGAAGTCCCGTTGCCGTCTGTGTGTTGATGTAGACCGTGCTGCTGTAGGTGACCAGGTCGCCGGGGTAGTAGGTGGTCGTGGCGCTGTAGGTGTCGGGCGCGGTGGAGACGAAGACGGCGTAGTAGTAGACCTGGCCGGGCACCACCGTGTCGTCGAGGAAGCGGTTGGTCGGGTCGCCCGCACCGCTGCCGGTGCCGGCCGCGCTCTCCAGGATGACCCAGCCGTCGTCCTCGGTCTCCGGAATGCCGTAGGAGTTCCGGACGAGACGCAGCCGCGTCCAGGTCTTCACACCGGCGAGGATCTGGGAGGAGCTGGCCTGGATCGGGGTGTCCCAAGAGACTTCCAGGTTGCCGTAGCCGTTTTGCTCTGCGGCCATGGTCGACTGGAACGATACGAAAAGCGGTGCGCCGTAGAGGGTTTTGGCGTAGATGTCGAGTTCGTAGACGCCCATCGCTACCCCAACCTCACGTCAGGTCGCGAACGAAGGACAGGCTGATATTGCAGTTGGCGTCCACCGTGTTGTCGCTCGCACCGTGCTGGGAGACCTCGACACGCATGGGGACACCAGCGTTCCAACGGCCTTGCCAGGACACGTTGACACGGTGCCGAATCCAGGTCTGAGTCTCGATGAGTGAGTCCTGCCCGGCGATTTCATCGTTGCCGCGCATCAGGCGCACGTGCACGAAGTGCAAGTCGTTGGGTCGGCGTACCGTGGAATCTGCCCAGACATTCAGGCTGACGTCCCAGAACCCTGTGATCGGCGCCACGATATTCGAGCCGCCCTGGTACATCTTGTTGGGGTCGAATTCGGCCGCGCCCCATTTGAAGGGAACCCACTTGCCCTCGCCGGCAGGGATTTTCATGCCGGGGGCGCGGATGACGGCAGCTACGGGCTTGAACGGCTTGCTGCTGCCGGCCTGGCCGACCATCAGGGCCGTCATCTTCGACAGCCACGTAGCCTGTCGCTGCAACCAGTCCAGCCGGTCCGAGACGCTGCTGTATGTCTTCGCGTGGTGGTAGTTCGAGATGGGATTGGGCGTCTTCAGCGTGAACCCAGCCGCCTCCAACATCCCCTTCCAGACATGGGGGTTGACGCCCAGTGTCCGCTCGACGGCGGCCATCTCGTTTTGGAGGTCGTTGACATGAGCGGCGAAGATGGTGTCCACGTTGTCGGTCTTCGGCGTGAAGCTCCGAATCGACATGGGGTAGACAGCGGGCATGGCACAGGCTCCTATACTCCGCCGCTGGCGGTAATGACGATGCTGCCGACGATGGGAATCTCGTTTTCGCGACAGATGACGTCTGCGGTGCCGCTCTGAGAAAGATCCGAGCGGGCCATCATCTGAATGACGGCCCAGTCCACACCGGGCACTTCCTGAATGGCCCGGTACAGATGGGAGATGGAGATGCGGGAGCCGAACGTGGTTTCCGGCGGAGTGAACACCTGCTGAATCGCCTGCTGTACGGCCAGCTTCACCGTGTCGCGCCGGTAGCGCGGCTGGACGGAGACCAGGACCGGCAAGGAGCTGGAGCCGATGTTGACGGGGATCAGGGAGCCGTTGACGACGTTGACGACGACGCCGGACAGCGACCGGGCCTGCACGTACTGGGCGACTGCGTCCCGCTGCCCCTCGCTGGGGAGGATGTTGTTCGGGCCGATGATGAAGATCGTCACCGCACTGGCGGAGCGGACCACGGCGCGGGCGTCGGCCACGCCGGCGACGTTGAGGGCGAGGTCTGCGTAATCGGTCTCGCTGACGGCTCGGCCCTGGGTGCGGAAGACGCGAGGTGCGTTGGTACGGATCTGGTCGATGGGCTCCTCGTCCGCACCGCCGGTCATGGGAGAGGAACCAGAGACCCCGATGCCGGGGATGCCTTCCGCCAGGTCGAGGATGGAGCCCTGGGGCAGGTTGCCGTAGGAGCCGCCGCCGGTGCGGTAGGCGGCTGTGATTTTCAGACCGGTCGCAGGGATGGCTCCGGTCACGCCGTCGCCGAAAGTGATGTAGGTGACGCCCTGGTCGTCGGTGATGGCGGTGAAAATGAGGTCGGAGTCCCGGGTCAGCAGGAAGTCTGTGACCCGGGTCCACTCGGTGCCGCCGACTCCGTCGTCCAGGAAGATCCGGACAGTGTCGAGCAGCACGGGGGACTGCGCGAGCGTGAACGCTTGGCTCTTGGTGCCGTCGGACTCGCCGACGTCCTCGACGCGGACGGTGGTGGCTGGCTGGCCCGAGGTGGAGGCGTACAGGGCCAGGGTGCGGCTGCCCTGGGTGGCGCCCTCGGTGACCAGGCCGACGACTTGCGGCACGGGTGTGGTGTAGGCCGGCACGATGACGTCGGCGGTGGTCTCGTACGTGATGGGCCGGTCCAGGGCGGCGATGTACGCAGTGATGACCTGGGTGCCGGCCGGGAGCGTCACAGGAGACGTCAGGCCCGGGGCCGGGCTGAAAGCGACCTGGCCGGTGGCAGGGATCGCGGTGTGCGGCTGATAGCCGAGTTGCTGCGCGATGGCTACAACGCTTGAGCGCTGGGTGGCGGTCGAAAGGAAAGCCTCGTCCTGGATTCGGTCCTGGTAGAAGCTCATGATGTCGCCGAGGTAGGCGAACAGCTCCACCATGACGACGCCGAAATCAGCCGGACTTCGAGAGGTCCATTCCGGAAGCAGTTGTTCGGCGTACGCCAGGAGAGAATCGCGGTAGCCGGTGAAATCACGCGACGTGTAGTCGATATTCGCTACCGACCCGCTGTCGACTGCCACGGCACACACTTCCTCTCGGTCCCCGCCAGCGGGTCCGAGTCATAAAATGTGTGCCGGCCTGATAATGGGATTCTACGGTCCTGGGCGTCGGCCCGTTAATTGCTACCCGGGGGTCGATACGACGGTGCCTCCGACGAGGACCCCGATGGTGCGTGTGTTGTCCTGCTCAGCGCCCGGGACATCGGAGCGACTGACCTGGACGTTGATGTCCACCATGCCGACTTCGCTGTTCACCGTGGCGACGATCGCCGACACCACGGCGGAGGGCTCCCACTGGGCCACCGCGTCAAGGACCCCCCGCTGAAGCTGATCGTTTGCGACGTCGGCGTTCTCCTCGAACAGGGCTGCGCTCGTCGGCACACCGTAGGTGGCACGCATGACCCGCTCGCCGGGCAGCGTGCCCACCAGGGCGTGGATGCGGTCCAGGAGCTGCTCGCGCGGCTCCGTGGTGGAGGCCACGCCGCCGGTGTGGTCGATCGCGAAAGGTGTGCGCATAGCGACGGAGACCGCCGTGTCGACGGGGCCGGTGGCCTGGATGACTGGAGGTGTCTCGGGCTGCTCCACGGTGAGGGGGACCAGAGCAGCGGCCCGGTTGATCGCGTCGCCGTAGGTGAAGAAGGCCGGCAGCCGGTTCTCCGGGTTGGTGACGGACGTCGCGGACAGGTCGCCAGCAGAGTAGAAGGTCTTGCGCAGTGACCGGGTGAGGTCGAGCTGGACGCCGGCGCGGAGTTTGTTCTTGTTGGTGATGTTCTGCGGGTCGCTCCCCTCGAACCGCAGGGGCGGGGTGTCCGTGACGAAGCCCGAGGCGTTCAGCTCCTGGATAACCAGAGACACGAGGACGTCGTCCAGGCCGCTGACGTAGGTGACCTCCTCGGCTTCGCGCTGGTCCTCCACGCCGCGCCAGGAGATGGTGCGAGCGGAATTGCCCACATTGACCAGACAGAAGGGCTCATCGAACGTGGTAGGCGGCAGAGCGAGGTCGGGCGCGGTCAGGTCGCTGAGGGCCTCGAAGGAGTAGTACGCGCCCCCGTCGGCGCAGTACTGGGCGAGCTGCGAGGTGGGCGGCTCGATCGCACCGCCATGAATGGCGATGTGGCCCAGGTAGTCACCGACACCGTAGGTGTTCTTGATGTCGTAGTCGATGCCCAGCGTTTTCGCTGCCGCGAGGGCCCGGTAATAGGGGTAGGCCACTGCCTTCTCCTTAGACGATGCGGGCGCGGATGCCAGTGAGGGACATGTCGTAGGTGGGGGCTGCGCCTCCTGGGAAAAGCGCCATGAGGTCGCCGTTGGTTTCCATCGTGATCCGCGCCGCCGGGGTGTCGTGCTGGCCCACAGGGATGGCGACGATCCATTTGTTGTCGAATGAAGCGGATGAGCTGGCGCCTTCCGTTCGGTACACGGCTGTCGCGGTGTACGTCGTCCCCGGCGTCATCCCGGTGATTTGGCGGGAGTTGGAGACGGAGGCGTTGTTGGTGCCCTGAAGTTCTGCGGAGCGGTTGTCGTCGCCTTCGGCGATGCTCGTAGCGCCTTGGGTTATCCGGACACCCATCAGACAGCGGCCCGTTGCGGTGGTGTTCTGCATCATGGCGCCGAAGACGACCACGGCCTGTCCCGAGGCTGACGCGATGAAGCTGACGGTCGGCCCGTTGGCGTCGGTGACGTACGTGGTGCTTGTGGTCGACGTCGTGGTCCGGTATTCGCCGTAGACCGACTTGGAGTTGTAGGCGGTGCGGTAGATCGTGGCGGTGATCGCGCGGTGGCGCTCGATGGGGTGGGCATTCTCGGGGAGGCTGGCGAATTTCACGGACGTCCCCAGGGCGATGCCCGTGGTGGTCTCGACAGAACCGGACAGCTCGACCATGCCGTCCTCGGTCGTCCGGTAAACGGGGCTGCCGGCGCTCGATGCGACCCAGTCGGGCTCCAGGGTGAGCGGCTGCCAGGCGGCGACCGTTTCCGTCACGCGGGGCCAGTAGACCGGGTAGTTCGCGTCGCCGCCTTCGAAGGCGACGGTGACCTGATCGCCGGGCGCAACGGTGCCGAAACTCACCGGCTCCGCCCACCCGGAAACTGCGGTCCCTGTGATCTGGGGGATGCGCAGGCGTACGCGCCGTCGGCTCTGCGGGTCCTGGGTGGAGACGACGATGCCGGCGTACACGCCGCACAGGGCGGTCATGACGTCCCCCCGGTGTAGGCAGCCCGCCAGCGGCCGGAGACGAGGACCGTGGGCGCCGGCTGCCTCGGCTGCCCCTGTACACCGAGATCGAGTCCTCGGACGTCACTCCGGCCGACCACGATCGTCGTCGTGTAGGTCGACTTCTGCGGGTACAACTGGTTGATCCCCAGCTTGTGGACAGCGCTCCGGACCATCCACAGCCCCTCGTTGGCGTCCCCGATCCCGGCGCCGCGCAGCTCGACGAGCGAGCCGGGCCTGAGCCTCGGGTCACCGTTGACCGTGGCGCGGGCCTCCACCCACAACCAGTCAGCCGACGCGTCCAACAGCCGCTGTGCCTGGGTGTAGGAGTCCGCCGGCCGGGTGCTGTACTGGTTGGTCAACAGCGGGGCCACTGCCTGGCCCTGCACGGTGGTGCGGTTTTGGGCGTAGGTGCTCGCGGTCAGGACATTGGTGGTGCGGTTGAAGGCGGTGGTCTCGTAACGGGCCCGCAGGCCGCCGGCTGGGTCCGTGTCGCCGATTACCGCGCTGAATTCCCGGAGCGAGTCGATGACGCCCGGTGCCTTGCGCTGGTGGAATACGGGCACGCTGCCGTCGGGGGCCTGCATGACCGTTCGGCGGTTGGTGAACCAAACGGACGTGTTGTCGCAGTACAGCCGGTAGCCGGTCCGGTCCGCCAGATCGCACAGGTACTGCCAGTCGCTGCTCGCCTGGGTGCTCTGCTCGTAGACGTTGCTCGTGGTGTCCACACGCGGCTGGAGGTTGTACTCCCGGGCGATCTGCCGGGCGGCGGCCGAGGCCGTGGTGCCGCGCCACGTCCTGTTGCGGCGGGTCTGCATCAGCATGCTGGCACCGAGCAGTGTGTAGACCACCGGGACTTGCACCGCGTACCCGAAACGCGGGTCGGTCTCACTCGCCAGGACGCGGCTGGAGGCGACGTAGCCGTACCAGTCGGCAGAGTCATCGGTGTACCAGCCGTACTGCAAGTGCACGGGGGTGTTCTCGGCCCAGACCGAGCCCGCCGGCGTCCGCCACTGCTGGGCGGGAAACGCGGGGTTGTAGGTATGCATGACGGTCAGCTCGACGACCTGGTGGGCGCCTTCGGCCTGGTAGATCTCCACGCCAGAAAGCCAGGCGCCCTTTTCGAGGGCGGGGCGCCTGGCGTACAGATGGGGCCGGTAGACCTTACGCCACGCCACGGGGCACCATGATCTGCTGACCAGCGGGCACTTGGGTCCAGTCGAGGATGCCGGGGTTGGCCTCGGCGTACATCCACCAGCTCGACTCGCTCTGGTAATACCGCGTGGCCACGTCATCGACCCGCTCACTGCTGCGCCACCGGTAGTCCGACACGCGCAGCTTCTGTGCCTCGGGCCGGCGGTGCATGACGGCGAGCTGAAGCTGGCCGTTGCGGTCCTTAACCAGGGTCGTCTCGTTGCGCTGGTAGCGCGAAGTGCGGGAAATAGCCATGGAATTCCTCCCTAGACCCAGCCGGCTGTCGACATGAGCTGCATGGAGATGCTGACGGCGCACCGCACCGGGGTCATTCGCTGAGAGAAATGCGTGTAGGTGATGTCGAGGCTGCTGACGTACCCGAAATACTCCATGCGGCTCAGGCCCGGCAGTTTGTCTCGCATGGCGTGGCGTGCCTGCCCGAATCGGCACCAGACCGGATTCATCTGCATGACGCCGATTACCTGGTTGGCGTCCACAGATGACTCGGCCGCCTCCGCGTCGCCCTGATTCCACACCTGCTGAGGGGCGTTGATGCCGACCATGTTGTAGAGCACGTGAATGTCGGCCATGACCCCGTACGTGCCCTCGATCTTGTTGAACTGCGTGCTGTCGCTCATCTCGTAACTGCGGTCGAAAAGCAGCGAAAAGGAGAGCGTGCCGCCGGCCGCGACGAGCGGAGTTCCCTTGTCCTGATCGCTCCTGGTGTAGGCCGGCATGACCTGGTTCGCGGCGTCGATCCCGTGACTGACCTGGACCGTGGAGGGGTTGTACAGGAAATTCAGCATGTAGAAACGGCCGGACTGCCCCTTCGGGAAGGCCGTGACCATGTACCCGCGTTTCAGGCCGTAGTTCGATCCCTTCTCGCCGGGCAGATACGACGGGATGTTCTGGATACGCGGGTCGAAATTGTTCTCCCAGATGCCCTTTCCGGGGAGGTTGACCGCACCGTCGGACTTCTTCTTCTCGGCCATCACCAGCCTCCCATCAGCGACTTGATCCGCTCATCGGCTGCGATGTGAGTCACGAAAGCCTGTGCAGCACTCTTGGCGCCCTCGGCGCTCGCAGTGGGCATTTGAACGACGACCGAGCCGGCACCGAACTGGAGGGTCACGGAACCGGTGCCGCCGGCGGCGTTCGAGCCCTGCCCGGGGCTGGGGTTGAGGCCCTGGTTGAGGAGGGCCTGGCGGACGGTGTGGGCGGTGTTGCGCTCCAGCACCATTTCCCCGCCGTGGAGTTTGGCGTCGAGGCCCTCGCCTGCCTGCCCGGGAACCTCCCACGCGCCGTCGGCGTACCAGTGCGGGCTACGGGAGTTCCAGAAGTTCAAAGCCTTCTGTGGCGTGCCGTACTTGCCCTTGATGTACTTCAGGCCCCAAGCGATCTGCTTCTTCGGCGAGTTGCGCCATTCCTTGGTCGCGGTTTCATGGTGGAGGTTGCTCATTGCCTGGGGGATGCCGTAGGCGTCGCTGTTCGGGTTGTCGGCCCAGTGCCTCCACCCGGACTCGTTGTGCCACAGCTTGTAGAGGGCGGTCCACTGACTGCCCGACCACCCCATTTCGGCGGCCATTTTCTTGCCGAGTGCGACGTTTGCCTTGACGTTGTGCGGCGCGTCCTTTCCGGCGTCGCTGTCGCCTTCGTCGCTCTCTGCTTCTTCGTTCTGGGTGGCCTGTGGGGTTTGGCTGACGGTCTGGGCCGTGCCCGCGCCGCCGGAGAGGGCAGCCGCGAGGGCGTCGACCTCCTCGACGGAGCCGTACGCGCCGGAGACGTTGAACCCTCCGCCGGTCGAGCCGTGGTCGGTGGTCGGGTCGGACTGGTCCCCGGACAGGCTCTCCTTGGCCTCCACACCCCCCGCCATGACACGGCGGGCTCGCTTGAACTTGCTGTACATCGGGCCCTCGACGACGCCGCGCCCTGGGTTCGCGGCTTCGATGACCTTGCCGTCGCCGGCGTAGACACCGACGTGGCTGATGTCCTTGTAGAAGACCAGGTCACCGGGGCGGACCTCGTCGATGGGGACCTCGACACCCTTGTGGATCTGCTGGTAGGTGGTGCGCGGCAACTTGACGCCGGCCTCGGCGAACGCCTGCTGCATGAGCGAGGAGCAGTCCCACGCGTCCGGGCCTTCGGCGCCGAGGATGTACCGCTCGCCGACCTGGGAGCGGGCGAAGGAGATGGCTTTGGAGACACTGCCTCCGGGGAGGCCGGCCTTGTCGCTCTTCTTGGTCTTCTTGCCTTGCTTGGACTCGGGTGTTCCGGAGTCGCCGCCGAAGAGGCCGGAGATGCCCTTCCACGCGCTTTTGGCCCAGGACCCCTGGTCGGTGCCCTCCCCCGCGTCGCCGAAGAAGACGTTGGGACCCCAGTTCCAGCCCGACTTGAGGCCGGTACCGAGAGAGCCCCAGAATCCGCCACCCTTGGCCGAACCGGCGGCTGTGCCGATGACATCGGCCAGCGGCTCCAGAGTCTTTTGCAGCAGGGTGTGGATGTCCGCCAGCGTGTTGGCGCTCGCTTTTGCCGCGTCCAGGAAGGAGGCGGAAGCGGGCAGATGGCCCTCGCGGGACAGGCCCTGGAGGTAGCGCTGGGAGTCCTGGTAGGAGTCGCCGACGCTGGGCGCGTATTTCTTGAGTTTGTCGAACGCCTTCTCGGCCTTTTCGGTGTCCCGTCCGCCCACGTCCTCCAGCAGACTGAGGGCTTCCTTCTGGCTCAGCCCCTTGAGACCCTTCTTCTCCGGATTCATGACGCTCCGGAGAATCTCGGTCTGGTTGCGCATGGCCTCCATGCTCTGACCGGAAAGCCCGGCCACCCGCGCGTAGTTGGCCATGCTCATCGACAGAGAACCACCCTGAGCGAGCTGTGCCGTGAGCTGCTCAGAGGTGAGGTTTCCGAATCCTCCGTTGTTCACGCGCTGCGCGAGGCTCAAGGCCATGGCGCCTGAACTGTTCTGCCGGCCTCCCGCGAATCGGGTCGGGGCGAGGCCGAACATTTGGCTCGCATAAAACGCCTGGCCGGTGCCGAGTTCCTGCTGCATCTGGGCGGCGCCCTGCATGCCCAGTCCCGGCGTGATGAACGCGGCCGAAGCAGCTCGTGCGGCCTGAACCCTCACCTGGTCGCGGGGGTTCTGCATGGTGATGGCGGAGTAGCCGCCGACGGCGTCTTCCTCCGAGGTTCCCCACATGATCGCGCCGGAGCGCTTCATGTCGCGGAAGTAGTCACGCGCCCGTGTGCCGTGCGATCCGGACCAGTCCGGGCGGAGCATCGACATCCGCCGCTCGAACTGGCCGACCATCTCTTCCATGCCGCCGGAGTAGTACGAGCGGGCCGCCCCGACGATGGCGCCGCCGACCTGGGCGCCGAAGCCAATGCGGTTCATGGTCGTCTGGGTACGCTGCTGTGCCCGCATGCGGGCCATGTCGGCGACCATGTTCGCCATGGCGCCCGAATGCTGGTTGTCCTGGAGCTGCCAGTCGCGGCGCGTGCGTGACTGGTTGTTGGCGAAGAGGATCGCCTGCTCGTCGAGCAGATCCTGGGCCTCCTGCCGACGCCAGGCCGGCGACCGCATGTTGTTGGCGTTGCGGGTGCCGACGCGGAGTTGGCGGTCCCACTGGAGCTGCTGGCGCTCCAGCTCGTCCTGCATGCGCTGGCGGGCCGCGTTGTGGGCGTCGTACTGCTGCTGGTAGCGCTGCTGCATTCGGCCGAGCTGGTCCCCCGTGCGCTGCCCCTGGCCCAGGTTCGTCGCCTGGAAGCCCATGGTGTTCAGGCCGGCGGTGCTTGCGAAACGATTCGTGAAAGTCGTGAACGCCCGTGTCAGTGCATCGAGTTGCTGCCCGAGATTGTTCGCGCCGAACAACCGGCCCTGGCCCGGATTAGGCGGGGTCGGTGGGCCGGGCGGCGGCGGAGGAGTTCCCATCTACAGCCTCCTTTCAATTTCCCAGGCGGCGCGGCGAATCCAGTGATTGCGCTCGCGGATGGACAGGGATTTGATTTCGTGGAGGGACCAGGCGGGGTGAATCTGGGCGAGGATCTCGATCTCGGAAAAGGCCCGCTGGTAGTCACAGTCCGCGAAAGAGGGTGGCCAGGTTGATCGGCAGTTCGACCTCCTCCCCGCACGTCTCGTGCGTCCACGTGAAGTCGAGCAAGCGCGGTCCGGGTTGGGTGTCGGTGAGGAATTGGAGCAGGGTTTGCCGGTCGGCCATGGAGATTGTCTGCGCGGGCGGCCGGCGTAGTTCGGTGCCGTCGGGCTGGACCAGGCGCAGGACGCACCGAGAGAGGATTTCCGAGTCCTGCTTGGCCCGGTTGTTCTTGATGCCGAAGACCGCCTCCTGGTCCAATCCGGTGGGCAGGCGCACGATGGCCGTTGCGCCTTTGCGCAGCGGCACGTCGAACTCGGTGCGCTGGGGGTCTTCGAGGCGGACGGTGGGGATGGCGTCGAGGTGTACGGTCAGGTCGACCAGCTCGCCGCAGTGGGGGCAGGGCAGTTGCTCGAATTCGAGGACGTTGCCGAAGGTGGCCCGACGGATGTGCATGATGAGCAGTTCGCGGTCGCCGATGAGGAGTTCGCCGGACAGCTTGCGGGTCATGGGCTCGCCGCCGACGCTCACGACGCCTCGCGCCAGGAGTGTTTCAACCACCTTGTAGGCGGAGTTGCTGGCGCCGGCGGCGGCCATGGCCTCTGCGTCGTAGCCGTTGAGTTCACGCACCTCTGCCTCGCGGTGCCAGATGTCATCCCGGCAGATTCCGCGTTCGAGGGTGACCTGAGTGTCTCCGGGGTCGTCGATGCGGGGCTTGCCGGAATCCCGGGACTCCTTGAGGACGGCCTGGGTGGCGGCGGTGGCCTCTTCCGGCTTTTCCAGACCGTTGATGGTTTGGCCGCCGAACTGCTCGAAGTCGGGGAGCGTAACGGGTTCAGTCACTGTGTGTCCTTCGAGTGGGGGTTGAGTTACGGCAGGGAAATGCCGGTTCCCGGGCCGTACTTGCTCGCGATCTTGAAGTCCCAGCCTTCGTGAGCAAGGGTAATTTGCTGTAGTTCGACCCCATTTGCCCCACTGTCGAGGTCGCCGAAGGCGATGCTCGTGGGCCAGCAGTTGTAGACCCGCCAGCCGGCCTTGTAGTAGACGGTCTGGGTGGTGACGGGGTGGTCGAGGAGGAAAATGTCCATGGTCGCGCGGAAGTTGTACGACCCGTCGTTCCCGCCGGTGCCCTGCATGACCTTGAACAGTTTGGTCAGCCAGGCATAGATGTCCGAATCGCCACAGATCAACCCCCTTGAGAGGGTGATCGGTGCAAAGTCCGACTGGCCCGGCATTTTCTGGGTTGTCGTATTCATCCCGCCCTGCCTGTACACCACCACGTCGGTCGTGATGGACAGGCCGCTGACGGACATGAAGCCGAGCTGGTTGGACCGCTTGCTGGAGTCGAGCGTCGAGTTCGCCAGATGGATCTTGACCTGGAACTTGAAATTCCGGAGTGGGTCGGTCTGGAGCTGTGCGAGGCTCGGCTTCTGGGTCGTACTTGTGGCTGCCACGGGTCACCTCTCATTTCCCGATGAAGGGGCCGCCGGAAAGAACAGAAATGAGAGGCGGTCAGGCTGCTGACGTCAGACGGTGGTGGGCTCTTCGATGGATGAAGTCGACTGGGAGACGCCGCCCTGGTACTGCGAAATCTCGATGATGATGAATTCCGCAGGCGAGGAGAGCGCCACGCCGACCGTGATGTGGATTTCGCCCAGGGCCACGGTCTGCGGCGTGTTGTTGGTTTCGTCGCAGGCCACGAAATACGCCTGGTCGGGTACCGAGGACTGGAGCTGGCCGGCCTGCGTGAGCGTGAGGAGCTGCTGGTCGACCAGGGCTGCCAACGTCGCCCACAGGTCAGGCCCGTTGGGCTCGAAGATCGCGAACCTGGTCACGTCTTCCAGCAGGTTCTCGATGTAGATCAGCATGCGCCGGACACTGATGTACCGGTCCGGCATGCCCTGCTTGAGCGTGCGGGCGCCCATGATGCAGAACCCGCTCTGCGGTACCGGCCGGATGACGTTCAGTCCGGCCTGGTTGAGCGCATCGAGCTGATCGAGCGAGAAGAGATGCTCCACGCCCACGGCACCCACGAGGCTGTAAGCGACGCCGGCCGGGCTGCGGTTGGGGCCGACAGCAGCGTCAGCCTGTGCGTACTGGCCCATCACGGCCCCGCTCGGCGGCAGCATCCGGGTAGACGACACCGAGGCGCCGGCCGGGTCGGCGACCTGAATCCACGGCCCGTACAGGGCCGCGAAGGACGACGCCGGCGCGTAACCGGAGGCGGTCTCGGTGAACTTCGTCGCCGCCGTGGCCGCGTCGATCGGGGCAGGCTGACGGGGCGCGTCCAGGACCAGGAAGGCGCCGCGCCGTGCCTCTGCCCATGCCAGGGCCGCGTTGATCTGTGTGGTCGCCGGAATGTGGTCCGTCAGGCTCGTGTTTCCGCACAAGTTGACCAGGAGCACATCGGAGACCGAGGCGAAGTGCTGGCTGAGCTGCTCGGCCAGGTTCACGGCCTGGACACCGTCAGCGCCGGTAGCCAGGGGGGCGTCCGTGAGCAGCTCCGGTTGCCAGGAGGCATCCGGGGTAGCGCTGGTGCCGGGCGTGCTGGCCGAGGGGGGCAGCATGTTCGCCACGGAGACGTAGTTCGAGCCGGACTGCGAGGAGTTGAGCAGGCTGACCACGTAGCGGGGGTCACCCGGGTTGAGGGAGAGATCCTGCCATGTCTCCACCAGGTTTCCTTGGTTGGTGCCGCCGTACTTGATGAACAAGTGGAAGCGGCCCGCGTTCCACGAGGCCGTGGTGGAGACGTAGATCGAGTTGCCGTACTTCCCCCTGCCGCGCGCTGTGATCGAAAGCGCGTCGACCTCGGTGTAACCCGCCGCCGTGTCGAACGTCGCGGGAGTGGTCATCGGGTCGCCGGCCGTGGCCCCCTTGTAGGGGGTGATCTGGACCTCGTACGTCGTTCCGGGCGCCAAGTCCGTGAAAGCCGCCTGCGGCTTACCGCTGGACGGCTGCGTGACCCACACCGTCTTGGAGAAAGAGCCCTCGTCCGGCCGCGTCACCTCGACCTCGTAGGCATCCACGCTCGACAGCGGTGTGATCGCATCCCACTCGATCATGAAGGCCGTCTGCTCCGGATTTGCGGTGACACTGCCGCTGGGCGCCACGAACTGCACGTTGGTGACCTCGCCCGACGGTGCGCTCCCCGAGCCGGTGGGCGCCGTGCCGTCGGGGGTGGCGACGATGGTCTCCGGCGGCGGCAGGGGCTGGTTCTTGATCACCAGGCGGGCCGCGACGGAATCGGTGGGGGTGGCCCGCAGAATCCACGCGTTCTGGCCACCGTTCGAGAAATATTCGTAGACCTGGAAAGGCAAGTAATTCATGCCGTTTCCGAAGCCGCCGTACAGGCCCATGAACTGCTCCCAGCTCGCCACCTTCACCGGCGTGCTGGGACCGGCGTCGTGCGTGCCGACGAACGTGGCCACTGCTACGCCCGGGGGGCTGACCTGCTGCGGGAGAGGCTTGAGTGTCTCGCTGATGTAGACCCCGGGCCTCTTGTACGGGAACGTCGTAGGAGTGGTCATTGCGCATCAGCCTCCGGGCGGTGCGGGCAGAACGGTGAGCGAGAGGACGGCCTGCGCCACCTGCGGAGCGATGTCCGAATCCTGGGCGGTGACCTGGAATTGCGCCGGTGTGGTCGTCGCGGTGACGGGAGTTCCGTGCAGGACGCCGGCAGTGGTGAGGGAGAGGCCCTGGGGCAGGTGGGCGCCGTCGGAGAGGGACCAGGTGACCTCCCCGGTCCCCCCGGCCGTCTCAAGGCGCTGCCGGTAGGGCTGGCCTACGAGGGCCTGCGCGAGCGCCGTGGTGGAGACGCTCAGCTTCTCCTTGGTGATGACCTGCGTTTCGCTCAGCGGGACGATGTGGCCCTCGTCCCAGTAGCCCTTGTCGAGGAAGTCGACGAGAACGCGCTGAGCGGGCGTCAGGGTACGGATTTCGCTGAGGAAGACCTCGCTGGAGACGCGGATGGCCCACGTTGCGACGAACAGCCGCTTTCCCAGCTCATCCTTGGACTCGGAGTATTCGGGGCCGCCGAGGATATCCAGGCGGCGAACGGTACCGTCCTCGGGGATCGGCAGATAGCCCAAGCGGGCCGGCAGGAAGTGGAATCCCATGAGCGCACCCGTCATCTCGATCAGGTGCAGCTCTTTTCGGGCGTAGGCGTCGAGCTGGTAGTCGACATTCAGGGGAATGGGCATCTCCGCCATGTACGGAGACTGCGTGGGGTCGGTCATATCCGCCCACGGCTCGTATCCCTCGGGGGCGTAGTGGAGACTCACCTCGCCCCGGTGCTCTCGCTCTTCGTCGCGAGAGATACGGGAATGGCTGATCAGGATCAGCGGGTAGGTGGCGTCGGCCAGCTCGTATTCCGGGTTCCTGTACCGAACGGTCACCTTGCGACCGGCATCACCGGAAGTGGCGTCATGCACCAATAGACCCTGGAACTTCTGCTTCAGGGCCTTATCTTCGTTCAGAAGAAAGGGCACAGCGGCACTCCGGTATGGGCGGTTGTAGATCGCCCCACCAGAATGCGTGCGCCCATTTGCGACCAGTTAATGCCGCAGGATCAGAAGACGCCGAGCATCTTGAGAATGAGAACGAGGACCAGAAGGACCAGTACGACTCCGACGATCTGAGCGACAGTCATGACGCACTCCTTGCGTGATGCCGGGCCCGCCGCCCCCGAGAACGGCAGGCCCCCGGCAGTCCGATTACTGGTGCGGGTTGCCCCGGCCGCCCGGCTGGGTCTGCGCGCCCTGGCCGCCCCCGTCCCCCTGTACGCCCTGGTCGGCCGTGCCGTCGGCTGCGAAGCCCGCGCCGCCGCCTGCCGCGTAGGAGTAGCCGGCCGTCAGAGCGGCGTCCTCCGGCATGAGGTGCGTGCCCTCCTCCGGCGTGTGCTCCGACGGGTTGTCCAGCTCCAGCGGGCCGTCCTTGATTACCTTGTCGTTCTGGTCATTGCTGACCGCGACATAGCGCATCGAGGTTCCTCCTTGTAGGAAAAGGCAAGGGGCGATCACAAACTGATCTGACGGACCGAGCGTCGCACGCCTGCTTATAGCTCAGGTAATTCAGAACCAGGCGGTGTCCGACCACGCTTTCAAGGGTTTCGTCACCCAGGCGCTTCCGTTCCAGACCTTGACGGGCTTGACAACCCAAGCTGATCCGCTCCAGACCTTGCACACTGTGGTCGGGATGGTGTTCACGTTGTCGACTTCAGCCGGCGTGGTGGTACTGCCCGTATCGGCATAGCCCTCGAAGTTCGTACGCAGCGTTCCGAATTTTGCCCACTGAGGCGTAGTGATACTGCGTCGGACAGTCCAAGTGGTGGCATCCGGGCTTGTTTCCCAGTAGAAGGTGCCGTTCGCCTCCCTGAACCGCCACCAGCGATGAGCGACGGGGTCGAACGCCAGCGTGGTCGGCGTGGCGTCGAAATATCCGACGCAGCTCTCGAAGGTCAGGTTTCCAGTGGCCAGTCCGTACCGGGTGCGGATGAATGTGCCGTTGTCGGTAGGCCCGAGCACAATGGCGGAGAAGGCGGTACCGGTGCCCCCTGTCGGCAGGTGGACGACCTCGAAGTAATGAGTGCTGCCTGTGATCTCGTAACCGACGTCAGTTGCCATGAGGCCCGCGAACTGGTCATTTGCGGGAACGGCGGCCCGCTTCCAGGTCCCATTCCAGAACGTGCCACCCCAGTACACGAAGTAGCTGCCGATACCGGTACTGAACTTGTCGATGATCTGGGAGGTGGGGGTAGCGAACATGCCGTCCGCGCCGGAGAACTCCACCCAGCCGGGATTGGTGGTCACGGCCGTGGCGCCGCTGGCCATATCGGTGGTGCCGGTGGCGCCGTAGTACAGAGTGCCGGTGTACGAGGTCGCGGAGGTGTTCTGCGCCTGGTAGCCGAACTCCACCACCAGGCGGTCCCCGGCCTGGAGCGCTACGGACGTGATCGCGGTACCCGTCGTGCCGCCGCCGGCCGCCGTGGTCGGGAACGCCGTGCCCCCGGTGTAGTCAGTGAGCAGCGTCCCGCGCACGGTGTCGCTGTCGCCGACGGTCACGTACATGTGGGCGCGTACAACCAGGGCTGCTGCTGCGGCCGACTGCATTCGGCCGGTCATCCATGCCACGGTCCCCGACAGCGTGCCGGCGACTCGCGCCGGCGGGCTGATCCACCGTCCAAGCAGAACGTTCGTCGTGGTGGTGGAAGTCTCGGCCTTTGCGGACGTCGTCGAGGTACCGGCCGGTTGGCGTCCCAGCAGGCCGGTGACTGTCGCGGTGGCGTCCGTCCAGGTGCCCCGCTTGGTGGCGGGTGTGTAGGGAGCGGCGGTGGTGGTGAGCCAAAAGCGTGTCGCCACGGCGGGGCCTCAGTTCGTATCGATCCACACGTCCCCGGCGGCGGGGGTCGCGGGCGCAGTGATCCCCACAGTGATCTTGGGAGTGGGGAGTTGCGCTTGGGGAACCTTGCTGTCGGCGCCCAGGCCGGCGACGCCGCTCGCTGCGCCCACCTTGTCCGTCGAGACGACGTTGCCGCCGGTCGTGGGCACTGTCTGGGCGGCGAGCTGACGGGCCGGCATCTCAGCCCACCACCGTCACGCGGAAGGTGTCGGCGGCGTAGGAGGCCGCCGTGGTGACGCTCACGGTGTTGGCGTCCACGACGATGAACTTTGCGCCCACCAGCTCGCCGGTCGAGATCTCCTTCAGCGAGGGTTCGAGGATGTCCGTGGTGTTGAGGTTGTGGGTGATGTTCAGTGCCGAACCGCCGGTCAGGGCACCGACGTTGGCGGAGTACTTGCCTGCTGTGCCCAGAGCGGTGCGGGCGCCGGCCGCCGTGGTCGCGCCGGTGCCTCCCTTGGCGATGGTGACCAGACCGACGGTCAGGCCGGACGCGCTCTTGGAGAGGGTGGCGTCGGCCAGCTCCAGGGAGAACGTGGTCCCGGAGAGTTCCAGGCCCTGGCCGTCGGCGGTGTAGGTCTGGCCGCCACTGCTGTACTGCGTCCAGGTCTGTGTCCAGGCGCCGGGCGCCCCGGAGGGGGTGGCGGTCTGAATGAACTGGGTGCCGGCCTTGGTGCCCTCGGACACTGCCACGAGCGTGCCGTCGAGCACCTCCCCGGTGGCGTCCGCGTCCGAGCGGCGGGTGGCCGCCTGGCCGGACCCGGGGTAGGTGTAGATGCCGTTCTGGGTGCCGGTGGTCTGCGCCGAGGCGAGGAAGCTGTTCCCGCCGGCCATGGTGACACCGTCGATCGCGGACGGCAGGTTGGACAGGTCGACGTTGGCCTCGGCGACGACCCTGACCGGGTCCTTCACACCGGCGATGCCAGCGCGAAGGTTGTCCGCGTACTGCTTCGTCACCAGGTCGGTCGCGGCGGTGGGATCGGCAGCGTTGGTGGCTCGCTGGCCCCCCAGGTCGACCGCAACATTCGGAGCGGCGAACTGGTTCAGGCGGTAGCCCTGCACCACCGTGGCGAGGTCACTGATACTGCTCGCGGGCTGGCTGCCGGTGTGGTCCGCGCGGTCGATCGGATTCTTCCACGCACTGGCATTCCAGAACTTCACCACATGACTGGCGGTGTCAGTCCACAGTTGCCCCTCAACGGGCGCTGAAGGGGCGGAACTTGCCGATTCCGGGACCAGGCCCTGAACCGGCAACTTGTTCAGCTTGATCGGAAACCGGAAATCCGTAGTGGCCATCGGAACTCCTAATGCAGTACGGCCGAGCCGGTTTCCGCGTACGCGAACCGGACTGTCACGGTGGTGGGAGAGGGGTAGTCGACCGAGCCGCCGATTTCCCGGCCCGAGGTGTCGTAGACGCTCACGAGCGGCCGGTAAGGCAGGGAGTGAGAGATCGTCCACTCGTTGCTGGGCGCAGCCTGGGTCCATTCCTGCGGGCGTGGCGCCACTCGGGCTTCGAGCGCATCGAGCTGCTCCAGGGAGACCTCGCCCGGGTCGCCCTTGTCCCCCTTGGCGCCCTGGGGGCCCGTCACCGGCAGGTAGTTCCCCGTGTAGGGGTTGACCGGGGCAATGTCGGCCAGGTCGACCGGGGTTGAGGAGGCCGGCAGCAGGATGTGGTACACGCGGGGCGGTATGCCCTTGAGCTTTTCGGTGACCTGGTAGGCCCAGCTCGATGGGGACATGCCTGGTGCGTCCGTGGCAACCAGCGTCACCTCGAAGCGGCCCTCGGCATCGAGGGTGACCTTCGCGGCCGTCGCGGCGAAGGTGTCCGAGCCGGGCAGCGTCAGCACCGACGGCGGGGCGAAGTGAACGGTCCCGGACAGTGGAGAGCCGTCCGGGGCGATGTAGCGGCCCGTCAGCGGTGTCGAGGGAATCCCGGCTGGCATCGCCGCAGCGGAGATCTCAGGAGTAGGGGTCATCGCTCGCGCCTTCCTCCGGGGGAGGAACCACGGACTCCGCCATCAGCTCCGGCGATATCTCCGGGTGCTGCGTCGGGTCGGTGAGGTAGTCCTGGAATTGCGGGTCGTTGACCAGCTCGTCGTTCTTGATCTGCTGGCCCTCGATGACGGTGATCACGTCGCGCCGCCGGATCTGCCCGAGGACGTTCAGCCGCTGTACCGCGTACAGCGCGCCGTCGTAGGCCATGCGGTCGCGCTGGAAGGTCCCGTGCTTGATGTCCATGGCGGTCAGCCCGAATTTCATGAGCTGGTCGAATTCCAGGACCACGCGGATGGTGTCGGTGATGTACAGGCCACTGTCGCGCGGGTCGTCATTGCCGGACTCCACGTGCGTCACGTGCAGGGCAGGGAGTTGCCATTTCCCGTAGAAGACCTTGCCGCCACCGGTGGCCTCGTCGTAGACGTCGTGCATGTCCGACTCGGCGTGCTGGAACCGGTAATAAGTGATGACGTCGCCGGTGCGGTTCTGCCAGCCGCGCAATGCGCGGTGGATAAGGGTCGTTTCCGTGTTGACGCCGAAGCGTCCCCTCTTCCAGTCCAGCCGTGACCACATTTCCGCTCACCCCCAGGTCCCCGGATAGAGGGGAGAGGGGATGCCGGACTCGTCGTCGTAGGCGTCGCCGTCGATCGGCGGCAGCAGCCTCTCCGGCTTGGAGGTGTCGTCGTACTCGCGGCTCTGGAAAATGGGCACAAGGCGGTTGGTGGTCCGCGCGATCCGCCGGAGCTGGAACATCTCGATACGGCCGAGCCCCACGTTGAGCTGCTGCGCCAAGGTGTTGTACCGGCCCTGGAGTTCGCTGATGTGTTCCATGAGCTGCCGGTAGCGCTGCGACCGAGGTACGAAGGTCCCCTCGGCCGTGTTCACGTCGATATCGGTGCTGGCGTCGGTGGCCAGCGTCCACAGGACGTTGATTGCCGCCAGGTAGGCGACCAGCGGCTCCTCCACTGCTGGGAGGTTCTCCAGGGTGATGGGCTCCAGGTCGTACCGGATGTGCCCGTGCCCGTCGCGGTACCGCGTTTTGATCGTGCGGCCGTAGGTGTGCTGGTTCATCGCGTCGCCGACGTACGTCTCCAGCTCCGCGTCCGTGAACATCCCCTCCGACCGGCCGCGCACGATCAGGGTCTGGCCGTGGCGCAGCGGGGAGTAGACGGGGTTGATCAGCAGGATGCTGCCCTCGCCCGGACTGAGGACGTAGTCGGTGTCCTCCACCAGCTCGACGGTGCTCGCGGGGTCCGCCGTGGTGACCTTCGCCTCCACCGAGGTCACGTTCACTTCGGACAGGTCGTACGTGCTCAGCTCGTCGCCGCCGATGAAGGTGTCCACGAACGGCGCTGCGAGGTCTCCGACCTCGGAACGGATGCGCCGCACAATCCCCGCGAGCGTCGCCATCTCAGGTCACCGCCAGCGTCATCGTCAGCGCGCCGGCGGCGATTTGCAGGGCTTGGTTCTGCTGGGTGGTGATCGCGGTTTCCAGGTTCCACGCCATCAGGCAGAGGCCGGTGGGCTGGCCGGCCGACGACGTCATGCGCGTGACCAGCGCCGCCCCGGTCACCGGGGCCGCGAGACCGGTGGCATCACTGAAGGGCCCGAACTGCACGAGGTCGGTCGTCGTCGACTGCCGGGTGCTGGTGGAGGCCGCGCCCCAGGGGATGGGCTGGCGGGCGTAGCCGGTGCCGGCTGCCTCGATGCCGATGAGCGTGGTCATGTCCGTCTGGGCGTCCGTCACGACTTGGGTCAGCAGCATGAGATAGGTCGTTTTCGGCTGCGGGTCGCCAGCCGCTGTCTTGGCCTGCCACTCGGCCTCCAGGCCGGTGGTACGGCCCGTCAGGTAGTCGAGCCCGGAGACGGCCCCCTGGACCGCGATGAACCCGTTGGCCGGCATCACTCACCGCCGGAAGAGTTCTCGGCCTGCCAGTCCACGTACTCCGGTGGCTCTTCGCCGACTCCGAACAGGGCGACGAACTGGCTCAGCGGGAAGGAGATGTTGTGCTGGACCAGGCGGCCGGGGGCGGGCGACTCCAGCCACATGCACAGCACCGTCTTCTCCGCGCTGTAGCCGACGCCGTAGGTGGCCGGCTCCAGGATTTCCAGGACCCGCAGCATGCGGACCTCGTCCTGGTCCTTGTAGTAGTGGGTCTTCGTGAGCATGCCGACGCCCTCGCCGAAATCTTCGAGGAGCCGATACCACTTCCCCTGCTCGGGGGTTGCCTTGAGTTTTTCCAAGGACTTGGTCGGTGCCGCCACGGCGGGATACCCCCTCTTGGTCAGAGCCACTGCCAGACGTAGCCGAGCCGGTCCAGGTGCAGTGCGACGTTGAGGGGCACGGTGTAGACCTGACCCTCCTTGAAATCGAATTCCGTGCCCTGCCCGATCGTCACCTTCTCCAGGTCACAGGCAATGCGAATGCTCACCTGCTCCGGGGGGAGTTCCACCGGGCCTTCAGGCTTTTCCTCCTCGGAAACTGCCTGAACGGTTCGGCCCTTCTCGTCGAGCTGAATCGGCTGGTCGAGATTGGCGGCAGCCTCGGCGTGCTGCATGGCGAGTTCGCCCTTGCGGCGGGCGAGTTCCTCGGCGTGCTGCTCGGCGAGCACCCTCTTCTTGTTGCCGGTGTGATCCTTCGGATTGGGCTTGGTGCGAGGATTCGCGGGCACGGTGTTCTCCTATCGAGTCGGATGCCAAATCCAGGGCGGCGGCGAACTTGCGGCCACCGCCCTTTCCTGCGGGTGGGTCAGTTCGTCGCGCACTGGACGACGGCGTAGTCCGTGATCAGGCCAAGCCCGAAAATCGAGTACCACGCAAGGGCGTGCTCGCGGCCGAAATCGAGCACACCGCCATCGCGGAGTTCGACCGGAAGCGAGATCGCGTGGCCCGCCGCGTTGTCCCCGATTACCAGAGCGCGGTAGATGGGGTTCGCGGGGGCATTCGGGTTCGACGGAGACGCGGTCACTGCACCGATTGCCGGGGTCGATCCGGACGCGGTACGGGCGGCCTGGCCACCCCACTTCTGGGAGGTGTTGGTGGGGATATTCGTCCCCATCTGCTGGGTCGCCGGCGGGGTCGTATTGCCCTGGAAGACCTGCGTCGTCTCGATGAATACGACGTCATTCAGCCGGCCGATTTCTCCGAGCATGAAGTTGCCCGGCGCGGCATATTTCGTGACCTCGATGAATTCCGGGTCATCGCGAAGTCGACGGCTTTGATGCGGGTGGACAAAAGCGACATATGTCTCACCCAGGCGAGGGACGTTCTTCGTCGCGAGGGTCTCCACCGCGTCCTTGACCAGGGCAGACGTGAAGAAGAAGCCGCCGTTCGTCGACATCGTGGCTTCCGAGTCGGCGAACATTCCCCGGTCGTACGGAGAAAGCGGAGTGCGCGTTGCACCGGCCGACCAGGACGCCAGCTTGTCGTATCCGTAGAGGACCGACGGGGCGCCGAGGAGGGTGTCGCGGCAGAGCGCGTCCAGATACGTTGCCATATTCCGGCCCAGCAGACGGGCACCCGAAGCCATGACGTCATCGAAAGACGCGTTGAGCAAAAGCTCGGTCACCGCGATGGCGAATCCGTGCTCGGCGACGGTGATGGTGATCTGCTCAGCGGAAAGCGCGTGCGTCTCCATGCGCACGCCTTCCACGAGCTGCTGCGCACCGTCCAGCGAGCGGTAACGCATGAAGTTCACGGTGAGGCCCGGAGCGGTACCCAGCTCCGTCTTCTTGACCATGAATTGCTCGAACCTGAGCACGGGCATTGCCTGGAACAAAATTTCTTTGCTCCAGATCGTCTGGATGGCCGGCGTGAGCATGGTGGAGTTGGCCGCCTGATAGGCGGTCGGCGTGGGGGACAGGACCGGAGTCCCGGTGATTCCGCTTGCCACGGGAACCTCTCATTCCGTGAGTTGGCCGCCGGAATGAGTAGGAATGAGAGGCGGTTTAGCGAGGGAGCGGGTCAGTCGAAGAGCCCGCGATTGCTTGAGTTGTTGGCTGCCGCGCCGAGGAGCTGGCTCCTGTACTTTGCGAATTCGCTCATCGGCATGTTCTTGATGTCGTCGACCGAGAGCTGGCGTGCACCCGCGTCACCATCCGTGGGTCCGTTGCCGGTGTACCCGGTAGACGCCACGCCCCGCATCTGGGAACGCGCCGTCTGCTGGGCCTGCTGCACGGACTGGAAGATCGCGTCGGTCTTCGCCTTCAGCATCTCGATCGACTGGTCAACCTCTTCCGGCGTATTGCCGGCGACGAGGTCCCTGAGTTCGGGAGCAATGCTGTTGCTCTCCGCAGTGAGTCGTTCCTGAATGTATGCACGCAGCCGGTTGAATTCGGCTTCCTTGGCGAGAGCCGCGCGCTCCTGCTCTCGCTCCCGCTGAAGCTCGGCGAACTTCTGCTCCCACTCGGTAGAGCGTTCTTCCACCAGCTTCCGCGCGGACATCTCCGCTTCGGCCTTCTCCTTGGCCGCCTGCTCCTCAGCAGTCTGGCGGTCGGCTTCGGCCTTCTCGCGTGCCTCGCGCTCCTCGCGCAGGGTCGTGAGTTCGGCCTCCAGCGCCTGGAGGCGCTCGTCGCCCTTCGTCAGGCGGGAGTAGAGCTTGTCCTTCTCCTCCTGCCGGGCCTTGGCGATGTCCTCGGCCGTAAAGGTGCGGCCCTGGGCCGGTGGTGCCGGCGGGTTGGTGTCCGTGTGCACGGTCACGCTGCCGTCGGCGTTGGCCTGGGCGCCGCTGCCCGGGTGAGACGGGGGTACGGGCTTCGGCGGAGCGGGGGGGTTCGGGTTGTCGGGCACTGCTTCACTCCGAGTCGGGGAAGCCGCCGAAACGAATAGAAATGAGAGGCGGACGGTCTAGTCGTTTTCCGGGTTTCTCCGCTGGGCCAGCTTCGTGCCCTTGGAGAGCGTCACAAGTTCACTGAGAACTGATTCGATGTCTGCACCACTCCCTGTCCCGGGGAGTCCGGGGAGGGGGCCGGCACTCGTGGCACCTGATTTCGGGTTCTTCGAGTTCTCCCCCGAGGCAGGTGCGGGCGGCGGGCTTTCCACGCCCGTAGGCGGCAATCCCGTTGTGCGCAAGATAGCCGAGGCAATTTGCGCCTTAATAAATTCGAGGGCGCCCTCCTCCTTGGCCTCTGCGAGCCGTTCGTCGAAGATTTCCTGCATCTTCTCGTCGACGAACGTCTCACCAAGGTCGCGGAGCGCCCCGCGCTTGGATTCCAGACCGAGCGCGAGCTTCGCCTGGACTTCATTGAGCTTGACCAGCTCGTCGACCGGCAACGGAGGCGGCCAGTCGCAGGTCGTGTCGTAAACCTCTGGGTCGCGAGGGTCGATGATCAGAGGCTGTTCCTCAGAGCTGCGGATTCCCTGAGTGGCCGGGTTGTAGATGCGAGTCTCCGGCTCGTACAGGAAGAGCGTCCGCAGGACCAGCTCGTTGATCCGCTTGAGACCAGACGTGTAGTTGGTCTGCTTGAGCGAATACCTCTGCATGAGCGGGAAGAATTGAATGCTCAAAGCGACTCCCGATGTGTTGGAAATCGCTTGAGCCTGCCCGAGGGCGGATTCCGGGACCCCGGTCAGTTCGTGCATCGAGCGCTTGATCATGTCCAGGTATGCGAGTGGTCCGGACAGGTCGACGCCATTTTCCAAGTTGAAAACATTTGCGTCTTTAGGTAGTCCGCCCCAGATCTTGCGAGCACCCTTCTCCAGGTTGCTCGCCTTGGCGCCGGTGATGATGGTGACCGGCGCCGAGTGGTAGTTGACGATGTCCGAGACCTCGGTGGCCTTCTCGTTGAATTCGCGGTTGAGCGGGATGACATCCACGATGTCCGCGAGGCCCCACGGGGAGCCGGAGATGGCGATGTTCCGGATGTGCACGACCGGGATCTGGCCGAGGGGGTTCTCCCGGGCGTCGAGCAGCTCGTCGTTGACGTACTCCTCGATCACGTCATCCGTGATGATCTCGGTGTAGGTGTATACGGCGCGCGTCCCCTCTAGGGAGGTCGCCCAGAACTTGTACTTGATCTTGAATCGGAGCAGGCGGTCGCGATCGTGAGGGTGGTACTCGGGAAAGCACTGAGCGCCATTGAGGGGAAGAATGCGGACGCGTCCGGGGTGCGCGTTTCCGGCGGCGTCGAACCATGCCGGCTCATAAGCGACCTTGACGAAGCAGTCCCCGGCGACCGAGCCGTTCTCGCCCATCTGCCACAGGACGGACTTCTTATCGTTGTCGACAGACCAGGCTCGATCGAGCAGCGCGGGAACGATGTGCTCGTACTTCTTCTCCGACTGGAAGTGAACGCCTCGGCCGAAGGTGAAATTGGTGATGTACCGGCTCAACGCGCCAACGTAGTTGATGGTGATGTTGGGCTCGCCGGCCTCCCGTTTGTACGCCCAGTGGTAGCCCAAATACCACGCCCAATGATTTGCGTAGCGCGTCAGGCGAGGGCCGTGGACCTCGAATTCTTCGTCGGCCAGCTCGACCAGGCCGAGCGGGCTGACGGAGACGGTGAGGTCGGATGCGGAGGCCCGCATCGAGGGCGAGACGAACGCGATGCTCACGGCGCCCCCCCCTACAGTCCTGGGAAGGAGACGGTGGGGCCACGCCACGGAAGCATGATCATGAAGAGACGGGCGCCGAATTCCTGCGCTTCCGCAGTCTTGGTCGAAGCGGCGGTGCCGTAGACCTCGATGGTCGCCTGGGCGCGGTGGGACTTGCCGGCCGGGACGGTCTCCATGTGGAAGCACTGGAGGGTCTGGGCGGGGCCGGAGGAGATGTCCTGGATTCGGTCGCTGTAGGTCGACGACCCGTCAGGCCGGATCTGGAGGCGCGAGCGCAGCGGGACCGTGGTCGTGTTGTCGGTCCAGCCGACGCTCATGGTCGACCACAGCAGCAGCAGGCAGGTCGAGGTCTGGGACGGGATCTGGTACGAGAGAACGCCGGTGGGCGTCGTCTTGTTGCCCGCGATCGACCACCCGGTGGTGCGCGCGGAGACGGCGGCCCACGGCGCGATGTTCAGGGTCGTGACCTGGCCCTGCAAGGTGGTGATCTGGCCCTGTTGAACCGACTGGGTGTTGTTGAGCGAGCCGATGGACGCCGAGGCGTCGATCAGGTTGGGGCTGAGCGGACCCGTGGGCGCAGTGCTGCCCCCGATCACGTTCTTCAGGAGCGTGTCGAGCGGGTCCATGAGCGCGGCAAGGTCAACCGGAACGTCCGGGACCTTGCCTTCGCTCGGGATGGGCAGTTTCCCCCAGGGGGTCTGCTGGCCGGGGTTGGTCACAGCTCAGTCCTCAGTCCACGCGGGCGTAGTTCCGGCGCTGCTTGCGGCCCTCGCCCCGGTCGACCGAGGAGTACTTCAGCTCCGGCTCGCTGGCACCCTCGGCCATGCCGGAAATGAAGGTCGGGGCCTCGGGCCAGCTCGCCGATCCGACGTGGGCGCGCTCGCGCATGGTCTGCTCGGCCGGCTTCTCGAAGACGTTGGCGTTGTGGTTGCTCCGGCCGGGCGGGGTGCGGTACCCCTGCATGACGCCCTCGGAGAATTCGCTGGGAATGTCGCTGTCCGACGCCACGCCCTCCTGGAAACGCAGGGGGCCGCGACGGGTCGGGTTGCTGGCCGTCTTGGTCTCGTAGAAACGATCGGCGGACTCGCGGAAATTCGGGTCCGGGGCCAGAGGGCTCTGCGCCATGGTGGGCCTCCCAATTTGAGACGTCTCACCAAGGACGCTAAGCACGGCTTTTTTACGACCGGTAATGGCTACCAAGGCGCATTGTGCATCTCGACCTCCGGCAACGCCATGTCGGCCGTCAGGTAGAGCGCGTTGGCGAGCGAATCCACGTAGTCGTCGTGCGCCGCGTCGACCTCTGGGGCGGCGACAATGATGTGCGGCCCCTGGTACGTGAGTTCCGCGTCTTCCATCTGCTGCCGGAATTTTCGCCAGTTCTTTGTCTGCCGGGTCTTCGCATGCGCCGGCCAGATGATGAGGCCCTTGGACATGAGATCCATCGTGTGGGCCCACCGCTTGGTCTGATTGGTGCGGTCGCTCTTGAGGTCGACGATTTGCGCGTAGGGCATGAGGACGCGAAGTCGGCTGGCGACGACGTCGCCCAGGCCGCCGGCGTCGATGCCGATGGCGAATACGTTGTAGTGGTTGAGGAAGTCCACGATCCGGTAGTACTGGGTCTCCCAGTCCATGCCCGTCAGATCCAGCCAGTTGAGAACGCGGTGCTCGTACTGGCCGTGCTCATTCGGATAGTCCCAGTTAATCCAGCAGACCGTCACGACGGTGGAGTCTGTCTTACGGGCCGGATCGATTCCGACGACGACAGGGGAGCGGTGCCATTCCTGCACAACGCGCATGGACACGTCACCGAGGGAGTCGAACCGGTCGGAGGTGCAGAGCATTCCCTTGTCGAGCAGCCAGATCAAGCGGTAGCTCAACTTGAATTCGTCCGACTCCTCGCCGAGGCGGTCCATCTCGGACTGGACGAACTTTTTGTACCGGGGGACGTGCCGGGCGACTTCCTTCCAATCGACCTGGAAGTGATTGGCCTTTCTCCCCTTGCGGGTGGCCTCGCGCCGGTTCTTTTGGATCTGCTCGTAGAAGCCGGACTTCGTGTAGGTCGGAGTTCCAGTCAAACAGAGCGTTCCGGCGGTGCTGGAAAGCATCGGTGCGATCGACTTGTTCAACACCTTGTCGTCGGCGGCCTGAGCCTCATCGATCACGACCAGGTGGTAGGTCTGGCCCTCGATCATCGCCTTGGGGTGCGCGGTCTGTTTCCGGATCAGCGACCCGCAGCGCTTGAGGTGCAGCACCTTTCCCCGGGCGACCAGCTTTTCGTCGATCTCCGGGTCCGCGAGGATGTCCTGAGCGCGTTCGGAAGTGAGCCGGCCGACGATCCTCGTAAAGAGGGTCTCGCTCATTTCGTCCGTGGGCGCGAATACGCCGACCCACAGCCCCTCTTTGAACTTGCCGAGGAGGGCGGGGAAAACCTTGGCCAGACGCGGCAGCATGATGCAGGCGCCGGCCACGGTGTCTGCGACGGTCTCCGACTTCCCGGACTGACGGGACCACAGCGCGGTGATCTTGGCGGAGTCCTCGGTGATGAGGGACTCCAGGATGCGGCGGGCGAGGGGGAGCTGGTAGGGGCGCAGAGGGTGGCCCGACAGCTCGTCGATGACGAGGACGATCTTGTCGATGATGTCCTCGATCAGGGCCTGGTCCGTGACGGCGGCCGTGGCCGGCTCGGGCTCCTCGGGCAGGCCAAGCGTCAGCTCGTGTTCCGTGGCGTCGAGCGGCGTGGTCCCCATGTCGGCGAAGCTAAAACGCCGCAAATATGGACAGATAATCCTCGTGCGCTGGCTTACTTGGCCGTTTGTAGCTAGGAAAGGCCAAGTGTGGGCTAGGGTCGGCGCATGGAACCTGAACTCGATGACTTCTTCGACCTTGCTGCGCTCAACCCGGACCGCCTCGCCAAGCGCAGCATCGACCAGCTCGCCGACTCCTTCGCCGAGTTGAAGGCCATCAAGCACCCCGAGACAGCCGCGCGCTACCGTGCCGAGATCGGGTTCTTCTTCCAGTTCATGCGCCGCTTCGGCGCCGACCCCACCGTCTGCTCCCAGCCGCACGTCATGCGCTACATGACATGGCTGGCCCAGGAAACCCACCCCGACCACCGTGGGGAGTGCTGGCACGAGTGCAGGCACCTGCCCTACGGCGCCGCGTCCCGGGCCCACCGCCTGGCGGCCCTCAGCGGGTTCTACAACTACGCCATCGCCAACGGCCTGGACCTCGCGGCCAACCCCTGCCTGGACATCCCGATCGTCGTCCCCGGCACGGCAGCCGTCGACCATCTCACCGAGTGGCAGGCCCACCAGTTCTGGGACGGCGCCCGCGACCACTCCCACCGCAGCGGCGCCCTGGTCGGCCTACTCCTCGGCTGCGGCCTGCGTAAGGAAGAGGTCCGCCGCGCCCGTGTGGAGAACCTCGGCGAGAACGACTACGGCCCCACCCTCCGCTTCTGGCGCGTCAAGCGTAAGAAGGAGCAGTCGTGGCAGACCATCAACCTGCCGCAGCCGACGGCGCAGGCCGTGATGAAGTGCGTCGGGGACCGCACGCGCGGTCCCATCCTCATGTCGCCGCGATGGACCGTCGCCGAGGACGGAGAGCGGGAGAAGGCTCATCTCACTGACGCCGGGATCGACGACATCCTCCACCGGATCGCCGCCCACGCCCGCGTGCGGGAGGACAGCATGTACGCCCACCTCTCGCGCAAGACCAGCATCAGCTTCTCGCGGACGTTGCCGGGCCTGGCCCTGGAGACGACCATGACGTTCTACGGGCACCTCACGCTGAAGGACCACATGCGCTACGACGCCTTCGCGTACGAGACCTTCAAGGACCCCATCTACAACCCGGCGCAAGGCAGCCGGCAGCAGGTCCGGGACTTCTGGCGCCTGGCTGCCTGACGAATATCGGCGGAAAACCCTCCCCTCCTACGGTCGAAGCATCGGCACGGAAGGGAGGGTTTTCTCATGCCTCGCTACATGGGGAGCTACGACCCCGAAGAAATCCGCGAGCACATCCTGCAATCACGCGAAACGCTCGGCCCCCGGAAGACACAGGCGCTCCTGCGGGCATTCCACCTCGGCGACGACCAGTTGCTCCTCACTGAGCGGCCGACCAACACTTCCAATCCGCCCCGGCCGAGGACGATCGCGGCCGGCTACGACTACAAGTCGAAGACGATGTTCGTCCGATTCCGTGGAGAGCGAATCGCCTCCGGCCTTTACCGCGACGGAGTGGGCTACGAGTACTACAACGTCAGCCGGCGTGAGTGGGACCGCTTCCGCCGGTCCCCCTCCCCCGGCCGGGAAATCAACCGCGTCTTCAACCACAAGCCGTACACGGCGGCGAGCTGGTAAGCCCATGCTCCTGATCAAGACCACCCGATGCCGGCGCGACTGGCCCTGGCGGTACCGCACCTACTACCAGGAGACCGCTCCCCCGTACCGGCGTGCCGAGCCGGCCACCGTCTTCCGGCTCGGCACACGCGGCCTCGTCGTCGGCCGCTGGACCTCCCGCGCCGACAGCGAGCACCAGGCCCTCACGGACGCGCTGGGAGCCCGCCCAGCGGCCCTCCTGGGCTCTGACGGACATCTCCTGCCCAACTACCGCCGCAGCATGCCCAACACCCCTGTGGAGACAGCGTGTTCACCCGCCACACAGAAGACGCACAGCTCGCCACGGCCCGGCGACGCGCCGCCCGCCTGAACCCCACGGCGGCCCGCGAGTGGGGCATCGCCGTGTCCGGCTACCTCATGCGTGTCCTGGAGAATCCCAGCGAGCACCTCGAAGACGACCTCGGAGAGATCGACACCGCCCTGGGGGCCCTGCACGCCATCCGCGACCGAATCGCCCAGGCACGGTAGCCGCCGGACCGTCCTCGCGCCTGTCGCCACGCTGCTACGCTGCGTCACTCGCCGTATTCGAAGGAGAGCAGGATGACGCCGGTCAGGCAGCGCGACGTGTACCAGGCCCCGATCCAGGCGCCGGCCAAGCCCAAGGTGAACCCCAACCCCCGGCCGGCTGAGGCCGAGGAGTTCGAGGACGACGCCGTACTCAAGGCCGTCCTCTTCGAGGGCACCCCCCTCAGCGGGCGGGCGGTCGAAATCGTCGAGCTGGAGCAGTCGCGTCTCGCCGGTGCCCGCCTGAACGGAACCTCGCTGACGCGGTGCGTGCTCAGCGACCTGGTGTGCGACAACGTCGACTTCGCCAACCTCCGGGCCCAGGACACCTCGCTGCTCAAGAGCACGGTCACCACCAGTCGGCTCACCGGCTCCCACTGGTCCTCGGGACAGTTCACCGACGTCACGTTCGAGGGCTGCCGTGCCGACATGGCCCAGTTCCGGCACTCCAAGCTCCGGCGCGTCATTCTCCGCGAGGTGAATCTTCAGCAGGCCGATTTCCAGTTCGCCGAGCTGGCGCACGTCACGTTCGAGCAGTGCGACCTGACCGGCGCCCAGTTCGCCAACGCCAAGATGACCCGGGTCGAGTTCGTGAACTGCACCATGCTCGACATCGGCGGCACGGCCGGCCTGAAGGGCGCAACAGTACGAGGCCCAGGCGCCATGGAACTGGGCCTGAGCCTCGCACGTGAAGCAGGAATTGCGATCGAGCATTGACCCGTCAGGCCGCCGCGACCGACACCGGCTTGTACCCGCTGTAGTCGGGGTGGGAGATGCTCCGCTCGACCTCGTCGAAGTCGAGGGTCTCGGCCCACTCCGTCATCTCGTCGAGCAGCATCCGCCCGTACACCGTGAACTGCTCTCGCTGGACCTGCATGTCGGCGCACGCGTCCCGCAGCGAAGCGCTGTACTTCTCCACCAGGTCGCCGGTGCCCAACCGGTGCTCGATGTACATGAGCGGGACTGCCACCACAGCGGCGTGGAAGGCGGCGTGCAGGGGCCGCTTCTGCCCGATCTTGACGGCGGACAACGCCCGGTACTCGTCCTTCTCCAGCTCCGAGGGCGGCAGGGTGAAGAGCGGCTCGACGACGTCGAGGATGAACAGCGCGGTGTGCAGGCCCTCGTGGACGATGCACTCCGCGTACTGCATGACCTCCCACTCGTCGCTGGGACTCATCAGCACCACCCCGGGCAACGTGTTGGCGCTTCCGCCGCCGTCCGCACCGGAGTTGAAGACCACGATGTCCGTGACGAACAGGTCCACCCACCGGCCCAGGTCCGGGTTCATGTCGTGGATGAGCTGGACGGCGGCGCGAATGTGGCCGTCCCAGCGCTCGCGGGTGGGCCCGTCGGAAGCCGTGGCGGGGCCCACGATGTGGGCGAAGATCTTCTCCTCGCGGCAGTGCTGCGCCCAGGCGCCGTCCTCGTAGGAGACGGAGATGCCGATCTCCTCGGCCGGCATGGGGCGCAGCGGCTTGATGGCCTCGCGGTAGGCCGCCGGCACCGCGTCGGCGTCCTCGGGGTACGCGCCGGTCATGGCGTGGCTGAAGCGGGCGGTCATCTCGCTGAGGTGGCCGACGTTGAGGAAGTGCACAGGTAGCTCCTTCGGGATCAGACGGGGTGTGCCCCGGGCCGGGGAACGGCCCAGGCCCGGGGCACACGAAGGGGTGCGACGTCAGAGCGTCACTGGGAGTCGGTCCAGCCGCCCATCATCAGAAGGTGGCCGTCCTGGCGGGAGCTGGCGACGCGGCCCCGGATGGCGGCCGGCAGACCCTGCGGGTCGTCCTGCACCGCCAGCACGAGCCCGGTCAGGTGCGCGGCCGGCATGGTCTTGGCCGGCGGGGTGGGCCCGGGGGGATTCGTCATTACTGCCTCCTGTGAATCGCGAAGGTTTGGCGAGGGGATCTTTGCCGCCGGATTGCCGACGCTCTCGCCGTGGAGAAAGTTACCTACCAATCCGGGGTCCGGAAACACCGAAAAGCAAGATTCTTAGGAAATGGAATATGCCAAAATCCTGCACCTGAATTCGGGCATGCCAAAAGCCCGGAGATGCCGCTATCGGCAGCCCGGAAAAGGGCACGTTGAATTCCTGGGCCGACTCTCCGCGCGGGGAGGAAATGGCGTCAGCCAGCCCAGGAAGATTAACGCGCGATTGGCTTGAATCCGATCCCTAAATCACCCCCTCGTGAAATGGGAAAGTCCGTGGCTGAAGCGACGTCCCTCGATTACAGGGATTCGTCCTCTGCACAGCCGGGGCACCACTCGCCGTGGCGAACGACGGCGAGAATCATGAAGACCGAACCAACCAGGACGGTCAGCCCGCACAGCCCCACCGCGAGGCAGATCACCCCGGTGTCGCTGGGCCTGCGGCGCTTACGCCTGCGCATACGCAGAACTCCTTGATCATGTGAGCCGCCCCGACATCCGCACGACGGGGCGGCCCCGCTGCCGGCCGGAGGAACAGGGGCTCGGCAGCAGCCCATGGGATTGAGGACCCGGCCAGCACCGAAAGGGGTCACGATGGTGCCGGCCGGGCCTCGTGGACGCGGGAATGGGAGCCCCGCGTCCCCCCGTCCGCACACCAGGACGGGAGTCAAGACGTGGCCTGGCCCTCCAGAGCGCGGTACAGGCCAGGCCACGGGTCTACAGCTTCTCCAGAAGTGCGTCTCTGACGCGTGCGAGGACGCCCGGGTCGTGGGGTGAAGGGCCGGTGTAGCGCCAGGCGACTTGCGTGCCCCTCGCGCGCTCGTCCGCCTCCGCCTCCGCCTGTCGGCGTGCTCGACTTGCCAACGCCAGCTCCTGGGCGCGTATTTGGGCCCGGAGGTCGGCAAGATCGGCTGAGTCCATGCGGAGATTGAGATCGGCCACACGGTGGCCGCCCTCGGGGGAGTCCTGCCACCAGCCCTGGAAGGTGAGCCGAAAGGGCTGATCGGGGCAGGGATCGTCGATTAGATGGTCCTCGTCGAGCAGGGTGACGTGCACCTGCGGTCCCACGCGTGCCTCCTCGCGACGGCTGTCAGCCCAACTTGGGCTGGAAACAAACGCACTTGCCCGTCGTGCCGAGCACGACTTCGTACCCCGGAGCCATTAAGTCGAGCAGCTCCAGCCCCCGGCCGCCCTCCGAGTCAGGACGGGCCTGTCTGCGCTGCGGCTCCACGGGGGACCCGTCCCAAAGCTCGATCCACAGCTCGTCCTGATGGATGCGGACCGTGAAGTCCGCGCCGGTTGCGTGGATGACGGCGTTGGTGGCCACCTCGCTCACGAGCAGATAGCAGGCGTCAGGATCGGCACCGGCGTCGGCGTACACAGACGCCGCCCACCGGCGAGCCCGTCCTACCTGTTCAGGGGCCCGAGGGAAGACCCTCTCCGCCACCCGATCCGTAACTGCGTGCTGATCCGTGTGCATTGCAACCTCCAGCACGCGGCCATGGTTTGGCCACGTATGTGACGCACCGCAACACATCCCCATCGGCGCGTGATTGCGAGTGTGGTGCAAACGCACCTGCGTTTGCAACCGGGTGGGCCGAAATACCCTCACAAGTGCCCTCTGGCGTGCTCTCGCGCTACTCTGCGGGTTGACTACAAAGCGACATGAGGAGGGCCCGCCGTGGCGGTCAGTACCGCAGGCATGGTCGCGCGCCAAAGATTCGGCGGAGCGCTCACGCAGTTGCGTCTCGCTGCCCGCACCGCCGACGGCGCGACGGTCAAGCAGCAAGACGCCGGCAAGGCGATCAAGCGCAAGGGCCCCGACCGCGTTTCCCGCCTGGAGCGGGGCGACGCCTGGCCTGAGCCGTGGGAGCTTGACCGGCTCCTCAAGCTCTACAGCGCGGACGTGGAGACCAGCGTCCGATTGAGGACGATGCTCGAAGAAGGCCAGGCCATCTCCAGCTCATGGTGGCAGTCCTTCCAGAACGACTTCCCGGAGAGCTTGATCGAGTTCGTGGCCTACGAGGACGCGGCGACGAAGATCGTCACCTGCGCGGGCAACGTCGTGCCTGGACTACTCCAGAGATCGGCGTACGCACACGCGATCACCAAGCACCTCACCAAGTCGACAGCGACGGCACCCCTCGTGGAGCGGTCGGTTGAGCTGCGCACCAACCGGCGAAGGATCTTCGAGAAGGCCAACAGGCCGGCCGTGGAAGCGATCATCGGTGAAGCGGCTCTGCGTCAGCAGGTCGGCGGCCGTAGTGTGATGCTGGAGCAACTCGACGGTCTCCTCACAGACGCCGAGGATCACGGAGTGACGTTCCGCGTCATCATGTTCGAGGCTGGCGCAACGCTGACCTACTTCTTCCACCTGCTGGAGTTCGGTGGATCGAATGAGACCCCTGTCGCAGCGTTCGACGCAATGACGGGTATGACCTTCCGGAAGAGCACCAGGGAAGTGCGGGGTGTGAAGGGCTTCGTCGAAGCCTCCCGTGACCTGGCGCTCTCTCCGGAGGACTCCTTGGAAATGATCAGGACAATTAGAAAAGAGATGTCGCGTGACTAAGGAACAGGCCCTCAAGGCGCTCATGGACCAGGACCTCACGGGTGCTGCCTGGACCAAGTCCGAACTCTCCGGCGGCGGTGGTACGGGTGACTGCCTCGAAGTCGCTCGCCTGGAGGGCGGCTGGGTGCTGCGGCACTCGATCAACCAGGAGCAGAAGATCTGGCTGACCGACGGCGAGTACAACGCCTTCGTCGGTGGCGTCCAGGCCGACCAGCCCGGACTCGTCCCCGGCGTCTGAGCACATTCGGAGGCGCGCAACCTGAAGGCCCGCTCTCCTCGTTACAGGGGAGCGGGCCTTCGTCATGTCTTCACGGCATGGCTACGACATGCCGAGGAGCGCGGTGATCTGGACGGTGACGGACACGAAGACGTCGATGACGCTGGACATGGGAGACCTCCGGGGTCAGTAAGTGGGTGCCATGAATATCGAGCTGCGGCCGTGGCCCATGGACGGTGCTCCGGTGGGTGCGGCACCGGGGGAGCCGAGGCCGAGCTGGGAGCGGGTGGGGCGTCCTCGGACGGGTGCGGTGCCCGGCTGGGCGGTCAGTCGCGGCAGGGAGGCCGCAGCGAGCGCCGGGGTGCCGCCGGGGCGGGGGTCGGGAAGCTCCGATGGCCAGCCGGCGGCGAGCTGGGTCCTCGGACCGCCGGTGGGGGTGCCGGGGAACACCTCCTGGAACGCATCCCAGTGGGGGTTGGGGCGTCGGACCAGAGGCATGCAGATCACCTCGTCTTCAGGGCGGTAACCTCTTCACGGTGCCGCCGCTGAATTCGCCCCGGGTAATTCAGGGATTGCCGTACTGGGGTTTTGCGTAGGTCATTTTCGGGAGCTGCTTGGTGAGCTTTCGGATGCGCTTGTACTTAGCTCTGACGCTGTGGTTGTCCCAGGGGTAGTGGTCGACGACGGGGACCTTGTCGAAGAGCCAGACGTCGTCCGGGTGAATGTGCCAGGCGAGTTGGCCGGTGGGTGACTCGATGTACAGCACGGGCCAGCCGGGGGTCAGCGGGTCGGTGTAGGAGAGGACGCCGCCGAAGAGGGCGACGAGCACGGCCAGGAGGTGGGCGCGCTCGGTGTAGACGTCCATTTCCTTCTCGTCGGGCTCAGCCATTGCGGATGGTGAGGAGCGGGACGGGAACGAGGGTGCCGTCGGGGGTGGCTTCCCACCCGATTTTGAGGACGACTTCGACTTTGCTGCGGTTGGTGGTGAGCAGGCCGGCCACGACCGCTTTCATCGGGCCGGCCACCGATGCGGGCATTTGAACGACGTCAGCCATATGGGCGTCCTTCCAAACGAAGCTGACGCCATACTGCACGGCTGTCTATTGCGTAGGCGGCGGCACAACCCGTGTCGCAGGGGAACCCTCCGATGAGCCGACACCCGACCGGATTTCTTCCCAGATTTCGAGGCGGGTGACTTTCCTTTCCCGACACTCGAATGGCGGGGTGTACATGCCGTAGTACTGGTCGGTGTCGGAGTCGTACCCCATGAAGACGAGGCCGGCCGGGAACCGGAACGGGATCTGCCAGCGCGTGAACTGCGTGGAGACGAACCCGAACCGGTGCAGCTCCTGCATCGCGGCCTGGAGCCGCTGGTGAGGCACGATCGGATTGGTCACCTGCCAGCCGTACTCCTCGGGCCGCCTGAACCCCTTGGGGAACCGGAGCTGGTACATGAGGCTCACCCCCTGGGCGCAAAGAGCAGGGCGGTACCGAGGGCGAGTTCGTAGGCGACCCTCGACCGGTGCGGCTGGTGTGCGTTGCGCTCCAGCAGGCGGACCATGAGTTCGTACAGGTTGGAGCGCACGCCGAGGCACTCGCCTTCGAGGTAGGTGTAGCCGTTGCGTGGGCGGCCTTCCTCGGCCAGGTGCAGCAGGGGGAGGGTGACCGGCGGCGGGGCACCGTCGAGGGCCGTGTGCTCGCACAGGGGGCAGCAGCACGTCAGGCCGCTGAACTGGTCGACGTACCGGCATTTTTCGTGGACGCCGGCGCGGCAGGCAGGGTCCAGGTGCAGCTCCTGGGAGATGGAGTACAGCAGCTCGGCCATCGGACGTGCGCTGGTGTCGTCAGCCGGCATGGCGCACCTCCCAGCTCTCGACCTGCGTGCGGCCGGCCTCGGTGACCGTGTAGCGCTGGAGCCCCTCGCGGGGGACTCTGGCGGCCTGACGGTTGCGGACGAGGGCGCCCAGGGCGGCGAAGACCCGGCCCGTCGGGATTTCCGTCGTGGCCGCCACTTGGGCGAGCGTGCAGTGCTCGTTGTCGCGGAGGCACTTCAGCACCCGCATTGTCTCGGTCATAGTCATGAGTTTTCCATCGGGGACCATTTTCGACTGGGGAAAGAGCGAGACCCCCCACCGGGAACAGTTCAGTGGGGGGTCTCGCTCTCCGGCCGCGACGTCCCTGCCACTCAGGAGAGCGAGAGCGGCACCGTCGTCGTCACGGAACGTCGCGGCCTTCGTATAGGGAAACGGGGTAGCCGGCCGGTCGGTTACGCATTTCAAAGTGCGTCACCCGTCTGGCAGAACCTCGGCCGCAAGTCGCCAAGCATCTCCACGACAGCGTCGGCCGGCGAAACCGACCTGTCCTCCCCGTATTCGGCCACCCACGCCATGCACAGCATCCCTGCCGCGTCGCGGGCGGTCCGCCGCAGCCGGCGCTTGGGCCGCAGCGTGTAGCCCTTGGCCAGGCGGCGGTACCGGCCGCGCCTGATCAGCGTGGCCTTGAACTCCGGGTCGGTGCGGCTGCGGTAGTCGACCTCGACCCAGCCGTCCGTCCAGGAGATGCCGTGCTGCACCGGGATGACCACTGCATCCATGAGGAACAGCGCGAAGTTGCCCATCAGCCGGGCCATAAGCCGCGCATCGCGCTCCATCAACCGCATGCTCTTGCGGTCGCCCTTCGCGAAGAATTCGACGTACGCCAAGCTGAGGAGACGCGCGTCGTCCCCGGACTTGTCTTCCACCATGCTGCGAATGCTAACGATTACGCTCCCCTCATGAATTCAGCGCAGGAACCCAGCGCCGTGTGTCCCGACTGCGGGAAAGAAATCAACGACACTCGAATGGACTATCTCTACTGTCCGCTGTGCCGTAATTGGCACTGGCGCTCCGTGTGCGTCGAGCCGGCGGACGGGGAGGGTCGATGACGCTGTGCGCCTGCGACTGCGTTGTGTCTGCCCTGGTTGTGCTGGCGCCGCCGAGGCGCACGGAGCCGGGCCATTTCTTCTACTGCGACAGCCACCGGCAGATGGTGGTCTGGGACGGGCATCGCTGGCGCTGGTCGAATCAGCCCGAGGATATCCAGGAACTCCTACGAATGGCGGACCCCGCAAAGGCCGACGCCGTGTGAGACTGATTCCGCCGCGAGGCACCACGCAGGAGCCGCACCCCCTTGTGTACCGGGGGGTGCGGCTTTCATCTGCGGAACGGTGATTTGTAGCCGTGGGGAAAAATCTCCACCAAGATCTCGCCGGTCGCAGCGTCCTCCGTAAAGACGGACCAGCAGGGGAATAGATCCCGGTGCCCGACGACCTGGTGGGCCTGGGACTCGACCTCTTCGGCCCAGTCGAAGAGCCTTGCCGGCAGGCGGAACGTTCCGTTGTAGCAGTCAATCCACGCCAGGCCCGTTTCCGGGTCGCTCCAGATCTCGTAGAGCTGCACCTTCATACCGGTCTCGCCGATACGGAACTCGCTCAGCGTACGGACCTCGTTGAGTTTCTGTGCCCGGACGCCGCCCTGGAATTTCATGTGTGCCACTGATCATTCCCCCTCGGGTATCACGTCGCCGACAGCACCCGCGCAGTCGTCCGCCCGCCCGATTCTCGAAAGGCGACAACCTTGGGAAGGGTGAGGAAGCGCCGGCGTGCGTCGTGGTCCAACTTCCTTGCCCAGTCGGACAGTTCGACGGGAAGCCGGTACATCCGCTGCTCCGCCAGGAGGACCCACCACCGGCGACTGTGGGAGTCCCACTGGACCCCGCGCACTTCCACCACCAGGCCGACATCGTCGTCCTCGACGCGAGGCACGATCAGGTGGCTTTCGGCGACCTGCGCCCCGGTGGGGCTATGCCGCCGCGACACGGGCCCGTCCTGACGTGAACTCCTCCACGGCCTCCGGGTGAGCGGCCTTCGCCTCCTCCGGCGAGCCGTACGTCCACAGCCTGTGGAGACACCATCCTGTGGGGTGGTAGGCGGCGGAGGCGAAGACCTGGGGGACGTGATCCTCGGGCACCATCTCCGTCGCGGCCTCGTCGTCGAAGACCAGACACAGGGTCCGCACGATGGCCGGCCTGCCGTCGGGCAGCGTGACCGGCGTCGTGTACAGGACCCGCCGCTCGAAGTCCTCGTACAACTCGGCGGCCACCCGCAGCGTCACCGGTTTTCCGTCCAGCCCGTAGGTGAACGGCAATCCACTCGGGCCGACCTCGACCTTGTCCAGAACGTCTTCACTGGGCATGAGCCCTCCTCCTTCTCCCCTCGAAAACGGAAGGCCCGGCGTAACCAGGTGGGAGACACAGCGTCGGGGGGATGACGCCGTGCCGACTGGTTACGCCGGACCCTTCTCGGAGACGTGCAGGCAGGGCTCCCGACTGGGGGGGAGCGCCGGAGGCCCTGCCCCGTGTGCACGCACAGCCATCAACCCATAACCCGCTGCATTAGTCACGCGGGCCTCGGGAATTTCTAATTCCATCACTCGAATGGGTGAGTCGTAGCACTGTGTGCACACGCCCGCCAGTGGCGATGTCCAAGATGCCCGAGATCGCCTCTCACCTGCTGAGATTTCGCCGAAAGTTCCTAACTCACGGTTATTCCTTCACGTGTTGAGCACCAAATATCCCAACGCCCCACGCGGCCAACCAAGTTGGTCTACTCTCCGCGTTATGGCAGAAACCACCACGAACATCGACGAACTCCTCGAAGCCGCCGGCGCGCTGTTCCGCGCCGCCCACCCCCCGATCAGCGAAGAGGAAGCCGCCGAGCAGACCCGCCGCTCCATGGAGCGCATCGCCACAGACTTCGCCGCGCGCCTGGACGCCAACAACGAGACGGCCTGCCACCTCTGCAACGCCCGCCGGCCGCGCCGCCCCGGAGAGGAAGCCCAGTACAACCACGACTGCACCACCTGCCCGAACGCCCGGCAGTTCTGGCACTTCCGCCGAGACTTCACGCGCCCCGGCCAGCACGACGTACGCAAGTTCAAGGTGCGGAAGGTCTTCCGCCTCTGGTTCCGCATCCGCCCCCTCCGCTGCCGCTGCTTCTGACCCGAAACACGCGAAGGCCCCGCAGCCGCTACACGGCCGGCTGCGGGGCCTTGCTCATGCCTGCTCACCCACGGTCCGGCTGGCAGTCCTCGTGCGGACACACCAGCAGACCGACGAAGTTCTGCGCGAGCGCCTTCCTCGGATGCCGGGGGCAGTGCTCCAGGTCGACCGGCATCAGGTACACCCCCGCGCGACGTAGCGCCGCCATGTCCCGCGTCTCACTGCGCGCGGCCTCAACGAGGAGCTGCTGGAAGTGCGTCGTCATCGGCCTCTCCGTCCCTCGCGCCACCCACGCGGCGTCAGACCCACGCCGGAACGGTACGCCCTGCAACCGCACGCGCAATTGCGCCTGCCTGAACTGGCATATGACATCAGCCTCGTTCCGGGCATGACGAAGCCCCGGCGACATGGCCTACGACCAGCGGTCCACCGGGGCTTGCACAACCCACGCTACGACGCCCGTACTACCGCCAGAATCCCCCAAACGAGTGACCCCACTCCACGGCGCCTGCGCTGGCAGGCGACGCGACGAAAAAATCCCACGCCACCTGTGCCCGGACATGCGAGTGCCCCGCCTTGCGGTCACCTTGTGCGCCTTCTACGGCAGGCTCCTACGGCGGGGCACTCGTTCCTTCATCGGGACGGACAGTCACCGTAGCGCAATTGCACCTGCGTTCGCGCCAGTTGGACGCAGGCCGCCACCTGCGACCTTTGACATACCACCAGCGGTATGCCATACCTCTGTTGGTATGAGCGACGTACAGCAGCGCAACACCTCACCACCCCGCACGGTGCCGGCCACCTTCCAGCCCCTCACCGAACGAGACCTCGCCTACGCCATCGCCCAGGCCGTGGCCGACGCACGCAACGAACTCGGCTGGTCCCAACGCCAGCTCGGCGACGAGGCCGACATGAAGCAGCCTCACGTCTCCCGACTGGAGAGCGCCAGCAAACTCCCCCAGCTCAGCACGCTCCTGCGCATCGCCAACGCCATGGGCGTCAAACTCGTCGTGACTCTCGAAAAGGACGTCGAAAAACCGTGAAAGGCACCTTCTTCTACACCAGCAGCCGATTCCTGATGTGGCTCGCGTGCCGGGGGCTCTTCTTCGTCGCGCTCTTCATGCCCGCAGCAGTCGCGATGGGACAACTCAGCGACAAACACTGGGCGTTCGCCGTCGGCCAATGGACCCTCATGGTCCTCAGCACCATCCTGCTGATCTTCCACATGGGATCGCACGGGTACCACCCGACGTGCCAACGCCACGAAAGGACCGGCGAAGACCTCAAGAAGCGCCGCTACCGCCTGGTGCTCGCTTACGCACGGACCTGGCCCATCGCCATCGCCGGCGCCGCCGTCTTCCTCGTGGTGACACCGATCATCCGGCCCACCAAGGCCGACGTCCCGAACGACAGGATCGCCCCCCTCTACACCGCCATCATCACCGGCCTCCTGTGGATCGGTCTGAGCCTCCTGGCTGCCTACCTCTTCAGGGTCCGCAACCGCAGCCACCTCCCGACGCGCGAACCCTCCCCCCGCGCCCAGAGGCTCGCCGAGCACGTCCGGCGCTTCTGCCACCGCAGCCACTGGTTCGTCGTCGGCTCCATCCTCGGAGTCGTCGCCGCTGTCCTCTTCATCCCGGAGCAGGGGCCCTGGAGCAGCATCACCAGCGTCATGATGATCCTCGTCCTGGCGGCCTACGCCGCCGACGCCCGGCACAGTGAAAACCTGTGCGAGACATGCGTGACGGAGTTCCGAGTCGACGCCCCGGAATACGCGGCCTCGAAGTCCTGGGTCTTCACCGTCGACCACAAGGGCCGGCGCTTCTACTGGCTCGCCGCATTCGCTGCCATCACGGTGCAGTTCACTTTCGACAACACTCCGGCCGCCACGACGGCCACCCTCACCATCAACGCACTATTCATCGCCTCCGCCTTGGTCAACCGCTTCCACCGCACGTACCAGCCCTGGTGCCCCTACTGCCGTGGCGACGACGGCGGCCACGAGCACACCGAGGTCCCCGACCCCACCGGCGGCCACGGCAAGCCCGTCCCGGTGTGAAGGTGCCGGCGCGGCCGGCCATGACGAAGCCCTCCTGGAGCACACGGCCAGGAGGGCTTCGCTACGTCTCACGCAACCTCCGAGGGCGAGCGCCGGCACCCGCCAGGCGCTCGCGCGAGCGAAAAAATGCGTCCCGCAGCCGCAATCACGAGTCGGTAACGCTTCGTCAGGCGGTCGGCCGGGCATGAGCGGACCAGCCGGTGGTTCCCCTACCCCCGAGGGGGGCCGCCGGCCTGAGCTGGTGCACGCCGGAAACCGCTTCGCCGACCAACCCAGCGCGATTAGCCGCGCGTACCCGGCTCAGGAAACAGCCATTCGGATTTCAACTCGGCGTAACCGGGCTTGATGACGTCACTGATCATCGCGAGGCGTTCATCGAAAGGAATGAACGCTGATTTCATCGCATTGACGGAGAACCATTCGAGATCCCCAAGCGTGTAACCAAATGCCTCGACAAGATGCTCGAATTCACGGCTCATGCTCGTTCCGGACATCAAACGATTGTCCGTGTTGACCGTGGTCCTAAACCGCAGCCGGCGCAGCAGCCCGATCGGGTGCTCGGCGTACGAACTGGCAGCGCCCGTTTGGAGGTTGGAGGTCGGGCACATCTCCAGCGGAATGCGCTTGTCCCTCACATAGGCGGCGAGCCGGCCGAGGTGGACCGTGCCGTCGTCCTTGACCTCGATGTCGTCGATGATGCGCACGCCGTGACCGAGCCGGTCGGCACCGCACCACTGGAGCGCCTGCCAGATCGAGGGCAGCCCGAAAGCCTCGCCGGCGTGGATGGTGAAGTGGTTGTTCTCGCGCTTCAGGAATTCAAAGGCGTCGAGGTGCCGGGTGGGCGGGTGACCGGCCTCGGCGCCCGCGATGTCGAAGCCGACGACGCCGAGATCGCGGTAGCGGTTGGCGAGTTCGGCGATCTCCAGCGCGCGGGCCGCGTGCCGCATCGCGGTGAGCAGGGCGCCGACGCGGATGCGGTGGCCGCTCTCGCGTGCCCTCCGCTCGCCTTCCCGGAAGCCCTCGTCGACGGCCTCGACGACCTCTTCGAGGCTCAGGCCCTTCTCCAGGTGCTGCTCGGGCGCGTAGCGCACCTCGGCGTAGACGACGCCGTCGGCGGCGAGATCCTCGGCGCACTCGGCGGCCACGCGGATCAGCGCCTTGCGGGTCTGCATGACGGCGCAGGTGTGCGCGAAGGTCTCCAGGTAGCGCTCCAGCGAGCCGGAGTCGGCGGCCTCCCGGAACCAGACGCCGAGCTTGTCGGGGTCGGTCTCGGGCAGTCCCTCGTAGCCGGTCTCACGCGCCAGGTCGACGACCGTGGCCGGCCGGAGCCCGCCGTCGAGGTGGTCGTGGAGGAGCACCTTCGGGGCGCGGCGGATCTGTTCACTGGTCGGAAGGGTGGTGGTCTCGCTCGTCATTTCGGCACTCTAGCCCCTACGCGCGTAGAAGAGCAGGGGCGCGCAGTCGACCCCGTGCAGGTTGCGGGAACGAGGGCCCACAGAGAGCAGTGAGGGCCGTTGCGAGGCCCACGTGCTTGCGTACGGGGCCGACGCCTAATTCACCCCCGTCCAGCCTGCTAGCTCCTCGCGCGTGAAGCCCGTCGACTGGTCGCACGCTCCGGGATGGCCTTCGACGAGCAGACAGGTCTCGTCGACAACGAGCTGCGGGCACCCCTGCGCGACCCGCAGCTCCCGGTGGCCGGCGTCGTCCCACAGCAGCCACCAGTAGACGAGTGTTCCAGGCGCGACGTACTGCATCTGCGCGAGAGTCGCGTGCTGTGTACCGGGCGCGTGCCGGCCAAAGTCGCACTCGCGCGGTTCGGTGTCGACCAGGAAGTCCGCCCCGGGCAAAGCGCTCAGCTCACGCACCTCGTCGGCCCTCAGCGCCGCTTCTGCTGGGCAAGGCATGGGCATGGGGTCCTCCAGGTTGAGTGGTGTGCCGTCACCCCTCAGCCCTGGCAGGGACCCGAACCGGCAATAAATCATGGAATTGGCGATGTGACCTGCGCCACAAGTTGCATCGCCCCGCCGGCCGCTAGAGTCGGGAGCCCCGGAGCCCTCGGCCACTGCCGGCGGCACGGACACTGCCTCTGGAGGGAGGGCCGATATGCGTCTGAGCGCCCAGGCCCCCCGGTGTCCGGTTTGCCCGTTTAACGGTGGGGGGTCCCTTTTGCAGGGATTCGACCCCCGCGCGGCATTCGCGGCGCTTTGGGCGAGTTGGGGTGCTAGTCACGATTGTGAGTCATGCCCGGGTCTGCAACAAAGGCCCCACCTACCCTAAAAGCCTCACATGTCAGCCTATGCCCGGAGTTACTTGGCGTAATATCCCTTACGCCAAGTAATCATGGGCGCAGAGTGACCACCCATGCTCGTAGCGTGAGGTAACCGGAGCGCGTCATGTCGGTTTGCTCAGCGAATTTCAGCAAATGCCGACATGTAGTGCATGTAGTGCAGAGGTTCTGTTACCCCGCGTAAGCCTCAAAGCGTGAGGCACTGCCCTTATGAGGCACTTCGTCATATACGGTGCGGCCCTGGCATAGCTCATTTCTAGGGCATGGGGGAGTTACCACCTCAGAGCACTGCATGCCACGCGTAGGCCGCGAGAGCGCACAAGCAAGGCACAAGCTGCACAGCGGGGCAAGCGTGATCATCCTCTCTCTACTCACATAGGTAGGCAGAGACGGCAGATGCCCTAGAACCCCCGAATTTTCGCGCCCTGGCATTTTCTAGGGCGTGTCCGTCATGCCCTGGTATGTGGAGGCGAGGCGCTGAGCGCCCCTCTGACGCGCCGGACCCCGTGAGGGTACCGAGCGACCCGCGCGCCGAGACAGGCTCACACGCGCCCGCGTAGGCCCGTGGGGGTGGCAACTCCGGGGGTGCGCGCGCCCGTTGCTGGCACCGTGCGAGCACGTCACCGGGCACGTCCGGGCCCCGGGGAGCGTCGCCGGACGGACGGCCCCCGGCGGGGGGAACGGCCCCCAGGGAGGCACACAGGGGCGCGGTTACGTAGCGTCAAAGTTCCCCGATTTTCGGCGATTTTCGCCACGCTCCGTGATTTCGGCCGTCGTCGGGGCGCCCCGTCGGCCAATCTGACGCACTGTCAGCAAATTGACAAAAGCGCAGGTCAGAGGCCCTTTTTTAGCTTCCCGTGATAATCAAGAGCGCTTGTGAATTTTGCGCCTTGAATGCCCTAGCTCGCACCGGCATGCCATACCTAGTAAGGAACTAGTCGGCATGGTGTGCATTGTCAGGATTCTCTGGGGCAGAACGGACACCCCAAGCGTCTCAGTATTTGAGATTTCCCCCCAGTTTTCATGATTCTTTAGCCCTCGAATTCGCCTTTGACCTGCGTATATCACTCGCTGCGCTCAAACGATTACAGGAAAGGTGTTCACAGAGCCCTAGCGAACACCTAATGTCTTCCATGTCACCGCAACGGAGACGCCCCCCAAACCGGGGGGCGCGGCGGGGGCGAAGAAAGGGAGGTGAGAGGGGCGGGGGAAATTCCCCGCACGTGCCCTATGGCACCCGTGCGTTTAGCGGGTGTGACGCCGGTTCTAACCCGGTTCCTGGCACCCATGGCGTTATTTCCTCGCCATGCGTGACCGTGGCTAAATCCGCCCCTAGGGGCGTCATCTAAGCCTTTACGGTCTCGGTTGCCGATTTCCCGTCCCATCGTTTCGCCCCTGCGCACGCCAGTGCACACATTCCCCATGCGGGGGCGAATCCTCCGGACGGCCGTTTGGTCAGCTTTCTGTCAACGCTGTGAAGCGTGGGCATGGGGCCACCATTCGGTTAAGCCCTGGCAAGGGTTGGAAGTTGAGCGGCGATTTCCTGACACGAAAGGTAGTTGTGTAGGGACGTGAGTGTCTCACCGGTGATTTCACACGCGCGGTTTTCCGTGCCCTTGAACTTTCGAAGTCACGAGACATTTGCAACGGAATCTTGAGCCGTGCGCGGAAACGTGCAACGGCAGGGGGACCGGTAACACGGGACGACAGAACCGAACCGCTAGCGCGTGCGCTGGTAGGCGGCTGGTTACGGCAGAAATCGGCAGGGGACATAGCAAGGGTCCCCCCGGATGACGTCAATGCCCGTTGAACCATGCTGCGGAGACTCGCAGCGTGGGTGAATGGCGGCCTGAAAGGGCCAATAGTGCCGGACACCCCCCGAATTGAACCGCTACCGCGTAGACACCCCCCGTGGCGGGGGAGAGTGTCACACGTGCTCGGATTCCCTCCCCCAAATGATCGGCCGTGGATGCGGGGTCATGGGTGGATGCCTAGAGCGACACAAACCCAAAAAGGAAATGGGGCGCGCGAATATCAGCTCTGACGCTCGGAAATCTCGGGTGATCTGACTAGGCGCAAGACCTAGCGCGCGTACTGAACTGACAACGAACTGAACTCACACGAAAGGAGGGGACGTCATGAGCGGTAGCTTTTACGGAGCGGGAACGGTTTCTTTCGGTCCCCCCGCCCCCCGCACGGACGCTAAGCCGGACACGCGTAGCCACAAAGCCAAGACTCACCGGGTGGACTACCGGGGGAAGATCAATCTTCGTGGTGAGCGCACGGGCGCAAAGGTCAACGCACCGCACGCGCGCCACACGGGCAAGAACCTGCGTACGCCTAAGCGGCACATTGTTTCGGACGCTCCCAAGGAACTGGGGAACTCCCCTACCTACGCGCCCGGATCGTTCACCCGTGGCATGGGTCACGACGAAAACAGCGGATACGAATTCCTCGTACGCGTTGACGCCGATTCCCCCATCTACGACCGACGCGTTATCGCAGACATGCGCGCGGCCCGTGACTACGCGCTGAAAATGCAGCGCTCCGCTACGGGCATCGCACGCGACACGTACAGCAGCAAGGTTCGGGAACTCCGCCGGATCGTTCGCACCCTGGAAAAGGAGCACAAGGGATCATGAGCCGTTCCGCCACTCGCGCCCGTAAGCGCGCACGTACCGCCGCCACTCGCCGTAAGTCCCTGGAGTTTCTCGACCACATGCGCGGCGCCGAATTCTCCGCCACGGGCGCGCATTCGTCCCTCGGTCTGCTCGCTGCGGAGAATCTCGTCACGACGCGCGCCACGGTGAGCGCGGCCTACGGAGCCAAGCCGTGTCCGGCCGAACTCCCCCACACTCCGGCCCGTCGGGCCCCCAAGCCGTCCGACATGCCGCAGCGTTCCATCTGGCAGGCGGCGACGGGTGAGCCGACGCCCGCCCCGGTCCCGGACATCCCCGACGGAGCACGTCCGGCCACGGCGCCGACGCCGGTCAAGGTCGGTGACCTGCCTGAGCAGGCCAAGAACCTGGCCAAGATCGCCAAGGACAAGGGCCTGCTGTCGCGCGAGTGGCTGTCGCTCGGTGGCGTCGAGCGGGACGGCAAGACCGTGCACGTTTACGCGCGGCTGCACGGCAACTCGGTCCGCTACGCGGTGGAGAACTGATCCACCCACACCAGGGGCGCCATTCCGGGCGAGAAATCGTCACGGAGCGGCGCCCTTTTCCATGCCCAGAAAGGGGGCGATCAAATGCACACCGCTCTGAAGCGTGCCGGTCAGCGGCGTGTTGTGATTCGTGAGCACCGCAGCGACCTTGCCGGTCAAATGCTGCTCGCCAACGTAAACGTCAACCTGGCCGCAGTGCGTCAGTTGGCCTACACCGGGCTGCTCAAGCCGAAGGTATCGGCGGAGCTGCACGCGCAGACGGGCCGGGCACGCAGGAAGCTGCGCCTGGAAATCGAGGGCCGGAAGCTGGAGCGGATGCCGCTATGACGATCCGGCTTCAGATGTTCGATGAGCGCGAGACCTGGACCACCTACTACGGGCGGGTCTGGTCGAAGGACGAAAAGGCACGCGCCATTCACGACGCTCGGGGATTCTTCGGCGGACGCTCCGACTGGTTCCCCGGCGGCGTTCGGCTGATCGACGTGGCCGGACGCGTGCTGTGGTCGATCGGCGCTGCGCCGACGTTCCGGCTGGTGATCGAGGAGAACAGCAGCAGGCGCACGCTGTGGGGCCAGTGGGGGTTGTCCCGGTCCGAGGCAGAGCAGGGACGCACCGCAATTCCCGCATGTACGGCTCCCCGGTCCACATCGTGCCTGAGACCTACCCGCGCGAGTCGGCACCGGTCGAGCCGGTACGGCCCCTCACGTTTTCCGCGCCCGAGATTCAGCCGGCCGCCCCCCAGGCCGGCCGCCCCGTGGCGCCCGTGATCTTCCAGTTCGGAGAGGAATCCGCAGCATGACGTACAAGATCACCGACAAGTCCGGCCGCCCCCGCACCTTCCTGGAGCTGGGTACGGCGCTCGCCCTGGCGGTCGGCAGCATCCGGGCCACGGACGAGAACGGCCGCACGGTCGTGATCGACCCGGCCAAGATCGGCGGCGCGAAGTGATGCAGCAGATGACCGTGTTCACGGTCGAGGTCTACGACTGCTTCACCGCCGCGACGATCGGCTTCTACCCGATCACCACGGCCAGCGTCGAGGACGTGGACGGCCTGGCGACCGAGCTGCTGATCGCCATGGGCCACGGCCGGAACGCGGCCCTGGACTGGCGGCAGATCGCCGAGCACCCGTTCAACCCGGCTGTCCCGGACACGCCCGCGCTTCGGCTGGTGAGCAAGTCATGAGAACGATCCCCGTTCTGCACCAGGACCCGGGCGACGATCTGCCGATGATCCGCGCCAACTGGGTCATCTTCGCCACCGACTTCCCGCCCGGCACCGCACCGGAGAACGTGCCCGAGTGCACGAGCAGCGCGACGAAGCCGGTGTTCTTCAACCGGCAGGAAACCCCGGCCGCGACCATCCTGCGCCCGAACCTGCTGCACCCGGGATGGTGGCGCGGCGGCATGGGCGAAACGGCCTCGCCGGTACTCCCCGCAATCGTCAACAAGGAAGGAGTCAACGCAGCATGAGCGTAAGGCGAGTTGAGTTCGCGGCTGAGCACCGCGTCGCGGACCGGCATGACGATGCGGCCGGCCGAGAGATCAGTTCGGTCCAACGGGATCTCGAATACCTGGCCACGGAGTACGGGCACTCGGGCGAGCTGCTGGACAGCGCAATCCACATGATCCAGTGCGGCCTCGACCGGCTGCGGGCGCACGGCACCCTCCTGGCCAAGGCGGCGGAGCTGCGGGAGCAGCTCGCCATGATCGAGCGTCTGCCCGACGCGCTGGCCGGTGACCGGTGGGAGGGCGCGATCGAACGGGTCGAGGGGAAGCTGGCCCACCACCTGACCATCGTCCAGGAGACCGTGGACAGCGTGGTCGCGTAGATGGCTACCGGTCGGGCTCGGTGCATGGGAGGCACCGAGACCGGCCGTGGCTGTGCGCGAGTAGCGTGATCGGTCGTGCGGACGCTCGCCGCTCTGGCGAGGACGCACCAGCAATTTCGGGAGGTGATCAGTGAAGCTCGGGCAACCGATCGTGGTGCACATTGAGCGCGGCGACTGGTACGGCGTGTGGCACGGTGGCGAGTACATCAACCTGTACGCGGACCGGCAGAACGCTGACCTGGACGCCAACGGCGGAAACGCACAGAACTGCGTGCACTCGCTGAACACCACGGGCCTGGAGGTCGGCGACGACCCCGAGGCGTTCGTACGCGGTGAGGTGCAGGAGTGGGCCGACGAGTCCGGCGGCGACTACCGGAACGCAGGGTGGGGCGCATGAGCGGGGACTACGTCGACCCGTCGGCCCTGGTCGCGCCGATGGAAGTGCACGTGACAGTTCCCCGTGACCTGATTTTCAAGCTGCCACCCGGTGCCAACCACGTGGAAATCGGACGGCTGGAAAACGACCGGCGCATCTGGGACCAGTCGTTCAGTATCTACGACCCCGCGACCGGAAAGCGCGAGGAACTCGACTACGAAGGATTCAAGCGCCGGTGCGACGAGTGGCTCGTGGCCATGTACGTCGGCGACCGAATCCACGGAGTCGAGGCCCGGCACATTCAGGAACTCGCCGACTTGCACGGTGACAATGTCCTGTACATGAGCGATGGCGCCGTGCAGGAAGTCTTGGCCGCGAGCCGAGTCCAGTACGGCGTCATCATGACTTCCGACGAGCTGACGGATCGGCTCACCGATGCCGACTACGACGACGACGGATTGATCCGCATGGAGTCGGCGCAGCGGATCGCGGACGAACTGAACGGGAAGCGTCCGCAGTAACCCGGTACGACAACTGAACCATCGGGCTGAAAGGGAGCCCCGGCGCGCGTATGTGCCGGTCGGCTCCCTTTTTGCTGCCCATGCTGAATTAAAAGTCCGTCCATCGAATGGGGGAAGGAGAAAACAATGCAAGCACGGCGAGTGAAGGCGCTGCGGCGTCGGCAGGAAGCTGCGCGGACTCAGCAGCAACTGGCAGTGGCCAGGGGCTTCTTCGACACCTGCTGGGAAGTGCTGGGGGGCCTCCCCGCCTACTACGACTGCTACCTGACCTGCGACGAGGTTGAAGCACTGGCAGCCCTGGCACGGGCATTCGGCGCCCATGAGGAGGACGTCCAGGCGCTGATCAAGAACCACGGCGAGGACGACGAGCCCGGCGAGCGGCACCACGTCTGCACCTACCGGTGCGACGCGGACTGTGGACAGGAGGTCGCGGCGTGATCGACCGCAGCGACAAGACGCACACCATCGACGGGGTCGAGATCACGGCCGGACTCCGCGTCTTCAACTACTACGACTGGAAGTGGGGCGCGGTCGCCCCGGCGCAGTTCGAGCGCAAAGGGCCCATCGACCCCGGCGGTGAGCACTTCAACGGCTGGTACGAGGTCCAGCACGACGACGGCTCCACCGCCCTGCTCGACGGCCACCGCATGTCGACGGTCCACCCCAAGGGTGAGGCCGACCCGCGCGCTACCACGGAATCCGGCAAGGGGGAGTAAATGAAGGTCGACCTCACGCAGCGACTTGACTGCGGGCACACCCCGGCAGAGCTGGCCCACATCGGGGAACTTCCCGTCTACACCGACCACGAGTCGGGGGAGAGCTGCTGCCGGACTTGCAGCGACGACCGGCACTACAACCGGGTGCGCAGGCAGTACGCGGAGATCGAAGCGCGAGGCACGGCCGAGGGCTGGACGTACGAGTACTTCGACGACATCGCCAAGGCGTACTACGACCACAACCTGCACGGGAAGCTGGTAGTCCGGGCCTACTGGCGCCGTCAGGACATGCCCACACGCGGCATCATCCAGCCCGCGCACATGTACAACTTCGCGTTCAAGCGGCTGAAGCGAGTCGTCACGAATTCCCCGGTGACCGGGTACGCCCTCCTGTTCCAGGACGGCGAGCGTGACGCGCTCTGCTACGACAAGATCTGCGTCATCACCCGTGAGCCGGCCGGTATCGACAGGTAGGCCGGCGGGGCTGCTGTGGTTCTTCATGCTCCAGCGCTACGTGCCCCCGGCCGATGGCCAACCGGCTGCATGGGTCGATACCGCCGACCGGTACGTAGAACTCAAGCCGCGTCGAGACGGCAAGGAATCCGATCCGGTCGCCGAATACTGCGTGCGCCATATCAAAGCGCGCATGCGTAATGGTGAGCCCAGATATCGAGTGATGGTTCGTGAGTATCTGGGCGCCGTATTCCGTGAGGCATTCGTGGTGCACAGCGACGGCACCCGCACATCAATCAGCTTCTGAGCTAACGGCAGTCCAGGACGCAGCAGAAACGCTGCGTCCCGGGCTGTCGACTGTCAGCAGCTATCAGGGAGGAATAGTGGAACAGCAGCGAATGGACCTGGAAATCGGCGACCGCATTTTCGTGACCCTGCCGTGGTCCGAGGTGTGCGCGCACATGCAGGTCGCCGACAGGGTCATGGAGGTCGAGGTCCGCGAGCGCGGCGCCCAGCTTCTCAAGGACGGCGAGCCGTACTCCTTCCCCATCACGTGGGGTGAGGCCGGTATCTACACCGACTCGGACACGGGCAAGCCCTACACCTACAACGCCGAGAAGGTGTCGGCCTGATGGCAACAATCGCGGATTACCGGGACGCATTCGACCCGGGGAACGTATTCACCATTCCGCGCATGTTCCTGACCACGAACCACCGCCCGGAATGCCCGACCCCTGGCGCCGACGACTGCGAGTGCGAGTGGGAGTCGATGGAACCGACGGTCGTGATCTCTGCCCAGGTCGGCGGAGGTGGTGAACCGGGCGAGGCGTACACGGGCTGGTGGTTCTACGAGCTGTGTGTGGACGGCGAAGTGGTCGAGGCGAACAACGACTACTCGTGCGGCTCGCCGCGTACGGCACAGCAGGTCGCGGCGGAGATCGTCGGTCACCTGGTCGCGCGGGTCGAGGACGATTCGCTTTCCGACTGGCCGGAGGCGGCCCTGGAATTCGGCAAGAAGAACGCGGACCGGCTCACGCTGTGGGCCATCGGAATCGAAGAGGGGGACAACGAATGACCGGTGGAATTGTCGGCTACAGCTACCAGGCCGAGAATCTGTGTCCGTCCTGCACGGTCAAGGCGATGCGTGCGAACGGCATCACCGTGCAGCGAGGCAAGGCGCACGAGGACGCGATCCGCAAGGCGGCCGAGAAGATCGGCGTCGACTTCGACGACGAGCACTCCTACGACTCCGGCAGCTTCCCCAAGCCGGTCACGGACCAGCAGTGCGAGACCGAGCTGACCGAGGTTCCGGACGGTGAGCCCGGCGTACGGCATGCCATCTCGGACGAGCGATGCACCGGTTGTGGCATGTGGCTGAAGCTCGGGGAGAAGTCGCCGACCGAGGCCGGACTGACCCGGTGGGTCTGTGGTGAGTACGAGTTGCCGAAGGACCTGGCCCGGGACGTCGCCGGGCAGTTGCGCGAGTGGGGGCTGTCGCACAAGGAGTTCATCGACGAGGACAACGTCCGCCAGGCCGCCGCGATGTTCCCGCACGACTACGCCACCGTCCACCTCTCCGGTCAGCCGGGCCTCGGACTCATGCCGACGCCCGAGTACGACGGTGACCCGTGCTTCTACTGCTGCCAGCCGTGGGAGAAGCACGTGTTCGTGTGCGTGATCTGCGGAGCCGATGTGCCGGCCGACATCAAGCACTCGCATCCGGTCCAGGTCAAGGGACAGATCAAGTTCCGGGAGGCCCGGACCACCGCATGAGAACCGGCCCGGTCGACGAGCAGCGAAAGCCGTCCTCCCCTATGCGGCATTCGGCGGGTTCAATTCCCGCGCCGGGCACAAATGTAAGTCGCTGAAGGGAAAAGGCATGGCTGAAATTTCGATGGCTGATCTGGCGCAGGCAGCGGCCGATCTGGTGGTGTCTCGCCTCGACGAGAAATACGACCTGGTCTACATCGACCGTGGTGATCGGCTGTCCGACCAGCAGGTCCAGAAACTGTTCGCCGGTGAGGAGGAAGTGCTGGACTCCGAATGGGAGTCGGAGAACAAATGGCACGGTGAGAACGCCGTCCTGGACAACCTGCTGGACAAAGACGCCCGCGATTGGTTGGCCGAACACGACGTGCTGGCCCAGGTGCGCGAAGCGATCGGAGAACGCGACCAGTCCGACCCCCTCGGTGACCTGATGCGCGAGACCGGCCCGATGCTGTTCCGCTACCGGCTCGACGCCGAGGCTGGGGCGGACCCGTGGCGGTACTCCGACCAGCAGACCGAGGACGCAGCACGAACTCTCGGGGCGGCGGCCGGCCTCGACTTCGACGACAACTGCGAGGCACTGCGGGAGCTGGTCGCACACGCCAGCTACGGCGGCGACCTGCACATTCTGTGGCAGGGCGAGATCAAGCCGTCGTACGAGGTCATGTGCCAGGTGCGCTTCAGCGATCCGGCACCCGAAATCTCGGTGCAGTGGACCGACCCGGAGCTGCTCGTACTCGACCAGATCAACGGCTCCGGTCACACGGTGCGGGTGCGCGGCACCGTGCGCCTGCCCTTCGACCCGGACCGCCTCACCGTCGACATCGCCCGAAGTCGGCGCGGCATCTCCTGGACGGACGTAGTCGGCGGCGGATACCGGCCCGAGGGCGACGCGCCGGAATTCACCAAGCCGGACGCGAAATAGCGTCGGGCACTTCGGAATTCAATTTTAGGAAGCAGGGAGGGAAACGGTGGCTGGAATCACGCGCGAAATGCGCGAGCAGGCCCGGGAAGAGCTGGGCTGGGAGAAGCGTGACCCGGAGCGGTACGACGTCGACGGGATCATTCGGGACGCCTGGATCAACGGCAACGGGTCCGAGGAGACGTGGAAGGCGGCCGTCGAGAAGCACTACAAGCGCTTCATGGTCGGCGACTGGGTCCGCGTCACGGTGCAGACCGAGGACGGATTCACCGAGCACCACTACGGCCCGATCGAGAACTTCCGCAAGGCCAACGGGAACCACTACCGGCGCAACGTCACCAACCCGCACTCGGCTTTCCTGCACCCGGAGCACACCCGCAGCCACGTCGTGCCTCTGGCCGAACTGGTCGAAGAGATCAACGACTTCGAGATCGTCACCGAGTGGTCCCAGGTCCACAAGGGCGGACCCCAGCACAACTACGGGGTCTACCACTGCATCGGCATGCACGGGCCCTACCCGCCGCCCGCCACGGTGATGGTGATCCACAAGGCATCCGGCCGGAAGAAGCGGTTCTGCGACAACTGCAACACGCCCCAGCAGCGGACCGGGCTCGCGGATGAAGCGCTGTTCTACCAGCGCAACCTGAAGAGCACGATTCTGGCGCTGCGCGCGGACCCGACGCTGATCACCGGGCCGGGCGCTGATCCCCGGGAGGTCTGGGAGAAGGCGCCCGCCGACGAGGCCCGGGACTTCGCCGACACCTTCCCCTGGCTCGTGCCCGCCCCGGCCGCCGAGCTGTACCAGCAGTGGAAGGAGGAGCAGTCGCGTGCGTGCGCCGCTGCGTAAGAAGTGCTCGACGGGCGGGTGTGACGCCCTGGCGACCCATGTTCTGGAGTACAACGACGAGACCGCGATTGCGGACAACGTGCGCCGGGTGCACGACCCGGTGTGCGAGGAGTGCGGCAACAGCTACATGCGCACGAACGCGGTCAGGCGTCTGCGCCCGTACCTCGCCAGGAACGGGGCCGCGCTGTCAGTGGTGGAGCCTAGGATCAGGGTCCGGGTTCAGTTCGACGACGAGCCCGACGCGTACCCGAGGGACAGTGACTGGTGGGATGACAAGGACGCAGCAGAAATGCGCGCGGGTCGCCTCCAGGTGTACGTCATCGACATCATCGACGCGGCCGGCGAGGTCATCACGGAGTGCCCGAACCGGCTGGCCGGCCCCGGGCACGAGGGTGTTTACCAGCGGCCGGCCGAGATCCGCGAGGAGTGGCTGGCGTACTACGCGGCCGACCACTGGACGCCGTATTTCGGCATCGATCCCGGTGACCTGGTCCATTTCGACGGAGGAATCTGGTCGGTGAGCAACTACGACCAGGTCGACCAGGAATACGGCTCCATAGGCGCCAATACGGGCTTCATCATCTGCCAATCCACCACCGATCCGTCCCGCCGCCTCCTGGTGTGGGTCGAGCATCTGAAGAGAGTCAGGGAGATCACCGCATGACGAAGTACGAGCTGGTCGACGTGGCCCGCCGTGAGGCCGAGGCGAACGAGTACTTCAACACCCAGACGCAGAAGTTCGAGGTCGTCCGCCAGTACGGCTCCTACCGCGTCCAGGAGACGTTCCTGACCCCGGACGGAGACGTTCTCCTCCTGGGCTACGACCAGAACGCGGCCGAGCGCTACGTGATCGGCTACCACGGGCGCAGCCTGGGCGAATACTTCGACGACGGCCAGAAGGCCCGCGCCTGGTACGCCCGGCAGATCGCCGAGTCATTCAAGCTGACGGTCGGCCCGCCGGACTCGCTGATCATCCGCGACGGCGACCGGCTCCTCACTGTCGGCGATGTCCAGTCGCTTCGGGAGCTGGCGCTGTCGGTCAAGCAGGACCCCGAGAACCTGGCGGATGAGACCGCCGAGGAGCTGTGGGAGACGTTCAGGTCGCTGGAGTCCCGGCTGAAGGATCTGGGCTTCAAGAAGTACCGCCGAGACGTGCAGCCGCAGGGCTCCGCCGCCATCTGACATACTGGCCCGTTTCTCTCAGACACCCATCGCGGATCAGTGCCCAGGAGGCCCGCAATGCAAAACCGCGTCAAAACCCCCGGCGGCCTCGCCACCGGTTCCGGCCCGAACTACGTCAGCTCGGGCGCGATGGTGACGTGCTCCGGCTCGCTCTGCGACAGCGAACCGACCCACGTCATGGACCACACGACCTTCGAAGGCAAGACCATGCGCATGGGCGCGCACTGCGCCCCGTGCCTGGAGAAGCAGATCCGGCCGGCCGCCGAGGTCGACGCGGCGAACGAACGCGACATACGGCTCGGGCGTACCGGCGGCATGAACGGCCTGCCCGACACGAGCTGGCACATGCGGGAGTTCACGCCGGAGGAGGCCGCAGAAATCGAGCGGATCAAGGCCGGTGAACTGGTAGAGACGTACCTGTCCCCCGGCGTATTCGAGTGGCAGCCGCCCACCGTCAACAAGGAGAGCAACGCATGAGCAACGTCCAGACGATCGACGAGCGCGTGGTCGAGGACGGCATCCACATGATCGTCCAGAACATCGGGCGGCTGCGGGCCGAGGACGGGAAGTACTCCGACCTGTGGTCGTGCACGCTGGGCTTCCCCGACGACGACTCGGACCAGTTCTGGATCAACACCGGCCAGACCGTGCGCACCATGTCCGGTGTGATCTTCGGTGGCTCGGTCGCCGACCAGGGGAGCGAGAAGCACCCGGACATCGAGGACGTCGTCCAGATGCTCTGCAAGGACGCGGTGAACGTCGAGAACTCCGACGGCCGGTTCGACGAGTGGATGGCCGACTACCTGGAGGCTGGCATGACCCTCGGGCGGGAGGAGCTGGAGGCGCGCTCCCGTCAGTGGCGGGTCATGCAGGCGAACACCGAGCAGCTCCGCGACTTCCTCGGCGGGAAGTTCTACGCCTACCTGCATGAGACGGAGTGGACGCGTTGATCAAGGGGTCAAGCTCCATGAATCCTGACCTGATCCCCGTGCCTGGCGTGCTGGTCTCGCTCCAGCCGCTGAAGGACGAGGGCTACCTGGTCGACCTGAACACGCGCGGTGCCGGTACCGGCATCGGCTACCTCGCCAACCGCGACGACGGCCGGGTGGACGTCCGCCTCGGCACCATGTCAATCGGCATCGCCGACAAGCCGGAGACCGGCATGTGGGCGGTGCTGAAGGCGTACACCGGCGACAAGTTCTACGACAAGCTCGTGGCCGGGTTCGAGCCGCACGAGGACGCAGCCGCAACGCCGCCGCTCAACGAGGTGGTGGAGTTCCACGGGATCAAGTGGCGCTTCACCTCGGTCGAGCCGAACAACGACGGCCGCTACGGATTCGAGGTCCGTCACTTCCTGCGGGATGAGCGCTACGGCTACGTCACGCAGGAGGAGGACGGCACCTTCGGCGCGATGGGCCTGCGTGAGGAGGACGGCTTCGTGGGCGGGTTCGCGAGCTGGCAGTGGGCCGGCCGTTTCCTGATCACTCACCGCCGGCCGCAGAAGATCGACGTCGAGCTGTAGGGCTCGGTGCCCCGTCAGGAGAATGCAGCCGGTTCGATTCCGGCGCGGGGCGCTCTTTTCATATTCGGCACCAATTCGAGGGGAAAAGCATGGACGTCAGGCAGAAGCTGAGCGCGCAGGAACTGTTGAAGCTGGTCGACTGGGTGACCGGCGGCGACTACACGCTCGGCCCGGACATCGTGGACGGCAGCGGCGTGCCGATCGGTTGCCTGCCCGCCTTCGACGCCTACGAGGAGGTGGAGGAGGGTGCCTGGCCGCAGAGGGACGAGGAGGACGGCATCGACTACGTCGCCATGGTCGCCTTCCAGGAGAACGGCGACAAGGTGTACGAGGCCATCGAGGAGCACGGCGAGGACGTCGTCCGCATGGCCGCGAAGCTGATGGACGAGCAGAACGTCGGAGCGGTGCACATCTCGGACCTGGTCGAGTTCATCAAGCTCAACTACAAGCAGCAGTGGGACAGTCCGGGCGAGTTCGCCAAGCAGCACATGCGGGACTACGAGGGCGGCGCCTGGGACGCCAAGACGCTCGACGAGCTGAACGACTGGGTCGACTGGGAGGGCTACGCCGACAGCCCGAACATGTCCGACTTCGTGTTCCTCAAGCCGGAGGGACTGGACGAGGACCGGATCGGCCCGGTGTACGTCTTCGACGCCGACCCGGAGATCCCGGAGAAGTGATGGCGACTGCTGTACGGCGCAAGCCGTGGATACACACCTGGACCGACGAGGACGGAATCCAGCGGCAGGCGAAAATCCACTACACCCGCGATGACCGCACGGTGGTGTGGTCCCCGCGCTACCTGGGCGACGAGGAGCCGTGGTTCGACGGCGACTACGAGCTGAGTAATCCGGCTGCCTATTTCGGCGACGAGGAGTTGGTGACCCTCGGCGACCCCAACGACCCGTGGTTCGGCCTGATTGACCCCGATGAGGATGAGGAGTTCGACTGATGGAAACCGTAAAGGCGTCTGATGCCCTGGGCCTGGCCCAGCGGGAGGAGCGGGCCGGCCGCTCGGGCGTCGTGCTGTTCGGCGGCCGGGGCACCCGCAAGGCCCCGCTGAAGAACCCGGTCCGGGTGACCGTCGAGCAGGCCACCGACGCCAAGGGTGTGCTGCTGCTCAAGGGCGAGGACGGCAAGCTCGTCGACCGCGTGAAGACCGGCACGGAGGTGTACGTCGTCCCTGCCCCGCCGGAGTTCGTCAAGATCCGCAGCCTGGCCGAGCTGCTCGCCCTGTCCCGGGCCGGTGTCCCGGTCGGTGCGCACGATGCCGACGAGGATGGCGTGACCTTCGAGTGGGTCGACGGCCGGGCGGCCGGGCATGGCTTCTGGCCGGAGAAGGAGGCCGGGAAGGAGCCGTACGGGTCGATCCTGGAGGCACACATCCTGGTCAAGCAGCACGGCGTCGAGGTCGCTGCGGTCAACGCGGCCTGGCTGATGAACGCTGCCCTCGACGCGGCCGTGGCCGAGGAGGACAAGCAGAAGGGGGAGACGGCGTGATCAGTGTGCTGGACGGCATGAACTTCAGCGCCAGGGACTGGCAGGACGCCTACGGGGCCGCCGAGGAGAACGGGTTCGACGAGATCGACGCCCGTGAGAACGGCGGAGAACTGGCCGCCGTGGTGGCCAGCTTCTACACGCACGACAAGGTCGGCCAGGACGAGGGAATCCTGTACGCCGCGATTCAGGTGCTGAGCCAGAAGACGACGGAGTGGGTTCCGGAGTACCTGGAGACAGTGCTGAACTCCTACGACGGTGAGTCGGAGGACGATCTGAAGAAGGTCGCCACCGACTACATCGAGGAGCAGTGGCCCGGCTTCCCGGTCGGGACGGTCCCCGACCTGGAGTCGTTCGCCAGGACGTACGCCATTCCGGAGTCTCGGGTGTTCAGCCCTTCACAGCCGGGCGGTACGCTCCACTACTTCGACACGAACAAGTGGTGATCCGGGGGGAGTAAGTCCGGGACGCCACAGAAATTTCGCGGGCGGCTCATCCGAAAGGGTGGGTCGCCTTTTTTCATGCCCAAAAAAAGGGGGGGTGGCCGGCTTGGAGAACTGGTGCAAGGAATGCGACGGCCCGTGTGAGTGCCACGACCCCAACGCGCCAGAGCCCGAGCCGCAGGGCCTGGAACTGACGGGTGAAGCCCTGGTGGCCTACCTCGACAGCCTCACCGAGGAACAGCGACAGGAAATCGCCGGACCGTGGCCGGTCCGCTGGCTGTACCCCCGCAAGCCGGGTGAGCCCAAGCGTGTGATCAACGTGTGCGGCGGCTGCGGCGGGGGCTGCGCCGGCCTGCGGCTGGTGCTGGGCATCGAGCTGGACATGGTCTGCGTCGACACATCCAAGGACGCCACCACGACGGCACGGGCCGCCGGGTGCAACGCGATCCACATGCGAGCGCAGGACGTCGACCCGCGCCACCTGGCGCTCAGGGAGACCTCGTACGCGGTCTACACGATGCCGTGCCCCGACTACTCCCAGGCCGGTAAGCGCGAGGGACTCAAGCCGGAGAACATCAACATCCTGTGCAACGTCATGACGGACGTGGCGGAGGCGTTCGGGAACGTCTGGCGTGCGGGAGGCGCGCATGGCGATGTCACCACCGCCGTATTCGGCCGGGACTCCGGCATTCCCGTCGAGGAAATGTGGGGGTGGCTGGAGGAGGACGGCATGGGGGGCAAGACGGCCGGCCTGATGCTGGCGCCGGTCCTGGTCTCCGTGGGGCTGCTGCGCTCCGGTGCTCCTCTGGAAGGTGTGCTGATCGAGCAGGCGTGGACGCTGCCGGAGGAGATCCGGTTCGCCATCGGCATGGAGCTGACGGTGGACGGGTGGCTCGATGTCCGCTGGGACGTCTTGGACGCGGGTGACTTCGGAAGCCCGTCGGCCAGGCGCAGGGCGATCATGGTGGGGTCTCGCGACCACGAGCTGGAGCCGGTCAAGGCGCCCGGCGTCACCACGTGGGCGTCGGACGCAATCGGCTGGGACCCCGAGACCTGGATCAACACTCGTGGTGTCCGAAAGACCAGCGGCGGCAACGAGTTCAAGCTGGGCCGCGTCATGCCGGGCGTCACGTCGAAGATCCGTGGCTGGTACGACGCGGCCGACTCCGAGCACCGCTTCACCATCCAAGAGGTGTGCCTGCTGGTCGGTCTGCCCGCCGACTACCCCGTGGTCGGGTCACGTTCCTCGCAATGCCAGCAGCTCGGCGACATTTTCTCCCCGCTCGTCTCAGCGGCTGTGTGGGGCGCCCTGCTGGGCATCAACTGGCTGCCGTACCTGCTTCGTTACCTAGCGGAGCGGTACCCCCAGGTGCACCGATTCGAGCTAGCAAGAATCCAGCACGCACCACAAATCCTCGCGGCCTGAACGACCACCGGCCCCCTCGAATGGCCGACGCCGTAATCCGCCTTATGCGGGTTCACTGAAAGCTGGCTCCCGCGATTCCGGTGCGGGGCCGGTCCCATTTTTCTGCCCACGTAGCGAGGAGCTATTCGATGACGAACACCGAAAATAACGACGACAAGACCTGGGTTGTCGACGCGACGATCAGGAGCCCCGAGTCTGCCGAGGAACTGGCCGACTACATCGGCAAGCACCTGGTCGCGATCCCGTTCAGCCGCGAGGGAGACACGGTCGGCGGACAGCTCGTTGCCCTGGACCCCGAAGCCAAGACCGCATCGCTGCGCCGGTACGACAACGACTTCCTCAACGTCGTCCCCTGGCTCGGCACCGAATTCCGGCACGCGGCCTGCATCGACAACCCCTTCAAGAACCTGAAGGTCGGGTCCAAGCGCCGGTTCGAGTGGTTCCTGGACATCGAGGGCCGCGAGACGCGTATCCCGCGCACGCTGGTCGGCACCGTCGACGATGTCACGCCGGAAAAGGTGCTCCTGTGGGTGCGTGACGAGGCGTACACCGGCGGCGGCTGGTGGGCCCCGGTCAAGGCCGAAGACGCCGACCGGCACTCGCTGCGCGCAGTGAACCTCAAGCAGCCCAGCGAATAAACAATTCCGTCACTCGAATGGGTGACCTGACCAATTTCCGTGGCGCTCGTTGAGCAATGAGTGCCAGCGTCGCCGACCAGTCATATAAGGAGCCCACCATGGCGATCGTCCACGAGGGATGTCTGAAGTGCCCCCGCTGCCGCGAGTACGTCGTCGAGGCCGACCCCGATGATTTCCCCGACGGACTGCCCGAGGACGGCGAGTCGCCCACGGCCTGTAGCGAGTGCGAGCCCCACGTCGAGGCCCAGAAGCAGGCCAGGCTCCGCACGATCGTCGCCGACTGGCAGACCGTCACCGACGACGAGGGCTGCACCATCTCCCCGGACATGCTGCCCGTCGTGATCACCGTCCCGGCGACCAGCCGTGATCAAGCGCTCCAGGCCGCCGCCGACAAGCTCCAGAAGCACTTCGGCCCGAGCGTCGAGGCACTCTACGAGACGGCGATCGAGCGGGACTGGTGGTTCGGCTTCAACGACACCGACCCCCTGCTTCGCCCCTCCGCAATCTTCGTCGGTGAGCCGGAGCTGGACCACGACGACTCCATGACCACCGTCCTTCGCTGACCTCGGCCCGAAAGGACCCGCGCCATGAAATTCGTCGTTCCCGCGTCTGACGAGATGTACCGCAAGTCCGACACCGCCTACTCGTGGACCGACGCCGGGGAAATCCTCAGCATCGGCACGGACAGCACGTTCGTCGGTATTTCCTCGGGTCGGCACACCACCCGGGGCAAGGTCGTCGACCTGAACACCGCCCGCGAAGACGTGACCGAGAAGGTCATCGAGCTGCTGACAAGGCAGGGCTGGTACGACCCCCACCGCGAGACCCAGAGCACCGAGTGCCAAAAGCGCATGCGCGAGCCCTTCGGCCTGGCCCGGGGCTTCAACGTCGGCGTCGCGCTGGAGATCCACGAAGGCCGACCCCGGCTGCACCAACCCGAAGCATGACCTCTCGGCCGCTTCCGTCCGCCCCCTCGGGGGCGTGGCGGTCTTTGCCGAGCACCCGCCATTCCCACACCCCGAGAAGGGATTTCCCGTGACCGCGCTCTCTACCGCCGCCGCGCAGATCAACGTACCGCCCGCAACCGGGTGGCTGACCGACCTGGACGAGGAGCAGTTGCCGAAGCTGGTCGGCGCCATGGTGAACGTGACCTCCGGCGCCCGGACCGCCACCGGCCTGATCACCGACATCGAGAACGGCGTCGCCCACATCTACCGCACCGACGAAGCCGACCCTCTCGAATTCCCGGTGATCTCCACCCTCTACCAGCGTGTCCCCGGCACGTCGATGCGGCCGGCGCTCGCCCGCGCCCTGGCCTACCAGCGCTCCTGGGACGAGCAGCGCGAGGAGCTGACGGACGACGACGGCAACGCGCTCAACCAGTACGACTACGACAAGGCGCTCGGCGAGTGGGAATGGGGTCTGTCCGACGTCTACGACGACCTGATCAGCGAGGCCGCCCTGCTGCTGTTCGCCCCGCTCACCGAGTCCGCGAAGGCGGCGGGCTGATGCGGCGGTTCCTGTACGTGTACGCCGACCTCAAGGGCAGCGACACCGACATGACGCCCGGGGTCGAAAACGGCCGCTTCTACGTCGGCAAGATCCTCACGGACCGCGACGCCATAGCCGACCTCGCGCCGCTCTTCCTCGGAGCCAGGTACGACGGCCGGCGCATCACCCGCATCGAAGTCGGCAGGCCCGACGAGGGCGCCGCTCTCGACACCGTCCACTCCCTCACCACCACCTATCCCAACAACCAGGAGGCATCCTCGTGAGCGACAAGGACCAGAAGGACTCCGCTCCCAAGTTCCAGCCGCCGTACGGCGGCGCAATCGTCCACATCACCAACCCCCACCAGCACCACGGCTACCGGCACATGGTCGCCTGGTGCGTCTCCCTCGGAGCGACCAGCCGCGAATACATCCTCGGCGAGATCGAGAAGGCGAAGAAGGCGGAGGCCGACGCCGAAACGATCTACCAGGTGCACAAGGAATCAGAGCACCGCCCCGGCGAGTGGATCACCGTGGCGGACCTCCGGCTGAGCAACCCGGAGGCAGCCGACCAGGTCCAGCGCTACGTGGACGCCATGGTCGACTACGAGGAGAGGATGGCCGCGTACCACAAGCGGCCGACGCCGCCGCGCCAGAACTCCTACACCCTGACCTTCCCCGCCTCGGTGTCCGTGGTCGTCCAGGCCCCCACGCTCGCCGCCGCCTACGCCGCGCTCACCCCGCGCGAGGACACCTCCGGCCACGAGATCAAGCAGGCGGACCCGCACATCCCCGGCACCATGCGCATCGAGCTGGACCGCGCGCACGGCACCCTGATCGCCACGGACGATCCGAAGCACCAGCAGCCGCCGGCGGAGCGCAGGGCGCCGCTGTCCGTATGATCACCTTCAGGCCCGGCCGCTTCGCGACTCCCATTCGCTGAGCGGCCGGGCCTTCGTCGTACCCACTCCCGATGTCACAGCCCGATGGAAGGATGCCCCGTATGGACACCACGCCCGAGAACCCCGACGACCGCCAGGTCATCGAGATGTCCTTCTACACCGAGAAGGACACCCGCTACCCGCTCGCCTTCTACGCCATCGCCGTACACCTCGGCATCATCGAGTACACCGAGGACAACGCGGCCGAGTGCCTGCGCCGGGCCAAGGCGTTCTTCCAGATCTACGAGGACGCCGGCCAGCACATGCTGACTCACGCGGACGGCACCCCGCTGCTGGTCGCGGACATCGACGAGGGCTTCATCCGCCACCACCTGGGCCAGAGGGTCGAGTTCGGCTTCCGCTCGCCGGAGGACTTCGACGAGCACATGCGGAACCTGAAGGCCAGCGTGACCGGCGTGCCGCGTGTCTCCTACCGCCGCATCCGCTGCCACCGCCTGCGCCTGGACACGCCCTTCATGATCTACCAGGAGATCGACGACCAGTACCGCGCCGAGAAGCGCCGGGTCGAGATGCTCTCCGACGGGCAGATGCTGTGGCGCGAGGACGGCTACCACGGCGAAGGGACGGCCAACTCCGCCCCGGAGTACGTCGACTATGAGGACGTCCCCGGCATCGGGATCATCAACGACCGCTCCGGCTACCGCGCCGAGGAGATGACGGCCGAGGAGTTCGAGCGGCTGTGGGAGCGCGCCACGAGTGACACCTGCGGCTGGGTGATGGAGCTGCACGACCAGGGCCTGACCGGGCTGCCGGGCGCGGAGGCCGTGTACTGCACGAAGGAGCACGGCGAGGAGGAAGCCTTCTGCGCCGAGCACCAGGAGATGGCCCGCCGCATGTTCCCGCGTCTGTTCTGGGTCGCGTAGGTTCGCCGGGGCAAGGACGCAACAGCAACCGGAGGACCGGATGAAGGTCAAGATCGTCAGCTCGGCGGAGTTGGCCGCGAACCCGTGGGGGGCGGTGCATCACTTCCCCTCGGACCCCACTCCCGAGGGCGAGCGTCTGGTGCGTGCCTTCGGGCTCGTCTCGCAGATGCGTGAAGCACATCCGGAGGAAGCCTCCGAAAAGAACTGGGACGAGGCCGAAGCGCTTTTCCGTGAGCTGGCGGAGAAGCGCTCGCGGCAGTTCCGTACCGGCACGGTGGAGCAGCGCGCGAAGCGGGATGCGGATGTGGCGCTTTTCCGTAAGGCGGGTCTGCTTCCACCGCGTGCCGACGAGAAGGCCGCCGGCTGACGGTTTCGCCAGCCCATCACTCGAACGGGTGACCCCGAGAGAGGGTGGGCTGGAGTGTTTGCCAGCCGAAAGTACACCGCCCGCCGGGCGACCAGGTCATCGGTGAATATAGAAATGGAGTGCGAATTTGCCTGAGTCCCGCGCCCGTATGGTCTACACGGATGAGAACGGCGCGAAGCACCAGTTCTACGTGAGCGGCATCAAGCGCCTTCAGTACGTGGCCGAAAATGCCAAACCCGGAAAGCCGGTCGGACGCTTCAAGCATGCCGTCGGGAGCTGGAAGGTCCACGAGGTCCGGGCCTTCGACGAGGCCGAGCTGTGGACGGTCAACTGGTGCGAGCCGTACGACGATGCCCGCGAGGGCGCCTGGGCGATCACGGGGCTCACCGAGAAGGGCCGCAACGTACTCGCCGAGTGGAACCGCCGCAAAGAGCAGAAGGAGAACAACGCATGAGCCAGCTCAAGAGGCCCCGCTGGACGCTGGTCCAGCACTCCAAGTACGCCGCCCACCAGGACCCCGCCTTCGCGAACGCCGTGGAGCCGGCCGGCCTCACCACCCACCAGCAGCTCGGCGAGGTGGTCGACGCCGGCGGCCTGCTCTTCGACGACATGGGGAAGGCCGAGGATGCCTCCGATGCCGTCTGCGAACCTGCGATGGACCGTGCCCTCTTCGGAGTACCGCAGCAGGAAAGCGCCAGCCCCGCACCGCTGCAATTTCACGAAACCCTGACCATCGGCGGACGAGCCCTCTACGTACCCCCCAACGGCGGCACGGCGAGTTAACAGCCCCGTCACACGAACGGCGTACCGAACGAGCCAGGCAGCGCCCCCCGCCCCGCAGTGCCTGGACGGCCGAAAGCAAGGCCCCAACTCGCCATCAATGCAAGGGACTCGTCCAGAGGCATGCGCCCTCCATGCGCCCCGCGTATGCGCCCGGCGGAGTAGCGAAACTCGCAACCGGTTGGCAGAAATGCGTCCACCCAATCGGCTGGCAAAACAACTTCGGCTACCCCGCTTTGGGGGCTTCACACGCCTGGCCCCGCTACAGTTCTGGCGACCACGTTAAATCGCATGGAGGAACAGCCATGGCGCAGCGCACCGTCGTATACCTCACAGACGATCTCGACGGCAGTGAAGCCAAGGAGACCGTCACCTTCGCCCTCGATGGCAAGGCGTACGAGATCGACCTGAGCGAAGGCAACGCCAACAAGATGCGGGCAACCCTCGACCCGTTCATCAGGGGGGGCCGCCGAGCAGGGACGAACAACCTACGAGCCAAGGGCCTGACCGTCACCACAGCAGGCCGCGTCTCCTTCAGCCAGGACGACTCCGCGAAGGTCCGCGCCTGGGCCCAGAAGTACGGTGTGCCGGTCAACGAGCGAGGCCGCGTCGCCAGCAACATCCGTGAGGCGTACGAAGCCTTCACCAAGAGGAACGACCGCGAACCCCTCAATCAACTCCTGGCCAAGGAGAACATCGACCCCGAGGAAGCCGAGGCAGCAGCCAAGGCAGCAGAGGAAGCCTCTGCCGAGGCGGCAGCACCGAAAGTCGTGACCGCTGACGAACGTGACCGCCTCAAGGCCAGGCAGGTCCGCACCCTCAGCAAGGCCCAACTCAACCGCCTGCGCTCGGCGTTCGCCGACAAGGACGGCCTCTACATCTCAGACGGCAAGTCTCAAGACGCCACCTCCTGCGAAGCCCTCATCGACCGGGGCCTGTTCAGACTGATGGAGGAGAACACCTACGAGATCACTTCCGTAGGTCGCATCTGGTTCGAGGTGCACGGCATCAGCCCCGAAGCCTGACCAAATACGCACCACACGCTCAAAGCCCGCCGAACCCCCCACTCGGCGGGCTTTGGCATGCCCCCAACGGCCCCGTCAAAGCGGGGCCTCTCGCATTCACACCGAAGGGAAGAACCGTGGCCACGAAGAGGATCGTCCTCCTGCTCGATGACCTGGCAAACGATGGCGAGACGCTCGCCGACGAGACCGTGCCGTTCAGTCTCGACGGTGTCGACTACGAGATCGACCTCAGCAACGAAAACGCCCACCGACTCCGCGCCCGCCTCAAGGAGTTCAAGCAGGCGGGCCGCGTCGTCTCCAAGAGCCGCAAGCGGACCGCGCGGCCCATGACCCAGCCCGCCGGTGACGGAGCCACCCTCAGCCGACACCAGGGCGGCCAGGACCCCGCCGCCGTCCGTGCCTGGGCCGTGAACAAGGGCCTCCTGGAGGCCGGCGGACGCGGTCGGCTCTCCAGCCGCATCAAGGAGGCGTACGCCGCGAGCAAGTTCGACGACGACGGCCCGCTCAACGAGCTGCTCGCGGAGCTGAAGGAGCAGCCCGCCGCCGATGCCACGCCCACCCGCGAGGTCCAGCCCGAAGCCGAGGCTCAGCCCGGGGCCGGCGAGACGCTCGCGGACCTGGACGAGGCCGAGGCCAAGAAGCACTACGCACCGCTGGCCCGGCGCAGCGAGCGAGCGGCCGACGACGCGTACTGGAAGCGGCGTACCTCCGGTGAGCACAAGGTCGAGGACATGACCCTGGTCCAGCGGATCGAGATGCTCACCCCGTTCAACGTCAAGATCCTCGGCAAGCTCGCCGGCCACCTCAACCTCGACAAGGGCGGCAAGGTCAGCGGACTGAAAACCTCAGCGGCCAAGCTGGAAAACCTGGAGATGATCCAGGTCGACCCCGACAGCCCCCACGGCTTCAGCAGCACCCCGTTCGGCGACTACGCGTTCAAGCTGCACAGCATGGGTGAGTGAAGTGTGGCGGATGTGTGGAGCATGCTGAAAACCGCTTGCGCGCATGCTCCATCACCCGCCTAAACAACATTCACCCATTCGAGTGTCGATGAAAGCAATCGGGCAGGCACGTTCCAGCCACGGCCACATCCCAGCTATTTTGTGATCCACGCAATAGGGATCTCGGCAGGGAGTAAACGTGGAAGACGAGTTCATGCCGCCCACCGAAGAAGACGTGTACGCCTACATGGACGGCATCCCCACCAAGCTCCGCAGGTGCGCCGCCGCCCAGCACAACTGGCAACCACACGACTGGACGGGCTACCGAGCCAACGGCAAACCCCTGAAGGCAGGGGAAGACCCCAAGAAGGCAAGCAGCTTCGAAGTCACCGAAGTCTGCGGGGGAAACGCCGGCTGCGGCCTCAAGCGCCACTACACCTTCAGCGTCGTCGGAGACCGCGTCTACGACCGCAGCGGCTTCACCTACAGCGAGCGCAACGAGAACCTCACGAGCCCGCACGGCATCTCCACCACAGGCATCAGCGTGCGACGCGAAATGGCCAACGACAACATCTACCGTCGTATCCTCGGCCGCCGCATCCACCTCGCACCCGCAGGCCGCACCAAGAAAGTACTGTCCAGCGTAGGAGGCTCTTAATGGCACGCCAGCTTGTCCAGACCGCCGCTGTCCTGTGCGACTGGCACGCTGCCCTCCCCAACGCTGATCAGGTCATGGCCGACGCGCAGCGCATGGTCTCCAGCGGCAAGGAAATCGACCTCTGCGGCTTCTGCGCCCTCGTCTGGGATCTCGCCTTCCCGCGCCTGGAAGAACTCATCCAGATGATCCAGCCCGACGTCATCGAAGTCCTCATGCGATCGGCCCACCCGCTCAAGGACGACGCCGCTGACAAAGCGCCCGTGCAGCTCGCCATCAAGGAAACGGCTGCACTCGAACCCCCCGGGCCCGCGAAGAACAAGGCCAAGCCCGCCAGCAAGCAAAAAACGGGTGGCCGTCGAAACGGTGAATGGCAGCCAGACGTCGAACAGGTCCGCTGCCCCCTCCCACACCGCGCCGGCAGCCCGGACCCCTATTGGGTCAAACTCCGGGACCGAGGCAGCCACGCAAGAAGCAGCCATAACCTCCTCGGCCCGCAGGTCGCCTACGAACTCCCAGACACCGGCCAGCTCGGTGGAGAAACGATCGTGTTCGCGGCGAGGTGCTTCGAGCACAAGGTATGCGCCGAGACCGGCGGCTTCCCGTTCCTGGACGAGGCCGGCCTCAACTGCCACATCATCAAGTGCCGCAACTGGGAGAAGGCGTCCGAGGCCAAGGACGCCGCAGAAACAAGCGCGGCGCTTACACAGGCGCCAGCCGCGTAATACAGACACAGTGAAGGCCCCCATCCTCTCCCACGGAGATGGGGGCCTTCGCCGTGCCGGGACGCTTAAAGCCCCGGCCGAAGCCTGATCGTCCCCTGGAGGATTTGGCCGGGATCACGCGTAGGGCGACCCTGAGCGAGGTGCGCCTTCAACGCCTCGCGGTAGCCCGGCATGGCGGCCATTTTCTCCCAGCGTGAGGGCTCGATCCCCATCGCTGAGCCCCCGTACCAAAGCGCGAGATTCATCAGGCGCATGGCCTCGACGTCGTCCAGCAACCCCTCTGTCGGGCGACAGCCCCAGGGGCAAGCCATGGACTCGAAGACCCCCCAGATTCGACAGATCATTGGTCTGGCCTCATAGACCCGGCACACGAGCCGCGTTTGATCGAGAGCCGAACAGACGGTTGCTGCGTGTGTCCCGTCAGGCAGCGGAACAAGGCCCCCGGATTTCCACTCGATGCCTGTGCGGCGCAGGCGTTCCTTTTCGAGCGGGCTCAACTGAATATGCCCACCGCACGAGGACCAGCATTCGCCGACACACTTCACCTTCGGCAGTGACTGGTAAATCTCGTCGAGCGCTTTCGGGTCAGGCTCTCGCACGGGGCCGCCGGCGAGCGCGGTCACCACCGCCATCGCGTCGTCAAGTTTCATGCCTAGCAGGCTAAGTGAGCCCCCGTCGGATGGAAGTCACGTTCACCCGTTCGTGTGGTGGACTTAGTTACTCCATGGCTATGATCACGTCCCTAAGAACGGTGCTAGCCCCTCTTGGCGGGGGCACGGGGAGGGGTCATGGCGGCGGAGCTGTCACCGCTTGAGCTTCTGATGGAGAAGGACCGCGACAAGACCGCCGCGCAGCGCTTCGGGGAGCGCATGCGGCGGGTTCGGGTCGCTGAGGGCCGGGAGGCGCCGGAGGGGGCACCCGCAGAGTCCGAGGAGGCGGCCTCTGGGGTCGTCGTCGGTCGGCTGACCCCTCGGCTCGTGGCTCGCCTCGCGGAGGCACTGGGAGACGCTGACGATCTTGAAGCGGACATGATCCGCATCGCGTTCGACATCGCGCTGCCGGAGCAGCAGCCCGTCACCGCAGGTCAGGACAAGGGTGGCAAGATGCACTTCCTGGCGGATAGTCTGTCAATACGGACAATCGCCTCATGTCCTACACCAGCATGAGCCGGGAATTCGAGCACCTGGTCGAGGCGTTCGGTTATACGCTCGACGACCTGCAGTGGTTCTCAGTCAATGCGATGAAATCAGCGTTCATTCCTTTCGATGAACGACTGGCCATGATCAATGACGTGATCAAGCCGGGATACGCCGAGCTGAAATCCGAATGGCTGTTCCGGCAGACCGCTTCGACCAGCGGCTCTGTGGATTCGGGGAGCTGAGCCCGGGGGAATCGGCACACAGGGAATGCGGACGGTGTTCACAAGCCGTCCGCATTTCGATGTTTGCGGCGGGTGGTGCCGCGTGATTACGGTCGCCGCACCGCTCACACACCCCGTCATCCCATTGCGAGGACGCGTTTTCATGAAGCAGTCTGCTGCCAAGTCCCTCGGTGTCGCCGCTCTCGGTGCCGCCTTCGCCGCCACCGGTGCGGGCGCCGCCAACGCCGCCCCGGCCGTCCCGGACGCCACCCAGGCGCTGGGCGGCGTCACCCAGGCGCTCCCGGCGGAGCAGCTCTCCCAGACGCTGCCGGCGGGCTCGGGCGAGGCGGTGGGTCAGGGGCAGAGCCTGGCCGGTACCGGTCTCGCCGCGGCCCAGCCGGTCGCCGGGCAGCTGCTCGCCAAGGGCCCGAACGGCCCGGCCCCCAAGCTGCTCGGCGGGCTCCCGGTGAACGGCATTCCCCTCGCCTGACCCTCCCGCCCGTGCGGACGCACACGCCGATGGGGCGCACCCCTGGACACAGGGTGCGCCCCATCGGCGTTTCCGCGGCGGGCGGTCACCAGGCCGTCTGGGCCTTGTTCCGCACCTTGTCCTCCGAGGGCAGCACGATCCACAGCGCGATGTACAGCAGGAACTGCGGGCCGGGCAGCAGGCACGAGACCAGGAAGATCACCCGCATCGTCGTGGTGGAGGTGCCGAAGCGCCGTGCCAGCGCGGCGCACACTCCGCCGATCATGCGGCCGTTGGTGGGGCGGGCGAGGCGGGACATGTGCGACTCCTTCAGCGTCGGTGTGCGAGGTCTCTCGTCCGAGTACCCCATCTGCACTCCACGCTACGGAGACGAAGGGGGCAAAGCGTCGCTCCACGGGGCGATCCCGACCCTGGGAATCGTCGGGGTCCGACCCTGAGCCGGCTCCTCCGGGGCCAGGGGCGCCCGGGTCAGGGGCGCGGCGGCGCGGCGGCGCAGCCAGGCGCGGCCCGCGGGGACGAGCGCCAGGTGCGCGAGGCCCACGCCCGCGGTGTTCAGGAACAGCGAGTCGACATCCACGACCTGACCGGGCACGCCGGTCTGCAACAGCTCGATGCCAAGCGACAGCAGCGCACCGGCCGCGACGGTGCGCAGCAGGGACGCCAGCGGCGAGACCACCAGCCTGCCGCCCACCATCGGCAGCAGCACGCCCAGCGGGGCGAGCAGGGCCAGCTTCTCGCCGATGTGACGGGCCGCCTCGGGCCAGCCCAGGGCGAGATCGGCCCGGATCCCGGCGAACGGCCGCAGATTGGCGGGCATCACCCAGGGCACCTCCAGCGGCCGCAGCGTGAACCAGGCGACGAACGCGAGGTGTGCGACGAGGAGGACACCTCCCGTCACACGGATGCGGAACTCGGCGCTGCCGCCGATGGAGCCTTGACGCTGCACGCCCCCCTAGACGCGGCCTCCGGCAGGATCGGTTCCGGGATGCCCCCAGGGAGGCCTGTGAGGCGTGCGCCACAGCCCGGCGGAACCCGCCCGCCGCCTCACTCGCCGGCCACGTCCTTGGACGGCGGCTCCGTGCTGCCCGGGCGGGCCCGCACCTCGTCGGTGCACTCGTAGCGGCGCGGGGACTCGGGGCCGGGGCCGCCCAGGACCACGGAGCCGTCGCCCTCGGCGGCGGCGGAGTCGGAGAAGGTGCAGACGATCTGGGCCAGGGCGTACGAGGTGAGGCCGTCCGGCGCCGTGCTCAGCCGCAGCGTGTCCTCCGGGTCGCCCTTCCCGGGCCCGCCCACGGTGATGCCGCCGCGTACGTCCGTGCTGTAGCCGGCCTCCTTCTCGGCGGGCGACGGAGTCTCGGCGAGCTCGTCCAGCAGGCCCTGCGCCACCAGCATGCGCCGCTCGGAGTCGGCCGCGCCGTCCGGGACCCGTACGGTCCGGTCGACGGTCACCAGCGAGGACCCGCACAGCAGGAACACCTGCACCGGCAGCCCCCGTGTGGCCTGCGCCGACACGTCCGGCTCGGCGAGCGAACACCGCACCCGCGAGGGCGCGGGCCCGAAGTTCGTCGGCACCTCCGTGGCCCGGATCCCGCAGCCTGCCAGCAGAACGGCGAGGGCGGGCACGGCGAGCAGACGAGACACGGCCGCGAGACGTACGGTCATCAGGCGTCCCCCTTCGAGTCCTCGCCCTTGGGCTGGTCGGTATCGCTCCCGGGCTGCTGCCCGTCATCGGCGGGCTCTTCCACCGGAGCGGTGCCGCGCGGGAGCCGCAGGGTGAACACCGCCCCCGAGTCGGCCGAGTTGGCCGCGGTGATCTCGCCGCCGTGGATGTGGGCGTTCTCCAGGGCGATGGACAGGCCGAGACCGCTGCCCTCGGAGCGCGGCCGGGAGGCGCTGGCCTTGTAGAACCGGTCGAAGACATGTGGCAGCACGTCCTCGGGGATGCCGGGCCCGTGGTCCTGCACCTCGATGACGAGCGAGTCGTCATCCGCCCGGATGGTCACCCGCACCGGGGAGCCGCCGTGCTTGAGCGCGTTGCCGATGAGGTTGGCCAGGATGACGTCGAGGCGACGCGGATCCAGGCGGGCGTGGATACCGCGCTCGGCGTCCAGCTCCACCGCGTCCAGCCAGGCCCGGGCGTCGATGCACGCGGTGATCTGGTCGGCGATGTCGACGTCGTCCAGGACGAGCCGGGCGGTGCCCGCGTCGAAGCGGGTGACCTCCATCAGGTTCTCGACCAGGTCGTTCAGCCGCCGCGTCTCGCTGACCACCAGCCGGACGGCGGGCTCGATCATCGGGTCCATGCTCCCGGTCTCGGCCTCCAGCTCCTCCTCCAGCACCTCCGTCACGGCGGTGATGGCGGTGAGCGGCGTACGCAGCTCATGGCTCATGTCCGCGACGAACCGCCGGGAGGCCTCGTCCCGCGCGGCCATGTCGGCGACCCGTTTCTCCAGCGCCTCGGCCGCGTTGTTGAAGGTCCGGGACAGATCGGCGAGTTCATCGGTGCCCGACACCCTGAGCCGGGTGTCCAGCTTGCCCTCGCCGAGCCGCCGCGCGGCCGTCCCGAGCCGCTGCACGGGCTTCAGCACCGTCGTCGCGGCGGCCTGCGCGAGCAGCGCCGAGCCGATCAGCGCGAGTCCCGTGGCGATTCCCAGCGACCAGGCGAGCGAGTTCAGATCCTTCGCCTCCGGTTCCAGCGACTTGAGCATGTAGCCGGTCGGGCCGCCGCCGATCACCCGCGTCCCGGCTACGAGATACGGGGTGTCGTGGTCTATGACCCGCTGCCAGTACAGGTGGTGCGGGTGCTTGTTGGCCCCGTCGACCTTCTGCGTCCTGTTGACCGCCGTGCGCAGCGAGGCCGGCACGTCCCGCAGCGAGAAGCCGCTCAGCCCGCCGGAGCTGCCGTAGACGGTCCTGCCGTCGGCGTCGCGGGCGACCAGCAGCACGCTGAAGCGCTGGTCGCTGCCCGCCATCTGGCCCGCGGTGTGCTGCAACTCGTCCTGCGTCGGCCGCTCGGGCAGCGCGCCCGCCCGGTTCTGCATCTCCTGCTCGAAGTCGCGCAGCACCGCGTCCTGGGTGCGGGTGAGGACCGCCTCGCGGTTGAGCCAGTACGCGATCCCGGACGCGGACACGGCGGCCGTCAGCGCCACCAGGCCGAAGACGACGACCAGCCTCAGCCGCAGGCTGGTGAAGCGCAGCCGCGACAGAACTCCCTTGCGCGCCCCGGTCCAGCCGCGGGCCCCCCCTTGGTGCGCCTGGGTCACTGAGGCGCGTCCAGCCGGTAGCCGACACCCCGCACGGTACGGATCAGCGTCGGGGACGACGGCACGTCCTCGACCTTGGCACGCAGCCGCTGGACACACGCGTCCACGAGCCGCGAGTCGCCCAGGTAGTCGTGCTCCCACACCAGCCGCAGCAGCTGCTGGCGGGACAGCGCCTGCCCCGGCCGCCGGCTCAGCTCCAGCAGCAGCCGCAGCTCGGTCGGCGTGAGCTGGAGGTCCTCGCCGTTCTTGGTCACGGTCATCGCGGAGCGGTCGATGACGAGGCTGCCGAACGACGCCGCGTCGTTGGACTCCCGCTCGCCGCGCCGCAGCACGGCCCGGATCCGGGCGTCGAGCACACGCCCCTGCACCGGTTTGACGACATAGTCGTCGGCGCCGGACTCCAGCCCGACGACCACGTCGATGTCGTCATTGCGCGCGGTCAGCAGGATGATCGGCAACTGGTCCGTGCGCCGGATGCGCCGGCACACCTCGAATCCGTCGATGCCGGGCAGCATCACATCCAGCACGATCAGATCCGGCCGCTGCTCGCGCAGCAGCTTCAGACCGTCCTCACCACTGGCAGCGGTCGCCACGCGGTGACCCTGGCGCGTCAGTGAGAGCTCCAGGGCCGTCCGGATGGCGTCGTCGTCCTCGATCAGCAACAGGGAAGGCACGGGCTCATTCTGGCCCATGAGGGGGGCGGGGTTCGACCTGTGGGCCGAGATCAGGGCCTCGCCTACCGCCGACGCCTGTGTACAAGCCGTGCTCGTCCTGTGGCCGACCCCTGTGACAGGCCTGTGACAGTCGGCGGACAAGGCGATGAAAGTGCCGGGGCAAGCTTTTCGGCACAAGCAAGGAAGCCCGCCCGACCGGCGGGCCGCACACCGGAAGTCCACGACGGGGGGCGCGAGATGAACACGCTGCACGGCATCAGCACCAGCGCAGTGATCACGCGTCTGCACGACGTGCACCGGGTTTCCGAGAAGTCCGGTGCCGTGAGCGGGCGGGGGTGCGCTCGCGGCACCGGGCGTCAGCACACCACTTACATGACGGTGGTTGACGCACCGACGGGGGAGATCAACAAGGGGGCTCACGGGGGAGCCGCGTACAGGGAGGACTCGGGGGAGCGCCGTTCGCTGTCGGAGGCGGAGTTCACCGCCTACGTCCAGGAGCGCCGCGCCTCCCTGTACGCCACCGCCTACCACCTCACCGGCGACCGCTTCGAGGCCGAGGACCTGCTGCAGAGCGCGCTGTTCTCGACCTACCGGGCGTGGGACCGGATCAGTGACAAGGCGGCGGTCGGCGGATACCTCCGCCGCACCATGACGAACCTGCACATCAGCGCGTGGCGCCGCCGCAAGCTGAACGAATACCCGACCGAGGAGCTGCCGGAGACCGCCGGTGACACGGACGCGATGCGCGGCACCGAGCTGCGCGCCGTCCTGTGGCAGGCGCTCGCCAGGCTCCCCGAACTCCAGCGCACCATGCTGGTCCTTCGTTACTACGAGGGCCGCACGGACCCGGAGATCGCGGAGATCCTCGACATCAGTGTCGGCACGGTGAAGTCCAGCATCTGGCGGTCGCTCCGCCGGCTGCGCGAGGACGAGGTCCTCAGCTTCGGCCGTGACGAGGAAGACGCCTTCGGCGAGCTCGTGGCCTGAAGGTTCGGGGGGGGGGGGGAGCACCACAAGGGGGCCCACGGGGGACTGCGGAGACGCTGGGGGGCGTCTCCTCAGGAGAGTGGGGACACGGGGGAGCACCACAAGGGGGGGACACAGGAGCGGGACTGGAGGGCCGGGGGGTCCGTCCAGTCCCGTTTCTTTTCGTTCCTGTGTCTCAGGCCGCCGTACGGAGACTCGCGCACCGGCCCGCCGCGGCCGCCGCAAGCCGGCCCATCGCCTCGTCGCGGTCACAGGCGTACGCGCCCAGCGCGCTCTGGCGGGCGACGATCGAGCGCTCCTGCCGCATCAGGCGCCAGCCGCGGCGCAGCAGGAACGGCACCGACTTGCGGCCCTCCTTCAGATCCCGCAGGAAGCGGCGGCGGAAGGTCTTCACCGGGCCGCGGCTCAGGCACAGCGCGTCGGCGAGCACACCGAGTTCCCGGCAGCGCGTGACGATCTCCGCGGCGAAGATGCCCTCGGCGAGGAACAGCGGGGTCCGTCCGATCTCGACCGTCTCCTCGCCGGTGCGGGCGCTGAGCGAGAGGTCGTAGACGGGGACGGCCGTGCGGCCCGTGCGGCACAGCTGGGTGATCGCGGCGACGGCGGTGTCCGCGTCCCAGGAGTCCGGATGGTCCCAGTCGATGTCCGAACTCCCCTCCACCACAGGCAGAGTCGGGTCGTCGCCCTCCTTGTAGAAGTCGTCGAGCCGCAGCACCGGAAGGCCGGAGCGGGCCGCGAGGAGGGACTTGCCGGAGCCGGAAGGGCCGCAGAGCAGCACGACTCGCGTCGGTATGGGCAGAGGGGAACTCACGGGACACCAGTGTGAGGCATCCATCGGGGGTCGTACGACCCCGCGGGTCGGCTTTGATGCGCGCGTCACATCTCAACTACCCTTCGTGTCGTTCCGATTACCCAGAGCGTCAAGAGGTGGCAGTGATGGCCCGACACGTCTCACCCAAGAAGCCGACAGCCCAGCGTGCCCTGGCCGTCCTCGCGACCGCGGGAGTGGCACTGGGGGCGGGTGCGGGGGCGGCGTCGGCCGCGGCGGGCGCCGGCTCGGTCCTGGATGTGGCCCGCACCTCCCTGGGGAAGACCGACACCCGGGCCGGCCTCCAGGCCGCGAGCGACACCCTCGCCTACGCCACCGGCACGGCGACGGGCCTCAAGCCCAATCCCCTCGCCGGCACGGGAGTCGACCCGCTCGACAACAGCGTCGGCACCGAGGTCGCCGACTTCAGGCCGATGGATTCCAAGGAGGTGACGGGCCCGGTGGCCCAGGCGCCGTCGGTCGGGGACGCCCTGGTGCTGGGCCAGGTCACCAGGCTGGTCTCGGGGTAGTTCAACGGCCCCGCAGCGGGACCTCCCGGACCAGCCAGGACACCGCGAACGCCACGGCGCACAGGACGGCCGTGCCGAGTGCGACACCGTGCAGTCCGTCCACCACGCCCGCCCGGAAGGCGTCCCGGACCGGCTCCGGCAGGTCCCGCAGCGCCTCGGGGGTGAGCTCACCGCCGGTCAGCCGGGCGCCGTCGGGGCCGAGCCGGTCCGTGACGGCGGCCGTGAGCCGGCCGGTGTAGACGGAGCCGAGGACGGCGACACCGAGCGAGCCGCCGACGGTGCGCAGCAGCGTCTGGGTGCCGCTGGCCGCGCCCATGTCGCGTGGTTCCGCGCTGTTCATCGTGATGAGCATCGTCGGCTGCATCAGACAGCCGATGCCCACGCCCAGCACCAGCGTCAGGCCGGAGGCCACAGGTGCCGTCGTGGCCGTGCCGAGCGTCAGCAGGGCCAGCGCCCCCGCCGCGGCCAGCGCGCCGCCCGCGATGGGGTAGCCGCGGTAGCGCCCGCCGTCGCCGACCCGCCGGCCGATGGCGAGCTGGGCGGCCATCATGCCCAGCATCAGCGGGAGCAGCAGCAGTCCGCTCTCGGTGGAGGACATGTCCCGTACGAACTGCAGGTACTGGGGCAGGTAGCTCGCCGCCGCCAGCATGGCCGCGCCCGTGACGAAGCTGAGCACCTGCGCGACCGAGAAGTTGCGGTCGCGGAACAGCCGGGGCGGGATCACCGGTTCCGGGGCGCGCCGCTCGACCCGCACGAAGGCGGCCAGCGCGGCCGCGGAGACCAGGGCGAGCCCGATGACCTGCGGTGACGACCAGGCGTACGTCGTCCCGGCCCAGCTGGCGAGGAGCGTCAGGGCGAGGATTGCGCTGGTCAGCAGCCCGGCTCCGGCCAGGTCGATCCGGGCCTTGACCCGGGCGGCGGTCAGCCGCACCCCGAAGCCGATCAGGGCGAGTGCCACCGCGCCGACCGGGACGTTGACGTAGAACACCCAGCGCCAGTCGAGCTGGTCGGTGAGGAAGCCGCCGGCCAGCGGTCCGCCGATCATCGCGGCGGGCAGCAGCACCCCGATCAGCGACTGGGCCCGGCCGGCCTCCGCCGGACTGAGCAGGGTGCCGATGAGGGCGAGCGCGCCCACGAAGAGGCCGCCCGCGCCGATGCCCTGAAGGGCCCGGAAGGCGATCAACTGCCCCATGTCCTGGGCAAGTCCGCACAGCACGGAGCCGACGAGGAACACGGTGATGGAGGTGAGATAGCTGCCCTTGTGGCCGTACAGGTCGCCGACTTTTCCCCAGATCGGGGTGGAGACGGCCGTGGTGAGCAGATAGGCCGTGATCACCCAGGACAGGTGGTCGAGGCCGCCCAGGTCGCCGACGATGGTGGGCAGTGCGGTGCCGACGACGGTTCCGTCGAGCGTGGCGAGCACAATGCCGAGCAGCAGGCCGAGGATGACGAGCCGGGAGGGCGGGGTGTCCGGCCGGGCCGGATGTGCCGTGCTCGCGGGCGCGGTCGTGGTCTCCCCGGTCATGCGACGTAGTCGCGGACGGACTTGGCGTCCCGCAGGGCGTGGCCCCACCAGACGAGCTGGTCGAGCAGGGCCTTCGCGGCCGTGTCGGCGGCGGGGTCCGTGCAGGTGCCGTCCTCGTCGAAGCGGCTCCAGGCGTTGTGGAAGCTGACGGTGTTGCGGACGGTCGTGGCGTTCACCTCGGCCATGACGACCCGCAGTTGTTCCACCGCGCGCAGGCCGCCGGACAGGCCGCCGTAGGAGACGAAGCCGACCGGCTTGCCGTGCCACTCCTCGCCGTGCCAGTCGATCGCGTTCTTCAGGGACGCCGGGAAGCTGTGGTTGTACTCGGGCGTGACGAGGACGAAGGCGTCGGCGGCCGCGAGCCGGGGTGACACGAGGGCCAGCCGCTCCTCGGTGCCGGGCGGCGGCTGCTGTCCGAAGGCCGGGAGCACCGTCGGCAGCGGCGTCTCCACGAGGTCGACGACATCGGCGCGCAGGTCGTCGCGCTGGTCGAGGTGGCCGGTCAGCCACTTCGTCACGACGGGCGCGAAGCGTCCCTCCCGGGTCGAGCCGACGAGAACGGCGACGCGGAGCGGTTCGGCGGTGGCGGGCATGGGTCTCCCCCTGGGTGTGTACGGCGGTGTGCACGGCTTTGTGTACGGCGTATCTTCTGTGCGTACAACGTACACAGCGATGTGTACGTCGTCTACTGGAGATACGCTGTACGCGACGATCCGACAGGGAGGAGCGGGCCATGGCGGTCGCGAAGAAGAAGGAGGGCGAGGGGGGCGAGGAGAGCGGGGTCGAGGCGCCCTCCCTCTGGGAGCGCATGGAGCGGCCCGCCCCGGCCCCTCGCACCTCACTGACCCTGGAGCGGATCGCCGCCGCCGCGGTCGAGATCGCCGATGAGGAGGGCGGCGCTGCCGTCACCATGCGCCGTCTCGCCACGAAGCTCGGCGTCGCGCCCATGGCCGCCTACCGGCACGTCAGCGGCAAGGACGATCTCTGGGCGCTCATGATCGACAGGGTGTCCCGGGAGCTGGCCGTGCCGGAAGGGGCGACGGACTGGCGGGATGTGCTGCGCGCCTACGCCCTCCAGACACGGGAGTTGATGCTCGCCCACCCGTGGATGGCGGTCATGCCCACCCCGGTGATCATGCTGACGCCGTCGCGGATGGCCGTGGCGGAACGGCAGCTGGCCGCGCTCGCCGTCCGCGGCCTGGACGCCGACTCGGTGATGGCCGCCTTCCGGGCCGTCACCTCATTCGTGCACGGCGCGGCCCAGACCGAGATCGCCATGCGGGAGTACCAGGAACGTCATGGCTGGACCAGCGGCGACGAGACCCGCCAGGCCCTCGCCCCGCAGATGGTCTACCTGATGAGCACGGGCCGTTATCCCACGTACGAGCAGTACGCCCTCAGCGCGACCCGCAAGGACGACCGCGCCTGGGAGTTCACGTTCGGCCTCGACTGCGTGCTCGACGGCATCGCGCAGCGGCTCGGGATCTGACGGGGGCGTGCGTCCACGCGAGAAGCCCCGGCACTCCTGGACGGAGGAGGGCCGGGGCTCCGTATCGAGGGGTGTCGGGGGTGTCTAGTACGAGGAGCCCGACGCGCCCAGTGACCCCGTGGGGTGCCAGACCGTTTTCGTTTCCAGGAACGCCGTCATGCGGTCGGTGCCCGGGGTCTCCGTGTAATCCACAGGCTGTGGACGGAGGACGCGCTTGAGGTTGTCGGCCGCCGCGATCTCCAGTTCCTTCGCGAGGGCCTCGTCGGCGCCCGCGAGGTCGATCGCGTTGACGTCCTGGTGGGACGCGAGCGGGGTGGCGATCTCGGCCGTGCGGCCCGAGAGGACGTTGACCACGCCGCCGGGGACGTCGGAGGTGGCCAGCACCTCTGCCAGGGACAGGGCGGGGAGAGGGGACTTCTCGCTGGCCACCACGATCGCCGTGTTGCCGGTGGCGATGACCGGGGCCACCACCGAGACCAGGCCCAGGAAGGACGACTCCTGGGGTGCCAGGACCGCGACCACGCCCGTGGGCTCGGGGGAGGACAGGTTGAAGTACGGGCCCGCCACCGGGTTGCCGCCGCCCACCACCTGGGCGATCTTGTCGGTCCAGCCCGCGTACCAGACCCAGCGGTCGATCGTCGCGTCCACGACCGCCGCCGCCTTGGACTTCGACAGGCCCTCCGCGTCGGCCACCTCACGGATGAACTGGTCGCGTCGGCCCTCCAGCATCTCGGCGACGCGGTAGAGGACCTGTCCGCGGTTGTACGCCGTCGCGCCGGACCAGGCGCCGAACGCCTTGCGGGCCGCGACCACCGCGTCACGGGCGTCCTTGCGGGAGGACAGAGGCGCGTTCGCCAGCCACTTGCCCTTCGAGTCGCTCACCTCGTACACCCGGCCGCTCTCGGAACGCGGGAACTTCCCGCCGACGTACAGCTTGTAGGTCTTCAGGACGTTGAGCCGATCAGACATCGAGGTACGCCTCCAGGCCGTGGCGGCCGCCCTCGCGGCCGAAGCCCGACTCCTTGTACCCGCCGAACGGCGAGGTCGGGTCGAACTTGTTGAACGTGTTGGACCAGACGACACCCGCGCGGAGCTTGTTCGCGACCGCCAGGATGCGCGAGCCCTTCTCCGTCCAGATGCCGGCGGAGAGGCCGTACTGCGTGTTGTTGGCCTTGGCGACCGCCTCGTCCGGGGTGCGGAAGGTCAGGACCGACAGCACCGGGCCGAAGATCTCGTCCCGGGCGATCCGGTGCGCCTGGGTGACGTTCGTGAAGAGCGTCGGGGCGAACCAGTAGCCGCTCTCCGGAAGTTCGCAGGCCGGCGACCAGCGCTCGGCGCCCTCCGCCTCGCCCTGCTCGACGAGGGAGGTGATCCGCGTGAGCTGCTCCTCGGAGTTGATCGCCCCGATGTCCGTGTTCTTGTCGAGCGGGTCGCCGAGGCGCAGCGTCGACAGGCGGCGCTTGAGGGAATCGAGCAGCTCGTCCTGGATCGACTCCTGGACCAGGAGGCGGCTGCCGGCGCAGCAGACCTGGCCCTGGTTGAAGAAGATGCCGTTCACGATGCCCTCGACGGCCTGGTCGATCGGGGCGTCGTCGAAGACGATGTTGGCGCCCTTGCCGCCCAGTTCGAGCGTGACCTTCTTGCGGGTGCCGGCGACCGTGCGCGCGATCTCCTTGCCGACGGCGGTGGAGCCGGTGAAGGCGACCTTGTTCACGTCCGGGTGGGCCACCAGCGCGGCGCCCGTGTCGCCGTAGCCGGGGAGGATGTTGACGACGCCCTTGGGGAGACCGGCCTGGCGGCAGATGTCCGCGAAGAAGAGCGCCGAGAGGGGGGTCGTTTCGGCGGGCTTGAGGACGACCGTGTTGCCAGTGGCGAGGGCGGGCGCGATCTTCCACGCCAGCATCAGGAGCGGGAAGTTCCAGGGGATGACCTGGCCCGCCACACCGAGGGGACTCGGGTTCGCGCCGTAGCCGGCGTGGTCGAGCTTGTCGGCCCAGCCCGCGTAGTAGAAGAAGTGCGCGGCGACCAGCGGCAGGTCGGCGTCGCGCGTCTCCTTGATCGGCTTGCCGTTGTCGAGGGTCTCGAGGACGGCCAGCTCGCGGGAGCGCTCCTGGATGATGCGGGCGATCCGGAAGAGGTACTTCGCGCGCTCCGCGCCCGGGAGCGCCGACCACTTCTCGAAGGCCTTGCGGGCGGCCAGTACGGCACGGTCCACGTCCGCCTCGCCTGCCTGGGCGACCTCGGCGAGGACCTCCTCGGAGGAGGGGCTGACCGTCTTGAAGACCTTGCCGTCGGCCGCCTCGGTGAACTCACCGTCGATGAACAGGCCGTACGAGGGAGCGATGTCGACGATCGCCCGGGACTCGGGGGCCGGGGCGTATTCGAATGCGGGTGACACGTTTTCCATGTTCATGGGGTCTCAGTCCACCGTCACGTAGTCGGGGCCGGAGTAGCGGCCGGTGGCCAGCTTCTGGCGCTGCATCAGCAGGTCGTTCAGCAGCGAGGAGGCGCCGAAGCGGAACCAGTGGTTGTCCAGCCAGTCCTCGCCCGCGGTCTCGTTGACCAGGACGAGGAACTTGACGGCGTCCTTGGTGGTGCGGATGCCGCCGGCCGGCTTCACGCCGACCTGGATGCCGGTCTGGGCGCGGAAGTCGCGGACGGCCTCCAGCATGAGCAGGGTGTTGGCGGGGGTGGCGTTCACCGCGACCTTGCCGGTGGAGGTCTTGATGAAGTCCGCGCCGGCCAGCATCCCGAGCCAGCTCGCGCGGCGGATGTTGTCGTACGTGGACAGCTCGCCCGTCTCGAAGATCACCTTCAGGCGCGCGGAGGTCCCGCAGGCCTCCTTCACGGCGGTGATCTCGTCGTACACCTTCAGATACCGGCCCGCGAGGAACGCGCCGCGGTCGATGACCATGTCGATCTCGTCGGCGCCCGCGGCGACGGCCTCGTGGACGTCGGCGAGCTTGACGGTCAGCGGGGCGCGGCCCGCCGGGAACGACGTGGCGACGGAGGCGACCTTCACGCCGGAGCCGGCGACGGCCTCCTTGGCCACGGCCACCATGTCGGGGTAGACGCAGACCGCGGCCGTGGCGGGCGACGTACGGTCGGTCGGGTCGGGCCTGACCGCCTTGGCGCCGAGCGCCCGGACCTTGCCCGGGGTGTCCGCGCCTTCCAGCGTCGTCAGGTCGACCATCGAGATGGCGAGGTCGATGGCGTACGCCTTCGCGGTCGTCTTGATCGAGCGCGTGCCGAGGGAGGCCGCACGTCCCTCGAGTCCGACCGCGTCGACGCCGGGGAGCCCGTGGAGGAAGCGGCGCAGCGCGCTGTCGGACGCGGTGACGTCCTTGAGGGGGTGAGCTGCGGTGAGTGCAGAACTGGGCATGGTCACCAGACGAGCATATCTACGCGCGTAGCGGCTGTACAGCCCCCGGGGTTGGCTTGGGTGGGACGGTGCGGTGGTTTGGGCTTTGACTGGGGTGCGGTGGCTTGAGCCGGGGTGGCGGGGGTGGGGGTGTCGGCGTCCGGCAGAATCGGGGTATGACGAGTCCCGAGTCCCAGTCGCCCGAGTCCAAGGACCGGGTCTACCGGTCGGTCCCGGCCATCGCCGGTGGTGTGCTGCTGCTCGCCATCGCCGGGTGGCTCGGCATCGACGCGCTCGTCTCGGGGGAGGGGCGCACGCAGTGGCTCGCGCTCGCGCTGATGCTGCTCATCGTGCCGCTCGTCGTCGCCTTCACCCTGCGGCCCGCCGTGTACGCGGGCGACGACCGGCTGCGGATCCGCAATCCCTTCCGCGTCATCGCGCTGCCCTGGGGGCAGGTCGCCTCGCTGAAGTCCGCCTACTCGAACGAGGTCCTCACCGAGTCCGGCGCCAAGTACCAGTTGTGGGCCGTCCCCGTGTCGCTGCGCGCCCGCAAGAAGGCCGCGCGGCGTGAGATGCGGGCGACCGCGCAGGCGCGGCGGGCCATGGGGCGGGACGAGGGGCGCGGCAGCGCCCTCGGGATGCGTGCGGGGCTGGGGCAGGGCCTCGGTGGGGGCGGTCCCGAGTCCGAGGGGCCCGCGCGTGCGGAGACCGACCGGATCATGGACGAGCTGCGCGGGCTGCACGAGGCGCGGCACCGGGCGGAGACGGCGCAGGGTGAGGTGACCGTGCGGTGGGCCTACGAGGTGGTGGGGCCGGCGGTTGCCGGGGTGGTGCTTGTCGCGATTCTGCTGGCTGCGGGGTAGCCGACTCGGGGTGCCCTGGGAGGGCACCCCGTTTCGTGTGGTCTGACCGCCTGTTTTGTGTGGTCAGATGCCCGTGTTTTGTGTGGTCAGATGCCCGCTGCTGCCGACAGGTCGCGTTTGATCGACTCCAGTAGCGTCGTCGCCTTCGCGCGGGCCGTGGGGAGGTCGGTGTGGGACGCGACCGGGATCACGACCTCCAGGTAGCACTTCAGCTTCGGCTCCGTGCCGCTCGGGCGGACGATCACCCGGGCGCCGTCCAGCGTGTAGCGCAGGCCGTCGGTGGGCGGGAGGCTTTCCGTGCCCTGGGTGAGATCGTCCGTGCGGGTGATGGGCAGGCCGGCGAGTTCGGTCGGGGGCTGTTCGCGCAGGCGGTGCATCGCGGCGGCGATGAGGGAGAGATCCTCTACGCGGACCGACAGCTGGTCCGTGGCGTGCAGGCCGTGTTCCACGGCCAGGTCGTCGAGGAGGTCGAGGAGAGTGCGGCCCTCCGACTTGAGCCGTGACGCCAGTTCCGTGATCAGGAGGGCGGCCGTGATGCCGTCCTTGTCGCGTACGCCGTCAGGGTCCACGCAGTAGCCGAGGGCCTCCTCGTAGCCGTAGCGCAGGCCCTCGGCGCGGGCGATCCACTTGAAGCCGGTGAGGGTCTCGACGTGGGGGAGGCCCGCCTTCTCGGCGATACGGCCGAGGAGGGAGGACGAGACGATCGACTCCGCGAACGTGCCGGTCGCTCCGCGGTGGACCAGGTGGGCGGCGAGGAGGGCGCCGACCTCGTCGCCGCGGAGCATGCGCCAGTCGGTGCCGTCCTGCACGGCGACGGCGCAGCGGTCCGCGTCCGGGTCGTTGGCGATGATCAGGTCGGGGGTGGTTTCGCGGGCCTTGGCGAACGCCAGGTCCATCGCGCCGGGTTCCTCCGGGTTGGGGAACGCGACGGTCGGGAAGTCCGGGTCGGGGTCGGCCTGTTCCGTGACGAGGGCCGGGGGCGGGAAGCCCGCGCGGGCGAAGGCCGCCAGGAGGACGTCCTTGCCGACGCCGTGCATCGCCGTGTACACCGTGCGGGCCGTGCGGGGGGAATCCTTGGACAGTACGGCGTCGGTGCGGGTGAGGTAGGCGTCGAGGACGCTGTCGTCGAGGGTGTCCCAGCCGTGGGTGGGGCGGGGGACGGTGGTGAGGGACGCTACGGCGGCGATCTCTGCCGCGATGTCGGCGTCTGCGGGCGGGACGATCTGGGAGCCGTCGCCCAGGTAGACCTTGTAGCCGTTGTCGCGGGGTGGGTTGTGGCTGGCGGTGACCTCCACGCCGGCGACCGCGCCCAGGTGCCGTATGGCGAAGGCGAGGACGGGGGTGGGGAGGGGGCGGGGGAGGACTGCGGCGCGGAGGCCGGCGCCGGTCATGACGGCGGCGGTGTCCATCGCGAAGTCGTGTGACTTGTGGCGGGCGTCGTAGCCGATGACGACGAGGCCGTTGTCGTGGCCCTGCTTCTTGAGGTACGCGGCGAGGCCTGCGGCGGCGCGGATGACGACCGAGCGGTTCATGCGCATGGGGCCGGCGCCGAGTTCGCCTCGGAGGCCGGCGGTGCCGAACTGGAGGGTGCCGGAGAAGCGGGCGGCGAGTTCGGTGTGATCCTGGGCGTCGAGGAGGCGGGCGAGCTCGGTGCGGGTGTCCGGGTCGGGGTCCTCGGTGAGCCACGCCTGGGCCTGTGCGATGAGTTCGTCGTGCACGGTCGGGTCTCAGCCTCTCGGTTGTCGGGGGTGCGCGGGATGCCTGCGGCGCCTGTGCGGGTGTGGTGGGGTGCGCGTAGCGCCTGGTCGCCGGGGGTGGGTCGGGGCCGCGCCGGGGGGTGTCCGTCCTCGGAACGTCGCGATGGGGTGCCACGCCGACTGACTGTCCGTTGACGCGACAACCGCTGCGGGCGGACACCCCCCGACACGGCCCCTTCTCGCCATAGGCGGGTGCGGGCGCGTCGTGGCTCCCGCCGTCCGCTTTGGCTGCGGGCATGCGTGCCGCTGGGGGTGGCACGGGGTGGGCGGTGGGGGTCCCCCCGCTCGAGCGAAGGGGAGGCACCCCGTTCCGCCGGGTTGCGGGCCCAGCCGGCTCCAGCACCGGCGCCGGGTGTCCTACAGGCGTCCCAGGACCTGGGCGAGCAGGGAACCCATCCTCGTCGCGGAGTCGCGGCCGGCCTGGAGGACCTCCTCGTGGTTGAGGGGCTCTCCCGTCATGCCTGCGGCGAGGTTGGTCACCAGGGAGATACCGAGAACCTCCGCACCCGCTTCCCGCGCGGCGATCGCCTCGAGGACCGTCGACATGCCCACCAGGTCCGCGCCGATGACGCGGGCCATGCGGATCTCGGCCGGAGTCTCGTAGTGCGGGCCGGGGAACTGGGCGTAGACGCCCTCCTCCAGGGTGGGGTCGACTTCCTTGCACAGGGCGCGCAGGCGCGGGGAGTAGAGGTCGGTGAGGTCGACGAAGTTGGCGCCGATGATGGGGGAGGTGGCCGTGAGGTTGATGTGGTCGCTGATCAGGACCGGCTGGCCGGGGCGCATGCCCTCGCGCAGGCCGCCGCAGCCGTTGGTGAGGACGATCGTCTTGCAGCCGGCCGCGACGGCGGTGCGGACGCCGTGGGAGACGGCGGCGACGCCGCGGCCCTCGTAGTAGTGCGTGCGGCCGAGGAAGACCAGGGCGCGCTTGTCGCCGATCTTGTACGAGCGGATCTTGCCTCCGTGGCCCTCGACCGCCGGGGGCGGGAAGCCGGGCAGCTCGGTGACCTGGAACTCGGCGTCGGGGGCGCCAAGGGCGTCCACGGCCGGGGCCCAGCCGGAGCCCATCACGAGGGCGACGTCGTGGGTCTCGGCGCCCGTCAGTTCGCGCAGGCGGGCCGCTGCGGCGTCGGCTGCGGCCCTGGGGTCGATCGGGGCGGCGCCCTGGATGTCGTCCGGAAGAAGAGATGCGTTCACGCGGACGAGGGTAGCCGGTGAATGCCTACGCGCGTAGATGGTGGAGTCAACGGGGTGGCGATCGTTGTCTTGTCGTTTCCGACGACGGGGCTCAGCAGGGGCGCTTGCGGAGCTCCATCACATAGTCGTGCGGGGCGCCCGCCGATTCGGCCGCGTCGGCGACCTCGCCCAGGTAGCGGGCGGAGGGGAGGCCGCCCTCGTAGGCGTTGAGAGCGTAGGACCAGGCCGGCTCCTCGCCGTCCAGGGTGTGCACCCGTACGCGGGTGCGCCGGTAGATCTCCAGGCCCACGCCCTCCCAGCGGTCCATCGAGTCCTCGTCCATGGGGGCGATGTCGTACAGGGAGACGAAGACCTGGGAAAGGGGGTCCTCGACGATCGTCGGCAGGGCGCCCTCCCAGCCCATGTGCTCGCCGCCGAAGGTCAGCCGCCACCCGTTCAGCCAGCCGGTGGCGCGCAGCGGCGAGTGCGGGGCGCGGCGGGACATCAGCCGCGCGTCGAGGTTGCCGGCGTACGCGGCGTAGAGCGACATGGGGGAAGGGTACGGCAGGCTGACTCGCGTCACTCGCGTAACGGAGCCGCATCGCGGCGGGCCCCCGGGCGGTGTCGCCTTGAGGGGTGCGGGACAATGGAGTACGTGACTCGGATCGTGATCATCGGTGGCGGACCCGGCGGATACGAAGCGGCGCTGGTGGCCGCTCAACTCGGCGCGGAGGTGACCGTCGTCGATTGCGACGGTCTGGGCGGGGCGTCGGTACTCACCGACTGCGTGCCGTCGAAGACTTTGATCGCGACGGCCGAGGTGATGACCACCTTCGACTCGTCGTACGAGGAGCTGGGGATCATCGTCGCCGACGACACCCCGCCCATGGAGCAGTCCGCCCGGGTGGTGGGGGTCGACCTGGGGAAGGTCAACCGGCGTGTGAAGCGGCTCGCGCTCGCCCAGTCGCACGACATCGCCGCCTCCGTGACGCGTGCCGGGGCGCGTGTCATGCGCGGGCGCGGGCGGCTGGAGGGCATGCAGGCTCTCGACGGGTCGCGGAAGGTGGTGGTGCGCGCCGCTGACGGGAGTGAAGAGACTCTTACGGCCGATGCGGTGCTCATCGCTACCGGTGGGCATCCGCGTGAGCTGCCCGATGCCCTGCCGGACGGTGAGCGGATCCTGAACTGGACCCAGGTGTACGACCTGAACGAGCTCCCCGAGGAGCTGATCGTGGTCGGGTCGGGTGTGACCGGTGCCGAGTTCGCGGGTGCCTACCAGGCGCTGGGTTCGAGGGTGACGCTCGTGTCGTCGCGGGACCGCGTGCTGCCGGGCGAGGACCCGGACGCGGCCGCCGTGCTGGAGGACGTCTTCCGGCGGCGCGGCATGAACGTCATGGGGCGTACCCGGGCGCAGTCCGCCAAGCGGGTGGGGGACCGGGTCGAGGTGACCCTCTCCGACGGGCGCGTCATCACCGGATCGCACTGTCTGATGGCCGTCGGCGCCGTGCCCAACAGTGCGGGCATGGGGCTGGAGGACGCCGGTGTCCGGCTGCGCGAGTCCGGCCACATCTGGACCGACAAGGTGTCCCGTACGACCGCTCCGGGTGTGTATGCCGCCGGTGACGTGACCGGCGTGTTCGCTCTCGCCTCCGTGGCCGCCATGCAGGGGCGGATCGCGATGTACCACTTCCTCGGCGACGCCGTGGCCCCGCTGAACCTGAAGACCGTGTCGTCGAACGTCTTCACCGACCCGGAGATCGCCACCGTCGGCTACACCCAGGCCGACGTCGACGGCGGGAAGATCGACGCCCGGGTCGTGAAGCTGCCGCTGCTGCGCAACCCGCGCGCCAAGATGCAGGGCATCCGCGACGGCTTCGTCAAGATCTTCTGCCGGCCGGGCACCGGGATCGTGGTCGGTGGTGTCGTCGTGGCGCCGCGGGCCTCGGAGCTGATCCACCCGATCTCGATCGCGGTCGACAACAATCTGACCGTCGAGCAGATCGCGAACGCCTTCACCGTCTACCCGTCGCTGTCGGGCTCGATCGCCGAGGTGGCACGGCAGTTGCACACGCGCAAGGAGACCGGCGAGGGCTAGGACAGGCCCTAAGGCCGAAACCGGCTCCTCGCTGGTCACGGGGAGTATTCGACCATGTGTATGGCATAGGCGGCGGGACTAGGCTCTATACCACTTCCCGCTGCCTGGTGCGAACATCTTCTGCTATTCAGCGCAAACTGCTGAAAGCAGACGGTCGCTGGCGTTACTGTCAGTTTCGTGTTCGCTGCAGAACGTCGCCAATTGATCCTCGAAATGGTGCGAGCGAACGGGGCCGTGTCGCTCCGTGAGCTCGCCCGCGTCGTCCAGACCTCCGAAGTGACCGTACGGCGGGACGTGCGCGCGCTGGAGGCAGAAGGACTCCTCGACCGCCGGCACGGCGGTGCGGTACTGCCGGGCGGTTTCACGCGGGAGTCCGGCTTTCCGCAGAAATCCCATCTCGCGACCGCCGAGAAGACCGCCATCGCCGACCTCGCCGCGAACTTCGTGGAAGAGGGCGAGGCGATCGTGGTCGGGGCGGGTACGACGACCCAGGAGCTGGCGCGCCGGCTCGCCCGGGTGCCCGGACTGACCGTCGTCACCAACTCGCTGCTGGTGGCGCAGGCATTGGCCCATGCCAACCGGGTCGAGGTCGTGATGACCGGCGGTACGCTCCGCGGTTCGAACTACGCCCTGGTCGGCAGTGGTGCCGAGCAGTCCCTGCACGGGCTGCGGGTGTCGCGGGCGTTTCTGTCCGGGAGCGGTCTGACCGCCGAGCGCGGGCTGTCCACGTCCAACATGCTGTCGGCGTCCGTCGACCGGGCGTTGGTGCAGGCGGCCGCGGAGGTGGTGGTCCTCGCCGACCATACGAAGCTCGGGACGGACACGATGTTCCAGACCGTGCCTACGGATCTCATCACCCGGCTTGTGACCGATGAGCCGCCCGCGCATGACGACCGTGCGGCCACCGAGCTTCAGGCGCTTGCCGATCAGGGCGTGCAGATCGCCGTGGCCGGGGGGCAAGGGGGGTCGGCGGGGGCGGCCGGGCCGGGGGGTGAGTCCGTCCCGGCTCGCCAGCAGCGTCGGGACGTACCGTTGCCCGGGCCTCGGCGGCAGGTTCCTGGGGCGGGGGGTGGGTTGCGGTCCGCCGCGATGCTGGGGGAGCAGAGTCCTGGGGCCGAGCGGGCTCGGGTGGCGGATCTGCGGCGGCGGTAGGGAGCCGGGCGGGTCGGTCCAGTTGCTGGGGGGAACCTCACCGCCCACCCGTGCCGCCCTTAGCGGCACGATTGCCCGCAGCTAGGTAAACAACAACGGGCGGGCAGGCGCTTGTGCGCCTGCCCGCCCGTTTTGTGTTGTGTCAGTCCTTGATTTCGCAGATGGGCGCGCCGGATGTGACCGAGGCGCCGATTTCCGCGCTGAGGCCCTTGATCGTGCCCGACCTGTGGGCGTTCAGGGGCTGTTCCATCTTCATCGCCTCGAGGACGACGACCAGGTCGCCCTCCTTGACCTCCTGGCCCTCCTCGACGGCCACCTTGACGATGGTGCCCTGCATGGGGGAGGCGAGGGTGTCGCCGGAGGCGACGGGGCCCGACTTCTTCGCCGCGCGGCGCTTGGGCTTGGCGCCCGCCGCCAGGCCCGTACGGGCCAGGGACATGCCCAGCGAGGCCGGGAGGGAGACCTCCAGGCGCTTGCCGCCGACCTCGACGACGACCGTCTCGCGGTCCAGCTCCTCCTCCGCCTCAGTGGCGTCGGCCGCCGCGGCGAAGGGCTTGATCTCGTTGACGAACTCCGTCTCGATCCAGCGGGTGTGGACCGTGAACGGGTCGGACGAGCCGGTGAGCTCGGGGGCGAACGCCGGGTCCTTCACCACCGCGCGGTGGAACGGGATCGCCGTGGCCATGCCCTCGACCTGGAACTCCTCCAGCGCGCGGGAGGCCCGCTCCAGGGCCTCCTTGCGCGTGCGGCCGGTGACGATCAGCTTGGCCAGCAGGGAGTCCCACGCCGGGCCGATGACCGAGCCGGACTCCACGCCCGCGTCCAGGCGGACGCCCGGGCCGGCCGGCGGGTCGAACTTCGTGACCGTGCCGGGGGCCGGGAGGAAGTTGCGGCCCGGGTCCTCGCCGTTGATGCGGAACTCGAAGGAGTGGCCGCGCAGCACCGGGTCGTCGTAGCCGAGCACCTCGCCGTCGGCGATGCGGAACATCTCGCGGACGAGGTCGATGCCCGCGACCTCCTCGGTGACCGGGTGCTCCACCTGGAGGCGGGTGTTGACCTCGAGGAAGGAGATCGTGCCGTCGAGGCCGACGAGGAACTCGACCGTGCCGGCACCGACGTAGCCGGCCTCCTTGAGGATCGCCTTGGAGGACGAGTACAGCTCCTCCACCTGCGCGTCGGACAGGAAGGGGGCGGGCGCCTCCTCGACCAGCTTCTGGTGCCGGCGCTGGAGGGAGCAGTCTCGGGTGGAGACCACGACGACGTTGCCGTGCCGGTCGGCCAGGCACTGGGTCTCCACGTGCCGCGGCTTGTCCAGGTAGCGCTCGACGAAGCACTCGCCACGCCCGAAGGCGGCGACCGCCTCGCGCACCGCCGAGTCGTAGAGCTCGGGCACCTCTTCGAGCGTGCGTGCGACCTTCAGGCCGCGACCGCCGCCGCCGAAGGCCGCCTTGATGGCGATCGGCAGACCGTGCTGCTCGGCGAAGGCGACGACCTCGTCGGCACCGGAGACCGGGTCGGGCGTGCCCGCCACCAGCGGGGCGCCCGCGCGCTGCGCGATGTGCCGGGCGGCGACCTTGTCACCGAGGTCGCGGATCGCCTGCGGGGGCGGGCCGATCCAGATCAGGCCGGCGTCCAGGACCGCCTGGGCGAAGTCCGCGTTCTCGGAGAGAAAGCCGTAGCCGGGGTGGATGGCGTCCGCGCCCGACTCCCGCGCGGCTTTGAGCACTTTCTCGATGTCGAGATAGCTGGTGCCCGGGGTGTCACCGCCCAGGGCGAACGCCTCATCCGCGGCGCGGACATGCAGAGCGTCCCGATCCGGGTCGGCATAGACGGCCACGCTCGCGATGCCGGCATCCCGGCAGGCCCGGGCCACACGGACAGCGATTTCGCCACGGTTGGCGATGAGCACCTTGCGCACGATGAGGCTCCCTCCTTGAAACAAGCCGAGTTTAGGGACTGCCGACACGGCACTTCGACCCGTCCCCAGTGGTGAGCTTGCCCACACGGAGCGTGATGCGAGGCTCGCTCGACCCGCGAAATCCCTTGTCGCACCGCGGTACGCAGCACTCCTGCGGGAAACCCTAGCCGTCCCCTGTGGTCAAGGTCTCTGTCATCACGTGCTGCGGGCCACTCCGTTTCTTTGTGGAGTCCCTACGAATGGCCCAATGATTCTTTGCCCGCCGCTCAGCCCTTGTCCCAGGGTTTACCTGTCAGTAGCGTTCGCGATGTCTCGAACGTACTAGGGGTAAGAGGGTGGGCCCGGTGGTGCGCAGGCCGGTGGCGTGGGTCGTGGCGGTGGTGCTCTTCGGTGAGGCGTTCGGCATCGCCGCGCTGAACTGGTTCCTCGGGGTCGTCGTCGACCGGCAGGACATGTCCCTGGCCGGGCTCGATCCGCACATGATGTCGGTGTCGTCGAAGATCGGCGGGGTCGCCTTCGGCCTCTACTTCGCGCTGTGCGGCCTGGTCGCCCTGCTCGTGGCGCTGCGGGACCGCCCCCCGGCGGGCCTCGGGCGGGTGCTGCTGATCAGCGCGGCGGTCGTGCACGGGCTGCTGGGCGCCTTCACGTGGGGAATCGTCGGCTGGCCCGCGTTCCTTTTCATGATGCTGGTGCTCGGCCTGATCGTCCTGCTGCTGATGACGTACGACCGCCCGGCCGAGCCGGTCATCGCTCCGCCGGCGCCCACAACTCCGTGATGCCGACGCCCAGGTCGGCGAGGAGTCGCCGGACCAGGGGCAGGCTGATGCCGATCACATTGCCGTGGTCGCCGTCGATGCCGTTGATGAACGGGGCCGAGCGGCCGTCCAGGGTGAAGGCCCCGGCGACGTAGAGGGGTTCGCCGGAGGTGACGTAGGCGGCGATCTCCTCGTCCGTCGGGTCGCCGAAGTGGACGACCGTGGACGCGGTGGCGGAGACATAGCGGCCGGTGAGCGTGTCGTAGACGCAGTGGCCGGTCTGGAGGGTGCCGGCACGGCCGCGCATCGACTTCCAGCGGGCCGTGGCCTCCTCGGCGTCCGCGGGCTTGCCCAGGGCCTGGCCGTCCAGGTCGAGCACCGAGTCGCAGCCGATCACGAGCGCGCCCTTGGTCTCCGGCCGGGCCGCCACGACGGAGGCCTTCGCCTCGGCGAGGGCGAGCGCCAGCTCGGCGGGGGTGGGGGCGGTGACGGCGTCCTCGTCGACGCCGCTCACGATCACCTCGGGGGTGAGTCCGGCCTGGCGGAGCAGTCCGAGCCGGGCGGGGGACTGGGAGGCGAGGACGAGTCGCCTGCGGGGCTGAGCGGTCATGCAGTCAGGTTAGTCACTCGGGCGAGGCCGTCTCACCTGATGCCGATCACCAGCATGCCCACGAACATGGCCAGTGCCATGAGAACGCCCAGCCGCCGGAGCATGTCCTGCATGTCGCGGAGTTCTTTCGGCGGTTCGTTCTCGGGGTCGGACCACAGCATGAGTCCAGCGTGCGGCTCGGCAGGGCGGGGCGCCTGAGTAGGGATACTCAAATCGGCGCCCCGCGTTGTTCCGCCGTGCGCGGTTCCCCGCGCCCCTCGGAGATCAGGCAGGCCAGTAGGTCCTGCCCCATGCCGCCGGCCCCGGCTGGGGCAGGCGGTGGGATGCGATGCGGGACGGGTCGGACCAGGAGTCGCGGGGGGCCGGTGCGCCGGGCGGGGTCTCTGTCGCCGCCGCGGCGCGGGCCCTGACCACCGCCAGTGCGGCGGCCAGCTCCTCCGGTGTCGGGTTGCCCCGTACGACCTTGATCGTCATGTGGGCCTCCTGGGCTCGCTGCGGGCTAGAGGGGGATGTTGCCGTGCTTCTTCGGAGGCAGGGATTCCCGCTTCGTGCGCAGTTGACGCAGACCCCGTACGACATGGCAGCGGGTGTCGGACGGCATGATCACCGCGTCGACGTAGCCGCGCTCGGCCGCGACGTAGGGGTTGAGCAGGGCGTCCTCGTACTCCTGGATCAGCCGGGCCCGGACCGCCTCGAGATCCTCGCCGTTCGTCTCCGCCTCCGCGATCGTGCGGCGGTGCAGGATGTTGACCGCGCCCTGGGCGCCCATGACGGCGATCTGGGCGGTGGGCCAGGCGAGGTTGAGGTCGGCGCCGAGGTGCTTGGAGCCCATGACGTCGTAGGCGCCGCCGAAGGCCTTGCGGGTGATGATCGTGATGAGCGGGACGGTGGCCTCGGCGTAGGCGTAGATCAGCTTGGCGCCGCGGCGGATGATGCCGTCGTGCTCCTGGTCGACGCCGGGCAGGAAGCCGGGGACGTCCACGAAGGTGATGACCGGGACGTTGAAGGCGTCGCAGGTGCGCACGAAGCGGGCCGCCTTCTCGGAGGCGGTGATGTCGAGGCAGCCGGCGAACTGCATCGGCTGGTTGGCGACGATGCCGACGGGGTGGCCCTCGACCCGGCCGAAGCCGGTGACGATGTTCGGCGCGTACAGCGGCTGAGTCTCGAAGAACTCGGCGTCGTCCAGGACGTGCTCGATCACCGCGTGCATGTCGTACGGCTGGTTCGCGCTGTCCGGGACGATGACGTCCAGCTCGCGGTCCTCGTCGGTGATGTCGAGGTCGGCCTCCTCGGCGAAGACCGGCGGCTCGGAGAGGTTGTTGGACGGCAGGTACGACAGCAGCTGCTTGACGTACTCGATGGCGTCCTTCTCGTCCCCGGCCATGTGGTGGGCCACGCCCGAGGTCGCGTTGTGGGTACGGGCTCCGCCGAGCTCCTCGAAGCCGACGTCCTCGCCGGTGACCGTCTTGATGACGTCGGGCCCGGTGATGAACATGTGCGAGGTCTGGTCGACCATGACCGTGAAGTCGGTGATGGCCGGCGAGTAGACGGCGCCGCCGGCGCAGGGGCCCACGACGAGGCTGATCTGCGGGATCACGCCGGAGGCGTGGGTGTTGCGGCGGAAGATCTCGCCGTAGGCGCCGAGTGAGGCGACGCCCTCCTGGATCCTGGCCCCGCCGGAGTCGTTGATGCCGATGACCGGGCAGCCGGTCTTCAGGGCGAAGTCCATGACCTTGACGATCTTCTGGCCGTAGACCTCGCCGAGCGCCCCGCCGAAGACCGTGAAGTCCTGCGAGAAGACGGCGACGGGGCGGCCGTCGACGGTGCCGTACCCGGTGACGACGCCGTCGCCGTACGGTCGGTTCTTGTCCAGTCCGAAGTTGGTGGACCGGTGCCGGGCGAACTCGTCCAGCTCGACGAAGGAGCCTTCGTCCAGGAGGAGTTCGATCCGCTCACGGGCCGTCAGCTTGCCCTTGGCGTGCTGCTTTTCGACGGCGCGTGCGGAGCCGGCGTGCGTCGCTTCCTCGATACGGCGCTGGAGATCCGCGAGCTTGCCCGCGGTCGTGTGAATGTCGGGCTGCTGCAGCTCTTCCGGCTCGGACATCGGGATGCGGCTCCCTGCCTGCTCAAAAGGGGGGACGGTTACTCATCCGTAGAGTAGTGCGGTGCCTTCAGGTCGGCAGTGCGGCGTTTACCACACCTAGGGTGGCTTGCATGACGCCGCGAGATGCATCAGAGCCGAGTGAGCCGAACGGCAGCCGCTGGTCGGACCTGGACCGTCCGCCCCTCAATGTCACCGCCCTGCGCCGGGGGCTGGTGCGGGAGGGAGGGCTGTGGTCGGAGGTGGACGTGGTGCAGCGCACCGGCTCCACCAACTCCGACCTCGTGGCCCGGGCGGCCAAGGGGGAGGCCGTCGAGGGCGCGGTGCTCGTCGCCGAGGAGCAGACGGCCGGGCGAGGCCGCCTGGACCGGCAGTGGACGGCGCCGCCGCGGTCGGGCCTGTTCTTCTCCGTGCTGCTCACGCCGGGTGAGGTGCCGGTGGGGCGCTGGGGGTGGCTGCCGCTGCTGACGGGCGTGGCGGTGGCGACGGGGCTGTCGCGGGCGGCGGGTGTCGACACGGCCCTGAAGTGGCCGAACGACGTGCTGGTCACGGTGCGGGGCGAGGAACGCAAGGCCGGGGGGATCCTCGCCGAGCGGGCCGGTGACGACGGGGTCGTGATCGGGGTCGGCATCAATGTCTCGCTGAAGGAGAACGAGCTGCCGGTGCCCACGGCGGGGTCGGTGGGGCTGGCCGGGGCGGTGAGTACGGATCGGGATCCGCTGCTGCGGGGAGTGCTTCGTGCTCTGGAGGAGTGGTACGGGAAGTGGCGTGCGGCGGGGGGTGACCCGGAGGTGAGCGGGTTGCAGAAGGCGTATGCGGCGTCGTGCGCGACGCTCGGGCGGACCGTGCGGGCGGAGTTGCCGGGGGATCGGGGCATCGTGGGGGAGGCCGTGGCCGTGGACGGGGACGGGCGGTTGGTGCTGGCGACGGAGGACGGCGTGCAGGAGCCGGTGGGGGCGGGGGACATCGTGCACCTGAGGCCCGCCTGAGCTGAGGCCGGGTGGGTGCGCAACCCGGCGGAGCGGCATGCCGCTGCGCCCACCCGTGCCGCCCTTAGCGGCACGCATGCCCGCAGCTGAGTGGCTCACGGAGTGAGCTGGCGCACACCTGCCGTAGAGTTGAGGCCGGTCGATACATGACCGTGACAGATCGGAAGGGCAGCACGCGTGACCGTCGAAGACCCGGATTCCGGCACGGACGCGCAGGGCGCCGACCCCGGCGAGGACCCGCTCGCCCTGCGCCTCGAAGGGCTCATTCTGGGGGCCGAGCGCCGGTACACCCCGTTTCAGGCGGCCCGTAGCGCCGGTGTCTCCATGGAACTGGCCTCCCGCTTCTGGCGGGCGATGGGCTTCGCGGACATCGGGCAGGCCAAGGCCCTCACCGAGGCGGACGTACTCGCCCTGCGGCGTCTCGCCGGTCTCGTCGAGGCCGGGCTGCTGAGCGAGGCGATGGCCGTACAGGTGGCCCGGTCCACCGGGCAGACCACCGCACGGCTCGCCGAGTGGCAGATCGACTCGTTCCTGGAGGGGCTGACCGAGCCGCCCGAGCCGGGCATGACCCGTACCGAGGTGACGTACCCGATCGTCGAGCTGCTCCTGCCCGAGCTGGAGGAGTTCCTCGTCTATGTCTGGCGGCGTCAGCTCGCCGCCTCGGCCGGACGGGTCGTGCAGGCCGCCGACGACGAGGAGATGGTCGACCGGCGCCTCGCCGTGGGCTTCGCGGACCTGGTCGGGTTCACCCGGCTCACCCGCCGGATGGAGGAGGAGGAGCTCGGCGAGCTGGTCGAGGCCTTCGAGACCACGGCCGCCGATCTGGTGGCCGCGAACGGCGGACGGCTGATCAAGACCCTCGGTGACGAGGTGCTGTACGCCGCCGACGACGCGGGCATCGCCGCCGAGATCGCCCTGCGGCTGATCGAGACCATGGCGCACGACGAGACGATGCCGGAGCTGCGCGTCGGCATGGCGTTCGGCACCGTGACCACCCGTATGGGCGATGTCTTCGGTACGACCGTGAACCTGGCCTCCCGGCTCACCTCGATAGCTCCGAAGGACGCCGTCCTCGTGGACACCGCCTTCGCCGAGGAGCTGATCCGCACGCAGGACGCCCCGTCCTCCGAGGCGGAGGCGGCCGAGGAGGCCGCGGCGGCGGAGAAGGAGGGCGAGGAGCCCCCGGTGTACCGGTTCGCGTTGCAGCCGATGTGGCAGCGGCCCGTGCGTGGCCTGGGCGTCGTGGAGCCGTGGCTGCTCACACGGCGGGATCTGGGCTGACAGGGCGGTCAGCCGGGGCGGCCCGGCTGGTCCACGCACAGGCCGATGACCGGCACGCACAGCCCGGGGTCGTCCGGCTTCTTCGGCTTCTTCGGCTGCTCGGGCTTGGGCTCGGGCGCCGGGGCGGGCGTGGTCCGGCTCGGCGGAGCGGGCGCGGCCGGGGCCGGACGTGGGGCGTCGCCCTGGGTGGCCGGTGCCGGGGTGTTCGGGGTGTCGGGGATGGTCGTGGGCCGGTGAGCGGCGGTCGTTGCGGCCCCTCGGGTGCCGGTCGCGGCGGGAGGGGCCGGCCGTGCGCCCCTGGTGGCCGGGGACGGGGTCAGGCCGCCCAGGGCCGTGGGTGACGAGGGGCTGGCCTCGGGGGTGGCGGCCGGGAGGGTCGCGGCGGTGTCGGCGGTCCGGTCCGTGTCCGTGCCGGTGGTGACCGGGTCCGGGCGGGGTTCGGCCTCGACGGTGCCGACGCCGTCGGGGCCCGGGCCGGGGGCCAGGCGAACGAGGCTCAGGGCGCCGGCGGCCAGGGCGAGGCCGCCGGCGGCGAGCAGGGCCTTGTGGGAGCGGGGCTTGCGGTGGCGGCCCCGGACACGGGGGGCGAAGGGGCCGGTTTCCGCCGGCGGCTCGGCGGGTGCGATCGGTTCCGTTCGGCGGGGCGCCGTGGCAGTCCCGGTGTCCCGCTGTGGCCCGGTCGGTGTGTTCGCCCTCATCACGGTTCCTCCCCGATGCGCACGCGCCCCCTGTGCGCCGTTGGCGGACGCACGCTATGCGCTCCCATGGGCGGTCGGGCCGGAATTGAGGTGATGTCACTCGAACGGGTGGGCGGGTGAGGGTGCGGGAACCGGTCGCGTCCGCTCTTTCGTGCGTGGGGTGCGGCTGCGATGATCGGGGCGGTGAGGTTGTTAACCCGCGTTAACCGGAGGGTGTCATGAACGAGGAACGGTTCGGGGAGTTCGTGCTGGTGCGGCGGCATGAGCAGGGGCATGTCGCGGAGCTCGTCCTCGACCGGCCCAAGGCCATGAACGCCGTGTCGACCGGGATGGCGCGGTCCATCGCCGGGGCGTGTGCGGCGCTGGGGGAGGACCGGGACGTACGGGTGGTCGTGCTGACCTCGACGCATGAGCGGGCGTTCTGCGTGGGGGCCGACCTGAAGGAGCGGAACTCGTTCAGCGACGCGGATCTGGTGCGGCAGCGGCCGGTGACGCGTGGGGCGTACACCGGGGTGCTGGAGGTGCCGGTGCCGACGGTGGCGGCGGTGCACGGGTTCGCGCTGGGGGGCGGGTTCGAGCTGGCGCTCGCGTGTGACGTGATCGTGGCGGACCTTACGGCGGTGGTGGGGCTGCCGGAGGTGTCGGTGGGGGTGATTCCCGGGGGTGGGGGCACGCAGTTGCTGCCGCGTCGGGTGGGGGCGGCTCGGGCGGCCGAGCTGATCTTCTCGGCGCGGCGGGTGGAGGCCGTGGAGGCGGGCGAGTTGGGGTTGGTCGATCAGGTGGTGGAGGAGGGGCGGGACCGGGAGGTGGCGTTGGAGCTGGCCTCTCGGATCGCGGGGAATTCGCCGGTGGGGTTGCGGGCGGCGAAGCGGGCGTTGCGGTTGGGGCAGGGGTTGGATCTGCGGGCGGGGCTTGAGGTGGAGGACGCGGCGTGGAGGGCGGTGGCGTTCTCGGGGGATCGGGCGGAGGGCGTGGCGGCGTTCAACGAGAAGCGGAAGCCGGAGTGGCCGGGGGAGTGAGCTGGGGTTTGCTGTCCGGTGCTCGGCGTTGCCGCTGGGGGCGGGTGGGTGCGCAGCTCGGCGCGGCGAGGTGCCGCTGCGCCCACCCGTGCCGCCCTCAGCGGCACGCATGCCCGCAGCGGGGCGGCAAGCGCCAGCAGCCCGGCCTCCCCGTTCGCGTCGTCCACAGAACGGATTGGCTGAAAAGTCCCTAGCCTGGAGTGATGGGTGAGGACAGACGGCTGGTGGCCGTCGTCGCGTTGGCTCAGGGGATGGCGGCCGCGCACGGGTCGCGTGAGGCGTGGCGTGCGGCGGCTGCCGGGGCGTGCCGGGCGCTGGGCGGGAGTTTCGCCGCGCTGTCGGTGTGGGAGCGGGAGCTCGGGCGGCTGAAAGTCCTCGTGAACGTGGGTGCGCTGGCCGACGGGGAGGAGGAGTTCCCGGAGGACGAGGCCTATCCGGTGCACCAGTTCGCGGAGATCACCGAGTTCCTGCACGAGCAGTGGGCGGCGGGGGGCGGGGAGCCCGACGCATGGGTGGAGACCGCCGAGGGCCCCGCCGCCGGGCGGCGTCCCGGCTACTGCCATCAGCGCGTCGCCGCCCTGCGCCGACGGGGCCGGGGCTGCTGCGTGGTCGCGCCGATCGTGCTGCACGGCCGGGCCTGGGGCGAGCTGTATGTCGCCCGCCCGGCCGGTGAGGCCGTCTTCGAGCGGGCCGACGCCGACTTCGCGACCGTCCTGGCCTCCGTCGTGGCCGCCGGCATAGCCCAGACCGAGCGGCTGGAGGAGGCCCGGCGGCTCGCGTTCACCGACGCGCTGACGGGACTCGCCAACCGTCGTGCCGTGGACGTACGCCTGGAGCAGGCGATCGAGCGGCACCGCAGGGACGGCGCGGTCGTCAGCCTCGTCGTCTGCGATCTGAACGGGCTCAAGCGGGTCAACGACACCCATGGGCACGCCGTCGGCGACCGGCTCCTGGAGCGTTTCGGCTCGGTGCTGTCGCTGTGCGGGGCCATGCTGCCGGGGGCCTTGGCGGCGCGGCTCGGCGGGGACGAGTTCTGTCTGCTCGCGGTCGGGCCGCCCGCCGACCAGGTCGTGAAGGCGGCGGGTGAACTGTGCCGCCGGGCGTCCGAGTTGGAGCTCGGGGACGGGGTGGCCTGCGGGGTCGCCTCCACCGAGGATCCGATCGGGCCCGTACGCTCCGCGCGGCGGTTGTTCCGGCTCGCGGACGCGGCCCAGTACCGGGCCAAGGCCGAGCGGGCCGCCCGGCCGGTGGTCGCGGGCCGGGCCGGGCCGGATGATCCGGTCATGCGGCTGGCGGACGAGCCGTCCAAGGGGGCCGACGGGGAGCGCCGGCGGTTCCGGGGGCGGCACGCGCCGTAGGGGAGCGGCCGTGTGACGTATCGGTAAGGGGTGAACCCCGCCCCCAGTGGTGACATCATCGAATTCACTGCGTACGCTCCTGAATATGGATATGCACACTGTGGTGGTGGGGACGTCCGGCGTGACCGCGTCCGACGTGCTCGCCGTGGCGCGTGCCGGTGCCCGCGTCGAGCTCTCCGAGGAGGCGGTGGCCGCCCTCGCCGCGGCCCGCGAGATCGTGGACGCGCTGGCGGCCAAGCCGGACCCCGTGTACGGCGTGAGCACCGGCTTCGGGGCCCTGGCGACCCGGCACATCAGCCCGGAGCTGCGCGCACAGCTCCAGCGCAACATCGTCCGCTCGCACGCCGCCGGCATGGGGCCGAGGGTGGAGCGGGAGGTCGTACGCGCCCTGATGTTCCTGCGGCTGAAGACCGTCTGCTCCGGGCGCACCGGCGTACGGCCCGAGGTGGCGCAGACGATGGCCGACCTCCTCAACGCCGGTATCACCCCGGTCGTGCACGAGTACGGCTCCCTCGGCTGCTCCGGGGACCTCGCACCGCTGTCCCACTGCGCGCTCGCGCTGATGGGCGAGGGCGACGCCGAGGGCCCCGACGGTGCCGTACGCCCCGCCGGCGAACTCCTCGCCGCGCACGGCATCCAGCCGGTCGAACTGCGCGAGAAGGAAGGCCTCGCCCTTCTCAACGGCACCGACGGCATGCTCGGCATGCTGGTCATGGCCCTGGCCGACCTGGACACGCTCTACCGGTCCGCCGACATCACGGCCGCCCTGTCCATGGAGGCCCTGCTCGGCACCGACCGGGTCCTCGCGCCCGAACTGCACGCCATCCGGCCGCACCCGGGGCAGGCCGCCAGTGCCGCCAACATGCTCGCCGTGCTGAAGGGTTCGGGTCTGACCGGGCACCACCAGGACGACGCCCCGCGCGTCCAGGACGCCTACTCGGTGCGCTGCGCCCCGCAGGTCGCCGGGGCCGGGCGGGACACCATGGCCCACGCCCGGCTGGTCGCCGACCGCGAGCTGGCGTCGGCGGTCGACAACCCGGTGGTGCTGCCCGACGGCAGGGTGGAGTCCAACGGCAACTTCCACGGCGCGCCGGTCGCCTACGTCCTGGACTTCCTCGCCATCGCCGCCGCCGACCTCGGCTCCATCGCCGAGCGGCGCACCGACCGGCTGCTCGACAAGAACCGCAGCCACGGCCTGCCGCCGTTCCTCGCCGACGACGCCGGTGTGGACTCGGGCCTGATGATCGCTCAGTACACGCAGGCCGCGCTGGTGAGCGAGCTGAAGCGGCTCGCCGTACCGGCGTCCGCCGACTCGATCCCGTCCTCCGCGATGCAGGAGGACCATGTCTCGATGGGCTGGTCGGCGGCGCGCAAGCTGCGCACGGCCGTCGACAACCTCACCCGTGTCCTCGCCGTCGAGCTGTACGCCGCCACGCGCGCCGTCGAGCTGCGCGAGGGGCTGACGCCGGCGCCCGCGACGCGGGCGGTCATCGACGCCGTACGGGAAGCGGGAGTTCAGGGTCCCGGACCGGACCGGTTCCTGGCGCCCGACCTGGCCGCCGCGGACGCCTTCGTGCGCGACGGGCGGCTGCTCGCCGCGGTGGAGACGGTCACCGGGCCGCTCCGGTAGTACGACGAACGCGGCAGGGGTCTTGCCTGGCGGCAGGGCCCCTCGGCGGTCGCCCTTGCGCCAAGTGCGCTCAGAGGCCGAGCCGTTCCCGGCGGACCGAGTAGGCGACGAAGCCCGCGCCCAGCATGAGGAACATCGTGCCGCCGGCCACGTAGGGCGTGCTGTCGAAGCTGCCCGTGTCGGCGAGGCGGGTGTCGGTGACGGAGTCGCCGGCCGTCGTGGCCGCGATCCGCGCCTGCTCTGTGACCTGCGGCGACGGGCTTGCCGAGACCGCGTCTCTCACCGGCGAGTCCGACGTCGCGTTGGCGGACGGGACGAACCACAGGGCGCCCAGCAGGGTCGCTGCGGCGGTGGTGGTCAGCAACGGGCGGCGAGCGGATGACACGGAATATCGATCCCCTTGTGGCACTGGCGAATTGGCCGTGTGGGGTGATGTTAGTAAAAGGCGCGGGTCACGGGAAAGTCACGGGAGATCCTGGACGTACGCTCCCGCCATGAGCACTCCTGAGACATCACGTTTTGTACGGGTTCGGGTAGAACTCGTTCTGGAGGTCGGCGACGCGGACGCGGTCACCAAGTCCGCGCTGCGCCGGATCGCCGACGACGCAGAGTTGCCGGCGTCGGAGCGGGTACACGCCGAGAGCGCTGTGACGGAAGACACCGCGGAGGCCCTCGCGTACCTGGTGGACCCGTTCGACCTGGTCAGCCAGGTCCCGGGGGTCGAACTCCAGCAGGCCTCCTGGAGCAGCGAGCGGATCGAGTACGACCCCGATTCGCCGGACTGGGACTACGACGAGGATGATGATGAGGGCGAGTACGACCTGAACGACAGTGACGACAGTGACGAAGGGGACGGCGGAAGCCGGGCGCACGCGGCCGGCTGAGGCGGCTCGGGGAGAACATGACCCCGGGTGGCAACCGCCGCCCGGGGTTTCGTCGTCTCAAGCGACGCACCGACCGCACCAGCACCATCCGCGCCGCGGACGTGGTGATCCCCACACCTGTGTCACATGGGGAACCTGACGAACCGGTCGTAGCGTTGAAAGGTCTCGACGAGGACTCACGAGTCCACGCGGGGGCACTTGGTCTTTGACGGGGACACACTCGGGGTCTTGGGGAAATCGGCAACGATGGAGAAGCGTGTGATAACGGTCAGTAAGCGGCGCAAGGGCCTGGCGGTCGCGTCCGCACTGCTCGGTGGAGTGCTGGTGCTCTCGGCCTGTACCGGCGGCGACGACAACGCCTCCGGGAGTGACGGGGGCGACAGCTCCCAGTCGAAGGTCGACGAGGCCGCGGCCAAGAAGACCTCCGCGGCCCAGATCAAGATCACGCCAGAGGACGGCTCCGACAACGCCTCCATCAACAACTCCGCCGCCGTCACCGTGAGCAAGGGCACGCTCACGGACGTCTCGATGACGACGTCCGACGGCACGGAGGTCAGCGGCCAGATATCCGCCGACAAGAAGAGCTGGAAGCCGAGCACCCAGCTCGAGCGCTCCACGAACTACAAGCTCGCCGCGGAGGCGAAGGACGACGAGGGCCGCGTCGCCCACGAGAACGCCTCGTTCACCACGGTCTCCCCGGCCAACAGCTTCATCGGCAACTTCACCCCGGACGACGGCCAAACCGTGGGCGTCGGCATGCCGGTCTCGATCAACTTCGACAAGGCGATCACCAACAAGGCCGCCGTCCAGAAGGGCATCAAGGTCAGCACGACCGGCGGCCAGGAGGTCGCCTGCCACTGGTTCAACGCCAACCGCATGGACTGCCGGCCCGACGAGTACTGGAAGGAAGGCTCCACCGTCACGCTGAAGCTCGAGCTCGACGGCGTCGAGGGCGCCAAGGGTGTCTACGGGGTCCAGCAGAAGACGGTCACCTTCAAGATCGGCCGCAACCAGGTCTCGTACGTCGACGCGAAGACCAAGCAGATGAAGATCACGCAGGACGGCAAGACCGTGCGCACCATCCCGATCTCCGCCGGCTCGCCCGAGAACAAGACCTACGAGGGCATCATGGTGATGTCCGAGAAGTTCAAGGAGACGCGCATGAACGGCGCGACCGTGGGCTTCACGGACGACGACGGCAAGGGCGAGTACGACATCAAGGACGTGCCGCACGCCATCCGCCTCTCCAGCTCCGGCACCTTCATCCACGGCAACTACTGGGGCGCGAAGTCCATCTTCGGCGGCGTGAACACCAGCCACGGCTGCGTCGGCCTCCAGGACGCGAAGGGCGCCGACGACCCGAAGACGCCGGGCGCGTGGTTCTACAACAACTCGATCCTCGGTGACGTGGTCGTCGTCCAGAACACCGGCGACAAGACGGTCGCGCCGGACAACGGCCTCAACGGCTGGAACATGAGCTGGGCCGACTGGAAGGCCGGTTCGGCGGCCTGACGGTCCGATAGCTCCGGAAGCCTCTGAAAGGAAGCCGCCGCCCGCCCTGGAAACAGGGGCGGGCGGCGGCTTCCTTGTCTCCGCCATAGTTCCTCGCTCCTCCACGCGTAACCCTGCGGCCCTGTAACGGAGTTCCGGCGGACGTGTAACAGTCAGCCGACGGAGTTCTTACCCTCTTCTCATCTATTGAGCAGCTGATCACCCCTCGGCATACTTCGTTTTCCGGGGGGTGTACGGCCATGCGTACGAGACCACCCCCGGCCGGGTGAACGGGGAATTCACCTGGTTCTTCTGCAAGGGGGAATCTTGCGCAGACAAGTGAAAAAGGCGTGCGCGGCCACGGTCGCCACAGCGGCGGCCGTGGCCCTGGCGGCGGGAATGACCAGCCCGGCGTCGGCGAACGGCGAGCAGACGGCCGCAGCCTCCAAACCCACCTCGCTCACCGCCAAGCACCGCATCACGCTGATCACCGGCGACCGGGTCGTCCTGGACGCCAAGGGGCGCGTCGTCGGCCTGGAGCGGGCCAAGGGACGCGAGGACATTCCCGTCCAGGTCCGCAAGCTCGACGGCCACACCCTCGTGATCCCCGCCGACGCGGCCCGCCTGGTCGCCACCGGCAAGCTCGACCAGCGGCTCTTCGACGTCACCGAGCTCAACAAGTCCACGACCCGCAAGGCCCAGAAGAAGGGCCTGAAGGTCATCGTCGGCTACCAGGGCAGCGCCACGGCCGCCAAGGCCGACGTCCGCGACGCGGGCACGCTGAGCCACTCGCTGAAGTCCGTGAACGCGGACGCGGTGCAGACGCCCAAGGAGGACACGCCCGACCTGTGGGACGCGGTCACCAACGGCGACAAGACCGCCTCCGGCATCGCGCACGTCTGGCTCGACGGCGTCCGCAAGGCCAGCCTCGACAAGTCCGTGGCGCAGATCGGCACCCCCAAGGCGTGGTCGGCCGGCTATGACGGCAAGGGCGTGAAGATCGCCGTCCTGGACACCGGTGTCGACGCCACCCACGCCGACCTCAAGGGCCAGGTGATCGGCGCCAAGAACTTCACCACCTCGCCCGACACGACCGACAAGGTCGGGCACGGCACGCATGTCGCCTCGATCGCGGCGGGCACCGGCGCGAAGTCCGGCGGCAAGTACAAGGGCGTCGCGCCCGGCGCGAAGATCCTCAACGGCAAGGTGCTCGACGACGGCGGATTCGGCAGCGACTCCGAGGTCCTCGCCGGCATCGAGTGGGCCGCCGCCGAGGGCGCCGACGTCGTCAACATGAGCCTGGGCGGCGGCGACACGCCCGCGATCGACCCGCTGGAAGCGGCGGTGAACAAGCTGTCCGAGGAGAAGGGCATCCTGTTCGCCATCGCCGCCGGCAACGAGGGCGACTTCGGCGAGCAGACCATCGGCTCCCCGGGCAGCGCCGCCGCGGCCCTGACCGTCGGCGCGGTCGACGACAAGGACGTGCTGGCCTCCTTCTCCAGCCGCGGCCCCGGCATGGACGGCGCCCTCAAGCCCGACGTGACCGCGCCCGGCGTGGACATCACCGCGGCCTCCGCTCCGGGCAACCAGATAGCCCAGGAGGTCGGCGAGAACCCGGCCGGGTACATGTCGATCTCCGGTACGTCGATGGCGACCCCGCATGTCGCGGGCGCGGCGGCGATCCTCAAGCAGCAGCACCCGACGTGGAAGTACGCCGAGCTGAAGGGCGCCCTCACCGGCTCCACCAAGGGCGGCAAGTACACCCCGTTCCAGCAGGGTTCGGGCCGTATCCAGGTCGACCAGGCCATCAAGCAGTCCGTGGTGGCCGAGCCGGGCTCGGTGAGCTTCGGCGTCCAGCAGTGGCCGCACACCGACGACAAGCCGGTCACCAAGGAGCTGACGTACCGCAACCTCGGTACGAAGGACGTCACGCTGAAGCTGACGTCGACCGCCACCAACCCCAAGGGCCAGGCCGTCCCGGCCGGCTTCTTCAAGCTCGGCGCCACCTCGGTGACCGTCCCGGCCGGCGGCAAGGCCTCGGTCCCGTTCACCGCGAACACCAAGCTGGGCGGCACGGTCGACGGCGCGTACTCGGCGTATGTGACGGCGACGGGCGGCGGCCAGACCGTGCGGACGGCGGCGGCGGTGCAGCGCGAGGTGGAGTCGTACGACGTCACGCTGAAGGTCCTCGACCGTGACGGCAAGCCCGCCAAGAACTACTCCGTCGACCTGGCCGGCACGTCCGGCCTGGGCAACGGCAAGTTCTTCATGCCGTACGACGCGGACGGCACCGTCACCGCCCGTCTGCCCAAGGGCGGGTACGTCCTGAACTCGAACCTCTACGTGAGCGACGACCCGGAGAAGTTCGAGGGCGTCGACTGGCTGGCCCAGCCGCAGCTGAACGTCACCAAGAACACGACGATCACGCTGGACGCGCGCAAGTCCAAGCCGGTGAACATCACCGTGCCGGACGCCGCCGCAAAGCCGGAGTTCGCCTCGGCCGACTACGTGGTGGAGGCGGGGGACTCCAGCTTCGGCTTCGGCTGGTGGCTCGACTCGTTCGCCGACCTCCGTACCGCGCACGTCGGCCCGCAGGTCACCGGCGGCTCGGTGACCCAGCAGTGGGACGGTCACTGGAGCAAGGGCGACAAGGAGCAGTACGACGTCACCGGCGGCGGTCCCGTCAAGCAGCTCGCCACCGGCTACACCAAGCACTACAAGGCGAGCGAGCTCGCCACGGTGAAGGCGGGCCTCGGCGCCGCGGCGAGCGGCAAGAAGGGCTCGATCAGCGCCATGGGCTGGCTGCCGTGGAGCGGCGGCGCCTCCTCGTTCAGCGTCGTGCAGCCCCTGCCGGGCACGCGGACGCTGCACCTGTCCACCCTGGGCGGAGTGAAGTGGGACTTCGACTTCGCCCAGACCGGTGGTGTCGACGCCGAAGGCTTCCCGGTCTTCGAGGCCGGCTACACGCTGGACGACCAGAAGTTCGCAGGCGGCAAGAGCTACTCGAAGACGTTCAACACCGCCGTCTTCGGGCCGCGCATCAACGCCGACTTCGGTCTGTTCCGTGAGGGCAACCAGATCCACGGCTCCGTGCCGCTGTTCGCCGATGGCAAGGGAAACCCGGGCTCCTCGGCGTTCACCTCGGCGAACACGACCCTCTACCGCAACGGCACCAAGGTCGGCAGCAACGACGACCCGCTGTCCGGCGGCGAGGCGTTCAAGGTCCCGGCCGGCGACGCCGAGTACAAGCTGACGACCTCGGTCAAGCGCAGCGTCAAGGTCGCGGCGGCCTCCACCCGCATCGACGCGAGCTGGACGTTCCGCTCGAAGAAGACCACGGACCTCAAGCAGCTGCCCGCCTCCACGGCCCGCTTCAACGCGGTCACGGGCCTGGACAGCAAGGTCCCGGCCGGCAAGACGGTCAGCATCCCGGTCACCGTCGAGGGCGCTGCCAAGGGCAGCAACCTGAAGTCGCTGTCGGTGTACGTGTCGTACGACTACGGCAAGACCTGGAAGAAGCTCACCGTCAAGGACGGCAAGGTCGGCGTCAAGAACCCGGAGAAGGGGAAGGCCATCTCCTTCCACGCCAAGATCGCCGACAAGAAGGGCAACAAGTCGACGATCTCGATCTACAACGCGTACTACGGCAAGTGAGCAGCCGTTAGCGGACGGCCCGTCGGAAGCCTCGGTTTCCGGCGGGCCGTCCGTGTGGGTCAGGCCGGGTGTCAGACCGGGGTCAGGCCGGTGGTGTTGAGCTTCCGGCCCCCGCACGGGTCGCGTCCGCCCCCCAGCTCGCCAGCAGGCGCAGCGCCTGGGCCGACGGGGTGTCCGGTTCCGCGTGGTAGGTGATCAGGGACTGCTCGGCGTCGTCGACCAGGCGGAACGTCTCGAAGGACAGGGTCAGGTCGCCGACCAGCGGGTGCCGCAGGCGCTTGACGCCGTAGCTCTTCTCCTTGACGTCATGGGCGGCCCAGAGACGACGGAACTCCTCGCTCTTCACCGACAGCTCGCCGATCAGCGCCGACAGCTGCGGGTCGTCCGGCCGGCAGCCCGCGTCCATGCGCAGGTAGCCGACCATGTCCTTGGCCTTCTGGTCCCACTCGACGAACAGGTCGCGGTACTCGGGCCGCAGGAACACCAGCCGCGCCCAGTTCCGCTCCGGCGCCGGCAGCTCCGCCCAGTCGCCGAAGAGGGCCGCGGCCATCCGGTTCCACGCCAGGACGTCCGAGCGGCGCCCCACGATGTACGCCGGGACGGTGTCGATCGAGTCCAGCAGATACCGCAGCGTCGGCCGCACCTGCTGGGTGCGCGCCACCGGCTTCTTCTTGTGCTGCTTCGGCTTCGCCAGGTGCGTCAGGTGGGCGTGCTCGGCGTCGTTCAGCCGCAGGGCGCGCGCGATCGCGTCCAGCACCTCCGCCGAGACGTTGCGCCCGTTGCCCTGCTCCAGCCGTGTGTAGTACGCCACGGAGACCCCGGCCAGCTGTGCCAGCTCCTCGCGGCGCAGCCCCGGCACGCGCCGCCGCCCGAAGTCGGGCAGCCCCACGTCCTCCGGCTTCAGCCGGGCACGCCGGGTGCGCAGGAACTCACTGAGCTCGGCACGCCGGTCCAGGCCCCCGCCGGGCTGCGATGCGGGCTCCTGTGCGGGTTCGGGCTGTTCGTCCATGCCCTCCAGTATTCACGGTCGTACGCACACGAGCCTGACCCCGCCAGTGGTACGCACCGTGTGCGTACGCAAAACCGTGGTCTGGGTAGACGCTCGCGTTTTCGGCACGCTGGTGAACGTGCCCGGTCAGAAGATCCAGAAGGCAGCCGGGCACGGAAACCCCCGCTAGGAGAACCCCGGCATGACCACTGTCGCCGCGTACGCCGCACCCGCCCCCAAGGCTCCGCTGGAGCGCACCACCATCGACCGCCGCGAGGTCCGCGAGTTCGATGTCCTGATCGACATCAAGTTCGCCGGCATCTGCCACTCCGACATCCACCAGGCCCGCGAGGGCTGGGGCGAGGCGATCTTCCCGATGGTCCCCGGCCACGAGATCGCCGGTGTCGTCACCGAGGTCGGCCCGGGCGTGACGAAGTTCGCCGTCGGCGACCGCGTGGGCGTCGGCTGCATGGTCGACTCCTGCCGCGAGTGTGAGAACTGCAAGGCCGGGCGCGAGCAGTACTGCGTCGAGGGCAACATCCAGACGTACAACGCCGTCGGCCGCGACGGCGAGCCCACCTACGGCGGCTACTCGCAGAAGGTCGTCGTCGACGAGAACTTCGTCGTCCGCATCCCCGACGGCCTCTCCCTCGACATCGCCGCGCCGCTGCTGTGCGCCGGCATCACCCTCTACTCCCCGCTCAGGCGCTTCGGCGCCGGCCCCGGCAAGAAGGTCGCGATCCTCGGCCTGGGCGGCCTCGGCCACATGGGCGTGAAGATCGCGCACGCCCTCGGTGCCGAGGTGACCGTGCTGTCGCAGTCCCTGCGCAAGCAGGAGGACGGCCTGCGGCTGGGCGCCGACCACTACTACGCCACCAGCGACCCGAAGACCTTCGAGGAGCTGAACGGCACGTTCGACCTGATCGTGTCCACGGTGTCGGCCCCGCTGGACTTCAACGCCTACCTGGCGCTGCTGAAGCCCGAGGGCACGCTGGCGAACGTCGGCGCCCCCGAGGAGCCGATCTCCCTCAGCCTCTTCTCGGTGATCGGCGGCGGCAAGTCGCTCGCCGGTTCCATGATCGGCGGCATCCCGGAGACCCAGGAGATGCTGGACTTCTGCGCCGAGCACGGCCTCGGTGCCGAGATCGAGCTGATCCGCGGTGACCAGATCAACGAGGCGTACGAGCGGGTGCTGGGCAGCGATGTGCGGTACCGGTTCGTGATCGACACGGCGACGATCTGAGACCGGCTCCGAGGGCCTCGGACGCACGTGGTTCGTGGCCGGGGCCCTCAGCGCCGTCCGAGGAGCCACAGCAGATACGGCCCGCCCACCAGCGAGGTGAGCGCGCCGACCGGGATCTCCAGCGGCGGCAGCAGCGTACGGGCCGCCAGATCGGCACCGACCAGGATCACCGCACCCGTCAGAGCCGAGGAGAGCAGCGGCGGCTGAGGCGTGCGCGTGAGCCGCCTCGCCAGCTGCGGAGCGGTCAGCGCGACGAAGCCGATCGGGCCCGCCGCGCCGGTCGCCGTCGCCGCGAGCACCACCCCCAGGACCGTCAGCCCGAGCCGGGCCCGGCCCACCCGTACGCCGAGCGAGGCCGCGGTCTCGGGGCCGAGTCCCAGTGGGCGCACGGCCCGGCTCGCCCACACCAGCCCCGGCAGACACAGCAGACACACCACGGCCAGCGGCCCCGCCTGCTCCCAGCCCCGCCCGTTCAGACTCCCGGTCAGCCACAGCTTGACCTGCTCGGCGGCCTCCAGCTCGCTGTCCGTCAGATACAGCTGCACGACAGCCGACAGGGCGACGCCGATCCCGACACCCGTGAGCACGAACCGGCTCGGCTGCATGCCGTGCCGCCAGGCCAGCGCATAGACCAGCGCGGCGGCCGCCAGTCCGCCCGCGACCGACACGGCGGGCAGCGCGCCCGGCGAGGTCACCGCCCCCGTCGCCAGCGCGAGCACGGTCGCGGCGGCGGCCCCGTGCCCGACCCCGATCACATCCGGACTGGCCAGCGGGTTGCGCGTCACGGCCTGCACCAAGGCCCCCGCCACGCCCAGCGCCCCGCCCACCAGTGCCCCCAGCACGATCCGGGGCACCCGCAACTCGCCCACGACGAGTGCGTGGGGCCCGCTCCCGGTGCGCAGGGTGTGCCACACCTCGCCGGGCGGTACGTACGCCTGCCCGACACAGGCGGAGACGAGCATGACGCCGCCGAGGAGCAGAACGAGTGCCAGGGCGACGGCGGCGGAACGGCGGTGGAGGAGGAGGGAGACGCGGGGGTGGGGCCGCAACACCGTGACGTGCGCCGGCCCGGACGCGGGCAGTCGTGCGGTACCGGTCACGCCACAGCTCCCCTGCGCCGTACCAGCACCACCAGCACCGGCACCCCCACCACCGCCGTCATGACCCCAGCCGGAACCTCCGCGGGAGCCCGGATCACACGCCCCGCCACATCGGCCCCCACCAGCAGCCCGGCCCCGAGCAGCCCGGACAGCGGCAGCACGACCCGATGGCCCCCGGAGACCAGCCGCCGGGCGAGATGCGGCACGGCCAGCCCCACGAACGCGATCGGCCCCGCCGCGGCCACCGCCGCAGCCGTCAGCAACGTCGCCCCCGCCGCGGCCGCACCCCGCACCAGCCCGACCCGATGCCCCAGGGCCCGCGCCGCCTCGTCACCGAGCGCCAGCGCGTCCAGCCCCCGGGCACACGCCAGCACCGACAGCAGCCCCACGCCGAGGAACGGCAGCATCGCGCCGACCGTGTCCGCGTCCCGGCCGCTGAGCGCCCCGACCTGCCAGAACCGGAACTGATCCAGCGTCGCCGAACTCGCCGTCAGTACGACGGTCGTAGCACCCGAGGTCATCGCCGACAAGGCCGTCCCGGCCAGTGCCAGCTTCACCGGCGAGGCCCCGCCCCGCCCGCGCGCGGCGATGCCGTAGACCAGGCACGCGGCCACGACCGCGCCGGTGAAGGCGTACCAGACGTATCCGCCGAAGCCGCCGGCGAGCCCGGACACGATGGCCACGACGACCCCGGCCGCGGCGCCCTGGCTCAGCCCGAGGATCCCCGGGTCGGCGAGCGGATTGCGGGTGACCGCCTGCAACGCGGCCCCGGCGACGCCGAGAGCCGCGCCCGCGGCCAGCCCCACCGCGGTCCGCGGCACCCGCAGGGACCGTACGACGAGCGCGTCCGGGGAGCCGCCGCCGTGCAGCAGCGCGTCGAGCACATGGTCCGGCGCCACCGGCCGCGTCCCGACGGCGAGGGAGAGGAGACCGGCTACGGCCACCACCAGCACGGCACCCAGTACGGCGAGCGCGGCCGGCGGCCTGACGGCGAGACGCCGGGTCACCTGCCGAGGTGCTCGGCGAGCTGCCGTACGACGAGCCGGGCGGCGGTGGGACCGGCGTTGAGGTACCAGGGGTCGTCGTCGACCTTCACGGCGTGCCCGGCGTCGACGGCCTTCATCGACTTCCACAGCGGCCCGGCCAGCACGCTCCCGGCGTCGGTCCGGCCCGGATCGCCCTGCACCGAGTAGAAGATCCAGTCACCGTCGGCGACATCGATGCTCTCCGGCCCGACGTCCTCGGAGATCGCCGTGAACCGCTGGGACTCCGGCCGCTTCAGCCCCATGTCCACGGCGAGGGACCCGGTGAATGAGGAGACGCCGAACATGCGCGTCCGGTCGGGAGTGAACCGCACCATGGAGACGGCCGGGTCGCCCTGCACGTCCTGCCCCTGCTCGCGTGCGTCCGCGGCGATGCCGTCGAGCAGTTTCCGCGCCCGCTGGCCCTTGCCGACCGCCTCGCCCACGAGCAGCAGGTCGCGCTTCCAGTTGATGCCGTTGCCGGCGGTGATCACGGTCGGCGCGATCTTCGACAGCTTGGGGTAGAGCTCGCCGAGCGAGTCGTTGGCCAGGATCAGGTCCGGCTCGGCGGCGGCCAGGGTCTCCAGGTTGGGGGCCGAGCGGGTGCCCGCGTCGGTCATGCCGGCCAGCCGGTCCTTGTGGCGCGGGAAGGCGTCGGCCAGGTAGCCGGGCACGAGGCCGGCGTTGTCGGCGCGGGTGGTCGCCGTCGGGACGATCCCCAGCGAGAGCAGGTCGTCGAGCTGCCCGGTGCTGAGGACGGCGATCCGCTGCGGCCGGGCCTTGATCGCCGTACTGCCCTCGAAATGCTTGACGGTGCGCGGGAAGACCCCGTCCTCGCCGGTGTCGGCGCCCATGCCCTTCGCGAGGGCGCTCGGTGCGGCGGAGGGACCCGCGGAGCCTTCGGCGGCGCCGATGACCTGGCTGCGCGAGCCGTCCTCCCGCTTGCCGCCCCCGCTGCCGCCGCCCGGCGACGAGCAACCGGCCAGCAGCCCTCCGGCGACGGCCAGGGCCAGGGCGGCCCTTGATCCCACTGCGCGCACCACTTACTCCGATCCATCAAATTAGGTGAGGCTTACCTTAATAGGTGCGGGAGTATCGTGGTTCGGGAGGGGAGGCCCACCATGACCGTGCAGCTGAACCACACCATCGTCGTCGCGCACGACAAGCGCGCCTCGGCCCGGTTCCTCGCCGACCTCCTGGGACTCGAAGTGAGCCCGCCCTACGGCCCGTTCCTCCCGGTCGAGATCTCCAACGGTGTGACGCTCGACTACATGGACAGCCCCGGTGCCATCACGCCGCAGCACTACGCCTTCCTCGTCTCGGAGGACGAGTTCGACGTGATCTTCGGCCGTATCCAGGAGGCCGGTCTGACGTACTGGGCGGACCCGTTCCACAGCCGCCCCGGCGAGATCAACCACAACGACGGCGGCCGGGGCGCGTACTTCGACGACCCCGACGGCCACCGACTGGAGATCATCACGAGGCCGTACGGCAGCGGCGGCTGATCTCCCGGCCCTCCGGACCTCTCCGTCTGTCACATCTCCCCGCCGCCCTCCGTCATACCGGCGAAGGCGAATCGGAAGTCGACAGTCGGGGAGTAGTCATGACGTCATCCATCCTGGTCACCGGCGGCACGGGCACCCTGGGCGGCCATGCCGTGCCGCTGCTGCGCGCGGCCGGCCACGAGGTGCGGATCCTCAGCCGGAGCCCCCGCCCCGCCGCGGACGGCATCGAATACGTCACCGGCGATCTGCTCAAGGGCGAGGGCGTCGAGGCCGCTCTCGACGGCGCGGAGACCGTGCTGCATCTGGCGGGCGGTCCCAAGGGCGACGACGAGGCCACCCGCAATCTGGTGCGCGCCGCGTCCCGGGCCGGGGTACGGCACCTGGTCTACATCTCGGTCATCGGCGCGGACCGGGTGCCGTTGGCCTGGATGCGGACGAAGCTGGAGTCGGAGCGGGCCGTCGCCGGCTCGGGCATTCCGTGGTCGACCCTGCGCGCCGCCCAGTTCCACGACCTCGCGCTGACCATGGTCGAGAAGATGGCGAGGCTGCCGGTGTTCCCGGTCCCCGGCGGCCTCCGGCTCCAGCCGGTCGACTCCCGCGAAGTCGCCGCCCGCCTCGCGGAGCTGACCCTGGGCACCCCGGCCGGCCTCGTCCCCGACCTGACCGGGCCGCACGTCCACGGCCTCGCCGACCTGGCCCGCCCCTACCTCCGCCTCACGGGGCGGCGCCGCCCGATGCTGCCGGTGCGCATCCCCGGGAAGGCCGGGCGGGCGTACCGGGCGGGGGCGAATCTCACCCTGCGGGGGGCGGAGGAGGGGAAGCGGACCTGGGAGGAGTTCCTGGCGGAGCGGCTGGGCTAGCCCGGGAGCCGGTGGTTACCGGGAAGCCGGCCGGTCCTGGTCGTCGAAGGTCCACACGGCACGGGGTCCCGGGCCGACGGCGAGGGTGGAGTGACCGATGCGCTCCTCATGCCGGTACGACACCGGCCGGTTCAGCGACATCTCGACCTGCCGGAGGCCCACCTGGTCGATGGGCACCGCGTCGAAGCGGAGTGTGGTGCCGCCGCCCTTCGCGACGACGCCCCCGTCCTCCAGGGAGCGCACGGCGAACCCGCCGGCCTTCAGCAGCGGCACCGTATTGGCGAGGTCGCGTGCGGTCACCGCGAGCCGGATGCCGGTCACGTCCCGCATCAGGTGGTCACGGTAGGCGTCGGGCAGATAGCGCTCCCGGCCCACGTCACCGGGGTGTGCGGCGGGCTCGGTGTTGCCGCGTGGGTCGGCGAAGTACTCCGGCCGGTACTCCATGCCCCAGGTGCCGAAGAGGTCGTACTGGTCGGTGGTGAAGACGGCGTCGAACCACGGCACGGGAACGCCGTCGCCGAAGTCGCGCGTCTGCCGGAACTCGACGGGGTCGCTGATCCCCTGCTCACGCAGCCGGGCGAGCACCGTCACCAGGTCGCCCTTCAGCTCGGTCGAGACGCCCATGCCGGCGGAGCCGAGGGTTCCGTCCTTGCCGGGCAGGTCGCCGACGCCGAACAGCTCCAGATAGGTCTCGCGCCCCATCAGATAGCGGCCGGTCCAGGTCTGCCCGCCGGAACCGGTCGTAGTGCGGACCTGGAAGTCGGCGAACTCACGCAGATAGGCCGAGTGCTCGATGGCGTCGGCGGTCTCCCGGTCGAGGACGCCGTAAGCGTGGTTGTAGAACAGCAATTGCCGTCCGGCGTCTCCGGTCCGCGCCGAACTCACCCCGCCCTGGACCGCCCCCGCGAGGGCCAGAGTGACGACCATGATCACCTGTAACGCTCGTCTGAGAACCATGCGAAGGAGCGTAGAGCGGGAGGAATCGATTCCGCTGGGGATTCCGGCGCTGTCCCGGGCTCCTTGTCAGGGACCCTTGGCCAAGGGCCCTTGGCCGGGGGATTCCTGCCCGCCCTGGTCGAGCCGGAACGGCGGGTACTGGTCGGTCATCAGGGCGGCGTAGGCGGTCACCCGCGCGCACCAGCGGGCGAGGCCCAGCAGGAAGTCGAAGAGGTGCCGTGGATAGCGGGCGGTGAACAGCAGGATGACCACCGCGACCAGGGAGAGCCAGGTCATCAGCCCGCCGCCCCGCCAGCCGCCCCCGTCGTGCCAGCCGGAGCCCCAGCCGCCGCCCACGAACATCGCTACGACGATGTACTGCGGGATCGCCAGCAGCCACCACTTCACCAGGACCAGTCCGCGCGACAGCCGCTCGGGATAGACGACGTCGAAGCGCGCCGGATAGCCGGGCACGTCGGCGAGGGTGAACGGCGGGTACCGGTCGGTGCCGAGCGCGGTGTGGGCGTAGTAGCCGACCCGCCAGTTCCAGCGCAGCACGCCGACGTTGAAGTCGAAGAGGGACCGGGGGTACCGGGCGGTGAACAGGATGGCGAAGAACGCGATGACCGTCACGACCGCGAACGCGATCCACAGGAAGAACAGCACGATGTAGTGCGGGATGGCGAGCAGCCACTTCACCAGCCACAGCCATCGGGACAGCCGGGGGTCGACAGACGCCTCGATGCGCACGGGCGACGCGGTGACAGGGTTCATGTGGCGGAACTCCTTTCGCCTGCAGATTCGCAAGCGAGGAGGAGCCCCGCGACCTGGGCGGGGCCGTTCGCGCGTCCAGCACCGTTCGCGCGTCCAGCACCGGTCGCGCTCCCGGGGCCGTTACGACGGCACGGGGGCGGTGGTGTCCGGCTCGGCGGTGCCGTCCGGTTCCCGTGGCGGGTCGCTGAGCTGCTCGCGCACGTAGTTCCACACCACAGCGATCAGCGCGGCGATGGGAACGGCGAGCAGACTGCCCACGATGCCGGCCAGACTGCCGCCCAACGTCACGGCCAGCAGCACCACGGCCGCGTGGAGGCCGAGCCCACGACTCTGGATCATGGGCTGGAAGACGTTCCCCTCGAGCTGCTGCACCACCACGATGATGGCCAGCACGATCAGCGCGTCCGTCAGACCGTTGGAGACCAGCGCGATGAGGACCGCGACGAAACCGGCGAACAGGGCGCCGATGATCGGCACGAACGCGGAGACGAAGGTCAGCACCGCCAGCGGGAGCACCAGCGGCACACCCAGGATCCACAGGCCCAGCCCGATCAGGACCGCGTCGAGCATGCCGACGGCCGCCTGGGACCGTACGAAGGAACCCAGGGTGGCCCAGCCGCGCGCGAACACGATCGGGACGTCGGTGGCGAACCGGCCCGGGAGCTGCCGGGACAGCCAAGGCAGGAACTTCGGCCCGTCCTTGAGGAAGAAGAACATCAGGAACAGCGCGAGGACCGCGGTGACCACACCGCTCACCACGGTGCTGACGCCGGTGACGACCGTGCCGACCATGCTGCCGACGCCCTCCTGGGCGCGGGCGACCGCGGTGTCGAACGCCTTGTTGATCTGGGCGTCACCGATGTTCAACGGCGGCCCGGCGGCCCACTCGCGCAGCCTCTGTATGCCCTCGACCACGCCGTCCGTCAGCTCACCGGACTGCGAGGCCACCGGCACCGCGATCAGCGCCACGACGCCCCCGGCGACCAGCAGGAACAGCACGGTCACCAGCGACGCGGCGAGCGCGGGCGGCCATCCGCGACGACGCAGGGCGCGGGCCGCGGGCCAGGTCAGCGTGGTCAGCAGCAGTCCGACGACGAGCGGCCACACCACCGACCACATCCGGCCGAGCAGCCACAGAGACACGGCCAGCATCACGAAGACCAGCAGCAACTCCCCGGACACCCGCGCGGACAGCCGCAGCGCATGACGGGCTTTCGCCGAACTCAGGGTCGAACTCAAGGGCGCAGTCACGGAGGCACCCTATTGCCAGGGAGCCCCCGCGTATTCAGTGGTACCGGGGTTCAGCCCTCGGCCTTGGCCACACCGATCGGGCAGGACACGCCCGTGCCGCCGATGCCGCAGTATCCCGCCGGGTTCTTGTCCAGGTACTGCTGGTGGTAGCCCTCGGCCGGGTAGAAGGGGCGGTCCTGGGCGGGGGCGATCTCCGTGGTGATCTCGCCGTGGCCGGAGGACGTGAGGACCTTCTGGTAGGACTCCCGGGAGGACTTGGCGGTCGCCGCCTGCTCGGGGGTGTGGGTGTAGACCGCCGAGCGGTACTGCGTGCCCACGTCATTGCCCTGGCGGAAGCCCTGCGTCGGGTCGTGGGCCTCCCAGAACGTCTTCAGCAGGCGCTCGTACGAGATCAGCCTCGGGTCGAAGACCACGCGCACGACCTCCGTGTGGCCGGTCAGGCCCGAGCAGACCTCCTCGTACGTGGGGTTCTCCGTGCGGCCGCCCTGGTAGCCCGCCAGGGTCGTCCACACTCCCGCCGGGAGCTGCCAGAACTTGCGCTCGGCGCCCCAGAAGCAGCCCAGACCGAAGTCGGCGACCTCCAGGCCCTCCGGGTAGGGGCCGAGCAGGGGGTTGCCGAGGACGGTGTGGCGGTCGGGGACCGTGAACGCCGGGACCGGGCGGCCGGGCAGCGCCTGCTCGGCGGACGGCAGCTGGGGCGTACGGCTGTGCAGGAACATGCGGTCTCCAATCGGGGCGACGCCGCGCCGGGGCGACGCTCCTTACAACGTGCGGCGGCCGGGGGGAATTCCGGCCGGGGCCCGTGCCTCAGTGCGGCAGGCTCGCCGGGCTGCCGCCGTTCGCCTCGTAACCCGCCACCGCCAGCGCCCGGTACACCGCGAACTCCGCCGCCGGGTCCTCGGACAGGGTCCAGGGCAGGGCGCCGACGTGGCCGTCGATGTGTATCAGCTGGCTCATGGCCTCCGCCCAGCGCTCGCCGCGGACCAGGAAGAAGACCAGCAGATGCCGGGCGTGCGCCAGCATCGGGTCGTCGGCACGGGCCGAGTGCACCGCGTGCAGCGCGCCGTGCACCGCCTTGGTGACGACCTCGGACTGCCAGAAGCTGCTGACCAGGGTCACCTCGGGGAGGTGCTCGAACACCGCGAAGAGGGGCATCGCCGCCAACAGGGAACCTTGGGGCGCGCGGGCCGCCGCGGCCTCGGCGAACGAGTACGCCAGCTCACGCGAGCCGTGCCACTTCTCGCACCAGTAGTGCAGCGCGGCCAGATGCGCTCCCATGTGCGCCGGGTCGCGGTCCAGGATCTTCAGCCAGAGCTGCTCGAAGTCCTTCCGGGAGTAGCCGAGCCCGCGGGCCACCGACAGCTCGACGATGTACGGGACGGGATCGCCGGGGGAGAGCAGCGCCGCGTCGCCGCACGCCGACCTGGCCTCCTCCATGATGATCCGGAACTCGTCCGTCCCCGGCGTCGCCGTCCGCCACGCCTGCTGCACCAGGAACTCGGCCTGCACAGCCGCGCCGCCCGCGTCCTTGGGCGCCTCGGCCCGCCACACCCGCAGCCACTGCCCGCCCGGCGCCTCGCCGACCCCGCCGGGCCGCTGCGCGAGCTCCAGCGAGGCGGCACCCGCGAAGGCCTGGACGCGCTGCCAGCGCCGCTCGCCCTCCGTCTCCGTGCCCGCGAGGAGCTGCTGCGCCGCGCGGTAGTCCTGCGAGCGCTGCACCACGTCCAGGACGTCCAGCAGGTCCTGGTCGGGGCCGGGCATGCGGATGTCGAGCTCCTCCTCGCGGACGAAGCCGTAATTCGCCGGGTCCGCGGCGTCCGGGTGGTCCGGCGAGACCAGTCCGACCGCACCGCGCCTGCGCCGCAGGAAGGGGAGCAGCACGAAGCCCAGCATGACCAGCGCGATCAGGACCCAGAGAATCTCCATGCAACAAGCGAACCAGACCGCGCCGACAATTGGCCAACCTGCTCCCCGAACCTGTGGAAAACCCGGCCGAGCAGCCCCCGCGGCCCTGTGGAAAACGCGGCGCCGGGCGCGCTTCGACTCGTACTCCGGCACTCTTCGCGTCGGCGCACTACCCTCGGTCCTCATGAGCGACAGGCACATGAGTCAGCACTTCGAGACGCTCGCGATCCACGCGGGCAACACCGCCGACCCCCTGACGGGCGCGGTCGTCCCGCCGATCTACCAGGTCTCGACCTACAAGCAGGACGGCGTCGGCGGCCTGCGCGGCGGCTACGAGTACAGCCGCAGCGCCAACCCCACCAGGACCGCGCTGGAGGAGAACCTCGCCGCCCTGGAGGGCGGCCGCCGCGGTCTCGCGTTCGCGTCCGGGCTGGCGGCCGAGGACTGCCTGCTGCGTACGCTGCTCAGCCCCGGCGACCACGTGGTCATCCCCAACGACGCCTACGGCGGCACGTTCCGGCTGTTCGCCAAGGTCGTCGCCCGCTGGGGCGTGGAGTGGTCGGTCGCCGACACGAGCGACCCGGCGGCCGTACGGGCGGCCCTCACCCCGAAGACCAAGGTGGTGTGGGTGGAGACCCCCTCCAACCCGCTGCTCGGCATCACCGACATCGCCGCGGTCGCTCAGATCGCCCGGGACGCCGGCGCCCGCCTCGTCGTCGACAACACCTTCGCCACGCCCTACCTCCAGCAGCCGCTGGCGCTGGGCGCGGACGTCGTCGTGCACTCGCTGACCAAGTACATGGGCGGCCACTCGGACGTCGTCGGCGGCGCGCTGATCACCAGCGACGCCGACCTGGGCGAGGAATTGGCCTTCCACCAGAACGCGATGGGCGCCGTCGCCGGGCCCTTCGACTCCTGGCTGGTGCTGCGCGGCACCAAGACGCTCTCGGTCCGCATGGACCGGCACAGCGAGAACGCCGTCAAGGTCGCCGACATGCTCACCCGGCACGCGCGCGTGACGAGCGTGCTGTACCCCGGCCTGCCGGAGCACCCCGGCCACGAGATCGCCGTCAAGCAGATGAAGTCGTTCGGCGGCATGGTCTCGTTCCGTGTCGAGGGCGGCGAGGAGGCGGCCGTCGAGGTCTGCAACCGCGCCAAGGTGTTCACGCTGGGAGAGTCCCTGGGCGGCGTCGAGTCGCTCATCGAGCACCCCGGCCGCATGACGCACGCGTCCGCCGCCGGCTCGGCCCTCGAGGTCCCGGCCGACCTGGTCCGCCTGTCCGTCGGCATCGAGAACGCCGACGACCTGCTGGAAGACCTTCAGCAGGCGCTCGGCCAGTAATCCCCGGCCCTCAGGGGTCACCAGCCGGTGAGGGGTGGAGTCGTGTCCGACGGCGGCTCCACCCAGGGGCGGGCCGTCAGGGCCCACACCGTGAACGCCACGGCCGCCGTGAGCAGCAGCAGCCACAGCAGCCGGCGGGCCAGCGTCCTGCGCCGCAGCATGCGGCCGCCCCGGCGCACCGCCTCCGTGTGGATCTCGGGCGGCACGGGCCGCGGCGCCTGCTCCATCAGCCGCCGCGCGGTCGCCTCGCGGTCGTTCCCGCTCATGACGGACTCCGGTCGCCGGAAGGGCTCACGACGTTCTCCGCTCGCCGGAAGAGCTCATGACGGCACCGCCTTCGCGGCCGGCACCGCCGGTGCGGGTCCCCGGGGCCGGTGCAGCAGGGTCGACGTCGCCCGGTGGCAGATGGCCCGTACACGCTCCACGGACAGGCCGAGCAGGGCCGCCGTCTGCTCCTCGGCGACGCCCTCGTAGAGCCTGAGGACCAGGATCAGACGTTCCTGCGGGGTGAGCGGCGCCAGGGGGCTGTCGGGGTGCGGGCGGGCGCGGCCGAGGCCGCCGTACTGGTGCCAGGTGCCGCGCGCGAAGCGGGTGGCGAGGTACTGACGGGTGCGGTCGTACGGATCCTCGCCGCGCAGCCGGTCCCAGCACGCGTACGTGTGCGCCAGGGACAGGGTCAGCAGGCGCCGCGCGCGGGGGTTGTCGTCCGGGGCCTCGGCGGTGAGCAGAGTGGCGGCGTGCAGCAGCCGCCCCGCCGCGCCCGCGACGAACGCCTCGAACTCCCGGGCCCGACGGGTCGCCCGGGACGCATGCCGTTGTCGCATCGCGCCTCCCGCCCGCCGGCGATCCTGAGGATGCGGGCCCGGTCGCGTACGCCTGTACGACAGGACCCGGTCTCATATCAGGCCAGGGTCGGCCCCGCGGTCAAGAGTCGCGCACGGCCGGCGCTCAGGACTGCGGCTGGGTCTCCGGCCCCGGCACCCCCGGCACCGCCATCCGGGCGGACAGCGCGCTGTTGAAGCGGGTGAGCAGCGAGCAGAACGCCTCGCGCTCCTCCGGCTCCCACTCCTCGGTCAGCTCGGCCATCAACTGCCGCCGTGACGAGCGCACTTCCTCCAGCCGGGCCTGCCCGCGCGGGGACAGCTGGAGCACCACCGCGCGTCCGTCCTCGGGGTGCGAGGTGCGCTTGACCAGGCCGGTGTCGACCAGCGGAGCCACCTGCCGGGTGACCGTCGACGAGTCGATCCCCATGCTCGCGGCGAGCGCCTTGACGCCCATCGGGCCTTCCTTGTCGAGACGGTTGAGCAGCAAGTACGCGGCGCGGTCCATGGAGTTGCGCACCTGCCCGACTCCGCCGAGCCGGGTCTGTTCGGCACGGCGGGCGAACAGCGCCACCTCGTGCTGCAGCGTGTCGAGAAGACCGGTGTCACCGACGGTCGTCATGTCCATCGACATTTCAGGTGTTGTGGGCATGGCCGGGGGCTCACTTCGTGGAGGGCTGGCTGATTGGGGGACAGGGTACGCGGCTGGGGGGCGGGTCGTACCGGCGCTTCACAAAGCGGGTCTCGGAGGTTGGTCACAACCGTCGTTCCCGCCTGTGAACTGCGATGCTGGGTGTCATGAGCTACAGCACGGCTGACTCCTTGCGCCCCGTCACCCTCGACGATGTGCGCGGCGCCCAGAAGATGCTGTCGGGTGTGGCGCGGGTGACCGCGATGGAAGGCAGCAGGCATCTGTCCCAGATGGTCGGCGCGCCGGTGCACCTCAAGTGCGAGAACCTCCAGCGGACCGGTTCCTTCAAGCTGCGCGGCGCGTACGTCCGGATCGCCGGTCTGCTGCCCGAGGAGCGCGCCGCCGGTGTCGTCGCCGCGAGCGCCGGCAACCACGCGCAGGGCGTCGCCCTCGCGTCCTCGCTGCTCGGTGTGCGCTCCACGGTGTTCATGCCGAAGGGCGCCCCGCTGCCCAAGGTCAGCGCCACCCGGGACTACGGGGCCGAGGTGCGGCTGCACGGCCAGGTGGTCGACGAGACGCTGGCCGCCGCGCAGGAGTACGCGGCCGAGACGGGCGCGGTGTTCATCCACCCCTTCGACCACCCCGACATCATCGCGGGCCAGGGCACGGTGGGCCTGGAGATCCTCGAGCAGTGCCCCGAGGCGAGCACGATCGTCGTCGGCATCGGCGGGGGCGGTCTCGCCGCCGGGATCGCGGTGGCGGTGAAGGCCATGCGGCCCGACCTCAAAATCGTGGGCGTCCAGGCGGAGGGCGCGGCGGCCTACCCGCCCTCACTGGCCGCGGGGCGGCCCGTGTCGGTCGAGAACCCGGCGACGATGGCCGACGGCATCAAGGTCGGACGGCCGGGCGACGTGCCGTTCGGGCTGGTCGGCGAGCTGGTCGACGAGGTGCGCACGGTCAGCGAGGACGAGCTGTCCGCAGCGCTGCTGCTGTGCCTGGAGCGGGCCAAGCTGGTCGTGGAGCCCGCCGGGGCGAGCCCGGTCGCGGCGCTGCTGAGCGAGCCCGGAGCCTTCGAGGGCCCGGTCGTCGCGGTGCTGTCGGGCGGCAACGTCGACCCGGTGCTGATGGAGCGGGTGCTGCGGCACGGCATGGCCGCGCAGGGCCGCTACCTGGCCGTCCGGCTGCGGCTGACCGACCGTCCCGGCGCTCTCGCCACACTTCTGGGTGCGTTGTCAGTGGTGGACGCTAACGTCCTCGATGTGAGCCATGTACGGACCGACCCACGGCTCGGGCTCACGGAGGCGGAGGTCGAGCTGCACCTGGAGACGAAGGGCCCGGCGCACTGCGTCGAGGTCGGCCAGGCGCTCCGCGAGGCGGGCTACACGGTCATGAACTGATCCGCCGCCGGAGCCGGCCAAGATCCCTTTTTCTCACGGAACGCGACACCGAGAAAACCTATTGTGAGACGCGATACATCGCGTTATGGTGTGTTCGTGCGAAGTATCAGCCATATGTCCGGCGATCCCCGAAGACGTGGAGACTCATATGCCAGGCGCCATCTATGCCGAAGGTCTGGTCAAGACCTTCGGTGACGTCAAAGCCTTGGACGGTGTCGACCTCGATGTGCCCGAGGGCACGGTCCTGGGCCTGCTCGGGCCGAACGGCGCGGGCAAGACGACCACCGTCCGCTGTCTGACCACCCTGCTGCGGCCCGACAGCGGACGGGCGGTCGTCGCGGGTATCGACGTGCTCAAGCAGCCCGACGCCGTCCGACGCTCGATCGGCCTGTCCGGCCAGTTCGCGGCCGTCGACGAGTATCTGACCGGCCGCGAGAACCTCCAGATGGTCGGCCAGCTCTACCAGATGAGGGCGAAGGCGGCGAAGGAGCGCGCGGTCGAGCTGCTGGAGCAGTTCCACCTCACGGACGCCGCCGACCGGCCCACCAAGACCTACTCCGGAGGCATGCGCCGCCGGCTCGACCTCGCGGCGGCCCTGGTCGTCTCGCCGCCCGTGATGTTCATGGACGAGCCGACGACCGGCCTCGACCCCCGCAACCGCCAGCAGCTGTGGGGGGTCATCAAGCAACTGGTCTCCGGCGGTACGACGCTGCTGCTGACCACCCAGTACCTGGAAGAGGCCGACCACCTGGCGCACGACATCGCGGTCGTCGACCAGGGCCGGGTCATCGCCCAGGGCACCTCCGACCAGCTCAAGGCCCGCACCGGCGGCGAGCGGGTCGAGGTCGTGGTGCACGAGCACGAGCACATCCAGGCCGCCGTCGAGGTCCTCGCCGGCTTCGGCAAGGGCGAGACCACCGTCGAGGAGCACATGCGCAAGCTGACCGCGCCCGTGACCGGCGGCGCCAAGCTCCTCGCCGAGGTCATCCGCGAACTGGACACCCGCGGCATCGAGATCGACGACATCGGCCTGCGCCGGCCGACCCTCGACGACGTCTTCCTGTCCCTGACGGGACACGTGGCCGAGGCCAAGGACGAGGAGATCGACGAGGAGATCGACGAAGCGATCGACACGAAGACCGACAAGGAGGCCGCCAAGTGAGCGCCGTCACCGACACCGTGCGGGTCGCGCCGGCCGCGAACCCGGTCAGCCAGTCGATCCGGGACTCGATGGTCGTTGCGAAACGCAATTTGATCAGAATGTCCCGCATTCCTGAGATGATTATCTACGGGCTGATCCAGCCCATCATGTTTGTCGTGCTGTTCACCTATGTCTTCGGCGGCTCCATGCAGATCGGCAGCAGCACCAGCGCTGTCGACTACAAGAACTTCCTGATGGCCGGCATCTTCGCGCAGACCGTCACGTTCGCCACGGCCAGCTCCGGAGCGGGCATCGCCGACGACATGCACAAGGGCCTCATCGACCGCTTCCGCTCCCTGCCCATGGCGCGCGGCGCGGTGCTCACCGGGCGCACGCTCGCCGACTCGGTGCAGACCGCCCTGACCCTGGTGGTGCTCGCGGTGGTGGCCCTCCTGGTGGGCTGGCGCGTCGGGTCGGACGGCAGCACGAACGCGGGCAAGGTGCTCGGGGCCTTCGGCCTGCTGCTCCTGCTGGGCTACGCGTTCACCTGGATCGGCGCCTTGATCGGCATGTCCGTCAGAACCCCCGAGGCGGCCACGTCCAGCGGGCTCATCTGGCTCTTCCCGGTCACGTTCATCTCGAACGCGTTCGTGGACACCAGCCACATGACCCCATGGCTGCGCCACATCGCCGAGTGGAACCCCTTCAGTGCCACGGTCCAGGCCTGCCGCGTGCTGTTCGCCAACCCGGGCCAGTCGCCGTCGGACGCCTGGCCCATGCAGCACCCCGTCTGGGCCTCGCTGATCTACTCGATCCTCATCCTGGTCGTCTTCCGGACGCTGGCGGTGCGCAAGTACCGGTCCGCGACGGCATGACAATGCCCCCGGCGCCGCAGCGACGCCGGGGGCAGGTCAAGGCTCGACGGTTGGTTCAGCCGTCGTACGGCTCGGCCTTGATGATCTTCACCGAGGCCTTCTTGCCGTTCGGCAGCTCGTACTCGGCGTCCTCGCCGACCTTGTGGCCGAGCACGCCGGTGCCCAGCGGGGACTGCGGCGAGTACGTCTCGATGTCGGAGCTCGCGTATTCGCGTGAGGCGAGCAGGAACGTCAGCGTGTCGTCCTCGTCGCCGTCGAACGCGATCGTCACGACCATGCCGGGCGCCACCGCGCCGTCAGCCGCGGGCGCCTCACCGACCTTCGCGCTCTCGAGGAGCTGGGTGAGCTGGCGCACACGGAGTTCCTGCTTGCCCTGTTCCTCCTTGGCCGCGTGGTACCCGCCGTTCTCACGCAGGTCGCCCTCCTCGCGCGCAGCGGCGATCTTCGCGGAGATCTCCGTTCGCGCGGGACCAGTAAGGTGCGCAAGCTCAGCCTTGAGCTTGTTGTACGCCTCCTGGGTCAGCCAGGTGACGTTCTCGCTGGTCTGGGTCACAGGTGCTCCTCGTAGGTACTGGGAATACAAAGCATCGCCCTACCCAGAAGAATGTTCCTTCACGGATGGGCGAAACCACGAGCCTAACAATTCAGGAGCAGAAGGGGGAGGACATAAGCCACCAGATTCACGTCACCGCAGGTCAGGCGCTACGTATTGCAGGTGACGTCCGTGCGGCCTCAGTCGGCCTGGCAGCCCTGCAGCTCGGCGGTCGTCCCGGGCGCGGTCGTGCGCAGGGTGAAGACCTTGTCGATGACGGTGGCGTCACTGTCGAAGCGCACCTCGGCCCGGCCCACCACGGAACCGTCCTCGGCCTGGGATCGCACGGTGCAGTAGCCGGTGGCACCGGCGTCCTTGCGGACCTCCAGGTGCACCTTCACGGATTCCTTGCCGGGCTCGAAGGTGATCACTTCGGCGCTGATCTCGTTCTGGACGACGTAGTGGTAGCCGAACCAGCCGACCAGGCTCAGCAGTGCCACCGAGAGGACAGCGCCGATGATCTTGAGCTTGCGGTCGGCGCGCTCGTCCGAGGTACGGCCGTAACGGCCCTCGGGCGGTCGCGTGCTCGCCGTACTCATGATCGTCCTCCTGACAAGGCCCGGGCGAGGGTCCCGGCAGGGGCCCCGTGGCCCGGTCCCGGAATTATTCGCCCCCCGGTTCGGTCACTATAGAAGCCGCTGATTGCGCCGACGCACACAGGGCGCCGACTTACTGAGGATTGAGTCTTGACTGACCAGTTGCGACTGATGGCCGTGCACGCCCACCCCGACGACGAGTCGAGCAAGGGCGCGGCCACCATGGCGAAGTACGTGTCCGAGGGGGTGGACGTGCTGGTCGTGACCTGCACGGGCGGGGAGCGCGGCTCCATCCTCAATCCCAAGCTTCAGGGCGACAAGTACATCGAGGAGCACATCCACGAGGTACGCAAGAAGGAGATGGACGAGGCCCGGGAGATCCTCGGGGTCAAGCAGGAATGGCTCGGCTTCATCGACTCGGGGCTGCCCGAGGGGGACCCGCTGCCGCCGCTGCCGGAGGGCTGCTTCGCCCTGGAGGACGTCGATGTGGCGGCCGGTGAGCTGGTGCGGAAGATCCGCGCCTTCCGCCCCCAGGTGATCACCACCTACGACGAGAACGGCGGCTACCCGCACCCCGACCACATCATGACCCACAAGATCTCGATGGTCGCGTTCGAGGGGGCGGCGGACACCGAGAAGTACCCGGAGGGCGAGTACGGCCCGGCCTACCAGCCGCTGAAGATGTACTACAACCAGGGCTTCAACCGCCCCCGCACCGAGGCGCTGCACCAGGCGATGCTGGACCGGGGCCTGGAGTCGCCGTACGGGGACTGGCTCAAGCGCTGGGACGAGTTCGGTATGAAGCAGCGCACTCTCACCACGCACGTGCCCTGCGCCGAGTTCTACGAGATCCGCGACAAGGCGCTGATCGCGCACGCCACGCAGATCGACCCGGACGGGGGCTGGTTCCGGGTGCCGATGGACATCCAGAAGGAGGTCTGGCCGACGGAGGAGTACGAGCTGGCGAAGTCTCTCGCCGATACCTCCCTCCCCGAGGACGACCTCTTCGCGGGCGTCCGCGACAATGCCTGACATGAGCGCAAGCGCAAGCCTGGCAATGACGCACCTCGTCTCCTTCGCCAAGGAGGTCGACGAGGACAAGGTCACCCCCGGCGTCCTCGGCTTCATCGTCTTCGCGGCGATGGCCCTGGCGGTGTGGGCCCTGATGAAGTCCATGAGCCGGCACATGAACAGGGTCGACTTCACCCAGGTCCCGGACCCCAAGGCCGAGCAGGCGGAGGCGGATGCGGAGCCGGACTCGGACTCGGAGTCCGAGTCGAAGGCGTCCGCCGAGAGCGCCGCCGGGTCCGCGAAGAAGCCGTCCGCGAACGGCTGACCACCCGGCTGCCGCCCGTCGGCAGCGCGCCGTCACCGGCTGTGGGCGGCCAGTGACAGCAGCAGGTGTGCCGTCTCCGGCCGCAGATGGTCGGAGTGGGCGCCCGCCGGGCCGTGCCCCCGGACGAAGACGTCGCTCGCGTCCACGCTGACGAAGCGGTGGTCGAGCGCCGCGAGGGGATAGGGCTCGGCGGGCGGCAGCATCCGGACCGCCGAGACGGGGGCGGGCGCGGTTCCGATGCCCGCGTGGCCGACACCCGCCCGCTTCTCGGCCCGCAGATGCCAGAAGCCGGTGGCGCGGTCGTGCTGGGAGTACGTCGCGACCACGGGGCCGCGCAGGGGCGCCTGGGAGAGGGCCGGGAAGCCGGTCGCGAAGGCGTCGCGCGGAGCCGCCATCTGCAACAGCAGCATCGAGTCCACGGTGAAGGGCCGGCCGGGCGGCTCCGGTGTGCTCCAGCCCAGGGTGAGCGGCTCGTCGGCGGCCCACTGCACGGCCTCGCACAGGAAACGGCAGCCGAAGGAGTGGCCGATCAGGTGCAGAAACTGGCCCTCGCGGTTGGCGAGGACGGGCGGGGCGGCCGGGTCCCCGCGCCGGCCGTCCAGATAGCCGAGCAGCCGGCCGATGACCTGAGCCGCATGGCCCCGAGTGCTCATGGCGTGCGCCCGGTCGCGGATGCGCCGGTAGCCCCCGAGCGAGGGCAGGGAGCGGGAGGGCCAGCGCACCAGGACGGTCCACGGCCGCCACGGCCGCAGCCCCCGGTACATGACCTGGCGGCGCTCGTACTGGGCCGTGGCGAGGGCCAGCAGGCCGCGGACCGCCACCAGGGCCGCGTCGCGGTCGGTCTGCCAGCCGTGGACATAGACCAGGAGGTCCGTCGCCCAGGCGGGCGGGGACAGCTCCTCGTGGAAGTGATCGGCCAGCCGGTCGGCGGGCACCGGGCGGGGACCGCGGCGCGTCTCCTCCAGCAGCCAGCCGTCCGGCCCCAGGTCGACGGTGCGCACCGGCGCGTCGGGAGTGCTCATGCGGGCACCTCCAGGCCGGCGTCGGCGTCGGGCGCGGCGGCCCGTTCCAGGCGGGTGTCCATGCCGTGGTGGAGGGCGTAGGCCAGGCCCAGGGGATTGTGCAGCTCGTCGGCGAAGTGCCTGGTCACCGCGAGGGCGATGCTGCCCGCGGTCTGCGTCCCGTCCAGATAGCGGGTCAGGAACTCCAGGGCGTACTCGGCCGCGAAGACCTGAGGTATCTCTATCTGCGGGCCCAGCACACCCCGCGCCCCCGCGTCGACGAACGCCCGGCTCAGGAACCTGGCGTCCGCGCTTCCCTCGGGCAGCCCCGCGTAGCAGGCGTTGAGGACGACGAACGGCTGGAACGGGTGGTCGAAGCCGAAACGGCGCCGCCGGTCGCGGATCGTGTGCGCGTCGATGCTCTTCTGATCGGTCAGGCTGAGCACCAGGGACGGCGGCTGGGGTCCGTCGGAGGCGAAGCGGCCGTGGCACCAGAAGTACATCAACTGCTCGCACAGATCGGACCGGGCCAGCGCGCTCACCAGTTCCCGCCAGGTGGACCGCTCGACGAACCGGGTGCCCTTGGCGAGGAGCGCGGCCACGTCGGCGGCCCGGGTGCGGCCGGCCCGGTCGACGCGCGTGTCGTGGTTGAGGCTCACGGCCGGCACCTCGGGGGCGTCACGGAGGCCGTCGAGCCAGGGATAGGCCCCGCCGGTCTGCTCGATCTGATGGCGGTGGCCGAGGAAACGGCGGAAGAGCGCGGGGAGGGCCTCGGCCGGGGGCGCGGTGCCGGACGGCAGGTCCTCGGGCGCCAGGCAGACCATGGGCCAGGGCAGATGCAGGTCCGAGTCGAAGCGGACCCGCAGGCCCTCGCCCCCGGCCAGCGCCTCCGTCAGATAGCTGCGGAACCGGTCGATCCGAGGGTCGCTGCCGCCCAGCAGGGTGCCGTACAGCAACTCCGAGCCGACCAGGGCGAGTTCCTCCATGAGGGTGGTCAGCTCGTCCACGGGACGGGAGCGCAGGTCCACCAGGGAGGCGTACGGGGTCTCCGGCTCACCGGGAGCGGGTCGTCCGTCGGCGGTGAGGGGGCGGTGGTCGACGAGGACCTCCTTCCACATCCGGCACAGCCGGGCCGCGGCGGACCGCACCTCGGCCGGGTGCACCGCCAGGTCCACCTTGTGCTCGGTGCCGTGCAGCGACGGCACGGCGGGGCCGTACAGGCGCGCCCTGAGACGGTCGTCGCCCAGGACGTCCAGGGACACCGTGATGTCCGGCCCCTCGGCCAGCGCGTCGGGCAGGGTCGTGAAGCCGCGGCTGGGGTCCTGGACGATGCGAACGTGAAGCTCTCTTGCCATGCGCGGGGCGTTCCTAGCGGCCTCGGTGCGTGACGGCTTCGGGCGAGGACAGCCCGCCGTGCTCGTCGTGGTCCAGGATGTCGAGTTCTGTTTCCACCTGTTGGAGGACCGTCCCGGTGCGTTCGAGGGCGATGGTGAAGCGGAGGCGGTGGGTGCCGGTGCGATGCGCGGTGAAGGTGAACTCCGCTCCGTGCAGCGCCTGTTCCGACGGGAGCAGGTGGGCGCTGGCGGGGTCGACGGACGCGGGGGTGAGAGGCGAGGCGGTCACCGTCAGCCAGGGCCGGTCCGCCTCTGAGGCTCCCCAGGGGTGGCCGTCCTCCGGGGAGACCCGCACCAGCAGGCGGGCGGTGGTGTCCTCGGCGGAGGAGTCGTCGAGGAGGGTGACGCGGACGCGGCAGCGGGTGCCCGCCGGGCCGGGCAGGTCCAGAACTTCGGGGCCGCTGTAGCGGACGGTCACCGTGTCGCGGGCGTGGAAGGGGATGGGCCGGCCTCCCCGCACACCCTCGCTCTCCAGGAACAGCACCACCTCCTTCACCAATCGGTCCCGGTTCCGGATGCCGCGCGGCACGGAGGCCACGAGGGTCTCGACGCCCCGGTGGGGGGCACTGTCCAGGTGGTTGCGCAGTACGGTCTCGACTGCCGCCACCCACACCCGGCCGGACTCGTCGCCGAGGTCCCGGAAGCGTTCTCCCGCCGTGGACAGCAGAGGCATGGTGAGTTCGGACGGGGGGCGGCGGGCCGCCATCTCCAGTTCGGTCCAGGCCGTACCGAGCGGGCAGTCGATCTCGCCGAACAACTCCCAGGCGGGGCTCAGCGACACCAGGGCGATCTCGGCGCGGTCCTTGCCGCGGCCTGTGGGGAGGAGGGCCATCCGGTGCTTCGCCCAGGCGCTGCCGAGGTAGTCCTCGCAGCTCAGGAAGTACTTCTCGGCCATGGCCAACTCCTGGTCGGCGCTGCGGAAGTCTCGCTCCTCCAGATGGGTGAGGGCCAGATACAGCGACGTCCACCCCAGCCCTCGGATGTCCTCGGCGGACGCGTGCCGCTGTTTCGCCTGCACCGCCAGTTCCTGGGCGGCCTCCGGCCCGCCGCGTCGCAGCGCGACCCGGATCCGCTCCGTCGTGACCCAGTTCCGGCCGCGGGTGTCGCTCGCGGCGAGCAGCGCTGTGTCGGCCTGGGAGAGCAGGCCGCCGGCTTCCGCGTCCCGGCCGCTCAGCAGGTACACCCGGGCGCGGTGCAGCAGCGTCCAGCCGAGGCCGCGGTGACAGCCGGAGGCGCGATGCAGGACGGTCGCCCTGAGGAGCGCCCGGTCGGCCTCCGCCACCTCGCCCCGGTCGCACCTAACGGCACCGAGCGCCAGCAGCCCCCAGGCAGTGTGCCGGTCCTCGCGGCGGCCGTCGTCCCCGAGCAGCGTGTCCAGTACGTCCAGCGCGCCGCCCAGTCGGCCCGACTGGTGGCAGACGAGCGCTCCCCGGTGGACGGCGTCGAGGCTCACCCAGGAAGCGGCGTCGAACAGGGCCAGGGCGACCTGCGGCAGTCCCAGGTCGGAGGCGAGCGAGCCCAGGGCCCGGCGTACGGGCGGAACCGGCTGCAGCCGGTGGAGTGCCACGAGCCTGTGTGCGTCGCCGAGAACGGACAGCAGCACGGCCAAGCCGTCCGCGATCCGGTGCTGTTGCCGGCGAGTGCCGTGGCGGTCGGCGAGCATGACCAGGAACTCGTCTACGTGCGGGGCGAGTTCGTCGGGGGTGAGGCGTACGGGGTCCCGGTCGGTCGGCTGCTCCGGCCGGGACCGCCCGTCCAGCAGCCCGGCCGTGTCCTGGAGCACGCGGCCCGCCCACACGACGGAGGACGCTTCGGCCGAGGGGGCCTCCGGTCGTACGGCTTCCGCCACCGGGTCCGGGAGGAAGAAGGTCTCGGCAGCGTGCCACCGCTGCACCAGCTCGTGCGCGAGCAGGCCGTCGAGCAGAGCGCGGACGTCGGGGAGCCGGAGGTCCGTCGTGTAGAGCGACTCGACCGTGCGGAGCGTGAAGGGCGCGGCGGAGTGCCGCTCCGCGAGGCGCCCCAGCAACTCCCGCTGACCGGGCGTGCAGTCGGCCAGGGCGAGCCGGACGAGCCACTGCGGTCCCGACTCGCCCTCGCGTCGCTCCTGCTGCGGTGACACCCCTTGGTCGGCGAGATTGCGGGCGACGCGGGCGAGTGCGGGCAGCCCCCGCACCAAGTCGGTCAGGTCGAACCGCTGTGCGGACCAGAAGCTCTGGTCGGCCGGCAGCCGGCGTTCGGCCCCCCTGGTGATGAAGAAGCTGGTGGACAAGGCGGTCAGGGGAGCGACGTCGACCCGTTGACACCCTGCGAAGCGCCAGCCTCTGCGCTGCCGTGACGTGACGAGCACGGCCAGGTCCGGACAGTCACGGAGGTAGGGCAGCAGGGCGCGGACCGTCGAGGGGACCGCTCCGTCCAGTACCACGAGGCGGCCGCGGAGCCGCGCGGCGAACTCGCGCAGTGCGCGCCGGAACGTGCGGTCACCTTCCAGGGCCTCCCGCACGAGTGCGGCACTCGGCGCACCGCACTCGGCGAGCAGCCGTAACAGCGTCAGTTCGGCGTCGGCGCGGGGGGCGTCGTGCGAAGAGATCCAGTGCGTCGCCGGGCCGAGTCGCCGGCAGGCCGTGGCGGCCAGGGCTGACTTGCCGACACCGGCCGGTCCGAGCAGAACCATGAGGGCCGGGCGGGCGCGGTCGGCCGGCGCTCGGGTGTCCCTGTGCTGCCGCAGCCAGGCTTCGACCTGGCCGAGTTCCCTCGTCCGCCCGAAGAGTTCCTGGGGTTCCGGAGGATGTGTCGGACCACGCAGGTGCTGTCCCAATGGCTTCCCCCGTCGGCCTGCCCGCGCTGTGAATGCCTTCCTACGGTGACAGTCCCGCAGTCCCGTCGTCAGCGAAACGTCCGACAATGACCCGTCCGGGCCCGTCTCACCCCCGTTCCGCCGAAACGACCACCCCCATCACCTCCCGCGCATGCCGGCTCGGCGTCATCCCCAGGCCCCACGCCTGCCACCCCGCCTCCAGGCTCACGCCCCGTTCCAGCATCAGCCCCCAGGCGTCGATGTATTCGTCGAGCTTCTCGTCCCGGAGGGGGTGGCCCGCCCGGGACAGCTGGGCCAGTTCCTCCTGGGCGACGGCCGTGCCGACCTCCGCGCCGCCCGGGGCCGCGTACGGCAGGAGCGTGCAGCGCAGGAAGCGGGCCCAGTCCTCGCCCCGGCGGTCGCCGTAGGACGTGAAGAGGTCCGTCGCCTCGTCGCACAGGGCGAGTGCCTGCTGGGTGCGGGCGTTGCCGGCGTCCACGACGGCCAGTTCCAGGCAGGTCCACGCCTCGCCGTGGGCGACGCCGATGCGCTGGAAGTCGGCGCGGGCGTCGACGAGAAGCTGGCGGGCGAAGCCGGAGTTGCGCAGGGAGCCCGTCTGGGCGGCGCGCTGGTCGCGGGTGGCGCGGGCCGAGTGGTGGCGGGCGCAGGCGAGGCCGTAGACGTCGCGCATGCGGGAGAACATCGTGCGGGAGCGTTCGAGTTCGCGGACCGCCTGGTCCAGGGCGCCCGTCTCCTCCAGGGCCTGGCCCAGGTAGTAGAGGGTCCAGGCCTCGCCCCGCGCGTCCTCGTTGTCGCGGTGCCGGGCCGCCGCGCCGCGCAGTTCCTCCACGGCCGGGGACGCGTCGCCGGCGACCAGCAGGGCCCGGGCCAGCTGGGTCAGGGCCCAGGCCTCGCCCCGGGCGTCGCGGGTACGGCCGTAGAGGTCGAGGGCCGCGCGCAGTTCGGACTCGGCGCGCGGGACGTCGCCCATGCGCAGGCCCAGCTGGCCGAGCTGGAAGTGGGCCCACGCCTGGCCGTGCACCGACTCGCCGGCGCGATGCAGGACCAGGGATTCGGTGAGCAGGTCCAGGGCCTCCGACACCCGGGCCCGGTCCCGCTCCACCGCCGCCAGGGCGTGCATCGTCCACGCCCGGTCCGTCGCCAGCTCGGCGGACGACTGCAGGGCCAGGGCCTCGCGGAGCTTCGCCGACGCCTCCGTCAGATTGCCCTGGTGGTGCAGGGTGATGCCGAGGGAGCACAGGGCGCGGGCGGCACCCGCGTCGTGGTGGGCCTCCCGGTACAGGTCGACGACCGAGGCGAGCGTGGTGCGGGCCTTGTCGAGTTCGCCGAGCTGCCGCGCCGCGATGCCGGTGCGCCACTGCACCGAGCGGACCAGCAGTCCCTCGTCCACCGCCTGCGCCAGCTCGCTGATCTCGCCCAGTCGGTAGAGGTCGCCGCGCAGCAGGCAGTAGTCGCACAGGGCGCCCAGCAGGTTCAGGACCGCCGCCTGGTTCACGCCCTCGGCGTGCCGCAGCGCCGCCGTGATGAAGCTCGACTCGTCGTCCAGCCAGCGCAGCGCCTCGTCGAGGGAGGTGAAGCCGTACGGGCTGAAGCGGTTGGTGCGGGTCGACATGTTGCCGTCGACCATGCGCAGCACCGAGTCGGCCAGCTCGGCGTAGTTCACGATCAGCCGCTCCTGCGCCGCCGTGCGCTCGGCCGGTTCCTCCTCGTCGAGGAGCCGGGCCTGGGCGAAGGCGCGGACCAGGTCGTGCAGCCGGTAGCGGTCGCCCCGGACGTGGTCGATCAGGCCCGCGCGGGTCAGGGCCTGGAGATGCCGCTTCGCCTCCGCCTCGTCGGTGGAAAGCAGCGCGGCGGCCGCGGCGGCGCCGAGCGAGGCCCGGCCGGCCAGGGCCAGCCGGCGCAGCAGCCGCCGTACGGTGTCCGGCTGGTCGGTGTAGCGCAGCCACAGGGCGCGCTCGACCGGCTCGACCGGGCCGTACGCGCCGAGGTCAGTGGCCAGCGCGCGCGGGGAGCGCGGGCCGAGGCACGACCCCACGATGCGCAGCGCCAGCGGCAGCCCGCCGCACAGCTCCCGGACCCGGTCGGCGGACTCGGCGTCGTACGGCCCGGAACGGTCCTCGGCCGCCGCGCCCAGCAGCTCCTCCGCGCCCGCGGCGTCCAGCGGCTCCACCGCCAGCTGATGCACCCGCGCGGGCAGCTCGGCCGGCTCCAGCGGGCCCCGCGCGGTCACCAGCACCAGGCTGTCGGACCGCTCCGGCACCAGGGCGCGGACCTGCTCGGCATCCGAGGCGTCGTCCAGGACGATCGTGACCGGCAGGCCGGTCAGATGCTGGTGGTACAGCTCGCTCAGCCGCTTGACCTGCTGGTCGGGGGAGGAGCGCTCACGGAACAGCAGTTGCTCACGGGGAGCGCCGAGCCGGTTGAGCAGATGCAGCAGGGCGTCGCGGACGGACAGCGGGGACCCGGCCGGGCCCTCGGCGCGCAGATCGACGACGCAGGCGCCGCGGAAGTAGTCGCGCAGATCGTGCGTGGCCTGCACCGCGAGCGTCGTACGGCCGCTGCCGGGCGTGCCGTGCAGGACGACCACCGTCGGCCGGCTCTCCGTGCTCGCGCGGGCCGCCTGCACCCACTGCCGGATCTGCGCCAGCTCCGGCCGCCGCCCCGCGAACGGCTCCGCCGGGTCCGGGAGCTGCGCGAAGGACTGCTCCAGCACATTGCGCCCGCGCGCCGCCGCGCTCTTGTCGGCGCCCCGAAGCCGCGGCCCGGTCTTCTTCGGCCCGGTGGAGGCGGCGAGCACCCGCTGCTGGTCCAGGAACGGCCGGATGCCCCGCACCTCCAGCGCCGTCAGCCACTGCAGCCGCAGCTGTTCCGGGCCGCCCGGCTGGCTCACGGCCCCGGCGCGGTGGTGCGCGGCCGGCAGATGGGAGCCGACCACCTTCACGACCGTCGCCGCGGCGCCCACGACCCCGACGGCCACGCCCGCGCCCAGTGCCGTCCCGGTGCCCGTGCCGAGGGCCATGTCGGCGACTACGGCCGCGACCGCCGCGACTCCGGCCACCAGCAGGGGAGTCCCGGCGCCCTCACGGGCGTACCGCTGCCCGAAGGTGAGCTGTCCGGCCGCCGCCTCGTCCAGGGCGCGTGTGTAGGCCTCGTACTCCTCGGCCGCGCGCTGCGCCATCCCGTCGAGCCCTCCGCGCGCCCGCGCGAGCAGCACCTTTCCGTCGTTGCGCCCGCCCGTCCGTCGCACCTCCTCCTCGACGGCCCGCGCCAACAGCCCCTCGGCCTCCGCCCGATGACTGTCCCGCATGTCACGTCCCCCTCCGGCGGCAACGGCGTTCTCCGCGGTCACCTCGGTCGTGTTCTCGGTCGTTTCTTGGTCAAGTGTGCTGCGGACGGCGCATCGTTGCGAGGGGGCGTGCCCCGCCCGATTGTGTGAAGACACGGGCCCGGCGGCGCGCCGTGTGCCCGGCGGGCGTGCGGCGGGAGCGTCGCCCGGGCGGCGCCTGACGCGTGACCGGCGGGGTACTGCGGCAGGATGGACACCATGCCGAACCGACTGGCGCACGAGACGTCCCCCTACCTCCTTCAGCACGCCGACAACCCCGTCGACTGGTGGCCCTGGTCGGCGGAGGCCTTCGAGGAGGCCCGCAAGCGGAACGTGCCCGTGCTGCTCAGCGTCGGATACAGCAGCTGTCACTGGTGCCACGTCATGGCCCACGAGTCCTTCGAGGACCAGCAGACCGCCGAGGACCTCAACGCGCACTACGTGAGCATCAAGGTCGACCGCGAAGAGCGCCCCGACGTGGACGCCGTCTACATGGAGGCCGTGCAGGCGGCGACCGGGCAGGGCGGCTGGCCCATGACCGTGTTCCTCACGCCGGACGCCGAGCCCTTCTACTTCGGCACCTACTTCCCGCCCGCCCCCCGCCAGGGCATGCCCTCCTTCCGGCAGGTGCTCCAGGGCGTGCACCAGGCGTGGGAGGAGCGGCGGGACGAGGTCACCGAGGTCGCCGGGAAGATCGTCCGGGATCTGGCGGCCCGGGAGATCTCCTACGGGGACGCCCGGACCCCCGGTGAGGAGGAGCTCGCGCAGGCGCTGCTCGGGCTCACCCGGGAGTACGACCCGCAGCGCGGCGGATTCGGCGGGGCGCCGAAGTTCCCGCCGTCCATGGTGCTGGAGTTCCTGCTGCGGCATCACGCGCGCACCGGCGCCGAAGGCGCCCTTCAGATGGCGTCCGACACCTGCGAGCGCATGGCCCGGGGCGGCATCTACGACCAGCTCGGCGGCGGCTTCGCCCGCTACTCCGTCGACCGCGACTGGGTCGTGCCGCACTTCGAGAAGATGCTGTACGACAACGCTCTGCTGTGCCGGGTGTACGCCCACCTCTGGCGTGCCACGGGCTCGGAACTCGCGCGCCGGGTCGCCCTGGAGACCGCCGACTTCATGGTGCGCGAACTGCGCACGAACGAGGGCGGGTTCGCCTCAGCGCTCGATGCCGACAGCGACGACGGGACCGGCAGGCACGTCGAGGGCGCGTACTACGTGTGGACGCCTGAGCAGCTGCGTGAGGTGCTGGGGGAGGAAGACGCCGAGCTGGCCGCGCTGTACTTCGGCGTGACCGAGGAGGGCACCTTCGAAGAGGGCGCCTCCGTCCTCCAGCTGCCCCAGCAGCAGGAAGGGCTGGTCGACGCCGGGAAGGTCGCCTCGGTGCGGGAGCGGCTGCTCGCGGCGCGGGCCGAGCGGTCCGCGCCCGGCCGGGACGACAAGGTCGTGGCCGCCTGGAACGGGCTGGCGATCGCCGCGCTCGCCGAGACCGGCGCCTACTTCGACCGGCCCGATCTGGTCGAGGCCGCCGTCGCCGCCGCCGACCTTCTGGTCCGGCTGCACCTCGACGAGCAGGCCCGGCTCACCCGCACCAGCAAGGACGGCCACGCCGGCGCCAACGCGGGCGTGCTGGAGGACTACGCCGACGTGGCGGAGGGCTTCCTCGCGCTGGCGTCCGTCACGGGTGAGGGCGTCTGGCTGGAGTTCGCCGGGTTCCTCGCCGACCACGTCCTGGTCCGCTTCACCGACCCGGAGTCGGGCTCCCTGTACGACACCGCCGCCGACGCCGAGCAGCTCATCCGCCGCCCGCAGGACCCGACCGACAACGCCGCCCCGTCCGGCTGGACCGCGGCGGCGAACGCCCTGCTCGGCTATGCCGCGCACACCGGGTCCGAGCCCCACCGCACCGCCGCCGAGAAGGCCCTCGGCGTCGTCAAGGCGCTCGGGCCGCGGGTGCCCCGCTTCATCGGCTGGGGGCTCGCCGCCGCGGAGGCCGCGCTGGACGGGCCGCGCGAGGTCGCGATCGTGGGGCCGTCGCTCGATCACGAGGGCACGAAGACCTTGCACCGCACGGCACTTCTGGGCACCGCGCCGGGCGCGGTCGTCGCCGTCGGCGCTCCGGAGAGCGACGAGTTCCCGCTGCTCACGGGCCGTCCGCTGGTCGGCGGTGAACCGGCCGCGTATGTCTGCCGTAACTTCACCTGTGACGCCCCGACGACCGAAGTTGAAAGGTTGCGTGCGGTGTTGAGCAGCTGAAGTCGCGAATCAACGGAAACGTGCTCTTTATCTGAACAGCCCCCGGGCTTCACAGTTCCCCCTTAATCTCTGCACAGTGATGTGACGGATGGGGCCGCACAGGCCCACTGTCACCACTGGGGGTTCTGGGATCTGGGGGGATCTGTTTGCTCACGTCTGTCTTCATCGCTGCCGTGTCACTGGCTCTGTTCTGGATGGCGGCGTTCACCTTGTGGTGGCAGATGCACGCCTGGCGCACGCCGGAAGTGCTCGCCTCCACGCGGTTCAGCAGTCCGGACGGGGACGAGCACGTCTCCTTCTCGCTGCTGCTGCCCGCCCGGCACGAACAGGCGGTGCTGGACCACACGATCCAGCGGCTGCTGGAGTCGAGCCACACCGACTTCGAGATCATCGTGATCGTCGGGCACGACGATCCGGAGACCACCGAGGTGGCCGAGAAGGCCGCGGCGCGTGACCCACGGGTCCGCGTCGTCGTCGACACGCACGAGAAGAAGAACAAGCCGAAGGCCATGAACACGGCCCTGCCGCACTGCCGCGGCGATGTCGTCGGGGTCTTCGACGCGGAGGACCAGGTCCACCCCGAGCTCCTCGCGCACGTCGACCACGCCTTCCGCACCACCGGCGCGGATGTCGTCCAGGGCGGTGTGCAGCTGATCAACTTCCACTCCAGCTGGTACAGCCTGCGCAACTGCCTGGAGTACTTCTTCTGGTTCCGCTCGCGGCTCCATCTGCACGCGCAGAAAGGTTTCATTCCGCTCGGCGGCAACACCGTCTTCGTCCGCACGGACGTCCTCAGGGAGGCCGACGGCTGGGATCCCAACTGCCTCGCCGAGGACTGCGACCTGGGCGTCAGGCTCTCCAGCGTCGGCAAGAAGGTCGTGGTCGCCTACGACTCCGACATGGTGACCCGGGAGGAGACCCCGGGCTCGCTGATGTCCCTGCTGAAGCAGCGCACCCGCTGGAACCAGGGGTTCCTCCAGGTGTACCGGAAGAAGGACTGGAAGCAACTGCCCACCCTCGGGCAGCGGCTGCTCGCCCGCTACACCCTGATGACCCCGTTCATGCAGGCTTTCACCGGCCTGATCATCCCGCTGAACGTGGCGATCGCGCTCTTCCTCGACGTGCCCGTCGGCATCGCCTTCATCACCTTCCTGCCGGCCGTCACCGCCCTGGTCACTTTCGTCTTCGAGATCGTCGGACTGCACGACTTCGGCAAGCAGTACGGGCTGCGCGTCCGCTTCGCGCACTACCTGAAGCTGGTCGTGGGCGGCCCCTTCTACCAGGTCCTGCTCGCCGGGGCGGCCGTGCGGGCCGTGTGGCGTGAGCAGCGCGGCCGCAACGACTGGGAGCTGACGACCCATGTCGGCGCGCATCTCGACGCGACGGCCGCGACCCGGGCGGGCGCCCCGCACACCCGTGAGGACGTCGAGGACGTACCCGTGACCCGAGAGGACGTTCCCGCGTGACCTCCACCCTTCCCGCGGCGACCACCCCGAAGGTCCCCGCGCAGCGGCAGCGTGTGCCGGGTGCCGGTCCGGCCCGTCGCACACCCGAGCCGCCGAGCCGGCTGCGCTCCTCCCGGCCCGACCTGGTCCTCTGCGGTGTCCTCCTCGTGGCGATCCTCGTCGTGCAGGGCTGGAACATCGCCGACTATCCGGCCCTCAGCGACGACGAGGGCACCTACCTCGCCCAGGCCTGGTCCGTCCAGCAGGGCAACGGCCTGGCCCACTACACCTACTGGTACGACCATCCGCCCCTCGGCTGGATCCAGATCGCCGTGCTGACCTGGATCCCCGCGCTGATCAGCCCCGAGTCGATGACGGTGGGCACCATGCGCGCCGCGATGCTGCTGATCAGCGGCATCAGCGCGGTCCTGGTGTTCGTGCTGGGCCGCCGTCTGGCGCTGCCCCGCTGGGCCGCCGGGCTCGGCATGGTCTTCTTCGGGCTCTCGCCGCTGTCCGTGGTCCTCCAGCGGGAGATCTTCCTCGACAACCTCGCGGTGATGTGGACGCTGCTGGCCTTCACCCTCGCCGCGTCCCCGAGCCGCCATCTCTGGCACCACTTCGGCGCGGGCATCGCGGCCGCCACGGCCGTCCTCACCAAGGAGACGATGCTCGTCGTCCTGCCCGCCCTGTTCCTCACCATGTGGCGCCACAGCCACAAGGACACCCGCAAGTTCGCCCTCACCGGAGCCGTCACGGCCTGCACGCTGATCGGCTTCTCGTACCCGCTGTTCGCCCTGCTCAAGGGCGAGCTGCTGCCGGGTGCCGGGCACGTCTCCCTCTGGGACGGCGTCAAGTACCAGATGACCAGACCCGGTTCGGGCTTCATCCTCGACCAGGGTTCCGGCTCCTGGGGCGTCCTCCAGTCGTGGCTGTACTACGACCGCGTCCTGCCCCTCGGCGGCCTCGCGGGCGCCCTGCTGCTGCTCGCCACCTGGCGCTGGTCGGTCACCGCCCGGGCCCTGGCCGGACCCGCCCTGGCCGTCGCGATCTTCGCCGCGCTGGCCCTGCGCCCCAACGGCTATCTGCCCGCGATGTACGTCATCCAGGCCCTGCCGTTCCTCGCGCTCGTCCTGGCGGGCGGCACCGCTTCCGTCGCCCACGGGGTGCTGAGCCGCTGGCGCTCCGAGGCGGAGAAACGGTACGTCAGTCTGGGCCGGTACGCGCTCGCCGCGGTCCTGGCCCTCGCCGCCGGCGCCTACGTCGTACCGCGCTGGTACGACGGAGCCCGCATCGCCGTCACCACCGACGCCAACGCCGGCTACCAGGCGGCCTCGAAGTGGCTGGCCACGGAGGTCGAGGACCCGGAGCGCACCCGGGTGCTGGTGGACGACGCCCTCTGGCTGGACCTGGTGCACCAGGGATACCGGCCCGGGCTCGGCGTCATCTGGTTCTACAAGGCCGATCTCGACCCGGCGGTGACGAAGACGATGCCGCGCGGCTGGAAGGACCTGGACTACGTCGTGGCCTCGCCGACGGTACGGCGGGACGCGGCCGACCTGCCCAACGTCAAGGCCGCCATGGAGCACTCGGACCCGGTCGCCACCTTCGGCACCGGCGAGGACCGCATCGAGATCCGCCAGATCCAGACGTCCGCCGGAGGCGCGCGATGAGCCAGGAGTCCACCGTCCCCGGTGAGGTCGTCGAGACCGAGACCGAGACCACCGAGATCCCCGAACCGGGCGCCGTCACCATCGTCGTACCGACGTTCAACGAGTCGGCGAACGTACGGCAGCTGCTGCACCAGATCACCGAGGCCGTCCCGGCCCGGCTGCCCTGCGAGGTCGTCTTCGTGGACGACTCCACCGACGACACGCCCGAGGTCATCCAGAAGGCGGCACAGGACTGCCCCTTCCCGGTGACGGTCCTGCACCGGGACGAGCCGGTGGGCGGGCTCGGCGGCGCGGTCGTCGAGGGCATGAAGGCGGCGACCTCCGACTGGATCGTCGTCATGGACGGCGACTGCCAGCACCCGCCGTCGCTCGTGCCCGACCTGGTCGCCACCGGCGAGCGGGCCAACGCAGGGCTCGTGGTCGCCTCCCGGTACATCAAGGGCGGCAGCCGGGCCGGGCTCGCGGGCAGCTACCGGGTGTTCGTCTCGCGCGGGGCGACCTGGCTGACCAAGGCGCTGTTCCCGCGCCGGCTGCGCGGCATCAGCGACCCGATGAGCGGCTTCTTCGCGATCCGCCGCAGCGCCGTCACGGCCGAGGTGCTCCAGCCGCTCGGCTACAAGATCCTCCTCGAACTCGCCGTCCGCAGCCGCCCGCGCACGGTCACCGAGGTGCCCTTCGTCTTCCAGGACCGGTTCGCCGGGGAGTCCAAGTCGACCGCCCAGGAAGGCCTGCGCTTCCTGCGCCATCTGGCCGGGCTGCGCACCGCCTCGCCCGGCGCGCGCATGGTCGGCTTCGGCCTGATCGGGCTCACCGGCTTCCTGCCGAACCTGGTCGGCCTGTGGGCGCTGACCGCGCTCGGCATGCACTACGTACCGGCGGAGATCCTCGCCAACCAGCTCGGCGTCGCCTGGAACTTCCTGCTCATCGAGCATCTGCTGTTCCGCGAGCGGCGCAGGCACCGCCGCTGGTGGGACCGGGCCGGGCGGTTCGCGCTGCTCGCCAACGCCGACCTGGTGCTGCGCATCCCGCTGATCGCCCTGTTCGTGCACCAGTTCCACCTGGGCGTGCTGTCCGCCACCGCGCTCGCGCTGGTGACGACCTTCGTCCTGCGCTTCGCGGGGACCGAAGCGCTGGTCTATCTGCCGCGCCGGGGACGTGAGAAGCCCGGACGCGGGAGCTCCGCACAGCAAGGAGAGCCGTGTGAAAAGACGTCGTAGAAGTACCGCACTCCTGGCCGTGGCGGGCCTCACCTCGGGCCTGCTGCTGACCTCTCCGCAGACCGCCTCCGCCGCCAACCTCATCAAGAACCCCGGATTCGAGACCGCCGGCACCGGCGACATGCCGTACTGCTGGGAGAAGTCCGGCTGGGGCGACAACGACTTCACCTTCACCACCACGACCGACGCGCACTCCGGCGGCAAGGCCATGAAGGTCGAGCTGACCCGCCGCGCCGACGGCGACCGCAAGGCCCTGATCACCGAGTCCGCCCAGTGCGCGCCGGTGGTGACGCCCGGCAAGCAGTACGACCTGGGCCTCTGGTACAAGACGACCACCCCGGACGCCTCGGTGACGCTCTTCCGGCACGACGCGACGGCGGGCTGGCAGTACTGGACCGACCTCAAGACGCTGGAGATGGCCGGGAACTGGACCGAGGCCACGGTCCGCACCCCCGAGGTCCCGGCCGGCACCGACCGCATCTCCTGGGGCGTCTCCGTCTACGGCACCGGCTCCGCCACCACCGACGACTACACGATGGACCAGGTACCCGACCCGGTCCTGCCGCCGCGGTGCACCGGCACCGCCGAGCAGTGCGCGAACGGCAAGTGGGAGGTCCTGCCCACGCGCAACCCGGTCCGCTCGATGCACTCCGTCGTCCTGCACAACGGCAAGGTCCTGCTCATCGCGGGCTCCGGCAACGACGAGTCGATGTTCGAGGCCGGCACCTTCACCTCCGCGGTCTACGACCCGGCGGACGGCTCCTACAGAGTCGTCCCCACGCCGAAGGACATGTTCTGCGCCGGGCATGTGCAGCTCCAGGACGGGCGCGTGCTGGTGATGAGCGGCAACAAGGGCTATCCCTCGGCGGACGGCCGCGTCGGCTACCAGGGCTACAAGGACTCGTACATCTTCGACCCGGAGACCGAGACCTACTCCAAGACCAACGACATGAACGACGGCCACTGGTACCCGTCGGCCACGATCCTCGGCAACGGTGACGTCATCTCCTTCGGCGGACTGCGCGAGGACTCCACCGGCTCGGTCACCGCCGAGCTGTTCTCCCAGGCCGAGCAGCGGTGGCAGCCCACCTGGAAGGTCAACCAGACCTGGTCCTACTGGGGCCTGTACCCGTCGATGATCCTCATGCAGGACGGCCGCCTCTTCTACTCGGGCAGCCATGTCTTCGGCAACAACATCCCGGGCACCGGCTCGGCGCTCTACGACTACGGCGCCAACACGATCACCCAGGTGCCGGGCCTGCAGAAGAAGGACGAGCGCGACCAGTCGGCGAGCGTGCTGCTGCCCCCGGCGCAGGACCAGAGGGTCCTCACCCTCGGCGGCGGCAACATCGACTCCAACCCGGAGGCGAACCGTCTGACCGACATCATCGACCTCAAGCAGCCGAACCCCTCGTACGTGGCCGGGCCGCCGATCCCGCAGGGCACGGTCGACCTGGGCGACGGGCCCGTCCCGCAGACCGGGAACCAGGGCAAGATGTACGTCTCCGCCGTGCTGCTGCCCGACGGCAAGGTGCTGGAGACCGGAGGCGCCCTGCACAACCGCGCCGACCCGGTCTACGAGACGTCGATCTTCGACCCGGAGTCGGAGACCTTCGACCCGGTGGCCGTCGACCCCGAGGCGCGGGGCTACCACTCCTCGGCGTTCCTGCTCCCCGACGGCCGTGTGATGACCACCGGCGACAACCCCGGCAACGGCACTTGGAACCACGACGTGTCGGTCTACAGCCCGCCCTACCTGTTCAAGGGCCCGCGTCCGCAGATCACGTCCGTCATCGACACCGAGTGGAACTACGGCGACACCCAGCGGATCACCGTCGACCGGCCCATCGCCAAGGCCGAGTTGATCCGCCCGGCCGCCGTCACACACTCCTCCGACCCGAACCAGCGGTTCGTGGACCTGCCGCTGTCGGTGGACGGCAACAACGTCGACCTGAACGTCACGAGCAACCCCAACCTGGCCCCGCCCGGCTGGTACATGCTCTTCGCGGTCGACGCCGACGGAGTGCCGTCGGTGGCCGAGTGGGTGCACCTCCAGGGCCCGCAGGCACTCAAGGCGACGGACGCGTCAGCGCATGTCCACGACTTCGCCGACGCGCCCGAGGGCAAGGTGGTGAAGCCCGGCAAGAAGCGGGTCTCGCAGAAGGTCAGCCCGACCATCTCCGGCTGCGACCGGCACTACGGCTCGATCAACGTCTGCGTGCCGACCGACTTCCCGGCGGAGGTGAAGAAGACGACGGCAGCCCGCTGCGAGTGGCTCAAGGCCAACGACTACGGCCGCCTGAAGATCAACGGCAAGGACGACCCACTGGGCCTGGACCGGAACCGGGACGGAATCGCCTGCGGAAAGGGTGATGTGAGGAAGAGTCAGCCCTGATCGCGTGACTCGGTCAGGGCGCGCTCCACGATCGCCTCCAACTGCTCGTGATGCGCGCCCTTCCAATAGGCCCGCCCACACGCACCGCACTGCGCGAACACGTCGTACGTCGCATGCGTACCGTGCTTCAGCTGGTCGGCGACCTCGTCCTTGGTCGCCCTGCGGAGCACCCCGTTGCAGGCGGTGCAGCGCGTCCAGGGAAGCAGCTCGGGACGGAACCGGTCCAGGACGTCCCGGAGCTGCTCCTCAGGACGCGTGCTGTACACGAACGCCCCCGCCCACAGTTCACGCCTGCGCAGCAGCCCCCGGTCCCGGCTCAGCATGACCCGCTGCTCGGCCGCCGAAAGAGCGGCCAGCGCCGGATCGCCGATGTCGGTCGACTCATAGGCCGTGTCCACGCCGAGCAGCCGCAGCCTGCGGGCCAGCGTGCCGAGGTGCACATCGAGGAGGAAGCGCAGAGGAGCGCCCGGAACCTTCTGGGGGCGTGCGACGGCCTGTACGGTCACGGACTCGCCGCCTGCCGGGACGTGTGAGACGGGCACCTCGCGGCCGTCCACGACCAGGGCGCCCACCTCCGTCAGCGGCACGCCCAGCGACTCGACGACATGGCCGAGGCTGGAGACGCCGTCGGTGGCGGCCCGTACGGTGCCCGCACGCCGGGCCCGGGGGACGAACACATGCAGCTCGGGAGCGAACTCGACGTGGATCTCGGGACCGTTCACCTGGTCAGGATGACACGGCGACGGGCCGCCGCCTCAGGGTTTTCCGCTCGGCAGGCCGTGTTCCAGGACGTCCAGGGCGCGGTCGACGAGGTCCCGGATGTCGTCCCGGTGGCCGGTCTCGGCCCAGTAGTGGGAGACCTCCATCAGCCCGCCCATCACGGACATGGCGAAGACCCGTAGCTCCAGGCTGTCCGGGTCGAGCCCGGAGCGCTCGGCGAGGGCCTCGCGGAGCAGCAGGCCGGTGGCCGCCGTGCTCTCGATCATGCGGGCCCGGACCGCCGGCACCTCGACTCCGAGCCGCGTCCGCAGCCGGGTCACCTCGGGTTCCTCGGCGAGGCTCAGGTCGAGTGCCTTGCGCATCACGTGCCGCAGGACGTCGGCCCACGACTCGTCCTCCGGCCGGGCCCGCAGCTCCGCCAGCATGACCGGGTCCCACTCGTCGGTGATGACGATGTCCTCTTTGGTCGGGAAGTAGCGGAAGACGGTCGACGGCGACACCTCGGCACGGTCGGCGATCTGCTCGATCGTCGTGGCGTCGTAACCCTGCTCCTCGATCAGCGCGTAGGTCGCGCCGCGGATCGCCTGGCGGGTCTTGATCTTCTTCCGCTCCCGGAGTCCCAGCGGGGGCCGGTCGGCGGGGGTGGTGCGTGGGGCCGTCATGAAGGTCATTGTCGGGCATCGGCCTCGGGCTCGGCCATGGCCGGGGCGCCGCTCGCCCCGCCCGGGGCGGACCGGCTGTCGGGCAGGAACGCCGCGGCGAACAAGGCGGCGACCAGGGCGGCCACGCCGCACACCAGCAGGACGACGCCCATGCCGTGGACGTACGCGCTCTTCGCGGAGGCGGCCAGGCCGGGCGCGGAGGTCCGTTCGGCGACGAGGTGGGCCGCGACCACGGACTCCCCGGCCGTGTCGGCGGCCCGGGCGGGCAGCCCGGCGACGTCGAGCCGGTCCCGGTAGACGCCCGCGAGCAGACTGCCGAGCAGGGCGATGCCGATCGCGCTGCCGACCTGGCGCAGGGTCATGAGAAGCCCCGAGCCGCTGCCTGCCCGGTCGGCGGGCAGCGCGGCCAGGGCCCCGTCCATCGCCGGGACCACCGCGAATCCGAAGCCGAGGCCGGTGATGGTCAGCCACAGCGCGGTGAAGCCGTAGCCGGAGTCCGCCGCCGTACGGCTGCCGAGGAACGCGGCGAAGGCCAGCACCACCAGGCCGGCGCTGACCACCGCGCGGGGGCCGAACCGGGCGGCCACCGGCTGGGCGGCGCGCGCGGCGATCACCAGCCCGCCCATCATCGGCAGCAGCCGCAGCCCGGTGCCGAGGGCGTCGTGGCCGAGGACGGCCTGGAGGTAGGGCGGCAGCAGGAACAGCAGGCCCGCCAGGACGAAGGTGACCAGGGTCGCCGCGAGCGAGTTCACGAGGAAACAGCGGTGGGAGAGCAGCTCCATGTCGAGCATGGGCCGTGCCGCCCGGCGCTCGCGCAGGACCAGTCCGGCCAGCAGGACCGCGGAGCCCGTGAGGAACCCGGCCACCAGCGGGTCGCCCCAGCCGCGCGTGGGCGCCTCGATGATGGCGTAGACGAGGGCGCCGAGGCCGGCCGCGGTGAGTGCCGTCGAGACCGTGTCGACCTTGGGGGAGGCGGGGTCCCGGGTCTCGGGCAGCAGGACGAGGCAGGCCGTGATGCCGATGCCGACCATCGGGACGTTGACCAGGAAGACCGAGTCCCACCAGAAGTGGTCGAGCAGCCAGCCGCCGATGATCGGGCCGAGCGGCATGCCGAGCGCGGAGGCGGCCGACATGACGCCGACGGCCTTGGTGCGCTCGTCCGGTCCGAACAGCGAGGGCAGCACGGACAGGGCGAGCGGCATGACCAGCGCGCCTCCGACGCCCATCACGGCACGGGCGGCGACGACCCAGGTCACGTCCCCGGCCAGGGCGCCCGCGACCGAACCGGCCAGGAAGATCCCGAGCCCGGTGACCAGCATCAGCCGCCGCCCGAACCGGTCGCCGAGCAGCCCGGCGGGGAGCATCAGGGCGGCGAACACGACGACGTAGGCGTCCGCCATCCACTGCTGCTCACCGGTGGTGGCGCCCAGGTCCTCGGCCATGGTCGGCAGCGCGACGTTGAGGATCGTCATGTCGAAGCCGAGCGTCAGCATGCTCGCGACCAGGGCCCCGAGGGCCCACCAGCGGCGCGGGTCCTGGCGGACCCCGTTAGTGACAGTAGCCATGAAATGAAAGTAACTCTCAAAAAGTAGGCACTGTCAATAATTATCGATCCAGGGGCCGGCACCGGGCGCAAACGAAAACGGCCACGGCTGGAGAGCCGTGGCCGTGAAAGTCGGGAGGGGATCTACGCGTGCTGGTACGCCACCAGGGAGATCCCCACGTAGTGCGTGATGAAGGCCGCCAGGGTGAAGGAGTGGAACACCTCGTGGAAGCCGAACCAGCGCGGTGACGGGTTGGGCTTCTTGATCCCGTAGACCACGCCGCCCGCGCTGTAGAGCAGACCGCCGACGATGACCAGGACGAGGACGGCGATCCCGCCGGTCCGCATGAAGTCCGGCAGATAGAAGACGGCCGCCCAGCCCATCGCGATGTAGCACGGCGTGTAGAGCCAGCGCGGGGCGCCGACCCAGAACACGCGGAAGACGATCCCGGCCGCCGCCGCGGCCCAGACACCCCACAGCAGCCACTGCCCCTTCGCCCCCGGCAGGAGCAGCATGGTCAGCGGCGTGTAGGTGCCCGCGATGATCAGGAAGATGTTGGCGTGATCCAGACGGCGCAGAACGCCGTCCATGCGCGGACTCCAGTTGCCCCGGTGGTACAGCGCGCTCACGCCGAACAGCAGGCAGGCTGTCAGCACGTAGATACCGCAGGCGAGGCGCCCTCTGGACGAGTCGGCGAGGGCGGTCAGCACCAGGCCCGCGACGAGAACGGCCGGGAACATGCCGAGGTGCAGCCAGCCGCGCAGCTTGGGCTTCACGGGGTGCGGCAAGGAGAGCGCCACCGGGCCACGGCCGTCGGCCGGCGTATCCGAGGGCGCGTCGGGGACGAACGCAGTCATGGCCGAATGGTAGCTACGGAAGCGTAAGTGACCTATCAGTCCAACTGATTGGCCGACGAAGAGTGGCCATCCTCTCACCGTCGCCGAACGATGGTCACGCAAACGGACGGTCATATGAACCCAACGTGCACGCAAAGCGTCGCGAGAAACCGTGGCGATCCTCACGTTGCTCACCTGTGCGCTCCTCTGGACAGATGGGCGCGGACGTCGGATGATCAAATGAGTGCGGTCGGCACCGGATGAGCGCCAAGTTTCACCGTGAAGCATCCGGGTCGCAGCCCCCACGGGGCCTCCACATCACCAAAAATCCCTCATTTAGGAGCAATCGTGGCGCGCGATATCGCGGCTCCCACCGTCCCCACCACCCACCAGGGGCTGATCTCGTGGGTCAACGAGATCGCCGAGCTGACCCAGCCGGACAACGTGGTCTGGTGTGACGGATCCGAGGCCGAGTACGAGCGCCTGTGCGGGGAGCTCGTCCAGAAGGGCACCTTCCGGAAACTCGACCCGATCAAGCGCCCCCACTCCTACTACGCGGCCTCCGACCCCACCGACGTCGCCCGCGTGGAGGACCGGACGTTCATCTGCTCCGAGAAGGAGCAGGACGCCGGCCCGACCAACCACTGGAAGGCCCCCGCCGAGATGCGGGAGATCTTCCAGGGTTCCGGGGGCCAGGGCGGCCTGTTCCGCGGCTCGATGCGCGGCCGCACCCTGTACGTCGTGCCCTTCTGCATGGGTCCGCTCGGCTCGCCGCTGTCCGCGCTCGGCGTCGAGATCACCGACTCGGCGTACGTCGCGGTCGCCATGCGCACGATGACGCGCATGGGCCAGGCGGTCCTGGACGAGCTCGGCTCCGACGGCTTCTTCGTCAAGGCCGTGCACACCCTGGGCGCCCCGCTGGAGCCCGGCCAGGAGGACGTCCCCTGGCCCTGCAACCAGACCAAGTACATCTCGCACTTCCCCGAGGACCGCGAGATCTGGTCCTTCGGCTCCGGCTACGGCGGCAACGCCCTGCTCGGCAAGAAGTGCTACGCCCTGCGCATCGCCTCCGTGATGGCGCGTGACGAGGGCTGGCTGGCCGAGCACATGCTGGTCCTCAAGCTCACCCCGCCGCGCGGCGAGGCCAAGTACGTCGCCGCGGCCTTCCCGAGCGCCTGCGGCAAGACCAACCTCGCCATGCTGGAGCCGACCGTCCCCGGCTGGACGGTCGAGACCATCGGCGACGACATCGCCTGGATGCGCTTCGGCGAGGACGGCCGGCTCTACGCCATCAACCCCGAGGCCGGCTTCTTCGGTGTCGCCCCCGGCACCGGCGAGCACACCAACGCCAACGCGATGAAGACGCTCTGGGGCAACTCCGTCTTCACCAACGTCGCCCTCACCGACGACAACGACATCTGGTGGGAGGGCATGACGGAGGAGACTCCGGCCCACCTGACGGACTGGAAGGGCAACGACTGGACGCCCGAGTCGGGCGTTCCGGCCGCGCACCCCAACGCCCGCTTCACCGTCCCGGCCTCGCAGTGCCCGATCATCGCGCCGGAGTGGGAGGACCCCAAGGGCGTGCCGATCTCGGCGATCCTCTTCGGCGGCCGCCGCGCCACCGCCGTACCGCTGGTGACGGAGTCCTTCGACTGGAACCACGGCGTCTTCCTCGGCGCCAACGTGGCCTCCGAGAAGACCGCCGCCGCCGAGGGCAAGGTCGGCGAGCTGCGCCGCGACCCGTTCGCGATGCTGCCGTTCTGCGGCTACAACATGGGCGACTACATGGCCCACTGGATCGATGTGGCCAAGGACAAGGACCAGTCCAAGCTGCCGAAGATCTACTACGTCAACTGGTTCCGCAAGGACGACCAGGGCAAGTTCGTGTGGCCCGGCTTCGGCGAGAACTCCCGTGTCCTGAAGTGGATCGTGGGGCGCCTGGACGGCACGGCCGAGGGTGTCGAGTCGCCGATCGGCGTCCTGCCCGCCAAGGGCGCCCTCGACACGGACGGCCTCGAACTGTCCGAAGCCGACCTGGACTTCCTGCTCACGGTCGACAAGGAGGTCTGGCGCGAGGAGGCCGCCCTGGTCCCCGAGCACCTCAACACCTTCGGCGACCACACGCCGAAGGAACTGTGGGACGAGTACCGCGCGCTGGTGAAGCGCCTGGGCTGAGACCCGCACCCAAGACTCCGCGGCCGGTCTACCGAGAGTGCCCTGACCAGCAACATCGTCACGGCCGGCCGCGGTGACAGCAGTACCGGAGGCAGGGGTTCGCACAACGGCGTGCGAGCCCCTGCCTTCGTCGTTCCCGTCGCGCCCCCTTGCTCACCGAATCTTCACACCTGTTTCATGCTCTACAGGTGCCTCACCGGTCCCGGTGGGGCTCTCAAAGCAGCCTGTGGGGGGCACAGTTGAATACCGCACACCGTTCCAGACGGCTCGCCGCCACGCTGTCCGCCGCGTTACTCGCGGGGACCGGCCTGACCGTCGCCGCCGCACCCGCGGCGCACGCGGCGGCCTCGGACGCCGTGGCCAAGCTGCCGATCTCGTCGTACTCGGCGCTGGCCGTCGACAACGTCCACCAGCGCGTCTTCGTGGCGGACAGCAACGTCGGCTACTACCTCAACTCCGGCACCATCGCCGTCTACAGCTTCGAGGGCGAGCGCCTCACGACGCTCACCACCAACCAGGCCCATGTCTCCGGCCTCGCGGTCAGCGCCGACGGCAACACGCTGTACGCGGGCCTGCGCGACCGTATCGAGGCCTACGACACCACCACCTACCAGCGCACCACCGTCGCCTCCGCCAACACCGACACCTGCGGCCGGGAGGTCGCCCAGTCCGGCGGCCAGACCTGGTTCACGACGCCCTACGCGTCCTCGGCCTCCCAGTGCGCCACCGCCGAGACCCACCTCGACGGGATCGTGAACGGCACGCACACCCGCACCGGCTGGAACGACAGCGGCGATCTGCTGCTGGAGGCCGGCGCCGGGGACCGCATGCTCATGGGCCAGCCGCTCAACGCGAAGGCGGCCGACCCCTTCCTCGCCGTGTACGACACCAGTGACGGCTCCCTCGTGCGCAACGCCGCACGGCGCTTCGCCGACGGCCAGGGCAACGGCGCCCTGAACCTCAAGGACCTGGCGTTCTCCGCCGACGGCGGCAAGGTCGCCCTCGCCGACGCCACCGCGGGCACCAGGCTGCTGAACACCGGCGACCTGTCGGACGCGGCGACCGGCTACCGGGCCCTGCCCGACGGGGCCACCGCCAGCGCGGTCGCCTTCAGCGGCGACGGCAAGTACATCGCGCGCGGCGCCTCCGCCACGGGTGCCGTCCCCGACCTGCTGGTGCAGCCCGCCGACCCGGGCGACTCCACCACCCCGCTGGAGTTCGTCTTCGAGGGCAGCCTCGACGGCGACCGGGTCGTGCCGCGCGGCATGGAGTGGGCGGCGGACGGATCCCGGCTGTTCGCGGTCACCACCAACGCGGCCGGCGGCCAGTACTGGCTGCACATCATCAAGCCGCCCGCCGTCCAGTACGACGCCCGTTTCACCGGCGGCCTCACCCACAGCCCCGGCCAGGCCGTGGCGGGCGAGCCGCTCGCCGTGCGCGGCCGGCTGGAGCACGACGGGCCCGCGCCCACCGAGCCGCTGAAGGTCAAGGCGACCCGCACCGACGCGAGCGGCACCCACGACCTGGGCACCGCCACCGTCAAGGCGGACGGCACCTTCACGGTCCTCGACGAGCCCGACCGGCTCGGCGAGGCCACGTACACCGTCTCCTACCTCGGCGACCTGACCCACCGTCCGGCCACGGACATCACCCACACGGTGACGGTGGGCAAGGCCTCCAGCGCGATCGCCCTCACCGCCCCGGACGAGGCCACCATGTCCGGCGGCATCGAGATCACCGGCACTTTCACCGCCCAGGGCAAGCCCCTGGCGGACCGGGCGGTACTCAAGGTCGTCCGCGAGGACCGCCTCGGCACCGGCACGCTCTCGTCGGTGACCGTCGCCGCGGACGGCACCTTCACCATCAACGACATCCCCCGCACCCACCGCGACGTGACCTACACGGTCAGCTGGCCGGGTGACGCCCTGCACGAGGGATCGACGGCGTCGGCGGAGGTCTACGTAAGGCGCTAGGGAACGGCGACCGCCGATGTGACGGTGCCACACATTCCGTATGTGTCCACGCAGTTGGGACGCTTGAGCGTGCGAAAGGTTGTGCGCACATTCGGCCTCACCTTGGGCACGGGTCCATCACAACTGGTCGCTCGCCGGGTCCGATCTGGGTGCTATTGCTGGGATCAATCCAAGATCGTCTGATGCCCGGGCTATGAAATGGTCAAGCGAAAGACTTCACAAGGGCGTTGATCCCACCCCCGCCTTTCGCTCCGCCCTTCGCTCGGACCCTCCGGCTGCCGGTGCCCACCGAGGCCGGAGGTGTCCGGTGCCCGAACGGCGGGACCTCACCCGCCCAGTGCCGCTCCACCCATCAAGTGCCGCCCGGTCCAGGCGCGGCCCCGCATCCACCAGCTGAGAGGGCACCTCATGGCCGACGAGATGGTGCGTCAAGCCCAGGTCTTCATCAACCGCGTGTACGGCAGCCGCATCGGCATGACCGTCGAGGAGAACGGGCAGACCGGCTGGCCCACCATGTACGCCCTGACGCGCGCGCTCCAGTACGAGCTGGGCATCACCAATCTGTCGAACAGCTTCGGGCCGGCCACCCTGGCGGCCATCGCGGAGAAGTACGGCAAGATCGACGCCAACAACGTGCCGCACGCGGACTTCTGCCGGATCCTCCAGTCCGCCCTGTACTGCAAGGGCTACGACGGCAGCGCCATCGACGGTACCTACAGCGCCCGCGTCCAGCAGTCCGTCACCCAGCTCAACGCCGACATGGGGCTGAGCGCGGTCTACCCGGGCAGCGCACTGTGGCCGAAGGTCATCAAGGGCCTGTTCAACATGGACGCCTATGTCACCGTCAGCGGCGGCTCCAACGCGGTTCGCGCGGTGCAGCAGTGGCTCAACGGCCAGTACGTCCTGCGCAAGGACTACTACGTCATCCCCTGCGACGGCCACCACTCGCGCGATGTCGCCAAGTCGATGCTCTTCGCCGTCCAGTACGAGATCGGGATGGCGGACGGGGTCGCCAACGGTGTCTTCGGCCCCGGCACCCAGTCCGGACTCAAGTCGCACACCCTGTCGGTCGGCAGCTCCGGCAACTGGGCACGGCTCTTCACCGGCGCGATGATCCTCAACCAGCGCTCGGTGGCCTTCGGCAACTTCACCAGCGCGGTCTCCACCGCCGTCTCGAGCTTCCAGTCCTTCGCGAAGCTCCCGGTCACCGGCAAGGGTGACTTCTCCACCTGGGCCTCTCTCCTCGTCTCCTACGGCGACCAGAGCCGTAGCGGCGAGGCCTGCGACGGCGTCACCAAGATCACTGACGCGCGCGCGGCCACCCTCAAGGCGGCCGGTGTGAAGTACATAGGCCGCTACCTCACCAACCCCAGCGCCACCTCGCTCCCCGAGAAGGCCATCCAGCCCGGCGAGCTGGCCACCATCGCCTCGAACGGCCTGCGCTGCTTCCCGATCTATCAGACGTACGGCAGGGACGCCGCCGGCTTCAACTACGGCGCCGGACGGGCCGCGGGCCAGGCCGCCGCCAACGCCGCCCTCGACCACGGCTTCAAGCCCGGCACCCGGATCTTCTTCGCCGTCGACTTCGACGCGCTCGACCACGAGGTGACGTCGAACGTCCTGCCGCACTTCAAGGGCATCGTGGACGCGCTGGCCGTCGACGGGGCGGAGTTCGCGGTAGGTGTGTACGGGCCGCGCAACGTCTGTACCCGCGTCGGCGAGGCCGGGCACTCCACCGCCTCCTTCGTCTCCGACATGTCCTCCGGTTTCTCCGGGAACTTCGGCTACCCGCTGCCCGCCGACTGGGCGTACGACCAGATCGTCACCCGTACCGTCGGCTCCGGCGCCGGCTCCATCGAGATCGACGTCAACATCGCCTCCGGACGCGACACCGGCCAGGGCTCCTTCAACGCGCCCCGGCCGCCGCGCCCCGACGTCGGCTTCGACGGCACCTTCCTCAACGCGCTGCACGCGGACCTCAGCCGCTACATGCGCGACATCGGCTACGAGGACGACGGCGGCACCGGCACCGAAGCGCGTCTCTTCACGCACACCCAGTGCTTCGAGACGATCATGTCGCACGACGCACAGACCACCCAGCTGTCCCGTGCGTACAACATGCGCAAGGCGATGATCCAGACCTCCGCCTACTGGGAGATGCGGCACTACGACCTCATCGACCAGGGCGTGGACCACGCGGTCGCCCAGTACCACCTCAACGGCGTCGGCATCAAAAAGGACTCCTCGACCGGCATCGGGCAGATCAGCGGCGCGAACGGCATTCGCGCCTGGAACCACTGCATCGACAACGGCTTCGTCACCGGCACCCGTCTGGATCCGACCAAGGACGCCGACATCTGGACGATGTGGCAGAGGGTCAACAAGGACAACGCCTTCACCATGCGGACCGTGCCGCTGATGCACCTCTGGGGAGTCGCGGGCAAGCCCGGCGGCCAGAACCCCCCGACCGGCGAGACCAAGCTCCGCGCCATGAGCCTCAACTACACCGAGGGCGAGATCTTCGAGATCATCCGCCGCTACCAGGGCTGGGGCGACGAGGCCGAGGCTCATGCCGCCAAGCGCATGGGGCTGTACCACATCTTCGAGAAGTACAACAACCTTGTCCGGCAGCTCGCCGGCGGGTGAGGTGGTCGCCATGACCACCTCGTACCCTGCCGCCCTGCCCCTGCTGCTCTGCATCGTCGTCGCCGCCGTGACCGCCTTCGGTCTCGTCGGGTACGGCCTGCCGGCGATCGGCAGGGGCGGCCCGGGGGCCGTGGCACGCGGCGGCGCCGCGCTCGCCGGGGCCCTCGCCGCGATCGCCTGGGTCTGGGGCCTGGTGTCGCTCTTCCTCGACGAGAGCGGCACCGCCCAGGCCTGCCAGGACGCGAACCCTTCGCTGTACGGGCAGGTGAGCGGCTACAGCGTGTCCTACCTGCCGCCCGCCCTCGACTGCCGCATGTCGTCAGGTGGTTCGTACGCGGCGGCCGTCCCCGGCTTCATCGCGCCCGTGATGACGGTCTGTGCGGTGATCGCGGTGACGCTCGCTCTGATCGCCCTCGCCGAACACCGCCGCACCACCACACCCGAGCATCCCGAGAAGAGGACCACGTGAGCGACGCTCCCGCCCCGCTGTCCCGCAGAGGCTTCCTGCTGCGTGCCGCCGCCGTCACCGCCGCCGCCGCCGCGGCGGTCCCGTACTCGCAGGCCCTGGCCACCCCCGCGTACGCCGCCGAGCCGCGGGACTACACCTTCCCCAAGGCGGTCCGCGAGGGCGTCGCCCGGGCCGAGGCCCGTAACGAGCGGCTCCTCGCCGGGGCCGACTCGGTCAACGGGTGGGACATGGAGACCGCCGCCGACCAGGGCGGATCCATCGCCACCCGGCCCGTGCCCGGCACCCCGGTGAAGGACCTCCAGATCCGGCTCGGCGCTCCCGAGACGGTCCTGGTCCACCTCGTCCGCCGCTTCCACTACGAGATCGCCGAGCTCCAGCCCGGTGAGGCCGTCGGCTGGACCGCTCCGAAGGGGCTGCGCGGGCCCGCCCGCAACCTGGCCTCCGGCACCGCCGTCCGTATCCGGCCCGGCCACTACCCGGCCGGCGCCAAGGGCGGCTACTTCCCCCTGGAACTCGCGGTGCTGCGCGACATCCTCGCCGAACTCGACGGCGTGGTCCGCTGGGGCGGCGACGACCGTGCCGTCGACGAGGCGCTCTTCTATCTCGCCGTCGGCCCCGACGACAAGCGCCTGACCGCGGTCGCCGAACGCCTCCGCGCCGGCGGCGAGGGGACCGCGGGCGAGAGCGCCGGCACCCTCGTGGACGTCCACGAGAAGGGCCGCCGCTCGGCCGCCGAGGCCCTCGCCCGCCGCCAGCGGAAGGCGGCCTGACGCCGCGTCGGGCGCGGCCCGGGCTTCCGAGTTTGCAGTCGACCACCAAGGAGAAGGCAGTGAAGAGAAAGTTGACCCTCGTGGCAGCGGCCGCCGTGGCGATGGGGGCTTTTGTGACCCCGTCCGCCCATGCCAACACGGGGTTCGAGAATCAGACGAGCCCCGAAGCCTGCCAAAAGTCTCAGGCAGCGTCCGATTTCAAGTACGCGATCTACTACAACTCGAACTACGGCGGCGCTTACCGCAACGTCGGCTACAGCGTCTGGGATTTCGCTGACGAGCGGATCGGCGGTGCTCCGCAGGGCGGCACGCAGCCGCTGAACTTCTGCCACGGCGGAAACGGGAACCTGCAGGGCATCAAGAACAACGCCGCGTCGGTGAAGAACAAGCACTCGACGTATTACGCCGTGACCTATTACAACAGTGGTTACAAGGGCTCCGCTGACTGGTCCAGCCCGCGTTCTCAGACCAACCTCTCGGTGACCAAGAACGAGAACGCCTCGTTCGCCTGGCAGACGCTCTAAATTCCAACGGCAGGTACCCTCCCCATGCGCATGAAGGCCACGCGAGCAGGCGTCGGTTCGCTGTTGATCGCGGCAACTCTGGTATCACTTGCCGGTTGTTCGGGCGATGCGACCACGGCGAATCCGTCGGTGGCGACACCGAAGCCCACGGTTCCGTTCGACGCGGCCGATCCTGCGACATGGGTGCTCCCGATCGAGGGGTACCTGCCGTCGGAGACCGAGCGAAAGCAGATCTCGCAGGCCCGGAAGATACTCGTCGGCGATTGCATGAAGGGTTTCGGCTTCTCCTGGCAGCCGGCTGCCGACCTGCCACGTCTGGGCGGCAAGACCTTGGTCGACTGGCGCTACGGGATTCACGACATGGCGCTCGCCGAGGAGCGGGGATACAAGCCGGCGGCCGAGGAGCAGGAAGCCTACGACCAGGCCGTCGAAAAGGGTGCCCTGGACGGTACGTCGGGTTCCGGCCCGGATACGCGGGCCCTGGAGGGCGGCGTCAAGGAGGTAGGGGGCAAGCCCGTACCGGAAGGCGGCTGCCTCGGCGAGGCCGACCGGAAGATCTCCGCCGGTGGTGCGAACACCACGATCGCCCAGACGATCAGCAACGAGACCTTCGCCCAGTCCCAGCAGATCCCCGAGGTCGTCGAAGCGTTCGAGGCCTGGTCGGCCTGCATGAAGAAGAGCGGTTTCACCTACGCGCGGCCGCTCGACGCCAGCGATGACCCGCAGTTCGGTTCGCAGAGCGTCACGCCGCTCGAAATCAGGACCGCGACCGCCGACATCTCCTGTCGGGACAAGACCAAGGTCGCCAAGGTCTGGTTCGACGCCGAGGTGGCGATGCAGAAAGAGGAGATCGAGTCGGGAGCCGAGCGGTTGAACGGGGAGAAAAAGTCCCTGAACTCGGCCGTGAAGAAGGCCGCCGATGTCATAGCGGGATCCTGATGCGCTCTCGCGGCCTCGCTCAGCGTCGAAAAGCTCTCGGTTTCCTGGTTCTGGCATGTCTCGTGTGCACGGGAGCGGGCGCGGGCGCTGCCCTTCTCATCAAGTCTCCGGCGCAGGTCGCCGCGGACACGGCGCCTCCGCCGCCGGACATCCTCACGGCGGAAGTGGAGGACCGGGTGATCTCCCAGGCCCTGATCACCCGTGGGAAGGTCACGTCTTCCCAGCGCACCGACATCTCCTCCGGGCCCCGAGCGGGCGAAGACGCCGGCCGGTCAGTGGTGACGAAGGTCAAGTCCGCTCCCGGCCGGAAGCTCACTGCCGGGCAGGTGCTGCTCGAAGTCTCGGGTCGTCCGCTGTTCGTCCTCGAGGGCGCCGTACCCGCCTACCGTGACCTCGTGCCCGGCAAGCGCGGCGAAGACGTCGCCCAGCTCCAGGCGGCGCTCCGGGGCTCCGGCCACCCCACGGGGACCGACCTCTCAGGAGTCTTCGGCCCGGGCACCGAACAGGCCCTGACGTCCTTCTATCGCTCCATCGGTTACGAAGTGCCGGTTACCGAGGCTCCCGTGAGCCTGGCCGAGGCGCCACAACCCGAGGCTCCACAACCCGACGCATCGCCTTCCCCGACGGCGAAGCCCGAGGAGGCCCCGCCTCGCTCCCTTCCCACCTTTCCGATGTCGGAAGTGGTCTTCGTCCGGTCCTTCCCCGCGTACGTCGAGGAAGTGCACACCAGAGTGGGGGACGAAGCCGGGGAGAATCTGCTGTCCCTGTCCTCCGGTGCGCTCACCGTCGAGGGTTCCGTGACACCGCAGGAGAAGGGGATGATTCGCGCGGGCCAGAAGGTGCGGATCTACTCCGATACGGCGGGCCGCGAGTTCAGCGGAAAAGTGGAGTCCGTCGCCTTGGAACGCGCGTCCGCGAAAGACGGCGGCGAGGAGTCGGGCGAGCAGAAGTACACGGTCAAGGTGGCACCGTCCCGGCCCTTGCCCATGAAAATGAACGGCGAGAATGTGCAACTGACCGTTGTGGCGGCCTCGTCCCGGGGGAAGGTCCTCGCCGTGCCCTCGTCGGCCGTCTCGACCGGCGCCGACGGTCTGACCAGCGTCACCGAGAGGACAGGGCGGAAGGAGCGCCGGATTCCCGTCACCGTCGGTGTATCAGGGGACGGATTCGTGGAGATCGTTCCGCGGAAGGGCGCGCGTCTCGAGGCCGGTGCCCGGGTGGTCGTAGGCGTGCAGATGAGAGCGACTGCGGGCCGGCCGTGACCACGACCACCAAGGACAGCGCGGTCATCGAGTTCCGTGGCGTCGGGCTCAGATACCCAGGTCCTCCGGCCGTCGACGCCCTGCGTCCCTGCGATCTGCGCATCGCCGACGGGGAGTTCGTCACCGTGGTGGGGCCGTCGGGCTCGGGCAAGTCCACCCTGCTGAACATCGCGGGGCTCCTGGACGCCCCCACGCAGGGCCGGTACCTGCTGAACGGGATCGACACGGCGGCCTTGAGCGCCTCGCGTCTGGCTGCTCTGCGCGGTGAACGGATCGGGTTCGTCTTCCAGGCCTTCCATCTCCTTCCCCATCGCAGTGCGCTGGAGAACGTCGAACTGGCCATGGTCTACCGGGCCGTTCCCCGGCGGGAGCGCCGTGCGCGCGCTGCCGCGGTCCTGGAGCGCGTGGGCCTGGCACACCGTGCTACGGCGCTCCCGACCCAGATGTCGGGCGGCGAACGCCAGCGCGTCGCGGTCGCGCGCGCCCTGGTGGGGGAGCCCTCACTCCTGCTGTGTGACGAGCCGACAGGGAATCTGGACTCCGCCACGTCCGCATCCCTGCTGGAACTGCTGGACGCCCTGCATCGCGACGGCATGACCATCGTCGTGATCACCCATGATCCTCAGGTCGCCGAGCATGGCCGACGCACCGTCACGATCCGCGACGGCGTTCTCCATGACTCCGGCCAGCGGTCGGGGGCGGCATGACGACGGACCGGCCGAGCGCCCCGGAACGGTCCCGGCTGGCCGTACGCGATCTGCTGTCCGAAGCCGTGGCCGGCATGCTTCAGCGACCGGCCCGGTCGGTACTCACCGCCCTCGGAACCGTTCTCGGTGTCGGCGCCTTCATCGCGGTCCTGGGGCTCACCGGGACAGCCACTTCGCAGATCGACAACCGGTTCAACTCGCTGACGGCCACCGAGGTCAGCGTCACGGACATCGGGTCCGGTAACGCCGCGGCACGCGATCTGTCGTTCCCGCAGGACGCCGACGCCCGCATCGCCCGACTGAACGGCGCGCTCGCCGCGGGTGTCTCCTGGAGTGTCCGGCTCGGGCCACAAGAAGCGGTGCGGGCCGCCCCCGTCGGCTCGGCCAACAGTGTCGACGCCCAGACACAGGTGATCGCCGCCTCTCCCGGTATCTGGCAGGCGTCACAAGCCCGGTTCGTCGAAGGCAGGGCATTCGACGGCTTCCATGACACGCATCACCAGGCGGTCGCCGTGATCGGCCAGGCCACCGCGGCACGTCTCGGTATCACCACGCTGCGCACGCATCCCGCCGTCTTCATCGGCAACACCGCCTTCACCGTGATCGGCATCCTGAAGGACGTCGAGCGGAAGCCGGAGCTTCTGATGTCCATCACGGTGCCGCGTTCGGTGGCCGAACGGACGTGGGGAGCCCCCACGGACGAGGGGGCGCAGATGCTGATCTCGACTCGGCTCGGTGCGGCCGGCCAGATCGCGGACGAGGCGGCAGTCGCCCTGCGCCCGGACCACCCCGAGTACTTCAAGGTGACACCGCCTCCGGACCCGCGGTCCCTGCGCACCGCGGTCAGCGACGACCTGAGCCAGCTGTTCCTGCTCCTCGCAGGGGTGTGCCTCATCATCGGGGCCGTCGGAATCGCGAACACCACGCTGGTGGCGGTGCTGGAACGAACCGGAGAGATCGGCCTGCGACGCGCTCTGGGCGCGCGCGGCGTTCACATCACCCTGCAGTTCCTGACCGAGTCCGCGGCGCTCGGCCTCCTCGGAGGCCTCGTCGGCACCTCGATCGGCACGGTCGTCGTGGTCACCGTCGCCGCGGCGAAGCAGTGGACACCGGTGATCGACCCCGCCACCTTGGCCGCCGCCCCGACACTGGGCCTGATCGCCGGCCTGATCGCCGGCCTCTACCCGGCATGGAGAGCCTCCCGAATCCCACCCGTCGAAGCACTGCGCCGCTGAGCGGTCAGCGCCCCTCAGGGGCGCGAGGAACTGCGCGACAAGCCACACTCCACCCGCACCCACCCACGGGCGACACCCCGACGGCGACAATCGGCTCAAGCCAACGCAGTGCTGTGGCACCCGGTCCGCGCGTCGCTGCGGGTGCGCGCGGACCGGGGCCGTCGAAGGGAGCCCGTGACGGGCTCAGTGGGACGCGAGGGTTCGCGGCTCCAGAGCCGCCGAGTGGGCATCCATGCACTCGGCGGCAAGGATGGCGGCGGCCGTATCGGCACGGGACGCGGCGACGACCAGCGCACGCCCCGCCAGGGCATGCGCCCGCCGGTGGAGCGCCACGGCGCTCCGCTCGCGGCGGCCCCTGGGCGCGCGGACCGGCGTACGCCCACCCCTCAGCCGGGCCACCTGCTCCGTGAGCCGCTCCGCCGAGGCGTCCAGGCCGGCCGACGGCGCCGCGGTGCGCAGTTCGTCCGTGACGGCGAGCAGCGCGGCGAGATGGCCCGCGAGCTGGATGTCCAGCTCTTCCTCACGCGATCGGTGGGGGAAATCGGCGGGGGTGCCGGCCATCGTGCTGTGGACCGACTTGGCGCGGATCGGTTCGTACATGGGACGGCCTCCTGAGTGCTTCAGGAAGCCATCCTAGCTTAGATTTCGTCTAAAGTTGAGTTGTTCACAAAACCGGACCGGCTGCACACGCAGTGTGAGCGCGGTCTCCCGTCAGGGCTGGCTGTAGCCGTCCAGGAAGTGCCCGATCCGGCCCATCGCGTCCCGCAGGTCGCCGACCGACGGCAGGGTCACCACCCGGAAGTGATCCGGCTCCGGCCAGTTGAAGCCGGTGCCCTGGACCACCATGATCTTCTCGCGCCGGAGCAGGTCCAGGACCATACGCCGGTCGTCCTTGATCTTGAAGACCTTGGGGTCGAGCCGCGGGAAGAGGTACAGCGCCCCCTTCGGCTTCACGCAGGTCACGCCCGGGATCTGGGTCAGCAGCTCGTACGCCACGTCACGCTGCTCGCGCAGTCGGCCGCCCGGCAGCACCAGGTCGTTGATCGTCTGGCGTCCGCTGAGCGCCGCGACCACGCCGTGCTGGCCCGGCATGTTCGCGCACAGCCGCATGTTCGCGAGGATCGTCAGGCCCTCGATGTAGGAGTCCGCGTGGGCGCGCGGCCCGGAGATCGACATCCAGCCGACGCGGTATCCGGCGACCCGGTACGCCTTCGACATGCCGTTGAAGGTGAGGGTGAGCAGATCGGGGGCGACGGCGGCGGTCGGGGTGTGCGTGGCCTCGTCGTAGAGGATCTTGTCGTAGATCTCGTCCGAGCAGACCAGCAGGTTGTGACGGCGGGCGATGTCGGTGAGCCCCTTGATCATCGCCTCGTCGTAGACGGCCCCGGTCGGGTTGTTCGGGTTGATGATCACGATCGCCTTGGTGCGGTCGGTGACCTTGCGCTCGATGTCGGCCAGGTCCGGCATCCAGTCGGCCTGCTCGTCGCACCGGTAGTGCACGGCGGTGCCGCCGGACAGGGAGACGGCGGCGGTCCACAGCGGGTAGTCGGGCGCGGGGACGAGCACCTCGTCGCCGTCGTCGAGCAGCCCCTGCATCGCCATCACGATCAGCTCGGAGACGCCGTTGCCGATGAAGACGTGCTCGACGTCCGTCTCGATACCGAGGGTCTGGTTGTGCATGACGACCGCGCGGCGTGCGGCCAGCAGTCCCTTGGCGTCCCCGTACCCGTGTGCCGAGGACACGTTCCGGAGGACGTCCTCCAGGATCTCGGGCGGACATTCGAAGCCGAACGCCGCCGGGTTGCCGGTGTTGAGCTTGAGGATGCGGTGACCGGCGGCTTCCAGTCGCATCGCCTCCTCGAGCACCGGGCCCCGGATCTCGTAACAGACGTTGGCGAGCTTGGTCGACTGGATCACCTGCATGTCAGGGAGCTTACGGCCCGGTAATGCCCTGCGGCTCGTGTTTTCCGCCACGTGAGACGTGCCGATGTGGGCAGATATCGCCGCTCGCTGTCCCACCAGCACCTTCGATGCCTAGAATTCGCCGCCATGTCCAGGCCATCCGAATACTCCGAAGGGGCTACGAGCGGCGAGCCCCAGGCGCGGTCGAACGTGTATCTGCCGCGGGCCGCTCCGCCCCCGGCCTACGACGCGTACGCCGATCCGGCGGCGGCGCACGGATGGCAGGACGTCCACGACCCCCGTGACCCGCGGGGCGGCACGGACGACACGCGCGAGCTGCCGCCGGTGCCGGCGCGTGGCCGGTCCGGTGCGGGCCACCGCTCCCGGCGCCGGCCGGGGCCGTGGCGTGCGCGCCGTGTGGCGGTCGCGGCCGGAGCCGTGGGCGCCGTTTCGGTGGCCGCGCTGATCGCCGGTCTCTCCTTCTCGAACGCGCCCTCCGGCGGGGAGCGCGGTGGCGAGGGCGGCCGTACGGGTCCGGCGGCGGGGGAGCCGACGGTGCCACCCGCCGGCACGGGTGCTGCCTCGACTCCCGGGGCTCCGCTCGCCGACCGGCCGGCGGATGGTGACGAGCCGTCCGGTGCCGCGTCCGCGAGCCCCTCCACGGCGGCGAGCCGCACCCCGTCCGAGTCGGGGACGGACGCCGCGAGTCCTTCGGCCGGCAGCACGGCCGGCACCTCCACGCCCTCCGTCTCCACGTCGGCCCCGGGCAGGTCCGGGGAGAATCCCGGACGCGGCCCCGACGGCACCAAGGGCCCCAAGTAACCCGTCTGTCAGAACCGTTGAGTAGGGTCAGGCCGAACGGGCCGGGGCCGTGCGGAGAACAACTCCTTGCCCTGCCCGCCTTGCGACGATCACAATGTGCATGACAACACTGCGGGCGGCCGGAAGTTTTCCGGCCGCCTCCGTCGCAAGAGGGGACCCCCCATGAGAAAACCTCTCGCCGCCGCGTTCTTCGCCCTGGCGATAGCCGGGGCCGGCGCGGCTCCCGCGACCGCTGCCGATGCCGCCCCCCAGGGCGTCGGCAAGGCCGCGGACACGGGCAAGGTCACGTCCGCCGTCACGGACGTGGTCACGTCCGCAACGGAGACCCTGTCCGGGCTCAGGAGCCCGTCGGCCAAGGCTGTGAACTTCGCCGGCACCGTCGCGCTCAGCAACTGCTCCGGCTCCGTCGTCCGCATGCCGGACGCCGAGGACAACGACCCGGCGCTGGTGATGACCAACGGTCACTGTCTGGACGGCGGCATGCCCGAGCCGGGCGAGGTCCGCGTCGACCAGGCCTCCAGCCGTACCTTCGGCCTGCTCAACTCCTCCGGCTCGCGCGTGGCCACCCTGCGCGCCGCCAAGCTCGCGTACGGCACGATGACCGACACGGACGTCGCGTTCTACCAGCTCACCACCACGTACGGGCAGATCAAGAGCTCGTACGGCATCAACGCGCTGACGCTGAACGACTCGCACCCGGTCGCCGGCACCGCCATCAGCATCCCCTCGGGCTACTGGAAGCGGATCTACAGCTGCGACATCGACGGGTTCGCCCACAACCTCAAGGAAGGCGACTGGACCTTCAAGGACTCGGTCCGCTACACCTCCGCCTGCAACACCATCGGCGGCACGTCCGGCTCGCCCGTCGTCGACCAGGCCACCGGCAAGGTCGTCGCGATCAACAACACCGGCAACGAGGACGGCGAGCGCTGCACGGTGAACAACCCCTGTGAGGTCGACGCGAACGGTGAGGTGACCGTCCGCAAGGGCATCAACTACGCCCAGCAGACCTACCAGGTCCCGGCCTGCTTCGGCACCGACAGCAAGCTCGACCTGCACGCGAGCGGCTGCACCCTGCCCAAGCCGTAAGGCAGGGTGCCGGGCCGGGCGGTCACGCCCGAGCGGTTCCGCGCACCGCCCGGCCCGCCAGCACGTCCGTACGCCGGCCGTCCTCGATCACGAGGCGGCCGTCGACCAGGACGTACGGGATGCCCGTCGGGAGCGTGCGGGGTTCGGAGAAGGAGGACCCCGCCGCTACCGTCGCCGGATCGAAGAGGACCAGGTCCGCGACGTACCCCTCGCGCACCAGGCCCCGGTCCGGAAGCCTCAGCCGGGCCGCCGGGCGCGAGGTGAGGTGCGCGACGCACTCCTCGAGCGACAGCACCCCCAACTCCCGCACGTAGTGCCCGAGGTAGTGCGGGAACGTGCCGTAGGCGCGCGGGTGCGGCTTGGCGCCCTGGAGGATGCCGTCCGAGCCGCCGGTGTGCACCCGGTGGCGCATGATCGCCCGGACGTTCTCCTCGTGGCCGACGTGCTGGAGGATCGTCGGGGCCAGCCGGTCGGCCAGCAGCAGTCCGCGCGCGGTCGTCCAGGGGTCCTCGTCCCGCTCGTCCGCCGACTCCCGGACCGTCCGGCCGACGAACCCGGCCAGGGCCGGATCGCCCACGCCCGAGATCTCGATGGTGTCCCACTCGATGGGCACGCCGTGACAGCCGTCCGAGCCCGTGACCTCCAGGTCGTGCCGGATCCGCGCCGCCGTCTCCTCGTCCGCCAGCCGCTTCAGGGCCGCCTCCGGGCCGCCCTCGTTCGCCCAGCTCGGCAGCATGGCCGCCAGCGTCGTACAGCCAGGGGTGTAGGGGTAGGTGTCGAGGCTGATGTCGGCCCCGGCCGCCAGCGCCTCGTCCAGGAGGGACAGCAGTTCCGGCGCCCGGCCCTTGTTCACGCCGAAGTTCATGGTGGCGTGGGCGAGATGCAGGGAGCAGCCCGCCTCCCGGGTCAGGGCGACCATCTCCCGGTACGCCTCCAGGGCGCCCGCGCCGTAGGAGCGGTGGTGCGGGCAGTAGTAGCCGCCGTGCGACGCCACCACCCGGCACAACTCGGTCAGTTCGGCGTCCTGCGCGTACATGCCGGGCGTGTACGTCAGCCCGGACGACATGCCCACGGCGCCTTGCTCCATGCCCTCGGCCACCAACCGCCGCATCCGGTCGAGCTCTTCGGGGGTCGCCTCACGGTCCTCCCAGCCGACGGCGAGCGCGCGGACCGTGCCCTGGGGGATCAGATAGGCCGCGTTGACCGCGATCCCGCGGTCCAGCCGGTCCAGATACTCGCCGACGGAACGCCAGTCGAAGTCGATGTCGTCGCCGGAGCCGTTCCACCCGGCGATCGCCCGGCGCACCTCGCCGAGCGTGCGGTCGTCGACCGGCGCGTACGACAGTCCGTCCTGGCCGATGACCTCCAGGGTGACGCCCTGCGCGGCCTTGGCGCTGTGGTCGGGGTCGCGCAGCAGGGCCAGGTCGCTGTGGGCGTGCATGTCGACGAAGCCGGGGGAGAGGACCAGCCCCTCCGCGTCCAGCTCCCGGCGCGCCTGCGGCCGCTGGCAGCCGGCGGCCGCGGCCTCCTTGACGATCTGGACGATCCGGCCGCCGTCGACCACGACATCGGCCCGGTACGAGGGTCCGCCGGAGCCGTCCACGACCTCCGCGTCCCGGATGACGAGCTCTTCCATCGCGCGGGCCTCCTAGAAGAACGTACGGACGTAGTCGACGACCGTGCCGTCCGCCGCCACGACCGGGATCAGCTGCCACTTGTCGAACGACGTGCACGGATGGGACAGACCCAGACCGACCCAGTCCCCGACCTCCAGATCCGCCTCCGGCGTGGTGCTCAGCCAGGCGTGCTGGTCGGACAGGCCGGTCACCGACACCCCGGTGGCCGGGCGCTCGGCGCCGTCCCGGCGGATCGCCTGGGCGAAGGGCAGATCGAGGTCGTAGGCCGCGTCCCGCTTGCCCGCGTTGACGAAGGCCTGCTCGGCGGAGGGTCGCGACACCACCTGCGTCCACAGCCGGAACGCCGGCTCCAGGGCGCCCTCCTCGGGGACCCGGTTGAACGGGGTCAGCTTGCGGTAGTGGCCGTCGTCGTGCGAGACGTAGGCGCCCGAGCGCAGCAACTTCAGCACGGGACGGGAGAGTTCGGGGATCTCCGCGAAGACCTCGGCGACGGCGTCGAACCAGGCGCTGCCGCCCGCGCTGACGACGATCTCGTCCAGGCCCTCGAAGCGCCCGGCCTCGTCGAAGCCGGCGGCGAGCGCGACCAGCCGCCGCAGCCACGCCGTCACCCGCTCCGAATCGGCCTTCGGCACCTCGCCCTCGTAGCCCGCGACACCGACGAGCCGCAGGGTCCGGCTGCCCGCCACCGCGTCCGCGACCGCCGCGCACTCCGCCTCCGTACGGACCCCGGTCCGGGCGCCCTCCCCGGCGGCGAGTTCGACGACGACGTCCACCGGCCGCACGGAACCGCTCAGGGCCGCGTCCATCAGTTCCACCCCGCGCACGGAGTCGACGTAGCAGACGAAGCGGAAGTCCGGGTCGGCGTCGAGCTCTGCGGAGACCCAGCGCAGGGCCGCCGGGTCGACCAGCTCGTTCGCCAGGAACACCCGCCGGGTCCCGAAGGCACGCGCCACCCGCACCTGGTGGGGCACCGCCAGCGTGATGCCCCACGCCCCGTGCTCGATCTGCCGCTGGAACAGCTGCGGTGCCATGGAGGTCTTGCCGTGCGGCGCGAAGGCCAGGCCGTGCCGGACCGCGTACGTCTCCATGAGCTTCAGGTTGTGCTCCAGGCGCTCGGCGGACAGCGCGAGCACAGGCGTGGCGAAGCCGCCGGTGAAGAGGTTGCGGCGCTGGGCGGCCAGCTCGCCCACGGTCAGGCCGTCGGCGTCCGGCGGAAGGCCCTTGAAGCGGTGGTCGACGCGCTCGGCGGCGAGCCGGGCGAGGGACTCGGCGGCGGTGTCGGCTGTCATGGAGCCTCCTGATCAGCTGTGTTGCATTCTCTGCAATCTGCATTGCGTATGTCGCTGAACGCTGTCTAACATCTCGGCCACCCCCGGTCAATGAAACGACCACGCACCGACCCGACGAGGAGCTACGAGCATCGTGACCCCCACCGGACCCTGCAACGCCCCCGACGTCGTGGACGTCGTCGCGCTCGGCGAGTCCATGGTCACGTTCCTGCCCTCCCGGCCGGGGCGGCTCGCCGACGTGCCCTCCTTCGACCGGGGCATCGGCGGGGCGGAGTCGAACGTGGCGTGCGTGCTGGCCGCCGCCGGGCATTCCGTGCGGTGGGTGAGCCGGGTCGGGGACGACGCCTTCGGTGATCACCTGGTCGAGGCGATCGGCGGGTACGGGGTCGACGTGGCCCACGTCCGGCGCGATCCCGGCCGCCCCACCGGCATCTACTTCCGCACCGCCGGGGACCGGGCCACCGACGCGCACGAGGTGGCGTACTACCGGGCCGGTTCCGCGGCGTCCGCGATGAGCGTGACGGACCCCGATCCGGCGGCGGTACGCGCCGGGCGCGTGCTGCACCTCTCCGGGATCACGCCCGCGCTGTCCGCGAGCTGCCTGGAGCTGATGCGCGAGCTGACCGCACGCCGGCCCGGCCGCCCCCTGGTCTCCTTCGACGTCAACCACCGGCCCGGGCTGTGGGGCGACACGGACGCCCCGAAGGTGCTGCGGGACCTCGCGCGGGGCGCCGACCTCGTCTTCGTCGGACAGGACGAGGCCTGGGGGCTGCACAGCCCCGAGGCCGTCCGCGCCGCCCTCCCCGAACCCGAGGTGCTGGTCGTCAAGCAGGGCGCCGCGGGAGCCACCGTCTTCGAGCAGCGGGACGTCACCTTCGTCCCCGCCCCGCGGGTCGACGTCGTCGCCGAGGTCGGCGCCGGAGACGCCTTCGCCGCCGGGTTCCTCTCCGCCACCCTGCGCGGCCTGCCCGTCCGGGACCGGCTGCGGCACGGGCATCTGATGGCCGCCGCCGCGCTCACCGTCCCCGGCGACCACGCCACACCCCCTTCCCGGGAGCACGCCGACCGGCTCGCCGCCTTGGACGACGCGGCATGGGGGAGACTGCGACTCGGCCCGGGCTGGACCGCGGAGGCACAGCGGGCCGACGAGGAGGTACGTACGCCATGAGCCAGACCGTCGACCGCGCGCTGAGCATCCTGCCGCTGCTCGCCGAGGGCCCCGCCGACCTGGGGCAGGTCGCCGACCGCCTCGGCGTGCACAAGTCCACGGCCCTGCGCCTGCTGCGCACCCTGCACGAGCACGGCCTGGTGTACCGCCAGTCCGACCAGCGCTACCGCCTCGGCGCCCGCCTCTTCGCGCTCGCCCAGGAGGCGATGGAGAACCTCGACGTCCGCGAGATCGCCCATCCCCATCTGGTCCGCCTCAACGAGAGCTGCGGCCACACCGTGCACCTCGCCGTGTACGAGGAGAACGAGGTCCTCTACATCGACAAGGTCGAGAGCCGCTACCCCGTGCGGATGTACTCCCGCATCGGCAAGCCCGTCGCCATCACCGTCGCCGCGGTCGCGAAGCTGCTCCTCGCCGACCTGCCCGAGCACGAGCGGCGGGCCGTCACGGAGAAGCTCGACTACCCCACGTACACGTCCCGTTCGACACCCAACGCCGGCGCGTTCCTGCGCGAGCTGGAGAAGGTGCGCGAACAGGGCTGGGCCACCGATCTCGGCGGCCACGAGGAGTCCATCAACTGCGTCGCGGCGCCCATCCGCGGCGCCGACGGCCGGGTCGTCGCCGCGATGTCGGTCTCCGCGCCGAACGTCGTCGTCACCGCCGACGAACTCCTCACCCTCCTGCCGCTGGTGCGCCGTACGGCGGACGCCATCAGCGGGGAGTACTCCGGCAGAACACCAGTGAAGGGCTCCGTATGACGGACAAGATCGCACTCACCCCCAAGACCCACACCACCCCGCCGGCGAAGTTCTCGCACGGTGTGAAGAAGGGCAACATCCTCCAGGTCGCCGGCCAGGTCGGCTTCCTGCCCGCCGAGGAGGACAAGGCGCCCACGCCCGCCGGGCCGACCCTGCGCGAGCAGACCCTCCAGACCCTGGCCAACGTCAAGGCGATCCTCGAGGAGGGCGGCTCCGGCTGGGACGACGTGATGATGATCCGCGTCTACCTCACCGACGTCGACCACTTCGCCGAGATGAACGCGATCTACAACGGGTACTTCGAGGAGCAGGGCCTGACCCAGCCGCCCGCCGCGCGCACCACGGTCTACGTGGGCCTGCCCGCGGGTCTCCTCATCGAGATCGACGCGCTGGCCGTCCTCGGCTGACCCTCCACACCACCACGCTCTTCCGGGCGCGGCGCCACCCGTGCGCCGCGCCGCGCTCCCCCCTACCCCGAAACCGCATGCATTTACGTAGAGGACCCCCGAATGTCCCTTCCGCTCGCCGCGTCCGCTCCTGCCGAGACCCCACCCCACACCGGAGGCCTGCTCCTCCTCGTGGACGGCACGGCCGGACTGCTGCTCACCGCCGCCCTCGGTATCGGGCTGCTGCTGTTCCTCATCATCAAGATGAGACTCCAGCCGTTCGTCGCGCTGCTCGCGGTCTCCATAGCCGTCGGTCTGGCGGCCGGCCTGTCGGTCACCGAACTCTTCGGCACGGTCCAGAAGTCGGATGCCGTCTCCACGATCGAGTCCGGCATGGGCGGCATCCTCGGCCATGTCGCGATCATCATCGGCCTGGGCACCATGCTCGGCGCGATCCTTGAGGTCAGCGGCGGGGCCGAGGTACTGGCGAGTCGCCTCCTCGGTCTGTTCGGCGAGAAGCGCGCCCCGCTCGCCATGGGCCTCACGGGCCTGATCTTCGGTATCCCGGTCTTCTTCGACGTGGGCATCTTCGTCCTGGCACCGATCGTCTACGCCGCCGCCAAGCGCTCGGGCAAGTCGATCCTGCTCTACTGTCTGCCGCTGCTCGCGGGCCTCTCCGTCACCCACGCGTTCCTGCCCCCGCACCCCGGCCCGGTGGCCGCTGCCGGTCTCCTCCATGTGGACCTCGGCTGGGTCATCCTCATGGGCATCGTCTGCGGTCTGCCCGCCGTGCTGGCCGCCTGGGCGTACTCGGCGTGGATCGGCCGCCGCATCTTCGTCGCCGTGCCGCAGGACATGGTCGAGGCGTCGGAGGAGGCCAAGCAGGCGGTCCTCGACGAGCAGCGGGCGACCGGCACCGAGCCGCGCGAGCAGCCGGTCTCCCTCGGCACGGTCCTCGGCATCATCGGCACGCCCCTGGTCCTCATCCTCGCCGCCACGTTCTCCTCGATCGCCCTGGACCCCTCCACGCTCCGCTCGGTGATCGAATTCTTCGGCAACCCCTTCGTGGCGCTCACGCTCGCCCTGTTCCTCGCGTACTACCTGCTCGGCATCCGGCGCGGCTGGTCCCGCAAGTCCCTGGAGACGGTGTCCACGGCGTCCCTCAAGCCGGTCGGCAACATCCTGCTGGTCGTCGGCGCGGGCGGCATCTTCGGCGCGGTCCTCAAGGCCAGCGGCGTCGCCCAGGCCCTCTCCGACACGTTCAACGACGTGGGCCTGCCGGTGATCGTCCTCTCCTACCTGATCTCCGTGGTCCTGCGCGTCGCCCAGGGCTCGGCGACGGTCGCCATCGTCACGACGGCGGGCATCGTGGCCCCGCTCCTCTCCGAGGGCGACCACTCCCAGGCCTTCGTCGCCCTGGTCATCATGTCCATCTCCGCCGGCTCCATCTTCGCCTCGCACGTCAACGACGGGGGCTTCTGGATGGTGGCCAAGTACTTCGGCATCAGCGAGCGCGACACGCTGAAGTCGTGGACAATGCTGGAGAGTGTGCTGTCGGTGGCGGGGTTCGTGGTGGCCGCGGTGTTGAGCTTGTTCGTCTAAGGAGCCCGTCGGTGCATGTAGGCGTCTGATAACGATGCTGGGGCTGGTTGTGTGCCGCACAGGTTTGTCGACCATACTGCTGCGCTGTGGAGCAGCGCATAGGTTCGAGCAGCCAGCCCCTGGAAGGCGCCGGATTCGACCCGGCCTTCATCCCCGGGCTCACGTCACCCGCGTCCGGACGGACGAAGGACGAGGAGCCGGAGAAGGAGCCCGAGGTCGCGGAAGCCGAAGACGCCGAAGCCGCCGACGACGCGGAGGAGACCGAGGAAGCCGAGGGGGCCGAAGAGGCCGCCCCGGAGCCGGAGGAGGACGCCGCGGAGGACGACGCCGCACCGGAAGGCGGTCCCGTCTTCGAGGCCTCCGACCGCCGCGCGAAACTGGTCGCCGACCACAGAGGCGTACGACTCTTCCTGGACGACCAGGAATGCGAGTTCCGCTGGGACGAGATCGGCGCGGTCGAGACGGAGACCGCCCGCTTCGGCAAGCGCTACACCGTCACCGTCCACACCCCTGACCGGCGCTGGTACCCGATCGAGATCGAAGCACCGGCCAGGAGCCGTTTCACGGAGTGGGACGCCCAGTTGGACGCGGTACTGGACGCCTACTTCGAGGAGGACGCGGGTTAACCGCAGTACTGGCCTTCCTTGCCGATCGACCGGTACATGCAGTCCGCGTTCTCCAGCAGTTGCAGCACCGCATCGCGGTTACGCGAAGTCTCCCGCTCGATGACCTCGTCGGGCGGGTAGAACCCTCCTCCACCGGACCTCGGATACATCTCGAACGTGTACCCGAAGATCTTGTGCGTGCCCCAGAGATAGTCGTCGATCGACCCGTCGGTGATGTACAGATCGCTGGACTGCTCCGCCGTGTACCCGTTGCTCGCGGCCATCTTCTGCCCGACCGCCTTGAACGCCGCGTTGTCGTCCGCGGTCATCCCGGTCGTCGTGTCCGAGTACGTGTAGCCGAACGGCCACAGCACAAGCTCGCTGTACGTGTGGAAGTCGACACCGGCCTTGATCTGCTGCTTCCCGCCGACGACCCGGCTGCGTACGAAGTCGGCGACGACCTTCACCTCGGGCGCCGACTCCGCCGCCGTGCCCCGGTAGGTGTCGGAGGACGCCGAGCCGGAGGAGCCGCCGCAGCAGCCCCAGCGGTAGTTCCAGTTGCGGTTCAGGTCTGTGCCGACGTAAGACGAACCCGAGTTGGGCTGGCGGTTCTTGCGCCACGAGCGGTACGACCCGGTGGCGATGTCGTACTCGCCGCCGTCGGGGTTGATGTCCGGGACGATCCAGATCTCACGGTTGTTCACCATGCTGGTGACGCGTGAGTCGGAACCGTAGTCGGAGGTCAGCTCGCGCAGCAGGTAGAGCGCCATCTCGACGGTCAGGTGCTCGCGGGCGTGCTGGTGGTGCGTGAACAGCACCTCGGGCTCGGCCTCGTCGCTGCCCACGTTGTCGCTGATCTTGACGGCGACGATGTCCCGGCCCTGGTACGACTTGCCGATCACGCGCCGGCTCGCGATCGACGGGTTGGCCGAGACGATCGAGTTGATCTCGGTCGTCATCTCCGCGTAGTTGTGGTAGCGCGAGTCGGCGGACGGGAAGTCGAAGATCCGGACGTCGTCCTCGCCCGCGGACCGGTCGGGCACCGCGCCCAGCGGGGTGACCTCATAGCCCAGTGCGCGCAGCTTCTTGATCTGGTCCGCGCGTCCGGAGACGACGACACCGTGACCGTGGGACTCGTCCACGGTCACGCCCGTGCGCTGAAGTGCCGTGCGGTCCTTGGCCGTCGAGTGCAGATGGACCTCGTACTGCCTGACGTCGTCGGCCGAAGGGGCCGCCTTGGGCACGCTGTCGGCGGTGGCGTCCGGCGCCGTCGCGGACAGGGGCGCCGCGAGGGCGAGTGCGAGAAGGGCGGCGAGGGCGGCGCTGCGTCTGCCGGTGCCGGCCCCGGAGCCTCGTATGCGAAGTCGCATGAAATCTCCTTGTGGGAGGTGGGGTTGTTCCGTGCGACGTACTTGGTGCGGGTGGCGCACATCGTTCTGCTAATGGCATGAGCAGGTCAAGACTGAAAGCGGTCGCGCAGTGTACGCGTGCGGCGCGGTGGTCGAGGTGTCCCGGCTGAAGTGCACCCGCGGGTGTGACTCGCGCGTGCATATATGTAGGCCAGGGGAGAGAGTGAGGATCCGCGCAAGGGGAGCCGGACTGTCCGGATCCTCGGACCACACCCCCCCAGAGGACTGGCTGATCATGGGCGGATCAGCGCCACGACGGGACAACCACCTGCCGGCCGAGACGACCAGCTTCGTCGACCGGCGTGGCGAACTGACCGAGGGCCGCGAACTGCTGGCCCGCGCACGGCTGGTGACACTGACCGGACCGGGCGGCGTCGGCAAGACCCGGCTCGCCGCGCGTATCGCGGCCCGTGTGCAGCGCGCGTTCCCGGACGGCGTGTGCTTCGTGCACCTCTCCGGGCTGCACGATCCGGCGCTCGTCCCGCTCGCCGCCGCCGACGCGCTGGGGCTGCACGACCACTCCGCCCAGCCGCCGCTGGACGCCCTCGTCGAGCAGGTACGGGACCGGCGGCTGCTCCTCGTCGTCGACAACTGCGAGCATCTGGCGGGCGCGTGCGCGCAGCTGGCCGCGGCCCTGCTGCACGGCAGCGAGGGTGTCCGGATCCTCGCCACCAGCCGGCACCGGCTCGGCCTCACCGAGGAGCATCTGCTGGAGGTACGGCCGCTGCCGGTGCCCGACCCGGACGGCGACCTGTCCGCCGCCGAGGGCTATCCGGCCCTCACGCTCTTCGCCGACAGAGCCGCCGCCGTCGTCCCCGGCTTCCGGCTCACGCCCGGCAACCTCGCGTCCGTGGCCCGCCTCTGCCGCCGGCTGGACGGCCTGCCCCTCGCCATCGAACTCGCCGCCGTCCGGATGCGCGTCCTCGACGTCGACCAGCTCCTCGACCGTCTCGACGACCGCTACCGCTTCCTCACCACCGGCAGCCCCGCGGCCCTGCCCCGCCACCAGACCCTGCGGGCGGCGGTCGCCTGGAGCCACGACCTGTGCACCGGCCCCGAGCAGACGGTATGGGCCCGGCTGTCGGTCCTGGCGGGCAGCTTCGACCTGGAGACGGCCGAGGCGGTCTGCGCGGACGACACGGGCGAGGCCAACGCCGGGTGGGGAACGGGCCTGACACCGGCCGGGGTTCTCCTGCCGGAGGGGGCGACGGGGTTCGGCGGCGGGGCCGGGTGGGGAGGTGCGGCGGGTTTCGGCGGTGGGGTCGGGCCGGGATGCGCGGTGGGTTTCGGCGGTGGGGCCGGGTGGGGAGGCGCGGCCGTGGAGGGTCATCACCTCGCGCAGGCGCTCACCCCGACCACCACGCTGCCCCTGCTCGACGCCGGCCACGTCACCCCGGCACCCCCCGCCCCCGGCCCGGCCGACGGCATCGCGCCGCGACCCGTGCTGCCCCATCACCCCCTGACCGCACCCCGCGCCGGTGACGGCCCTGGTGGCGTGATGGCGCCCGCCCTTGCCGGTGAACCTCCGTCCCCGGCCGTTCCCGCCCCCGGCGGGGTGACACCGTCCCCGGCCGTTCCCGGCCTCGACGGTGTGCCGCTGCCCCCGGTCGCGGTCGGGTTGTGTCCGGGCGGTGCGATGCCGTCCCCGGCCGTTCCCGCCCCCGGCGACGTGACGCTTCCCCCGGTCTTGCCCGGCCCCGGCTGCGGCGCCGTGCCCCTGGTCGGGCAGGCCGTAGGCGACTGGCATGCAGGGTCCGGGCCGGTCGGGCTCCGTACCGAGGACGTTCTCGATGCCGTCGCCGGGCTCGTGGACAAGTCCGTGCTGTGCCGGGAGCCGGGGCCCGGCGGGGTGCGGTACCGGATGCTCGACACGCTGCGGCAGTACGGGCTCGAGCGGTTGCGGCGGACGGCGGGGGAGGAGGGGGCCGTGCGTGGGCGGCAGCGGGACCGGATGCTGCGGCGGGTCGAGGACTGCGAGCGCGGCTGGTTCGGGCCGGGGCAGCCGGAGACCGTCGCCCTGCTGCGCGCCGACCGGGACAATCTGCGCGCCGCCCTCGACTTCAGCCTGTCCACCCCGGGCGAGGAACGCGCCGGACTCGGGCTCGCCGGCGCCCTCTGGTTCTACTGGCACGCCTGCGGAGCCCCCCGCGAGGGCCTGTACTGGCTCGACCGGGCCCTGGCCGCAAGCCCCGAACCCACCCGGGAACGGGCCCGCGGCCTCTGGGTCGCCGGGCTGCTGGCCGCCGCCACCCAGGACTTCCCCCGGGGCCGCCGCCAGGCCACGGACGCCCTCGCCCTCGCCCGTGCCCTGGGCGACACCGCCGAGGCCGCCCACGCCGAGTACGTCATCGGCGTCATCCGGCTGTTCGGCGACGACCTGCCCGGCGCGCTCCGGCACTTCGAGACCACCGTCGCCCGCGGCCCCGTACCCGGCCAGCATCTGAGCCTCGTAGGCCTCGACCAGGTCGAACTCGCCTGCGCGCTGGGTTTCCTGGGCGAGGCCGACCGGGCCGTCGAGGTCTGCGAGCAGGCTCTGCGGCTGTGCGAGCGGCACGGCGAGCAGTGGGTACGGTCCTATGTGCTGCGCATCCTCGCCCTCGCGCACTCCGTGCGCCGCGACTGGCCCCGGGCCGAGCGGCACGCCCGCGAGGCACTTCGGCTCAAACACGCCGTCCACGACATCATCGGCATCGCCCTGACCCTCGACCTGCTCGCGTCGATCGCCGCCGAACGCGGCGCCCACCGGCACGCGGCCCTGCTGATGGGCGGCGCCGACCGCGTCTGGGCCGACATCGACACCGGCCGCTGGGGGGCGCACACCCTCAACTCCGTACGCAGGGACAGCGAGGAGCGGGCCAGCCGGGCCCTCGGCCGGGACGCCTTCGAGCGGGCCCACCGGCGCGGCGGCGGCCTCGGCCTCGCGGAACTCGTCGGCCAGGCGCTCCAGGAGCCGGCCCGCCAGCGCCCCGGAGACTCCCCGGCCCCGCACGACGACACCGCGGTCCGCCTGACCCGCCGTGAGTCCGAGGTCGCCCGGCTCGTCGCCGAGGGGCTCGCCAACCAGCAGATCGCCGACCGCCTGGTCATCGCCCGCCGCACCGCCGAAGGCCATGTGGAACGCATCCTCAGCAAGCTCGGCTTCAGCAACCGCAGCCAGATCGCCGCCTGGGTGACGGCCCGGCGCTGACCCTCCCGTACCGGACAACCCACCCATCTTCCGAGGGGAACACATGACCGTCCGACAGCCCTCCACACCCTCCCCGTTCGACCACCGCATGGCCGTCTTCGACTCCGACGAGGACTTCGTGGCCGCCGCCCTGCCCTTCCTCGGCGAAGGCCTCGCCGCCCCCGGCGAACCACCGCCCGTGGCCATCGCCGACCCCCGCAACCTGGACCTGCTCCGGGACGCCCTAGGCGGTGACGCGAAGGACATCACCTGCATCCCGCACACCGACTGGTACACCGGCTCCGCCGCCAACGCCGTCGCCCGGGCCGCCTCCTACCTCGCCGCCCACGCCGGTCCGGGCGGCCGGATCCACCTCCTCATGGAGCCCGTGTGGAGCGGCCGCGCCGGCCGTTCGACCCGCGAGACCACCGAGTGGATCCGCTACGAGGCCCTCGCCAACCCCCTGTTCGGCCCCATGGCCACCACCGCCCTGTGCGCCTACGACACCCGCACCGCCGGGCCCGCCGTCGTCGCCGCGGCCCGCCGCACCCACCCCGACACCGAGGTGTACCAGGACCCGGTACGGCTCGCGGCCGAACTCGACGCCGTACCGCTGCCGCTGCCCCCGATCGGCGCCGAGCGCCTCGCACAGCCGCACGCCGCGGCCGTGCAGTCCTGGGCGGAGAACCGCGGACTGCCCGCCGCGGACGCCGAGCTGTTCGCCACGGCCGTCGCGGAGACCGCGGCGGCCCTGGCCCCCCTCGACGGCACCGCCCTGCTGTGGGGAGAGGCGCCCGCCTGCGTCTGCGAACTGCGCTCGGCCCGCCGGATCGACGACCCGCTCGCCGGCTTCGTCCCGCCGCCGGCCACCGGCCCGGAACCCGGACCGGGCCTGTGGTACGCCCGCCAGGTGTGCGCCTACGTCGACATCCGCGACGACTCCGAGGGAGCAACGGTCCGCCTCCAGTACGCCTGACGCCGCCACCGCACACCGCCCCCACCTGCACAAGCAGGTAGGGGATCGGGTAGTCCTCCCCCTGCGCCGGACCGCCCCCGGGGATCACCCTGGACCCATGCTGCAACTCTCCGGGCGCCACCTCCCGGACCCCGACGCACGGTACGGTCCGTTCCCCCAGCCACCTCTGGGAGCGGGCCACCTGAGCGTCGAGTACGCGCCCCGGCTCTCCGCCGTCCGCGAGGCACGCGCGGAGGTCCGCAGGCAGTTGGAAGGCTGGGGGCTCGCGGAGCACGGTGAGGTGGCGGACGTGGCCGAACTGCTCGTCGGCGAACTCGCCACCAACGCCCTGGTGCACGCCGAGAGCGGCTTCCGGCTGACCCTCTTCGCCGCGCACGGCGTACTGCGCTGCGAGGTCGCCGACGCGGAGCGCCGGGTGCCGCGGGTGCTGGAGGCGGGCACCGGGGAGAACGGCCGTGGGATGTTCCTGGTGGACGCGCTCGCCCAGCGCTGGGGCTGCCACCGGGACGGGCCGGGCAAGACCGTGTGGTTCGAGCTCGGCACGTGTGGGGCGGACGGCTGTGGTCGGCGACAGCCGTAGCGCTCCGCTGGGTGGGCCATGGCGGTTCGTTGTTGCCGCCTTGGCCTGTTCCCGGGCCGCGGGCTGGTTGTGGCTTGTCGCGCAGTTCCCCGCGCCCCTGAGGCGATCGCCTCACGCCCTCTTGTCGGTCCGGCCTCTTTGATGTTTCTTGACCTGCATGGCGGATACCACGGGCAACACCACGGAGAACGAAGCCCAGCAGTCACCTCAGCCCCGTAAGGGCAGTTGGAAGCACATCGGGCCGGGGATCGTCGTCGCGGCGACCGGTGTCGGTGCCGGTGACCTGGTCGCCACGCTCATCGCGGGCAGCAACTTCGGCTACACCCTCCTGTGGGCCGCGATCATCGGCTGCCTGGTGAAAATCTCGCTGGCCGAGGCGGCGGGCCGCTTCCATCTGGCCACGGGGCGCACCCTGTTCGACGGCTGGGCGAGCCTCGGCCGCTGGACCACGTGGTTCTTCGCCGTGTACGTCGTGGTCTGGGGCTTCGTCTACGGCGCGGCGGCGATGTCGTCGAGCGCGCTGCCGCTGCAGGCGCTGTTCCCCGACGTGATGGACCTGAAGTGGTGGGGCATCGCCTGCGGTCTGGTCGGTCTGGTCTTCGTCTGGTTCAACAAGTACGCCGTGTTCGAGAAGGTCATGACGGTCCTGGTGGGCGTCATGTTCGTGGTGACGGTGTATCTGGCGATCCGGGTCACCCCGAACCTCCTCGACGCCTTCGCCGGTCTCCTCCCGGTGCTGCCCGACGAGAAGGACTCGATCCTCAACACCCTGGGCCTGATCGGCGGCGTCGGCGGCACGATCACGCTCGCGGCGTACGGCTACTGGGTCAACGCCAAGGGCTGGACCGACGCCGGCTGGATGAAGGTCATGCGCCTGGACAACCGCGTCGCCTACGCCACGACCGGCATCTTCGTGATCGCCATGCTCTTCGTCGGCGCGGAGCTCCTCCACTCGGCGAACGTCGCCATCGCGAGCGGCGACAAGGGCCTGATCCAGCTGACCGACATCCTGGAGGAGGAGTACGGCGGTGCCACCGCCAAGTTCTTCCTGATCGGCTTCTTCGCCACGTCGTTCACCTCGCTGATCGGCGTCTGGCACGGCGTCAGCCTGATGTTCGCCGACTTCGTGGCACGGCTGTCGGGCAAGGAGGCCGCCAAGGGCGAGGAGGTCGCCTCCGGCAAGCGCGAGCGCTCCTGGCCCTTCCGCGCCTACCTGCTCTGGCTCACCTTCCCGCCCATGGTCCTGCTCTTCCAGGGCCAGCCCTTCCGCCTGATCATCATCTACGGTGTCCTGGGCGCGGCCTTCATGCCCTTCCTGGCCCTGACCCTGATCTGGCTCCTCAACTCGGCCCGCACTCCCCGCGAATGGCGCAACGGCCATCTGAGCAACGCCATGCTCGTCATCGCGGGCCTGCTGTTCCTGGTCCTGTGCTTGAAGCAGATCTGGGACCAGCCGTGGGGGGAGTTCTTCTAGGCAGGGAGAATCGAGGGATGACCGAGCAGCCACCTCCACCCCCCGGCCCCGGCTTCGGCCCGCCCCCGCCGCAGTACGCCCCGGGGCCACCCCCGTACGCGCCCGCGCAGCCCTCCTACGCGCCCCCGCCCGCCCCGTACCCGCCCGCACCACCCCCGTACGCCCAGACCCCGCCCCAGCAACCGGCACCGGCCGGCCCGGACTTCCTCGCCGTCGACAAACGCAACGCGGTCGTCGTCGACGCGACGGGCGTCGCCTTCGAGTCGTCCGGCCAGTCGATCGAGTTCCGCTGGCCCGAGATCCGCGGTGTCCACTACCGGGCGAGCCCCGACGGCAAGGCCCTGATGGTCTCGGTGGTCCATATGGACGGCAGGTTCTACGAGTGCGTGGTGGAGGCCAAGCCCAGGACGCGGCTCCAGGAGTGGTTCCCGCAGCTGGCCTGGGTCCTTGGCCATTACCGGCCGATGGGCTGACGGCGTCCGGCGCTGCTACGGCAGCCCGTGGACGTGCGGCCCGACCGCGTTCGACCAGGCGTTGCCCGCCGTCGCGTCCCAGTTGGTCGACCAGGTCATCGCGCCCCGCAGGTCGGGATACGTCCGCGAGGGTTTGAAGGATCCGCACCCGGTGCCCTTGGTCAGGCAGTCCAGGGCGTTGTTCACGACCGACGGCGACACATAGCCGCTTCCCGCGCCCCGGGTCGAGGCGGGCAGGCCGAGCCCGACCTGGGACGGGGCGAGGCCGCCCTCCAGCTGGATGCAGGCCAGGGCGGTCAGGAAGTCCACCGAGCCCTGGCTGTACACCTTGCCGTCGCAGCCCAGCATGGAACCGCTGTTGTAGTACTGCATGTTGACGACCGTGAGGATGTCCTTGATGTTCAGGGCCGTCTGGAAGTAGGAGTTCGACGTCGACTGCATGTCGATGGTCTGCGGTGCCATCGTGATGATCAGCGACGAGCCCGCCTTCGCCGACAGCGACCGCAGCGCCTGTGTCATATAGGTCGCGTTGAGGCCGTTCTCCAGGTCGATGTCGACGCCGTCGAAGCCGTAGGTCTGCATCAGTGAGTGCACCGAGTTCGCGAAGTTCGCCGCCGAGGCCGCGTCGTTCACCGCCACCGTGCCGCGCTCACCGCCGACCGAGACGATGACCTTCTTGCCGGCGGCCTGCTTGGCCCTGATGTCGGCCTTGAACTGGTCGACGGTGTAGCCGCCGAGACCGGCCGAGTCCAGGTTGAAGGTCACCGCGCCCGGCGTCGAGGTGGCGTCCGCGAAGGCGACGGCGATGATGTCGTACTGGGACTGGACGTCGGCGAGCTTCTGGACCGTGGCCCCGTTGTCGAAGTTCTGCCAGTAGCCGGTCACCGCGTGCTTGGGCAGGGCGGGGCCGGGACCGGTCGGCGCGTTCGTCCGGCCCGTCACCGCCGCCGACTTCGGCGATTCGCCCGCCGCGTTGGTCGCCGCGACCTGGAAGGAGTACGACGTGGAGGCCGCGAGGCCGGTCACCGTCGCCGAGGTGCCGGAGACGGCCGTCACTTTCGTGCCGTCGCGGTAGACGGTGTAACCCGTCGCCCCGGAGACCGTGTTCCACGCCAGGGACACCGACGAGGACGAGGTTCCGGAGATGTTCAGACCGCCCGGCGTGGCCGGGACCGTGGGGCCGGGGTCGGTGCCGCCGCCCCCGTCGGGCCCGAACACGGACACGTCGTCCGCGTAGTACGCGGCCTGCCCGTACCAGCCGTGTGTGTACACCGTCACCGAGGTCGTCGACGAGCCCGTCCGGAAGGTCGTCGAGAGCTGCTTCCAGGAGGAGGAGTCCGGGGTCCAGGTCGACACGTCGGTCGTGCCCGTGCCCGAGACACCGAGGTAGGCGTATCCGCCCCGGACCCAGGCGCCCAGGGTGTAGGTCGAGCCGGGTTTCACCCGCACCGTCTGGGCGCACCGGGCGTTGTCCTGCCCCGCCGGGGTCCCCTTCAGCGCGGCCGTGCCGGCGTGCACCGGTGAGGAGACTGCCGCACCGCTGCCCGCGGAGCAGGTCCAGTCGCTCAGGCCCGACTCGAAGCCGGCGTTCCTGGCGTTGTTGACGTCGGCGGCGGACGCCTGGCCGACGGTCGTGACAGTGAGGGCCAGGGCAGCCGTGACGGCACCCGACCACAGCCGCATGGATCGTCTGTGTCTGGACATGACAAGAAAAATGGTCCAGACCAGATCCACTGTCAAGAGGTCCAGACCAACCTGTCGAGCAGCAGTCCCACCGCACAACCCGCCAGCAGCACCCCGGTGGACATCCAGAACGCCGGGCCCGCCAGATCCAGCACATCGGGCCGCAGCGTCAGCAGCAGCACCTGCGCCGCCGCCGGAACCGCGCACGCCGCCACCAGATGCCGCGCCGGCATCTCCCGCCACGGCTCCGGATGCACCCGAGCCGCCGCCCACGTCGCGAGCACGACACACACCAGGTTCGGCAGATGCACCAGCCCCAGCGCGGCCCCGAACGAACCGACGCCCCGCGGACCGACCAAGGGGCCGTACACCAGCGTCATCTGGACGTACTCGCTGACGACGAGGACGACGATGCCGACGGCCCAGCAGCGGACGAGAGTCATCAACCACTCCCGAAGATCTCGAAGTAGAGAAGAATCGCGAAGCCCAGCGCGGCCATGCCGCAGCCCGCGACCAGGGCCAGCGACTGGAGCACGGGGGACCAGCTGCCCCGGCCCGCCACCGTCGCCGTGCCCCGCGGATCGCGCGGGTCGTAGGTGACGGTCACCGCGGTGCCCTCCGTCGTCGACCAGCCCGCCAGGTCCTCGAACTCGACCCGTGTGCCGTCGGCCGTACGGAAGGCGAAGAAGTGCCGCCTGGCGTCGGAGCGGTTGTACGGCTCCGTCTCCACCCGGACACACTCGCCCTCCGCCCGGACACCGGCGCGCAGCACCCGCGTCACCGTCACCAGCCGGCGCGCGTACTTCCACACCAGCGCGCCGAACAGCGCGACCAGCAGCGCGAGTACGACGTATCCGGCGCCCGGCACCTCCACGGTCAGCGCACCTCGACCGAGTCGATGATCCGGTCCAGGTCCCCGTCCGGCAGGGTGCCCCGCTGGGCGTCGATCCGGATCGCGAAGGTGGTGTCCTTCGAGTCGAGCCCGGCGAGGATCACGCCCTCGACCGGGGTGCCCTTGGACGGGCCGCCGTCCTCGCCGGTCGCCTTGAAGGTGAAGTCGATCCGCCTGGCCTCGTCCGTGCCGGCCAGCTCCACGTCCTTCTGGCCCTTGACGTCCGCGCCCAGCTGGATGCCCGCCTCGGCGGCGATCGCCGCCTGCTCGGCGGAGTTCGCCTCGGTGAAGCCGAGCTGCACGGTGACGACCGAGACCTTCTTCCCGTCCTGTGTGCGCACCGCGGCGGCCGCGTTGTGCTTGCCCCGCTCGGCGGCGCTCTGCTCCTCGTACCCCTTCGGATACGACACGTCGACACCCTTCGTCTTCAGCGTCCCCCAGCCGTCGGGCACGGAGGCCCCGCCGGAACCGGAGCTCCCGCAGCCGGTGAGGGCCACGGCGGTCAGCAGGGCGGCGGCGGCCAGGCAGGCACGGCGGGTCTTCATCGGATCGGGCTCCCGTCTCGTCAGTTCGCACAGTAGCTGTAGGGAAGGTAGGAGCGACCGTCCCCGCGGGGCGCCCCCAGGAACTGGGCATCGGTCAGTGTCTCCGACTTCTTCTCCGTGCTGATCGTCATGCCCAGACTGAGCCCGAGATTCAACTCGAAGCCGTACTCGGCCGCGTTCACCTCGCCCGTGTACGTCATCCGGCTCGACTTTCCCTGGTCGAACATCAGCTGCCCGAAGGGGTCGTCGGCGCCCGGCCGGGCCGTCGGCGCGTGATCGTCGAACATGTACTTGAAAGGCGTGGCGACCTGCTCGTTGTTGCTGTCCAGCCAGCGCTCGCCGACCGCCCGGTCCTTGTCGCCGGCCGGGCCGGGGTCGAAGGTGACGGTGTTGGTGACGATCTCGATACCCGTCCCCGAGTCGGTGCCCTTCACCCCGGCGTTCCCGCCCCGCTTGTCGCCGTCCTTCTTGCCGTTGTCGCCACCGGCCTTGGCCCCGTCCTTCTGACCGCCCTTCTCGACGGTCCGGGTCATGTCGATCCGCACCAGCTTGTTGGTCTTCTTGTCGTAGGTGACCGTGATGGTGCCGGTCTGCGTCGTGTTCGCCGCGTACTCGCCGCTGAGCGGCCCCGCCTCGTAGCCCACCTTGGAGCCGTACTCGATGGACGAGGAGTAGGTGTACGACTTGGTGTTCTTGTAGGCGTTGTCCGTCCAGGTCACGTCGGGGGAGTACTTGAAGGAGCCGCCGAGCGCGGCGCTCAGCTTCTTCTCGTCGCCGGCCGAGATCTTCAGGCCGGCCGACGCCGAGGCCTCCAGGCCCACCTTGCCGTAGGTGATCTTCCGGTTGTCGCCGAGGTTCTCCTTGATGCGGTTCTGGGTGTCCTCCTCGTCCTTGAGGGGTCCCGTCCCGAAGAGATAGGCGATCGAGTCACCGAGGCTCGCCTCCGCGCCGCCGGGCATGGTGCGCCGCATCTCGTACATCTGGAGCTTCTCCACGTCGTCCCGGAACCGCTGGGCCTCCTCCGGGCTCTGGAAGACCCAGGTGTCGCCGTTGGTCACCTTGATGCCGAGCCCCAGCTCCACCTTGTCGGCGCCGAACCGGCCCACCTTCATGCCCGGCTTGAAGTCCTTCTTCGCGGCGACGGACGCGGCGTCGGTGAAGGTCAGATAGACCAACTGGTCCTTGTCGTCGACCTTGCCGTCACCGTTGACGTCCGTCTTGGCCTTCAGATGCTGCTCCTGGAAGCCGTACTCCTTGCCGATCTCCCAGAAGAAGATCTTCGCCTTGGAGCCCGCCTTGTCGGTGACGGAGGAGACCTGGCACAGCGCCGGCTCGAAGTCGGCGTCGGTGAGCGGCTTGCCCGGCCCGGTCGTGCCCGCCCCGCAGTCGCCGCCGCCCGCGACCTTGCAGACCTGCGCGGCGATCCTGTCGTAGATCAGCTGCCCCACGCCGGTGGCCGAGACCGCGAGCACGATCGCGGCACTGACGACGACCATCCCGAGATACTCGGTGCCCGTCGCGCCGCGGTCGTCGAAGACCAGTCTGTCCCTGTACGTCCGTATGCCGCCCCCGCCAGCCATACGGCACCCCTCCTCGCCCGAACCACGTATCCGTGGACGGCGAGCGTAGGGACGCGCCCCCGCACCGGGCGTGGGCCTCAGGGCCCAAACGGAGACCCACCGTCAACGCTGGGCCCTCTGGGCCCACCGCCCGGGACCCCCCGAGCCCGCGCCGGCGACCGGCGAGATGCTCAACCTGCCCCGTTTTGACGCATCTTGTGCAACGACAGTTGCTCTCCAGCTACACAAACGCTGTTCTCCGGTCACAGAGCCGTGGATACAGTGCTGAGGTAGTCACGCAGTGAAGTCACCGAAGTGTGCCGGAGTCACACCGGCGCGCCGACGGGCATGGGGAAACGGGGAGCTGCGCGTGCCAACTGCCATTGCCGTGACGAGTGCCGACATGGCGCTGCCGCCACAGGACGAACGCACCCTGCCCGCCGTCGTGCTGCGGGACATCGACCGGCGCCCCCTGGAACAGGCGCTCGCCGAGATGCAGACCCTGGTCGAGCAGCACGGACACGTGATCGTGGTGTGCTCCCAGGCCGCGCCCACCGCCGTACAGCGCCGGCTGCACACCCTGCGTTCCCTCATGGAGAGCGACCGCATCGCCCTCTTCCGCCCGGACCTGCCCCCGCTCGGACTGGCGGTCCTGGCCCGCCAGTTAAGACAGCTGGCGTCCTGCGACATCAGCCCCGGCGTGCTCGCCTCGGCAGGCCGGCTGCTCGTCCACTACATCCATGCCGGGGCGCTGCTCAACTCCGTCACCCGGCTCGACCGCGTCCCCGTCGGCCTGAAATCGCACGCCAAGTCCTGGGTCCCGGGCAGCCAGTTCGGCGTCCTCGCCCACCCCGAGCCGCAGCTCGTCAGAATCACCCCCGAAGCCGCCCTCCCCGGCCCCGAGTTCGGCACCTGGATGCTGGTCGCCAAGGGACAGCTCCAGTCCGACTGGGTCACCGCCACCCTCGCCCCCTCCTGGAAGGTGCAGGGGCTGCGCGAGATCCCGCTGCCGGCCGAGTCGCCCGGCTGGTGGGGCACCGGCAAGCTGATCGAGTTCTGCAGCTATCTGCCCGACCTGTCGGTCCTCTACCAGCTGGTCACCTCCGTACGGCGCAGCAGTTGCCACTGGTGCGGCATCGACGTCATCGGCGACCGCTGTGTGTTCTGTTCGGCCACACCACCCGACTACGACAGCCCGCCCCTCAAACAGCTCGAGAACCGAACGGCCGTCGGGTGAGCCCTGACACCGCTCGCCGAAACCGCTCCGATCCCGATCGACCGCTATCCCCAACGAGGTTGTACGGTTCATGAATTCCCGTCAGCGCCGCGGCGTGATCCTCCTGCTCCTGTCGGTCGTCTGCGCCCTGGGCGCCTTCACCGGCGTGCTCTCCGTCATAGGCGACGTGAAGTCCAAGGTCGGCCCCGAGGTCACCGCCTACCGGCTGAAATCGGACGTGCCGCCCTACACCACGCTCACCACGGGCCAGTTCGAGAAGATCAAGATGCCCGAACGGTGGCTGTCCAGCAACGCCGTCACCGATCTGCGGGAGATCCAGGGCAAGATCGCCGTCACGACGCTGCGTTCGGGCTCCCTGCTCCAGTCCGACATGATCGTCCGCCAGCCCGCCCTCCAGCCGGGCCAGCAGGAGGTCGCCATCATGATCGACGCGGCGACCGGCGTGGCCGGCAAGATCACGCCCGGCTCCTCGGTCAACGTGTACGCCACGTTCGAGGGCAAGCGCGAGGGCGACCCCGACCAGTCGAAGATCATCGTGACGAACGCCAAGGTCATCGACGTGGGCGACCTGACCGCGCTGAAGCCCGACGAGAACAACCGCACCCAGCAGCCCACCGACGCCGTCCCGATCACCTTCGCGCTGTCCGCCCTCGACGCCCAGCGCATCACCTACGCCGAGTCGTTCGCCCAGCGGGTCCGGCTCGCCCTCGTCGCGCCCGGCAGCGACACCACGGTCCCGGAGCAGGACCGGACGTACGAACTCGCGAAGGACAAGTGAGAGGCCCGCATGCCCACGAGGATCCTCCCGGCAGTCGGTGAAGCGGACGCCGTCCGGTCCATCACGACGCTGCTCAGCCAGCTCCCGGACGCCGAGCCGGTGGCCCCGGTGGGCGACTCCACCCAGCTCATCGACACCCTCGCGCGGCTCGCCGCCGAGTCCGTCGACGAGCTGCCCGAGGTCGTGGTCGTGCATGAGCGGATCGGCCCGGTGCCCGCGCTGGAGCTGATCCGCGAAGTGGCCCTGCGCTTCCCGGCCGTCGGCGTCATCCTCGTCACCTCGGACGCCAGTCCCGGCCTCTTCCAGGCCGCCATGGACTACGGCGCCCGAGGCCTCGTCGCCCTGCCCCTGAGCTACGAGGAACTGGCCAGCCGCGTCCAGGCGGTCGCCCAGTGGTCCGTCGGCGTACGGCGGCACCTGGGCGCCGGCGGCGACGTCTTCACCGGCGTCGGAGGAACCGTCGTCACCGTCAGCGGCGCCAAGGGCGGTGCCGGGGCCACCCTGACCGCCATTCAGCTGGCCCTGGCCGCCCAGGCCTCCGGCCGCAGCACCGCCCTGGTCGACATGGACCTCCAGACCGGCGACATCGCCTCCTACCTGGACGTCCAGTTCCGCCGCTCCGTCGTCGACCTGGCCGCCATCACGGACATCTCCCCGCGCGTCCTGGCCGACGCGGTCTTCCGCCACGACACCGGCCTGGCCCTGCTCCTCGCCCCGGCCGAGGGGGAACGCGGCGAGGACGTCACCGACCGCGCCGCCCGCCAGATCGTCAGCGCGCTGCGCTCCCGCTACGAGATCGTCGTCATCGACTGCGGCGCCCAGCTGAGCGGCGCGGGTGCGGCGGCCGTGGAGATGGCGGACCGGGCCCTGCTGATCACCACGCCCGACGTGATCGCCGTACGGGGCGCCAAACGGGCGGTACGGATGTGGGACCGACTGCAGATCCGCAAGGCCGAGGAGACGACCGTCGTCGTCAACCGGCACAGCCGCGGTACGGAGATCCAGCCGCCCCTGATCCAGAAGATCACCGGCACGGCGGTCGCCGCCACCGTGGTCCCGGCCAACTTCAAGGAACTGCAGAGCGTCGTGGACGCGGGCCGCATCCACGAGCTGGAGAACAAGAGCGCGGTGAAGCAGGCCCTGTGGGGCCTCGCGGGAGAACTGGGCCTGGTCAAGGTCCCCGACGGTGCTCAGAAGGCGGGCCGGGGGTTCCGGGGCGGCGACCGGGGGTCGGTGAACTTTCGACGGCGGAGGGAGGGATGAACATGCCCTTGAGAGAGCGGGACCGGGGCCAGGTCACCATCGAGTTCCTCGGGATGACACCGACGATCATCGTGACGCTGATCGCGCTGTGGCAGATCGTCCTCGTGGGCTACACCTTCACGCTCGCGGGCAACGCCGCGGACGAGGCGGTACGGCAGGCGACGGCGGCGGAGCCGGGCGCGCGGCAGGGCGCGTGCGAGGCGGCCGGGCTCAAGCACCTGTCGGACGCATGGCGCTCCGGCGCCGAGGTGACCTGCGGCGGCTCCGGCTATGTGACGGCCGACGTGAAGCTGGAGGTCCCCATCCTCTTCCCGGGCACGCTCTCCGTGCCGTTCCCGGTCAGGGGCCACGCCGGTGCGGTCGAGGAGGCGGACTGAGATGGCGCGTTCCGGCAAGGACCGTGAGCGGGGCCAGGTCGCGATCGAGTACATCGGCTTCCTGCCGATCCTGCTGCTCGTCGGCCTGGCGGCCGTACAGCTCGGACTGATCGCGTACACGGCCCAGCAGGCGGGGACGGCGGCCCGGACGGGGGCGCGCAGTGCGTCGCTGGACGGTCCGTACCTGGCGGACTGCCAGGCGGCGGTGAGCAGTTGGCTGGCCGATGGGACCGACTGCGGCGCGTCGCCCGGCGCCGACGAGGTCACGGTCACCGTCACCGTGCAGATCCCGTCGCTCGTGCCCGGCTGGGACTTCGACCCGGCGGTCAAGACCGCCACGATGCCGCTCGACCACTGAACGGAGCACCGCACCCATGAGTCTGCGAGCACGCATCAACTCCCCCGAGGAGAACGGCAACCGGGGCGAGGACGGCCATATGGTCGCCTCCTACCGGGCCAAGCTCCTGGAGGAGATCGACCTCGCGGAGATGAGTTCGCTGGCCGCCGCCGAGCGCAGGGCGCGGCTGGAGCGGGTGCTCGGGCACATCATCAGCCGCGAGGGCCCGGTCCTCTCGACCGTGGAACGCTCGCAGCTGATCCGCAGGGTGGTCGACGAGGCGCTGGGCCTGGGCATCCTGGAGCCGCTCCTGGAGGACGCCTCCATCACGGAGATCATGGTGAACGGCCCGGACGCCATCTTCGTGGAGCGCGGCGGCCGGGTGGAGCAACTGCCCCTGCGCTTCGCCTCGAACGACCAGCTCATGCAGACGATCGAGCGGATCGTCTCGACGGTCAACCGCCGTGTCGACGAGTCGAACCCGATGGTCGACGCCCGCCTCCCGTCCGGCGAGCGCGTCAACGTCATCATCCCGCCCCTGTCCCTGACGGGCGCCACGCTCACGATCCGCCGCTTCCCGCGTTCCTTCACGCTCCAGGAGCTGATCGGCCTCGGCTCGCTCGACGAGCACATGCTGTACCTGCTGGCGGGCCTGGTGCAGGCGAAGTTCAACGTCATCGTCTCGGGCGCGACCGGCACCGGAAAGACGACCCTGCTGAACGCGCTGTCCGGGCTGATCCCCGGGGGCGAGCGCATTATCACCATCGAGGACTCGGCCGAACTCCAGCTCCAGCAGGCCCATGTGATCCGACTGGAGTCACGCCCGCCGAACGTCGAGGGCAAGGGCCAGGTGTCGATCCGCGACCTGGTCCGCAACTCCCTGCGCATGCGCCCCGACCGGATCGTCGTGGGTGAGGTCCGAGGCGGCGAGTCCCTGGACATGCTCCAGGCGATGTCGACGGGCCACGACGGCTCCCTGGCCACCGTCCACGCCAACAGCGCCGAGGACGCGCTGATGCGGCTGCAGACCCTGGCGTCCATGTCGGACGTGGAGATCCCCTTCGTGGCGCTGCACGACCAGATCAACAGCGCGGTGGACGTCATCGTGCAGCTGACCCGATTCGCGGACGGTGCCCGCCGCATCACCGAGATCGCCCTGATGGACAGCCACGGCAGCGACCCGTACCGGCTGGTCACGGTCGCCCGCTTCAACGCGCGGCCCATGAGCTCCGACGGCCGTATCCACGGCGCCTTCGAGTACTTCCCCGTCCCACGCCGCACCGCCGACCGCCTCTACATGGCGAGCCAGCCCCTCCCGCAGGCCTTCGGCATCGCCCGGTCCGCGGACCAGCTAGCCACCCGAGAAGCCAGGTAGGACCGACCGATGGATCTGCAAACGCTCATCACGCTCACCACGGGCGTCACCCTGCTGACGTGCGTCCTCGCGGTCGTCGGCCTGCACTCCTACGCCACGGGCAAGGCCCAGCGCCAGGCGCTCGTCGACCGCCTCTCCGCCACCGGCCAGATCCCGGTCGGCGGCCGGCGCCGGCACTTCCGCAACCTGGACCGCCGGCTGCGGCGCACCGGGCTCGGCAAGAAGCTGGAACTCCGTCTGGCGGCGACGGGCCTGGACATCACCCCGGGTGAGTTCTTCGTCTACATGCTCGCCACGGTCGCCGGCCTGTGGCTCATCGGCCAGGCGGCCCTCGCCCCGTTCTTCGGGCCGCTGGCGGGCCTGCTCGGCATCGGGGTCGCGGTGCAGTTCCTGAACTGGCAACGCCAGAAACGCATCGAGAAGTTCATCAACCAGCTCCCCGAGATGGCCCGGATCCTCGCCAACGCGACCCAGGCGGGACTGGCCCTGCGCACGGCGATCGGCATGGCGGCGGAGGAGATGGAGGCCCCGGCGGGCGAGGAACTGGGCAAGGTCTCCGCGCAGCTGGCGGTGGGCGCGTCGCTGGACGACGCACTCGACGAAATGGCGGACCGGCTCCCGTCCCGGGAACTTGTCGTCCTCGTCACCACCCTCGTCCTGTCCAACCGGGCGGGCGGCCAGGTCGTGAGCGCCCTGCGGAACCTCACGGAGACCCTGGAGGAGCGCAAGGAGACCCGACGCGAGGTCCGCACCCAGCTCTCCCAGGTCAGCATGACGTCGTACGCCGTGCCGGTCCTGGGCGTGGGCTCGCTCTTCCTGATGAACGGGGTGAAGGACGGCGCCCTGGACCGCATGACCGGCTCCCCCTTCGGCCAGGGAGCGGTCATCATCGCCTTCGCGCTCTACGCCGTCGGCTTCGTCTTCATCCGCCGCCTGTCCCGCATCGACGTCTGAGAAGCCAGGAGGGAACGGAATCATGGGACTTCTCCTCGCCCTGCTGATGGGCCTCAGCGTCTGGGGCGTCTTCGCCGGCATCCGCATGTACCGTGCCGAGGCCAAACTGCCCGGCGACCTCGCCCTCGCCCTGGAGGTCGGCTCCACGCGTACGGGAGCCGTGGACTCGCTGATCGACCGCATGGGCATGCGCTACGCGCCCGCGGTGCTGCGCCTGATGGGCCCCAAGCAGGTGGCCAAGTACCGCCGCAAGATCGACCTGGCGGGCAACCCGGGCGGCCTGACGATCGACCGCTACGCGGCCCGCCGGGCGGTCTACGGCGTCCTGGGCGGGGTCGGCTTCCTGGTCTTCCTGATGCGGGGCCAGCTCCTGGTCGCCCTCCTCCTGCTCGCCTTCGGCGCGTTCTGGACGGAGGTCGGCATCTGGTCGGCGATCCGCATCCGCAAGGACGTCATCGAACGCACCCTGCCGGACTTCCTGGACGTCCTGGCGGTCGTGGTGAGCGCCGGCCTCGGCTTCCGCCAGGCCCTGGACCGGGTCGCGTCCAAGTACGAGGGCCCCTGGGCGGACGAACTGCGCATCACCCTGCGCCAGATGGACCTCGGCATGAGCCGCCGCCAGGCCTTCGCGGAACTGCGGCGCAGGAACGACTCCGAGCAGGTCGCCATGTTCGTCACGGCGCTGCAGCAGGGCGAGGAACTGGGCGCGCCGATCGTCGACACGCTGGTGGCCCTCGCCAAGGACATGCGGCGCACGGACGCGCAGAACGCCCGCCGCAAGGCGGCCCGGGCCGTTCCCAAGGCCACGATGATGATCACGACCTTCATGGTCCCGGCCACGATGCTCCTCCTCGGCGCCGGCCTGATCCTCGGCTCGGGCACGGACTTCGGCTCGGTCACGGGCAAGTAGGAGGCGACGGCATGTCGATGACAGGGGAACGCACCGGGCTGCTGCGCCGCCGTCCCAAGACACCGGAGATCACCACGCCACCGGCGGGCACGGTCCTCCCGTCCCACGTCCGCACGGGCGCGCCGGACATCCCGGTGACGTCGGCGACGCCGGCGTTGCCGCCGGGGTGGGAGCCGGTGGAGGGGGGTCACGGGGTTCACGGGATTCAAGGCGTCCGGGACGGTCAGGGGCAGGCGGAGGGCGGTCCGGTCCCGCACGCGAACGGCCGGTCAGCCGCCGACGGCGCCGAGCCCCGGCCGGGGCCACCCGCACCCGACAACGAAAGCCGCACGGGCGGTGCGGGTGGTAACCCCATCCCGGCCGAAGGCCGGGACACGGACACCCTCACCAGCCCCGCGATCGACATCCAGGTCAACGCCCTACAGGCATTGTCCCGACAGGTCTTCGGCTTCCGCCTGGCCATGATCGCCCTGGCCACCCCCACCGCACTCCTCAACGCCAACGAGGGCTTCCCCACCCGCCTCGTAGGCGCAGCCGTAGTCGTCACCTTCATGACCTCCTACGCCCTCTTCAGGGACTGGGAACGCTTCGGCCCCCTCCTCCTCCGCCACCCCACCCTCCTCGCCGCGGACACCCTCTTCGGCGCCCTCCTCCTCATCTCCGCAGGCCCCGACAGCACCCTCGCCTACGTCAGCGTCTGCACCCCCCTCCTGGCCGGCCTCGTCTACGGCTGGCGAGGCGCGGCCGTCTTCGCCAGCCTCCAGGCCCTGCTCCTGCTCCTCATCCACGCGGCACAGGAGAACCCACCCCCCGGCCTCGCGGAGGCGACCCTCCTGCCCGGCCTCTGCGTCGTCGCCGGCGCCGTCGGCTCCAGCCTCCGCAACCTCATGCTCCGCTTCGGCGCGGCCACCCAGGCCCTCACCACCGTCCAGGCCCGGCTCGCCGTAACGGAAGCGGTCAGCGCCGAACGCGCCCGGCTGGCCCGCGAGATGCACGACTCGGTGGCCAAGACCCTGCACGGTGTGGCGCTGGCCGCCGACGGCCTCGAAGGCTCCACGGGCGCCGACCGGATGAACCCGATCCTGATCAGACAGCAGGCGGCACTCGTCGCCCGCTCGGCCCGCCGGGCAGCGGCCGAATCCCGCGAACTCCTGGCGGACCTACGCCGCGAATCGGACCCGGCCCAGGCCACGGACGTCCTGGTCGAACTCGCCGCCCGCACTCGCGACTTCAGCACCCGCACCGGCTTTCCCGCCGTCTACCGCCCCACCGGCGAGCACTCAGTACCGCCCGTCCCACCCGCGGTGGCCCGCCAGCTCCTCACCATCGCCTCGGAAGCAATGGAGAACGCCCACCGCCACGCACACCCCAGCCGCGTCGACGTCAGCGCGGGCGTCCACGGCGACCTGCTCCGCATCAGCGTGTACGACGACGGACGCGGCCTCCCGCCCGGCACCACGCTCGAACAACTCCGCCGGGCGGGCCACTTCGGCCTGGTCGGCATGGTCGAACGCGCCGCCTCGGTGGGTGCCCGCATCCGCATCGGCCGCGGCGGCCACCCCCAGGGCACGGAAGTCCGCCTGGAACTCCCTCTGGCCGCCCTGACCACCCCCACCGCATAACCCACGACACGAGAGGAGGCCCCCGATGCCGGACCAGCCGCTCCCACTCCCACCCCCCGGTGCACCACAGCCGCCGCAGAACCCGTTCGCCGACCTCCCGGGGCCCGCACAGCCGAGCCGCACCCTCAGGGTCGTCGTGGCGGACGACAACCCCGTGGTCCGGGCCGGCCTCACCGCGCTCCTCTCCGGCCGCGCGGACATCACGGTCGTAGCGGAAGCGGCCGACGGCCGCCAGGCCTACGAGGCCGCCCACCAGCACCGCCCGGACGTAGTCCTCCTGGACGTCCGTATGCCCGGCGTGGACGGCATCTCGGCACTCCCGTACCTGGTGGGGATCGCCCCGGTCGTGATGCTGACGTACAGCAGGGAGTCGGAGATCGTCCAGGAGGCACTGCGCCGAGGAGCGGGCGGCTACCTGGTCCACGGCGAGTTCACGGCCGACCAGCTGGTCGAGGCCGTACGGGACATCAAGGAGGGCAGGGCCCACTTCACCCCCACGGCGGCGGGCGCCCTGCTGGCCCAACTCCGCCAGGACCAGCCGCCGACGCCACCTCTCCCCGAGGGCCTGGGCCAGTCATCAAATGCGACTGCATACGGAATTTCCCCCTCCGCAAACCCGCATACACAATCTCAACCACCCACTCCACCAGCGGCTTTCAGCCCGCCCCCCGTCCCACCCTCACCCATTTCTCCAGAAAACCTTTCGCAAGTGCAACCGCATGTGGGACAGTCATCGTCTGGATGGACGACGAGTGGCCGTCCGGCCGCTCCGGACAGGTCGCGGTTCCAACTGAGCACGAGGGAGGCGGAGATCATGGACCTCATCGCGTCCGGCATGAACAACCAGCAGATCGCCGCCACGTGCTTCATCAGCGAGAAGACCGTCAAGAACCACATCAACCGCATCTTCGCCAAACTCCACAGCACCAGCCGCTCCGAGGCCGCCGCGAAATGGATCGGCACGGCACCGGACTCACACCGAGGACTGGGGTGACCTCCGGTGACGGTCTGGGCAAAGAGCCGGTCGGGCCCGCGCGATTGGGCCCGGAATTGGGCCCTGGGGCCCTCTCACGGACGGGATGTCCCGCCGTACGTTCCTCCTGTCGAAAGCGACACAGCCGAAACCGGAGGGGAACACCATGAGCGACCTGATGCTGAAGACCGCCGTCGCGACCAAGGTCCGCGTGAACGGCTGGAAGAACACCACGGCCGCGGCGATGCAGCGCCGCGCCGGCGACAAGGGGCAGACGGCGGTCGAGTACCTGGGCATCATCGCGGTGGTGGTGGCGATCGTGCTGGCTATCACGGGTACGGACATCGGGCAGACGATCCTCGACAAGATCAAGGCGCAGGTTGCCAAGGTCGCCCCTTGACGCGACTTCGCAGGTACGGCGATGCAGGGCAGGCATTCCCCATCTACATCACTGTGGTGGGGGGCCTGCTCTTTCTCGCATTCGCCTACTTCGCTGTCGGCCAGGCGGCGGCAAATCGGAACGGCGCCCAGACGGCGGCCGACGCGGCAGTTCTCGCAGCGGCTCAGGACAGGCGGGACCAACTCGCGGGCGCATGGGTGAAGGATCTACTCGACCCGACCAAGTGGCAGGCCATCTTCGACGGCAACGCAGATGGACTCGTCCCCTCGTGCTGGCGTGCACATGAGCTGGCCGCACAAAACGATGCCAGTGTGGACGGCTGTGAGCCGGAAGGCTTCTTGGGTTTCACGGTCGAGATCGAAACGAACAAGTCCGTAGGGGACTCCATTGTTCCCGGTACGGCGGAATACCAGGCCAACGCCACCGCCACCGCCGTGATCGAGCCTCTGTGCACGTTCGAGCCCCCGGGCGAGGGCGGCAATGAGAAACCACTGCCCGCGCTCACCTGTGAGGACGGCAGGGAATGGGACCTCGACGAGGATGAGCCCGAGACCGTCCCGAAACCCGAGGACCTCTTCGATGTCCACTTGGCCGACCGACAAGCGAACGACGAGTGATGAAGGAAGCAGACTGATGAGCATTCGGTTCACTGCGAAGGCCCGCAGGGGGATGGTCGCGCTGACCGTTGCGACTGGCTTGGCCCTCGGTGTGGCCGGCTGCGGCGGCGGTGGAAGTGACGACAAGAAGCCCGACAAGTCGGCGTCCGCCTCCAAAGACGGTGGAACCAGGCCGAGTGCTCAGGAAGGGACGTCTGAGGAGCCGCTGGCCGAGATGAAGGGGCCACAAGGCCTGTTCCTCCAAGTCACCTCCGCCACGCGCGACTCCGGTGGATTCGTCACGGTGAACGGCAACCTCAAGAACGATGGCTCGGAGACGGTGGTTGTCCCTTCCAACCTGAGCGGGAACGAGACGGAGATCATCAAAAACGGCAGCTCGCTGGGTGGCGCCACGTTGGTGGACTCCAAGGGGAAGAAGCGCTACTACGTCCTTCGCGACACGGACGGCCGACCCCTCACCACCACGGGCTTGCCCACTCTCAAGGCAGGCGAATCCGTCCCGGTGTTTATGCAGTTCCCCTCTCCGCCAACCAATGCGACCGACGTCGGCCTGCAGCTTCCGGGCTTCCCCACCGCCACTATCGCGATCTCCGGATGAGGGCCCCATGACTGTCATCCGCACCCCAGCTCAGGCGGGAACACCCCGTCTCGCCCTGACCCTCACGGCAGCCACCGTCCTGGTCGCCACGAACCTCTTCGGCGCCGTGTCGGCCCGGGCTGATGAAGGCCCCAGCGTGCCCCCCGGCACAGAGGCGACGGCCACAGCGCCCGTCGAACTCGATCCGAACGACCCGGACCTGAAGATTCCGGACGGCGCAACCCTCGCCGAACCCAAGGTCCTCGACATCAAACAGGTCGTAGAAGACCAAAGCGGCGACGAACGCCGAGAAGACACCAACGCCGACGTCAAGTTCGCCCTTCAGGCCGAAGTCCTCTTCGGCAAGGACAGCGCGAAGCTCAGCGCCGAGGCGAAGTCCCGTATCTCCGCGATCGCCGAGGAGATCAAGACACAGAACGCGACGAAGATCCGCGTCTTCGGCTTCACGGACAACCTCGGTTCCTCCGCGCACGGCGACGTCCTGTCCAGAGAACGCGCAGACGCCGTACAGAACGTCCTGGACCAGGAACTGACCGACTCCGACGTCACCTACGAGGTACGCGGCTACGGCGAGCAGTACCCGATCGCGGACAACTCCACGGAGGCCGGCCGCAAGAAGAACCGCCGGGTCGAGGTCTCCTTCCCGCGCACGGAGACCTGAGTCATCAGCACCCACTCAACCGGGGCCCGTCTCGCGCCACCACAGGCAGGGACGGGCCCTGCGGTTCAAGTTGGGCCAAGGGTGGGCCCGGGGGCCCATGTGTCAGTGTTCGATCCTCATTAGCCTCAGCCGGGCGCCCGCTTTGAATGCCGCCCGCTGAACCGAGGTCACACATGTCCGGTGCCGGTAACTCGATACCCCCGCACGGGATTTGGGGTGCGCAGAACACCCCCTCCTGGGACCGGCGTTCGCCGTTGCCACGGGAACTGGGCTGGGCGCAGGTACTGCTGTGGGTGCAGTTCGCGCTGACGGTGATGTACGTGATCACCGTGCTGTCGGTGGTGTCGTACTACTCCGGGGAGATCTTCGGGATCCTGGTGTACGACTCGCTGCCCAGTGTGGCGGGGGTCTACCTGGCCCGGCGCCTGTGGCGGGGCGGGGTGTGGACGAGCCGCGCACTGATCGCCGTACAGGCGTGGATCGTGTGGCTGTCGTTCGGCACGCTGATGCACGGTGATCTGCGAGGCATCACGCAGGCGGCGATGCCGGTGGCGGTCATCGTGCTGTTGCGTCGGGCCCGGTCGCGGGAGTGGTTCGAAGCCGCTCCTCAGGACAGGGAGGAGCGACGGGCGTTCAGTCTGGCGAGGATGATCCGCTGGCGCCGGGACGACGGCCAGACCGCAGTGGAGTACGCGGGGCTCGTAGCGGTCGTCGCCGCGATCATCCTTGCGCTGTCGGTGGGCGGCCTCGGCGGGCGCATCGCCGACGGCATCCAGTCGGCGGTCTGCTCGGTGACGGGCACGGCCTGCGCCGCTCCGCAGGGCGATGGTACGGAGACGGGTGCGGCCGGGGACGACGACGATGCCCGCGACGGTGGTCCGGACGCCGGCGCCGACGGCGGCAACGGCGCCGACCCGGACAGCGGCGTGGATGCGGACGGCGGTGCGGGGGCAGACCGTGGTACGGGCGCGAACGGCGAGACGGGTGCCGAAGGCGGCTCGGGCACCCAGGGCGGTTCTGGTGAACAGGGAGGCACGGGCGCCGGTGGTGGCACGGGCGGCAACAACAGCAGCGGCCGTCCGGCGTCGTCGACCCAGATCATCACCAATGAGGGCGCGGAGCCGGGCGACACGGTTCCGCTCGCTCCGGGTCCCTTCGACAACAAGTCGCTCTGGGACGACGTACATGACCAGGAACGCCACGACAGGACGTTCATGGACCACGTCCGGGGCTTCTTCGTGGCCCCGACCAAGAGCTTCCTGGCCAGCACCATGGACTTGGTCAGCGACCCCGTCGGCTCGGTCAAGGACACCTGGAACGGCCTGAAGGGCTACACCACGAATTGGTGGGGCGACAAGACCGACGAGTTGGGCAAGGAGTGGGACAAGGGGAACTACCTCTCCTCCGTATGGGGCTGGGTCAACTCGCCCGAGGACTTCGTGTCCGACCTGGCGATCGACACGTTCGTCGACAAGGAGAACTGGGAGAAGGGCAACTACGGCGCCTCCATCGGCAACACCGTGGTCAACGTCGTCGGCATCTTCAGCCCGAAGACCATCACGAAGTTCACCAAGTTCAAGAAGCTGGCCGAGGTCGGAGAATCCCTCGACAAGGCGGCCGACGCGGCCGAGAAGGCCCGCAAGGCGGCCAAGGCGGGCGACTTCGACGGTGCGACGAAGGCCGCGGACGAGGCCAGGAAGCACGCCGACGAGGCGAAGAAGAAGGCCGAAAAGAACGGTAGCTGCACGATCGCGATCGGGCGCGTCCCGTACGGCGGCGGCCTGCGCGGAGTTTCGGGCTCTGGCACCGGCGTCCTGGCGGCCCCGCAGGGCGGCCGGATCGTCGTCGCCGAAGGAGGCGGAAAGGAGTGCACGGGCGACGACGCCGACGATGCGCGCCAGGCCCAGCAGGAGGCGCTGGACGCGCGGGCCGATGTGCTGCGGGAGCAGATCAGGGCGTACAAGCGGCTCCCGCAGGGCGAGAAAGTCAACCTGCAGGAGGCCCAGCTCGAGAACCTGCTCAAGCGGGCAAAGGACGATGTCGACCCGAACTCCAAGGACATCAGCAAGAAGGAGGCGGCGGACGCCATCGCCGACGTCTCGGAGCTGGTGAACCAGAAGAACATCCACAACACCAGCAGGGAGAAGCTCGCCGCCAAGGTGCTGAACTCCAAGACCAAGGACCAGCTCGCCGAGAACCTCGCCGAGGCGAACGTTACGAAGCGTATGGCGCGGGGCGAGGCGGCGGATGGCAGCACGGTGTACTCGGACATCGGCGACAGTGACGAGCGCAGGAAGAAGCGCGAGTCGCCGCTACGACCAGACGGCTTGGGCGGCGAGATCGACGTCACGGGAATCCCGGACGCCGACGTGGCCTACCGTGGCAAGGACGGCAAGGTGCACGTCGTGGAGGTCAAGAACACGGGGAACGCGACGACCAAGGGCTCCATAGCCACACAGGTGGACAGGCTGGGCGCGTGGCAGAGAGCGGAGCCGGGCCGCGTCGCCCGCTACGAGATCGCCTCCACCAGGGGGTGGCAGAAGATCTTCGACGGGTTCAAGCCGCCGAAGCGAGGCGAGGGTGCTCCTCCAGGAACCCCGGCCTCCAGGATGGCCCAAAATGAAGTCGGCGCCCGCATCGCCGGCCAGGAGGTGACTCCTGCGCAGCTCAAGGCCATGAACGACGCCTGGAATGCCAAGAGCGAGGCGGAGAAGTACGAGGCTCTAAGCTCCGGCAAGATGAAGGATCCGAAGACCGCGATGGGGTACCTGGGGGTCTCATGACGTACGACGAGGAGCACGCGGAGGTTCCCGAGGACCGCGCAACTGCGCTCCTCGGAGAGTTGGAGACTGCGCTCGCCGCTGCCCCGCCGAGAGACAGCGGCTGGCCGGACGAGTTGGAGGACCTCTGGGATCGGGCCCAGGAGGAGCCCGGTCTCCCGCTCACCGACGAGCAGCGTCAACACTTCGCGGCCCGGCGGGAACGCTGGGAGGCTTCGTCCAAGGTCCAGCGGTTGCTGTGGTCGCTGCGGGAGGCCGTGCATCGATGTGAGCTCCGGGCCGCTTCCCGGGCCGCCGCGCTTGCCGAGCTGGGCGTACACGCCGGTCTGGGTGGCTACGACAACATCTGGCTGCTCCGCGATCTCGGCCGCCCGCACGGTGAGGAGGTGCTGGCGCGCCTCGTGATGGACGAGTCGGTGGCCGAAGGCGACCGTCGGGAGGCCCGCGAGTGGCTCGCGAGGCTGAGGAGACCGGACTACGAGGCACGGGCGGCTCGTCCTGCCGACGGCGAGGACTTGCTCCTGCCCAAGGTGGTACGCGATCTGACATGCAGCTGGGCCGGCGGCTGGGAGCTGGAGGACGAACCGACACCGGAGCGCCTCGCCCAAGCGAGGGCCGTTCTCGAAGCGCTGCTGCCCGACGAACGGCTGGCCTCGGAGGAACCTCCCGAATGGGAGGGAAAGTGGCTGGACGATGCGGAGGACCGGCCCGCGTGGCTGGAAGTCGAGATGGTCCTCGTCCCCCTGATGCTCGACGCGCGGTTGGTCACGCGGGAGCGTCTGATCTGGGCCTGGTACGAGTGTGAGCGACTGGGCATCGACTTGGAGGACACGAACCCCGAGGCGTTCGCCGAGCGGTGGGCTGCGCGCATTGCCGCACATCTGGCACGGGGAATGCTCGAATGGCTGTGGCGGGAGGGCTGCTTCGCTCAGTGGGCCCTGGACCTCGCCATGCGCTACATCGACCGGAACGTCGCAGTGGCCGAGGCGACGCGACTGCTCTCCGAGGCGGCGGAGGCAGGCTCCCAGTGGGGGCCTCCAGCAGGTGGTCGGCCTTGCCCGCCTTGATGTGCCCGATGAGCCGTACGCTCGGGATGCTGCCGGGGCGCGGACGGAGAGCGACTTGTGGACACTTACCTGCTGCCCGCTGCCATGCGCGAGCTGCCACCGCCTTGGCACGATCTGACATACCGCAGGTCTCAGACTCTGGAGGCACTTGTCCCCACGGAGGAGAGACGTGAGCAGGCCCGGCACGTGCTGCGCGCGTGCCTGCCCGACCGACGGCAGAGTGTGCACGACTGGGACGAGGAACTACGGGATTTCTACGACGACCGCGATGACCACACCTTGGACGAGGCAGACGCCTGGCTGACCCGAGTCATGCCGACCACGTCTCAGGTCACTCGGGAGCGAGTGGTGCAGGTGGTCGGAGCCTGGGCTGACATGGGGATCCCCACGGTGCCTGAGCCACCGACTGAACAGTGGGTCGACGGAGTGGCGGCGGAGTGGGCCGCCTCGGTGCGGCAGGCCCTGGTGTACGACGCCTTCTCTCTCATCGGTCTGCAATCACCGCCGGATTGCAGACCGATGGGGAGGCTGAAGACGCCGCGCTGCTCGCAGCCGCGTTCGTGCGGGTCGGCGTGGCGGTCGAGGCGGCGGTGCGCGTGCTTGTCTCGCTCGGTCGTCCGCGCGGCGAACAGGTCCTGAGGGAGCTCGTAAACGACGACGAGGTCCGGGACTTCCGCCCGTATGTGTGTTCCCAACTTCTCGGGCTGCGCCGTTCGGTGTACGAGGTCCGGGCCCGAGAAGGCACCCGCGACGAGGAGCCGCTGCTGCCCGAAGGGCTGCAGGGCCTTCCGTATTCCTGGCAGAACGACTTCGGCTGGGGAGCGACCGCGCCGGATTCCCACGGCCTCGCCCAGGCGCGTTCAGCACTGGAGGCGTGTCTGACTGTCGAGCGGGTGCCGGATGACACGCAGATGTGCAGTGACGCTCCGGCGGACTGCAGCGCCATCGCCGAGGTGGTGCGTGCCCTGATGCCCTACCCACGGCTGGTCACTCGCGAGCGAATGAACGAGGCGTGGCGCGAGTGCCAGTCGTTGGGGTTCGAATTTCGCGGCATGGACGCCGCGTGCTTCGCCAAGATCTGGTGCAAAAGGATCGCTGACCGGGTCACCGCAGCCGTCTTCCGCTGGCTCGCCGACCTCCCGCAAGGCGGAGGAGCGGCAGGCGACAAGGAACCGGCTGTTCTGTCGGCAACGGCCCTCTGGGCTGCGGAACTCGCCGAGCGGTGCGCCCGGTGCGGCAGCGCGGTGCAGGAGGCCATCTGGTGCCTCTACCGCATGGATGACGTGCCAGGCAGCCGTGAAGCCCTGGCGCGACTGGCCTTCGACCCGAGCCTGCCGGTCACGACGAGGAATACCGCGCAGGAGTGGGCGCCATGGCCAGATCAACGGCCGTAGCTATGGGGCGGAGGACTCCTGGCGTGTCCACCCGGGCTCAGGGCCAGGGATCGTAGAGATGGCCGCAATGAGTACGCCGCTCTCAAGGAGACCGCCAGGGCCAACGGCGACGTGAACGCCCCCGCCCTGACGAAGAATCCGCGCTTCGCCAACAACCCTCAGGCCGTGGCCAAAGTCAAGAAGGTGTATGACGGGACCTACCGATGATCTATGACCTGCTGCTGGTCGGGCCGCCGGTGTCTCCCACGTCACTCGCCGAGGCTCTGGCGGCGGCCGTGAGAACAGAAGGCGCAGACGTGGACGTGGCCGACCGGGACGGCGACCAGAGCCAACGCGACTGGGCCGCACCTGTCCTGTGCGGCTACATCAGACTGCGCGGCGACCTGTCGCTGTCCCTGGACATCTACGTAGAGGACGCCTTGGTCAACGAGGCGCCACCCGAGCCCGAACTCGCACGACGCCTGGCGGCAGCGCTGGGTGTTTTGGTCCTGTACCCAGCCGAGGAGGGCCTTCCGCCGTCGGCATACTGGCTGGCGACCTCTTCGGGACAGTCGGTCCGCGCCCGTCTGCTGTCGTCGGACGACGAACCACCCGTGCACGTGATCGACGCGGTCGAGGAGGAGGTCCCCGACCTGCCCCGGGCCACCATCGAGATCCTCCCGGAGATCCTCGACAGAGAGCCCATCCCCACCCCCGTCTCCGACACCCTTCTCGCCACACTCCCCCCAGGCACGGCAGCGACCGTCGAAGGCCGGCTGCATCACCACCTCCGCGTGTGGGAAAGACTGACCCGCCGACTCCAGTCCGACTGGGCCCCTTCGGGCCATTACCGAGTGAACCTGTTCCACCGCGACCTGGAAGCCAGGGACGCCCTGGGACGCCTCCTCCCGGAGCTGGGCGAAACACACGCGGACGCCCTACGGGACGCGGTCAACCAACTCGACCGGACATTCAGCGAGCACACTGACACCCGGCCCACACCAGACGACAACGGGGAAACGACACCCTGGTGGCGCAACCGCGTCCCTCGGCAGGTGCCGTGGTGAGTCAATCCACGCCGCTGTCAGGGAATGCCGAGGAGATGGAGGAGACGTGGGATCCGCAGGTCGCGCGGTGGCGCGATCCAGAGGGTGACTACGTCCTGCCCCATGCTCTGCGGTCCTTGCCGCAGCCCTGGGACGAGTGTGACTGGCATCGGGTCGCCGAACTGCCCCGTACCGACGAGCGACTGGCGGAAGCCCGGCGAGTGGCGACCGTACTCCTGGAAGACCCGGAACTGACTCCGCATGTGCCTCAGCCGCCGTCGCCCGGCCTGCTGTGGCACGTGTGGGAGGAGTTCCATCAGGCCGTCGGGAAGCGCATGCCCCACACGAGCCAGGTGACCTGGACCGGCGTTGACGAGCTTGTCAGCGAGTGGCGAGATCGACCGCAGCTGTATCCGCTGCAGCGGCACGTCGTCCGGCATGTCGAAGTGGCGATGCTGGCCATGATTCCGTCGCTGCGGGACGACATCGCCGACTCGGTGTTCCGCTGGCTGCTTCTCGACCTTGATCCGGGCCGCTTCGCCGACTGGGCGGTGGGACTGGCCGAGCGCTGCGTAGCCGAGGACATCGGTGCCGCCCCGGCCATCGAACTGCTGGGCGCGGTGCGCAGCCCAGGGGCCAGGGCAAGACCACCTCGCAGAGTGGGAGCCCCAAGTGCCGGTCAAAGCAGCAGTGGTTGAGCGGCGCCGCGCCCTAGACGGACAGAACGCCTAACCCTCACTCACGAGGACCTCCACCCGGGCACCCTCCCGCACCCCCCACTCACCCATCACTCCCGCCCCCGCCTCCACCACATGCCGCGCCCGCAGCCGAGGCATCCCCAACCGCCCCGGCCGCATGGTGCGCACGGCGATGACGCGAAGGTGCCGATCGAGATAGGCGACATCGATCGCCATGCGCATACGAAAGGTGTGCACGCTGTTGGCGGGGGAGAGCAGAATCGCCCCGTCGATGAAGTCCCGCCCCAACAGCCCTTTCGTGCGGGCCCGGTACGAGGCGGCGATCTCCAACGGAACACGGACAGAAGGCTCTCCACCGCCGCCGCTCACGAGCAACTCCCCACGCCCATCCCGCCAGCGCCGCCCCATACGGGCCCACCTCCGACCGCGTCACCTGCTCCATGCCACCGGCTGTCCGAACCCGAACGTATCCGTAGGGGAGTAGGCCCCACATAGGCCCACGGACCCAAGCCCTTTGCTGGTTCATGACTGAAACGCCCCGTACAGCACCCCAATGGGCCGACAAATCAGTGCGTTATGCAACCGTTACGGCTCATACTGGTCGGCGAATCGCCGATTCCTCCCCATACACCCCGCCAGTTGACAACCTTCACCCTGGTGCGGCTCCACCCCGCTGTATAGCTTTGGTTCGCTCAAGAGAAGCCTCGCCTCTGACCGGGAGCCGACCGTGAACCGCCGCCCCACCTTCCTCGCAGCGCTCACGCTGACCGCCGCTGCGGCCCTGACGCTGTCCGCGTGCGGGAGCGATGACAGCTCCAAGAGCAAGGACAACGACAAGATCGCAGGCGCCGATTCGGGAAGCGAGACGTCGGCCTCCCCGACCGCCTCCGACGCGTCCTCCGCCGAACGCCCGAAGATCGACCTGCCGTCCGACCTGTCCTACACCTTCGACTGGCCCAAGACAGGGGACAAGGACAAGGACGCGATCCTGGCGGACGGCGAGCAGTCCATCAAGGCTGTGGACTTGGCGATCGTCAATCAGGACGCGCTCGACAAGCCGTACCTCCATTACTACGAGGGCGAGGCGGCAGCCTCCACGCAAAAGTTCATCCAGAACTACGTCGACCACAAGGCATCCATCACCGGCGTCTACCGCTTCTACGCCCCCGAAGTGGCAGTCGACAAAGACGGTACGGCCTCCCTCAGCTACTGCGAGGACCAGGGCAAGGCCTATGTGAAGTACCTCAAGACGGACAAGGTCAAGAGGACCGACGTAACCGCCAAGAGCTACGTCATCTACCACACCTCGCTCAAGAAGAACGACAAGGGTGTCTGGGCGGTCCAGAAGATGGTTTCGCAGAGTGGGAGCCCCAAGTGTCAGCCATGACATGTCCGTTGAAGAAGCTCTCTGCGGTGGTCATAGCCGGCGCCTGCTGGTTCCTCCTCGCACTTCCCGGCGTGGCGCGTGCCGACGACACCCTGGGCGGCGACACACAAGGCGCCAACCAAGAGGCCAATGCCGGCAAGGACGGCACCGTCTCCGTAACCGTAGGCGGCGTCGTCTTCGACCGCTCCGAGAACGGCACCGGCAACTCCACCGGCGCCCTGACCTCGACCACGTCCTGGACGCCACCGCCCTGCTGGTACGCCCCCAAGTACACGCCGGAGCAGCTGCAGAAGACCCTGGAGCCGACCTGGGAGGCCGGTTCGACGGGGTACCAGTGGGACGCCGAGCAACGCGACCGCTACGTCAACGGGCACCCGTACAAGGACTTCAACAAGGAAAAGACCGGCAAGGGATACTTCTGGGACTCGTACGTAGACGAGAGCTTCCCTCCCGGATGGGACTCCTGCGAGGAGCCCCCCTTCTGGGTGGACCAGGGCGACCCCCCGCCCGCCGACGTCGAGAACGCCGTCACTCCCAAGATCCTCGCCGACCTCGCGTACGCGGAGATCCGCGTCCCCGGCACCAAGGTCACCCTGGCACCGGCCGCCGCGACCAAGGTCAACCTGCCGACCTGGTCCTGGCTGGACGCCGCCGACTTCAAGCCGGTCTCCGTCACCGCGTCCGTGCCGGTCATCGGCATCACGGCGACCGCGACCGCCGTACCGCAGTCGCTCAGGATCGAACCGGGCACCAAGGACGCCGTGACCTACCCGGCCTCCGGCGTCTGCGAGATCAACAACGGCCGCATCGGCGAGCCCTACGCCAAGGGCAAGGCCGACCAGACCCCACCCTGCGGAGTGAGGTACCTGCGCTCCTCGGGCAACGGCACATACCCGCTCCAGGCCACCGTCACCTGGAAAATCAACTGGACCGGCAGCGGCGGCGCGGGCGGCAACCTCCCCGACGGGACGTTCGGCGCGACGCAGGACGTCGTCGTGCAGGAGATCCAGTCCGTCAACCGCTGACGATCTTGAGGTCCTACGTACGGGCGATCGCTTTCCTCGGGGAGCGATCGCCCGCCTTGCTTCAAGGGTGACGAAGGTAGAGTCGCTGCCTCATGCACGCGGTTCAGAGTGGGGAGAGGGCAGCGGCACATGGCTGACCGACTCGCGGTAGACGGAGGCGAACTCGCACATTTCATGAAGCTTTTGAATAGATCGAGTGATTCGTTGAAGGGTCTGCGCAAGGCCCTGAGTGATGCCACCGTCACCGGTCTGGGTACAGATGATCTGGACTCGGCGTGCGAGGACTTCCAGGAGGACTGGAAGTACGGCACTGAAGAGATTGGCAAGCAGACTGAGGATCTTGCCAAGATTATCGAACAGAGCAAGGACAGCTACGAGGAAGTCGACAAGGCGCTGGAAGAAGCCTTGAAGAAGGCCAGGGGCGGCAAGGCGGTGGACAAGAAGTGACGGTCACGCCTGGTATCGAACGGCCGCCCTACGTCAACTCGCCGGCAGCCCGAAACGGTGATTTGCCTCAGGGGCTCAAGTCCTCCCCGCCTATTCCCAATCCCGATTATCCTCACTTGGGTTTCAACCCGACACCGGGTGACACCGACACGGTCCGCGTCCTGTCCAAGAAATTTACCAACTGCGCCAAGACCCTGCAGGAGACGCATGAGCTTGTCACCAAGCTCATGGACGGCAGCTACTGGAAGGGCGATGCAGCTGTCGCCTTTCGTGAGCAGCTTGACGACGGGCCCCTCCCGCTCAATTTGAAGAACGCCGCGCACTCCGTACGCAAGGCCGCCCGGCAGCTTGACCGCTGGAAGGGTGAACTCGACGACTTTCAGCGCCGGGCAAAGAAGTTGGAGCAGGATGCCAAGGACGCACAGGCTGCTGTAGGCGCGGCCAAGGGGAACGCCGAAAAGGCAAAGAACTCCTCCGATCTCGACGAAAAGGGCGACAAGGGTAACGAAGCTCAAAAGAGCCTGAGTAGTGCGAACACTGCAGTAGAAGAAGCCCAGGCCGAGCTCGACAAGATCATTGGCAGGGCGAAGAAGCTCGCGGAGGAACACGAGACCAAGGCCCGGTACCGCGCCGGAAAGGTCCGCGACGCCACGAAGAAGCTGGCGCCGCATGAGCCGGGGTGGCTCGAGGAATTCGGAGAGTGGTTCGTCGAGAACTTGCCCGACATCCTGAGCTTCACCGCGGGCGTCATCGGCTTGGTGGCGCTGTTCGTGGCCACGGGCGGCATGGCCGCAGCCGTTCTGTTGCTGGCGGCAGCGGCATTGAGCGCCACTGCTCTCACTGTGCGACTGTCCGATCCTAAAGTGCGCGCCTCCCTCGCAGATGGCATTACCAAAGGCGAGTTGGACTCCGACTTCTGGGGAAACGTCGTCAGTATCGGCGGCGACGTCCTGGGAGCCGTTCCGGGCGTGAGTGCCGTCGGCGTGGGCGTCCGTGGGACGATGAGGGCCCTCCAGGCCGGTGAGGAAGCGGTCACCCTCGGGAAGGTTCTGACGACGCTGGGCAGCAAGACCGTCGGTGAAGCCAAGGCCATCTCCAACCTCGGCAATCCGGCCCTGAACCTGGTGGTGCGTGGGGCTCGCGACTCCGCCCGTGCCGGAGAGGTCGTCGAGATCACCTCCGCTTCACTCGGCGTCGTGACCGCCGGGTACGGTCTGGTGTCCAGTGCGGTGGACGAATTGGACAACGACGGAGCGAAGGACACCGGTACCGGTATTGACGGTGCACGGACCATCCTGGATGGCGGAGCCCTGATCGATCTCGCCCAGCACGTGTTCTGACCCGGAGGACAAGAAGGCTCACATGAACCCCACGGATTATTCCCTTGCTTGGGAGCACCCGCCGACCCGGCGCGCCTGGCTGAAACAATTGGCCGTCAACGCGCTCGCTCTACTCGGCTGGATCGCCCTGTGGGTGGCCCTGCTGGCGATTCTGGTGGTGTTCCTCTCTCCCGGGTACACCATCCTCTTCGTACCGTTCTTGCTGTACAGCTTCTACCGCGCGTTCCTCCAGCTCTTCGTTCTTCCTGTCGTCTTTCAGATGAGACGCGTCCTGCAGGAATACCCATGGCGCCTGTACAGCGACGCCCCGCACGGGCTCGCCGATCGGCCCGACGTCGTCGGCAGGCAGCACGGATGGTTCGAGTTTCCGAACCCGGCCCGCCCGGACGATCGACTGACCATGGTGTTTCCCCGGCACTGGGGAGTGGGTTGGTGGCACCGGCGGATGGCTCCTCGTGCGACGCCTGAGTTGAAGGCCCAGATCGCCGTGGTGTGGTTCGCGGGTGACCCTCGCTTCATCGGCGTGATCGCTGCGCCCGCCCCCGACGAGCCGACGCCCCGCCGCTTCCGCTTCCTGAGCCAGCAGACGGGGTCGGACGGAGGCCGCCGTTCTGTCGCGGACTGGGGAGCCACTGCCGAGGATATTGAACGCGGTCGCCGAGCAGGCGTACGCCCGGCCCGCTCCTGATCCCTCCCTCAGCCAAGTCCGGAAATCCCGCTATGACATCTCGCGTCCTCATCGCTGATTCCGTCAAGGACCCCAGCTCCGGCATCTGGTTCGCCGTACCCGGCGGCTTCACCGAGCTGCCGCTCGACATTCTCCTCGCCCCGCCCGCTTCTGCCCAGGCGAACCGGCTCCGGGAAGCACTCGCTCCGCTTGTCGAAGCCGTTCCGGACGGCGTCACCCGTCAGCAGTTCGTTGCCCAGTTGGCATCGAGTCAGCAACTCCTTCGTGCACTGCGTGAGGTGGGTACGGTCCACTGCTCCCTGGGCGTGCACCGCGACGACGTGGAGGGACGGAGTGGGAGAATCCTCCACTCCCTGTTCACGGTGTCCTGGCGAGACATCGCGTGGTCCCCACGGGGCGTCAGCGCGGCGCGTGCAGTGGCCACAGCGGAGCAGCACTCCCACATCCAGTACTTGGACCTGCCCAGTGGTCCCGCGTCAATGGGCGAGACGGTTCGCACGCCGGCTCCCGAATCCGGTCTTCCGCCGACCCCATTGCTCCAAATCTATGCCTACCTTCCGCACCCCGACTGCAAGCGCATGGCGGTCCTGATGATGAGCACGCCGGAGGTGGAGCGACGTGAGCAGTACCGCGAGATCCTGCAACGGATTGCGGAACTCACAAGCTTCGAATCGCCCCTGGCCGATGCGTAGGACTCCTGGACCAGATGGGCAGTTCGTCCCCTCCCGGCCGGGGTAGGAAGAGCAGCATGACCGAACTCGGCGCTGTCTTTCGTCCGCAAATCGCCCCAGAACGACTTCGCTCCGTTGCCCAGCTCGCCGATGAGACAGGCCTCGACCAACTCTGGCTCTGGGAAGACTGCTTTCGTGAAGGTGGTATCTCCACCGCAGCCGCGGCCCTCGCATGGACCGAGCGGGTGCGGGTCGGGGTCGGGCTGTTGCCTGTGCCGTTGCGGAATGTTGCTGTCACGGCCATGGAGGTGGCCTCGCTGCACCGGATGTTCCCGGGGCGGGTGATCGTCGGTGTGGGGCATGGGGTGCAGGACTGGATGGGGCAGGTGGGGGCGCGGGTCGAGTCGCCGGTGACGTTGTTGCGGGAGCATCTTGTTGCGCTCCGGGCCCTGTTGGGAGGGGAGCGGGTGAGTACCGAGGGGCGGTACGTGAAGCTGGACGATGTCGCGCTCGACTGGCCGCCGGAGGGTGGGGGAGGCGGCGTGCTGGCCGGGGCCACCGGGCCGCGGTCGCTGCGGCTCACCGGGGAGGCCGCCGACGGGACGATCCTCACCGCCACCACCAATGCCGAGGGCGTGCGCAAGGCGCGGCAGCTCATCGATGGGGGGCGGGAGGCTGCCGGGCGAGGGGGCGGGCCGCACCAGGTCGTCGTGTATCTGCTGACCGCGACCGGGGCCGGCGCCGCCGAAAGGCTCCGTGCCGAGCTGGCCGACGAGGGGCTCGAGTCCGTTCCGGATCTCGGGGTCGCCGGGGACGCCGGTGCCGTGGCCAAGGCCGTCGAGCGGCTGGCCGAGGCCGGGGCCGACACCGTGGTGCTGCAACCGACCGGGGACGAGCCCGACCCGGAGGGGTTCGTGCGGTTCGTCGCCGAGGAAGTGCGTCCGCTCGTTCCCTGAGGGCCGGACCGCCTCCTTCGGGGCCGTTGTCAGTGGCGGCTGCGAGACTCCGGGCATGAGTACTCCCGGCATGAGCGGTGACGACGTGGACGTGCGGCTGCGAGCTGTGGTGGAAGCCGATCTGGAGTTCTTCCTGGCGTACGAGCATGAACCGGAAGCCGCCCAGCGGTCGAGGTTCACGCCCCGGCCGCGCGACGCGTTCATGCGGCACTGGAAGGCCAACGTCCTCGGGGACGACACCGTCTTCGTGCGGACCGTGACCGTGGACGGAGACGTCGCCGGCAATATCGTCGCCTGGTGGGACGGGGACCGCCGCTTCCTCGGGTACTGGCTCGGACGCCCGTACTGGGGACGCGGCATCGGCAGCCGGGCCCTGGCCCTCTTCCTGGAGCGGGAACAGAACCGGCCTCTGTACGCCGACCCCTTCAGCGGGAACACCGGCTCCGTTCGGCTCCTGGAGAAGCAGGGCTTCCGCCGCGACGGCGTCGTCCGGCACGGAGACGACGAGCATGTCGTGCTCGTCCTCCCCCGAGAGGGAGAAGGGGAGGGCGAGTGAGGCCTGAGCATCCGCGACCGGACCGTACCTTCGAGGACCTCGTCGCCGAAGGGGCCTCCGTCCCCACGGAAGGCTGGGACTTCTCCTGGTTCGAGGGGCGGGCCACCGAGGCACGGCCGTCCTGGGGGTATGCGACGGCGATGGCCGGGAGGCTGGGGCGGGCGCGTGCCGTGCTCGACATCCAGACCGGCGGAGGGGAAGTCCTCGACTTCGCCCTTGCTCGTACGGCCCTGAAGAATCATTCGGCCCCGGATGCTCATACGGCCCCGACCCAGCCCCTGCTCGCCGTCGCCACCGAAGGCTGGCCGCCCAACGTCGCCAAGGCGACCGCGCTGCTCCGGCCGCGTGGAGTCGTGGTCGTCGCCGCCCCCGAGGACGCCCCGCTGTCCTTTGCCGACGGTGCCTTCGACCTGGTCGTGAGCCGGCATCCCGTCCGCCCGCACTGGGAGGAGATCGCCCGGGTCCTCCAGCCCGGAGGGACCTATTTCGCCCAGCACGTCGGGCCGGCCAGCGTCTTCGAACTCGTCGAGCACTTCCTCGGGCCCCAGCCGGACGATGTGCGCGGCGGGCGCCGTCCCGACCGTGAGCGCGCCGATGCCGAGGCCGCCGGGCTGGACGTCGTCGAGCTGCGGGCGGAGCGGCTGCGGATGGAGTTCCACGACATCGCCGCGGTCGTGCACTTCCTGCGCAAGGTCGTCTGGATGGTTCCCGGCTTCACCGTCGAGGCGTACGAGCCGCAGCTCCGCACGCTGCACGAGCGGATCCGGACCGAGGGGCCCTTCGTCGCCCACAGCACCCGCCACCTCTTCGACGCCCGCAAGCGGAATCCAGCGTCACCTCGCCCTTGAGTGTGCAAGCCGGAACGAGCGTCACCTCACCTCTGATCGCCCAAGCCGGCCCCACCGTCACCTCACCCCGGGTCACCCAAGCCACCCCCACCCCCACCCCACCCCGGCTCACGCATGCGGCCCCACCCCCACCTCCCCCACCACCAACTCCGCCGTAGCCTCCAGCACCTCACCCACCCGCTCAGCCTGCTCGCCCAGCTCCCGTTCCTGCCGTGCCGTCAGACGGCCGAGCGGCTCGACCGTGACGGTCGTACGACGGCCCCGCCGCCGCTGGTGCCACACCCCCGCCGCCACACCGTCGACGAGCAGCACCGGATAGTTGCCCGCCTGGCCGCCCGCGAGAGCGCGCCGGTACGCCTCCCCGGGGAACAGCCGCTCGCGGGGCTGCCCGGCGATGACGTACGCGTCGAAGTAGGGGAGCAGCCGCACACCCCGGGCGGGCCCGTCCGGGAAATCGGTGTCGCCCGCCGCCACCCACGCCGGTGTCCCCTCGAAGTCGACCTCCTCGATACGGCCCGCGGCGGCCAGTTCTGAGAACAGGGTCGTGGCCCAGCCGGGCGGTGCCGCGAGCCACTTCGCGAAGTGCTGCGGCGTGGCCGGTCCGTAGGCGTGCAGATAGCGGCGTACGAAGGTGCCCAGCGCGTCGGCCAGCGCATCGGCCACGGACTCCGCGCGCGGCGGGCGCGTGTACGTCGCCTTGCGGCCGCGGTTCGGGCCGAAGCACAGCGTGCCCGCCCAGCCCGCCCGGTGCATCACCTGCCGCCAGCGCGGCCACAGGTCCTGGAACGCCGGCATCACCCGGTCACCGGCCCACGGGCCCGTACGGGCGACGATCTCCTCGGTCAGCTCGTCGAGGGTCAGACATCTGCCGTCGAGCGCGTCGCCGATCGCCGTCACGACCTGGCCGGCCTGCTCCTCGGTGAGCCGCACTTCGGGCGGGAACGGGCTCGGCCCGGTCGGAACCGCCGTCAGGGCGGCCGACCAGAGGGGGAGTTCATCCGCCGGGAGCAGATGCACCGTGCCGCGCGGACCGTACGTCTTGATCAGGGACCGGTCGTCCCAGAGCGCCGTCCGTACGTCCGCCCGCGTCAGTCCGGCCGTCCGCACTCCCACCGAGACCTCGGCCGCGGACAGCACCTGCGCGTGCGCGCCGGCCATCGTGCCGACCACCTCGGCGACCGGTGTGCCGCTCCCGGCCGGTCTGGCCAGGAACTGCCGCTCCGCCCGCCGTGCGCTCGCGGCGTCCCATGTGATCCTCACGGTCGTCGTCATGGGGCGACGTTAGGCGTGAATGAGGACAGAAGCTGTCCTCTTGGGCCCTCGAAGGTGGGTCACTCCTTTCACTCACTCCACTTGCGCAACTTCCGCCGGTGTTTTTCACATCGTTATCGCCCGCGGCTCGCCTTCGATGCCACGGCTCACGTAAGTTCAGACCAAGGTAATTCGCGTCAGCAAAGCTGCGCGGGCGGTACCGCGCCGTGGAGGGGGCTGCGCGGTGCCAGGGCCTCCCTGTTGAGCCGGCGACGAGGCCGCTCCGGGGTCAAGCCGGCGTTCGCAGCCGGGTCACCCGTCGGAGGGACGCCGGGGACAACTCGCCGAGCGGGTCTCAAGGTGCGTCAAATCCCCCGGACCCTGCCCGGGGGTGCCCGATTTCGCTGCGTATCGGCCGTATTTCGGTCAAGAACAAGCCATGAGCGAGGGCTTCCGCAGGCGTCGCCCCGTCGCCGGGTGGCTCCGGAGAGTAGTTGTGGCACGCCGATGCACGCAGCATCACTTACGAAGGGTTATGGTGGAAACCCCCCCTCGGGCCGGTCCGTCTCCCCCCCACGGACCGGCCCGATTTTTTTCTGGGCGGGAGCAGGCCGGGGCACCGGCCGGAATCCCTCGCTCCGCACCCGTTGGCGGCCCGGGGGCACAGCGGGGGTAGGCTTCGCCTCCGGGGACTGCCGCACGGGCAGGGACCGCCCGCGGCCACGACCGGGCCGCACATCGCGGCCTGTCCGATCCTTACGGAGGGGCTGACAATCACGTGAACCTGCGCGACAAGCTGCGTGGCCTGCTGGTCAGGCTGTACGCACGCCGGGTGGAAGGCCACCTGGACCACGCTCAGGTGCCCAAGCACATCGGCGTCATCATGGACGGCAACCGACGCTGGGCGAAGGCCGCCGGTTCCAGCACAGTCGACGGTCACCGGGCCGGTGCCGGAAAGATCGAGGAGTTCCTCGGCTGGTGCAGTGAGACCGACGTCGAGGTCGTGACCCTCTGGCTGCTGTCCACGGACAACTTCGACCGGCCGCAGGACGAGCTCGGCCCGCTGCTCGGCATCATCGAGGACGTCGTGCGCACCCTGGCCGCCGACGGCCGCTGGCGCGTGCACCACGTGGGCACTCCCGACCTGCTGCCCTCCGGGATGCAGACGGTCCTCAAGGAGGCCGAGGAGACCACCGCGCACGTCGACGGGATACTGGTCAACGTCGCCATCGGCTACGGCGGCCGCCAGGAGATCGCCTACGCCGTGCGCTCGATGCTGCTCGACGCCCAGGAGAAGGGCACCTCGATGGAGGAGCTCGCCGAGGCCGTCGACACCGACATGATCGGGCGTCACCTCTACACGAGCGACCAGCCCGACCCCGACCTGGTGATCCGCACCAGCGGCGAGCAGCGGCTGTCCGGATTCATGCTCTGGCAGACCGCGCACTCCGAGTACTACTTCTGCGACGTGTTCTGGCCGGCCTTCCGCAAGGTCGACTTCCTGCGCGCCATGCGCGACTACGCCGCCCGCCACCGGCGCTTCGGCGGCTGAGCCGTACAACGCTGAACTTTTCCGGGAGGCCGTACGCCGCCCGGCGGCTGCCCGGGCACCCTGGTCACCGCACGTCGCAACGCTTCCCGGTACCCCTCCGAAGACGCACGTAACACGGAGTTCACCGGCTCGCCGTCATATGCCGTGGCATGGCGCGGCTCGTTCGAGGGCATAAGCCAGTCAGGTCGACGCCCGAACCACGGGTGTCGGATCTCAGCGGACGGCACGGGGCCGTCCGCCCGGGAGGCCCTTTGCACCAGCCCGATCGTGCGGTCACAGCACGGACGAAGAGGCGGAGGGCCGGTTCTCGGCCCGCGCAGGGCGGCCGACGACCGGTCCAGCTCCACTCCGTCGCTCCCCGACCTCTTCCGAGGGGGTACGTCCTTCCGTGGTGACCAGCGCAAAGCGCCACAAGCCAGACCGGCGCACCTATGTCCTCGACACCAGCGTTCTGCTGGCCGACCCCAACGCCCTGAGCCGCTTCGACGAGCACGAGGTCGTGCTCCCCATCGTCGTGGTGACGGAACTGGAGGCCAAGAGGCACCATCCCGAACTCGGCTACTTCGCCCGGCAGGCCCTCCGTCTGCTCGACGACTACCGGATTCGCCATGGCCGCCTGGATTCCCCGATTCCTACCGGGGACCTCGGCGGGACCGTCCGTGTCGAGCTCAACCACTCGGACCCCAGCGTGCTGCCCAGCGGCTATCGCCTGGGGGACAACGACTCCCGCATCCTCGCGGTCGCCCGCAATCTGCAGGCCGAGGGTTTCGACGTCACCGTCGTGTCCAAGGACCTCCCGCTCAGGATCAAGGCGTCGTCCGTGGGTCTCCTCGCCGAGGAGTACCGCGCGGAACTCGCCATCACGGACTCCTCCGGCTGGACCGGAATGTCCGAACTGACCCTGCCCGGCGAACAGGTGGACATCCTCTTCGAGGAGGGGCACGTCTACGTCCCCGAGGCCGCCGACCTCCCGGTGCACACGGGCCTCACCATCCAGTCGGAGCGCGGCAAGGCGCTCGGCCGGGTCACGCCCGAGGGCAACATCCGTGTCGTACGCGGGGATCGTGAGGCGTTCGGCATCAAGGGCCGCAGCGCCGAGCAGCGCATCGCGCTCGACCTGCTGCTCGACCCGGACGTCGGGATCGTCTCCATGGGCGGCCGGGCCGGCACCGGAAAGTCGGCGCTGGCGCTGTGCGCGGGCCTGGAGGCGGTGCTGGAGCGCCGTCAGCACCAGAAGGTGATGGTCTTCCGTCCGCTGTACGCGGTGGGCGGGCAGGAGCTCGGCTATCTGCCAGGCTCCGAGGCGGAGAAGATGAGCCCCTGGGCGCAGGCCGTGTTCGACACGCTGTCGGCGGTCACCAGCCGGGAGGTCATCGAGGAGGTCACCGCGCGCGGGATGCTGGAGGTCCTGCCCCTCACCCACATCCGGGGCCGCTCGCTGCACGACGCGTTCGTGATCGTGGACGAGGCACAGTCACTGGAAAGGAATGTGCTTCTGACCGTTCTGTCCCGGATCGGGGCCAATTCACGGGTGGTTCTCACTCATGACGTGGCCCAGCGGGACAACCTCAGGGTCGGCCGGTACGACGGTGTCGTCGCCGTCGTCGAGAAGCTGAAGGGGCATCCGCTCTTCGCGCACGTGACCCTGAACCGGTCCGAGAGGTCCCAGATCGCTGCCCTTGTGACCGAAATGCTCGAAGACGGGCAGATCTGACCGCCCTGCCCCAAGCAGTGGTGGTTACGCAGTAGTTGGCGCCGTCCGGAAAGGCGAAGAGCCTAGCCGGGCGGCGCCTTCGCGCGTGACAGTTTCCGTGAAACTCCTGGGTCAAACGGGATGTGAGCTTTCACACCCAACACAGAATTGCCTTGCCCCGTCGTGTTACGGCAGAGTCTCACTCCTGTCAGGCCCCGCATACGACACACCTGTACCCCCAGCGGTACGGCACCACAAAAGCATCAGCATCAACTGCATAGCGATGTCGTATGCCGCCCGCGCACCACGCGGCACTCCCTCCCGAGGGAGTTGCCCACCGGGCCCGTGCCTCCCGTGACCCGTAGTTGGGGAGGCCAGTGCCAGGGGCACGATTGCGTCCGCGAGGGTCACCGAAGCGGGCGATGCTGGAAGGAAACCGTGTGAGCCGGATCTCGGTCCGGGGATTCGCAGTGGCTTCGGCTACGGCGGTCACCGCTGTCGGAAGCGTCGTCGGTGTTGCCTCGGGCAGCACCGCGCAGAACAACGACGCCGAAGCGACGGCAAACGGCACGACGTTGCTCGCGGACATCCCCTCGGGTCAGCAGGCCCAGGTGCAGACCGCGTCGCTGACGCAGCAGGCCGACGTACAGGCCATCGCCGCCGATGTGAGCGCGAAGAAGGACGCCGAGGAGGCCGCCCGCAAGGCCGCCGCCGAGACGGCGATCGCGAAGAAGGAGGCCGCCGAGAAGGCGGCGAAGGCGGCGAAGGAAGCCAAGGAGCGCGAGGAGGCCAACGAGGCCGCCAGCCGTTCCAAGGACATCTCCGACATCCCCGTCTCGAGCTCCTACACGATCGCGCAGATCCAGGCGATGGCCCGGCAGATCGTGCCCTCGGGTCAGTTCCAGTGCTTCAGCAACATCGTGGACCACGAGTCCGACTGGAACTACAAGGCCGTCAACCCCTCCTCCGGGGCCTACGGCATGTTCCAGGCTCTGCCCGGCACCAAGATGTCGTCCGCCGGCGCCGACTGGCGGACCAACCCGGCCACCCAGATCAAGTGGGGCCTCGGCTACATGAACGACCGCTACGGCAGCCCCTGTGATGCCTGGTCGTTCTGGCAGGCCAACAACTGGTACTGAGCGACCCGGCCTTCGGCCGCTGTCATGCTTCGCGCGAGCCCCGCACCGTCGTACGGTGCGGGGCTCGCGCCATGTACGGTCGGATCATGTCGCGAGTGCCAGGGTGGCTCGGCCGGCTCGGCGCCGGACTGACCGAGATGAGCGAGCAGTGGAACGAGCGCCGCGCCGAGGCCGAACGCGAGCGCGGCGACGCCGAGTCCCGGACGGGGTCCGACGAGTACGTGCCGCCGCCCCCGGACTACGCGCCCGACGTTCCCACCCGGCCCGATCCCGCGCTGGCCGTGCCGTGGGGGGTGCGGGTCGCGGCGGAGGCCGCCTGGCGGCTGCTCATCCTCGCGGCCTCGCTGTGGGTGCTGATGCGGGTCATCAGCGCCGTCCAGTTGGTGGTGCTGGCGTTCGTGAGCGCGTTGCTGATCACCGCGCTGCTCCATCCGACCGTGGGCAGGCTGCGGCGGCTCGGCGTGCCGCGCGGGCCTGCCACCGCGCTGACCGCGATCCTCGGCTTCGTCATCATGGGACTGATCGGCTGGTTCGTGACCTGGCAGGTCATGGAGAACATCGACGACCTCTCGGGCCAGATCCAGGACGGCATCGACGAGTTGCGGAACTGGCTGCTGAACAGCCCCTTCCACGTCACGGACAAGCAGATCAACGAGATCGCCAAGAACCTGCGTGAGGCGGTCGGCGCGAACACCGACCAGATCACCTCGGCGGGCCTTGAGGGCGTGACGGTCGTCGTCGAGGCGCTGACCGGGATCCTGCTGGCGGTCTTCTCCACCCTGTTCCTGCTCTACGACGGCAAGCGGATCTGGGAGTGGACGCTGAAGCTGGTTCCGGCGGCCGCGCGGCCGGGAGTGGCCGGGGCCGGGCCGGCGGCGTGGCGGACGCTGACGGCGTATGTGCGGGGCACGGTGATCGTCGCGCTGATCGACGCGATCTTCATCGGGCTGGGGATCTACTTCCTCGATGTGCCGATGGCCGTGCCGCTGGCGGTGTTCATCTTCCTGTTCGCGTTCATCCCGCTGGTGGGCGCGGTGGTGTCCGGGGCGCTCGCGGTGGTGGTCGCGCTGGTCACCCAGGGGGTGTTCACGGCGGTCATGACGCTGGTGGTGGTGCTCGCGGTGCAGCAGATCGAGGGCCACATCCTGCAGCCGTTCATCCTCGGGCGGGCGGTGCGGGTGCATCCGCTGGCGGTGGTGCTGTCCGTCGCGTGCGGGGGGATGGTGGCCGGGATCGGCGGTGCGGTGGTCGCGGTGCCGCTGGTCGCGGTGACGAACACGGTGGCCGGGTATCTGCGGTCGTATTCACGGGAGTCGGCGCTTCGGCATTCGGTACGGCCGCGGGGCGCCACGGCGATGAGTGCCGAGCCGGCTGCCCCGGACCCGCCGTCGGAGAAGCCCAGCTGATCCGGCCAGGACATCAACGAGGACATGAAACAGGGCCCCGTCCACCATGCCCAGGTGACGGGGCCCTGTTGGTTCAATGCCCGCGGTTCATCGCCCGCGGCCGGGAGTTACTCCGCGAGGACCGCCTCGGCGTCCAGCGTCACGCCGACCGCCTGGATCACGGACGCGATCTTGAAGGACTCCTGGATGACGTCGCGGTCGACACCGGCCTTGCGCAGGACCTGCTCGTGGGAGTCGAGGCACATGCCGCAGCCGTTGATGGCGGAGACCGCGAAGGACCAGAGCTCGAAGTCGGCCTTGTCGACGCCCGGGTTGCCGATGACGTTCATCCGCAGGCCCGCGCGCAGGGTGCCGTACTCGTGGTCCGAGAGGAGGTGGCGCGTGCGGTAGAAGACGTTGTTCATCGCCATCACCGCGGCCGCGGCCTTCGCCGCCGTGTAGGCCTCCGGCGACAGGTTCGCCTTCGCCTCCGGCTCCAGCTCGCGCAGCACGATCGGGGAGCGCGAGGCGATGGCCGTGGCCAGCACCGTGCCCCACAGCTGCTGGGCCGGCAGGTCGGAGTTGCCGATGACCGAGCCCAGGTTGAGCTTCAGGTCTTTGGCGTAGTCCGGTATCGCGGACTTCAGATTGTCGAGGGACATCTCAGATCACTCCCCGGACAGCAGCGCGACGGGGTCCAGCGTCTCGTCGCCCTTGCTCCAGTTGCAGGGGCAGAGCTCGTCGGTCTGCAGGGCGTCGAGGACCCGCAGGACCTCCTTCGGGTTACGGCCGACCGAACCCGCGGTCACCATCGAGAACTGGATCTCGTTGTTCTGGTCCACGATGAACACCGCGCGCTTGGCGAAGCCGTCCTCGCCCTCGATGCCGAGGTCGCGCATGAGCTCGTGCTTGGAGTCCGCCATCATCGGGAACGGCAGGTCACGCAGGTCGTCGTGGTCCTTGCGCCAGGCGTGGTGGACGAACTCGGAGTCACCGGAGAAGCCGAGGACCTGCGCGTCGCGGTCGGCGAACTCCTCGTTCAGCTTGCCGAAGGCGGCGATCTCGGTCGGGCACACGAAGGTGAAGTCCTTGGGCCAGGCGAAGACGACCTTCCACTGACCCTCGTAGGTCTTGTGGTTGATCTGCTCGAACTCCGCGCCCTTCTCCAGCGAGACGCAGGCGGTCAGGTCGAACTCGGGGAACTTGTCACCGACGGTGAGCACACACTCTCCTTGCAGCGAAGAAAGACCCGGATTGCGGGTTTTTCTCAGGGGTTGGACTGTGTTGATGTTGGCACAACGTCGATTGATTACAGAAATAGCTACACTCGGTCGGGTTGATCGGAGGTAGTTATTAGTGACTGTGGGTAATAAGCGCAGGCAGCCCAGCCTCGCGCAGCTTCGTGCCTTCGCGGCCGTGGCCGAGCATCTGCACTTCCGGGACGCCGCCGGGGCGATCGGCATGAGCCAGCCCGCCCTCTCGGGTGCCGTCTCGGCGCTGGAGGAGACACTCGGAGTGACGCTCCTGGAGCGTACGACGCGCAAGGTGCTGCTCTCACCCGAGGGCGAGCGGATCGCCGTACGGGCCAAGGCGGTGCTGGGTGAGGTGGGCGCTCTGCTGGAGGAGGCCGAGGCGGTGCGGGCCCCGTTCACCGGGGTGCTGCGGCTCGGGGTGATTCCGACGGTGGCGCCCTATCTGCTGCCCACGGTCCTGCGGCTCGTCCATGACCGGTATCCGCACCTCGACCTCCAGGTGCACGAGGAGCAGACCGCCAGCCTGCTCGACGGTCTCACCAGCGGGCGGCTCGATCTGCTGCTGCTCGCGGTGCCGCTCGGCGTCCCGGGCGTGACCGAACTGCCGCTTTTCGACGAGGACTTCGTGCTCGTCACCCCGCTCGACCACCGGCTCGGCGGGCGCGAGGGCATCCCCCGGGAGGCGCTGCGCGAGCTGAACCTGCTGCTGCTGGACGAGGGGCACTGCCTGCGCGACCAGGCCCTCGACATCTGCCGGGAGGCCGGCCGCGACGACGTGCCGGTCACCACGACCGCCGCCGGGCTGTCCACACTGGTGCAGCTCGTCGCCGGCGGCCTCGGTGTCACCCTGCTGCCGCGCACCGCCCTCACGGTCGAGACCTCGCGCAGCAACCAGCTGCTCACCGGGTACTTCGCCGACCCGGCCCCCACCCGCCGGATCGCGCTGGCGATGCGGACGGGGGCGGCGCGCGGCGGCGAGTACGAGGAACTGGCGGCGGCCCTGCGGCAAGCACTGCGGCCGCTGTCCGTACGGGTCGTCGGCCAGGACGCCTGACGATCCGTACGGGCAGCGGGCAGCGGGCAGTGGGCAGCAGGCAGCAGGGAGTCCTACTCGGTCCGCAGACCGTCCGGCCGCATCAGCTTCCACAGCGGTGGCAGGCTCAGCAGGGTCACCACCAGCACGACCCCCGCGCCGATGCCGGTCATCGACAGCACGCTCGGCCAGTCCACCCGGACGGACGTGTCCGTCATCCGCAGCAGGACCGCGCCCAGGGCCATGCCCACCGTCGCGGCGAGCAGCAGGCCCAGACCGATCGGGATCGCCGTCTGCCACAGCACCGACAGGCTGAGCGTGCGGCGCCGGGTGCCGACGGCGACCAGCGACGACAGCAGCTTGCGGCGTTCGCGCAACTGCTCCAGCTGCGAGACCAGCAGACTCGCCCCGATCAGCGCCAGCACACACGCGGCGCCGACGGACAGGCCGGTGCGGATGGTGGCGTAGCGCTCGTTGCTCTCGACGCTCTGCCAGGTCATGGGCTGGGCGACCGGGTCGAGACGCGCGGCCGTGTTGAGCACGTACTCCTGAGCGTCCGGCACGGAGCGGTCGAGACTCAGATAGAGCTGCCCCGAGGCGATCGACGTGAGGTTCCCGGGCAGTGCGCTGGGCGTGATGAGGATGCCGCCGCGCCTGTTTCCGGTGGGGTCCTCGCGGGACTGGGCTTGCCGGATGTCCTGCGGCACGGTCCAGGCGGTCCAGCGATCGTCGGACGTGGTGGTGTCCCCGGGGTCTGCCCACAGGGTCCTGCCGGGCTTGGCCAGCTTGGCCGTGTCGGCGTCGTACTCCCCGCCCTCGACGGCGAAGACGTCACCGTCGCGGCAGGACGGCAGCGTGGCCACCTCGCGCAGCGAGGCGCAGTCGGCGACGGTGATCTGGGCGTAGGAGTCCCCGTCGTCGCCACGCTGACCGCTGAGATAGCCCTCGTTCAGCGCGGTGACCTTCCGTACCCCCTCGGTGTCGCGGAACTTGCCGGCCGCCGAGGCGAGTTCGACTCCCGGCGGCGCCTGCACCTGCATCTGGGCCCGGGAGACGTCGTACCGGGATGCCTTGGTGTACTGGCCCTCCACCCCGGCGAACAGCATCTGAAGGGCGATCGCCCCGGCCACCGCCACCGCGATGCCATTGACCATGCGGGCCGCCGTGCCGCTGCTCAACTGGAGCCTGCGGACCGCCAGTTGCCAGGCGACCCCGCCGGAGCCGAGCCGGGCGACGACCGTCTCCACGATCCAGGGCAGCAGGGCCGTGACGCCGACGAGCAGCAGCATGACGCCGCCGACGACCAGGTACTGGTTGAAGGACCCGTCGTCGCGGCCCTGCCCCACCATGGGGAAGAGCATCGCGAGCCCGCCCACCGGCAGCAGCAGCCGCCACCACAGCCGGCGGCGCGACGGCTTGGCCGTACGCACCACGCCCAGCGGCTCGATGACCACCCCGCGCAGGGCGAAGAGGGTCACCAGCACGGCGGCCGTCGGCACCGCGACCGCGACCAGTGCGGCCAGCAGGGGAGAGGGGTTCAGATAGCTCGGGAACACGCTGACGCGGAACACCTCCAGCGTGGCCGCCAGTTCACGCCCGAGCAGGAAGAACCCGGTGCCGAGGACGAGTCCCAGCACCGATCCGGCCAGCGCCTCGCCGGCCGCGATCCGCCGTGTCATCCGGCTGTCGGAGCCGACCAGCCGCAGTGCCGCGAGCCTGCGGTCGCGCCGCTCGCCGCCGAACCGCACGGCCGCGGCGATGAACACGGCGACCGGCATGAGCAGCACCACGAAGACGACCAGGACCAGCAGGAGCAGCACCGGGTCCCAGGGGTCGGACGACGCCAGGTCCGGGTTGCCGAAGTGGTCGATCCGGGCCCCGGTGACGCCCTCGAGCCGGTCCGCCAGTCCCTTGCCGCCCGCGAAATAGGCGAGTTCCCGGGAGCCGACGAGACCCTGCTCGCCGATGGTGCCCGTGACCTTGTAGTCCAGCCGCTCGCGCAGCAGCTTCCCCTCACCGGAGGCGAGCAGTTCCTTCAGCGCGGGGGAGACGACCATCTCGCCCGCCGCGGGAAACTTCGAGACGCCCGGCGGCAGCGGGGCCTTCGGACCGTCCGGCTCCAGCAGACGCCCGCGGACGTCCAGGTCGCGGAAGGTGGTGTCCGCGTCCAGGACGACCAGGGTGTTGTCGGCCTTCGGTATGTTCCCCTGGCTGAAGGTGTGGTCGCTGCGCGCCTCCTCGCGCCGGTCCCGCTCCGCCAGCGCGTTCGGGATGGCGGTGGTGAGCAGCAGCAGCGCCACGCCGAGCCCGACGCCGACGGCCGTGAGCAGCGCCCGGGTCCAGCCCTCGCGTCCTCCGGCGAAGGCGTACCGGGTTCCCATCGCCAGGTCCCGGCTCCACTGCCGTGCGCTCATACGACGCGCTCCATGTCCCGGGACTTCCCGTCGCGTACGACGATCTCGCGGTCGGAGTAGGCCGCCACCCGCGCCTCGTGCGTCACCAGCACCACGGCCGCGTTGGTGGACCGGGCGGCCTCGGTGAGCAGTTCCATCACGCGCTCGCCGTTGAGCGAGTCCAGCGCGCCGGTCGGCTCGTCGGCGAAGATCATGCGCGGGTTCGTCACCAGCGAGCGGGCGACGGCGACGCGCTGCCCCTGACCGCCGGACACCTCGCCGGGCCGCTTCTTGCGCAGCTCGTCGACCTCCAGACGCTCCATCCACGCCAGCGCGGTCCGCTCGGCCTCCTTGCGGGACGACCCGTTCAGCCGCAGCGGGAGCGCGACGTTCTCCACACAGGTGAGCTCCGGCACGAGCTGGCCGAACTGGAAGACGAACCCGAACTCGGAGCGCCGGAGCGCACTGCGCTCGGCGTCGCTCATCGAGGTCACCTCGCGCCCGTTGTACGTGATCGAGCCCGAGTCGGGCATGACGATCCCGGCGAGGCAGTGCAGCAGCGTCGACTTGCCCGAGCCGGACGGGCCCATCACGGCGACGACCTCGCCCGGGTGGATGGAGAACTCGGCGCCGTCGAGGGCGGTGGTCGGGCCGTACGTCTTGCGCAGGTCCCGGGCGGCGAGCAGCGAACCAGGAGGAATGGTCATCGGGTCACCGCCTCACGGAGCTTGTCCAGACGGGCCGCGGTCAGTTCCAGCCAGCGCAGGTCGGCCTCCAGATGGAAGAGGGCGTGGTCGCAGATGAGCTGGTCGGCCAGGTCGCCCTTGCGCTTGCGGTCGGTGAGGATCCGCATGCTGCGCAGGTGCTCGGAGCGCTGGGTGTCGAGGATGTCGGCGGCGTCGCGGTGGGTGAGCAGCGCGAGGACGACCTTGGTGTAGAGGGTCGACTGGAGGTACGGCTCCGGCTTCTCCGGCGTCGCGAGCCAGCGCTCGACGTCGGTGATACCGGCCTCGGTGATCGCGTACCGCTTGCGCTCGGGCCCGCCGCCCGCCTCGATGCCGTCGACCTCGACGAGCCCGTTCTTCAGCAGGCGGGACATCGTCGAGTAGACCTGGCCGTAGTGGAGCGGCCGGTCGTGACCGAACTTCTCGTCGAAGGCACGCTTCAGGTCGTAACCGTGCCGCGGGCCGGACTCCAGGAGCCCCAGAAGAGTGTGACCGATGGACATGCGGAGCACTCTACACACCGTGTATACGCCGCATGTATACGCCGGGTGTGCAGTCCATGGCGGGCGGTGCGGGTGTGCAGGTCGGGAGCTGTTGTCACGGTTCCGCAACAGCCTCAGGACGACGGGGATTCGGGGGCGGAGCCCCCGGGCGGACGACCGCGCCGGGGGATGGGCCCGGTCTCCCGCGGCAGGCGCCCCGCGTCGGCCAGCGCCTTCCGCAGCAGGAACTCGATCTGCGCGTTGGCCGACCGCAGTTCGTCACCGGCCCACCGCGCGAGCGCCTCGTACACCGCCGGGTCCAGCCGCAGCAGCACCTGCTTGCGCTGCTGCTGCGGCCGGCGCTGAGGGCCCGGACCCTCGGAAGGTGCGGTCACTGGTAGAGGGACCCGGTGTTGAGGACCGGCTGCGCGGCCCGGTCTCCGCACAGCACCACCATCAGGTTGGAGACCATGGCCGCCTTCCGTTCGGAGTCCAGCTCCACGATGTCCCGCTCGGTGATCCGGGCGATCGCGGCCTCGACCATGCCCACCGCTCCGTCCACGATCTGCCGCCGGGCCGCGACGACCGCGCCGGCCTGCTGCCGCTGGAGCATCGCCGAGGCGATCTCGGGGGCGTACGCGAGGTGCGTGAAGCGCGACTCGATGATCTGCACCCCGGCCGCCTCCACGCGCGCGTGCAGTTCGACGGCGAGCTTCTCGGTGATCTCCTCGGCGTTGCCGCGCAGCGAGAGGCCGTCCTCCTCGTGTGCGTCGTAGGGGTACTCGATGGCGATGTGCCGCACGGCCGCCTCGGTCTGGGTGGAGACGAACTCGATGTAGTCGTCCACCTCGAAGGTGGCCTGGGCGGTGTCCTCGACCCGCCACACCACGACCGCGGCGAGCTCGATCGGGTTGCCGTAGGCGTCGTTGACCTTCAGGACGGCGGTCTCGTGGTTGCGGACCCGTGTCGAGATCTTCGTGCGCGAGGTGAGCGGGTTCACCCAGCGCAGGCCGTCCTGCCGGATGGTCCCCCGGTAGCGGCCGAAGAGCTGCACGACGCGGGCCTCGCCGGGCGCCACCATGTTCAGCCCGCACATGGCCAGGAACGCCGCGATCGCGACCAGGATGCCGCCGATGATCAGGCCGGCCTTGGCGCCGGTCCCGTCCACCGCCGTGGCGGCGGCGATCAGCCCGGCGCCGGCCAGCAGTCCGAGCAGGCCGAGGAGCAGGGCGAGCCCGCCGCCGATGCTCTGCGCGGTGAACTCCCGTACGCGTGGGGCCGGCATCTCGGGCACGTCTGCGGTGACCTGTGTGTCGTGTGTGGACATGGGTGAATCCCCCGTTCTTCGCGCGGAGCCATCCTGCATAGCGTCCGTCTATCTAAGTGATATCACTTTATCGCGTCCTGGCAACCCTTCGGGTGTCTCGAACGTCGGTTCCGTTGGGATGGGTGCTGATTGTCACGTCCGCAAAGGGCCGGATCGGCAGCCCTATCTCTTATCTCCCGGTGTTAGCTTTCTGAGCTGACCTGAGCGGCGAACCTGTGTGACGCGAGTGCACACATGAACGAAGCGGAGCGGATCGGACCCATGGGACGAGCGGAAGAGAGACGCGCCCGACAGCGCGGTGGGCGCCGGGCGGCACCCAAGAGCCACCGTTCGTCGGCCGCGGCCGGGAAGAGCGGCATACGCAGGCTCTTCACCTGGAAGAAGCTCCTCGGCACCTTCCTCGGCCTGTGCCTGCTCGGCATGGGGGCCTTCATCGTGCTGTACATGGTGATCGACATCCCCGAGGGGAACGCCGACGCCAAGCGGCAGAGCAACATCTACAAGTACAGCGACGGCTCGATCATGGCCCGCGACGGCAAGGTCAACCGCGAGGTCGTCGACCTGTCCAGGGTCCCCAAGCAGGTCCGGCAGACCTTCGTCGCGGCCGAGAACAAGACCTTCTACAAGGACGCCGGCGTCGACCTCAAGGGCACCGCCCGCGGCGTCGTCAACACGCTCTCCGGCCGCGGCGCGCAGGGCGGTTCGACGATCACCCAGCAGTACGTCAAGAACTACTACCTGTCGCAGGAACAGACCGTCACGCGCAAGCTGAAGGAACTGGTCATCTCGCTGAAGCTGGACCGGGAGAAGTCCAAGGACTACATCCTCGCCGGCTACATCAACACCAGTTACTACGGCCGCAACGCCTACGGCATCCAGGCCGCCGCACAGGCCTACTACCGCACCGACGCCGAGAACCTCACCGTCGCGCAGGGCGCCTACCTCGCCGCGCTGCTCCAGGCCCCGAGCGAGTACGACTGGGCGGTCGCCTCCGAGGGCGGCAAGAAGCTGGTCAAGGCGCGCTGGAACTACGTCCTGAACAACATGGTCGGGGAGGGCTGGCTGAGCCGGTCCGAGCGTGACGCCATGAAGTTCCCGGTGCCGAAGGAGCCCAAGCCCGCCCCCGGCATGGAGGGCCAGAAGGGTTACCTGGTCAACGCGGCCAACGCGACCCTGAAGAAGCAACTCGTCGCCGACGGCACCGCGAGCAACCGCAAGGAAGCCGAAGGGATGATCAACGCCGGCGGCTGGACCATCACGCTCAACATCGACAAGAAGAAGCAGGCGGCGCTGGAGAAGTCCGTCCAGCAGCAGTTGACCAGCAAGCTCGACCCGAAGAAGCGCAAGGTCGACGCGGACGTCCAGGCCGGTGCCGCGTCCGTGAACCCGAAGACGGGCGCCGTGGTCGCGATGTACGGCGGCCAGGACTACTTCAAGCACTGGACCAACAACGCCACTCGCACCGACTACCAGCCCGCCTCCACCTTCAAGCCGGTCATCCTGGCCGCCGCCCTGGAGGAGCAGGCGAAGACGCAGGACGGCGAGCCGATCAACGCGCGCACGGTCTACGACGGCACGAGCAAGCGCCCGGTCATGGAGGACGGCAGCAAGGTCGGCTTCGCCCCCGAGAACGAGGACGACCAGGACTACGGGCCGATCTCCGTCCAGACGGCGATGAACAAGTCCGTCAACTCCGTCTTCGCGCAGATGGGCGTCGACGTCGGCATGTCCGAGGTGGTGAAGGTCGCCGGCAAACTCGGCATGGACACCGAGAACATGGAGGCCGTGCCCGCCCAGACCCTGGGCAGCATGGGCGCGAGCCCCCTGCAGATGGCCGGGGTCTACGCCACCCTCGACAACCACGGCAAGAAGGTCACCCCGGCCGTCGTGAAGTCGGTGGAGCACCGGAACCAGACGGTCGCCATGCCGGACCCGGTCGGCGACCAGGTCATCAGCAGGGAAGCCGCCGACTCGGTGACCTCGGTGCTGACCGGCGTGGTCGACGACGGCACCGCGCAGGCCTCCGTGCGCAACAACCCGGGGCGCGACGGCCAGCAGGTCGCGGGCAAGACGGGTACGTCCGACAACAACAAGTCGGCCTGGTTCACCGGCTACACGCCCGACGTGGTCACCTCCGTCGGGCTGTTCGGAGAGGACGACAAGCCCCCGTACAAGCACGTCCCGATGTACAAGGCGGTCGGCGAGCCCCGCATCGACGGCGGTGGCTTCCCGGCACGGATCTGGGCGGCGTACACCTTCGGCGTCATGGGTGACGTCACCAAGTTCGACCTGGACACCCAGCAGGGCGCGGCCGTCCAGCCGACGTGGACGCCCACGCCCACGCGGTCGGAGACCGAGGAGCCCACGCCGGAGCCGACGACCGAGGAGCCGTCGTCGTCCCCGCCGCCGACGACGGAGGAGCCGAGCAGCTCGCCGCCGCCGACTCCGTCGACGTCACCGCCGACCTTCACGCCACCGACGGCCCCGGGGACGTCACCGCCGACCGACGGCGACCCGTTCGACCCGGTCAAGCCGGGCGACGAGGAGTAGACGAGGAGCAGAAGACGCGAAGGGGCGCCCGGCATCATGCCGGGCGCCCCTCCTGCCGACTACGAGCTGGGCGTCTCTCTCGATGATGCCGATTGCCGAATGCCCGTCCTTTCGCAGGTCGGTGATGTAAAGGTGATCACCGTTTGCCACGAACTCTTGATTGAACGCCGGGCTGCCCGATCCTCCGGTTTCGGACAGTTTTCCGGCCTGAAGTAGCCTCCTCCCCGCCCTTCCGCTTCACGGTTCCTTCACCGCTGTGGAGTGGGCGAGCCGACTCGGCCACCTGTTCCGGAACCGTGTGCGGGGGCAGGTCGGATTCACGCCACGGCACCAACTGGCCCGGAAGTAAAGCCCTTGCTCCCCCCGCTCACGCTGTGGCTATGGTGATCACCAAATCCGGTGCACTGACCACGCCGCCGGAACGGGGGAGGTTCCTGATGTCGCCGTGCCGTCTGTCATGCGCACATCTTCTTCACAGTCGTGCCGCCGTGCCGCGCCTCTGAGTCGTCTCGCCTCCTGGTGAGGCCGTCCCTCGTCAACTCCTCCCGGTCCCACGCCGGATGGGGGTGCCGTCACGCTCCGGTACTCGGACACGACCCTTGTGAAGGAGACCCACGCCCATGGCCGATGAGATGGTGCGCAGAGCCCAGACGTTCCTCAACGCCACCTATGACGACGGTGCGAAGCTGGGCATATCGCGGCTCGTCGAGAACGGCGAGACCGGCTGGACCGTCATGTTCGCCCTCACCCGGGCGCTCCAGTACGAGCTGGGCATCTCCGGACTGTCGGACAACTTCGGTCCCGGCACGCTCTCCACGCTCCAGTCGAAGTACCCGCGCATCGGCGCTTCCGGGGTCCCGGCGAACATCATCCGGATCGTCCAGGCCGGCCTGTACTGCAAGGGGTACGACGGCGGCGAGATCGACGGCAAGTACAACGACCGTGTCCGCGACTCGGTGATCAAGCTCAAGAAGGACATGGGCGTCGACTTCGCCTTCCCCGGCGGTGAAGTGGTCCCGAAGGTGCTCAAGGGCCTTTTGAACATGGACCCGTACGTCACCGTCAACAACGGCTCCGCCCAGATCCGCGCCGTGCAGCAGTGGATGAACGGCGCATTCATCAACCGCCGGGACTTCTTCATCATCGCGTGCGACGGTCATCACTCCCGTACCGTCGCCCAGGCGATGCTCTACGCGGTCCAGTACACCATCGGGATGGCCGACGGAGTCGCCAACGGCGTGTTCGGCCCCGGCACCCAGGCGGGTCTGAAGGAGCACACCCTGTCGGTGGGCTCGTCCGGCACCTGGGTGCAGTTGTTCACCGGCGGCATGCTGCTCAACCAGCGGTCCGTCTCCTTCGGCGGCACCTTCACCGCCGCCCACGCCGACGCGGTCCGCTCGTTCCAGTCGTTCGTCAAGCTGCCCGTGACGGGGAAGGGCGACTTCTCCACCTGGGCCTCCCTCCTCGTGTCCTACGGAGACCAGACCCGCAAGGGCACGGCGTCCGACGGCGTCACCCGCATCACCCCCGACCGGGCCAAGGCGCTCAAGGCGGAAGGCATCACCGTCGTCGGGCGTTACCTGACCAACCCGATCCCCGGCGGCGGCAAGGTCCCCGAGAAGGAGATCCAGACCGGCGAGCTGCAGACCATCGCCGACCAGGGGATGCGCTGTTTCCCGATCTACCAGACCTTCGGGCGGGGCGCGGAGGACTTCAGCTATCCCCTGGGCCGAGCGGCCGGACAGGCCGCGATCAACGCGGCACTCGACCACGGCTTCAAGCCGGGAGCGAGGATATTCTTCGCGGTCGACTTCGACGCCTACGACTACGAGGTCACCGACAACGTCCTGCCCCACTTCAAGGGCATCGAGGACGCGATGCGCGACGACGGCAACCGCTACGGCGTCGGTGTCTACGGGCCTCGCAACGTGTGCACCCGTGTGTCGGAGGCGGGCCACGCCTCCGCGTCCTTCGTGTCCGACATGTCCTCCGGATTCTCGGGGAACTTCGGCTATCCGCTCCCCGAGAACTGGGCCTACGACCAGATCGTCACCAAGACGGTCGGCTCCGGAAGCGGTTCGATCAACATCGATGTGAACATCGCCTCCGGGCGTGACACCGGTCAGGGGTCGTTCAACCCGCCGAGAGGTGTCAAGCAGGACACCCTGCTGCACCCCGACGTCACCACGGCCATGCAGACGGACGTCGGCAAGTACATGGAATCGCTCGGTTTCCCCCTCGACGGCGGCACGCGCAGCTGGCAGCACTGGAAGTGCTTCGAACGGACCGTCACCGCGCACGACGAGCTGATCACCAACCTCTCCCGCAGATACAACATGCGCAAGGCGCTCATCCAGACGACCGCCTACTGGGAGATGCGGCACATCACCCCTCAGGACGAGGCGGCCTGGCTCGCGGTCATCACCGCCTTCAACACGACGCGCCAGTACATCCGTGAGACGTCCACGGGCATCGCCAAGCAGCGGGCCGGCACTCTGATCGGCGCCTGGAACCACGCCCTCGACAAGGGATACTCCTCGGACCAGCCGCGCCGGGACGCCTCGAAGGACGAGGACAAGTACAACGCCTGGAAGCAGGCCTACGACAGCGAGACGTTCGCCCTCACCAGCGTCGCCATCATCCACATGTGGGACATCGACGGTAAGCCCGGCGGCGACGACGACTCCCCGGCCCTGCGCAAGCCGACCCTCGGCTACACGGACACCGAGATCTACGAGGTCCTCCGCCGGTACCAGGGCCCCGGCGAGCCCGCGATGACGGAGGCCAAGAAGCGGATGGGGCTGTACTACGTGATGGAGAAGTACAACTCCATCTCCCGCAACTACTAGCAGGGGAGCACACATGTCGGGAGACGAGCCCTACGCCGCCCACGACGGCGCGCTGTTGCTGGTGCTGCTCCTGGCCTGCCTCATCACGGTGCTGCCCCTCACCGTCCACGGGATCAAACGCCTGATACGAGCCGCGCGGAGGAAGGAGACGTTCACGGCCCGGTCCGCCGCCGTGCTGGCCTGGGACGCGACGATCGCCATGTACACATGGGGACTCCTCCATCTGTTCCTCCTCGACGACTACGCCCGGTCCCAGGCCTGCCGCGACTCGGTCGGGGACAAGCTCAGTGGCTACGCGCCGAGTTTCGTCCCGTTGCACTTCGGTTGCCGAACCAGCGACGGGCGTGTCGTCGAGGCCCTCATCCCCTCGTACATCAACCCGGCAGTCGCCGTACTCGGGGTCTGCTCCCTTGTCTTCACCGGACTCGCCATCGCCCACCACAAGAAGGACACCGACACGTGACAACCGACCTGTCCCGCCGAAGTGCGCTGCGCCGTGCCGCCTTCATCGCCGCGGGCGCGGCCCTCGGCTCCTCACTGCTCTCCTCTCCCGCCCGGGCCGCGTCCCCGGGCCCGGATCCGGACAAGGTCCGGGAGGCGGTACGCAAGGCGCAGGAACGCAACAAGCGACTCCTGACCGGTGTCCCGTCGACGAACGGCTGGGAGATGGAGAGGACCGCGGACGACCGCGGGCACATCTACACCAGACCCGTCCCCGGCACTCCCGTCGACGGCGTCCAGACCCGCATGGGCGATGTCGAGACCGTCCTCGTCCATGTGATCCGCCGCTTCCACTACGAGATCGACGAACTCCGCCGGGGCGACGTCACCGGCTGGCGCCGGCCCTCGGCGGTACGCAAGGGCCTGGCCGAGTCGAACCAGGCCTCCGGCACGGCCGTGCAGATCCGGCCGGGTTACTACCCCTCCGGGGTGCGGGGCGGCTTCTTCCCGCAGCAGACGGTGGTGATCCGGGACATCCTCGCCGAGTGCGACGGCGTGGTCCGGTGGGGCGGGGACGACAAGCACCCGGACGAGGCGCTGTTCTACCTCGACGTCGAGCCCGGTGACGCCCGGCTGGCGGCGACCGCGGCGAAGATCCAAGGCTGGGAATGGGCTCCCGGCAAGGGCGCCGGTTCCGGCGCCGACCCGCTCCAGCCCTCGCGGAAGCGTTCCGCCGAACGCCTCGCCCGGCAGCAGTCCTGAACCGAACGGTGGCCCGCACGGTGTGACGGGCTACGACGACGGGCCGGTCCCCGCGGTGCGGGGACCGGCCCGTGCCGTGTGCGCGCTCAGCCCCGGTTCAGCTCGAACCAGACCACCTTGCCCGTGCTCAGCCGCGTGGCACCCCAGCGCCGGGCCAGCCGGTTCACCAGATACAGCCCGCGTCCGCCCTCGTCGGTGGCGCGGGCCTGCCGCAGGCGCGGCAGCTGCGGGACGTCGTCCCCCACCTCACAGCGCAGGACATCCGTCCGCAGCAGCCGCACCGTGACCGGCCGGGAGGCGTACCGCACGGCGTTGGTGACGACCTCGCTGACCAGCAGCTCGACGGAGTCGCTGAGTTCCTCGAGGCCCCAGCGCTGCAGCGCGCGCCGGGCCAGCCGGCGGGCCCGGCCGGGGGCGGCGTCCTCCGGCTCCAGGAACCAGTACGCCACGTCGCTGGGCGCGATCCCGTCGAAGCGGGCGGCGAGCAGCGCGATGTCGTCGTCCCGGTCGCCCGGGCCGAGCATGTCGAGCACCTCGTCGCAGAGCGCCTCCAGGGGCGGCGGATGGTCGGGACCGGTGAGCTGCGCGGTCGCGGCGAGCTTCTCGCGCAGCTGCTCGATGCCGGTCCACACGTCCCTGAGGCGCGACTCCACCAGGCCGTCGGTGTACAGCACCAGGGTCGCGCCGGCGGGCGCGTCCAGTTCCACCGCCTCGAAGTCGACGCCGCCGACCCCGATGGGGGCGCCGGCCGGCACCCGCAGCACCTCCGCGCGGCCGCCCAGATGGAGCAGGACGGGCGGCGGGTGGCCGGCGTTGGCGATGGTGATGCGGTGCGATACCGGGTCGTAGACCGCGTAGAGGCAGGTCGCCATGCGGTCCACGCCGAGGCGCTGGGCCTGTTCGTCGAGGTGGTGCAGGACCTCCTGCGGCGGCAGGTCGAGGCCCGCGAGGGTCTGGGCGGTGGTGCGCAGCTGGCCCATGATGGCGGCCGAGGTCATGGAGTGGCCCATGACGTCACCGACGACCAGGGCGACCCGGCTGCCGGGCAGCGGGATCGCGTCGTACCAGTCACCGCCGACGCGTGCCGTCTCCGCCGCCGGCAGATAGCGGGAGGCGAGCCGCACACCGGTGGGGCGGGGCAGCGTCTCGGGCAGCATGGTGCGCTGCAGCTCGTCCGCGATGTACGCCTCGCGGCCGTACAGCACGGCCTTGTCGATGCCCAGGGCGCTGTGCGTGGCCAGCTGGGCGGCCACCAGCAGGTCGTCCGGTTCGAAGGCGATGCGTTCGGGGCGGCGCAGGAACAGGGCGGCGCCGATGACCCGGCGCCGGCCGCGCAGCGGGGCGAGGATCGCCCGCTGTCCGTCCGGCACGGCGAATTCGCCGCCCTCCCCGAGCAGTTCGGGCAGCGCGGCGCGGGCCGCGGGAGCGTCGGTGAAAACCGGGCGCACGCCCCGCAGGACCTCGGCGAGCGCGCTGCCGGGCCGCACTTCGCACAGCTCCGCGCCGACCGTGTCCAGCTCGTCCGGTTCGGGCTGGGTGGCCGGCTGGAAGCCGTTCTCGGTGTCGCGCTCCGCCGGTATCCGGTCGGTGCGGCGCAGCCGCAGCACCAGCGGGCCGGTGGGCCGCTCGTCGCCGACGGGCAGCGGGTCGCGCAGATAGACCAGGATCGCGTCGGAGAAGGTGGGCACGGTGGCCCGGCACAGCCCCATCACGATCTCGTCGAGATCGATGCCGCGGGCGATCCGCCGGGTGGCGGCGCCGACGAACCGGAGCCGGTCGCCGTCCCGCCGCATCGGCGTGGGCCGGCCCGGCGGCAGGCTCTGGCCGCTGCGGCGCTCCTGCCCCTCGGCATTCGGCGCCGGCCGGTCCTGCTCGTCGGCCGGCTGGACCGGAATGCCCTCGGGGGAGGGGCGCGGCCGCGGGGTCTCGCGCTCGGCGGTCTGCTCGGCACCCGGCTGGGAGTGCTCGGAGGCGGGGTCGCTCACGGTGTCCTTGCCCTTGCCGAACGGCGTGGAGGTGCCCGGCTCCGAGGTGCCCGGCGTGGTGTGCGCCGTCGTGACCGGAACGGTGACGTCGCCGCCTGAGCGGCCCTGTACCGGTAAGGCGCCCGAGCCGGGCGTGCGCGCCGGTGTCGAGGTATGCGCGAGCGCCCCGCGGGGATCCGCGGGGTCGATGCCCGTCTGCGGGCGTTCGAAGGAGGTCGGCTGCTCCGTCACGCGTGTCGAATCCGTCCGTCCGGGGCTGCACGCCAGAGGTGCAGGTGGTCCCGCCGAAACTCCGATACCCGGAATACGTGCCCCAGGAACGGAATTCCCGCGTGGTCAGAGGTTGTTTCTGTGCCACCGGCGGACCGTCTGCGGCCCTCAGGGGCCCGCTGATGGCCCCCAGGGCCCGTGGAGCAGGCCCTGCCGGTGTTGCCCTCGTACCCCTCGCTCACGTCCTGCCGCCCCTCGGTGACGATCGGTCAAGCCCAGCGCGTGCTCCGGTAGTTGCCGCCGCGCGCCCTTGCGGAGGACGATCCTACGTTTCTTGCCCGGGGGCGCATCAAGGGTCTCATGAGGACACATGCGCGGGCGTACGATCCCAGTCCTCCGGCAGTGACGGTACCGCCCAGGACGGATCCGGGCGCCAGTGCTGCCAGCCTTCCGAGAACGGAGGCCCCCACGCGCGGATCACCTCCACCGCGGCCTGCCCCGCCGTTCGTACCTTTTCCGCCTGTTGGTCGTCCATCAACCCGTCCCGCCGGGCCTGGGCGAACTCGTCCTCGTCCCGCCAGTGCCAACTTCGGTCCGGATGCACGGAAATATCCAGGAAATGGTCCACGGAGTCCACGCCGCCCTCCCAACGGGCCAGCGGCTCCTCCAGGTTCACGTACCAGTTCTTGAACTGCCAGCCCGGATCCCAGAACAGCCACACCGACCAGGGCTCGCCGGGCCGGGCCAGCTTCAGGACACCCGTACCGAACCACCGGTCGCGCTGCACGGTGCGCGGCTTGGTGTAGCGCGACTCCAGCGGCTCCAGGTGCACGGGGGTGCCGTCGGCGAGCACGGGCTTCACGCATTCGGTGCCGGGCGCCAGCCACACGGCGAGCAGATCCGCGTCGTCCCGTACGACGGTGACGGGACGCACGATGTGCAGATGCGCGCCGCCGTTCTCCCGGTACCGCCACAGGATCCGGCTCCCTGGAGCCCAGAAGCCTGCCGCACCACCCGTTTCCACGCGTCTCACCGCTCCACCCTCTGCCATGCACAGATATTAGGTGCCATAGGCATACGACGCTGCGGCGCGTGTCATGGTTCACGCGCCGGGCGTACTCGCTCCTCGAATCGTCACGGGTGTGTCATCCGCAGGACATCCAGTGCCTCGTCGAGCTGCTCCCCGGTCAGATCGCCGCGCTCCACGTACCCGCCGTCCAGGACGACCTGACGGATGGTCTTGCGCTCGGCCAGTGCCTTCTTGGCGACCTTCGCGGCCTCCTCGTACCCGATGTACTTGTTGAGCGGTGTGACGACGGAGGGGGAGGACTCGGCGTACTCCCGCGCCCGCTCACGGTTCGCCGTGACGCCGTCCACGGTCCGGTCGGCGAGCAGCCGCGAGACGTTGGTGAGCAGCCGGATCGACTCCAGGACGTTCTTCGCGATGACCGGCAGCATGACATTGAGCTCGAAGTTGCCGGCGGCGCCCGCCGTGGCCACGGTCGCGTCGTTCCCGACGACCTGGGCGGCGACCATCAGCACGGCCTCCGGAATGACCGGATTCACCTTGCCGGGCATGATCGAGGAGCCGGGCTGGAGGTCGGGCAGGGCGATCTCGGCGAGGCCGGTGCGCGGTCCCGAGGACATCCACCGCAGATCGTTGGCGATCTTCGTCAGCCCGACCGCGATGGTCCGCAGCTGCCCGCTGGTCTCGACGATGCCGTCCCGGGCGCCCTGCGCCTCGAAGTGGTCACGGGCCTCGGTGACCGGCAGCCCGGTCGTCCGGCCGATCTCCTCGATCACGGCGGCGGAGAAACCGGGCGGGGTGTTGATGCCGGTGCCGACGGCCGTGCCGCCGAGGGGCAGTTCGGCGAGCCGGGGGAGGGACGCCTCGAGCCGCTCGATGCCGTACCGCACCTGGGCGGCGTATCCGCCGAACTCCTGGCCCAGCGTCACGGGGGTGGCGTCCATCAGATGGGTCCGCCCCGACTTCACGACATCGGCGAACTCCTCGGCCTTGCGCGCGAGAGAGGCCGAAAGGTGCTCCAGGGCGGGGACGAGATCGCGGATGACGGCGGCGGTGGCGGCGATATGGATCGACGAGGGGAAGACGTCGTTCGACGACTGGGAGGCGTTGACGTGGTCGTTGGGATGCACGCTCCTGCCCAGCCGCTCGGTGGCCAGGGTGGCGATGACCTCGTTGGTGTTCATGTTGGACGAGGTCCCGGACCCGGTCTGGAACACATCGACCGGGAAGTGCTCGTCCCACTTCCCCTCGGCCACCTCGGCGGCGGCCGCCTGGATCGCCTCGGCGATCTCCTTGTCCAGGACCCCGAGCTCGGCGTTGACCTTGGCCGCGGCCCCCTTGATCCGGGCCAGCGCCTCGATGTGCGCCCGCTCGATGCGCTGCCCGGAGACGGGGAAGTTCTCCACGGCCCGCTGGGTCTGGGCCCGCCACTTGGCGTGGGCGGGCACCCGCACCTCGCCCATGGAGTCGTGCTCGATGCGGTACTCGGTCCTGTCCTGCTCGTCGGTCATCGACGATCACCTCCACGTGGCACAGCGTCCGCGACGCGACCACTGTTCCCCGTGGGGGCGAACCGTCACCCTTGTTCTCAGGCGAGTCCGGGGTCCCGTACCGGAATGGCGGTGACCGCCGGCGCCGGAGCCCCGGGCGGGGGCGAGACGGATCCGCGCCGCCCCCGATGCACTACGCCAGCCCTGGGCCCCGCACCGGAATGCTGGTGAAGGTCGGCGCCGGGGCCGGGTCCTGGAAGAAGTCGTTGCCCTTGTCGTCGACGACGATGAACGCCGGGAAGTCCTCGACCTCGATCTTCCAGACCGCCTCCATGCCGAGCTCCTCGTACTCGACGACCTCGACCTTCTTGATGCAGTCCTGGGCGAGGCGGGCGGCCGGGCCGCCGATGGAGCCGAGGTAGAAGCCGCCGTGGCTGCCGCAGGCGTCCGTGACCTGCTTGCTGCGGTTGCCCTTCGCCAGCATCACCTTGGAGCCGCCCGCCGCCTGGAACTGCTCCACGTAGGAGTCCATACGGCCGGCCGTCGTCGGGCCGAAGGAGCCCGACGCGTACCCCTCCGGCGTCTTCGCGGGACCCGCGTAGTACACCGGGTGGTCCTTCAGGTACTGCGGCATCTCCTCGCCCGCGTCAAGGCGCTCCTTGATCTTGGCGTGCGCGATGTCACGGGCCACGACCAGCGGGCCGGTCAGCGAGAGCCGGGTCTTGACCGGGTACTTCGTGAGCTCGGCCAGGATCTCGTCCATCGGCTGGTTCAGGTCGATCTTGACGACGTCGGAGGACTCGTCGAGCTGCTCGTCCGTCGTCTCCGGCAGGAACCGCGCCGGGTCCTTCTCCAGCTGCTCCAGGAAGACGCCCTCGGCCGTGATCTGCGCGACGGCCTGGCGGTCGGCGGAGCAGGACACCGCGATGGCGACCGGGCAGGACGCCCCGTGCCGCGGCAGCCGCACCACGCGCACGTCGTGGCAGAAGTACTTGCCGCCGAACTGCGCCCCGATCCCGATCTTCTGCGTCAGCTCGAAGACCTTCTGCTCCAGGTCCTCGTCCCGGAAGCCGTGCCCGAGCTCCGAGCCCTCCGAGGGGATCTCGTCCAGGTAGTGCGCGGAGGCGTACTTCGCCGTCTTCAGCGCGTACTCGGCGGACGTACCGCCGACCACGATCGCCAGGTGGTACGGCGGGCAGGCGGCCGTCCCCAGCGAGCGGATCTTCTCCTCCAGGAACTTCATCATGGAGGCCTCGTTCAGAACGGCCTTCGTCTCCTGGTACAGGAACGACTTGTTGGCCGAGCCGCCGCCCTTGGCCATGAAGAGGAACTTGTAGGCGCCCCCGTCGGTCGCGTACAGCTCGATCTGCGCCGGGAGGTTGGAGCCCGTGTTCTTCTCGTCCCACATGGTCAGCGGGGCCATCTGCGAGTACCGCAGGTTGAGGTTCTGGTACGCGTCGTAGATGCCGCGCGACAGGGCCGCCTCGTCGCCGCCCTCCGTGAGCACGTTCTGCCCGCGCTTGCCCATGACGATCGCCGTGCCGGTGTCCTGGCACATGGGGAGGACGCCCGCGGCCGCGATGTTCGCGTTCTTCAGCAGGTCCAGCGCCACGAACTTGTCGTTGCCGGACGCCTCCGGGTCGTCGATGATGCGGCGCAGCTGCGTGAGGTGGGCCGGGCGCAGGTAGTGCTGGATGTCGTGGATCGCCTCCTCGGCGAGCTTGCGCAGCGCCTGAGGCTCCACCTTGAGGAAGGTCCGCCCGTCCGGCCCCTCGACCGTGGAGACACCCTCGGAGGTCACCAGCCGGTACGGCGTGGTGTCCTCCCCTTGGGGGAGCAGATCGGTGTACGCGAACTCAGGCATCTCGCCCATTCCTCACTCGACAGACGCGACCCGCCTCCTTTGGCGAGCGCCCACCAGCGTAGAACCTGCCTCCGACAGCGAGCTTGTGAGGTAAGGCTCAGTTCGTCACGGTCGGGTCGTGGTCAGGGGCTCGCAAAGGACAGGGGCGAGGGGTGTCGCGATCTATCGCGTTTCGGTATGCTGCTGCCGTGGACCTTCAGAAGCAGGACCTTCAGAAGCAGGCCGCGCCCGCCGGCTCCGAGTTCCGTGCCTCCGACGCGGAGCGCGACCGCATCGCCGACATCCTGCACGACGCCCTCGCCGAGGGCCGTCTCACCGCGGACGAGCACGCCGAGCGTGTCGACGGGGTGCTGCGCGCCAAGACGGTCGGCGAGCTGGAGGTGTTCATACGGGACCTGCCCGCCGCCCACCGCCGGGGCCCGGCAGCGTCCCCCGCCCCCGCCCCGTACCGCCCCACCGCCGGCGCCATCCCGATGGACCCCGACGACAACGTGGTCGCGGTCTTCAGCGGCGCCGTCCGCAAGGGCCGCTGGCGCGCGGGCCGCCGTATCCACGCGTACGCGATCTTCGGCAGTGTCGAGATAGACCTCAGCGAGGCCCTCTTCGACCACCAGCAGGTCGTGATCAAGTCGTTCGCGGTCTTCGGCAGCGTCGACATCCGTGTCCCGGAGAATGTGTCGCTGCGCGGCATGGGCGGCGGCGTGCTCGGCAGCTTCGAGGTGGACACCCTCGACTCGGACGACCCGGAGGCCCCCGTCGTCTACGTGGACGGCTGGGCCGTCCTGGGCAGCGTCGAGGCGCGACCCAAGCGCGGCAAGTTCGTCGCGGACATCCTGGACCGGGTGCAGCGCAAGGTCGACAAGAGTTTGCGCAAGCACCTGGATCATTGACAGTCGCGAATCCGCCCCGGGTTCGGAGCAAATCGGGGCACCCCTGGCACGGCCCCACGGACCCTGCGAACGGGGCGAAACCAGCGGTTCGGAACTCAGTGCATAGGCGCGCGTACAGCGGGTAGGCCTTGCTGCATCGTCTCTCGCTCGCGAAGCCGTCGTCAGGAGTAGACCGTGCTGCAACCGCCGCATTCGTCCCTGCAGGTAGCTGCCGTTCCGGCCCCGCGGGTGCCAGCGCGAGACAGGGATCAAGACGCCCCGTGGCACACCGAGGCAGTGTGCCGGCGGGATGAAGCGGGCCTGTTCTTCGCTCCCTCCAAGGAGCCCACCGCGGCCCGGCTCTCCCGCGAGGAGGCGGCGAAGCGGGTCTGCGCCCGCTGTCCGGTGATGGTCGAATGCCGCGAACACGCCCTGCTCCAGCCCGAGCCGTACGGCGTCTGGGGCGGCCTCACCGCCGCGGAACGCCGCGTGGTCCTGGCCCGGCGGCGCCGTCGCGACCTTGAGCTGAAGAAGGCGGCCCGCTCGTCGGACCGCATAGCCGCGGCAGGCTGAGCGACAGCGGAAGAGGGCGCCCCCACCGCACCGGGGGCGCCCTCTTTTTCAGCGGATCCCTCGAGGTAGGCGGATCCTTCGGGGCGTGGGGCTACTTCCCCTTGTCGAAGTCGATCGCGCTGTACGCCCGCAGCTTGCTCAGCCGGTGCTCGGAATCGATTCTGCGGACCGTGCCGGACCGCGACCGCATCACGATCGAGTCGGTCGTGGCGGTCTCCGCCCGGTAGCGAACCCCCCGCAGCAGCTCCCCGTCCGTGATCCCGGTCGCCACGAAGAACACGTTCTCGCCGGTGACCAGATCCTCGGTGGTCAGCACCCGGTCCAGATCGTGCCCGGCGTCGAGCGCCCGCTGCCGCTCCTCGTCGTCCTTGGGCCACAGCTTGCCCTGGATCGTGCCGCCCAGGCACTTCACCGCGCAGGCCGAGATGATGCCCTCCGGCGTACCGCCGATGCCGAGCAGCAGGTCGACGCCCGTGCCCTCGCGCAGGGCCAGGATCGAGCCGGCCACGTCGCCGTCGGAGATCAGCCTGATCCGCGCACCGGCCTCACGGATCTCCTTGATGATGCCCTCGTGCCGCGGCCGGTCCAGGATCACCACCGTCACGTCCTCGGGCGCGGACCGCTTGGCCTTGGCGACGCGGCGGATGTTCACCGATACCGGCGCGTTGATGTCGACGAAGTCGGCCGCCTCGGGGCCGGTGACGAGCTTGTCCATGTAGAAGACCGCCGACGGGTCGAACATGGAGCCGCGCTCGGCAGCGGCCAGCACCGCGATCGCGTTCGTCATGCCCTTCGCGGTAAGCGTGGTGCCGTCGATCGGGTCCACGGCGATGTCGCACTCGGGCCCGGTCCCGTCCCCGACGCGCTCCCCGTTGAACAGCATGGGGGCTTCGTCCTTCTCGCCCTCGCCGATGACGACGACGCCGTTCATCGAGACGGTGGAGACGAGGGTCCGCATGGCGCGCACCGCGGCACCGTCGGCGCCGTTCTTGTCACCGCGCCCCACCCAACGGCCCGCGGCCATCGCCGCCGCCTCGGTCACCCGGACCAGTTCCAGGGCGAGGTTGCGGTCGGGGGCCTCGGAGGGCACATCAAGTTCGGACGGCAAGTGATGATGCTCGGTCATCGGAGCGCACCTTTCTGTACGACGACGGCCGGATGAGGGCTTTGTCGCCCGACTCTATCTCCGAGTGCGCAAAATGAGCAGGGGCCCCCACGGATGAGCGCTCCGGAGACCTGCGACGATAGGGGGCGTGGCAGGCACGAACGGCAAGCAGAAAACGGCGCGGGACATGATCCTCTCGATGGGCGTCATCGTCCTCGTGGCGGGCTTCGTGTACCTCTTCATCCCGCACGACGACACCCCGCCCGACACCAAGGTGGTCGACTACCGGGTCGAACTGCTGACGGCACGCCGCGCCGCTCCGTACCCCGTGGCCGCGCCCGAGGGCCTGGCCGATGCATGGAAGGCCACCTCCGTCCGCTACCGGGGTGACGACTTCGACACCTGGCACCTCGGTTTCCATGATCCCGAGGGGGAGTACGTGGCGGTCGAGCAGTCCACTCAGCGGCGCCCGGTCTTCCTCGACGAGGCGACCCAGGGCGCACGGGAGACCGAGCAGACCGAGAAGATCGCCGGCCGGACGTGGACCCGCTACGAGGGCGGCCGGTACGACGCGCTGGTCCTCGAGGGCGCCAAGGGCTCCACGACCGTCGTGACGGGCACCGCGTCGTTCGCGCAGCTGTCGAAGATGGCGGAGTCGCTGCGGACCAAGTGAGCCGCGTACCCGCGTAGGCACGGCGAAGGCCCCCGGCGGAGTGCCGGGGGCCTTGTCCGTGGTCGGGAGGGCTCAGACCGTGGTGACGACCTGGTCGAACTCCAGGCGCGGGGAGCGCGGGTACCAGGCGTCCGGGCCCGGACGGCCGATGTTGACGATCATCAGCGGGGTGTGGTCGTCGTCCAGGAACTCCTTGCGCACGCCCTCGAAGTCGAAGCCGGTCATCGGGCCGGCGGCGAGACCGGCGGCGCGGACGCCGACGATGAAGTACGCGGCCTGGAGGGCGGCGTTCAGCCCGGCGGCGTTCTCGCGGACCGGGCGCTCGGTGAAGAAGACGTCCTTGATCTGCGGCGCGGCGGGGAAGAGGTGCGGCAGCTCCTCGTGGAACTCGTTGTCCGCGGAGAGGATCGCGACCAGCGGGGCGCCCGCCGTCTTGGCGCGGTTGCCCTCGGCCAGGTGCGGCACGAGGCGCTCACGGGCCTCGGGGGAGCGGACCAGCGTGATGCGCAGCGGGGTCTGGTTGAAGGCCGTCGGACCGTACTTGACCAGGTCGTAGATCGCCTGCACCTGCTCATCGGTCACCGGCTCGTCGGTGAAGGCGTTGGCGGTGCGGGCCTCACGGAACAGCAGGTCCTGGGCGGCGGGGTCAAGAACGAGGGACATGGATGCACTTTCTCGCGACGGTCGGTCCGGAAGATCGGCTGACGTCTTCGACCGTACGCCAGTGAAGTTCAACGTTCAACTAACCTGAGGGTGTCGTGTGTCACCCCGCACCCCGCACCCCGCATCCAGCGGCCGAGGCCCGGTCTACTCGGTGTCCTCGTCCTCCGTGGCCTCCTCGGCCAGCGCCGCGTCCAGCCGCGCCCGCGCCCCGTCCAGCCAGCGCCGGCAGACCTTGGCCAGCTCCTCGCCGCGCTCCCAGAGCGCGAGGGACTCCTCCAGCGTCGTACCGCCCGCCTCCAGGCGCCGGACGACCTCGATCAGTTCGTCCCGTGCCTGCTCGTACCCGAGCGCCTCGGTCATGTCCGGCGCCTCATCAACCTCGCTGGTCATCCACCCACCCTATGTGTCCACTCGTACGGAGAACTCGCCCTCGGAGACCCGGGCGCGCAGCGTCTCGCCGGCCTCCACCTCGCCGGGGTCGCGGACGGCGTGCCCGTCCGCCTTCTGCAGCACGGCGTACCCGCGCTTCAGGGTCGCGGCGGGGGAGAGGGCCACCACGCGCGCGTGCGTGTGCGTCAGCTCCGAGTCGGCCCGGTCGAGCTGGTGCCGCAGACAGCGCCGGCCCCGGTCGAGCAGGTCCGCGACATGGTCGGCGCGCTCGTCGATCATCCGGTGCGGGTCCTCTATCGACGGCCGCGCGAGGGCGTGGGCCAGGCCACGCTCCTCCCGTTCGACCAGCGCCGCCACGCACCGCCGCGCCCGGTCCCGCAGCAGCCGCACCCGCTCGTACTCCTCGCCGACGTCCGGTACGACCTTCTTGGCCGCGTCGGTCGGGGTGGAGGCGCGCAGGTCGGCGACATGGTCGAGAAGCGGGTTGTCGGGCTCGTGCCCGATCGCGGACACCACGGGCGTACGGCACTGGGAGACCGTCCGGATCAGCTGCTCGTCGGAGAACGGCAGCAGGTCCTCCACACTGCCGCCGCCCCGCGCGACGATGATCACGTCCACGTCCTCGATCGCGTCGAGCTCCTTCACGGCCTGCACGACCTGCGGAACGGCGTGCACGCCCTGCACGGCGACGTTGCGCACCTCGAAGCGGACGGCGGGCCAGCGGTGCCGGGCGTTCTCCAGGACGTCACGCTCGGCGGCCGAGGCCCGTCCGCAGACCAGCCCCACGAGCTGCGGCAGGAACGGCAGCGGCTTCTTCCGCTCCGGCGCGAACAGCCCCTCGCGCGCGAGGGCCTTCTTCAGCTGCTCCAGACGCGCGAGCAGCTCACCGACGCCGACGGGCCTTATCTCGGCGGCCCGCAGCGACAGCTGCCCCCGCGGGGCGTACCACTCCGGCTTGGCGAGGACGACGACCCGGGCGCCCTCACTCACCACATCCGCGACGGCGTCGAACACCTGCCGGTAGCAGGTGACGCCGACGGAGATGTCGTACGACGGGTCACGCAGCGTCAGGAACACCACACCGGCGCCCGGCCGCCGCGACAACTGAGTGATCTGCCCCTCGACCCACACGGCCCCGAGCCGGTCGATCCATCCCCCGATGAGCCGCGACACCTCACCGACGGGGAGCGGGGATTCCGCGGACGTGTTCACAGCCATGCCCGCGAGAGTAGTGGGCGCCGCTGACAACGCCGCTCAACCGCTCGGTGAGGTGTTCTTCACGCACCCGGCGAGGACGGCGCGTCCCGCCGGCCGCCCTGCACCGCCGGCACCACCAGCCCGAGCGCCAGCCACACCGCCCCGACGACCTGCGCGGTCTCCGACGCCTCCACGATCACGGCGACGGTGATCGCCGCTCCCGCCACCGGCACCAGGACGTGCCGCCACCAGCTCACGGGCCCTCCCCGGCGCCGTACCGCGAACCAGCCCACCACGCTCGCGTGCAGCAGCGTGAAAGCGGTCAGCGCGCCGACATCGACCACCCACACCAGGTGGTCCATGCCGTCGTCCCGCCGTGCCGCCCACACCGCCGCCACCAGCGTGACCACGGCCGCGCACAGCAAGGCCACCCGGGGCACCCCGGCGTCCGTCCGCGACAGGACCCGCGGCAGCCGCCGGTCGCGCCCCATCGCGAACAGCAGCCGCCCCGCCGCGGCCTGCCCGGCCAGCGCGGCGAACGCGGCACCGATCGCCTTGCTCACCGCGACCAGGTCGTGCAGCCAGGTGCCGACCGAGGCGTCCACGGCGTCGTAGAACGCCGACCCCTGCCGTCCCGGCTCCGCAGCCAGCCGCGCCGACGACACCGGCTCCAGCAGCGCCACCAGGTACGTCTGCGCCGCAGCGTGTGTTCCCCGCCGGCCGCGGGGGCCGCCGCCGTCCCGGTCTCCGGCATCGTGTCCCCTCCGCTGCCCCTCCGCCCGCGTCACTCAGCTCGCGCCCTGTCAGTCTTCCCGGGGACTCCGCGCGGACGCGATCTTTGACCCGCCGAACGCGGCCTTACGATGGGAGGCATGTCTGCTTCGCCTGGCCGCCGTGTCCTGCTCGCCGCCCCCCGTGGCTACTGCGCGGGTGTGGACCGCGCCGTCATCGCCGTCGAGAAAGCGCTGGAGCAGTACGGGGCTCCGGTCTACGTCCGGCATGAGATCGTCCACAACAAGTACGTCGTGCAGACCCTGGAGAAGAAGGGCGCGATCTTCGTCGAGCAGACGGAGGAAGTGCCCCCGGGGAACATCGTCATGTTCTCCGCCCACGGCGTTGCCCCTGTCGTCCACGAGGAGGCCGAGCGCGGCCGCCTCGCCACCATCGACGCCACCTGCCCCCTGGTCACCAAGGTCCACAAGGAAGCCGTCCGCTTCGCCAACGACGACTACGACATCCTCCTGATCGGCCACGAGGGCCACGAGGAGGTCATCGGCACCTCCGGCGAGGCCCCCGACCACATCCAGCTCGTCGACGGGCCGAGCGATGTCGCGAAGGTCGAGGTCCGCGACCCGTCCAAGGTCGTCTGGCTCTCCCAGACCACGCTGTCCGTCGACGAGACCATGGAGACCGTCGACGCGCTGCAGGAGAAGTTCCCGCAGCTCATCTCCCCGCCCAGCGACGACATCTGCTACGCCACGCAGAACCGTCAGCTGGCCGTGAAGCAGATGGGCGCCGAGTCGGAGCTGGTGATCGTCGTCGGCTCCCGCAACTCCTCCAACTCCGTGCGGCTCGTGGAGGTCGCCAAGAACGCCGGTGCGCGCGAGGCGTACCTCGTGGACTTCGCCGACGAGATCGACGAGTCCTGGCTGGAGGGCGTCTCCACGGTCGGTGTCACCTCGGGTGCCTCCGTCCCGGAGGTCCTGGTCGAGCAGGTCCTGGAGTGGCTCTCGCAGCGCGGCTTCGAGGACGTCGAGCTCGTCAAGGCGGCCGAGGAGTCCATCACGTTCTCCCTGCCGAAGGAGCTGCGCCGCGACCTGCGCGAGGAGGCGGCGACGCTGGCCGCCGAGCGCGGCGGGGCGGGTGCGGGCGAGGCCGGAAGCGAGACCGGGGCCGGGACCGGTGAAAATTCCGGGGAGTGATCGCGAACGGGCCGGGCAGCGACCGCCGTCCGGCCTGTGACTGTCAGTCGTTCGTCGTAACGTAGGGCCATGCAGATCTTCGGTGTGGACATCGGCGGTTCCGGGATCAAGGGCGCCCCGGTGGACCTGGACAAGGGTGACCTGGCGCAGGAGCGCCACAAGGTCCTCACCCCGCACCCGGCCACGCCCGACGGGGTGGCCGACGGCGTCAAGGAGGTCGTCGACCACTTCGGCTGGACGGGGCCGATCGGGGTCACCTTCCCCGGCGTGGTCACCGACGGGGCCGTGATCCGTACGGCGGCCAACGTCGACGACAGCTGGATCGACACCGACGCCCGCGCGCTGCTCGGCCAGCGGCTGGGCGGCCTGCCGGTGACGGTGGTGAACGACGCGGACGCGGCGGGCATCGCCGAGATGCACTTCGGCGCCGGCCGCGGCCGCCACGGCACGGTGATCGTGCTCACTCTCGGCACGGGCATCGGCAGCGCGCTCTTCGTCGACGGCGTCCTCGTCCCCAACACCGAGCTCGGCCATCTGGAGCTGGACGGGCACGACGCGGAGAAGCGGGCCTCCAGCAAGGCCCGGGAGGACCACGACATGACGTGGGAGCACTGGGCGTCGCACCGCGTGCGCAAGTACCTCGCCCACGTCGAGATGCTGTTCTCGCCGGAGCTGTTCATCATCGGCGGCGGCGTCAGCCGCAAGTCCCACAAGTTCCTGCCCCACATCGAGGGCATCAAGGCGGAGATCGTCCCGGCACAGCTGCAGAACAACGCGGGGATCGTGGGGGCTGCGATGAGGGCGGCCGGGCACTAGGCCCGGCAGGTGTCACACCGGCGGACGGGGCCCTGTAGCCGCCGTCCGTCGCCGGTGCACCAGCCGGATCCGCCGGACGATGACGATGAGCCCGGCGACGAGCGTCCCCCCGTACAGCCACCCGGCCTGCGTGGCGAGCGCTGTCACCAGTCCCATCAGCCTGCCGCCGGTCCCTCCGTCGCCGCCGGCCATCGGCAGCAGCCCGACGGCGAACGCGATCGGCACCACGACGGGCGCGATCATCAGATCCCCCCGCCGCACCCAGACGGCGGTCAGCACGCACACCGGCACGAACAGCACGCCGTACGCCGTCAGCGACGCCCCGAACAGCAGTGAGCACAGCCCGCCGAGCAGGAACATCACCACTCCGCAGAACAATCCGCTGCCCAGCCCGGTCAGCCGGGGATTCGGCAGCCGTCCCGCACTGGGCGCCGCCGAAGCGGGCGCGGTCCGCCGTACCGCCGCCTCACTCTCCGCCCCCCGTTTCGCCTGGGGCGGCAGGGACGACCTCGGCCGGTCGCGTCGCGGTCCGTACCGGGCAGGTCGCGTCCTGTATTGCTCCACTGCACCAACGTAGGTCGTTTAATGTGCCGAATCGCCCCTCAGACACGCCGTGGGCCGGGGCTTGGCCAAGCGTTCGACAGGTCGCCGGGCCGGTTGCGGGTACGCCGTAGACTGGTGGATCGGCCGGTCCCCTGGCCCCCTGGCCCTCTCCACTCACGGGAAGTCGCAACGTGTCGCTCACGATCGGAATCGTCGGTCTGCCGAATGTCGGCAAGTCGACCCTGTTCAACGCCCTGACCAAGAACGACGTGCTGGCGGCCAACTACCCGTTCGCCACCATCGAGCCGAACGTGGGCGTCGTCGGCGTCCCCGACCCGCGGCTCGGCAAGCTGGCCGAGATCTTCAAGTCGGAGAAGGTCCTCCCGGCCACGGTCGACTTCGTCGACATCGCGGGCATCGTGCGCGGCGCGTCCGAGGGTGAGGGCCTGGGCAACAAGTTCCTGGCGAACATCCGCGAGTCGGACGCGATCTGCCAGGTCATCCGTGCCTTCGCGGACGAGAACGTCGTGCACGTGGACGGCAAGGTCTCGCCCAAGGACGACATCGAGACGATCAACACCGAGCTGATCCTCGCGGACCTCCAGACCATCGAGAAGGTCCTCCCGCGCCTCCAGAAGGAGTCGCGCATCAAGAAGGACATCGCCCCGAAGGTCAAGGCCGTCGAGGAGGCCAAGGAGATCCTGGAGAAGGGCGACACGCTCTTCGCGCACGGGATCGTCCAGGGCAGCGAGCGCAACGAGCTGCTCCACGACCTGCACCTGCTGACCACCAAGCCGTTCCTCTACGTCTTCAACGTCGACGAGGACGAACTGGTCGACGAGGAGTTCAAGAACGAGCAGCGGGCCCTGGTCGCCCCCGCCGAGGCGATCTTCCTCAACGCCAAGCTGGAGGCGGACCTCGCCGAGCTCGACGAGGACGAGGCCCTCGAACTCCTCCAGTCCGTCGGCCAGGACGAGCCCGGCCTCGCCACCCTCGCCCACGTCGGCTTCAACACCCTCGGCCTCCAGACCTACCTCACGGCCGGCCCCAAGGAATCCCGCGCCTGGACCATCAAGAAGGGCGCCACGGCCCCCGAGGCGGCCGGCGTCATCCACACCGACTTCCAGAAGGGCTTCATCAAGGCGGAGGTCATCTCCTTCGACGACCTGGTGGAGACGGGCTCGGTGGCGGAGGCCCGCGCGAAGGGCAAGGCGCGCATGGAGGGCAAGGAGTATGTGATGCAGGACGGGGATGTGGTGGAGTTCCGCTTCAACGTGTGAGCCCGGCGGCGAGGGCCGCCGCGTACTGCTCGTTCGTCACCGGCTCCAGCCAGGTCGTGCCGTCGCCCGAGGGGGTGCCGACGACCAGGGCGATGTGAGCCAGGAGGTTGGTGTCGGTGGCGCCGTGCCAGTGCTCTTCGTTCGGAGGGCACTTGACGGTTTCGCCGGCGGTGACGCGGATGACGTTGCCGTCTCGGGTGCCGACCAGGCCGACGCCGTCGGTGATGTGCAGGACCTGACCCAGGGCATGGGAGTGCCAGTTGGTGCGGGCGCCCGGGGTGAAGCGGACCAGGGCGGCGGCCAGGCGGGCCGGTTCGGCGGGGGTCTCGATCATGTTGAGGTAGACGTCGCCGGTGAAGCGCTCGGCCGGGGCCTTGAGGGTGGGGGTGTCGGTGATGTGTTCCATGGTTCGCTCCTGTCGTCAGGCGTCTCGTCAGGCGTCTCGTCAGGCGTCTCGTCAGACGTCTCGCTCGTCGGTGATCTGCTTGAGCCGGGTGATCGCGGTCATGGCGTTGGGCCAGCCCGCGTAGAAGGCCAGGTGCGTGATCGCCTCGGACAACTCCTCCGTACTCAGGCCGTTGTCCAGGGCCACACCGAGGTGGTAGCCGAGCTGCTCGCCGCGGTACAGGGCGGCCAGCACGCTCACGGTCACCAGGCTGCGGTCGCGCGGGGAGAGCCCGGGCCGCTCCCAGACGTCACCGAACAACACCTCGTCGGTGACCTCGACGAGCTTGGGCGCGATCCCGGCCAGCTCCTGGGGTGCGGACTGCTTCGGCATCAGAACTGCTCCTTGATCAAGACGGACTGTGCGGGTTTCGATCCGCCGCCGATATCGAGGAAAACGCAGTCCGGGGTGGTGGAGAAGGGGCTGCCGTTACAGGTACTGGCAGGGCCCCCCAGCCGTGGGACGTCCGGCCTAGCCTGGAATGTGTGAGTACCGAGAGCGACGTCCGCGAGTTTCTGAGATCCCGCCGGGCCAAGATCACACCGCGACAGGCGGGGCTGCCCGCCTACGGGGGCAATCGGCGGGTGCCGGGACTGCGCCGGGAAGAGGTCGCGCTGCTCGCCGGCGTCAGCATCGACTACTACGTCCGCCTCGAACGCGGTCACCTCGGCGGTGCCTCCGAAGAGGTCCTGGACGCCGTGGCGAAGGCTCTCCAGCTCGACGACGCCGAGCGCGCCCATCTGTTCGACCTGGCCCGCGCCGCCGCCAAGCGCCCTGCCCGCCGCCAGGGACGTGCCCGCGGCCCTCTGCCGGACAGTGTCCTGCGCGTCCTGGCGTCGATGACCGACTCCCCGGCCTTCATCCGCAACGGCCGCCTGGACATCCTCGCGACCAACCACCTCGGCCGGGCCCTGTACTCCCCGCTGTTCCCCGACCGCACCGCCCGGACGGTCAACATCGCCCGGTTCCAGTTCCTCGACGCCCGTGGCCGCGACTTCTTTCCCGACTGGGAGGAGTCCTTGCACACCACCGTCTCCCTGCTGCGGACCGAGGCCGGACGCGCCCCTCACGACACCGAGCTGACCGGCCTGATCGGCGAGCTCGTCACCCGCAGCGAGGAGTTCCGCACCGCCTGGGCCAGGCACAACGTGCGCCTGCACCACACCGGCCGCAAGTCCTTCCGGCACCCCGAGGTCGGTGTCCTCACCCTCGACTTCGACGCCATGGAACTGCCCGCCCAGCCCGGCCTCACCCTCACCGCCTACAGCGCGGCACCCGGCTCCGCCGACCACGACGCCCTCCAGCTGCTCGCCGCGTGGGCCGCCACCGAGGAGGCGCCGGTCACAGGCGACCCCGCTGCCGCCCCCGATCGGCGACAGGACTGAGCACGCCGGACCGCGTGCGGCACCGGCCGGTCAGCGCCGCACCGGCCCGTCAGCGCGGCTTGGTCGCGCGGACGATCGCCGAGTGCATGCCGTCGGCCACCGCGTGGGTCGGGGTGATCTCCACGTCGGTGAATCCGGCGGCCTCCAGGCCCCGCCGGTACTCGGCGAAGGACAGCGCGCCGGCGATGCAGCCGGCGTAGTCACCGCGCTCGGCACGCTGGGCGGGGGCGAGGGCGTCGTCGGCGATGACGTCGGAGACGCCGATCCGGCCGCCGGGCCTCAGTACGCGGAACGTCTCGGCGAACACGGCCGGCTTGTCGGTGGACAGGTTGATCACGCAGTTGGAGATGACCACGTCGATCGTGTTCGCGGGCAGCGGGACGGCCTCGATGGTGCCCTTGAGGAACTCGACGTTCGTCGCGCCCGCCTTCTCGGCGTTGGCCAGGGCGAGTTCGAGCATCTCGTCGGTCATGTCCAGTCCGTACGCCTTGCCGGCCGGGCCGACGCGACGTGCGGAGAGCAGGACGTCGATGCCGCCGCCGGAGCCGAGGTCGAGCACGCGCTCACCGGTGCGGAGGTCGGCGACGGCGGTGGGGTTGCCGCAGCCGAGGGAGGCGGCGACCGCTTCGGCGGGCAGGGCGTCGCGCTCGTCGGCGGCGTAGAGGGTGGAACCGAAGTTCTCGTCGACCTCGACCGGCTCGGGGCCGCAGCAGCCGGTGCCGCCCATGGTGACCGACACGGCTGCCTCCGCGTATCGGCGGCGGACGGTTTCGCGCAGGTCGGTGGAGTACTCGCTGGAGTACTCGATGGAGTGTTCGCTCATGACAGGCGCCTCCGGACAGGCTGTATTGATGTCTATTGATTCAACCTTGCGCCTTGAATCGAAAAACGTCAACATAGAGGCATGTCGAAACAAGAGCTCGAGGTGATCGGCCAGGACGCCGCCTGCTGCGAGGGCCTGGCCGCCGCGCCCCTGGACGAGGAACGGGCCCGGGAGCTGGCGAAGGTGTTCAAGGCGCTGGGTGACCCGGTGCGGCTGCGGCTGCTGTCGATGATCGCCTCGCGCGGGGAGGGCGGCGAGGTCTGCGTCTGCGAGCTGACCCCGGCCTTCGATCTGTCGCAGCCGACGATCTCCCACCACCTCAAGCTGCTCCGCCAGGCCGGTCTCATCGACTGCGAGCGCCGCGGAACGTGGGTGTACTACTGGGTGCTGCCCGGCGTCCTGGACCGGATCGCCGCGTTCCTGAGCGCGCCGGAGTCCGCCGCCGGGACAGCCGCCATGACGGCCACCGGAGCCACCCCATGACCCCGCCCCTCGGCCGCCGCGTCGCCGCCGAAGCGCTCGGGACCGGGCTCCTGGTCGCCGTGGTCGTCGGGTCGGGGATCCAGGCCGCCCAGCTGTCGCACGACGCCGGCGTGCAACTGCTCGCCAACTCCCTCGCCACCGTCTTCGGCCTGGCCGTGCTGATCACGCTGCTCGGGCCGGTCTCCGGCGCGCACTTCAACCCCGCCGTCACCCTCGCCGTCTGGTTCACCGGCCGCCGCGACGGCACCGGCCCGACCTGGCGGGAGGCCGCCGCGTACATGCCCGCGCAGGTCGCCGGGGCGATCGGGGGCGCGGTCCTGGCCGACGCCATGTTCGGGAAGCCGCTGGTGCGGTTCTCCACCCATGACCGCTTCGCCGGGCACCTGTGGCTGGGCGAGGTCGTCGCCACCGCCGGGCTGATCCTGCTCGTTCTCGGCCTGGGCCGCATCGGCCGCGCCGCCCTTGCCCCCGCCGCCGTGGCCTCGTACATCGGGGCCGCCTACTGGTTCACGTCCTCGACCAGCTTCGCCAACCCCGCGGTGACCGTCGGCCGGGCCTTCACCGACACCTTCGCCGGTATCGCCCCCGCCTCCGTCACACCGTTCATCGGGGCCCAGTTGCTCGGTGCCGCGCTCGGCCTGGGCGTCGTCGCGGTCGTCTACGGACGTCCCGCTCGTGCGGCGCACGGCGTCGAATCGCACAGTGTGGTCTCGCCCGGCGTCGTCCCGCCCGGCGTCGTCCCGCCCGGCGTCGTCCCGCAGGGCGAGCCCGAAGTCGCCCCCTCCTGACCATCCCCGTCCGTCCCCGCCCGTCCCCGTCCGTCCCTGCTCTCCAAGGACACCACCATGAGCGCTGCCGCCCCGCGTCCCTCCGTCCTGTTCGTCTGCGTCCACAACGCCGGCCGCTCCCAGATGGCCGCCGCCTTCCTCACCCGCCTCGCCGAGGGCCGGGTCGAGGTGCGCTCGGCGGGATCCGCGCCTGCCGAGACGGTGAACCCGGCCGTCGTGGAGGCCATGAACGAGACCGGGATCGACATCTCCGCCGAGACCCCGAAGATCCTCACCCCCGAGGCCGTCCAGGCGTCCGACGTGGTCATCACCATGGGCTGCGGGGACACCTGCCCCGTCTTCCCCGGCAAGCGGTACCTGGACTGGCGGCTCGACGACCCGGCGGGACAGGGCGTCGACGCCGTCCGCCCGATCCGGGACGCCATCGAGCAGCGCGTACGCGGCCTGCTCGCCGAGCTCGGCGTCCCGGACGGGTCAACGAACTGACGGACCTTCACGCATGGGGCTCAGAACTGGAGCGCCCACGCGTCGATCCGCCCGGTGTCCAGGCGGGCGTTGTCGCTCACCCGGAGGGTCCACGTGCCGTTCGCGGTCTCGGCCGAGGCGTTCACGGAGTACGTGGTGTCGATGTTGTCCGCACTGCCGCCGGTGCCGTACCCCTTCAGCGTGTACGCCGTGCCGTCGGGGGCGATCAGCTGGACCTGGAGATCGCCGATGTACGTGTGGACGATGTGGACCTCGACGGCCAGGGCCGAGGGCGCGTTGCCGGAGACGCCGGAGACCGTCACCGGGGACTCGGCGGTGGCGTTGTCGGCGATGGCCTGGTCGGCGGTGTTCTCGAAGCGCGGGCCGGGCGGAGTGGTCGTACCGCCGCCGACGTTCAGGAGCCGGTTGGGGGAGCCGCTGCCGGGGCTGGTGACGACACCGGTGGTGGCGGCGGCCGTCAGCGCGGCGGAGACCTGCGCGGGGGTGGCCGTGGGGTTGTCGGCCAGGTGCAGGGCGGCGGCTCCGGCGACGTGCGGGCTCGCCATCGACGTACCGGAGATGGTGTTGGTCGCCGAGTCGCTCGAGTTCCAGGCCGAGGTGATGGACGAGCCGGGCGCGAACAGGTCCAGCACCGTGCCGTAGTTGGAGTAGCTCGCCTTCGCGTCGCTCGACGTGGTGGCGCCGACCGTGACGGCCTCGGTGACGCGGGCAGGGGACCGGGTGGAGGCGTTGGTGGACTCGTTGCCGGCCGCGACCACGAAGGTGACGCCGGAGGTGACGGCGTTGCGTACGGCGGTGTCGATGGCCGTGTCGGCGGGGCCGCCGAGGGACATGTTGGCGACGGCCGGCTTGACCGCGTTGCGCGCGACCCAGTCGATGCCTGCGACGACCTGGGCGGTGGTGCCCTGGCCGGAGTTGTTCAGCACCCGGACACCGACGACCTTGGCCTGCTTGGCGACGCCGTAGGCGCTCCCGGCGACGGTGCCGGCGACGTGCGTACCGTGACCGTGGCCGTCCTGGGCGGTGTTGTCGTTGTCGACGGCGTCGTAGCCGTAGGACGCGCGCCCGCCGAAGTCGCTGTGGGTGATGCGGACGCCGGTGTCGATGACGTACGCCGTGACGCCCTGGCCCGCCGAGTCCGGGTAGGTGTACGAGCTGTTCAGCGGCAGGTTCTTCTGGTCGATGCGGTCCAGGCCCCAGGAGGGCGGGCTGGGCTGCGTCCCGGTGATGCGGTAGGTCCTGTCCTGGACGACGGAGGCGATGGCCGGGTCGGCGGCGAGACGTTTCGCCTCGGACTCGGACGCCTCGACGGCATAGCCGTTCAGGGCCTTGGTGTACGTCCGCTCGATCTCGGCGCCGTACTTGTACGCCAGGGCGCGGCCCTCGGCGGAACCGGCCTTCTCGGTCTTCAGGGTGACGATGTAGCTGTCGGCGACGGCGTTCGCGGCGCCCTCGTACTGGACGTGTCCCTCGGCGGCGACCGGGGCCGCGCCTGCGGGGAGAGCGGAGACGAGGCTCGCGACGAGCGCCGCGGTGGCCGTCGCGCCGAGCGCGGCCAGTCTTCGCCGGGTGGATCCGTGGGGAGTACGCATCACTGCCATCTGAGGGGTCCTCCTCGATCGGTGGTGCGCTGTGGGGTGTGGTGCACGCCCGTCGAAGCCACCCTGGAGTCATGGTCATGTCAACCCGAGGACGACTCCTGTGCGTCAGCCGAAAGATTGAGGCCTCCACAGGAATTGCACAAGGGCCCTGCACGCATGTACAGGGCCCTCGTGATGCGCCGTCAGTCGTCGAACGCCGTGTTCCGGCTGCGCTTCTCCCACGCCACGACCTCGTCCCGCACCTGGTCGAGATGGCCGAGGACCGCGCTGGCGCCGGCCCGCCCGGTCTCGAACAGGCTGGAGCGGAAGGCGCCCGGCTCGACATGCACCGGCCGGTCAGTCCGACGAGGAGGACTGCTCCAGTACTTCGGCCGGCAAGGCATCGCCCGCCCCGATGACCTCGATGCCGAGGAGCCGGCCCGACGCGTCCACGTCGAGGAAGACCTCGGCGTCCGCTCCGACCCCGGTGACGGGGATCTGCCGGACGGCGGCGCCGTCGGCGATGTGCGCGACCAGCGACACATAGGCGGTGTCGTTCTCGCGGTCGTACTCGATGTGCATGGTTCGCCTCTCGGGAACGGGCTCAGTTGCGGCCGACGGACACGACGTTCCCGGCCTTGTTGACGACGACCCAGACCTTGCCGGTGGTGTACTTCCACGTGCCGGGCGACTTGCCCTTGGTCTTCTTGCCGGTCTTCACCGTACGCGCGACCATCTCCTGGCTGATGCCGCGCTGCGCCATGCGCTGGGCGGCGTGCCGGGAGATGCTCTTGACGCCCTGGGTGAGCAGCAGCCGCCCGGCGACGATGGCGATCGGGATGAACCACGCCGGGTCCGCCACCACCGGGAAGGCCGTGCCAGGGCCGGGCCGCACGGTCTGGATCAGGGCGCCGTCCTCGACGCGGTACTCGGTGGGCACGGCCTCGCCGCGCGCGTCCTTCGCCCAGGGCGCGTCGAACGTACCGAGGTACTCCTCGCCGCGGCTGACCAGGATGGAGCCGTCCTCGAGGACCTCGGTGGTCGCGTCCGCGGGCAGGCCCAGCGGGAAGCGGTACTCGGTCGGGGCGTCCGCGTCCTTGAGCGTGACGAGCGTGCGCACGCCGTCGCGGTTGGGCTGCACGGCCAGGTCGATGTCCTCGCCCGCGCCGGGGTAGACGACGGTGCCGTTGGCGCCGGCGGCGGCCCGGGAGTCGGCGCTGCCGGGCAGCGTGAGGCGCAGCACGTCGGTGCCGTAGGCGAACTCCACGGCTCCGTCGGCGGTGCCGGGCGCGGTGATGCGGGCCGGGGAGGTCTCGGTGGTCACCTCCGCGCGGGTGGCGCCGCCGTCGAGCGGCGTTCCGGGAACGAGGTCGGAGGTCCCCGTGACCCGCTCGACCGTCTCGGCCGCCTGTACGGCCAGGGACGACCGGGCCTCGGCGCCGCCGGTCTCCGCGTGCGCGCCCGCGGCGGTCAGCAGCACCGCTCCGGCGGTGGCGCCCGCCACCAGGATGCGGGCGTGCAGGCGTCGGCGTCGGGCGGGGCGGTCCTGGGTGTGGTGCATGTGCGTCCTTGCTGAAGGCCCGTTCGACGGGCGGGTGGTGATCGGCGACCTGACGGATCGTGACAGCGGGAGACCCACCGGGGACATCCGCCCGAGGGCGGGAACCGACCCCGCCGACCGGCGGGGGCCGGGCCGTCCGCCGTGTGTCGGGTGGCACACGGGGCCCGTGCAACGTCTCGCGGGGGAGGACCGTCGTAACGAGCGGTGACGCGTCGGTCGGGGGGCCGGCGGAGCGACGGGCGGGGGAAGCGCAAGTGATACGGGTCGCGGTGGTGGACGACGAGCCTCTGGTGCGTGCCGGGCTGCGGGTGATCCTCGGTTCGGCGGAGGACATCACCGTGGTCGCCGACTGCGGGGGAGCGAGCGCCGTGGAGGCCGTGCGGAGCGGGCGGGTGGACGTCCTGCTGCTCGACATCCGGATGCCGGTCCTGGACGGACCGGCCGTGCTCCGCCAGGTCGTCGGCCTGCCGAAGGCTCCGGCGGTGGCGATGCTGACCACCTTCGACGCCCGTGAGCACGTGGACGAGGCGTTGCGGCTGGGAGCGGCGGGGTTTCTGATGAAGAACACCGCTCCGGACCAACTGATCGAAGCGGTACGGGCGCTGGCCGCTGGCCGCAGGGTGCTGGCGCCCGAGGCGGTGGGGCAGGTGATCGACGGCTACCTGCTGGCCGGCCGTGACGAGGAGGCCGTACGGCAGGTGCGGGCGCTCACCGGCCGGGAGCGCGAGGTGCTCGCCCTGGTGGGAGCGGGGCTCAGCAACCGTGCCATCGCGGGCCGGCTGCACCTGGCGCACTCCACCGTCAAGGACCATGTGAGCGCGGTGCTGGCGAAACTGGGCGGCCTCAACCGGGTGCAGGCGGCGGTGGTCGCCGACCGGGCGGACCTGGTCGAGGCGGGGTGGGGGTGAGGCGCCGATGCCTTCTCAGATGCTGTCGGGCAACGCTCCCCTGGCCGGTGGCGTACGACGGATCGCTTCCCGCGCCCTTCCGGTCCTGGTCGCTCTCGTCGACGGGCTGGTGGTCAACGGCCTGACCGCCGGTCACGGGACGTGGCTGGCCCTCGTCGCCGCCGGCGCGCTGCTGCTGCGGCGACGGGCCCCGGAGGTGGCCGTGCTCGCCGGACTGCCGGGGCTGTACCTCGGGCACATCGCCTTCGCCCCGCTGATCGCGCTGTACTGCGTGGCCGTACGGCGCGGTCGTCTCCTGGTCGCCGTGACGGGCGCGGCGGCGGTCGCGGTGGCGTGGTTCCTGCCCCACCCGGCGCTTGGCGTCTCCTCCCTCGTGCCCGACCGGGAGACCGCGCTGCTGGCACTGGACTGCTGCGGACTGGCGGCGGGCGTCGTCGTACTCGGCCGGTCGGTACGGTCACGGCAGGAGCGCCTGCGTGCGGCGACGGCCCGGCGCGCCTGGGAGAACCAGGTCCTCACCGAGCGGGTGCTGGCCACCGAACGCAACCGGCTGGCCCGGGAGATGCACGACGTGGTCGCGCACAAGGTGAGCCTGATCAGTCTGCAGGCCGGCGCGCTCCAGGTGGGCCGGCCCGGGGACGCCGACGTGCGGACGACGGCCCGGTCCATCCACGAACTCTCCGCGCAGACCCTCACCGAACTGCGGCATCTGGTCGGGGTGTTGCGCACGGCCGGAGGCACGGACACGCACGCCGTCCCCCGGGCCGGACTGGCCGGCATCACCGGCATGGTCCGCGACAGCGGCCTCCCGGCGGACCTCGACGTACCGACTCCCCCCGGCGCGGTGCCCGAAGCGGTCGAACGCGCCGCGTACCGCACGGTCCAGGAGGCACTGACCAACATCCGCAAGCACGCTCCGGGCGCCCGTGCGCGCATACGCGTCCACTTCGCGGCCGGCCTGCACATCGAGGTGCACAACACGCCCCCCGCCCGGACCACCCCCCATCCGGCTCTCCCCGGAGGCGGCCACGGCCTGGTGGGCCTGCGAGAGCGCGCGCACCTCCTGTCCGGCGCGTTCCACGCGGGCCCGACCCCGGACGGCGGCTTCACCGTACGGGCGGTGTTCCCCGTGGGATGGGCGACGTCCGACGACCCGGAGAAGCCCGGGCCACTGACAGGCGCAGCACAGGCCGGCCCGACGACCTGAACACCACCGCCTTGAAGCCTCAGCGCTGAACACGGCGGTCATACCCCGCCGCGCCCGCTTACGATGCGCGCAGCCGTACGACAGACCCCCGACCCACCGCCTCAGCCAGGAGCGCCGTACCCGTGTCGATACCCCCGCCCCCTGGGAACCCGCAGCCCCAGGACCCGTACGGCCGGCCTCCTGCCAACTGGCCTCCGGCGCACCGTCCGTACGGCACCCCGGTCTCCGTCAACGCGCTCGCCGTGGCCGCTCTCGTGCTCGGTGTGCTCTGCTTCCTGCCCGCGGCGGGGCTCGTCCTGGGACTGGTCGCGCTGTGGCAGATCCGGCGGTCCGGGCAGAGCGGGCGGGGCATGGCGATCGCCGGGGTGGTGCTGTCGTCCGTCGGAGCCGTGCTGTGGGGGGTGGTGCTGGCCACGGGCACCGCGTCCGAGGTCTGGGCGAAGTTCGAGGACGGCGCACAGGGCAACGAGAGCCTGTCGCTGCGCACCGGCGACTGCTTCGACGCGCCCGACGGCCTGGAGGGCGACACCTACGACGTCGACCCGGTCTCCTGCGAAGCCGGGCACGACGGTGAGGTGTTCGGGGTCGTCACGCTGCCGGGCGGCGCCTTCCCGGGCGACGGCAAGGTCACCGGCATCGCCGACGAGAGGTGCTACGCGCTCCAGAGCCAGTACGCCATGGACTCCTGGGCGATGCCGGCCGACGTCGACGTGTACTACCTCATGCCGTCCCGGGAGACATGGCGCTACGGCGACCGCGCGATCATCTGCGTCTTCGGCAGCACCGACGCGAAGGCCCGGCTGACCGGCTCCCTGCGCGGCGACCCCACCACGCTCGACACCGACCAGGTCGTCTTCCTGTCCACGGCCAACGCCGTCGACACGGCGCTGTACGAGGAGCCGGAGAAGTCCCCCGAGGACGATCTCGCCGGAACCCGGGCCTGGGCCGCGCAGGTGCACGACGTGCTCGGCGAACAGATCGAGGCCCTGCGCGGCCACTCCTGGCCGGCGGCCGCCCACAAGCCCGTCGCCGACCTGGTCAAGGAGATGGAGGACGCCCGCGAGGAGTGGTCGAAGGCGAGCGAGGCAGGTGACGTGGACACCTACTTCGCGCACTACGAGAAGGCGTACGCGTACGTCGACGGCCCGGAGACCGTCACCGCGCGCAAGGCCCTCGGGCTGGCCACCACCCCGCCGTCGTTCGACGACAGTGAGAGCGGGAACTCCGAAGCCGAGGTGTGACGGCGGCTATAGCGGGGAGAAAGTGCCTGCGTAAAGCCCCCAGGGCCACCTTGTCATCACATCGAGTGATTCTCTGGCCTTTGCTTGCACCGCACAACCTACGGTTGCCACGCTGTTGCTGTCTGTACAACCTGATGGGAGCGGCCAGTGACATTCGGTGAGCAGCCGGCGTATCTGCGCGTCGCGGGTGATCTCCGCCAGAAGATCGTCGAGGGTCAGCTGCCGCCGCACACCCGCCTCCCCTCCCAGGCCAGAATCCGCCAGGAGTACGGCGTCTCGGACACCGTCGCCCTGGAGGCCCGCAAGGTGCTCATGGCGGAGGGGCTGGTCGAGGGCCGCTCAGGCTCGGGGACGTATGTGCGCGAGCGGCCCGTGCCCCGGCGCGTCTCCCGCTCCGGATACCGCCCGCCCGGCGGGGCCACACCGTTCCGCCAGGAGCAGGCCGACGGGGAGGGGCGCGGCACCTGGGAGTCGAGCAGCGAGCAGTCCGAGGCGAGTGTCGCGGTCGCCGAGCGACTGGACATCGAGCCGGGCGACCGGGTGATGTGCACGAAGTACCTCTTCCGCGAGGGCGGCGAGGCGATGATGCTCTCCACGTCCTGGGAGCCGCTCGCCGTGACGGGCCGTACGCCCGTGATGCTGCCGGAGGAGGGGCCGCTCGGCGGCATGGGCGTCGTCGAGCGCATGCGCGCGATCGAGGTGATCGTGGACAACGTCACCGAGGAGGTCGGCGCCCGTCCGGGGCTCGCCGAGGAACTGCTCGTCCTGGGCGGCGTCCCCGGTCATGTGGTCGTGGTCGTCCAGCGCACGTTCTACGCCTCCGGCCGCCCGGTCGAGACGGCCGATGTGGTGATTCCGGCCGATCGGTACCGGGTCGCCTACCACCTTCCGGTCAAGTAGCGAACGCTCACATCCGTCCCGGGGCGCGCTCCTTGCGCGCCCCGCTCACACGATCACCGAGGCGGCCGTCGTCGAACGGGGCGGTCCGCATTCCCTGACCGGTCGTCGTCTTCGCAGGTCGACAGCGGTGTATGCGGTATGCCCGCGCTCGGGTGCCACGAGGCACTCAGACGGCGCGTTCATTGGCGCGCGCCCCCTGCGTTCTGGCTGGTTGCGTACCTCTTTGTGAAAACCCGTATTCGCTCCGTGAAGGTTAGGCGTAGGCTCGGGCATATGCGCATTGCGGTTTCCTTAGCGGGTGGGGCGCGGCACAGGCCGCGGGTGGGAAGTGGAGGGGCGCGATGAACGACAGCACGGTCACTCTTCCCTGGCTCGTGATACGAGAGGACGACAACGGCAACCGCTACCGGGTGGGCCGGTACGCGACCCGTTCCGAGGCTCAGAAGATCGCGGACAGCCTCGACGGCCGCGGTCACAAACAGCTGTACTGGGTCGAGCGGCTGGGGCAGAACGGGGCGGGCGTGACGCACGACTGACCCGCCCGATGCCTGCGCCCGGAGCCGGAGCCGTTGTCCGGCCGCGCTCCCGTAGGCTCCCGGCATGAGTGAGCGGATCGTCGTCGTAGGTGCCGCGCTGGTCGACGACGGGCGGTTGTTGGCGGCCCGGCGCAGCGCGCCCGTCGAGCTGGCCGGACGCTGGGAGTTGCCCGGCGGCAAGGTCGAGCCCGGGGAGACGGCCGACGCGGCGCTGGTGCGGGAACTGCGCGAGGAACTCGGCGTCGACGCCGAGGCCGGCGCCCGCGTCCCGGGGGAGTGGCCCCTGAAGTCGCCCTACGTCCTGCATGTGTGGACCGCGCGGCTGCGACCCGGATCCGCCGCGCCCGAGCCCCTCGAGGACCACGACGCACTGCGCTGGCTCGGCCCGGGCGAGATCTGGGACGTGCACTGGCTCGACCAGGACGTCCCGGCCGTACGGCAGACCCTCGCGCATCTCGGAGCCGCCGAAGGCCTCAGCCCTTCAGGCCCCGGCACGGAGGAAGTGCCCGGCGCCTGAGGCCATCCGGGGGCGTGTGGTGTCGGGCGATTGTCGTACGGGCTCCCCCTGAGCCTTTCGTGCCACTGTGCGCTGCCCCGCACGGTACTCCGCCCCCGTAATCGGGTATGTGCCCATTAACCCCATGAAACCGGACATGGGCGGGCCTCCTGTCTGGGAAGTGATCGGCGTGATCGACACCGAAGGTGACTGCGCCGAATGGACCTTTCCCGCCGAACCCGGCGCCGTGCGCACCGCCCGCCAGGTCGTCCGCCGCCAACTCCGCGGCTGGAACCTCGACAGCCTGGCCGACCTCGCGGCGTTGCTGGTCAGCGAGTTGGTCACCAACGCCCTGCGACACGCCACAGGGCCCATCGGGGTCCGCCTGGTCCGCCCGTCCGACCTGGACGGCGTCCTGCGGGTCGAGGTCTCCGACCCGCTCCCGGACCCGCCCCGCGAACGAGCCGCCCGGCCCGAGGACGAGAGCGGCCGCGGACTGCAACTGGTGGCCTCCTCCTGCCGTCGCTGGGGCACCCGGCCCGGCGCGGCGGGCAAGACGGTGTGGTTCGAACTCACCGTGCCGGGGTGAAAAATCGGTGTACGTACACCCTGTCACTGTCGAGCGATTGGTTCAGGCCAGTGGCGGTTGTAGGCAGACGTGATTCGACGACGTGTCCGCTGGTTAGAAGACTGGAAGTGTTCTCACGGTCCGGACCGAAAACCATCGGGACCGTGCTGTGATCGTGAACACCGTGTTGTGCGGCACCGTAGTGCTGGATACTGCGGGCAGCCGCCCCCGGTGACCGGTGCCGGACGCGGTGAGCTGGAGGGGACGGTTCGCGTGAGCGAGATACCAGCGAAGGCCACGGAGTCCGAGGACCCGTCGGAGGGCGCGAGGGCCAGGGCCGCGGACGGCCTGGCTTCCGCGGTGGGAGGTGCGCTCGCGGCCGACGGGGTACAGCCCGGGGACGCCATGTGGCAGAGCAGTCCCCCGGGATCCATCTACGACTACATCAAGGTCGCGTCCTTCTCGATCGGCCCCGACGGGCTGGTCGACCAGTGGAGCCTGCGCGCCGAGCACCTCTTCGGCATCTCCGCCGGGCGCGCCGTCGGCATGGACCCCATCGAGGCGTTCATCGATCCGCGCCATCGCGAGCGGGGCATGCGCAAGATGGCCGAGATCCTCGACGGCCGCGAGTGGACCGGCGTGGTGCCCTTCCGGATGCCCAAGGACACCGAGGGCGAATGCGGTCATGAGGGGCTCGCCGAGGTGTACGTCATGCCGACGCGCACCGAGGAGGGCGAGAAGGCCGCCGTCTGCATCGTCGTCGACGTCCGCACCCTGCGCAGCATCGAGACCGACCTCGCCGCCTCGCAGGCCATTTTCAGTCAATCCCCGTTCGGGTTCCTGCTGATCGATTCCGACCTGCGGGTCCGCCGCGTCAACCAGCGGTTCGCCTCCATCTTCGGCGGCGAGCCCGACGAGCACCGCGGCAAGGGCGTCCACGACTACCTCCAGCGCGGGGAGGCCGAACGGGTCGCCGCCACGCTGAGCCGGGTGCTGGAGACCGGCAGTTCCATCACCGACATGCACGTCACGGGTTTCGTGCCGGGCTCCGACGAGCGCCGCCACTGGTCCGTCAACCTCTATCGCGTGCACAGCGGTTCGGGCCGGCCCATCGGGGTCGCCTGGCTCGGGATCGACATCACCGCCCGCCGCGAGGCCGCCCGCGAGGCCGCCGCCGCCCGGCGCAACCTGGCTCTGCTGAACGAGGCCGGCGCCCGCATCGGCAACTCCCTCGACCTGGAGACCACGGCCAGGCAGCTCCTCGACGTCGTCGTGCCCGGCTTCTGCGACCTGGCCACCGTCGACCTCTACCAGGGGCTGCTGGCCGGCGACGAGACCCCGCCCGGGCTCGCCGACGGCAGCGCCGAGCTGCGCCGGGTGGCCTTCGCCAGTGCCGTCTCCGACGAGCCCTTCGCCGGCACCGGCGTGCCCGTCTCGGTCGGCGCGGTCCACCACTACCCGTTCAACTCGCCCTGCGCGGACGCCCTGCGCACGGCCCGCCCCCAGTTCGTCCCCGGCGAGGACGGGGGGCTCGTGCAGTCCACGCTCGCCGTGCCGATGGTCGCCCACGACACCGTCGTCGGGCTCGTGCAGTTCGCCCGTACGAAGGGCAGCGAGCCGTTCGGCGACCGGGACCGCGATCTCGCGGTGGAGCTGGCGGCGCGCGCGGCCGTCTGCATCGACAACGCCCGCCTCTACCGGCGCGAGCACGAGCGCGCGTTGATACTGCAACGGTCCCTGCTCCCGCCCGGCGACCCGGAGGCCTCCGGCCTCGACATCGCCTGCCGCTATCTGCCCGGCAACGCCAACACCGGCCGGCCCAGCGAGGTCGGCGGCGACTGGTTCGACGTCATCGAACTCCCCGGGCACCGCACGGCGCTCGTCGTCGGCGACGTGATGGGCCGCGGCCTGCGCGCCGCCGTCGCCATGGGCGAACTCCGTACGGCCGTCCGGACCCTGGCGCAGCTCGACCTCGAACCGGCCGAGGTGCTCTCCCAGCTGGACGAGATCGCCCGCGGCCTCGGCGCCCCCGGGGGTGTCCAGCAGGCGACGAGGGCGGCCCGCCGTCCCCGCGAGGCGGACCTCTCGGAGGTGTACCTCGCCACCTGCGTCTACGCCGTCTACGACTCCGTCACCCGGCGCTGCACCTTCGCCAACGCGGGCCATCTGCCGCCCGTCCTGGTCGAACCGGGCGAGTCCGCGCTGATGCTCGACGTGCCGCCGGGCATGCCGCTCGGGGTCGGCGGCGAGCCCTTCGAGGAGGTCGAGGTCGACCTGCCCGAGGGCGCCCTGCTCGCGCTCTACACGGATGGACTGGTCGAAAGCCGCGACCATCCCCTGGACGAGGGCCTCCAGGCCTTCGTCAGCGCCCTGTCCGACCCCGCCCAGCCGCTGGAGGACGTCTGCGACCACGTCCTCAACACCCTCGACACCCACCACGGCGAGGACGACATCGCGTTGCTGATGGCACGTGTACAGGGCCTGCCGAACGAGTCCGTGGGCGACTGGACCCTGCCGCGCGAGCCGCGCAGCGTGGGCCGGGCCCGTGAGTACGCGCGTGCCCAGCTGATCAGCTGGGACATGGAAGCCCTCGTCGACACCACGGAGCTCCTGGTCAGCGAGCTGGTCACCAACGCCCTGCGCTACGGCGAGGGCGAGATCCGCCTCCGGCTGCTGCTCGACCGGACCCTGGTCTGCGAGGTCTGGGACTCCGGCCTGGTCCAGCCCCGGCGCCGCCGGGCCCGCGACACCGACGAGGGCGGCCGCGGCCTGCAGCTCGTCGGCCTGCTCAGCGCCGCTTGGGGCTCCCGGCGCACGCCCCGAGGCAAGACGGTCTGGTTCGAACTCCCTCTGCCAGGCGGCGAAACGCGCCTGACGGACCCGGCGGAGGCGCTGCTGAGCCTGTTCTGAGAACGGCCCGCCGCCACCGTACGCTCACCCCATGCCGATACCCACCGCACGGCTCCGAGCGACGGCCACCCCGACGGCCCCCGCCCTGATCCTGCGCCCCTGGACCCCCGGGGACGCAGCGGGCCTGACCGCGCTGGGCCGGGACGACGTCCTGCGGCGCTGGACGTCCTTCGCCGTCGAGGAAGTTCACCCCTCCGGCGAGGACGGGCCGCCGGCGGGCCACGTCGTCCTCAAGGACGTGGAGTTCCAGGCGGGTCAGGCCGGTGGGGGCGAAGGTGGTGAAGGCCCAGTCGGTCCCCGGTGCCGCGTCCGCCGAGGTCGGCTACTGGACAGCGGCACACGCGCGAGGCCGGGGCATCGCCCCCGCGCCCCGGCCGGCACAGCCCCCCGACCATCCGTCGGAGGGCCATGTGCACGTCCGGCACCTGGCGGAGGACGCCGGCCGGTCCTCAGCCCGCTGAAGAGCGTCTCCTGATCTTCGAGCCCAGCCATACCAGTGGGTCGTACTTGCGGTCGGCCGCTCGTTCCTTCAGGGGGATCAGGGCGTTGTCCGTGATCTTGATGCCCTCGGGGCAGACCTCCGTGCAGCACTTGGTGATGTTGCAGTAGCCCAGGCCGTGTTCGTCCTGGGCGGTGGTCTTGCGGTCCAGGCCCGATTCCGCTGCCGCGTCCAGCGGGTGCATGTCCAGTTCCGCCACGCGCATCAGGAAGCGGGGACCCGCGAACGCCTGCTTGTTCTCCTCGTGGTCGCGGACCACATGGCAGGTGTCCTGGCACAGGAAGCACTCGATGCACTTGCGGAACTCCTGCGAGCGGTCGACGTCCTCCTGCATCATGCGGTACTCGCCGGGCGCGACCCCGGCCGGCGGTACGAAGGACGGGACCTCCCTGGCCTTCGTGTAGTTGAAGCCGACGTCGGTGACCAGGTCGCGGACGACCGGGAACGCCCGCAGCGGCGTCACCGTGATCGTCTCCTCCTGGTCGAAGACCGACATGCGGGTCATGCACATCAGCCGTGGCCGGCCGTTGATCTCCGCCGAGCAGGAACCGCACTTGCCCGCCTTGCAGTTCCAGCGCACGGCGAGATCGGGGGCCTGTGTGGCCTGGAGACGGTGGATGATGTCGAGGACCACCTCGCCCTCGTTCACCTCGACCTTGAAGTCCTCCAGGCCGCCGCCCCCGGTATCGCCCCGCCACACCTTGAAGCGGGCCTCGTAGCCGCTCACTCGTACAGCTCCTCTTCGGCCAGGTACTTCACCAGCTCCTCCTTGTCGAACAGGGCGAGCAGGTCCGCACGGACGGGTTCGGTGGTCTCGCTGGTGAGGGTGATCTGGCTGCGGACCGGGTCCGCCGCCAGCCCGCCCGTCGGGTCGGTGAGCGCGCACATCAGGTTGATCCGGCGCCATTTGCGGTCCATCCCCGGATGGTCCTCACGCGTGTGCCCGCCGCGCGACTCGGTGCGCTCCAGCGCGGCCCGCGCCACGCACTCGCTGACCAGCAGCATGTTCCTGAGGTCCAGGGCGAGGTGCCAGCCCGGGTTGAACTGCCGGTGTCCCTCGACCCCGGCCCGGCGCGCCCGCACCCGCAGCTCGGCCAGCTTCTCCAGGGCCTGCCTCATCTCCGGCTCGCGGCGGATGATGCCGACCAGGTCGTTCATCGTCTGCTGGAGTTCCTGGTGCAGGGTGTACGGGTTCTCCGGCGGACCCCCGGCGGGCTCCTCGGTCTCGGCCGAGAAGGGCCGCAGGGCCTCGGCGGCGGCGGCATCGATCTGGACGTCGTCCACCACGGGCCGCGCTCCGGCCGGCCCGGCCGCGTACTCGGCCGCGTGCCAGCCCGCCCGTCGCCCGAACACCAGCAGGTCGGAGAGGGAGTTGCCGCCGAGCCGGTTGGAGCCGTGCATGCCGCCGGCCACCTCACCGGCCGCGAACAGACCCGGCACCCCGCGGGCCGCCGCCGTGTCGGACTCGACCGCGACCCCGCCCATCACGTAGTGACAGGTGGGCCCGACCTCCATCGCCTCCGCCGTGATGTCGACGTCCGCCAGCTCCTTGAACTGGTGGTACATCGACGGCAGCCGGCGCTTGATGACCTCGGCGGGCATACGCGTCGACACATCGAGGAACACGCCCCCGTGCGGCGAGCCGCGCCCCTCCTTCACCTCGGCGTTGATCGCCCGCGCGACCTCGTCGCGGGGGAGCAGCTCGGGGGGACGCCGGTTGTTGTCCGGGTCCTCGTACCAGCGGTCGCCCTCGTCCTCCGACTCGGCGTACTTGTCCTTGAAGACGTCGGGGATGTAGTCGAACATGAACCGCTTGCCGTCGGAGTTGCGCAGCACACCGCCGTCGCCGCGCACCGACTCGGTGACCAGGATGCCCTTCACCGACGGCGGCCAGACCATGCCGGTCGGATGGAACTGCACGAACTCCATGTTCAGCAGGGGAGCACCCGCGAGCAGGGCCAGCGCGTGACCGTCGCCCGTGTACTCCCACGAGTTCGACGTCACCTTGAAGGACTTGCCGATACCGCCCGTCGCGATCACGACGGCGGGCGCCTCGAGGACGAAGAAACGGCCCGACTCGCGCTCGTAGGCGAAGACCCCCGAGACGCGAGCGTCCTCCTTCAGCACGCGTGTGACCGTGCACTCCTGGAAGACCTTCAGCCGCGACTCGTAGTCACCGGTCTCCGCGAAGTCCTCCTGCTGGAGCGCGACGATCTTCTGCTGGAGCGTGCGGATCAGCTCCAGGCCCGTACGGTCGCCGACGTGGGCGAGGCGCGGGTACTCGTGGCCGCCGAAGTTGCGCTGGGAGATCCGGCCGTCCTTGGTGCGGTCGAACAGCGCGCCCCAGGTCTCCAGCTCCCACACCCGCTGCGGCGCCTCCTGCGCGTGCAGCTCGGCCATCCGCCACTGGTTGAGGAACTTGCCGCCGCGCATGGTGTCGCGGAAGTGGACCTGCCAGTTGTCGCCGGTGTTGACGTTGGCCATCGCCGCGGCGATGCCGCCCTCGGCCATCACGGTGTGCGCCTTGCCGAACAGCGACTTGCAGATCACGGCCGTACGGGCGCCCCGCTCGCGGGCCTCGATGGCGGCGCGCAGCCCGGCACCGCCCGCGCCCACCACGACGACGTCCCATTCCTGCCGGTCGACCACGGACATCAGTACGCACCCCTCATCAGAAGAACCGCGGATCGTCGAAGGCGCCGGACGCGACCAGATAGACGTAGAAGTCGGCGAGCGCCACGCTCACCAGCGACGCCCAGGCGAGCTGCATGTGCCGGGCGTTGAGTTTCCCGGCCCACTGCCACATCCGGTAGCGCACGGGATGCCTGGAGAAGTGCTTGAGCTTGCCGCCGACGATGTGCCGGCACGAGTGACAGGAGATCGTGTACGCCCAGATCAGCACGATGTTGACCAGGAACACCAGGGTGCCGAGGCCCATGTGGCCCCACGCGTAGTTCTCGTCGCGGAAGGCGAGCACGGTGTCGTACGTGAGGATCCCGGCGACGCCGAGCGCGGCGTAGAAGAAGTACCGGTGGATGTTCTGCAGGACCAGCGGGAAGCGGGTCTCACCGGTGTACTTCTTGTGCGGCTCGGCCACCGCGCAGGCCGGCGGGGACGCCCAGAAGCCCCGGTAGTAGGCCTTGCGGTAGTAGTAGCAGGTCAGCCGGAAGCCGAGCGGGAAGATCAGGATGATGATGGCGGGCGAGATGCCCCACCAGCTGCCGAAGATCTCCCAGTTCGGGCCGGCCTTCATCGGCTCGCACCGCTCCGCCAGGCACGGGGAGTAGAAGGGCGAGACGTACGGCGCCGCGTAGTAGTGCGCGTCGGCGAAGGCCCGCCAGGTCGAGTAGACGATGAAGGCCAGCAGGCCGGCGGCCGTGCCGGCCGGCGCCAGCCACCAGCGGTCGGTGCGCAGGTGCGGGGCGGTGATCGCGGCGCGTGTACCCGCCCGTACACCGCCGCTTCTGGGTTGGGGTTCGGTGGCGGGGGGTTCCGTACCAGTGGCCACGTGACGACTCCGGTCGGGTTCGGGGGAGGTGCCGGTCGTACCACTCCTGACCGGTCAGGGAGCGCGCCGGTCCCGGGCGCCGAGCCCCTCGTCGTCCGAGTCGCGCCACAGGGCGGAGTCGTACGGCGCGTCCGAGATGGTGACGAGCTCGGGGCGCTTCGGTGCGGCCGGCGAGGCGGCGGCGTCGCGCAGCAGGGCGACGCTCTCGCGCAGATGGTTGGCGTCGGCACGGACGCGGCGCATCTCCAGGCCGCCGGTGCCGAGCTGCTTCTCCAGGCGCCCCACCGACCGGAGCAGGTCGTCGAGGCTGCGCTGGACTGACGTCAGTTCGTCGTGAACGGACATGACTTGCCCTCACTTCCACGGGTCCTTCGAGGCCCAAGGCGGCAACGTTCATGCGCCTGCGAGTGTTGCGCGTCACACCTTGTGCTGTGAAGGGATGTGCATCGATTGGCCGAGGCGCATGGGTGCGCCGTGCCGTTTATTGCTCCGCACGGGTGACTCTCCGCCGGTGACCGCCGTGTCGCCCTGTGTTGCCGAACCCTTTCCTCTTCAGTGGGCCGCATACATCAGATGAAATCCAAATACCGCCAAAAGTGATCATAACGCCCGCGGCTTTCCGGAGGTAGCACAGATGTCCCAGCACGGCGTCGGCCCGCGTGCGGTCTCGCGCTCGGTCGCCTTCCTCCTCACCGCGGGAGTGCTCGCGGTGCCCGCGCTCGCCGGATGCGGCTCCGAGGACCCGGCGGGCAAGCCGCTCGCCGGGCAGGACATCCAGCCCGCCGCCCGCGACCGGATCACCGACGGCGGCACCCTGCGCTGGGCCGTCGACTCCGTGCCCGACACCCTGAACACCTTCCAGTCGGACGCCGACGCCACCACCACCCGTGTGGCCCAGGCCGTCCTGCCGTCGATGTTCCGGATGAACGCCGAGGGCCGCCCGGAGCGCAATCCCGCCTACCTGGAGTCCGCCAAGGTCGTCGAGACGGAGCCCAAGCAGGTCGTCCTGTACAAGCTCGACCAGCAGGCCGTCTGGAGCGACGGCCGGGAGATCGGCGCCGCCGACTTCGCCGCCCAGTGGCGCGCCCTGTCCGGCAAGGACACCGCCTACTGGACCGCCCGCAACGCCGGCTACGACCGCATCCAGAAGATCGAGCGCGGGGACAACGCCCTGGAGGTCCGGGTCACCTTCAGCCGCCCCTACGCCGACTGGCGCTCACTGTTCTCGCCGCTGTACCCGAAGGACGTCATGGGCACGCCGGACTCCTTCAACGACGGGGCACGCAAGAAGCTCAAGGTCACGGCGGGCCCCTTCCTGGTGAAGAAGCTCAGCCGCAAGGACGAGGAGATCACCCTCACCCGCAATCCGCGCTGGTGGGGCCGGCCGGCCAAGCTCTCCGAGATCGTGCTGCGCACGGTGCCGCGCGACAAGCGGGCCAAAGAGCTGGCCGCCGGCACCGTCGACCTGGCCGAGATCGCCCCCTCCGAGGCCCGCCGCATCACCGTCGCCGCCCGCCCCCGGGGCTCCAGCAGCCCGGTCATGGGCTCCGAGGCCGACCAGAAGCCGCGCACGCCCAAGGCGGCCGCCAAGTACGCCCGGCAGCAGCAGGCCCTGCGCGGCTTCGAGGTGCGCAAGTCCCTGGAGCCGGCCTTCACACAGCTCGCTCTGAACGGGGCCGAGGGGCCGCTTGCCGACGAGCGCGTCCGCAGGGCCGTCGCCCGCGCCCTGGACCGCAAGGAACTGGCCAAGGCGGTGCTGAAGCCCCTCGGACTGCCCGCCGTACCGGTCGGCAGCCACCTCGCGCTGTCCGGCCAGGCCGCCTACGCCGACAACAGCGGCGCCCTCGGCGGCCAGGACACCAAGGAGGCCCAGGCACTGCTCGCGGACGCCGGGTGGGTACGGGGCGGCCCGATCAAGGAACAGAAGAAGAAGGGGGAGAAGGCGGCCGGAGCCGAGGGCAAGAAGGCCGGCAAGTCCTCCGAGGCCGAGTCCCGCGACGACGACGGCGAATACATCGTCGGCTCGGACGACAAGGACAAGCAGGACGGCAAGGCGCACCGCGAGAAGGACCCGAACCACCTCGCCCAGGACGGCAAGCAGTACAAGCAGCCGCACCAGGGCGGCGCACCCGGCGCGTACGCGCCCATGGGCACCGCCGCCCCGGCCGGCCGCGAGGCCGCCCCGCTCGCCAAGAACGGCAAGCCGCTCACCCTCCGCTTCGTGCTCCCCTCCGGGCCCGGCTCACAGACGCTGCGCACGGTGGCCGACCGCATCGCCCGCATGCTGGAGCGCGTCGGCATCGGCACGGAGATCTCCAAGGTCTCCGACGAGTCCTACTTCAAGGACCACATCGCGTCCGGCCAGTACGACCTCGCCCTGTACTCCTGGCCCGCCTCCGCCTTCCCCGCCACCGACGCCCGGCCCGTCTACGCCAAGCCGGTCCCGGCCGCCGACGGTTCGCTGAACGTCGAGCAGAACTACACCCGCGTCGGCACCGACCAGGTCGACCAGCTCTTCGACCAGGCCGTGGCCACCCTCGACGAGGGCGAGTCCCGCTCCCTGATCCGCAAGGCGGACTCCCGCATCTGGGCGGCGGCCGGCTCGATCCCCCTCTTCCAGCGCCCCCAGCTCGTCGCCGCCCGCAAGAACCTGGTCAACATCGGCGCCTTCGGCCTCGGCACGCCGGTCTACGAGGACATGGGCTTCCTGAAGAAGGGCGCGAAGCCGGCCTCCGGCCCGTCGGCGAAGGGCTCCGCCACTCCGTAGCTCCCTTGCCGCTCGCGCCGGGCGCCCGCATCATGAACCGTCAGTGATCATGATGCGGGCGCCCGGGCGTCCGCACACGGGGGACGGGGGCCGGCGTATGCGCGGCACAGTTGGGAGCAGCGGCTGACCGCGCTGGCCGACCCGATCAGGTTCAAGAAACCGCTCGCGGGTCCGTCCGACACGGAGCGGCCGGCGCAGGGCCACTTCTTCGAGTCGGCGACCGGTGCCCACGAGGGCGACTACTACGCGTGGGCGGCGATCGACCTGGTCGAGGCCGACTTCACCCGCACCTGCGGGGACGGCGAGCCGGCCAGGGGGCATGTCCGAACCTGGGAAGGGACCGGCGCCGGCTTCCTGCCCTGTTCCATGGCCTCGGACGAAACGGCCGGCCAGATCGCCGCACAGCGGACCTGCCCCTCCGGATCCGAGGCCGCAGAGGAGGTCTGACCAGCACTGACGTATCCCGGCTAAGCCCAGCGGCCGCGCACCCGTACCATGGGGTGAGGCCGTGGCATGTTGAGCCCGGCAGGGTCCGCGCACCGCAGACGTCCGCGCAGGGCCTTCCTCACACTCCGGGAGTACGCCTTCTTATGGCCACGCGCCACGACATCCGCAACGTCGCCATCGTCGCCCACGTCGACCACGGCAAGACCACCATCGTCGACGGCATGCTGAAGCAGGCCGGCGCCTTCGCCGCGCACCAGCTCGAAGGCGTCGACGACCGCATGATGGACTCGAACGACCTGGAGCGTGAGAAGGGCATCACGATCCTGGCCAAGAACACGGCGGTGAAGTACCACCCGAAGGCCGGGGGGGACGTCATCACCATCAACATCATCGACACCCCCGGTCACGCCGACTTCGGCGGTGAGGTCGAGCGCGGTCTGTCGATGGTCGACGGTGTCGTCCTGCTCGTGGACGCCTCCGAGGGCCCGCTCCCGCAGACCCGCTTCGTGCTGCGCAAGGCGCTGCAGCAGCGCCTGCCCGTCATCCTGTGCATCAACAAGACGGACCGCCCGGACTCCCGGATCGACGAGGTCGTCAACGAGACCTACGACCTCTTCCTCGACCTGGACGCCGACGAGGAGCAGATCGAGTTCCCGATCGTCTACGCCTGCGGCCGCGACGGCATCGCTTCGCTGACCAAGCCGGACAACGGCACGGTCCCGGCCGACTCCACCAGCCTGGAGCCGTTCTTCTCCACGATCCTGGAGCACATCCCGGCGCCGACCTACGACGAGGCCGCCCCGCTCCAGGCTCACGTCACCAACCTGGACGCCGACAACTTCCTCGGCCGTATCGCGCTGCTCCGTGTCGAGCAGGGCGAGCTGCGCAAGGGCCAGACGGTCGCGTGGATGAAGCGCGACGGGTCCGTCAGCAACGTCCGCATCACCGAGCTGATGATGACCGAGGCGCTCACCCGCAAGCCGGCCGAGATGGCCGGCCCCGGTGACATCTGCGCGGTCGCCGGTATCCCGGACATCATGATCGGCGAGACCCTGGCCGACCCGGAGAACCCGGTCGCACTGCCGCTGATCACGGTCGACCAGCCCGCGATCTCCATGGTCATCGGCACCAACACCTCCCCGCTGGTCGGCCGTGGTGCCACCGGCAAGGGCGCCGACAACAAGGGCGCCGTCAAGGACCGCAAGGTCACCGCCCGCCAGGTGAAGGACCGCCTCGACCGCGAGCTGATCGGTAACGTCAGCCTCCGCGTGCTGGACACCGAGCGCCCCGACGCCTGGGAGGTCCAGGGCCGTGGTGAGCTGGCCCTCGCGATCCTCGTCGAGACCATGCGCCGGGAAGGCTTCGAGCTGACCATCGGCAAGCCGCAGGTCGTCACCAAGGAGGTCGACGGCAAGACGCACGAGCCCGTCGAGCGCATGACGATCGACGTGCCCGAGGAGCACATGGGCGCGGTCACGCAGCTCATGGGCGTGCGCAAGGGCCGCATGGACAACATGTCCAACCACGGCTCCGGCTGGGTCCGCATGGAGTTCGTCGTCCCCTCCCGCGGTCTGATCGGTTTCCGTACGGAGTTCCTGACCCAGACCCGCGGCACGGGCATCGGCCACTCCATCCACGAGGGCTTCGAGCCCTGGTTCGGCGCGCTCCAGACCCGTAACAACGGCTCCCTGGTCGCCGACCGCTCCGGTGCGGTCACCGCGTTCGCGATGACCAACCTCCAGGAGCGCGGCGTGCTGTTCACCGACCCGGGCACCGAGGTGTACGAGGGCATGATCGTCGGCGAGAACTCCCGCGCCGACGACATGGACGTCAACATCACCAAGGAGAAGAAGCTCACCAACATGCGGTCCTCCTCGGCCGACTCGTTCGAGGCGATCGTCCCGCCGCGCAAGCTGTCGCTGGAGCAGTCCCTCGAGTTCTGCCGCGACGACGAGTGCGTCGAGGTCACCCCGGAGGCCGTGCGCATCCGCAAGGTGAACCTGGACGCCCGCGAGCGCGCCCGCGCCGCGAGCCGCGCCAAGCACGGCTGACGCCTCCCGCCGCACGACGACGCCGGGCACCCCGCAATGCGGGGTGCCCGGCGTCGTCGTAAAGAAGGGGGAACGCAGAGGAAAGGGTTAGGGAAAACCCTCGATTTGGCTGGGACAGCCGTTCGGAACGTCCCGCTCCCACTACCCTGTCGCGGAAGCGCTGCGCCCTGCCCTGATCCGGGGGCCGTCCAACGGCCTTGCGGCGGAGGCCTTCTGAGAGGGCGACAGCCACCGCTGGCACCCTGCACGGCAGCCACGGGACTCGCAACCCGTTTATCTCATTCGCGCGTCCGGAATACGGACACCTGCCACCGATAGATGTGTAACAAGTCCGTTTCGCAGGGATCTTTCACCAAACCCTTTGTCCGGATTTTGGAAGATGTAGGCCTGAGCTGTGATCGAACCGAGACCTCGAGAGTGTGGTTCGGTCTGGGCGCATGGCAGATAGTTAGGCGCGTAGAGCTCGGATGAACGGGTCACTCGCCGGCAGCGGCGCCGACTCACGAGCGCGGGGGCACTCGACAAATTTCCGGCACCGGCGACGGGCGGGCGCCGTGATCTGTCCTGTGCTCCCTTTGCGGTGAACCAATGACTTCCTAGGAGGAACCCATGCGCGGTGCCAAGAGCGCCAAGTGGGTCGCGGGGGCGATAGTCGTCGCCCTGGCCGCCACCGCCTGTGGCGGCGGCGACGACAGTGCCGGCGACGACATGAACAAGGGCAAGGCCGACCCGAACGGCATCGTCACTGCGCAGCTGAGCGAGCCTCAGAACCCGCTGCAGCCGGCCAACGCCAAGGAGAGCCAGGGCAGCCGTGTCCTGCGCACGATCTTCGCGGGTCTGGTCGACTACGAGCCCGGCACCGGCAAGCTCGAGTACGTCAACGCCGAGTCGGTCACGCCGAACGACGACTCGTCGGAGTGGACCGTCAAGCTCAAGCCGGGCTGGAAGTTCCACGACGGCACCCCGGTCACCGCCAAGTCCTACGTGGACTCCTGGAACTGGTCGGCCAACATCAAGAACAACCAGACCAACTCCAGCTGGTTCGCCGACATCGTGGGCTTCGACCAGGTGCACCCGGAGAAGGGTGAGCCCAAGGCCGACGCCATGTCCGGCCTGAAGGTCGTCGACGACAACACCTTCACGGTCAAGCTGACGCAGCCGGTGTCGTACTTCGCGTACAAGCTGGGCTACGACGTGTGGGCGCCCCTTCCGGAGGCCTTCTTCAAGGACCCGAAGGGCTTCGGCGAGAAGCCGGTCGGCAACGGCCCGTACAAGTTCGTCTCCTGGGAGCACAACAAGCTCATCAAGGTCCGCAAGTTCGCGGACTACCAGGGCCCGAACAAGGCCAAGAACGGCGGCATCGACTTCAAGAACTACACGACCGCCGACGCCGCCTACTCGGACCTGCGCTCCAACAACGTGGACTGGATCGAGCAGGTCCCGACCACCGCGCTGACGAACTACAAGACGGACCTCGGCGACCGCGCCATCGACGAGCCGTACTCGGCCGTCCAGTCGATCGTCCCGGCGTTCTACACCAAGCAGTTCAAGGACATCGACCCCAAGGTCATCCAGGGTCTGTCCATGGCGATCGACCGCCAGACGATCACCAAGACCGTGCTGCAGAGCACCCGTACCCCGGCCGACTCCTACGTCGCCCCCGGCGTCCTCGGCTACAAGAAGGGCGCGCTCGGCGACATCGTCAAGTTCGACCCGGCCCAGGCGAAGAAGCTCGTCCAGGAGGGCGGCGGCGTCCCGGGCAACAAGATCCAGATCCAGTACAACGCCGACCAGGACCACAAGCCGTGGGTCGACGCGGTCTGCAACTCGATCCGCAAGTCCACCGGCGTGGAGTGCACCGGCGACCCGAAGCCGACCTTCCAGGCCGACCTCGACGCCCGTGACAAGGACCAGGTCAAGTCCATGTACCGCGGTGGCTGGGTGCTCGACTACCCGGTCAACTCGAACTTCATGCGCGACCTCTACGGCTCCACGGCCGCCGGTAACACCAGCGGTTACTCCAACAAGGAGTTCGACAAGCTGAGCTCCGAGGCGGACAAGGCGGGCTCGATCGACGAGACCGTGAAGCTGTACCAGGACGCGGAGCAGCTCCTCGCCAAGGACATGCCGGCGATTCCGCTCTGGTTCTACAAGGTCAACAGCGGTCAGTCCACCAACATCCTGGGCAAGATCCAGTACGGCCAGGACGGTGACCCGATCTTCGACACGATCCAGGTCAAGCAGAAGTAAACAGACGACCGCAGACCGGTGCCGCCTCTCCCGTCAGGGGAGCGGCGGCGCCGGTCCGTAGGCAAAGGCCTCCACCTCACCCCCCTCAACCTGCGGTAGAGATGAGTGCGCAGGCCCTCGCCGACCCCTCACGGCATGGAGGCGCAAGATGGGGCGCTACGCCGCCAGGCGACTGCTCCAGATGATCCCGATCTTCATCGGGACAACTCTGTTGATCTTTCTGATGGTCCACATCCTGCCGGGCGACCCGGTCCGGGCCATCTACGGGGACAAGGCTCCCGATCCCGCACAGATCGCGCAGATCAAGCGCGAGTACGGCTTCGACAAGCCCGTCCTCGAACAGTACGTCCACTACATGTGGAACCTCATCCAGGGAGACTTCGGAAAGAACCTCGCAGGCCGTCCGGTCGTCGAGCTCATGTCCGAGGCCTTCCCGGTGACACTGCGGCTGACGCTGCTGGCCATCACCATCGAGATCATCATCGGTGTGGGCCTCGGCGCGTGGGCCGGTCTGAGGGCCGGAAAGGCCGCCGACACCGGTGTCCTGGTCTTCACACTGACCGTGATCTCGATCCCGGTCTTCGTCCTCGGCTTCATCGCCCGGTTCGTCTTCGCGGACGAACTCGGCTGGCTACCGCCCAACGTCCAGGACTCCACGGACTTCTCCCAGTTGTTCCTGCCGGCCTTCGTCCTCGCCATGCTGTCCATGGCGTACGTGGCGCGGCTGACCCGGACGACCTTCGCGGAGAACCTGCGGGCCGACTACATGCGCACCGCGCTCGCCAAGGGCCTGCCCCGGCGCCGCATCATCGGTGTCCATCTGCTGCGCAACTCGCTGATCCCGGTGGTCACCTTCATCGGCACCGACGTCGGCGGCTTCATCGGCGGCGCGGTCATCACCGAGGGCATCTTCAACATCCAGGGTGTCGGCAACCTCCTCTACAGGGCGATCCAGACGAGCGAGGGCTCGACGGTCACGGGTGTGGTGACGGTGCTCGTCCTCGTCATCCTCCTGATCAACCTGCTCATCGACCTGCTGTACGCGGTCCTGGACCCGAGGATCCGGTATGCCTGACGTGACCAAGGCCGAGACCACCGACTCCGCCCGGGTGGACGCGGTGGCCCCGCCGGCCGTCGACGCGCCTGCCAAGGAGAGCGGCAAGAAGAGCGAGAAGACCCGTTCCCTGTGGGGCGACGCCTGGTACGACCTCAGGCACCGCCCCATGTTCTGGGTCTCCTCGGTGCTGCTGGTCCTGCTCGTGGTGATCGCCGTCTTCCCCGGCTGGTTCACCAGCGCCGACCCGCGTGACGGCGACCTCGTCAACCACTACCTGGGCAAGCCCGAGCTGGGGCACTTCTTCCAGCCCGACTGGTTCGGCTACGACCAGCAGGGCCGCTCCATCTACTCGCGCGTCATCCACGGCACCCGCGCCTCGATCCTCGTAGGCGTCTTCGTGACCGCCGCGGTCACGCTGCTCGGCGGTCTGCTGGGCATGCTGGCGGGCTACTTCGGCGGCTGGGTCGACTCGGTGATCTCCCGGATCGTCGACATCTTCTTCGGTCTGCCGTTCCTGCTCGGCACGATGGTCGTCCTGAACGCCTTCGCCGAGCGCAAGGTGTACGTGGTCATCCTGGCCCTGGCCTGCCTGGGCTGGACCTCGATCGCCCGTGTCACGCGCAGCTCCGTCATCACCGCCAAGCAGGCCGACTATGTGACGGCGGCCCGGGCGCTCGGCGCCGGCACCACGCGGATCCTGTTCCGCCACGTGATGCCGAACGCCATCGCCCCGACCATCGTCGTGGCCACGATCGCCCTCGGCGGTTACATCTCGGCGGAGGCGACCCTGTCGTTCCTCGGCCTCGGCCTCAGCGACCCGACGATCTCGTGGGGCATCGACATCTCCGAGGGCAGCAAGGTGATCCGGGACAACCCGCACGCGCTGCTGTTCCCGGCGGGCATGCTCAGCCTCACGGTCTTCGCGTTCATCATGCTCGGCGACGCGGTCCGCGACGCCCTTGACCCGAAGCTGCGCTGAGGAGGGCGTACGTGACCACCATCGACAAGACCAGGAACGTGCCCGAGCCGCGAGGCGCGGCCGAGGGTGACACCCCCCTGCTCGAAGTGCGCGATCTGCACGTCGAGTTCCACACCCGTGACGGCGTGGCCAAGGCCGTCAACGGCGTCAACTACACCGTGTCGTCCGGCGAGACGCTCGCCGTGCTCGGCGAGTCCGGCTCCGGCAAGTCCGTGACCGCGCAGGCGATCATGGGCATCCTCGACATGCCGCCCGGGCGGATCCCCCAGGGCCAGATCCTGTACCGGGGCGAGGACATGCTCACCATGTCCGGCGACGCCCGGCGCAAGATCCGGGGCAGGAAGATCGCGATGATCTTCCAGGACGCGCTCTCCGCGCTGAACCCGGTGCTGTCCGTCGGCTACCAGCTCGGCGAGATGTTCCGCGTCCACCAGGGTCTGAGCAAGAAGGACGCCAAGGCCAAGGCCATCGAGCTGATGGACCGCGTGAAGATCCCGGCCGCGAAGGAGCGCGTCGGCGACTACCCGCACCAGTTCTCCGGCGGTATGCGCCAGCGCATCATGATCGCGATGGCGCTCGCCCTGGAGCCGGACCTGATCATCGCCGACGAGCCGACCACGGCCCTCGACGTGACGGTCCAGGCCCAGGTCATGGACCTGCTCGCGGAGCTCCAGCGCGAGTACAACATGGGCCTCATCCTGATCACCCACGACCTCGGCGTCGTCGCCGACGTCGCGGACAAGATCGCGGTGATGTACGCGGGCCGGATCGTGGAGACCGCCCCGGTGCACGAGCTGTACAAGCGGCCCGCGCACCCCTACACCAAGGGTCTGCTCGAGTCGATCCCGCGCCTGGACCAGAAGGGCCAGGACCTGTACGCGATCAAGGGCCTGCCGCCCAACCTGACGCGTATCCCGTCCGGTTGTGCCTTCAACCCGCGGTGCCCGCAGGCGCAGGACATCTGCCGTACGGACGTCCCGCTGCTGCACCCGGTCACCGAGCGGGACGGCGGCGAGCTGGCCGGCCGCGGCAGCGCGTGCCACTTCTGGAAGGAGACGATCCATGGCTGACCTGGAGAAGACGGACGAGTCCATGGACGCCACCCCCAACGTCACCGAGGTCGAGACGGTCGAGGCCGCCACCGACGCGGAGGCCGTGGCCGCCATCGAGGCACCGGTCGAGCGCGGTGAGCCGATCCTGCAGGTGCGCAACCTGGTCAAACACTTCCCGTTGACCCAGGGCATCCTGTTCAAACGCCAGATCGGCGCGGTCAAAGCCGTGGACGGGGTCTCCTTCGACCTCTACCAGGGCGAGACGCTCGGCATCGTGGGCGAGTCCGGCTGTGGCAAGTCCACGGTCGCCAAGCTGCTGATGATGCTGGAGAAGGCGACCGCGGGCGAGATCTTCTACAAGGGCCAGGACATCACCAAGCTGTCCGGGCGTGCGCTGAAGGCGGTGCGCCGGAACATCCAGATGGTGTTCCAGGACCCGTACACCTCGCTCAACCCCCGTATGACGGTGGGCGACATCATCGGCGAGACCTTCGAGATCCACCCCGAGGTGGCCCCGAAGGGCGACCGTCGCCGCAAGGTCCAGGACCTGCTGGACGTCGTGGGTCTCAACCCCGAGTACATCAACCGCTATCCGCACCAGTTCTCGGGCGGTCAGCGCCAGCGCATCGGCATCGCCCGCGGCCTCGCGCTCAACCCCGAGATCATCATCTGCGACGAGCCGGTCTCCGCGCTGGACGTGTCCGTCCAGGCGCAGGTCATCAACCTGATGGAGAAGCTCCAGGACGAGTTCAACCTCTCCTACCTCTTCATCGCGCACGACCTGTCGATCGTCCGGCACATCTCGGACCGGGTGGGTGTGATGTACCTCGGCAAGATGGCCGAGATCGGCTCGGACACGGAGATCTACGACCACCCGACCCACCCGTACACCCAGGCACTGCTCTCGGCCGTCCCGGTACCCGACCCGGAGTCCCGCGAGGGCCGCGAGCGGATCATCCTCACCGGCGACGTCCCGTCCCCGGCCAACCCGCCCTCGGGCTGCCGCTTCCGCACCCGCTGCTGGAAGGCCCAGGACAAGTGCGCCCAGGAGACCCCGCTCCTCGCGGTCCCCGAGCGCTTCAAGGGCGAGGACACCCCGGCGGCCCACGAGTCGGCCTGCCACTTCGCAGAGGAGAAGGACGTGGTCCACGCGGCCTGACGGCCGATCGGTCATGTCCCTCACGGTTCCCGGTGCCTTCTGAAGAGGGCGCCGGGAACCGGCCTTTCCGGCTAGGTCAGGAAATGCTGCATCACATCGAGCTGTGGGTCCCCGATCTGCCCCGCGCGGCCCGCGAATGGGGCTGGCTCCTGGCCCGTCTCGACTACGCCCCGTACCAGGAGTGGGAGCACGGCCGCAGCTGGCGCCTGGGCGCGACATACCTCGTCGTCGAGCAGTCCCCGGATCTGCGCGGGGCCGAGCACGACCGCATGAGGCCCGGCCTCAATCACCTGGCGTTCCACGCCGGGACAGCCGCGGAGGTCGACGAGCTGGCCCGCGAGGCGCCCGCACACGGTTGGGCGCTCCTCTTCGCCGACCGCTACCCCCATGCCGGGGGCCCGGAGCACCACGCCGCCTACCTCGTCAATACGGACGGGTTCGAGGTCGAGCTCGTGGCCGCCGAAGCACCCGCAAACCCCCGCCAACTGCGTTAACACGCAAGCAACTTCGCCGACCCGGTTCCGATATACGGACGCGTCAGGCTGAACGCTGTACGGCCGTGCGGGTGCCGTAAGCGGGCCGGGGCGCGCCATGTCGTCCCGGCCCGTTGCCGTGCGGTCAGGCGGTGGTGATGCCCAGGGAGCGCTTCAGGAAGTCGACCTGGAGGAGGAGCAGGTTCTCCGCGACCTGTTCCTGCGGGGTGATGTGAGTGACCCCGGACAGCGGCAGGACCTCGTGCGGGCGGCCGGCGGCCAGGAGGGCCGAGGAGAGGCGCAGGGCGTGGGCGACGACCACGTTGTCGTCGGCGAGGCCGTGCACGACCATCAGGGGGCGGTGCGGCTCGGCGGGGGAGGACAGCCCGTCGGCGGTGACCAGAGAGCTCCCCGCGTACGACTCCGGGTGCTCGGCGGGGGCGCCCAGGTACCGCTCCGTGTAGTGCGTGTCGTAGAGGTGCCAGTCCGTCACCGGCGCCCCCGCGATGCCCGCGTGGAAGACGTCGGGGCGGCGCAGCACCGCGAGGCCGGCCAGCCAGCCGCCGAAGGACCAGCCGCGGATCGCCACCCGGGACAGATCCAGGGGGTGCCGCTGGGCGAGATCCTGGAGCGCCTCCACCTGGTCGTCGAGCGACAGCGTGAAGTCGTGGTGGATCCCCTTCTCCCACGCGGGGGACCGGCCCGGGGTGCCGCGGCCGTCCGCGACGATCACCGCGAAACCCTGGTCCGCGAACCACTGCGAGGTGAGGTGCGGGTTGTGCGCGGCGACCACCCGCTGCCCGTGCGGCCCGCCGTACGGGTCCATGAGCACCGGCAGGGGGGTGTCACCGGCGTAGTCCCGAGGCATAAGCACGGCGCACGGGATGCGGCGTGCGCCCCCCTCGGTGAGCGTCACGCGGGGGGACATACCGGGGTCTTCGGCGTAGGAGGGGACAGTCGCCGTCGGTTTTCCGTCGCGCAGCACCTGCACCCGCACACCTGGCCGATTCAGCGTCGCCGAGACCAGAACCGTGACGTCCCCGGCTCGCGCCGCCGAGTGCACGCCCGGCTCCTGGGACACCCGCTCCACGCCCAGCTCGTTCACCCGGTACACATGCGTCTGGCCCGTCTCCGCCTCGCCGGCCTCCTCACCCGCCGACGCCGAGACCAGCACGTCGTCGTCGGAGACATCCAGTACGGCCCGGAGATGCAACTGCGCTCCCGTGAGCGGCCGTTCCCCGACCGCCAGCACCCGCGCACCGCCCTCGTCCGCGATCCGGACCAGCTGCCCGGACGGGCTCCAGCACGGCACCCCGGGGAAAAGATCAAGCCATGTTCGATCTTCGTCGGCGTGCACCATCCGCGTCGCGCCCGACTCCGGATCCACGGCCAGGATCAACTGGCTGCGTTGATCGCGCGCCTGTACGAGCAACAGCGGCGCACCCGCAGCTGACCAGTGGACATGCGCCAGATACGGATACCGCGCCCGGTCCCAGGCGACCTCCGTGCGCAGCCCGTCCAGACCGATCACGAACAGCCGCACCTCCGCGTTGCCGGTGCCCGCCGCCGGATACGCCACCCGCTGCGGCTCCCGCCCGGGATGCGCCGGATCGGAGATCCACCACCGCTGCACCGGCGTGTCGTCCACCCGCGCCACGAGCAGCCGGTCCGACTCCGGAGCCCACCAGAAGCCGCGCGAACGCCCCATCTCCTCGGCCGCGATGAACTCGGCGAGCCCGAATGAGACATTCTCCGAATCCGGCTCGGCGAGCGCCCGGTCGCCGTCCCCCTCGGCGCCCACCACCCGCAGGGCGCCCTGCGCGACGTAGGCGATGTGCCGCCCGTCGGGCGACGGACGCGGGTCGATCACCGGCCCCGGCGTGGCCAGTCCACGCGCTGTCCCGGCCCGCAGCTCGGCCGCGAAAAGCCGCCCTGACAAGGCGAAAGAGGCCAATTCGACGGCCGAGTCGGTGGCGTACCCGACGATGCCCGCCCCGCCCTCGCGGCTGCGCTCACGCCGTGCCCGCTCCTCGGGCGAAAGGTCCTCCGAGGCACCGCCCAGCAGGGCGCGCGGGTCGGCGGCCACGCGCTCTTGGCCCTCCTCCATGTCGAGGACCCACAGTGAACTCGCCCGGTCCGTACCGGAACCGGAGCGCAGGAACACAACACGTGAACCGTCGGGCGCCACGCTGAACGCACGCGGCGCGCCGAGCGTGAAGCGCTGGGTGCGGGCGTGCCGTCGGGGGAAGGAGTCAGGCTCGGTCGTCATGCCCTGACCATATTGGCCATGCGCCCCCTTGTGCGGCAGTGCGCCGATCGATGCGCACGGACGGATAGTTATGATCAATGTCGCATAGTGGGTATGAACCTGCTGGCTGACGTACGGATTTAATGCCCCCATAGTCCGACCCCCCGCGCCCTTGTGGATCTTTGGAGGTGAGCCGCCGTGGCACTCTCGATTTCGGCGGTGGTGCTGCTGGCGATCATCGTCTTCTTGCTGATCAAGAAGTCAGGACTGAAGGCGGGGCATGCGGTCGTCTGCATGCTGCTCGGCTTCTACCTCGCCTCCTCGACCGTCGCTCCCACGATCAACGAGCTGACGACGAACATCGCGGGCATGATCGGCAGCATCAAGTTCTGACCGCCCGGGTCCCGCCCGCGGCCTCGTGAGCCGGGGTCGTGGGACCTCGTAGGGTGGGTTCCATGACGGAACTGCCCGACCGGCGTCTGCTGCTGGTGCACGCGCACCCGGACGACGAGTCGATCAACAACGGCGCCACCATGGCCAGGTACGCGGCCGAGGGTGTCCACGTCACCCTGGTCACCTGCACCCTCGGCGAACGCGGCGAGGTCATCCCGCCCGAGCTCGCGCACCTGACCGGCGCCGCCCTGGGCGAGCACCGCCGCCGCGAGCTCGCCGCCGCCATGGCCGAGCTCGGCGTCAAGGACGTCCGCCTGCTCGGCGGCGCCGGACGCTACAGCGACTCCGGGATGATGGGCCTGCCCGACAACGACGACCCCGGCTGCTTCTGGCAGGCCGACGTCGACGAGGCCGCCGCACACCTCGTCGAGGTGATCCGCGAGGTACGGCCCCAGGTCCTCGTCACCTACGACGAAGACGGCGGCTACGGCCATCCCGACCACATCCAGGCCCACCGCGTCGCCATGCGCGCGGCCGAACTCTCCGCCGAGGCCGGCTGTCCCGTCCAGAAGGTCTACTGGAACCGGGTCCCCCGGCCCGTTGTGGAGGAGTCCTTCGCCCGGCTCCGGGACGACCTGCCCGGCCTGCCCTTCACCAAGGCGGCCGAGGTCGACGACGTACCCGGTGTGGTGGCCGAGGAGCGCGTCACCACGGTGATCGACGGCACCGCCCACGCCGCCGCCAAGGCCGCCGCGATGCGCGCCCACGCCACCCAGATCACCGTGGCCGAGCCGTATTTCGTGCTGTCCAACGAACTCGCCCAGCCGATCCTCACCACCGAGTACTACGAGCTGGTGCGGGGCGAGCAGGGTCCCGGTGAGCGGGAGAAGGACCTGTTCGCCGGTGTCGAGGAGGCCTCATGAGCGACCGGAGTCCGATGCTCGCCCAGCCGATGCGGCCGCCGTCCGCCGCACGGATCACCGCCTGTCTGGGGTTCTTCCTGCTCGGGGCCGTGGTCGGCGTGGCCGGGGCGCTGGTGCAGCCCGCGTGGTTCCCGGGCGGACTGCTGCTCGCCCTCGCCGGGGAGGCCGGAGCCGTCCTGGGCGCGGCACGCGTCACCCGCGGCCGGATCGGCGGCGTCGCGGCCGCCGCCGGCTGGATGCTCGCCGTCATCCTGCTCACGGCCAGCCGTCCCGAGGGCGACTTCCTCTTCGCCGCGGGAAGCGGCTCCTACCTCTATCTGCTCGGGGGCATCGGTGTGGCTGTGATGTGCGCCACCCTTGCCCCGGGGCGGCAACCGGACAGCGGTCCCGTCCGACTTGCCAAGTGACGTACCACTTCGCCAGGACGTGGCCGTGGGGGTCCGGTGTGGGATTCCCGGCGGTCATGGGATACGGGCGAGAAGTGGCCAGTATGGTGGTGCGCGCCGCCGAGCTGCCCGCGTGAGGTTGTGTCGGGCGGCGGAGCCAACCGGGAGAACCTGCCTTGAGTCGTGAAACTGACACTCCGTCCTCCGGGCCCAACGGGCGCGGTGGAGCCGCCTACCCGTCGGGTACACCGCCGTACGGGACCCCCGCGGTCTCCGACGCCGGTACGGACGCGGGCCGTTCGGCCGCCCGGCCGGAGGACCGCAAGACCGAGACCACGCTGACGACCCGGATCCGGATCAACATCCCCGGGTCACGGCCCATTCCGCCCGTCGTGGTGCGCAAGCCCGTCGGGGACACGGAGGGCTCGGGCGACACCGGGACCGCTGCGGGCCCCGGCAACGAGGCGACCGCTCCGGGGGCCGCCACCTCCAGGGGCACCGGCACGGTCGAGCCTCCCGCCGAGTCCGCGCAGCCCGCCGACGACAAGCCGACCAGCGACTGGTTCGCGCCCCGCAAGTCCGGCACGGGCCCGGGCGGTCAGGGCGGCGGCTCCACCAACGGGGCCGGTATGCCGGGCGGTTCGAACCCGGCGGCGGGCGGTTCCGGCGCGGGCGCCCCTGGTGCGGGCGCTCCCGGTGCGCCCGGTGCCGGTGCGTCCGGTGGGCCCCGGCCGGGTGCCGGGCGGCCCGGAGGCGTGGTCGGCTCCATGGGCGCGCCGGGCGGCTCCCGGTCCGGCGGTACGAACGGTGCCGGGCTCCCCGGCGGCGCGACCGGCGGACCCGTCGCGCCCGGGCACGGCGGCGGCACCGGCTCCTTCGACGTCACCGAGGCGCTGGCGGCGGGCCCGCTGGGCAACGGCTCGCGTCCCGCCCCGGGCGGTGGCAGCGGTGGTGGCGAACCGCGCCGCGACGATCTGCCGTACTTCTCGGAGAACGACCGTGTAGGCCAGGGCGGCTCCGGCTCCCAGGGCCCGGCCGGCCCGACGGGCGGCCCGGTCACCGGGGACGGCCCGATGGTGCCGCCGGCCGGCGGGCCCGGTGCCCCGGGCGGCTTCACCGAGCAGAGCGGTCCCGACGCCTTCGCCGGACCGGGTGGACGGGGTGCCCCGGGCCGACCGGGTGGCCCCGGTGGTCCCGGCGGTCCTGGTGGTCCCGGCGGCTTCGGCGAGCCGGGCAGGCCCGGCGGCCCCGGCGCCCCCAGCGCCTTCAACGACCCGGGCCGGCCGGGAGGCCCCGGCGGCCCCGGAGCCATAGGCGGGCCCGGTGGACCCGGTCGCCCGGGCGCACCCGGCGGTCCCGCGGGCAAGGGCGGCCCCGGAGGCCCCGGCGGCCCGGGTACGGCCAATCCTGCCGGCGGCCCCGGCCCCTTGGGCGGTGCCCCCGGCGGCGGTATGAGCGACGACACCGCGATCCTCACCCCGCAGAAGCCGGCCCCCGAACCGGACGGCCAGGGCTACGGCCCCCGCCACGACAACGTCTCCGGGCACACCGTCACCAGCGGCATCCCGGTCGTACCGTCCGGCGCGGCCTCCCCGTTCGGTCCGGGCGCGCCCGGCGAGGGCCCGGTGCCGCACGGGGCCCCGAAGCTGCCCGAGCCGGTCTCCCCGCCCCCGGCGAGCTCCTCGAAGGCGCCGAAGAAGAAGGGGCGCAACAAGCTCGTGCTGCTCGCGGCCGGCGTGGTCGTCGCCGCCGGTGGCCTCTACGGCGCCGGTCTGCTGATGAACCGCACCGACGTCCCCAAGGGCACATCCGTCCTCGGCGTCGACATCGGCGGCACCACCCGCGACGGTGCGGTCAAGAAGCTCGACGAGGCCTTCGACGGCAATGCGGGCAAGCCGCTGAAGCTGTCGGTGGGCGGCAAGGCCGTGTCCCTCGACCCGGACAACTCGGGCCTCCAGTTCGACATGGACGCCACGGCCGACGCGGCGGCGAAGAGCGACTACAACCCCATCTCCGTGATCGGCTCGCTCTTCGGCAACCACCGCGTCGTCACGCCCGTCATGCCGATCGACGAGGAGAAGCTGCACGCGTCCCTGGAGACCGCCGCGGGCGGCTCCGGCTCGTCGTCCGACGGCACCATCAAGTTCCAGGGCGGCAAGGCCGTCGCCGTGTACGGCAAGGCGGGCCAGGGCATCGACGTCGACAAGTCGACCGCCGCGATCGAGGAGGCCTACCGCACCCAGGTGGAGAGCGGCACGGCCGGCGCGGTGACGCTCCCGACCACCAGCCGGAAGCCGACGGTGTCGAACGCCGAGGTCGACCGGATGATGAAGGAGTTCGCGGAGCCCGCGATGTCCGACCTCGTCACCGTTCGCACCGACGCGGCGCACAGCATCGACTTCGGCCCCGTGTCCCTGCCGAAGATCCTCGGCTTCAAGGCCGTCGACGGCAAGCTGGTGGACACGTACAACCTCAAGGCGCTCCAGGAGGCGTACGGCACGACCTTCAAGGGCGTGCAGATCGAGGGCGCGAGCGGCAAGCGCGAGGTGCTGCCGCAGGACGTCGTCTCAGCGCTGCGCAAGGCCCTGCGCGGCAAGACACCGGCGGAGCGCGTCGGAGTCATCGAGACCAAGCCGAACTGACCTCGTAGCGTCCGGACGGACGAGCAGCCCCTGCCTCACCGGGCAGGGGCTGTTCGGCGTCGTCACCCGCGCGGCATGACATCTGTCATCCGGCACTCCGGACGCCCGGCACTGCCCCCGCCCACAGCCCCGAAGCCACCATGGCCGTATGACAACGACAGCCTCGGTGGTCGCGTTCGACCAGGTGAGCAAGGCATACGACACCGTCCGGGCCGTGGACGGACTGACTCTGGACCTGCGCCCGGGGGAGACCGTGGCGCTGCTCGGCCCCAACGGCGCCGGCAAGTCCACCACCCTCGATCTGCTCCTCGGACTCAAGAAGCCCGACAGCGGCACAGTCCGCCTCTTCGGCGCCGGCCCCCGGGAGGCCATCGTCGCCGGGCGCGTGGGCGCCATGCTGCAGAGCGGCGGGCTGATGGACGAGGTCACGGTCGCCGAACTGGTGCGGCTCGCCTGCGCTCTGCACCCGAAGCCGTACCAGCCCTCCGAGGTGCTGTCCCGCGCGGGCATCGCGCAGATCGCCGGCCGCAAGGTCAACAAGCTCTCCGGCGGCCAGGCCCAGCGCGTCCGCTTCGCCCTCGCCACCGCCGGCGACAGCGACCTCATCGTCCTGGACGAGCCCACCACCGGCATGGACGTCACCACCCGTCAGGCCTTCTGGGCCACCATGCGCGAACAGGCCGACCAGGGCCGGACCGTCCTCTTCGCCACCCACTACCTCGAAGAGGCCGACGCCATCGCCGACCGGGTCCTCGTGCTGCACCGCGGCCGGCTCCTCGCCGACGGCACGGCCGCCGAGATCAAGGCCAGGGCGGGCGCCCGCCGCGTCTCCTTCGACCTGGCGGACACCGTCGACGAGGCGGCCCTGCGTGGCCTGCCCTTCCTGACCTCCCTGGCCGTCTCCGGCCGGACCGTCCGCATCCAGTCCACCGATGCCGACGCGACCGTCCACGCTCTGTACGGCCTCGGCGTCTACCCCCGCAATCTCGAAGTCGCCGGGCTCGGTCTGGAGCAGGCCTTCGTCGCGATCACCGCCGCCGAGGAGGCGAAGTCGAAGTGAACAGCCTGATCAAGCTGGAACTCACCCGCGCCCTGCGCAACCGCAAGTTCCTGTTCTTCTCCGTGATCTACCCGTCGGTCCTGTTCCTGATCATCGCGGGCAACGCCGACAGCACCACCAAGGTCCCCGGCACCGGCCTGACCCTGCCGACCTACATGATGGTCTCCATGGCCTCCTTCGGCGCTCTCACGGCCGTCCTCATGGGCAACAGCGAGCGCATCGCCAAGGAGCGCGAGGGCGGCTGGGTGCGGCAACTGCGCCTGACCACCCTGCCGGGCCGCGGCTATGTCCTCGCCAAGACCGCGAGCGCCGCCGTCGTCAGCCTGCCGTCCATCGTCATCGTCTTCGCCGTCGCGGCCACCGTGAAGGACGTACGCCTGGACGCCTGGCAGTGGCTCGCCCTCACCGGCGCGATCTGGGCCGGCAGCCTCGTCTTCGCCGCGCTGGGCGTCGCCCTCGGCTACCTCGCCAGCGGCGACGCGGTCCGCCCGATCACGATGATCACCTACTTCGGCCTGTCGATGCTCGGCGGTCTGTGGATGCCCACGACGACGTTCCCGGACTGGCTCCAGGACATCGCGAAGTGGCTTCCCACCCACGCGTACGCTGCCCTGGGGCAGGCCATCGAGCAGAGCCGCGCCCCGCACGTCCAGGACCTCGTCGTCCTCGTGGTGTCGTTCGCCCTGTTCGCGGGCGGCGCTGCCTGGCTGTACCGGAAGGACACCCTGAAGGCGTGAGCGGCGTCGGGTTCGGCATCGGGCAGCGCCCGGTGAACCGCCGGCAGCGGGCGGTGAAGTCGCTGTGGACCGGCATCTGGCTGGTCTACCTGAGCGCACCCGTCACCGACCTGCTGCACGGCGGCCACAGCACGGGCGTGAGGATCCTCGGCTGGATCGGCCTGGCCGCGTTCGTCGCCTGGTACATGGAGCTGGTCTTCCGCACCGGCCGCGGCGAGCGCAACGCCCTGGTGCTCGGCTCGCTCGGGGTCCTCGCGGCCCAGTCCACGCTTCTCGCCCTCACCCTGGGCCGCGAGTGGCTGGTGCTGTTCGTGTACGTCTCGATCGCGTCCGGGGCCGCACTGCCCATGCGCCTGGCCCGCTGGACGATCCCGGCCGCGTGCGCGCTGCTGACCGCCGTGGCGCTCGCGACGCACGACGGCCTGGCCTACCTGTCCGGGCTCCTCATCCCGGCCCTGCTCGGCGGCTTCGCCATGACCGGCGTACGCGAACTCGTCCGGACGACCATCGCCCTGCGCGAGGCCCGCGCCACCGTCGCCCAGCTCGCCGCCAACGAGGAACGCCTGCGCCTGGCCAGGGACCTGCACGACCTGCTCGGCCACTCCCTGTCCCTGATCACCCTCAAGAGCGAGCTGGCCGGCCGGATGCTCCCCGCCGAGCCCGGCAAGGCGGCCCAGCAGGTCTCCGACATCGAGCAGGTCAGCCGCCAGGCCCTCGTGGACGTACGCGAGGCCGTCACCGGCTACCGGCGCCCCCGCCTGAGCGCCGAACTCGCCGGTGCCCGGGTCGCCCTGACCGCGGCCGGGGTCACCACCGACCTGCCCGCCGAGCCGCCCGGCCTCGCCGGCGTCTCCGAGGAGAGCGAGTCCGCCCTGGCCTGGGCCCTGCGCGAGGCGGTCACCAACGTCGTACGGCACAGCGGCGCGCGCCGCTGCACGGTCGAGCTGCTGCGCCACCAGACCCTCGACGGCCCGGTGCTCGAACTCACCGTCGAGGACAACGGCTCCGGCGGTCCGGGCGACGGCCACGGCAACGGCCTCACGGGCCTCACCGAACGCCTGGCCAAGGCGGGCGGCACCCTGGAGGCGGCCCCGCTCAGGCACGGCTTCCGCCTGGTCGCCCGCGTGCCGACCGCCGACCCGGCGGACGTAGGATCCCCCGCATGAGCCGCACGATCAAGGTCCTCCTGGCCGAGGACCAGTCGATGGTCCGCGAGGCCCTGGCCGCCCTGCTCGGACTGGAAGCGGACATCGAGGTCGTCGCCCAGGTGGCCTGCGGCGACGAGGTCCTGGAAGCGGCCCGCGAACACGCCGTCGACGTGGCCCTCCTGGACATCGAGATGCCCGGCGCGACGGGCATAGAGGCGGCGGCCCGCCTCCACGAGGAGCTCCCGGCCGTGAAGCTGGTCATCCTCACCACCTTCGGCCGCCCCGGCTACCTCCGCAGCGCCATGGAGTCCGGCGCCGACGCCTTCCTGGTCAAGGACGCCCCCGCGGCCCAGCTCGCCGAGGCGATCCGCAAGGTCCTCACCGGCGAACGCGTCATCGACCCCACCCTCGCGGCAGCGGCCCTGGCGGACGGCGCCAACCCCCTCACGGACCGGGAACGAGAGGTCCTCAGAGCAGCGGCGGACGGCTCCACCAACGCCGAACTGGCAACCACCCTGCACCTCTCCCAGGGCACGGTCCGCAACTACCTCAGCACAGCCATCCAGAAGCTAGCGGTGAGAAACCGAGCGGAGGCGGTCCGAACAGCACGAGAAAAAGGCTGGTTGTAGAGGTGTTGGGGGCGCGGGGGACTGTGCGAAGAACCCCCACGCACCGGCACACGCAACACAACACGGGCCCCTACGGCGAGACGGCATCAGTTGAGCATCGCCCGAGCCGCAAAAGCCTCCCCCCGCACCCGCTCGGCCGCGGCCTCATCCACGGCCTCCACCACCTCCGCGTAGACCTCCAGCTCCGAGGCCCCGCCCAGGAACTCCCCCCGCTGCACCAGCAACCGCGCCCGCTCGTACCGCAACCGAGCCGAATGCGAAGGCAACAGCAGCGACAACTCCACCGCCCACAGCGCGACATCCGACCGCTCCGGCCGCGCCGCCGCCCACGCCCGCACGTTGTTCAGGATCCGCAGCACCACCTCCAGCGGATCCGCCGGCCGCAGCATCTCCGGATCGAGCCGCCCCGTCCCCGTCGCCCCGGCGACCAGCACCTCCGCGTCCGCCCCGGTCAGCACCCGCCCTCCGTCGAACGGGTCGGCGAGCACTTGCCCCTCGTCAGGCCCGAACCCGACCACGAAATGCCCCGGCAGAGCCACCCCGTACACCGGCGCCCCGGCCCGCCGGGCCACCTCCATCCACACCACGGACAGCAGGATCGGCAACCCCCTGCGCCGCATCAGCACCTCGTGCAGCAGTGAGGACTCCAGCCGCTGGTAGTCGGCCGGGCTGCCGCCGAAACCCATCCGCTCACCGAGCAGCTCCCGCAGGGCGACCGCCCAGTCCCGCGGCCCGCCGGGCCGGTACGGCAGCAGCCCGGCCAGCCGGTCCAGCTCGACCTGCGCGGTGTCCAGACCCGCCTCGTCCAGCTCCCGGTCCGCCTCCGCGCCCACCAGCAGGCACAGCGTCGACAGATCGGGCCGCTCGGACCGGGCCTCTTCGGCGAACCGCCGCCGCAGCTCGGCGGAGCGCTCCGGGGACGGGGGATAGGGGGGACGCATACCTGGCTCGTGCCCTCTCACGACGATCGGTTACCGGCCGGTGCCGCCGGATTCCGGCGCCCGGTAGTGGTGGTAGGCATGGTGCGCGGCGAAGCCCATCCGGGCGTACAGCTCCCGCGCTCCCGTGTTCTCGGCCTCGACCTGGAGCCACGCGGCTGACGCGCCCTCGTCGAGGGCCCGCCGGGCCAGCGCCGCCATCACGACCGTGCCCAGCCCCTGCCGCCGCAGCTCCGGATCGACCTCGACGGCGGCGAACCCGGCCCACCGCCCGTCGACGACACACCGCCCGATGGCGTCCGGAGCAGCGTCCTCTGTGGCACCGGGCACGGTCGCGAACCACACCGAAGGCCCGCTCCCCAGCACCCGCAGCGCCACCTCGCTCACGCCCTTGCGCTGGTACCGGGCCAGCCACGCCTCGTCCGCCTCCCGGGACAGCACGGCGCCCTCCGGATCGGCACGGTCGGCGACCGGCGCCAGCGGCCCGATCCACAGCTCGGCGGTCACCTCCCGCACCCAGCCCCGCGCCTCCAGCTCGGCACACAACAGCTCCTGCGTGCCCTCGGCGCCGGTCGCGGTCTGGACGTAGGCGGGCAGCCCGCGGTCGCCGTACCAGCGCCGGACGGCGTCGAGTGCCTCGTCGAGCGGCATGCCCGGCTCGCCGAGCGGCAGCACCGAATTGGCCCGCCGCGTGAACCCGGACGCGGCCCGCAGCTCCCAGTCGCCGAGCCGCTCGCTCTCCACGGGCCGCCAGGCCCGCGCGGCGGCCCGGGCCAGTTCCTCGTACGAGGCGGCCGGACCACGGCGACGCGCCCGGGCGGCGGGCACCACCTTGCCCGCGACCAGCGCGGATTCCGCGATGCGGACGCTCTCGCCGCCCCGGCGTGTGATCAGCAGCACACCCTCGTCCCATGATGTGAGAACGCCGACCGTGTCGGTGAACTTCTCACCCGGAGCAGCATGTTCGATCAAGCTCCGTACGGAGACCCGTTTGCCCACGTCAGCAGCGGTGATGGCCACCTCGAGACGTCCGGCGGCAGAGATTTCCACAGGTCGGTACACCCCTCCTGTTCGGATCATGCCCAAGAACGGAGATACTAGGGGCGGGCATCGACGACGCCGCGCTCCCGCGCGCCAGGCGGCGGAGCCTGAGGAGGCCCGCCAGCGCCCTATCGAGGAGGAACGACAGCGTGACCTACGTCATCGCGCAGCCTTGTGTCGACGTCAAGGACAAGGCGTGCATCGAGGAGTGCCCGGTCGACTGCATCTACGAGGGCTCCCGGTCCTTGTACATCCACCCGGACGAATGCGTCGACTGTGGTGCCTGTGAGCCGGTCTGCCCGGTCGAGGCGATCTTCTACGAGGACGACACCCCGGAGGAGTGGAAGGACTACTACAAGGCGAACGTCGAGTTCTTCGACGAGCTCGGCTCGCCCGGCGGAGCCAGCAAGCTGGGGCTGATCGAGCGCGACCACCCCTTCATCGCCGCGCTGCCGCCGCAGGCCTAGCCACCGCAAGCGGCCGCACACCGTGCCGCCTCGGTCCCGTACGGCCTGATCACGACTGATCGCCGTACGGGGCCGAGGCGTTTGCCTACGACGGCTCGTACGTGCCAGAAAGTGAGCCAGAAACCGTGTCCGCAGTCTCCGACCGTCTCCCCGCCTTCCCCTGGGACAAGCTGACGCCGTTCAAGGCCACGGCCGCCGCCCACCCGGACGGCATCGTGGACCTGTCCGTCGGCACCCCGGTCGACCCGGTCCCCGAGCTGATCCAGAAAGCGCTGGTCGACGCGGCGGACTCGCCGGGCTACCCGACCGTCTGGGGCACGCCCGAGCTGCGCGACGCGATCACGGGCTGGGTCGAGCGCCGCCTCGGCGCCCGCGACGTCACCCACCGCCACGTTCTGCCGATCGTCGGTTCCAAGGAACTCGTCGCCTGGCTCCCGACCCAGCTGGGCCTCGGCCCCGGCGACCGGGTGGCCTACCCGCGCCTGGCCTACCCGACGTACGAGGTGGGCGCCCGCTTGGCCCGCGCCGAGTACGAGGTCTACGACGACCCGACGGAGCTGGACCCCGAGGGCCTGAAGCTCCTCTGGCTGAACTCCCCGTCGAACCCCACGGGCAAGGTCCTGTCGAAGGCGGACCTCACCCGGATCGTGGCCTGGGCCCGCGAGCACGGCATCCTGCTCTTCTCCGACGAGTGTTACCTGGAGCTGGGCTGGGAGGCCGACCCGGTCTCGGTGCTGCACCCCGACGTCAACGGCGGCTCGTACGGCGGCATCGTGTCCGTCCACTCCCTCTCCAAGCGCTCGAACCTCGCGGGCTACCGCGCGGCCTTCCTGGCCGGCGACCCGGCCGTCCTGAGCACTCTCCTGGAGATCCGCAAGCACGGCGGCATGATGACGTCCGCGCCGACGCAGGCGGCCGTCGTTGCGGCCCTGGGCGACGACGACCACGTCCGCGTCCAGCGCGAGCGCTACGCGGCCCGCCGTGCCCTTCTGCGCGAGGCCCTGCTGTCCCACGGCTTCCGCATCGAGCACAGCGAGGCCAGCCTCTACCTGTGGGCCACCAGGGGCGAATCCTGCTGGGACACGGTCGCCCACCTCGCGGAGCGGGGCATCCTCGTGGCCCCCGGCGACTTCTATGGCTCGGCGGGCGCGGAGTTCGTCCGCGTGGCCCTGACGGCGACGGACGAGCGGATCGCGGCGGCCGTACGACGTCTGTAGCGGCCGGGGGCGTCGGCGTCCGGCGGGCACGGAACACGGCGAACACGGAGCACAGCGAAACGGAACACAGCGAAGGGGTCCAGGGACATTCCCTGGACCCCTTCAGCGGTCTGCGCCCGGCATCAGCCGACCGGCAGGCCCTTCGCAGGCAGCGTGTTCGCGGACGGCACGCCGCCCTTCGTCAGAGAGTCCGTCGGCAGGCCCCCCTGCGCCGAACCCGCGGCTTCGCCGACGAGCTGTCCGGCGGAGCCGGCCGCTTCACCGGCCGCCTTCTGAGCGACGGGCGTGGCCTTCTTGACCGTCTTGCCGCCGAGCTTGCCCGCGGCCGGCACCGCCTTCTTGACGGTCTTGCTGCCGGTGTCACCGGCGGACTTGCTGACGTCCGTCGCCGCGCCGTCGACGGTGTTGCCGACGTTCGCCCCGTCCAGGGCGGTCAGTCCGCCGAGGTTCGGGTTGGCCGGCAGCTCGGGGGCCGCACTGGCGGAGCCGGCCGCACCGACCCCGGCAGCCGCTCCCGCAGCGACAATGAGCGCGGCACGGGCGATCCGGCGGGTCAGGGGGAGGGACATGGTGCTCCTTCGACGGAGAGAACAGTGAGGTTCGTGAAGTGTCCGACCGGCTCCGGGAGTTGATCGACTGGCTGTTGACCGCCCCGGCTCGGACGCAGTGACTACCGCTCGAAGCCCGGGAAGGTTGCGGCGTCGCAACGTAAAGAGTTGGTAATGCGTCGCATAATCGGCTGCGGACAAACGGGCAAAAAGGTCCACGCCGGAAAGTTCGCCGAATCCTTCCAGCCCTGTACGCCCAAGGGATTTCACGGATTCCCGGGTGAGGGTGCGAAAACCTGCGCACACCGTCGCGGCGGAGCCGCGCGGGTAACCCCCAGGGGTGAGTTCCCGTACCCCTGCGCGATCGGGGCGCGATCTAGCGCATCGTGACAATACGGACGTCGTCCGCGTCCCGCTGCGCGCCCGCCGTGCCCTTCGCCGTCGGAGCACGCCACTCGCTGGCGGTGTTCCCGGCGACCCACTCACGCCCGGCGTACGTCACCCGCGCGATGTGCAGCTCGGAGGCGTTGGCCACGGCCCAGTGCGCCAGCTGCCAGCCGCGCTGCTCCAGGTTCCGCCCGGTCGTGGAACCCGCCTCGGCGGTCACCGGCAGCGTCACGGTCCGCCCGCCGGAACCGTCCGTACCGTCGCTCGGCGACGGCGTCGGAGTGGCCGCCGAAGAGCCGCCCACCTGGGCGCCGGCAGGCTCCAGCACATCGCGCCCGAAGTCCCGCACGAGCGCGGTACGCACCCCGTCCGGGCCCGTCGCCCGGGTCGCGCCCGGACGGCCCTCGCAGGTCAGGGTGGCCGCGGACTGGCCGGTGAGCGCGGCGGCGAGCAGCGCGGCGTCCGGCTCGTGCTTGGCGTAGGCCTGCGGGAAGCCGCTGCGCTGCACGCGCTGCGCGGCGACGGTGAGGGGCAGCCGTGTGTAGCCGGGCACCTTGACCAGGTGGTCGTAGAACTCGCCGGCCGAGTACGTCGGGTCCAGGATCTCCTCGCGCGTGCCCCAGCCCTGCGAGGGCCGCTGCTGGAACAGGCCGAGCGAGTCCCGGTCGCCGTGGTTGATGTTGCGCAGGCTCGACTCCTGCAGCGCGGTCGCCAGCGCGATGGTCACCGCGCGCTCCGGCAGACCGCGCCCGGTGCCCACGGCGGTGATCGTCGCCGCGTTCACGGCCTGCTCGGGCGAGAACGCGTAAGACGCTCCGTCGCCCTTGCCGGAGACGACTTTGCAGCCCGGTTCGCCCGTGCCTCCGGTGACGTACTGCACGACGAGGTAACCGGCGACCGCGAGCAGGATCACGAAGGCGGATCCGCATCGGAAGAGGCGGCCACGGCGTTTGGGGGAGGACGGCTCTGGCACGCCGTACAAGGTACTGGAGAGTATGGATTCCCATGTGCCAGGTGGGGAGAGTGGGCACAGGGACTGGCGCGTTAGGGTCGACGGCATGGCCGACACCTCGCTTGACCTCACGCTGGACGCCGCGGAGCTCACCGCCCGGCTCGTCGACTTCCGCTCCGAGAGCGGCACCGAGAAGCCGCTCGCGGACGCGATCGAGACCGCGCTGCGCGCGCTGCCCCACCTGACGGTCGACCGGTACGGCAACAACGTCGTGGCCCGTACGAACCTGGGCCGCTCCGAGCGGGTGATCCTGGCCGGCCACATCGACACCGTCCCGATCGCGGACAACGTCCCCTCCCGGCTCGACGAGGACGGCGTCCTGTGGGGCTGTGGCACCTGCGACATGAAGTCGGGTGTCGCGGTGCAGCTGCGCATCGCGGCCACGGTCCCGGCCCCCAATCGCGACCTGACCTTCGTCTTCTACGACAACGAGGAGGTCGCCGCGGAGCTCAACGGCCTCAAGCACGTCTCCGAGACGCACCCCGAGTGGCTCGAGGGCGACTTCGCGGTGCTCCTGGAGCCGTCGGACGGCCAGGTCGAGGGCGGCTGCCAGGGCACCCTGCGGGTGCTGCTGAAGACCACGGGCGAGCGGGCCCACTCGGCACGCGGCTGGATGGGCTCCAACGCGATCCACGGCGCCGCCCGGATCCTCGCCCGCCTGGCCTCCTACGAACCCCGCTGGCCGGTCATCGACGGCCTGGAGTACCGCGAGGGCCTGAACGCGGTGGGCATCGGCGGGGGAGTGGCCGGCAACGTGATCCCCGACGAGTGCGTCGTCACCGTCAATTTCCGCTACGCGCCCGACCGCACGCCCGAGGAGGCCGTCGCCCACGTCCGGGAGGTCTTCGCGGACTGCGGCGTGGCGGAGTTCGAGGTCGTCGACCACAGCGGCGCGGCGATGCCGGGTCTGTCCCACCCGGCGGCGAAGGCGTTCATCGAGGCGGTGGGCGGCACTCCGATGCCGAAGTACGGATGGACGGACGTCTCCCGTTTCTCGGCGCTCGGCGTCCCCGCGGTCAACTACGGCCCGGGCAACCCCCACCTGGCCCACAAGCGGGACGAGCGCGTGGAGACCGCGAAGATCCTCGCGGGCGAGGAGCGACTGAGGAGCTGGCTGACGGCCTGAGTCCGGCCGGGGTGCCCTCGTGTTTACGGCGCTTCATCGCGGACATGCTCACGTCCCTCGTTCGTAACCCGCGTAGATCTACGCTGAGGTGGAACGACAGGCACGACGGAGGGAGCGCACATGGCGACCGGCAACCCCGAGGGGAAGAAGCAGCCGCCGGAGGAGAAGCGCCTGGGCCCGGTCCTCCGGAGGCGGGACCAGGTGCAGGCCAGCACGACCGACCAGCGGCTGCTGGACGCGGGCGGCCCCTCCGACTGGGTGCACACCGACCCGTGGCGTGTCCTGCGCATCCAGTCGGAGTTCATCGAGGGCTTCGGGACGCTCGCCGAACTCCCGCCCGCGATCAGCGTGTTCGGCTCGGCCCGGACAGCGGCGGAGTCGCCCGAGTACGACGCGGGTGTCCGGCTGGGCCAGGGCCTGGTCGAAGCGGGCTTCGCGGTCATCACGGGCGGCGGCCCGGGCGCGATGGAGGCGGCCAACAAGGGCGCCCTGGAGGCCAAGGGCATCTCGGTCGGCCTGGGCATCGAACTGCCCTTCGAGCAGGGGCTGAACCCGTACGTCGACATCGGCCTCAACTTCCGCTACTTCTTCGTGCGGAAGATGATGTTCGTCAAGTACGCCCAGGGCTTCGTGGTCCTGCCCGGCGGCCTCGGCACCCTCGACGAACTCTTCGAAGCCCTCACCCTCGTCCAGACCCAGAAGGTCACCCGCTTCCCGATCGTCCTCTTCGGCAGCGAGTACTGGGGCGGTCTGGTCGACTGGCTCCGCGGCACGGTCATCGCCCAGGGCAAGGCAGCGGAGAAGGACCTCCTCCTGTTCCACGTCACGGACGACGTGGACGAGGCGGTGGCCCTGGTGTCGAAGGAAGCGGGCCGCTAGCGCGGGGCCGGGGCCGGGCTTTGTCCGACGGAGTCGGCGGGCGAGCCGGGGTTCTTGTCCGACCGAGTCGGGCGGCGGGTGGGCACAGGTTCGGGGGTCCAGGGGGCGGAGCCCCCTGGTGCCTCGGGCCAGACGGCTCAGGCCAGCCCGCGCCGGGCAACGGCAGGCTCCCGGTGCCCGGCGATGGACGCCACCATGTCCAGCACCTGCCGCGTCTCGGCGACCTCATGCACCCGGTACACCTGCGCCCCCAGCCACGCGGACACCGCGGTCGTCGCCAACGTCCCCACGACCCGCTCCTTGACCGGCCGGTCCAACGTCTCGCCCACGAAGTCCTTGTTGGACAGCGACACCAGCACCGGCCACCCCGTCGCGACCATCTCGCCCAGCCGCCGGGTCGCCTCCAGACTGTGTCGCGTGTTCTTCCCGAAGTCGTGCCCGGGATCGATCAGCACCGACTCCCTCGGCACCCCCAGCGCCACCGCCCGCTCCGCCAGCCCGACCGTCACATCCAGAATGTCGGCCACGACATCGTCGTACTCGATCCGATGCGGCCGCGTCCGCGGCTCCGCACCGCCGGCGTGCGTGCACACCAACCCCACCCCGTACCGCGCGGCGACCTCGGCGAGCCCCGGATCGACCCCACCCCACGCGTCGTTCAGCAGATCGGCCCCGGCCTCGCACACGGCCTCCCCGACCTCGGCCCGCCAGGTGTCCACGCTGATGATCACGTCCGGGAACCGCCGCCGCACCTCGGCCACGAACCCGACCGTCCGCCGGGCCTCCTCCTCGGCCGTGACCTCCTCGCCCGGCCCGGCCTTGACCCCGCCGATGTCGATGATCGCGGCTCCCTCGGCCACCGCCTGCTCCACGCGCGCGAGGGCCGGCTCGTCGCGGAAGGTCGCGCCCCGGTCGTAGAAGGAGTCCGGGGTCCGGTTCACGATCGCCATGATCACCGGCTCACGCGGCTCGAATTCCCGCCTGCCCAGCCTGAGCATCCCCTGTGACCTTTCCTGGTACGTCCCGTCTTCCGCCGCCTGCGACCCTAACTGTCAGACTCGCATGGCACGATCGGAGCCTGACAACATCCGTCTCCGAAGACTCCGAGACACCTGACCGTGGGGGCCCCGCGATGGTTATGTTCTTGTTCCTGGTCGTCGCGCTGGTCCTCGTGGTCGGCGCGGTCACCCTGGCCGTGCTGGGCGGCGGCGAGAACGGCCCGCTGCCCGAGGCCGCCCCCGAGCAGCTGCGGGACCCGCTGCCCCCGGACCGCCCGGTCGACCGCGCGGATGTGGAGAGCCTCCGCTTCCCGCTCGCCGCCCGCGGCTACCGCATGGGGGACGTGGACGATGCCCTCAGCCGTCTCGGCGCCGAGCTCGCCGAGCGCGACGCCCGCATCGCGGACCTGGAATCGGCCCTGGCGGGCGCCCGGGCGGCTGCCCCCCACGGCCCGGTGTCCCCGGAGCACCACGCGTCCGCGGAGAACCATGTGTCCGTGGACAAGCCCGCTCCGCGACAGGAGGACCGGCCGTGAGCGACGGTGCCGCCCTCGCCGGCCCGGACGGCGCGCTGCGCTGCCCCTGGGCCCTGTCCGCGCCGGAGTACGTGACGTACCACGACGAGGAGTGGGGCCGCCCGGTCCACGGCGACGACGCCCTCTACGAACGTCTCAGCCTGGAGGCCTTCCAGTCCGGCCTGTCCTGGATCACGATCCTGCGCCGCCGCCCCGGCTTCCGTGCCGCCTTCGCCGACTTCAAGATCGCCTCGGTGGCCGGCTTCACCGACGAGGACCGCGAGCGCCTGCTGGCCGACGCCGGCATCATCCGCAACCGGGCCAAGATCGACGCGACGCTCGCCAACGCGCGCGTGCTGACCGAGTGGGCCCCGGGCGACCTGGACGAGCTGATCTGGTCCCACGCCCCTGAGCCGGGCACCCGCTCCGTCCCGAAGGCGCTCTCCGACGTCCCGGCCGTCACTCCTGAGTCGACGGCCCTGTCCAAGGCGCTGAAGAAGCGGGGCCTGCGCTTCGTCGGCCCGACGACGGCGTATGCGCTGATGCAGGCCTGCGGACTGGTCGACGACCATCTGCAGGCCTGCGTCGCGCGTCAGTCCTGAGGCTTTGGGCCGCAGGTCAGCGGCCCAGGTACTTCGGCTTCTCCTTGTTGACGAAGGCCTGCACCGCGATCGCGTGGTCCTCGGAGGACCCCGCCCGCGTCTGCAGCTCGTCCTCCTTCTCCAGGGTCTCCTCCAGGGAGTGCGTCAGCCCGTAGGCCACCGCCTCCTTGAGCGCCGCGTAGGCCACCGTCGGACCCTCGGCCAGCGCCCGTGCCACCTTCTCGGCCTCCGCGCGCAGCTCACCGGCCGGCACCAGCCGGTTGGCGATGCCGAGCTCGTACGCCTCCTGCGCGCTGATGCTCCTCGGGAAGAGCAGCAGGTCGGCCGCCCGGCCGGGGCCGATCACCCGCGGCAGCGTCCAGGAGATCCCCGAGTCGGCGGTCAGCGCCACCCCGGCGAACGAGGTGTTGAACGCGGCCGTGTCCGCGACGATCCGGTAGTCCGCGGCCAGCGCGAAGCCGAAGCCCGCCCCGGCCGCCACCCCGTTCACGGCGGCGACGACGGGCTTCGCCGCCTCGGCCAGTGTCCGCACGATCGGGTTGTAGTGCTCCCGCACGGTGTTCATGGTCTGCCTCGAGCCGGTCTCCCGGTCCTCGACCAGCAGCCCGATGTGCTCCTTGAGGTCCTGCCCGACGCAGAACGCCCGGTCACCGGCGGCGGTCAGCAGCACCGCCCGCACGGCGGCGTCGTCCGCCGCGGACCGGACCGCCTCCCGCAGGGCGACCTTGGCCTCCACGTTCAGCGCGTTCATCGCCTCGGGGCGGTTCAGCGTGATGGTCGCGAGCCCGTCGCTCACCTCGTAGAGCACGGTGTCGGCCATGGCGTATCCCCTCCGTGTCGCTGCTCGGTACCTACCGGCCGGTAGGTACCGGTTCTGCAGGACAGCATGACGGAGATCGCCGACAGGTGATCGCACCGGACGTGTGACCTGCGTCAAAGAATTCTCGCCTGTTTCCGTTCGGCGGATGTGTGTGCGGTGGCGGAGTATCGCAGTCACATCGCCGAATTGAGTGGTTTTGCTCGCGTGCGTTGCCCAAGCGATGCCTACTGATGTTGGTCATCGGGTCCTGCGATGCGGGATAATGGCTTGGAAGCAATGTGTTCGATGCCGGTGTCGCGAGTCCTGCTCAGGGCCGCACGTGTGCCCTTCTCGGGGCCGACGGCTTTGACGATGAGCTGGGTTTCAGGAAGGGGAACGAGCATGGCGGCCATGAAGCCGCGGACGGGCGATGGCCCGCTCGAGGTGACCAAGGAGGGGCGGGGCATCGTCATGCGCGTTCCGCTCGAAGGCGGCGGTCGGCTCGTCGTCGAGCTGACCCCGGACGAGGCCGACGCGCTGGGCGATGCCCTCAAGAAGGTCGTCGGCTGAGGCGCAAGCGACCATACCCTTTCAGCTGCCCCGGCATCATGTGTGATGCCGGGGCGGTTGTTTTCTCATCAATGACTTTCGCCTGCCCCGGCATCCGCTCCGCTAACGTGCGATCCGGCTAGCGTTTCACCGCGCACAGCAGGCCGTCGCCCACCGGCAGCAGTGACGGCACCAGCTCCTGGCTCTCGCGCACCGTGCGCAGCAGCTCCCGCAGTCGCAGGACCTCCGTGGGCTGCGGTCCGGAGTCCACCGTCCGGCCGTTCGCGAAGGCGCCCTCGAAGACGACGAGCCCACCGGGGCGCAGCAGCCGCAACGATTCAGCGAGGTAGTCCATGACCTCGAGGCGGTCACCGTCGCAGAAGACGAGGTCGTAGCCGGAGTCCGCGAGGCGGGGCAGCACGTCCAGGGCGCGGCCCGGGATGAAGCGGGCCCGGTTGCTGGCGAAGCCGGCGGCGCGGAAGGCCTGGCGGGCGAACTGCTGGTGCTCCGGTTCGGGATCCACGGTCGTCAGCACACCGTCGGGCCGCATACCGTGCAGGAGGTGGATCCCGGAGACACCGCAGCCGGTCCCGATCTCCGCGACGGCCTTCGCGTCGGCGGAGGCGGCCAGCAAACGCAGCGCGGAGCCCGTACCGGGCGTCACCGAGCGCAGCCCCGCGTCACGGGCCCGGTCACGAGCCCAGCGCAGCGCGTCGTCCTCGGCGACATAGGCGTCGGCGAACGCCCAGCTCGTCTGCCGGTTGCCGGTAATGACCCTCTCCTGTCCCCGTGAATGCCTCGGCGTGACTGTATCCGTTGGGTGCGGGAACCCGCAGATGGGACCGGTCGTTTAAAGGGATGAGCGAGCGGCGCGGGCCGGGACGGGGGGACAGACGGTGGACGAGGACGCCGAGCAAGTGCCGCCGCAGCAGTACGAGGCGTATCAGCCCAGATCAAATTCTCGTAAAACCGCTTATCCGGTCCTAACGGGCGAGGTGGCTATGGTAGGGGCTCCACTGGACACCACCAGAGCTGACAGGGGAGGTGCGGCTGCGCCTGTGGATCGCGGAGGAGTGTTCCGGCGCTTCCTCGGATCAGCGGGCAGGCCGACATCCGTGAACGACACTGCTGACCACAGCCACGCCGCTGACTTCGCCCAGACCGCGACCTTCTCCACCGACGCGGACGGGCAGGCGTGGACTCCGCCCACCTGGGAGGAGATCGTCAGCACGCACAGCGGCCGGGTCTACCGGCTCGCCTACCGCCTCACCGGCAACCAGCACGACGCCGAGGACCTCACGCAGGAGGTCTTCGTCCGTGTCTTCCGCTCCCTGTCCACCTACACGCCGGGCACCTTCGAGGGCTGGCTGCACCGCATCACCACGAACCTGTTCCTGGACATGGTCCGCCGCAAGCAGCGCATCCGCTTCGACGCCCTCGGCGAGGACGCGGCCGAGCGGCTGCCCAGCAAGGAGCCCACGCCGCAGCAGGTCTTCAACGACGCGCACTTCGACGCGGACGTCCAGCAGGCCCTCGACACCCTGGCCCCCGAGTTCCGTGCCGCGGTCGTCCTGTGCGACATCGAAGGACTGTCGTACGAGGAGATCGCCGCGACGCTCGGCGTCAAGCTCGGCACGGTCCGCTCGCGGATCCACCGTGGCCGCTCCCAGCTGCGCAAGGCCCTCGCGCACCGCTCCCCGGAGGCGCGTGCCGAGCGCCGCTCCTTCGTGCCCCGTGTTCCCGCACTGGGAGGAGGGGGCGCGAGCGCGTGAGCGGATCACGTCCTGAGTCCTCCGAGGGACACCTCGCAGAGCAGCACCTGGGAGACCGACTCTCCGCCCTGGTGGACGGAGAGCTCGGTCATGACGCGCGGGAGCGCGTACTGGCGCATGTGGCCACCTGCCCGAAATGCAAGGCGGAGGTGGACGCCCAGCGCCGGCTGAAGAATGTGTTCGCCGAGGCGGCTCCACCGCCTCCCTCGGAGAGTTTCCTGGCCCGCCTGCAGGGACTACCCGCAGGGGGCGACCCGGACGGTGACGGTATGCCCCCGGGTGGCGGAGGGCTGCCCGGCGGACTGTCCGGACGGTTCGGATCGTCCGGTGCCTTCGGCGCGAAGCGCGGCGAGCGGTTCGAGTTCGGGTACGCGCCGTCCCGGCCGCACATCCCCGTGCTGCCTTCCGACGGCCGAGGCCTTCCTTCGGGGGGCCGGGGCTTCCGTATCCATGACGTCGGCCGGCCCGAGACCGACAGGTCCTCCTCGCGGCTGCGGTTCGCGTTCGCGGCCGCCGGGGCCGTGTCCCTGGCCGCGATCGCCCTGGGCGGCGTCACCACCGGCACCCCTGGCGACACTGAGGCCCGCAGCGGCTCCGGCACGGGAAGCAATGTGACGCCGACGCGCACGCAGGGAGCGGGCGCGACGACGACACCGGAATCCCAGCGGCGCCGGGGTGCTGCGCCCCTGCTCGGGCAGGTGCACAACCAGAGCATGCTCGGCCAGACCCCGGTCGCCCCGACCGAGGTGTCCGCACCGTTGCTGCCCGGAATGCCGCCAGCCGCCCGGCACCACGCCGTGCACGCGCTGACCGCCCCGGTGGTGGCCGGTGCCGTGGCCATGTCCCCGCTGATACATCCGCTCCAGGTGGCCGCGCCGGCCGCCCTGACTTCGTGGTCCGCGGTCCCCGAGATCGCGGCGCCCCTGCTCGCCGTGCCCCTCCCGGATCCGGCCTCGTCCCCCTCTCCTTCCGCCTCCTCGCGGACGGCCCGCTGACCGGCCTCTGCGCACCGGGCGGCGAACCTGATTGAATCCGGGGGTTGTCGCCCGCTGCCGAGGTGTGGCCGGGCGCCGATTCGACGAACCGCGGTCACCGCATTCGAGCCGTGCCGCGGCTGTGGGGAGAGCATGAACGAGGGGAAGCCCACGAAAGCGAAGTGGTGGAGCCGTCCACGGCCGCAGGACGCTCCGGGGGAGCCAGGGGAGCCAGGGGAGCCGGAGGGGCAGGGGGCGGCCCCGGCGGAATCCGTCGACAACGACAACGACACCGACACCGACGTCGCCACAGACGTCGGCAGCGATGGCGACTTCGAGCTGGCGCGGCCCGCCGTGCGGCAGGACGAGGACGCGGGTGACTACGAGTTGAGGCGCCCCGAGGAGCCCGCCGGCACCGCCGTGGAGCCTGCCGTGCCGGTCGGCGGTGCGCCCAGGCCGCTGCACGATCCCGACCCGTACAGCACCCCGCCCTACGGTGAACCGGGCCCCTGGGCGCCCGCGCCGCCCGTCCAGCATCCGGCGGCGGCGACGCCGACGCACGGCACGGCGATACCGAGCCAGCCGTCCATACCGGCCCTACCCGTCCCGCCGGCGGCCGTCGTACCGGAGGCGCCGGCAACGGCTCCCGGTATCCCGGCACCGGCATCTCCAGCTGCGGCACCCGCACCCGCACCCGCACCTGCGGCACCGGTCCCGGCACCTGCCCCCGCCCCCGACCCCTGGCAGCGCTATGACCCCTGGGCGGCTCCCGCGGCCCCCGGGCCTCTCCAGCAGACCGGGGCCGGTGTCCCCAGTACGGAACAACGGCGTAAGCGCGGCAGGAAGGCCCTGGCGGGCGGTGCCGTGCTGCTGGCGCTCCTGTCCGGAGGGATCGGCGGCGTGGCAGGGACGTATCTGGAGCGGAACGGGGGCATCGGGACCGTCGAGCTGCCTCAGGCCGGGAAGGAGTCCACGGGCCGGGACTCCGACAGCGTGGCCGGGATCGCCCAACGGGCCCTGCCCAGCGTGGTCACCCTGCATGTGAGCGGCTCCGGCGAACAGGGCACCGGCACCGGCTTCGTGCTCGACGCCCGCGGTCACATCCTCACCAACAACCACGTCGTGCGGCCCGCCGGATCCGCCGGCGAGATCACCGTGACCTTCAACAGCGGGGAGACCGCCCAGGCCGAGCTCGTCGGCCGGGACAGCGGCTACGACCTAGCCGTCGTGAAGGTGAAGGGCGTACGCGGCCTCACCCCGCTGCCCCTCGGCAACTCGGACAACATGCAGGTCGGCGATCCGGTCGTGGCCATCGGCGCGCCCTTCGACCTGGCCGGCACCGTCACCTCCGGCATCATCAGCGCCAAGCAGCGGCCCATCACGGCGGGCGGCGAGAAGGGCGACGGCAGCGACGTGTCGTACGTCGACGCGCTCCAGACCGACGCGCCCATCAACCCCGGCAACTCCGGCGGGCCCCTGCTCGACTCCCGGGGCCGGGTCATCGGCATCAACTCGGCCATCCGCTCGGCGGGCAGCGGCTCCGAGCCGGAGAGCGGCCAGTCCGGCTCCATAGGCCTCGGCTTCGCCATACCCGTCAACCAGGGCAAACGCGTGGCCGAGGAGCTGATCAACACCGGCAGGGCGACCCATCCGGTGATCGGCGTCACCCTGGACATGGACTACACGGGCGACGGCGCCCGGGTCGCCGCGGAGGGCAGCGAGGGCGGACCGCCGGTCACCGTGGGCGGGCCGGGCGCCAAGGCCGGGATCAAGGCGGGCGACGTCATCACCACGGTCGACGGGCAGCGGGTCCACTCGGGCGAGGAACTGATCGTCAAGACCCGGGCCCACCGTCCCGGCGACCGGCTGGAACTGACGCTGGAGCGCGGTGGCAAGGAACGGACGGTCTCACTCGTCCTCGGCTCCTCCGGCGGCAGCTGAGCCGTGATGTCCGGGACGCACAGGGACCAACAAGGCAAACAATTCGGAAAGCGCTCCCACTCCTCGCACTCGGAGGTCTCGGGACAGTACCGGTCGGACAGGATCGCCGGGTACCGTGGATCCGGCCCGGACCACGGCAAGACCCGCACCGACCACCGAGGGCCGACCACCGAGGGCCGAGGACCGAGGACATCGCAAGGAGCTTCAGGTGTTCAATGACATAGGACCACTCGAGCTGGTGACGCTCATCGTCCTTGCCGTGCTCGTCTTCGGTCCGGACAAGCTCCCCAAGGTCATCCAGGACGTGACACGGACGATCCGGAAGATCCGTGAGTTCTCGGAGAGCGCCAAGCATGACATCCGGGAGGAACTCGGCCCGGAGTTCAAGGACTTCGAGTTCGAGGATCTCAACCCCAAGGCGTTCATCCGCAAGCAGCTGGACAACGAGGACCTGGGGCTCAAGGAGATCCGCAACGGCTTCGACCTGAAGAAGGAGATGGCCGAGGTCACCGACGCCGTCCACAGCCGTGACTCCGGCACGTCGTCCTCCGGCTCCGCCGGTTCGTCCGGTGGCCGTATCGACATGACGAAGAAGCCCGAGACGCCCGACCGGGACGACCGTCCGCCCTTCGACGCGGACGCCACCTGAGCGACTCGCGTGACGCGTTTCATACTCCGGTCGGGCTGTGTACGGCCTGAACCAGGCCCCCGTGCGGCGCACGCGCCGGGCGCTTTCCCTGCTGCTCGCAGCGGTGTGGCTATGCTGCCGAGTTGTTGTGCGGACCGGAAGAGTACGCCCGAAGGGGGGCGGGCCGTTCCGGTCCGACTAGAGCGAGGAGGCGTCCGGGCACATGGAGACGACGAGTCCAGGAGTCGCGCAGGCGCCGGCCACGGAGGACGGACAACAGGTCCCCTCCGCCCGGCGTAACGTCGACGGCTACCTGCGCGCGCCCTTCCCGTGGTACGGCCTCGACGAGGCCTTCACAGGGCCGCGCTGGCTGATGCAGGTCGGTACGACGGCCGACGGGGCCGTGGAACACGGGTCGATCGGGCACGGAGACGAACCCAGGGTGCGCAACGAGTTCGTCGCCGGGGGTGATCAGGAGGCCAAGGAGAAGTTCACGGTCGTGGTCACCGTCGCGGCGCATCCCTCACGGCGCAGTGCGGACGGGACGGGGCTGCTGGAGGCCACGTCGGTGTCCTCCGCGGCGTGGCTCGCGGGTGTGGGGCTGCTGTCCGCCACGTGGCCCGGGCAGATGGACCACTCCCTGCGGGACGACTGGCTGGAGCAGCAGACGGAGACGGCGTGGGTGCTGGCGGACGACCTCGACGGGGCCGACTGGTCGACGTTGTCGTTGCCGGTTGACGGTGTGCCGACGGCGTTCCACTACCGGGAGTCCGAGTTCGGGTGGGTGCTGGCCGGGTCGACGTCGGCCGGGGTTCATGTCGGGGCGTACGGCAGGGGTATGAGTGCGTACGGCTTGGGGTTCGCCGTGGTGAAGGACATCGCCGCCTACGCGTGATCAAAGGGGCGCCGATTGTTTTCGGCGCCCCCTCGCCGTAGGGCCTCAGGTCTTGTGGAGGCCGCGGGTGCGATGTGGTTGCTCGGGCGGTTCCCCGCGCCCCTTCGGGGCGCTGCCCTCAGCGGCGCCTCGATCTAGAACTTGTTCCTCGGAGTGATCCCCAGGGACAGGCCCGACAGGCCCCGCTGCCGGCCTCCCAGCTTCCCGGCGATGGCGCGCAGCGCGGAGCCCGCCGGGGAGTCCGGGTCGGTCAGGACGACCGGCCTGCCGTCGTCGCCGCCCTCGCGGAGGCGGACGTCGATGGGGATGTTGCCGAGGACCGGGACGTTGGCGCCGGTCGTGCGGGTCAGGCCGTCGGCCACGACCTGGCCGCCGCCCGTGCCGAAGACGTCGACCATCTCGTCGCAGTGCGGGCAGGGCAGGCCGGACATGTTCTCGACCACGCCGACGATCTTCTGGTGGGTCTGTACGGCGATGGAGCCCGCGCGCTCGGCGACCTCGGCCGCCGCCTGCTGCGGGGTCGTGACGACCAGGATCTCGGCGTTCGGGACCAGCTGGGCGACGGAGATCGCGATGTCGCCGGTGCCGGGCGGCAGGTCCAGGAGGAGGACGTCCAGGTCGCCCCAGTAGACGTCCGCGAGGAACTGCTGCAGGGCGCGGTGGAGCATCGGGCCGCGCCAGACGACCGGGGCGTTGCCCGGGGTGAACATGCCGATGGAGATGACCTTCACGCCGTTCGCCGACGGCGGCATGATCATGTTCTCGACCTGGGTGGGACGGCCGTCTGCGCCGAGCATGCGCGGCACGGAGTGGCCGTAGATGTCGGCGTCCACGACACCGACCTTGAGGCCGTCGGCCGCCATGGCCGCCGCCAGGTTCACCGTCACCGAGGACTTGCCCACGCCGCCCTTGCCGGAGGCGACCGCGTAGACGCGGGTGAGGCTGCCGGGCTTGGCGAAGGGGACCTCGCGCTCGGTCTGGCCGCCGCGCAGGGCGTTCGCCAGCTCCTTGCGCTGCTCGTCGCTCATCACGTCGAGTGTGACGTCGACGCGGGTGACTCCCTCGACGCCGGAGACCGCATCGGTCACGCGCTGCGTGATCGTCTCCCGCATCGGGCAGCCCGAGACCGTGAGGTACACGGTGACCGCGACCGCCCCGTCCGCGCCGATCTCCACCGACTTGACCATCCCGAGTTCGGTGATGGGCTTGTGGATCTCGGGGTCGTTCACCGTCGCCAGTGCCTCGCGCACCGCGTCTTCCGTAGCCATAGGACGATGGTACGGCGCTGTACCGGTGCGTAGGAAAGCCTGTCAGCGGTCGTCTGCGTCACGTCCGCGTGGCCGTTCCGCCGGGAATACGACGGGGTCGTGACGGTGGCCGTTCTGCCGCTCCTCCATCTCCTTGATCGTGTCCTGGAGCTCCGAGCGGATCCAGTCGCGGGTGGCGACCTCGCCCAGGCCGATCCGCAGGGCGGCGATCTCGCGGGTCAGGTACTCGGTGTCCGCGATCGACCGCTCGTTCTGCTTGCGGTCCTGCTCCAGATTGACCCGGTCACGGTCGTCCTGCCGGTTCTGCGCGAGCAGGATCAGCGGAGCGGCGTAGGAGGCCTGGAGCGACAGCATCAGGGTCAGGAAGATGAACGGGTACTCGTCGAAGCGCAGGTCACGTGGGGCGAGGCTGTTCCAGGCCACCCACAGGATGATGGCGGCCGTCATCCAGACCAGGAACCGGCCCGTGCCGAGGAAGCGCGCGATGCGTTCCGAAAAGCGCCCGAAGGCCTCCGGGTCGTACTCGGGCAGGAACCGGCGCCTGGGCACGCCGGGCTGGTCGAGCCGGGTCGCGCGCGGCCGGCTCGCGGCCGTGGCGCCGGCCGGTGTGCGCTCGCGCGGGGTCTCGCGCTCAGGAACCATCGGTCGGCACCTCCTCGTCCAGATGGAACTCCGTCTCCCGCCAGTCCTCGGGCAGCATGTGGTCGAGGACGTCGTCCACGGTCACCGCGCCCAGCAGCGCCCCCGCCTCGTCGACCACGGGCGCCGCGACCATGTCGTACGTGGCGAAGAACCCGGCGATGGCCGGCAGATCCGCCTCGGGGTCCAGCGGTTGCAGGTCGCTGTCCAGGATCGAGCTGACCAGCGAGGGCGGTGGCTCGCGCAGCAGCCGCTGGAAGTGGACCGTGCCCAGGTACTTGCCGGTCGGTGTCTCGTCCGGTGGTCGGCAGACGTAGACCTGGGCCGCGAGGGCGGGGGAGAGGTCGGGCTCGCGGATGCGGGCGAGGGCGTCGGCGACGGAGGCGTCCGGGCGCAGCACGATCGGCTCGGTGGTCATCAGACCGCCCGCCGTGCGTTCCTCGTACGACATCAGGCGCCGCATGTCGGCCGCGTCGCCGGGCTGCATCAGGTTCAGCAGCCGCTCCTGCTCGTCCGTCGGCAGCTCGCCCAGCAGGTCGGCCGCGTCGTCCGGGTCCATGGCCTCCAGGACGTCGGCGGCGCGCTCCTCCTTCAGCTTGCCGAGGATCTCGATCTGGTCGTCCTCCGGGAGTTCCTCCAGCACGTCGGCCAGCCGGTCGTCGTCGAGGGCGGCGGCGACCTCGGCCCGGCGCTTGGGGGAGAGGTGGTGCAGGACGTTGGCCAGGTCGGCGGCGCGCAGCTGCTCGAACGTGGCGAGCAGGTTCTCGGCGCCCTGCCCCTGCTCCTCCAGGGAGAAGCCGGTGACGGCGGTCCACTCGACGGTCAGCGCCTCGCCCTTGGCCCGCCGGAAGGCGCTGCCCTTTCTGCCCTTGCGGACGAAGACCCGGTCGATCTCCCACTCCCGGCGGGCCGGCAGCTGATGCACCGACAGGTCGAGGACGGTGACGTCCTCGCCGGTCTCGGTGAGCGTCACGCGCCGGTCCAGCAGCTCCCCGAAGACCAGCCGCTCGGTGGGCCGCTGCTCGAAGCGCCGGACGTTGAGCACGCCGGTGGTGATGATCTGGCCCGACTGGATGGCGGTGACCCGGGTCATGGGCAGGAAGATGCGGCGGCGGGTGGCGAGTTCGACGACGAGGCCGAGCAGCCTCGGCGGCCGCTGCCCCATCCGCAGCATGACGACCAGATCGCGCACCCGCCCCACCTGGTCGCCCGCGGGGTCGAAGACGGCGACACCGGAGAGGTGCGATACGAAGATCCGGGGGGCGCCCGCTGCCATGGCCGCGGCTCCTTTTCGTGCGGGGTGGTTCCTGGTGCCTGTCGCTGTGCCTGCCTGTGTATCCGTCTGTTCCGAATTGCCCGCTCGGGTGGGCTTCAGGCTAGCCCGTCCCGATCGGCGGTGCGTCGGCGGGCGGTCCGGACGGACTGGCTCCGACCTGCCCGCACGTGCCCGGTACCCTGCGGTACGCCGTTCAGGTCTCCCCGCAGAGAGGCAGCTCCACCTGTGACTCCGATTCGCCACGGCCGAAGCCGTAGTGCCGTACTCACGAGCGCGATGTGCGCACTGCTCGTGACGGGGACGGTGCTCACCGGCTGCGCGGAGGATCCCAATGAGGGCACCAACGGGGTCGGCAGACTGCCCGCCGGGAAGATCCAGGGCAAGACCCGCACGGCCGCCGAGTCCGCCGGGGCGGTCCGGGTGCACGGCAGCGTCGTCAGCGGCGAGAAGACGTACGCGCTCGACATGCGGCTGAAGGACGACGGCGGCGAGGGTTCGGTCACCACCGAGGGGACGACCTTCCAGGTGCTGCGCATCGGCGAGCAGCTCTTCGTCAAGGCCGACGCCGAGTTCTGGAGTCACGGTGACGGCCAGGGCGGAAAGGGCGAGGGGGACGCGGCAGCGGCCTCCAAGCTCGGCGGCAAGTTCGTGAAGGTGCCGCAGGGCGACCCCGCGTACAAGAAGTTCAGCGGTTTCACGGACAAGGGAGTCCTCCTCGACGGTCTGCTGACCCTGCACGGCACACTCGCGACGGACGGCCACGAGGAGCAGGCGGGCGTCCGCACCATCCGCATCACCGGCGACAAGGGCTCCGGCGGCGCCCTGGAGGTCTCCCTCGAGGGCAAGCCGTATCCGCTGCGCCTGGAGCGGGCCGGCGGCGCGGGCACCCTCACGTTCTCCGCCTGGGGAGAGGACTTCTCCCTCAGGGAGCCGGAGAGGAACGAGACGGTGGACTACGGCCGGCAGCTGCCGACGTCGTAGCGACCGCTACGCGCGTCCGGCCGCTACGGGCGTTTGCGTTTCTTCAGCAGCAGGCGGGGCAGCCCCGCCGGAACCGGCCGGCGGGTGATCGCCGGGGACGGCAGGGGCGGCTCGGACAGGGAGCCGTCGGGCAGCGGCGCCGTCGTCCCGGTCGGTTCCAGGCGCAGCACCCGGCACTCGCGGGCCCAGCGGCCGGTCATGGCCTCGCCGTCGGGCGCGTTCAGCCGCTTGCCCCTGAGCTCGGCGACCGTCGCGTCCCAGGCCTCGGAGCCCGGCGCGAGCTCGGTGACCCGGGCCGTCCAGGAGACCAGCCGGCCGCCCTTGTCCTTGCTGCGGACCGTCACCCGGGCCTCGCCCCCGTCGGCGAGCCCCGGCAGCGGCTGCTCCCCGGGCCCGTCGCCGATCAGGCACGCGGCACCCTCGTGCCACACGTGCCAGAGGGCACGCGCCGGGCCGTCGGGGCCCTGGACCCAGACGAGGCCGGACTTCTTGGTGGCCTCCTCGACGAGGGCCTGGCCGAGCAGCTCGCTTGTCATGGGTCCCAGCCTATCCAGGCTGCTCACAGCCACCCGTTCCGCTTCAGCGTGCGGTGGATGCCCAGGCAGATGGTCACGGTGATGCTCATGATCACCGGGTAGCCGTACTTCCAGTGCGTCTCCGGCATGTAGTCGAAGTTCATGCCGTACACCCCGCACACCATCGTCGGTACGGCGACGATCGCGGCCCATGAGGTGATCTTCCGCATGTCCTCGTTCTGCGCCACGGACGCCTGTGCGAGGTTGGCCTGGAGGATGGAGTTGAGCAGCTCGTCGAAGCCGAGGACCTGCTCCTGGACCCGGGCCAGGTGGTCGGCGACGTCCCGGAAGTACTTCTGGATGTCCGGGTCGATCAGCCGCATCGGCCGCTCGCTCAGCAGCTGCATGGGCCGCAGCAGCGGCGACACGGCCCGCTTGAACTCCAGCACCTCGCGCTTGAGTTGGTAGATCCGGCCGGCGTCCGAGCCGCGCGGCGAGCCCTTGCGCCCCGGGGAGAACACCTCGGTCTCCACCTCGTCGATGTCGTCCTGCACCGCGTCGGCGACCGCGATGTAACCGTCGACGACGTGGTCGGCGATGGCGTGCAGCACGGCCGAGGGGCCCTTGGCCAGCAGCTCGGGGTCGTCCTGGAGGCGGTGCCTGAGGGCCCGCAGGGAACCCTGCCCGCCGTGCCGGACGGTGATGAAGAAGTCCCGTCCGGTGAAGCACATGACCTCGCCGGACTCGACGACCTCGCTGTTGGCGTCGAGCTGGTCGTGCTCGACGTAGTGGATGGTCTTGAAGACCGTGAAGAGCGAGTCGTCGTACCGCTCCAGCTTGGGCCGCTGGTGGGCCTGTACGGCGTCCTCCACGGCCAGCGGGTGCAGCCCGAACTCACCGGCGATGCCGGAGAATTCGGCCTCGGTCGGCTCGTGCAGGCCGATCCACACGAAGCCCCCGTCGCGGCGCACCAGGCGCACCGCCTCGTGCGGGGTCAGCGGGGTCTCGGTCTCGACGCGGCGGCCGTCGCGGTAGATGGCGCAGTCGACGACGGCGGTGGCCGTCGCCGGGCTGCGGGTGGTGTCGTACGTGCCACTGTCCTTGCGCAGCGAGACGCGGGACGGACGGACCACGGCGCGCAGGTCGCGAATCATCGACATGGCGGGCTCCTTCGCGGGAGGGCAACGAAAGCGCCGGTGACGACGGGTGGAACTACCCGGAATGAGGACGTAGTGACTGCGGATGTTTGGCACGTCCACAAAGCGGGGAGCACCGCACCGTCGCGGTGGCGGGCTTCGCTACTGATTCAGCTACTGAGGCAGATCAGGAAAAACGAAACGAAGCGCTCTTCCGCGGTGAAGCGAGTGCGAGAGGTGGCGGCCGGCCAGAGAGACAGAGCAGCTACATCAGCGGCGGGAGAGCGTGGTGCTACTGCACGGTCGACTTCGGTCCATTGCAGCCCCACCTCCTCCGGCCGGTCCCTCGTAAGGGAGTTCCATCGGCGTCGGGGCTTGATCGCGACGCTTCTGCGTGCTGCCCCGAACCACCGGGCAAGAGTAGCAGCCGACAAAACTGTCAAGGTGCTCCTTTGCCCGCTACTGACGAGTTCTATGCTCACCGCATGGCTGAAGTTCTTCCTCTGGTCGAGGCCCGGTTGCGTACGGCGCTGGGCGAACCGGACGCGCGCGCGGCAGTGACGTTCCTCGGTACGGACCGCATCGAGGTGCTGCGCTTCCAGGAGGGCGACATCGCCCGCTACGCCACGCTCGGCATGTCCGCGCAGCCCATGACGGAGCCCACGGCGGCGGTCGCCGACCCGGTCAAGGGGCCGCGCGCGGAGCTGGTCCTGTCGGTGCGGGCCGGGCTCGCCGAGACGGACAAGGTGCTCCGCCCGCTAGCCGTTCTCGCCGCGTCTCCGCAGGTGGAGGGCCTGATCGTGGCCCCCGGTGCCTCCCTGGACGTCGGCGAGCCGCTGTGGCCCGGCGCCCCCTTCACCTCGGTCCTGGTCGCAGAACCGGGCGGTCTGGTCGAGGACCTGGAGCTCGACGAACCCCTCGACCCCGTACGGTTCCTGCCGCTGCTGCCGATGACCCCGAACGAGGCCGCGTGGAAGCGCGTGCACGGCGCCCAGGCGCTCCAGGAGCGGTGGCTGAACCAGGGAACGGACCTCCGGGATCCGTCCCGGAAGTCCGTCCCGCTGGAGTGAGGTATGAGTGAGGAACCTCACCAACCCATGGCCGAAAAGCATCAGTTGGCTCAGTCGGCTCAGTTGGCGAAGACGGCGACGCCGTCCTCGGTCGCGTGCCTCGGCTCCAGCTCCTCGGCTTCGCGGGTGAGGGCCTTCCGGCGCACGACCACGACGACCGCGCCCAGCACGGCCGTGACGGCCGCCACCACGAACGGGATGTGGAGATCGGTCCACTCCTCGATCTTCGGTGCGAAGAACGGGGCGGCCGCCGCCGCGAACCAGCGCACGAAGTTGTAGCCCGCGCTCGCCACCGGCCGGGGCGCGTCCGAGACGCCGAGGGCCAGCTCGGTGTAGACGGTGTTGTTCACGCCGATGAAGGCACCGGACAGGATCGTGCAGACGACGGCCGTGGTGTGGCCGCCGTAGCCGAGCACGAGCACGTCGGCCGCGAGCAGCACCAGGGAGCCGCCGAGCACCTTCAGCGAGCCGAACCGCTTCTGCAGGCGCGGCGCCACGATCACCGAGAACACGGCGAGCAGCACACCCCAGGCGAAGAACACCGCGCCCGACCGGTACGGACTCATGTTCAGCACGAACGGGGTGAAGGCCAGCACGGTGAAGAACGTGTAGTTGTAGAAGAACGCCGAGACCGCCGCCGAGGCGAGGCCACCGTGCCCGAGTGCCTTGACCGGGTCCAGGAGCGAGGTCTTGCGGGCCGGCTTCGGCTGCTCCCTCAGGAACACCGCGATGCACAGGAAGCCGACGGCCATCAGGAAGGCCGTACCGAAGAACGGGTAGCGCCAGCTGGCGTCACCGAGCAGAGCGCCCAGCAGCGGACCGCAGGCCATGCCGAGGCCGAGGGCCGACTCGTACAGCAGGATCGCCGCCGCGCTGCCGCCCGCCGCCGCTCCGACGATGACCGCGAGGGCCGTCGAGACGAACAGCGCGTTGCCGAGCCCCCAGCCGGCCCGGAATCCGACCAGTTCGCCGACGGATCCGGAGGTGCCCGACAGTCCCGCGAAGACCACGACCAGGGCGAGGCCGAGCAGCAGGGTCTTCCTGCCGCCGATGCGGCTGGAGACGAAGCCGGTGACCAGCATCGCGATCGCGGTGATGAGGAAGTACGAGGTGAACAGCAGGGAGACCTGGCTGGCCGAGGCGTTCAGGCCCGAGGCGATGGACGGCAGGATCGGGTCGACGAGTCCGATGCCCATGAAGGCGACGACCGACGCTCCGGCGGTCGCCCACACGGACTTGGGCTGCTTGAGGAGGCCGCCCGCTCCGGCGTCGAAGGGGTCCATTGCGTGCTCCCTTTCCCGAGACGAGATAGTTGGTATATGCACATACTAAGTTAGCCATGCTAACTAATGCAAGCTACATCTAGTGTGGGGGTGAAGGGTTCCGTCCGGTTGGGTGATCGTCCTTGACGCGGCGGGGCGGGGGTAGGACCGTGGGGCCCTATGAGGGGCGAACCCAGTTGCCCGAAGTGTGGTGGCCGGGTCAGGGCTCCCGGCCTCTTCTCCGACTCCTGGCAGTGCGATGTGCACGGCACCGTCCATCCGGTGCAGCCCGTGATACCGCCGAGCGTCGACGCCCTCAACGTCGTGGTGCACCGGACCCAGGTGCCGGTGTGGATGCCCTGGCCGCTGCCGGTCGGCTGGCTGTTCACGGGTGTGGCCTGCGCGGGGGACGACCGCACGGGCGGCCGCGCCACGGCCGTGGCCTGTACGGGACCCGGGCCGCTCGGCGGGATGGGCGAGCTGATCCTGGTGGCCGAGGAGCTGGGTGTCGGTCTCGGCGCGCGGTACGCGGGCCTGGACGGTCCGGACCCGGGGCCGTACATGAACGTCGGGAAACCGGCCCAGGCGAAGGTGCTCGCCGCGGGGCGGCCGACTCCGCTGTGGCACGTGACCGGTGCGCCGGACGATCGTGCGGTGTTCGCCGGCGAGGCGCTCGGGATGTGGCTGTGGGCGGTCGTGTGGCCGGAGCAGTCGGGGTTGCTGATGTACGACGAGCTGGTGCTGGCGGATGTGCGGGACGCGGGGGCGGAGGTGGAGTTGGTGCCGTGCGGGGCCCTCTCGCCGCGCTTGCTTCAGCCGTAGCGCCTGTGGGGGTGGGGGCTTGGTTGGCGGGCGGCTGCGGGTCGGTCGGGGCTGGTCGCGCAGTTCCCCGCGCCCCTTGGGGAGCCTTGGTGTAGGGGGTGCTTACCGGATTCGGGTGTGACAGCGGTCGTTGAAAATCCGGTTATCCTTGAGCAGCCCTGTTCGTCCCGTCAGAGTCTGGAGTCCGTGTCGTGCGTATCGATCTGCACACCCACTCCACCGCTTCCGACGGCACGGACACCCCGGCCGAGCTGGTGCGCAAGGCTGCCGCGGCCGGGCTGGACGCCGTCGCGCTCACCGATCACGACACCACCCGCGGGCACGCCGAGGCGATCGCCGCGCTGCCCGAGGGACTGACGCTGGTCACCGGGGCCGAGCTCTCCTGCCGGCTCGACGGCATCAGCATGCACATGCTGGCCTACCTCTTCGACGCCGAGGAACCGGCGCTGCTCGCCGAGCGCGAGCTGGTCCGGGACGACCGGGTGCCCCGGGCGCAGGGCATGATCGCCAAGCTTCAAGGGCTGGGCGTGCCCGTGACCTGGGAGCAGGTGCGGCGGATCGCCGGTGACGGATCCGTCGGGCGTCCGCATGTGGCGAGCGCGCTCGTCGAGCTGGGTGTCGTGCCGACCGTGAACGACGCCTTCAGCGAGGACTGGCTGGCCGACGGCGGCCGGGCCTACGTCGAGAAGCACGAGACGGACCCCTTCGAGGCGATCCGGCTGGTCAAGGGCGCGGGCGGGGTCGCGGTGTTCGCGCATCCCGGGGCGAGCAAGCGGGGGCGTACGGTGCCGGAGGCCGCGATCGCCGAGATGGCCGCGGCCGGGCTGGACGGCATCGAGGTCGACCACATGGACCACGACGCGGATACCCGGGCGCGGTTGCGGGGGCTGGCGAAGGAGCTGGGGCTCCTGGTGACCGGGTCCAGTGACTATCACGGCAGCCGGAAGACGTGTGTGCTCGGGGAGTACACGACGGATCCCGAGGTGTACGGGGAGATCACTCGGCGGGCCTTCGGGGCGTTTCCCGTGCCGGGGGCCGGCGGGGTCTGAGGTTTCTCTTCTGTAGTTCCGTTTCAAGGCACCCGGCGTTGTCGGCTGTGCCGAGTTTCCCTCAACCTCGCAAGGCCATCACACCCATGTTCGAACTCGCCGTCTTCGGCTCCCTCTTCCTCACCCTCTTCGTCATCATGGATCCCCCCGGGATCACCCCGATCTTCCTCGCGCTCACCGCCGGCCGGCCCGGCAAGGTGCAGAAGCGGATGGCCTTTCAGGCCGTCTGTGTCGCCGGTGGTGTGATCACCGTGTTCGGGCTGCTGGGGCATCAGATCCTCGACTACCTGCATGTCTCCGTGCCCGCGTTGATGATCGCGGGTGGGCTGCTGCTTCTGCTGATCGCGCTCGATCTGCTCACCGGGAAGACCGACGAGCCGAAGCAGACCAAGGACGTCAACGTCGCCCTCGTGCCGCTGGGCATGCCGCTGCTGGCCGGGCCGGGGGCGATCGTGTCGGTCATCCTCGCCGTACAGAAGGCGCACAGCGTTGCCGCGCAGGTTTCCGTGTGGGCGGCGATCCTCGCCATCCATGTCGTGCTGTGGCTGGTGATGCGCTACTCGCTGGTGATCATCCGGATCATCAAGGACGGCGGTGTGGTCCTGGTGACACGGCTCGCGGGCATGATGCTCTCCGCGATCGCCGTGCAGCAGATCATCAACGGCGTCACACAGGTGATCCAGGGGAGCTGACGGGGCGCGTCAGGTCCGGCCGAGCACCGAGCCGATCGCACCGGCCGCGCCAGGGTGGGCGAGATACTCGTCGATGTTGTGCGCACGGTCGCGGCCGTTGGAGACGGCGAGCTGGGTGAGCTTGCCCCAGCGCTCGTCCTCCAGGGGGCAGCCGATGGCCACCCCGTCGGTGGGGCACCAGACGTTGACCCAGTCACGTACCCGGGGCGGCCGGTGCGGGCCGTGGGCGAGGAGCCGTTCGTTGACGCCGTCCAGGCCGAGCGGGCTGCCCGCGGTGACGAGCAGGACCGGGTCGAGGCCGTCCGGGAGGCGGGTCAGCAGGTCCAGGCCGACGACCGTGCCCAGGCTGTGCGTGACCAGCACCAGTTCGCCGGTGGCGGGCATGGTCTCCAGGACGCTGTCCAGCACGGACTGCCGGACGGCGCTGTCGCCCAGGTACAGGTCGACGTCCCGCAGGAACGTGGCGATGGTCCACTCGTCCAGGTCGGACCGTGCGGCCAGCCAGCTGAGCGGCCGGTGCAGGGCCCCGACCAAGCCCGCCCCGAAGCCCTCGGTGGTCGCCGGGCCGTTCTGGGGCATGCCGGCCCGGGCGGCCGCCTCGTAGATCAGCCGCTCGTAGGAGCCGGTGGGCGACTCCGCCGCGAAGACCTCGGCGGCAGCGGCGGCGCTCATCTCGTCCAGGCCGATGGCCTCGGCCGTGCTCTCCCTGCCGCTCACGAGGTTGTGCAGTCTCGTGCCGTAGAAGGGGAACCACACGTCCTGCGGGTCGATCGGGGGCAGGGACGCGAGGGTGAGGCCCCGGTTCAGGCCGGATGTCCAGGTCCGGCGGAGTTCGTCCGGCTGCTTCTTGTGCTGGTCCCTGCCGTGCAGGAAGACCAGGTGCCTGCGGCCGCCGAAGGCGGTGTTCCGGGCCGGGCGTCCGGCCTTGGGTTTGCCGGCGTCCGTCCCGCTCTCCGTGACCGGAGCGACCGAGAGCGGCGGGGGCGTGAAGCCGGGCACCGCCGGCGAAGGGAGCGGGGCCGTGCTCTGGTCCAGGCCCGAGTCCGGGCCCATCTCGGTCAGCAGGGCGCGGGGCCCGGGGCCGAGGTCCAGCCGGGACAGGTGCTTCAGGATCGAGCTGATGCGGACGCCCTCGTTGGCGACCCACTCGATCGCGTCGTCGCCGTCCCCCTGGCGCCAGGGCTGTCCGTCCTTCCGCAGGACGCGGCCCTGGTCGTCCTTCTTCGGCACGCCGCTGTGGTGCAGGGCCACGACCTCCCACTGGTCGTTGAAGACGGGGGAGCCGGAGTTGCCGGGGCGGGTGTCGGTTCGGTAGTGGACGAAGTCGTCGAGCCGTACGAGCACCGCATTGTCGCGCAGAACGATTTCCTTGAGGCGGCCGTCCGGGTGACCGATGATGTTCACCTTCTCGCCGAGCACCAGCTTGCCGAGCTGCACGCTGAGCCGGTTCCAGCCGAAGATCTCGCCCGGCGGGCGGCCGTCCGGGGCGGGCGTGACCGCGACCAGGGCGAAGTCCAGCCGGCTGTCCGCGGCGAAGAAGGCCCCCGGGTCGAGCTCCATGCGGACGGTGGCGTCGGGCACGTTGTCGACCGTGACCTGGGCGTTGAACTCGGCGAAGCACCGGCGGGCGAAGCTCTCGTCGGGCAGCACGTGGTGGTTGGTCATCATCAGCCGCGGCGACACCAGGAAACCGGTGCCGTGCGGAAGCTCACGTCCGTCGCGGCGCAGGGTGATCCGGGCGACCGAGGCCCCGGCCCTGACCCCCCGGGGCAGAAAGCTCCAGGCCTGGAGCTCGTTGGACAGGTCGATGATGCGTTCGTTGGCGTCGGGCAGGTCCATGGCCTCGCCGTGGATGTCCGCCACGACCGCCGAGGGCGAAAGGCCGCCCCGCTCCATGATCCGGTCGGCGCGCACAGCGAGGGCGTCCGGCGCGTCCGGGAACCGCACGCCCGCCGCCAGCCGTCCCTCGACCCGCTCACGCTCCGCGGTGGAGTCCTCGTACCGCCGCGCGGCCTCGGCCGCCGCCTGTTCCCGCAGCTCCCCGTTCGACCGGCCCGTCACGGACATACGTCCCACCGTCCTGTTCGCTCTCGCTGGGCCCCCCAGCCAGTACGCCCCCGGCTGCAGCGGTCCGCAACAGCGGAGCCCCCGCACGGCCGATGCCGGGCGGGGGCTCCGAAGTGTGGGAGAGCTGCGCGCGTTATGAGGCCGTGGTCCCGGCCGGGCGGATCCAGAGGCGCTGCCCGGTGGCGGCGGCCTGCTGAACGATCCGGTTGACGGAGGCGGCGTCCACGACGGTCGTGTCCACGGGCGTGCCGTCGACATCGTCGAGGTGCATGATTTCGAAGCGCAAGGGCTTCTCCCTTCGTCTGGTCATCCTCCTGAGGAGAACTACTCGGTGTGGCGGCCCACGAGGCTTCGGTGCCCGGTGTTCCGTATGAGTCAACAGGACTGCATGGTTGAAACATTCCCTACGCTAAGGAAATTTTTCGAACGGCTAATTACTGAGCCGTAAGAGTGTCGTTACGGGACCGACCGGGACCAGTTGTGTTCGCAGCGTGACCGCCGGGACAATGGAAGTGATGAACGACGACCTCGCGGCCCTGAGCGCCCGCATCGACCGCACCAACGAGCTGCTCCAGCGCATGCTCGCCGAGGTGGCGAAGACACCCTCGACCCATGCGATCTTCGTCGATGCCGGGTATCTCTACGCGGCCGCGGGACGCCTCGTCGCCGGTACGGAGGACCGCCGCGCCTTCGATCTGGACGCCGAGGGCCTGATCGACGCGCTCATCGACAAGGCCCGCACGATCTTCGCGGACAGCAGGCTGCTGCGGGTCTACTGGTACGACGGCGCCCGCCGCCGCATCCACACGGCGGAGCAGCAGACCATCGCGGAGCTGCCGGACGTGAAGGTGCGACTGGGCAATCTGAACGCCAACAACCAGCAGAAGGGCGTCGACTCGCTCATCCGCTCCGACCTGGAGTCACTGGCCCGGCACCGTGCCATCAGCGACGCGGCCCTGCTCGGCGGTGACGAGGACCTGGTGTCGGCGGTGGAGGCGGCGCAGGGCTACGGCGCCCGGGTCCACCTGTGGGGCATCGAGGCGCCGGAGGGCCGCAACCAGGCGGAGCCCTTGCTGTGGGAGGTCGACAGCCAGCGCACCCTCGACCTCGACTTCTTCAAGCCGTACGTCTCCCGCCGCACGGCCGCAGCCTACGAGGCGACCACGGGCCGGCCGACCCGCGAGGACGTGCGGTTCGTGGGGGCCCAGATCGCGGCGAAATGGCTGGCGGCACGCGGCCGGGAGACGCTGGGGGAGCTGCTGCACGGGCACCCCTATCTGCCCGGTTCGGTCGACCAGGACCTGCTCGTGGAGGCGGAGGGCCTGTTGCAGTACTCGCTGCGCGGGCAGGCCGACCTGCGGCGTGCCCTGCGGGACGGCTTCTGGGAGCATCTGCGGGCGCAGTTCTAGACCGTCCGGGGTGCCGATTCCGGGCCGTCCGGGTGCGTCGTACTACACCGTCCGGACGCCGTCCCAGAAGTCGGCGAGGGCGCGGGCCATCGGCAGGGGCCGGTCGGCGTTGGGGGAGTGCTCGGCTCCCGTGATGACCGTGCGGTGCGCGTTCAGCCGCAGGGCCATGTCGTCGAGGATCGCCACCGGCCAGGTGTCGTCGTGTGCCCCCGACAGGACGTGGAACGGCAGCGGTACGGCGGCGAGTTCGGTGACGCGGTCCGGTTCGGTGCACAACTGGCGTCCGGTCGCCCGCAGTTGGGCGGGCTTGTGGCCCAGCCAGCGCCGGCGCAACTGGTCCTGGTCGCCGATGCCGCGCGCGGGCCCGCCGACCTCCTCCGGCGGCCCCATGGCCTGGATCGCCTCCCAGACCTCCTCCATCGACATGACGGCGAGCGCGTCCCGCAGCAGTTTCACGCGCTGCTGCTGGGAGACGGAGATCTCCGCCGGGCCGGACGAGACCAGGGTGACGGAGAGGAAGGGTGCGTGGTCGAGCAGTACGGCCGCACGGGCGATCTGCCCGCCGAACGAGTGCCCGACGAGGTGCAGGGGAACGCCGACCGCCTTGGCCTGTGCGAGCACGTCCCGGGCCAGTTCCCGCTGGGCGTAGGCGGATTCGTCGGACACCGGCCCGTCCGACTCGTGCTGCCCCCGTCCGTCCACGGCGACGACCCGGTACCCGCGCTCTCCGAGCGGCTCGTGGAGCAGGCTGAAGTCCTCCTTGCTCCCCGTGAATCCGGGCAGCATCAGGACGACTCCCCTGACCCGCGCACCCGCCTTCGGCGACGAGTCGACGACGGCGAACTCACCGCGGGCCGTGCGCAGGGGATATGCGCGGGCGCCCGGGGGCGGGGTGAAGGTCGCTTGCCTGCTCACGGGGTGAGGGTAGCGGGTGAGGTGCGCTCTCCGGCGGGTGGCTTGCGCCCGCGGGAACGCCGACGGCCCGGCCCCACCTGAGTGGGACCGGGCCGTCGGGCGGAGTGTCAGCCCTCCGTGGGCTCCGCGGTGGCCGTGGCCTTGCGGGTGCGGCGGGCCTTGGGCTTCGCCTCGGCCGTGCCATCGGCGGAAGCCGTGCCCCCGGCGGAGGCCGTGGCGGCAGCAGCGGCCGTCTTCCGCGTGCGGCGCGGCTTGGCCTCGGCGGCTTCGGGCTCCTGGGCCGTCTGTGCCGGGATCCCGGCGGCGACGGTCTCCACTGCCCCGGCGGCCTCGGTGGCCTTGCGGGTGCGGCGGCGCGGCTTGGCCTCCGCGCCCTCGGCCGTGTCGACGGCTGCCTCGGCCGCCGCGGCGGTCTTCCGCGTGCGGCGCGGCTTTGCCTCGGCGGCTTCGCCATCCGCAGCCGCGGCAGCGGTCTTCCGCGTCCGGCGCGGCTTCGCCTCCGTCGCCTCGGCCGTGTCGACGCTCGCCTCGGCCTTGGGCGCGGCCTTGCGGGCACGGCGCGGCTTGGCCTCGACCGCCTCGGGCTCCTGAGCCGTCTGGGCCGGGATCCCGGCGGCGACGGTCTCCACTGCCCCGGCGTCCCCGGCGGCCTCGGTGGCCTTGCGGGTGCGGCGGCGCGGCTTGGCCTCCGCGCCCTCCGCGGTGTCGACGGCTGCCTCGGCCGCTGCCGCGGTCTTGCGGGTACGGCGCGGCTTGGTCTCCGCGGCTTCGGCCGTGTCGACGGGGGCTTCGGCCGCGGCTGCGGCCTTGCGGGTACGGCGCGGCTTTGCCTCCACGGCCTCGGCCGTGTCGACGGCGGCTTCCGCCGCAGCCGTCGCCTTGCGCGTCCGCTTCGGCTTCGCCTCGGCGGCCTCGGCCGTGTCCACGGCGGCTTCGGCCGCGGCTGCGGTCTTGCGCGTGCGGCGCGGCTTGGGCTCCGTGGCCTCGGCCTGCTCGGCGGGGGCCTCGGCCTTCGCGGCCGTCTTACGGGTGCGCCGGGGCTTTGTCTCCGCCGGCTCCGCGATGGACTCGGTGGTCCCCTCGGCCGTGTCGACCGCCGACTCGGCCGCTGCCGCCGCCGTGCTCTTGCGGGTGCGGCGGCGCGGCTTGGTGGCGGCAGCCTCGGGCTGTGCGGTCACCGGGGCATCGTCCGCGACGGCCGCGGACTCCGTGGCCGACGGCGTCACCGCGACCTCGGTCTCCGCCACCGGCGTCTCCACCGGCGTCTCCACCGGCGTCTCCGACCGGCGTGTACGGCGCCGGCGCGGCTTCGCCGCCTCGGGCGTCTCCGCGCTCGTGCCCTCCGCCGTCGCCACGGCGTTCTCCGCCTGCTCGGACGGTACGGACTCGACGGCCGTGACCGGCGCCGCCTCGGCCGGGGCGCCACCGCGGGTGCGGCGGCGACGACGCGGGGTGCGCGGAGCCGTGACGGCGTCCGCCTCGGCGGTGCCGCCGGCGGCAGTGGTCTCCGGTGCGGTGGTGCCGGCGGACTCCGGCGCCCCGGCCGGCGCCGCTCCGCCGCGCGTACGGCGGCGGCGTCGCGGAGTGCGCTCGGAACGCTCGCGCTCGCGCTCGGCCGGCCGGGACTCGTCCCGCCCGCCGCGGCCGTTCCGGCCGCCGCGCCCGCGCGGCGCCCGGCCGCCCGGCTCGCCCAGGTCCTCCAGCTCCTCCGCGTCCAGCCCGGCGCGCGTGCGCTCCGAGCGCGGCAGGACGCCCTTCGTGCCCTCGGGGATGCCGAGGTCGGAGAAGAGGTGCGGGGACGTGGAGTACGTCTCCGGCGGGTCGTTGAAGCCCAGCTCCAGCGCCTTGTTGATCAGCTGCCAGCGCGGGATGTCGTCCCAGTCGACGAGGGTGATCGCCGTACCCTTCGCGCCCGCGCGGCCCGTACGGCCGATGCGGTGCAGATACGTCTTTTCCTCTTCCGGCGACTGGTAGTTGATGACGTGGGTCACACCCTCGACGTCGATACCGCGGGCGGCGACGTCGGTGCAGACGAGCACGTCCACCTTGCCGTTGCGGAAGGCGCGCAGGGCCTGCTCGCGGGCGCCCTGGCCGAGGTCGCCGTGGACCGCGCCGGAGGCGAAGCCGCGCTGCTTCAGCTGGTCGGCGAGATCCGCCGCCGTCCGCTTCGTCCGGCAGAAGACCATCGCCAGCCCGCGGCCGTCGGCCTGCAGGATGCGCGAGACCATCTCGGGCTTGTCCATGTTGTGCGCGCGATAGATGAACTGCTTGGTGTTCGCGACCGTCGCGCCCGCGTCGTCCGGCGTCGTGGCGCGGATGTGCGTGGGCTGCGACATATAGCGGCGGGCCAGGCCGATGACCGCGCCCGGCATGGTGGCCGAGAACAGCATCGTCTGGCGCCGGACCGGAAGCATGTTGATGATCTTCTCGACGTCGGGCAGGAAGCCCAGGTCGAGCATCTCGTCGGCCTCGTCGAGGACCAGGCACTTGACGTGCTTCAGGTTCAGCTTCTTCTGCCCGGCGAGGTCGAGCAGCCGGCCCGGGGTGCCGATGACCACATCGACGCCCTTCTTCAGGGCCTCGACCTGGGGCTCGTAGGCCCGGCCGCCGTAGATCGCCGTCACGCGGACGTTACGGGCCTTGCCGGCCGTCAGGAGGTCGTTGGTCACCTGCTGGCACAGCTCGCGCGTGGGGACGACGACGAGCGCCTGCGGGGTGTCGGTGAGGTCCTCGGGCTTGGCGCGTCCGGCCTCGACATCGGCGGGGACGGTGACGCGCTCGAGGAGCGGGAGGCCGAAGCCCAGCGTCTTGCCGGTGCCGGTCTTGGCCTGGCCGATGACGTCCGTGCCCGAAAGGGCCACGGGCAGCGTCATCTCCTGGATGGGGAAGGGGGTGGTGATGCCGACGGCCTCAAGGGCCTCGGCGGTCTCGGGGAGGATTCCGAGCTCTCGGAACGTCGTAGTCAGGGTGCTGCCTCTTCTGTGTGGGGCGGTGCGAGGCGAGCGCGGGGGTCGTGTACGGACCGTGCCGGGGACGTCGGCGGCCTTGCGGCGGTGCCGTTGGGCACGGGACCACTGTCGACGCTCTAGCGCTCGTACCGCTGAGGGTGTCCCTCCGGGCTCCGTACGCACAGTGCCGTACGGACGCGGAGGTCTGTCGGGTCGGAGCCGATCGGGCCACCGACCGGGCATCCTCATACGTGCGGCCTGTCGAGGTACGTCGAAGTACCAGCAGGCGCATTACCACCATACCCCGGAATCCCGCACATGCGATGGCCGATTTGGTCACGTAGTCGTTGTCACAGTGATTGACCAGGCCCTTACGCCTCCCGGCGGGCGGGCTATTGTGCGCTTCATGACGAGCTCTGACAAGCCTGAGAACGCCTCGGACACCACCGCCACCCCGGCCGAACACACCGGAGTCGCCGCCCGGGACTGGGCGACGGCCTCCGCCGATCCGCAGTACCGCGCCGCTGTCGTGGATCTGCTCGGCGCGCTCGCGTACGGGGAGCTGGCGGCGTTCGAGCGACTCGCGGAGGACGCCAAACTGGCACCGACGCTGGCGGACAAGGCGGAGCTGGCGAAGATGGCGTCGGCCGAGTTCCACCACTTCGAGAGGCTGCGCGACCGGCTCGCCGAGATCGGGGAGGAGCCGACGCGGGCGATGGAGCCGTTCGTCGGCGCCTATGACGGGTTCCACAAGCAGACGGCCCCTTCGGACTGGCTGGAGGGACTCGTCAAGGCGTACGTCGGCGACTCCATCGCCAGCGACTTCTACCGGGAGGTCGCCGCCCGCCTGGACTCCGACTCCCGCGACCTGGTGCTGGCCGTGCTCGACGACACCGGCCACGGCGGCTTCGCCGTGGAGAAGGTGCGTGCCGCCATCGACGCCGATCCGCGCGTGGGCGGACGGCTCGCGCTGTGGGCGCGGCGGCTGATGGGCGAGGCCCTGTCGCAGTCCCAGCGGGTGGTCGCCGACCGGGACGCGCTGTCGACCATGCTGGTGGGCGGCGTCGCGGACGGCTTCGACCTGGCCGAGGTCGGCAAGATGTTCTCCCGGATCACCGAGGCCCACACCAAGCGGATGGCCGCGCTGGGGCTGGCCGCGTAGCGCGTTCCGCCAGGGGTGGTTTCGGCTGCGTCGCGGCTGTCCGCGTGAGCGCGGTGCGCGCTTCATGAGCGCGGTGTGCGCTTCCGCGGGCTGTGGGGAGGCGGTGGGCCGCCGGTGGCCGGCCGCGCGGTTCCCCGCGGCCCCTTCAGGGGCGTTGTCCGCCGCCCCTGACGGCTCCGGCTACGCCGTGGCTGATCGTCGGCGCAGGTGGCGTCCCGTCGGGCGCAGCAGCAGCGACAGCGAGGCGACCGAGACGATCACCGCGCCGAGCAGGACCAGCAGCAGATGCCCGGCCTCCAGCGCGCTGTGCATGACGAACGCCCCGAAGAGGGCTCCGGCGACACCGGTCGACAGGACCAGGGGGCGGGCCGGGAGCCGGTGCGACAGGCGTTGGGTGGCCGCCCAGGCCAGAGCCAGGCCGAGGATCGCGGAGCTCAACGCTTCCAGGAGCATGTCGGGGTCCCTCCCACATGGCCGGCCTGCCCAAATCGTTCGTAGCCCGTCTTACCCCTGACCTGCGGAATCCAATCCCATTCTGTGGGCGCTCTGTGCTCCATCCGTGGAGGAACCCAGATGCCGCACCGGGACCCGGAGAACGCGAGCGGGGCGGGACGGCCGATGGCCCTCCCGCCCCGCTCCACGCACGTGCCTACAGCGCGCCGAAGCCCACCTTGCGCGGGGCCGGCTCGCCGATCTCGACGTACGCGAGACGGTCGGCCGGGACCAGGATCTTGCGGCCGTGTTCGTCCACGAGGCTCAGCAGCTGCGACTTTCCGGCCAGTGCCTCGGCCACAACGCGCTCGACCTCCTCGGGACTCTGACCGCTCTCCAGAACGATCTCGCGGGGCGCGTGCTGCACGCCGATCTTGACCTCCACGGCTATGTCCCTCCGACGGTCAGTGATGTGCGCGACCTTCCGCGCCGTACGCAGCACACATTAGCCCGGCGAGGGGACCTTCAGTCCCCGCCCGAGAACGCCACGAGCGAACATCGGGCGGGAACAAAGCGCCCGTCAGTGGTGATCGGTTCCGTGCAGCGGGAAGCCCGCGATGCCGCGCCACGCCAGCGAGGTGAGCAGCTGCACCGCCTGGTCGCGGGGCACGCTGCGGTCGCTGTGCAGCCAGGACCGCGCGACGACCTGGGCCAGGCCGCCCAGGCCCGAGGCGAGCAGCATCGACTCCGCGCGCGACAGGCCGGTGTCCTCGGCGATGACGTCGCAGATCGCTTCCGCGCACTCGTTGGTGACCTTGTCGACGCGCTCGCGCACGGCGGGCTCGTTCGTCAGGTCCGACTCGAAGACCAGGCGGAACGCGCCGCCGTCGTCCTCGACGTACGCGAAGTACGCGTCCATCGTCGCCCGGACGCGCTGCTTGTTGTCCGTCGTCGAGGCGAGCGCGTGGCGCACGGCCTGGATGAGCGACTCGCAGTGCTGGTCGAGCAGTGCGAGATAGAGGTCGAGCTTGCCCGGGAAATGCTGGTAGAGCACCGGCTTGCTGACGCCCGCGCGCTCGGCGATGTCGTCCATCGCCGCCGAGTGATAGCCCTGGGCCACGAAGACCTCCTGGGCGGCTCCCAGGAGCTGGTTCCGTCGGGCACGGCGTGGCAGGCGTGTACCCCGCGGGCGAACCGCCTCTGTCTGCTCGATGGCTGTCACGCCGCCTCCCATAGTCGTCCACGTGCGGATCTGGCCGCGTCGCCATCGTACTTTTCGGTAACCGTGGTGTGCGCGGTGAGAGCGCAGAATTTCACGGACCGGACGGTCGCGAAAGCGGTTGCGAAGGTTTCAAACAGGGGCAGAGCGGGCAAAATGCAGCCTCTTTCCCGTTCAACAGCGCTACTTGCCGCTCCCGGTGGGGAGCGTCACCGGTAGTCGTCCTCGTCGAGTGAGACGACCCGTGCCTGCTCCGCCAGGTCGGCCTCGTTGGCGCGGTCCGGCTCGACGCCGGTCAGCGGGTCGTCGCGGTCCGGTGCGAGGTCCGCGTGCTGCTCGGCCGCGTCGACCTCGGGGGCCTCGACGTCGTACTCCTGCGCCTGTGGCGCGTCCTCGGCCTCGAATGTCTCGGGGTCGGTCGGGTCTACGGCCATGCTGGGCTCCCTTCCTACGAACGTCCCTGAGGATGCAGGGGCCACACGCGGGTGCCCTCTGTACGAGCCTAGGAGACACCCGATCCGGACGCTATGCGATCCGCGTCCGGAGCGTGACGCAGTGCGCACCCCCTGAACTGCTCCTGTCCGATTCTTGTGATGGCGAACACAGGCGAACGTATGAGCCACTACGTGATCGTCTCGTAACATTGCCGCATGTCTTCGACCGAGCTGCCGTTCGTGCCGCCCGCCAATGTGCTGCCGAAGGTGGGGGGCGTCAGGGTCGCGGAGGGCGAGCGGCTGAGGTCGGTCGAGCTGCCCGGGGTCACGCTGACGGTGCGCTCCCGACCACCCGCGCGCGAGGGGCTGCCTCCCGCGCTCTATGTGCACGGGCTCGGCGGTTCCTCGCAGAACTGGTCGGCGCTGATGCCGCTGCTGGAGGGGGTCGTCGACAGCGAGGCCGTCGACCTGCCGGGCTTCGGCGACTCCCCGCCGCCGGACGACGGCGACTACTCCGTCACGGGGCACGCGCGCGCGGTCATCCGTTACCTCGACGCCTCCGGTCGTGGTCCCGTGCACCTGTTCGGGAACTCGCTCGGTGGCGCCATCACCACCCGTGTCGCCGCGGTACGGCCCGATCTCGTCCGTACGCTCACGCTCGTGTCGCCTGCCCTGCCGGAAATCCGCGTGCAGCGCGCCGCCGTGCCCACGGGGCTGCTGGCGGTGCCCGGTGTCGCCCTGCTCTTCACCCGTCTCACCCGCGCCTGGACGGCGGAGCAGCGGGTACGCGGCGTGATGGCGCTGTGTTACGGGGATCCGGGGCGGGTGACGCCGGAAGGTTTCCGCAACGCCGTGCAGGAGATGGAGCGGCGGCTGCGGCTGCCGTACTTCTGGGACGCGATGGCGCGGTCCGCGCGCGGGATCGTCAACGCGTACACGCTGGGCGGCCAGCAGGGGCTGTGGCGCCAGGCCGAGCGGGTTCTCGCGCCGACCCTCCTCGTCTACGGTGGCCGTGACCAACTGGTCGGCTTCCGCATGGCCCAGAAGGCGGCCCGGGCCTTTCGCGACTCGCGGCTGGTGACGTTGCCGGACGCGGGGCACGTGGCCATGATGGAGTACCCGGAGACGGTGGCCCTGGCGTTTCGTGAACTCCTCGCCGATGCAGGAGAGTTGGGCACGCGGCGTGCGGAGCGGGCCCGGGGCGACGCCGTCGACAGAGAAAGCACCGACGAGAGCATGGGGGGCTGAGGCGCGACGTGGGACGCCACAGCCGCCGCGGGGCGGTCGCCAAGGGCGACACCGCGGACGCGACCGCAGTACGGGACGACCGGGCCGGATCGGCGCAGGGAGAGAGACCAGGGCAGGGCCAGGTGCCCGACCCGGGCCGGGGAGGCCGGACGGCACCGCCCGGCGCCGGACAGGGCGGCTGGCCGCCGCAGGGCGCCGGCCCGCGCCGTACGCCGGGGCCGCGGCCCGCACCGGGTTCCGGGCCTGTGCCGGGTTCCGGCACGCCGCCTTACGGGATGCCGCGCCTGCCGGACGGATGGCGTCCGGACGGTGTCCCGGGGCGCGGTGTTCCGCGGCTGCCCGACGGCACCCCCGCACACGGCTTCCCCCATGCCCGGGGCGGCCACCCCGAGCAGCGGGAACCCGGCGGCGGCTGGGGTGAGTTGAGGGAGAACGGCAGGGGCACCGCTCCCATACCGCGGCAGCGGCGGGCGTCCGTGCCCGGGCCTCGGCAGGAGTACCTCGAGGCCTTCGGCGAAGGGGACGACGTCTTCGCGCCCCGTACGGCCGCCTCCGCGCACGCGGCGGACGCCTACGCCTCCGTCACGGACTGGACCGCGGGCACTCCGGCAGACACCCCCTTCGGCGACCAAGGCCGCGACTACGACCGCGACTACGACCACGACGACGCGGAGCCCACCGGCGCGCCCGCGCCGGTCAAGGGCGGCAAGGGCCGTACCTTCACCGGCATCGCGGCCGCCGCCGTCACCACCGTGCTGGCCGTCGTCGTCGCCGGCCAGGTCGCCGACGACCAGGGCGGTGCCGGCGTGCAGTCGCAGTCCGCCACCGACCAGGCCCGCGACGCCCGGGACCCCGCGCCCCACGGGGGCGGGCAGACCCCCGCCCCGGAATCCGACGGGAAGCCGCTCACGTACGACGAGAAGATGGCCAGGACGTACCCGCTCGGCGCCAAGCTCAAGGGCTCGGGCAGGTTCGACGCCGTCCCCGGAATCGCGAAGGCGCCCGGTGCGGGGCAGAAGCACACCTACCGCGTGGACGTGGAGCAGGGGCTCGGGCTGGACGGCGAGCTCTTCGCCGAGGCCGTGCAGAAGACGCTCAACGACCAGCGCAGCTGGGCCCACAACGGAGCGCACACCTTCGAGCGCGTCTACTCCGGCAATCCCGACTTCGTGATCACTCTCGCCAGCCCCGGCACTACCGCCGACTGGTGTGCCAAGTCCGGCCTCGACACCACCGTGGACAACGTCTCCTGCGACTCGGCCGCGACCGAACGCGTGATGATCAACGCCTACCGGTGGGCGCAGGGTTCGCCGACGTACGGTGACAAGATCCACGCCTACCGGCAGATGCTGATCAACCACGAGGTCGGACACCGCCTCGGCTACAACCACGTCACCTGCGACAAGGACGGCGACCTCGCCCCGGTCATGCAGCAGCAGACCAAGTTCCTCGACCATGACGGCATTCACTGCCGTCCCAACCCCTGGGCCTACCCCGGGAATTGACGGGCATCACAGGGACCGGCTCGCATCGCGCGTTGACATGCGCAGAAAAGTCGTACATATTTCTGCGCATGTCGCCCCGTCCCGCCTCCGTTCGCGCCGCCATCGAGCTGGCGCTCATCGGCGTGACCCCGCTCTGCGTGGCCGACATTCACTGTTGCTGACGCCCGCCCGAGGCGCGCGTCGCGAAAACCCATGCTCTCCGTGAGCCGGTCACGGCTCCTTCGGTCATGGCTGTTTCGACCACGGTTTCTTGGACCGCGGCTTCTTCGACGACCCGGCGCCGGGCAGACGTCTGTTCCCTTTCGTCTCACCCTTCGTCATCTCGTCTCGCGATCCGAGACATCATCGAGAGGTCGTCATTCCGATGCGCCAACCGTCCGTCACAGCGCGCCGCGTGGCCGCGGCATCCGTCAGCCTGGTCCTGGCAGCGGGCGCCGCCGCCTGCGGCCCTAAGGACAACGATGCCAAGGGCGCCGGCGGCGACTCCACGCCCCACAAGGGCGGCACCCTCACGGTCCTGAACGCCACCCCGCAGGAGGACTTCGACCCGGCCCGCCTGTACACCTCCGGCGGCGGCAACGTCCCGTCCCTGGTCTTCCGCACGCTCACCACCCGCAACCGCGAGGACGGCGCCGCCGGCACCGAGGTCGTCCCCGACCTCGCCACCGACACCGGGCGCCCCAGCAAGGACGCGACGGTGTGGACGTACACGCTGAAGAAGGGCCTCAAGTACGAGGACGGCACCCCGATCACCTCGGCCGACATCAAGTACGGCATCGAGCGCTCCTTCGCCCCCGAGCTGTCGGGCGGCGCCCCCTACCTGCGGGACTGGCTGGTCGGGGCCGCCGACTACCAGGGTCCGTACAAGGACAAGAAGGGCCTCGACGCGATCGAGACGCCCGACGAGCGGACCATCGTCTTCCGTCTGAACAAGCCCGAGGGCGAGTTCCCGTACCTGGCCACGCAGACGCAGTTCACGCCCGTCCCGAAGAGCAAGGACAAGGGCACCAAGTACGAGGAGCACCCGGTCTCGTCCGGGCCGTACAAGGTCGTGAAGAACGAGAACGACGGTGAGCGGCTGACGCTGGAGCGCAATACGCACTGGTCCGCCGCGACCGACGCCGAGCGCAAGGCCTACCCGGACAAGATCGACGTGCGGTCCGGGCTCGACTCGTCCGTGATCAACCAGCGGCTGTCCGCGTCCCAGGGAGCGGACGCCGCCGCGGTCACCACGGACACCAACCTCGGCCCGGCCGAGCTGGCCAAGGTCACCGGCGACAAGGAGCTCGCAGCCCGCGTCGGCACCGGGCACTTCGGCTACACCAACTACATCGCGTTCAACCCGACCATCAAGCCGTTCGACGACGTCAGGGTGCGGCAGGCGATCTCGTACGCCCTCGACCGGTCGTCCGTGGTCAACGCCGCCGGCGGTTCGGCGCTCGCCGAGCCCGCGACCACCTTCCTGCCCGACCAGAAGTCCTTCGGGTACACGCCGTACGACCTGTTCCCGGCGGGGAAGAGCGGTGACCCGCAGAAGGCCGAGGAGCTGCTGAAGGAGGCCGGTCATCCGAACGGGCTCACCGTCACGCTGACGCACTCCAACGCCAAGGACTTCGAGACCAGCCCGGAGATCGCGACGGCGATCCAGGACGCGCTCAAGAAGGCCGGTATCACGGTCAAGCTGCAGGGGCTGGAGGACAACGACTACAAGGACAAGATCCACAGTGTGAAGACCGAGCCGGGCTTCTTCCTCGCCCACTGGGGTGCCGACTGGCCCTCCGGCGGTCCGTTCCTCGCCCCGATCTTCGACGGCCGGCAGATCGTCAAGGACGGCGCGAACTTCAACACGGGCCTGCTGAACGACAAGTCGGTCAATGCCGAGATTGACGCGATCAACAAGTTGACGGACCTTGACCAGGCCGCCAAGAGGTGGGGCGCGCTGGACAAGAAGATCGGGGAGAAGGCCCTGACCGTCCCGCTGTTCCACCCCGTCTACAAGCGCCTGTACGGCGAGGACGTCAAGAACATCGTGATCAGTGACTGGACCGGTGTGCTGGACATCTCCCAGGTCGCGGTGAAGTAGCGCCGTGAGTGAGGCAGTTCTCGCCGTCGGGGCTCCCGGAGCGTCCGCTCCGGGGGCCTCGGGGGCCCGTCAGTTCTGGCGGCGGCTGCGCACGCAGCGCGCCGCCCTCGTCGCGGCGGTCGTCGTCGCGCTGCTCGTCCTGATCGCGCTGGCCGCGCCCCTGCTCACGGCGATCGAGGGGCAGGATCCGACCACCTACCACCCGTCGCTCGTCGACTCCGCGCGCGGAGGCGTGCCCATCGGGTCGTTCGGGGGAGTGAGCGCCGACCACTGGCTCGGCGTCGAACCGCAGACCGGACGCGACCTGTTCGCCCGCCTGACGTACGGCGCGCGTGTGTCGCTGGGCGTGGCGCTGGCCGCGACGGTGGTGCAGGTGCTGCTGGGTGTCGTGCTGGGCGTGATCGCGGGGCTCGGCAACCGCTGGGTGGACCTCGCCGTCACCCGGATCGCCGACATCTTCGTGTCCATGCCGCTGATGGTCATCGCGCTGGCCCTGCTCGCCATCGTGCCCACGAGCTTCCCGCGTCCCGTCCTGGTCGCCCTCGTCGTGGGGCTGGTCTCCGGCTGGGGCACGCTGGCCAAGATGGTGCGCGCGCAGACACTCACCCTCAAACAGCTCGACTACGTCTCCGCGGCACGGCTCAGCGGCTGGGGCACCGCGCGGATCGCACGCCGCGAACTGCTGCCCGGCCTCGCGGCGCCCGTCATCACGTACTCGGCGCTGCTCATCCCACAGAACATCACCGTCGAGGCGGCGCTGTCCTTCCTCGGCGTGGGCGTGAAGCCGCCGACGCCGTCCTGGGGGCAGATGCTCACCGCGGCCGACGTCTGGTACCAGGCGGCCCCGCAGTACCTGCTGCTGCCCGCGGGCGCGCTGTTCGTGACCGTGCTGGCCCTGACCGTCCTCGGCGACGGTGTGCGCACCGCCCTCGACCCGCGCGCGGCCTCACGGCTGCGCATCGGGACGGGACGGAAGCGGGAAGCGAAGGCTGCCGAGGGAGAGGCCGAGGCGGCCAAGGGAGGGGGTGCGGCATGAGCGGCTTCGGCGGTTTCGTGCTGCGCCGCCTGCTCGGCGCCCTGGTCACCCTCTTCGCCATCTCCGTGATCATCTACGTCGTCTTCTACGCCACGCCCGGCAACGTCGCCCAGATCACCTGCGGCCCGCGCTGCTCACCGGAACAGGTCCACCAGGTCGCCCAGCAACTGAGGCTCGACGACCCGCTGTACGTGCGGTACTGGCACTTCCTGTCGGGCCTGGTCGCCGGCCAGGACTTCTCGACCGGTACGTCCGTGCAGCACTGCCCGGCGCCCTGCCTCGGACTGTCGTACCAGAGCGACCAGCCGGTCACGGACCTGATCCTGGCGAAGCTGCCGGTCACCGGCTCGCTCGCGCTCGGTGCCATGGTGCTGTGGCTGATCATCGGCATCGGCACCGGCGTGCTGTCGGTGTGGCGGCGCGGCCGGCTCACGGAGCGGCTGCTGACCGGCCTCACGCTGGTCGGCACGGCCACGCCCGTCTTCGTCATCGGACTGGTCCTGATGATCGTCGTCTGCGGACAGCTGCAACTGCTGCCGTTCCCGCAGTACGTCGCCTTCACCGACGACCCCGAGCAGTGGGCCTGGAACCTGCTGCTGCCCTGGCTGTCGCTCGCGCTGATCGAGTCGGCCACCTACGCCCGGCTGACCCGGGCCGCGATGCTGGAGACCCTCGCCGAGGACCATGTGCGGACCTTCCGGGCGTACGGCATCGGGGAGCGGGCCATCATCGGGCGGCACGCGCTGCGCGGCGCGGTGGCACCGCTCATCGCCGTGAACGCCAACAACCTCGGGGTCCTCTTCGGCGGTGCCGTCCTCACCGAGACGCTCTTCGGGCTGCCCGGCATCGGACAGGCGCTGGTGGGGGCGGTGAAGGTCGTCGACCTGCCGGTGGTCGTCGGCATGGTCCTGGTGACCGGTTTCTTCGTGGTCCTCGCCAACGCCGTCGCCGACGTGCTGTACGCGGTGGCCGACCGACGGGTGGTGCTGACATGAGCCTGGTCGACGTGACCGACCTCAGCGTGGACTTCGGCGAACTTCGTGCCGTCGACGGACTCTCCTTCCGCCTGGAACAGGGCGCCGCGCTGGCCCTGGTCGGCGAGTCCGGCTCCGGCAAGTCGACCGTGGCGTCCGCCCTGCTCGGCCTGCACCGCGGCACGGGAGCGCGGGTCGGGGGCTCGGTCGAGGTGGCCGGCACCGACGTACAGCGGGCCTCCGACGAGGAACTGCGGCGGCTGCGCGGCGGTCAGGCCGCGATGGTGTTCCAGGATCCGCTGTCCTCCCTCGACCCGTACTACGCGATCGGTGACCAGATCGCCGAGGTGTACCGCGCCCACGCACGCGCTTCCCGGCGGGCGGCACGCGCGCGTGCCGTCGACGTCCTGGACCGGGTGGGGATCCCGGACGCGGCACGGCGGTCGCGGTCCCGGCCGCACGAGTTCAGCGGCGGGATGCGCCAGCGCGCCCTGATCGCCATGGCGCTCGCGTGCGAGCCCCGACTGCTGATCGCCGACGAGCCGACGACCGCCCTCGACGTCACCGTCCAGGCCCAGGTCCTCGACCTGCTGCACACGCTGCGCGAGGAGACCGGCATGGGCCTGCTGCTCGTCACCCACGACGTGGGCGTCGCCGCCGAGAGCGTCGACGAGGTGCTGGTGATGCGGCACGGGCGGGCGGTCGAGCACGGCCCGGTGTCGGGGGTACTGGGCGCTCCGGCCCAGCCGTACACCCGGGAACTGCTGGCCGCGGTGCCACGGCTGGACGCGCCCTGGAAGGCCTCCTCGGCGCCCGAGGAGATCGTCCTGGAGGCGACCGGCCTCAGGCGCGTGTTCGGGCGCGGGAAGCGGGCGTTCACGGCCGTGGACGATGTGTCGCTGACCCTGCGGCGCGGTGAGACGCTCGGCATCGTGGGCGAGAGCGGCAGTGGGAAGACGACCCTGGGGCGCATGCTCGTCGGGCTGCTGGAGCCGACGGCCGGAGCGCTGAGGTTCGGGGGCCGCGCGCACACCGGGGTGAACCCGGCCGTGCAGATGGTCTTCCAGGACCCGGTCTCCTCCCTCAACCCCCGCCGCAGCGTGGGCGAGTCCATCGCCGATCCGCTCCGCGCGCGCGGCGAGTCCGAGGAGGGGCGCATCCGTCAGCGCGTGGCGGAACTGCTGGAGCGCGTGGGGCTCGAAGCGGCGCACCACGACCGCTACCCGCACGAGTTCAGCGGCGGCCAGCGCCAGCGCATCGGAATCGCGCGGGCGCTCGCGGCCGACCCGCGCGTCATCGTCTGCGACGAGCCGGTCTCGGCCCTCGACGTCACCACCCAGGCGCATGTGGTCGACCTGCTGGGGGAGTTGCAGCACGAACTCGGGCTCGCGCTGGTCTTCATCGCGCACGACCTGGCCGTCGTACGCCAGGTCAGCGACCGGGTCGCGGTGATGCGGGAGGGCCGGATCGTCGAGGAAGGGCCCGTCGCCGAGGTGTACGGGTCGCCGCGAGAGCCCTACACCAGGCAGCTGCTGGCCGCGGTCCCGGCGCTCGACCCGGAGGCCGCCGCGCGACGCCGGGCGGAGCGACGGGAGTTGGCCGCGGCATGACGATCCGTGTCCGCTTGATCTCCTAGCGCGACAGAACGCGACCCGCACGCGAAAGTTACGACCGTTCACCCCTTTTGGTGGTGCGACGGACAACCGTCCGTCGTACCACCGCCTTGACCGCATACGTTCGTCCCGCTGCGAGCCGCCGGGCAACGGCGGCTCCCCATACGGGAGATCGGGGGTGCACACGTGCGCATCGGACTGCTTACCGAGGGTGGCTATCCGTATGTGAGCGGTGACGCCAGGCTCTGGTGCGACCGGCTGGTGCGCGGGCTCGCACAGCACGAGTTCGACGTCTACGCGCTCAGCCGCAGTGAACACCAGGAGGACGAGGGCTGGACCCCGCTGTCGCCGAACGTCCGCAGGGTGCGCACCGCATCGCTGTGGATGGCCGAGGACGACGGGGTGATCCTGGGCCGCCGCGCACGCCGGCGGTTCACCGAATACTTCGGCGAACTGGCTGCCGTGCTGTGCGGCGCGGCGTCCGAGGGCGGGACGTCGACCCCCGAGGCGGACCGTTTCGCCAACGCTCTGTACGGCCTCGCCGGACTCGCCCGCGAGGAGGGCGGCCTCGCCGGAGCTCTCCGCTCCGAGGCCGCCGTACGCGCGCTGGAACGCGCCTGTCGTGCGCCGGGCGCCCACCGCGCCGCGCGTGAGGCCCGGGTCCCGGATCTGCTCGCCGTGGCCGCGCACCTCGAACGGGCGCTGCGCCCCCTCTCCCTCGACTGGTACGAGGACGACGGACTGGGTGCGGTCGACCTCTGCCACGCCGCATCCGGCGGCCCGGCCGCCCTGCCGGGCCTGCTGGCCCGCCACTTCACCGGCGTCCCCCTGCTGGTGACCGAGTACGGCGTGCGCCTGCGGACGCACTACCTCACCGCCCCCGACGCCCCGCCCGCCGTACGGTCCCTGCTGGCCGCCTTCCACGGCAGACTCGCCGCCGAGGCCTACGGCCAGGCCGAGGTCGTCACCGCCGGCAACACGCACGCCCGCCGCTGGCAGGAGCGCTGCGGTGCCGACCGCGAGAAGCTCCGCACGGTCTACCCCGGCATGGACGCCCGGCCCTACGCGGAGGTGGGCGAGTCCGCAGAGTGCGCCGACCCGGACGCGCTCGTCTGGGTCGGCCGCGTCGAGCCCGCCAAGGACCTGGTCTCGCTGCTGCACGCCTTCGCCGAGATCCGCAAGCAGGAGCCGAAGACGCGACTGCGGATCGTCGGCGCCCCCGCCGGCACCGAGGGCGCGGCCTATCTCGCCCACTGCAGGGCGCTGGCCGCCCATCTCTTCCCCGACGAGGCCGAGGGTCCGCACGCCGCCGGTCACAACCCGGTGTCGTTCGAGGAGGTAGGCGGGCCGGAACTCCCGGCCCTCGCCGACGCCTACGCCTCGGGAGCCGTGACCGTGCTGTCCAGCGTCGTCGAGGGCTTCCCGGTCGGCCTTGCCGAGGCCATGCTCTGCGGGCGCGCGACGGTGTCGACGGATGTCGGCGCGGTCGTGGAGGTCATCGGCGGCACGGGGCTGGTCGTACCCCCGCGCAATCCGCGGGCGCTCGCCGAGGCGTGCGTCGCGCTGCTGCGCGACCCGGAGCGCCGTGAGCGCCTGGGCGCCGCCGCCCGGGCCCGTGCCCTCGAACTGTTCACGGTCGAGCAGAACATCGAGGCATTTCACAGCATTTACCTGGAGATCGTCTCGCGCGCTCCCGTCCGCCGTGACGTCTTCGACGCGGCGGGGGAACCGCTGCCCTTCGCGGTGCCCGCCGAGGCCCGTGTCCCGGTCCGCTGGGCCGCCCCGACACCCGGCCTCGCCGCCCGCGGCGTCCCCGGCTGGGCCGGAGACAGTCCCGTACGAGCCACCACTCCCGTCCCCGCCCCGGAGAGAGCGCGATGAACGACTTGGGCGAACTGGACCGTCCTGGAACACCGGCCCCGGAACCGGCCGCCGACCGCGAACACCCCGGGAAACAGGAGTCGGCCGCAGACCGCAAGCCGCCCTCCCCGCGCCGTGGCGCCGACCCCGTGAAGGCGCTGATGCACCGTCACCGGGAACTCTGCGAACGCGCGGTGGACCCCCTCGAGATCGCGGCGGGACTGGAAGCGCACGGCATCACCGAGCGGACCGCGGCCCGCTTCCGCCACCGGGACGTCTTCTCCCTCGCCGAGGAGATGTACGCCCGAGTCACCCGGGACGGGGACGTACCCGCGCCCCCGGCGCCCGCCGCCCCCCGGGCGCGTGCGGACTGGGTCCTCCTGACACTCCTGCCGGGCACGCTGTGCGCCGCCACCGTGGCCGCCGCGCACCTCACCCATGGCCGCTCGCGCCTGTTCGCCACGGCAGCGGGCATCCTCGCCGTGGGCCTGGCCCTCCGCGCCGCCCTCCGCCGAGGCCCCCTGAGCAGGACCGACCGCACCGCCCCCGGCAGAGGCACCCTCGGGTTCTCCTGGCTCATCGGCTACTCCCTCCTGGGCAACGGCCTGCTCCAGAGCGCCGTCACCGGCGGCCCCGACGGTCTGCCCACGGGCACGGCCGACAGTCCCTGGCCCCTCACCGCCGCCCCGGTCCTGGCCCTCGCCCTGGCGTGCGCGCCCGCTGCCTGGACCGCCCACCTCTTCACCGCGCGCGGCCGCCGCAGGCTCGCGGCAAGCCGCGGCCTCGAGGACTTCGCCGCCGCCGTACGACCGCTCCTGCTCGGCACAGTCGTCCTCTTCCTGGGCGCGCTGGCGGCCCTGCTCGCCCTCTGCGCGGCAGTCCTCGACGAGCCCGCGGGCTACGCGGAGGCCCTCGCCCTGGGCGCCCTCCTCTTCATCGCCCGCCTCCTCGCCACCCACGGGTTCGCCTACGCCCCGGCCGTGGTCCTCACCGCGACGGCCACGGTCCAGGCAGCCGCCCTCGCCACGGTCTTCATCGCCCGCCTCCCCGGTCTCGGCTTCCTGGGCACCCCCGTGGAGACCCTCGTCACCCTCTGGGGCGCCGGCAGCGTCCCCACCCTCGCCTGCGGAGCGGCGGCCCTCGCCCTCCTCGTCCACGCGACGCGCAAGCTGACCAGGGCCTCGGCCCACGCACCGCCGGCCCCCTCGCCCTGACCACCGCGGGAGCCCGGACCGCCCGAACCGGCCTCGAGCCACCGGCGGTCCCGGCCCTCGAAGCCGTCGGCGCGTGATTCCCGGGCGAGCGACTCCCCAAAGAGCCGCTACCGCCCGAAGAGAGCCATCGCCCGAAGAGAGCCATCGCCCGAAGAGCCGTCACCGCGTCGCCGCAGACACCGGCCCACCGCCGGAGGCACCCGCCCCGTCCCGTCCGCCCCGCACCAACCCGCACCAAGGAGAACCCCGATGACCACCCACCCAGGAGTCCCAGCCGCCCCGGGAGTCGCGCGATGAGAGTCCTGCTGATCGGAGCCAACGGCTACATCGGGCGCTTCGTCGCCGACCGCCTGCTCGCCGACCCGGCCGTGCAGCTCACCGCCCTCGGCCGCGGCGACGACGCCGACGTCCGCTTCGATCTCGCTTCCGGCAGCCCCGGCGCGCTCACCCGCTTCCTCGACGCGGTCCACCCGGGCGTCGTCGTCAACTGCGCCGGCGCCACCAGGGGCGGTGCCCGCGAACTCACCCGCCACAACACCGTCGCCGTGGCCACCGTCTGCGAGGCCCTGCGCCGCAGCGGCTGCGGGGCCCGTCTGGTGCAGATCGGGTGCAGCGCGGAGTACGGCCCCAGCCAGCCCGGCTCCTCCACGGCCGAGGACGCCGTCCCACGGCCCGGAGGCCCGTACGGCGTCAGCAAACTCGCCGCCACCGAACTGGTCCTCGGCTCCGGCCTGGACGCCGTCGTCCTGCGCGTCTTCTCCCCGGCCGGACCCGGCACCCCCGCCGGTTCCCCGCTCGGGCGTCTCGCCGAGGCCATGCGCCGCGCCATGCAGTCCGGCGACGGCGAGCTGAAACTCGGCGGCCTGGGCGCGCAGCGCGATTTCGTCGACGTCCGCGACGTGGCCCGCGCCGTCCACGCGGCCTCGCTCTCCGCCGCGCAGGGCGTCATCAACATCGGCTCCGGCCGCGCCGTGCGCCTGCGCGACGCCGCCGCGGTCCTCGCCCGCGTGGCCGGATACGGCGGCGCCCTCCATGAACTCGACGGGCCTCCCGGCGCGCTTCGCCCGGCCATCGGCCACCCCCGTCCGGACTCGGACCACGGCCCCCAGGTCGCGTACCCGTACCCCGACGGCTGCGGCAGCTGGCAGCAGGCCGACGTGCGCACCGCCCGTGACCGGCTCGGCTGGCGCCCCCGGATCGGCCTCGAGGAGTCCCTCGCGGACATCTGGATGGAGGCGGCATGCCGCATCTGACCAGCACACGACCACGCAACTCCGGCACGGAACTCCGCCCCGGCGTCGCCGTCCCCGGCTACGCCCACCCCCTCCTCGCCCCCACCGAGTGGGGCGAACTCACCCGCCCCGGCACCCCGCTGCACTGGGTCGTCCTCAACGTCGCCGACGGCCCCGGCGCCCGCCCCGACCCGCACTGTCTGGAGGCGGCCGGCCGCCTGCGCAACGCGGGCATCCGGGTCCTGGGCCATCTCGACACCCGGTACGGCACCCGGAACTTCGGCGAGCTGATCTCGGACGCCCACCGGTTCGTCGACTGGTACCAGGTCGACGGCTTCCTCCTGGAGCGCTGCCCGGCGGACCACGTCGCGCTGCCCGAGGTGCGCCGTACGGTCGCCACGCTCCGTGTGATCCGTGCCGAGGCCCACATCGTCCTCGGCCACGGCATCCATCCGCACCCGGGGTACGTCGAACTCGCCGACCAGCTGGTCACCTTCTCCGGCCCGTGGAGCGACTACCGCTGGTCGCAGGTGGCCGAGTGGACCGCCGACCACTCGCCCGAGCGCTTCTGCCACTTCGTCCACGGAGTGCCCCGCCCCCAGCTGGGGGAGGCGCTGGGCATCGCCCGCTGGCAGGGTGCCGCGACGATCTACTTCACCGATCGCACGGACCGCACGGACCGCGGCGGACCTACCGATCCCTGGGAGGCCATGCCCGGCTACTGGGACGAAATCGTCTCGCGTGTCGGAACGGGTGTCTCGGAATGAAAAAGCACATGGCACTGTTACGGGGAGAACAACCGTAGTGATTGACCGACCAACGGAGTCCCCGTGTCGCTGCCACCCCTGGTCGAGCCGGCTTCCGAGCTCACCGTAGACGAGGTCCGCAGGTACTCCCGCCACCTGATCATCCCCGACGTCGGGATGGACGGGCAGAAGCGGCTGAAGAACGCCAAGGTGCTGTGTGTGGGCGCCGGCGGCCTGGGCTCGCCGGCGCTGATGTACCTGGCCGCCGCGGGCGTCGGCACCCTCGGCATCGTGGAGTTCGACGAGGTCGACGAGTCGAATCTGCAGCGCCAGATCATCCACAGCCAGGCCGACATCGGCCGCCCCAAGGCCGAGTCCGCCCGTGACTCCGTCCTCGGCATCAACCCGTACGTGAACGTGATCCTTCACGAGGAGCGGCTCGAGGCCGACAACGTGATGGACATCTTCAGCCAGTACGACCTGATCGTCGACGGCACGGACAACTTCGCGACCCGCTACCTGGTCAACGACGCCTGCGTGCTGCTGAACAAGCCGTACGTCTGGGGCTCGATCTACCGCTTCGACGGCCAGGCCTCCGTCTTCTGGTCCGAGCACGGCCCCTGCTACCGCTGCCTCTACCCGGAGCCCCCGCCCCCCGGCATGGTCCCCTCCTGCGCCGAAGGCGGCGTCCTGGGCGTGCTGTGCGCGTCCATCGGCTCCATCCAGGTCAACGAGGCCATCAAGCTGCTCGCCGGCATCGGCGACCCGCTGGTCGGCCGACTGATGATCTACGACGCCCTGGAGATGCAGTACCGCCAGGTCAAGGTCCGCAAGGACCCGGACTGCGCGGTCTGCGGCGAGAACCCGACCGTCACCGAGCTCATCGACTACGAGGCCTTCTGCGGCGTCGTCTCCGAGGAGGCCCAGGCGGCGGCCGCCGACTCCACGATCACTCCCAAGCAGCTCAAGGAGTGGATCGACGACGGCGAGGGCATCGACATCATCGACGTCCGCGAGCCGAACGAGTACGAGATCGTCTCCATCCCGGGCGCCCGGCTGATCCCGAAGAACGAGTTCCTCATGGGCACCGCCCTGGAGAGCCTCCCGCAGGACAAGAAGATCGTCCTGCACTGCAAGACGGGTGTCCGCAGTGCGGAAGTCCTCGCGGTCCTGAAGTCCGCGGGCTTCTCGGACGCGGTCCACGTCGGCGGCGGCGTGATCGGCTGGGTCAACCAGATCGAGCCGGACAAGCCGGTGTACTGAGCCGTATCCGGCCTCCCTTTCCGAGCGGCGGGGGCCTCGGGCACCACGGGTGCGCGAAGCCCCCGCCGTCGTCATGAGCAGACCTTGCCGTCCTTCGGGACCGACCCGTCCAGCAGATACGCGTTCACCGTGGAGTCCACGCAGTCGCTCCCGCTGCCGTACGCGCCATGGCCCTGGCCCCGCCAGGTGAGCATCACACCGACGCCCTTGCCGAGCTCGTCGGCCATCTTCCGGGCGCCCTCGTAGGGGGTTGCCGGGTCGCCGGTGTTGCCGATCACCAGGACCGGCGCCGAGCCGGGGGCGCTCACCTCCGGGGTGTCGTGCTGTCCGGGCACCGGCCAGTCGTGGCACCAGCCGGCCGTGTCCCAGCCCAGGAAGGTGCCGAAGACCGGGGAGATCTTCTCGAAGTCCGGCAGCAGCTCCTTCGTCCGCTCCGCGGTCGGCCGCTGCCGGTCGTCCAGGCACGATATGACCCGTTGCGAGTGGGTCGTCGTGCCGTAGTGTCCCGACGGGGCGCGGTCGTTGTAGCCGTCGGCGAGGGTCAGCAGCTCCGAGCCGTCACCCCGCTCGGCCGCGTCGAGGGCGCTGGTCAGCGTCGGCCAGCTCTCCTTGTTGTACAGCGGCAGGGTGAGGCCGGTGACCGCGAGCGTCTGGGTCAGCTTCCGCCCGGGCGTGGCCGTCGGCAGGGGCCGGGTGTCGATCCGTCGCAGCAGGGCCGCGATCTTCCGCGTGCCCTTCTGAGGGTCCTGGCCCGTGGACTCGAGATAGCCGTTCAGTGCGCGCTGGAAGCCCCTGGCCTGGTTCCGGGCATGGCCCACGGTGTCGGCGCCGGGGTCGACGACCGCGTCCAGTGTCATCCGCCCGACGTTCTTCGGGAACAAGTGGGCATAGGTGCCGCCCAGTTCGGTGCCGTAGGAGATGCCGAAGTAATGCATCTTGTCGTCGCCGAGGACCTCCCGGATGCGGTCCATGTCGCGGGCCGAGTCGGCGGTCGAGACATGCGCCATGAGCTTCCCGGCGTCCTTGCGGCAGCCCTCGCCGAAGTCGGCGGCGTCCTGGAAGTACGCCTTCTCCTCGGCCGGTGTGTCGGGGGTGACGTCCACCGACTCGGCGGCCTGGATCTCCTTGTCGCCGCGGCAGCGAACGCCCTCGCTGGCGCCCACCCCGCGCGGGTCCCAGCTGACCAGGTCGTACCGCTCGCGGAGCCCGGAGACCGCCGGGGCGTACGACGGCATCGTGGACAGGCCCGAGGCGCCGGGGCCGCCGAAGTTGAACAGGAGCGAGCCGACGCGGTCCTCGCCGCGGGCCTTGGCGCGGATCAGTCCCAGTCCGATCGTCTCGCCCTCCGGCTTCGACCAGTCCAGCGGCACCTTCAGCGTCGCGCACTGCCAGTCGCTGCTCGGCGCGGGGGCGTCGGCGGTGGCCTTGCAGCGGCCCCAGGAGAGCCCGCCGCCCTTGTCGTCGTCGGACGAGCCGCCGCTGCAGCCCGCCGCAAGCAGTGCCGAGGCGACCGCCACAGCGGTCCACCGTACGAAGCGCGACATGCGCCCAGTCCCCCCTCGCAGGCCGTCCGCACCGTGCTGCGGATGGCGGTCAGGCCATGGTAGGCAGATCCCGCGTCGGCCGCTCCGGCCTGTGGATAACCTTCTGACCTGCGCCTTTGCTGAGGCTGAGGCTGTGGCTGTTCTCAGGTTCCCTGGTTCCCTGGTTCTCAGGGGCTCAGGGGCTCAGGTGCAGACCGTCCCCGCCGGCGGCACCTTTCCGTCCAGCAGATAGCCGTTCACCGCGCTCTGCACACACTTGTTCTTGCTGTTGTAGGCGCCGTGCCCCTGTCCCCGGTACGTCAGCTCGACACCGACACCCTTGCCCAGCGCTTCCGCCATCTGCCGGGCGCCCTCGTAGGGGGTGGCCGGGTCGCCGGTGTTTCCGACGACCAGGATCGGCGCCGAGCCCGGCGCGCTCACGTCCGGGTGGTCGGCGGCGCCCGCCACGGCCCAGTCGGTGCAGCCGATCATGCCCCACGCCATGGAGTCGCCGAACAGGGCGGACGCGGAGCGGAACTCGGGCAGCTTCCGCTCCACATAGGCGGTGTCGTAGCGCGCCTTGGAGTCGGAGCAGCTGATGGCGGTGTGGGCGGCGGTCGAGTTGTCGTACTCGCCGTTCTCGCTGCGCCCGTTGCTCGAGTCGGACAGCAGCAACAGGATGCTGCCGTCGCCGTCGTACGCCTGCTCGAGGCCCTGCGTGAGGTACTCCCAGAAGTCCTGCGAGTACAGCGCCTGCAGGATGCCGTTGGTCGCCGCGGTCTGGGTCAGCTCACGGGGGAAGACGCCCGGAATCGGCTTGCGGTCGAGGTCCTTCAGCAGTGTGGCGATACGGTCCTTCACATTCTGCGCGCTGTCGCCGATGGGGCATTCCTCGGTCTTGGACACGCAGTCCTCGGCGAAGTTGTCGAGCGCGAGCTGGAAGCCCTTTGCCTGTCCGAGCGAGCCCTGCTCGGAGTTCTGCGTGGGATCGACGACGGCGTCGAACACGGCACGACCGACCCGCTTGGGGAACAGGTGCGCGTAGACGCCGCCGAGTTCGGTGCCGTAGGAGATGCCGAAGTAGTGCAGCTTGTCGTCGCCGAGGACCTGGCGCATCAGGTCCAGGTCGCGGGCCGCGTCGGTAGTGCGCACATGTGGCAGGACCGTCTCGGAGTTCTGCTCGCAGGCGTCGTTGAACTCCTTGGTGCTGTCCAGGAGCTCGGTGCGTTCGGCCGTGTCGTCGGGCGTGCCGTCCTGCTGGAAGTACGCGTCGAGCTGCTGGTCGTTCTCGCAGATCACGGGGTCGCTGCGGCCCACTCCGCGCGGGTCGAAGCTGACCAGGTCGTAGCGGGTGCGCAGGGTCTCGTAGTCCTCGGCGAAGCCGGGCAGTGCGGTGACGCCCGAGCCGCCGGGTCCGCCGAAGTTGAAGATGAGCGAGCCGATGCGTTCGCTCGCGTCGCCGGTGGTCCTGACCCGGATCAGCTCGATGCCGATCGTGTCGCCCTTAGGGTCGCCCCAGTCGAGAGGGGCCTTCATGGTGGCGCACTGCCACTCGCCGTTGTCCGGCAGGGGAGAGGGGGCGGGGCCTTCGCCCTGGGCCTCGTCGGGAGCCGGGCAGGCCTTCCAGCTCAGTTCCTGCCGAGTGAGGTCCTCGTCCTTGGCGTCGTCGTCACCGCAGCCCGCCAGCACGGTGGACAGCAGCACGGCGATGGCGGTCAGGACGACGGCGCGCAGCCGGAGGAGCGATGGCATGGTTCCATCCTGCGGCGGCACGCAGGCGTACGCGCGGGACGCGTGTCGTACGAGGTAGGAGGGGCCGGTGTTGCCAAGAGGTGTGCCGAAATCCCCGCCCGCAAGGCCACCGGCGTCAGAGGGCCTGCTTGCGGGTGAGGTGGTTGAAGGCCAGCCAGCCCGGCAGCACGGGCAGCCACAGCGTCAGCAGGCGGAACAGCAGCACGGCCGGTGCAGCGACCTCCTTCGGGAGGCCGACGGCGATGAGACCGACCGTCAGGGTCGCCTCGACCGCGCCCACACCGCCCGGTGTCGGAGCCGCGGACCCCAGGGCGTTGCCCGCGAGGAAGACGACGGCGACGCTGGCGAGGCTGATCGAGGTGGACTCGTCGCCGAACGCGCGGATCGACGCGTCCAGGCACATCACGAAGCAGGCGGTCAGCAGCAGCATGCCGCCGATGCCGGTGACCAGCTTCTGCGGCCGCTGCAGCACGTCCAGCATGCGCGGCACGACACCCGCGAACAGCGACCGCACGCGCGTGACGACGAACTTCCGCAGGAACGGCACCGAGGTCACCACGAGCACGAGCACCGCCACCGTCAGCAGACCGGCGATGACCGTCCGGGACGGCGACAGCGACGGCGTCTTCTCCGTACCGGTCAGATAGCCGAAGGCCAGCAGCATCAGGATGTGGCAGCCGAGCCCGAACAACTGCGACGCGCCCACGCTCGCCACCGCGAGCCCCGGCCGCACTCCCGCGCGCTGCAGGAAGCGCGTGTTCAGGGCGACACCGCCCACCGCCGCCGGGGCGACGATCTTCACGAACGATCCGGCGACCTGTGCCGCCACCGTCCGCAAGAACGGCACCCGCTCGGGCACGAACCCCAGCAGAGCCATCGCCGCCGCGAGGTAGCTGCACATGGAGAACAGCACCGCCGCGGCGACCCAGCCCCACTCGGCGTTCGCGATGAGCGGTCCGAACTCGATGTGCGTGAGCTGCGTCAGCAGGAAGTACGCGCCGATCGCTCCGGCCATGAAACTGATCAGTGTGCGCGGCCGTACCCGCTCCAGCCGGGCCGGCTCGACCGGTGCCTGCGGCCTGATCAGCAGCACTTCGTGGCGGATCTGCGTGAGCAGGTCCTCCTCGCGCGCCTCCTCGACGGCCTCGTCGATGGCCCGCTTCTCGGCCCGCTGCTCCGCCCGTACGGCCTTCTTGTCGGCCTTCTCAGAGACCGGAACGGCCTCGTCCGAGGACTCCTCCAGGCGCGCCTGCTTGGCCAGCCGGGACGCCTCCAGCACCGCCTCGCGCTCGCGCTGTGCCCGCTCCCGGGCCAGCTTGCGCAGCGTCGCGCGCGTGGAGCGGCTGAGCGCGATGGGCTGGAGCATCGGCAGACAGTCCGCCACCGCGTCCGGGCCGAGCACGCCCACCGCCGAGGCCACCGCCCGCTCGGCGCCCACCCGGAGGCCGAGGGTCACCAGCAGCTGGGAGATGTCCATGCGCAGCAGCAGGTCGCCGGCCGCGATCTCGCCGACGCGCAGGTCGGTGAGGATCACCGTGCCGGAACGATCCACCAGGATCGCGTCGCCCACCAGCCTGCGGTGCGCGATACGCCGGGACTGCAGGGCCTTCACCTGGTGCCAGGTGTCGCGCAGCAGATTGTCGGTGATCTCCTCGTCCGGCAGCGAGTCGAGGGTGTGTGCGCCGCTGTGCTCGTAGACGAGCATGACCGCGTCGGGGCCGAGCTCGGAGGTGGCGATCAGCTTGGGCGCGTTGGCACCGGCCGCGATGGCCGCGTACGCCAGCAGCGCCTCCTGCTCCAGGGCCTGGCGCAGCGACTGGAGGCTGCTGCGGGTGGCGAAGCCGCGCAGGGTCAGATTGCGCCACGCACGGTAGAAGAAGCCCTGGGCCTGCTGCTCCCGGTCGACCACCGTGACGTCCAGCGGCGGGCCGTCCTCGAGCGTGACGAAGTAGCGCCGGCCCCGGTCGCCGGTGTCCGGGTTGTCCGAGGTGTCCTCGCGTGACGCGCTGACCGGGCTGAAGCCGACGGTCCGCAGGCCGGCCATCAGGGTCTGTCCAGTGGGCCGGACATTGGGCGAGCCGACCGCGTAGAGCGTGCCGTAGGCCACGGTCCAGCCGATCAGCACGGTCAGGATGATCGAGAACGGGGTCGTGTACCCGGTGACGAGCATCGAGAAGGCGTCGAGCAGCAGCACGACCCACAGCACCGTGCGCCACCTGGGTCTGCGTGACATGCCGACGGCCGTCATATAGGCGATGACCGGCGCCAGATAGCCGTGCACGGGATCGGTCAGTGCGTGGATGTCCCCGGGGGAGGGCTGGGTGAGCGCCTCCTGGATCGAGCCGGGGGCGGCCCGGGCGACCCAGAGGTCGGTGGCGAGTGTCACACCGTGCGCGAGGACCGCCGCGAGCACGCCGTCGGCGATGCGCAGCCCGTCCCGTTTGATCAGCCGCTCGATGGCGAAGGCGACCGGCACCAGCAGGATCGCGATGCTGGAGGCCAGCCCCGCGATCTTGATGAGCAGATCGGGTGCCTGCCCGGTGCCCTTGTTGATGTCCTGTTCGAGCCCGGAGGTGGTGCCGTGCGCGAACGCGGCGATGCCGATCAGCACCGCGACGGCGAGCACGCCCACCAGGAGCCGCATCAGATCGGACGGACGGTGCACGCGTGCGGGGAGCAGCGGTTCGTCGCCCTCCACCTCGTCGATGTGCGTGATGTCCGGTTCCTCGGCGACCGGCCGGGCCTGCTTCCTGCCCGCCTTCGGGCCGTCGTCCGGCGTGTCCGGGCGCGACGCAGCGTCAGAGGTGCCCTCCGTGTCGTCCGGGTGCGCACCCTGTTGCTTCATCGTCTCTTCTTGGTCTCGTATCACCGGTCACCGCCCGCACGATGGTGGCATGCCGCACCGATACGCGGGGGCATCAGGGTGCACATGCGGGGGCGGACAGTCTGCCCGACGAGGTCCTGCCGGGCGAAGGAATCGCTCGGGAGTACGCGCGTCCCGTTGTCGGTGGGGTGGGGCAGGATGGGGCGGATGAGTGAGCAGAGCCTTGAGGGGGGCCGGCACGGGGACGAGCCTGCGGAAGCCCTGCCCGCGTATGCCGAGCGGGTCCTCGACGTCGCCGAACTGATCCCGCCGGGCCGTGTCATGACATACGGCGACGTCGCCGAGTGGCTCGAGGAGGGCGGTCCGCGGCAGGTCGGCCGTGTGATGGCTCTCTACGGGGGAGCCGTTCCGTGGTGGCGGGTCGTCCGCGCGGACGGTGTCCTGCTCCCGGGGCACGAGCAGCGGGCGCTCGGCCACTACCACGCGGAGGGCACGCCCCTGAAGGAGGCGAGCCGGGCCGCCGAGGGCCACCTGCCGCGGATCGACATGCGACGGGCGCGGTGGGACGGCGGCGAACGCGCGGAAGGTCACACCTGACAGCTTCCGCCATCGGGCGGCCTCCCGTGTGGCCCGTGATCCGGACGGGGGAATCGGGGCACGTCGGTGCCATGACGTACGTTCGTGAGGCGAGGGGCATGAGTGGCACGCGTGCCGCGAGTGGCCGGCGGGAAGAAGGGGAAGCCCTGCTTCCGCCTCACCCGTCGGCGTAGCGTCGGCTGCGCGTGCCCCCGTCACCCCGCGGTCACCGCCCGCCACGCGCGGTGGCCCGCCAACCAGTACTTCCACCAGGACCGGCGAACCACGTGAGCTCCTCTTCCTCCACCAGCGGCCTGTCGCACCCCTGGGTGCGGCGGGGGAGCCGTGGCGCTTACCGACTGGTACGTACCCCTCCCGCCCGGGTGGACCCCCCTCTTCTGGACGCCTCGCAGCGCTCCGTGGTTGACCACGAGGCCGGCCCGCTGCTCGTCCTCGCAGGTCCGGGCACCGGCAAGACCACCACGCTCGTCGAGTCCGTGGCCGAGCGCATCGCCCGGGGCGGGGACCCCGAGCGGGTCCTGGTCCTCACGTTCAGCCGCAAGGCGGCCGTCGAACTGCGTGACCGCATGGCCACCCGGGCCGGGGCGGCCCGTGCTCCCCGGGCGACCACCTTCCACTCGTTCTGCTACGCCCTGGTCCGTGCCCACCAGGACAGCGACCTGTTCGTGGAGCCGATGCGGCTGCTGTCCGGCCCCGAGCAGGACGTCTCCGTACGGGAGCTGCTCGCGGGCCAGGTGGACCTGGAGCGCCTCGGCCTCGCGCACGTGCGCTGGCCGGACGAACTGCGCGCCTGCCTGACCACGCGCGGTTTCGCCGACGAGGTCCGCGCGGTCCTCGCCCGCAGCCGTGAACTGGGCCTGGGGCCCGACGCCCTGGACGCGTTCGCCCGCCGTACGGGACGCCCCGACTGGCGCGCGGCTGCCGCTTTCCTGGCCGAGTACCTCGACGTGCTCGACCTCCAGGGCGTGATCGACTACGCGGAGCTCGTCCACCGCGCGGTGCTCCTCGCCTATAGGCCCGAGGTCGCGGCGTGGCTCGGCGCCCGCTACGACGCCGTCTACGTCGACGAGTACCAGGACACGGATCCCGCTCAGGTACGACTTCTGCACGCCCTGGCGGGCGGTGGCCGCACCCTTGTCGCCTTCGGTGACCCCGACCAGTCGATCTACACGTTCCGCGGGGCGGACGTGAACGGCATCCTGGACTTCCCGCACGCCTTCCCGCGCGCGGACGGCCGCCCGGCCCCCGTCGCGGTGCTGCGCACGTCCCGCCGCTCCGGCGCCGGCCTGCTGGCAGCCACCCGGCTGCTGACCCAGCGCATGCCGCTGACCCGTCTGCCCGCCGAGAAAGTGCGCGCCCACCGCGAACTCGCTCCCGTGAGGGACGGCGGCCGCGTCGAGGCGTACACGTACCCGACCTCGGGGACGGAACTGGACAACATCGCCGACATCCTCCGCAGGGCCCACCTGGAGGACGGCGTCCCCTGGAGCGAGATGGCCGTACTGGTGCGCGCCGGCTCCCGCACCGTCCCCACGGTCCGCCGCGCCCTCACGGCGGCCGGCGTCCCGGTGGACGTCGACGGCGACGACGTACCCCTGCGCCACGAACCGGCGGTGGCGCCGCTGCTGACGGCGCTTCGGGCGGTGGCCGCGGCGGAGGCGTCGAGGGCTCCCGAGGGGGAGGCGTCGAGGGCTCCCGAGGGAGAGGCCAATTCCAAGGACGTCCCTTCCGCCGAGCCGGACACCTCCTGGCCGGACATCTCCTGGCTGAACACGGAAACCGCTCTCACCCTGCTCACCTCCCCGCTCGCCAGCATGGACGCCGCCGACCTGCGCCGCCTGGGGAGGGCCCTGCGGGACGAGGAGCGGGCCGCGGGCAACGCGCTGCCGCCGCCCTCCGACGTGCTCCTGGCGCGGGCGCTCGCCGAGCCGGAGCGGCTGGCCGTGCACGACCCCGCGTACGCGCGCGGTGCCCAGCGCCTCGGTGCGCTGCTCCGCAAGGCCCGCGAGCGCCTGGCCGGCGGCGGTACGGCCGAGGAGGCGCTGTGGGACCTGTGGAACGGCACACCGTGGCCCGCGCGTCTGGAGCGGGCCGCCCGCCGGGGCGGCGCGGCCGGGCGCAACGCGGACCGCGACCTGGACGCGGTCTGCGCGCTGTTCGCGACGGCGGCCCGCGCCGAGGAGCGCACCGGAGGCCGGGGCACGCTGAACTTCCTGGAGGAGATCGAGGCCGAGGACATCGCCGCCGACACCCTCACGCGGCGTGCCGTACGCCCCGACGCCGTCCGCCTGATGACCGCACACCGCTCCAAGGGCCTTCAGTGGCGCCTCGTGGTCGTCGCCGGCGTCCAGGAGGGGCTCTGGCCCGACCTGCGCCGCCGCGGCTCCCTCCTGGAGGCCGACCGCATCGGGCGCGACGGACTCGCCGAACCCCTCACCCCCGGCGCACTGCTCGCCGAGGAACGCCGCCTGTTCTACGTGGCCGCCACACGCGCGCGTGAACGCCTGGTCGTCACCGCCGTCAAGGCCCCGGCGGACGACGGTGACCAGCCCTCCCGCTTCCTCACCGAACTCGGCGTCGAACCCAAGGACGTCACCGGACGCCCGCGCCGCCCGCTGTCCGTCGCGGCACTCGTCGCCGAGCTGCGCGCCACCACGGTCGACCCGCGCGTCTCCGACGCCCTCCGGGAAGCGGCCGCACGCCGCCTGGCCCGGCTCGCCGCCCTCGCCGACGAGGACGGCCGCCCCCTGGTGCCGTCCGCACACCCCTACCGCTGGTGGGGCATGTTCGAGCCGACTCACTCCAAGGTGCCGCTGCGCAACCGCGACCAGCCCGTCGTGCTCTCCGGCAGCGCCCTCGACCAACTGGCCAACACCTGCGCCCTGCAGTGGTTCCTGGGCCGCGAGGTGAAGGCAGACGCGCCCGCGACCGCCGCGCAGGGCTTCGGCAACGTGGTGCACGTCCTCGCCGACGAGGTCGCCTCCGGACACACCCCGGCAGACCTGTCCGTCCTCATGGAACGCCTCGACTCCGTGTGGAACGCCCTCGCCTTCGACGCGCCCTGGAAGTCGGACCAGGAGAAGGACAACGCGCGCGTGGCGCTCGAACGATTCCTTCAGTGGCACGTCATGGACCGCACCGGGCGGACCCCGGTAGCCAGCGAGCACGACTTCGACGTCACCCTCGAAGCGGGCGACTACCAGGTGCGCATCCGGGGCCAGATGGACCGCGTGGAGGCGGACGGTGACGGCCGCGCCTACGTGGTCGACTTCAAGACCGGCAAGCAGGCGCCCACCGGCAAAGAGGTCGAGCGCCATCCGCAGCTCGCCGTCTACCAGCTGGCCGTCGGTGAGGGCGCCGTCGACGACGCCTTCGACGGCGTGCGTCCCGAGCCGGGCGGCGCCGAACTCGTCCATCTCCGCCAGGGCGCCGCCCAGCGCGACGGTGGCGAGACCCTGCCCAAGGTGCAGGCCCAGGAGCCGCTGGAGGGGGAGTGGGTCGGTGATCTGCTGGCCACCGCCGCCGGCAAGGTCCTCGACGAGCGGTTCACACCGACCGCCGGGCAGCACTGCACGCACTGCGCGTTCCGGGCCTCGTGCAGCGCCCGGCAGGAGGGCCGTCATGTTGTCGAGTGATCTATCGCACCACATGCGCTGACCTGGGCTTCCTCCGCCCCGGAGGCCGATCCGGCCGCCACTGTCAGTGGCCGCCACTAGCCTCTCTCGATGTGCCCGCCCGTATCACCGATCCCGAACAGCTCAAGGAGCTCCTCGGCATCCCGTTCACCCCGGAGCAGACGGCCTGCATCACCGCGCCGCCCGCCCCGCAGGTGATCGTGGCCGGTGCCGGCTCGGGCAAGACGACCGTCATGGCCGCCCGAGTGGTGTGGCTGGTCGGCACCGGCCAGGTCGCCCCCGAGCAGGTGCTCGGCCTCACCTTCACCAACAAGGCCGCCGCCGAACTCGCCGAGCGCGTCCGCAAGGCACTGGTCAAGGCCGGCGTCACCGACCCGGACGCCATCGACCCGGACAACCCGCCGGGCGAGCCGGTGATCTCCACGTACCACTCCTTCGCGGGCCGCCTGCTGACCGACCACGGTCTGCGCCTCGGCCTTGAGCCCACGTCCCGGCTGCTCGCCGACGCGACCCGCTTCCAGCTCGCCGCGCGCGTCCTGCGTGAGGCCCCCGGGTCCTATCCGGCCCTGACCCGTTCCTTCCCGGACCTGGTCGGCGACCTCCTCGCCCTCGACGCCGAGCTCGCCGAGCACCTCGTACGCCCCGAGGCGCTGCGCGCGTACGACGCCGAACTGCTGCTGACCCTGCGCGGCGTCAAGCTCGGCAACGCCGACCTGCGCAAGGTTCCCGAAGCCGCTGCCGCGCGCCGTGAACTGGCCGAGCTGGTGAACCGCTACCGGGCCGCCAAGCGCGATCGGGACCTGCTCGACTTCGGCGACCAGATCGCCCTGTCGGCCCGGCTCGCCGGGATCCCCGAAGTGGGGAGCCTCCTGCGCGACGAGTTCCGGGTGGTCCTGCTCGACGAGTACCAGGACACATCGGTCGCCCAACGGGTCCTCCTGGCGGGCCTGTTCGGCGAGGGCACCGGCCACCCGGTCACCGCCGTGGGCGACCCCTGCCAGGCGATCTACGGCTGGCGCGGCGCCTCCGTCGCCAACCTCGACGACTTCCCCGAGCACTTCGCCCGCGCCGACGGCCGCCCCGCGACCCGCCAGGCCCTCAGCGAGAACCGCCGCAGCGGCGGCCGCCTCCTCGACCTCGCCAACGGCCTCGCGGAGCCCCTGCGCGCCCTGCACGCGGGTGTGGAGGCACTTCGCCCCGCCCCCGGGGCCGAACGCGACGGCATCGTGCGCTGCGCCCTGCTGCGCACCCATGCCGAGGAGATCGACTGGGCCGCCGACTCCGTCGCCCACCTCGTCCGCACCGGGACGGCACCCGGCGAGATCGCGGTCCTGTGCCGCACGGCGACCGACTTCTCCGAGATCCAGGGCGCACTGGTGGCCCGGGACATCCCGGTCGAGGTCGTCGGCCTGTCCGGTCTGCTGCACCTGCCCGAGATCGCCGACCTCGTCGCCGTGTGTGAGGTCCTCCAGGACCCCGGCGCCAACGCCTCCCTGGTCCGCCTGCTGACCGGCCCGCGCTGGCGCATCGGCCCGCGTGACCTCGCCCTGCTGGGGCGGCGGGCCCGGCTTCTCGTCACCCACGCGCGCGTGGAGGGCGACGACGACCCGGACCGCCGCCTCGCCGAGGCCGTCGAGGGCGTCGACCCGGCCGAGGTGATCTCCCTCGCGGACGCCCTCGACACCTTCCTGGAGACGCCGCTGGACGGCCACGGGGACGACGACGGGCTGCCCTTCTCGCCCGACGCGCGCGTGCGCTTCGCCCGCCTCGCCACCGAACTGCGTGACCTGCGCCGCTCCCTGTCCGACCCGCTGATGGACGTCCTGCACCGCGTCCTCGCCGTCACCGGCCTGGAGGTGGAGCTGTCGGCCTCCCCGCACGCCCTGGCGGCACGGCGCCGCGAGACCCTCTCCAACTTTCTGGACGTCGCCGCCTCCTTCGCCGCCGGCGACAACGAGGCCAGCCTGCTCGCCTTCCTCGGCTTCCTGCGTACCGCCGCCCAGTACGAGAAGGGCCTCGACAACGCCCTCCCCGGCGGCGAGAACACCGTCAAGGTGCTCACCGCCCACAAGTCCAAGGGTCTGGAGTGGGACGTCGTGGTCGTCCCGGGCCTGGTCACCGGCACCTTCCCCAGCAGCCAGGGCCGCGAGAAGTGGACCTCCCAGGGCAAGGTCCTGCCGCACGAGCTGCGCGGCGACGCCGACACCCTCCCCGACATCGCCTCCTGGGACGCCAAGGGCCTCAAGGCCTTCCACGAGGCCATGAAGGACCACCAGCACACCGAGGAACTCCGCCTCGGCTATGTCACCTTCACCCGCCCCCGCTCCCTGCTCCTGGGCTCCGGCCACTGGTGGGGACCCACCCAGAAGAAGCGCCGCGGACCCTCCGCGTTCCTCCAGGACCTCTACGAGCACTGCGCGGCCGGGTACGGCGAGATCGAGGCCTGGGCGGACGAACCCGCCGAGGACGAGGAGAACCCTGCCCTGCACCGGGCCACCGCCGACCAGGTGTGGCCCCTGCCCCTGGACGAGGCGGCCCTGGCCCGCCGCCGCGCCGCCGCCGAGACCGTCCTGGCCCACCTGGAGGACCTCGCGTCCCACGAGGACGGGCGCCCGGCGGCCGTGCACGACCCGGACGCGTTCGACGACCCGGAGTGGCCCCCGCCTCCCGAGGACGACGAGCCTCCGTACGACGAGCCGGACCCGTTCGACTTCGACGCAGGCCCCTTGGATGAAGCCCCCTTCGACGAAGACGCCTTCGCAGAGGCAGAGGAGGCGGCGGACGGGGACGGACGGCCGGCGGACCGCCCCACGGTCCCCCACCAAGCGGGGCCGCCGGAACCTCAGGCCCCACACCCACGCCTCACCCCGGAGGAAGCCCGCACCATCGCCTCCTGGGACCGTGACCTCGACGCCCTCACCGGCGAGCTCCTGCGCGCCCGCGACAGTGTCACCGAGGTCCCCCTGCCCGCTTCCCTGACGGCCTCCCAGCTGCTGCTCCTGGCCGCCGACCCGGACGGCCTCGCCCAGGAGCTGGCCCGGCCCATGCCGCGCCCGCCCCAGCCCGCAGCCCGGCGCGGCACCCGCTTCCACGCCTGGGTCGAGGCCCGCTTCGAAGAGCTGACGCTGCCCCTGCTGGAGCCGGAGGAGCTGCCAGGCGGCGAAGCGGAGATCGCCGACGAACGGGACCTGGAGGCACTCAAGGACGCCTTCGAGCAGACCGAGTACGCGCACCGCACGCCCTACCGGGTGGAGGCCCCCTTCCAGCTCGCGCTCGCCGGCCGCGTCGTGCGAGGCCGTATCGACGCCGTCTACAAGAAGGGTGACGGTGAGGGCACGACGTACGAGATCGTCGACTGGAAGACCAACCGCTCACGCACCGCGGACCCCCTCCAGCTCGCCGTCTACCGCCTGGCCTGGGCCGAGCAGCTGGGGGTTACCCCGGAATCCGTCACGGCCGCGTTCCTGTATGTGCGCAGCGGCGAGATCGTCCGCCCCGACGACCTGCCGGACCGCGAGGCGCTGGAGCGGCTGCTGAGCGAGGATCCGCCCGGTGAGGAACCGCACTCCGAGGACGTCAGTGCGGGCCGATAGGCTCGTGACCATGAGCCAGACCCCGGACAGCGTCGTCCGTACGTACATCCAGCAGCATCGCGACGCCTTCCTCGACGACCTCGCCCAGTGGCTGCGCATCCCGTCGGTGTCCGCCCAGCCGGACCACGCGCCCGACGTGCGACGCAGCGCCGACTGGCTCGCCGCCGAGCTGAAGGAGACCGGGTTCCCGACGGCCGAGGTCTGGCAGACCCCCGGCGCGCCCGCCGTCTTCGCCGAGTGGCCCTCCGACGACCCGAAGGCGCCCACGGTGCTGGTCTACGGCCACCACGACGTGCAGCCCGCCGCCCGGGAGGACGGCTGGGACAGCGACCCGTTCGAGCCCGTCGTCCGCGAGAACCGTCTCTACGCGCGCGGGGCGGCCGACGACAAGGGCCAGGTGTTCTTCCACACCCTGGGCGTCCGCGCCCACCTCGCCGCCACCGGCCGCACCACCCCGGCGGTGCATCTGAAGCTGCTGATCGAGGGCGAGGAGGAGTCCGGCTCGCCCCACTTCCGTGCCCTCGTCGAGCAGCACGCCGAGCGGCTCACCGCCGACGCCGTGATCGTCTCCGACACCGGTATGTGGTCCGAGGACACCCCCACGGTGTGCACCGGCATGCGCGGCCTCGCCGAATGCGAGATACGGCTGCACGGCCCCGACCAGGACATCCACTCCGGCTCCTTCGGCGGCGCGGTGCCCAACCCGGCGACCGCCGCCGCCCGCCTGGTCGCCGCCCTGCACGACGAGCACGCGCGCGTGGCGGTCCCGGGCTTCTACGACGGCGTGGTCGAGCTCACCGACCGTGAGCGCGAACTCCTCGCCGAACTGCCCTTCGACGAGTCGCAGTGGCTGCGCGCGGCCAAGTCGTACGCCACCCAGGGGGAGGCCGGGTACACCACCCTGGAGCGCGTCTGGGCCCGCCCCACCGCGGAGGTCAACGGCATCGGGGGCGGCTACCAGGGCCCCGGCAGCAAGACGATCGTCCCGTCCTCCGCCCTGGTGAAGCTGTCCTTCCGGCTGGTCGCGGGCCAGGACCCCGACCACGTGGAGAAGGCCGTCCGCACCTGGGCCGAACAGCAGGTGCCCGCAGGTATCCGCTGCGAGATCACGTTCAGCGGGGCCACGCGCCCGTGCCTGACCCCGCTGGACCACCCGGCCCTCCAGTCGGTGGCCCGCGCGATGGGCCGGGCCTTCGAGAAACCCGTCCGCTTCACCCGCGAGGGCGGCTCCGGACCGGCGGCGGACCTTCAGGACGTCCTCGGTGCTCCGGTGCTGTTCCTCGGCATCTCCGTGCCCTCCGACGGCTGGCACGCGCCGAACGAGAAGGTCGAACTCGACCTGCTGCTCAAGGGCGTCGAGACCACCGCGTACCTGTGGGGCGACCTCGCCGAGAACTGGCGCGATGCGCCCTGAGCGTCCCGGGCCGCCCGGACCGGCCGCGCGCGAGGGGCACACTGGAGGAGCCGCCCCGCACCGCCCGAGCCCCGCCCGACCCGGTCGCCCCCCGCCGTACGTCCCCTGATCAGCCCGCCGAACCCGACCGTTCCACCGGGGAGTTGGAAGCACCAGTGACCACCTGGACCGACCAGAACGCCGACCGACCCATCTCGCTCACCGCCCCGAACGGCATCGACAGGGCCGCGCACCACCGGCTCGACGAGGCCTGGCTCGCGGCGGCGTGGAGCCACCCCTCGACGCGCTGTTTCGTGGTCTCCGGCGGCCAGGTCCTCATCGACGAGACGGCGGACGGGCACACCGAACTCGTCATGACCCCCTCCTTCGAGGCCCCCCTCACCGAGGCGCACCGGTACTTCCTCGGCACCGACGAGGACGGCGTCAGCTACTTCGCCCTCCAGAAGGACTCCCTGCCCGGGCGTATGGACCAGTCCGCGCGCGCGGCGGGCCTGCGCGAGGCGGGCCTGCTTCTGTCGGCCCGTGACGTGGGCCTGATGGTGCACGCGGTGGGGCTGGAGAACTGGCAGCGCACGCACCGTTTCTGCTCGCGCTGCGGCGAGCGCACCGTCATCGCCGCAGCCGGCCACATCCGCCGCTGCCAGGCCTGCGGCGCCGAGCACTACCCGCGCACGGATCCCGCCGTGATCATGGCCGTGACCGACGAGGACGACCGGCTCCTGCTCGGCCGCCAGGTCCACTGGCCCGAGGGCCGCTTCTCGACGCTCGCCGGCTTCGTCGAGCCCGGTGAGTCCATCGAGCAGTCGGTGCGCCGCGAGGTCCACGAGGAGGTCGGCATCACCGTCGGCCCGGTCGAGTACGTCGCCAGCCAGCCCTGGCCCTTCCCGTCCAGCCTCATGCTGGGCTTCATGGCCCGCGCCACCTCGACCGAGATCGAGGTCGACGGCGACGAGATCCAGGAGGCCCGCTGGTTCTCCCGCGACGAACTGCGGGCCGCCTTCGAGTCCGGCGAGGTGCTCCCGCCCTACGGCATCTCCATCGCGGCCCGCCTGATCGAGCTCTGGTACGGCAAGCCGCTCCCGATGAGGAGCGTGGCCTGACGCCCGTGCGAGCCGCCTACTCGCTCTGACCGCACAAACGGAGAAGGCGGTTCCTGAGCCGCCTCAGGAACCGCCTTCCCCGCACAACCGCGCGGCGCCTACGCGCCGACCTTCTGCTTCACCTGAGCCAGCGACGGGTTGGTGAGGGTGGAGCCGTCCGGGAACAGAACGGTGGGCACCGTCTGGTTTCCGCCATTCGCCTTCTCCACGAACGCGGCGGATTCCGGGTCCTGCTCGATGTTGATCTCGGTGTACGCGATGCCCTCGCGGTCCATCTGGCTCTTCAGCCGGCGGCAGTAGCCGCACCACGTGGTGCTGTACATCGTCACAGTGCCCAGCATGTCTCTCGTGCTCCTTCGGTGGCTCGGGGGTGGATGGTCGCAGAGATGGAACGTACGTGAAGGGGCCGCCATTCCCGGGGCCCGGGCCCCGGGGGACGTGACGCCTGCCGCATTAGTACGACTATCAGGGCCCGCCTGTGGACAACCGGCACTGCCGTCTCCCACGACCTGGCAGCATGGCCGTGTGACAGCAGCAACGCACTCCACCCTGTTCCCGCAGGTACCGGACACGGCCGACGCGGTGCTCGACGGGCTCGACCCCGAGCAGCGCGAGGTGGCCACCGCCCTGCACGGTCCGGTGTGCGTCCTGGCGGGCGCGGGCACGGGCAAGACCCGGGCGATCACCCACCGCATCGCCTACGGGGTGCGCGCAGGCGTCCTCCACCCCTCCAGCGTGCTCGCCGTCACCTTCACCAACCGCGCTGCCGGAGAGATGCGCGGCCGCCTGCGCCAGCTCGGAGCCGCGGGCGTCCAGGCGCGCACCTTCCATTCGGCGGCCCTGCGTCAGCTCCAGTACTTCTGGCCGAAAGCGATCGGTGGCTCCATGCCCCGGCTCGTCGACCGCAAGATCCAGCTCGTCGCCGACGCGGCCGCGGCCTGCCGCATCCGGCTCGACCGGGGCGAGCTGCGGGACGTCACCGCCGAGATCGAATGGTCCAAGGTCACCCAGACCGTCCCCGCGGACTACGCGCCCGCCGTCGCCAAGTCCGGCCGGGAGGCCCCGCGCGACCCCGCGGAGATCGCCCAGCTCTACGCCGCCTACGAGGACGTCAAGCGCGAGCGCTCCTTCATCGACTTCGAGGACGTGCTGCTGCTGACCGTGGCCGTTCTCCAGGACCGGCACGACATCGCCGAACAGGTCCGCGCCCAGTACCAGCACTTCGTGGTCGACGAGTACCAGGACGTCAGCCCCCTCCAGCAGCGCCTGCTGGAGCTGTGGCTCGGCGAGCGGGACAGCCTGTGCGTGGTCGGAGACGCCAGCCAGACGATCTATTCGTTCACGGGTGCAACGCCGGACCATCTGCTCGATTTTCGCACCCGTCACCCCGGCGCCACCGTCGTCAAGCTGGTCCGCGACTACCGTTCCACGCCCCAGGTCGTCCACCTCGCCAACGGCCTGCTCGCCCAGGCCAGCGGCCGCGCGGCCGACCACCGCCTGGAGCTCGTCTCGCAACGTGCGCCGGGGCCCGAGCCGGCCTACACGGAATACACCGACGAGCCCGCCGAGGCGGAGGGCGCGGCCCGCCGCATCCGTGAACTCATCGACTCGGGGGTCCCGGCCGCCGAGATCGCCATCCTGTTCCGGACGAACGCGCAGTCCGAGACCTACGAACAGGCCCTCGCCGACGCCGGGGTGCCCTACCAGCTGCGCGGCGCCGAGCGGTTCTTCGACCGCCCGGAGGTGCGCAAGGCGGGCGTCGCCCTGCGCGGCGCGGCCCGCTTCGGCGGCAACGACTCCCTCCTGGACGACGTCGTCGACCTGCCCTCGCAGGTGCGCGCCGTCCTGTCGGGCGAGGGCTGGACACCGCGGCCACCGGCCGGCTCCGGCGCCGTGAGAGAGCGCTGGGAGTCCCTGGCCGCCCTGGTGAACCTCGCCCAGGACTTCGCCGCCGCCAAACCCGGCGCCACCCTGGCGGACCTCGTCGCCGAGCTCGACGAACGGGCGAACGCCCAGCACGCCCCGACCGTGCAGGGCGTCACCCTCGCCTCCCTGCACTCGGCCAAGGGCCTGGAGTGGGACGTCGTCTTCCTGGTCGGCGTCGCCGAGGGCATGATGCCGATCACCTACGCAAAGACCGACGAGCAGATCGAGGAGGAGCGCCGTCTGCTGTATGTCGGCGTCACTCGCGCGCGGGAACACCTCCATGTCTCCTGGTCTCTCTCCCGCTCACCCGGCGGCCGCCCCAACCGCCGCCCCAGCCGTTTCCTCGACGGACTGCGCCCCGGCTCGACCGCCACCAAGGGCCGTACGGCCGGCGGTGCCGCGGGCGGTATCGAGCGCGGAATCCCCGGAACCAGGGGCTCCGCCCCGCGACGAGCGCAGCGAACGCCCGCCCGTTGCCGTGTCTGCGGCCGCACGCTGACCGACGCGGGCGAGATGAAGCTGATGCGCTGCGACGACTGCCCCTCCGACATGAACGAGGGCCTCTACGAGCAGCTCCGCGAATGGCGCGCCGACCAGGCACGGAGCAGTGGCCAGCCCGCCTTCTGCGTCTTCACCGACAGGACACTGGTGGCGATCGCCGAGACCGCGCCCGACGACGAGCACGAGCTGGCGCGCATCCCGGGCGTCGGGATGCGCAAGCTCACCCGCTACGGAGCCGATGTCCTGGCCATCTGCGCAGGCCAGTACGACGGGGGCGACACAGATCAGGACTGACACCAACTCGTCGAAAAAATAGTTTGCGCATGCCCCAGCAATCCCCATAGGTTCTTAGGCACGAGAGCAGCGGCCTTCTCGAGGGCCCTGATTCGTGTTGTACTTGCATATCCGTCGGACTGGTTCATCCAGTCCCCCGAGACGCCGAGAGGAGGCGAGTCCAGTGATCAGCATCAACACCAGCTCCATCAGCACCGTGAAAATGACCGATCGCTCGGCCGTCTCCACGTGCATGCTCGGCGTTTCGAACCTGGGCACCGGTCTGTCCGGCATTCGTGCCGTCCGTCCGGCGTCCTCCTCCCTTGCTCCCGCGGGCCTTCCCGTCCGTGAGCGCAATGAGCGACCGACCAAGGCACTGGAAGCAGCAGTAAAGGCGCAGGCGCGGGCCTATGCCTTTGCGGCGACCGGTGCCGGATTCCGGAAGCAGACGACGCAGCACCACCAGATGTGGGCCTTCCGTGGGCCAGAACCCTGGAGTGATCCAGCCTGATCAGATCAGGCCGGCGCCTTCAGGGCCGCGGAACCCCATCCGGGATCCGCGGCCCTTCTGTTTGTCCCTGACCAGGGACGACGGACCGAAGGAGCCTCGGGACAACAAGAGAACCGGGTACCAGCCGCCCCCCGGCCAACAGGCCGGAACGACCAGACGAGGAAGACGAATCGTGCAACTCGAAGCGCACGCCCCGTCCGTACCGCCTTCCGACACGATCCCCAAGCCCGGCCCCACGGAGGACTCCGCCTTGACCCCGCTCACCGCGCTCACCGCGCTCGACGACGCCATCGAGAACCTCGGCGTACCCGTCCCGTGCCGCTCCTACGACCCGGAGGTCTTCTTCGCCGAGTCGCCGGCGGACGTGGAGTACGCCAAGTCCCTCTGCCGCACCTGCCCGCTGGTCGAGGCCTGCCTCGCCGGCGCCAAGGAGCGGCGTGAGCCCTGGGGCGTCTGGGGTGGCGAACTGTTCGTGCAGGGTGTCGTCGTCGCCCGGAAGCGGCCGCGTGGCCGCCCGCGCAAGAACCCGGTCACGGCATGAACACCGCAGGAACGATCGACCGTCCTCTCACGCACGACCCCCAGAAGCAGGCCCCGATGAAGCCGTCCACCGAGCCCGTCGGCTCCGCGACTCAAGACTGCACCCCGCACGGCGCGAAGGACTCGCGCCAGAACAGGACCCGAGAGATGCAACTCATCCCAGAAGCCATGGCTCGTGCACATATGCACGAGCGACTGCAGGAGGCGGAGCGAGACCGCCGGGCCGCGCGCCTGGTGGCAGCCCGCCGGATGCAGCGCAAGGCGGAGCGCGCCTCACGGCGTGCCCGCCGGGCGCTCGCCATGGCGGTCATGCAGTAACCGACCCCACCTGAAGCGGTGGCCTCCCGCACCGGGAGGCCGAGCTCACCCCGCGGGGGCCGGTCCGTGCCGAACGGACCGGCCCCCGCGGTGCGTTGTGCCAGCGAAGCCGCAGGGCACGGCGATATCGTCGGCGCGTGACGAGTCCTCGCGGAGGAAACGACGACGGCGGCTCCGCCGCGCAGCCCGAACGCCTCGTGTGCGCCCGCTGCGGCACCTCGGCCGAAGCCCCGCAGCTCACCTGGACCTGCTCCGTGGAGCACGGCGCCCGCCGGGACTTCTGCGAGACCTGCTCCCGGGAGAACCTCAGGGCGATCGAGGGACGGCTGGACTCGGACTGGTGGTAGAGCGCGGGCAGCGGGTCACCCGTGGTACCCGCCCGGGGCTCACGCCTCCGCGGCCGGCTCCTCGCCGTCCGCCGGGTCCTCCGTGACGAACCCCGGCAGCCACTCCTCCAGCTCCTCGCGCAGACGCACCGCCGCCCCCAGCTGGCACAGCACCCCGATCGTGCTCAGGGTCACCCGGTGGATCAGCAGATACGACGGGGGCAGGTTGAGCTGCTTGCCGAGCTGGTAGGCGGGGGAGCGGGGGTCGGCGACACGGGCCGCCTGGCTGCGCATCCAGCCGCGGGTGAAAGTGAACTCCTCGACCTGGGCCGGCTCGATGATCGGCAGCAGATAGTCCAGGACCGCTTCGGGATCGAGCTCTATGGTCTCCTTGACGAACCCCTCCGCGCACAGAAGCTCGTAGACCGCCTCGGCCTCCCCGTCGAGGGTCATCCGCAGGGACTCGCCGATGGTGGCCGGCAGACCACCCGGAAGACGGTCGACCGTGCCGAAGTCCAGGACGCCCAGGCGCCAGTCGTCCTCGCCCTCCGGGCCGCCGGGCAGCAGCCGGAAGTTGCCGGGGTGCGGATCGGCGTGCAGCAGGCCGGTGCGGGCGGGGCCGGAGAACAGGAAACGGGCCAAGAGCTGGCCCGCGCGGTCACGCTGTTCCTGGGTGCCGTCCGAAATGATCTCCGAGAGCGGGATGCCGTCGATCCACTCGGTGACCAGGACCTGGTCGGACTGGTGCACCACCTGCGGCACGACCACGTCCGGGTCGTCCGTGAACTCCTCCGCGTGGGCCTGCTGGGCCTGGGCCTCCAGGCCGTAGTCCAGCTCCTCCGAGACACGGTCCTTCAACTCCGCGATCAGAGGCTTGATGTCCATCCCGGGGATGAGCGGACCGAGCAGGCGGGAGAAGCGGCTCAGCTGGTTCAGATCGGACAGCAGGGCCTCGCCGGCGCCCGGGTACTGCACCTTGACCGCCACCTCACGGCCGTCGTGCCACACCGCCCGGTGCACCTGGCCGATCGAGGCCGCCGCGGCGGGCTTGTCCTCGAACTCCAGGAACAACTTCTGCCAGCCCTCGCCGAGCCGTTCCTCGAGCACCGCGTGCACGGTGCGCGTCGGCATCGGCGGCGCCGCCTCCTGGAGCTTCGTCAGTGCCGCCCGGTACGGGCCGGCGACCTCCTCGGGCAGTGCCGACTCGAAGACGGACAGGGCCTGGCCGAACTTCATCGCGCCGCCCTTGAGCTCGCCGAGCACCTTGAAAAGCTGCTCCGCCGTGCGCTGTTGGAGCTCGCGGCCGACCAGCTCCGCGGACTCGCCGACGATCCGCTTGCCGAATCCCCAGGTCGCCCGCCCGGCGATACCGAGCGGGAGTGCGGCGAGCTTGGCGGTCCGGGTGACCGCCTTCCGGGGAAGATCAGACATGCGCCCTCCAAGTCCCAGCCGGCCGCTCCGCCTCTGCCTCACGGCACTGCTCCGACGGCCGTTGCACCGCCATTGTCTCGTGTGACTGCCCTTCCTCCGAGAGGCGCTCCCCCTTTCCTCTCTCCGCCGCAGCGCACGGGCATGCAGGATGCGCCCAGATCGGCCGCGCATGCCAGTGGAGACCGGGGACTGACACCTCCCAGCGTGACCCGGCGCTCGACGGAACCCGGCCGTCGAGGAAGGCCAGCGCGTGGGCCGCGGCCAGTCCGGCGACGGTCGTGGCGAGTGTCAGGTCGCAGGGCCGCACCTGCCGCTGTCTGCCGGAGCGCCACTGGGCGACCAGGCGGGGCCACGTCGGATCCCGGTCGGTGCGGCTGTGGTGCAGACAACCCGCGCAGCCCGTCTCCCCGGGCAGGACGAGAGGGCCGACCATGCCGGTCCCCTCCACGACTCCGGCGTACAGATGGGGTGTCCCGGCGGCCATCAGCGACTCGGCGGCGGACGGGTCCGGCGCGTACATGGCCACATCGTCCCGCGGGGCGACGATCACCAGCGAGAAACCCGGATCGCCTTCCTCCGGGTGCGCCTGCGCTGTCGCGGGGCGCGGCGGCCGGTCCGGGGCCGCCCGGCGCACGGCACGTCGGGCCGCCTCGTCGCGGCGGTCGCCGACGGCATCGGCCGGCAGCCCGCCCGGCGCGACGTCCCACGGTTCCACCCGTCCGAGGTCGCGCACGTCGACCTCGCCGACTCCGGCCCCCGCCAGCAACGAGGCCAGCACGGCGCCGACCCGGCCCGCACCCCGCACCTGAACGCGTTGCGCGCGCCGGGCGGCCAGCCGTCCGATCGCGTCGCCGGGAGCGGAGGTGGTCAAAGACAGGGAAGCCAGATCGGGGCGGAGCCGGTCGAGGACCTCCTTCTTCCGGCGCAGAGCGTCGGCGGCCGGTCCGCCGCCCCGCGCGTCGTCCAGGAGCCCGGCCCGCGCGAGCCGCCGCACCAGCCCGTCGACATGACCGTCGGGCAGATCCATCCGGCGACCCTCCTCACGCAGCAGCTCCAGTCCCCGTGTGCCGTTCAGCAGGTCGAGGAAACTGCCCGTCGCCTGGTCCATCGGGCCGAGCGTCATCGCGTGCGCCGGTGTCATCCCGAACTGCACCGTGTTGAGGTCGCGCCAGCCGCGCCTGAGCGCGGGTTTCACCACTGGATGCATGACAGGCCCCCGTATGTCATAGATCGTCCCCGTGTGCCGGTCGAGAGTGGGGGCAGCCCGAGACTTGTCGCGGATCTGGTCCTGGTCCTGGACCGAAGCCACCCATCGCTTCGCCGACAAGAGCCAGCATGCCCAAACCAGCCGCAGAGCGCCGAAAGTTGTCCACAGGCACGGGCATTCGTCGTACAAATCCGGCTGCCGGTGGGGGCATCGGCACCGAACCGTCCCGGAGCCGGGACTTCCCCGTGTGCAGCGGGTAACGTCGGGGCGTGCCCGCCGACCCACTGCACCGCGCCGGAAAACCACAGCGCAGCACGACGAGCCAGCCGCCGAGCGGCTCGAGGGCGAGCGCGATCGAGGTCCGCAGAAGCACCCGCCGACGCCGAACGGTCTCCGCGTACCGCGAGGGCGATCGCACCGTCGTGCTCATCCCCGCCCGGATGTCCGAGGCGGAGGAGCAGCGCTGGGTGACCGTCATGCTCGACAAGCTGGCCGCCCAGGAGAGCAAGCGGACCCTCGGCGACACCGAGCTGGCCGAGCGGGCCCGGCGTCTTTCGGACCAGTACTTCGGCGGGCGGGCCCGGCCCGCATCGGTGCGCTGGGTGACCAACCAGAACACGCGCTGGGGATCCTGCACCCCGTCCGAGGGCAGCATCCGCCTGTCGCACCGTCTGCAGGGCATGCCCGAGTACGTGGTCGACTACGTCCTCGTCCACGAACTCGCTCATCTGCTCGTCCCCGGACACGGACCCCGCTTCTGGGAGCTGCTGGAGGCCTATCCGCGGACGGAGCGGGCCCGGGGCTATCTCGAAGGCGTGGTCGCCGCCGAGCGGTTGCCGCATGTGCCCGGTGCGCGTGGCGAACGCCCCACAGGGTGAGTGACCGCTTTGCGTGAGCGAGCAGCCGATACGGCCGCGCGCGGGTTCTGTACCGGGTCTGTACCGACTTCGTCCGGTGTCGGAGTTTGCCGTTAGCCTGGCGCGACGCAATCACGTTCTGGATGGGGGACGGTCGTTACGCATGGCCAGGGAATTCCAACGCGGCCACAAGGCCAGGATCAGTGACCTCACCGCGGGCACGGATCTGTACGTAGGCGTGCAGATCTCGGGCCCCGGACTGAGCTTCGACATCAGCTGCTTCGGCCTCGACGCCGACGAACGGCTCTCGGACGACCGCTACTTCGTCTTCTTCAACCAGCCGAAGTCTCCCGAGGAGTCCCTTCAGCTCCTGGGCGCCCAGGCGGGCGACACGGAGTCCTTCCGGGTGACGCTCGACCGGATCCCGCCCCAGATCCAGAAGCTGTCCTTCACGGCGACGATCGACGGCGCCGGCCAGATGTCGCAGATCGCCCCCGGGTACATCCGCATCGTCGCGGGCGGCGAGGAAGTGGCCCGCTACTCCTTCAGCGGCTCGGAGTTCTCCACCGAGCGTGCCGTGATGCTGGGCGACTTCTACCTCAAGGACGTCTGGCGGTTCGCCGCGGTCGGGCAGGGCTTCGACGGGGGTCTCGACGCGCTGCTGAAGAACTTCGGCGGCGAGGTGGCCGAGGAGGAAGCGCCCGAGCCCGCCCCGCAGCAGCCGCAGGCCGGCGCGGCCCCGGGCTTCGCCCCGCCCGCGTTCGGCGTCCCCGGCACTCCGGAACCGGCCCCGGCCCCTGCCCCCGCACCGGCAGCGCCTCCGGCCCCCGCTCCCGCCCCGCCGCCCGCTCCCCAGCCCGCCGCGCAGGGCTTCGCGCCGCCTCCGGCGCCCGCGCCTGGAGTGCATGGCGCCCCGACCATCGCCGCGCCCATGACCACCCAACCGGGCGGCTCCCCGGTGCCACCCCCGGCCCCGGCGCCCGCGCCCTACGGCCAGCCGGGCCAGCAACAGCCGCCACACGGCCAGGTCCCGGGCCAGACGGCCCCGCTGCCTCCCGGCTACGGCCAGCCCCAGGCACCCCAGGCCCCGGCGCCGCCCCCCGGCTACGGCCAGCCCACCCCGCCCCCGGGCTACGGCCAGCAGCCGCCCTTCGGACAGGCTCCCTACGGCGCCCCGCAGCAGGGTGCCGCCCCGCAGGCCGCCGCTCCCCATGGCGCCGGTGTGTCCGCCGCGCTCCAGCAGTTCAAGGAGACGCCCACCGGCCAGCGCTGGACGCAGCAGAACAAGAAGCTCGTCCGCGTCGACCTCGGCATCGGCGGACAGCCCGTGCTCGCCCGGCAGGGCAGCATGGTGCTCTACCAGGGCAAGGTCGACTTCAGCTACAAGGGCGCCGGCTTCGCCGGCCGGATCGTGGGCAACGCGACCGGCCAGGAGATGCAGCTGATGCGCTGTACGGGCCAGGGACAGGTGTTCCTCGCCGAGAACTCGACCATGCTGCACCCCATCGAGCTCCAGGGCGACGCCGTCTGCGTCTCCGCCGAGAACGTCCTCGCGTTCGACGAGAGCCTCACCTACGAGGTCCGCCGCGTCGAGGGACACGGCATCCCCGGAGGCGCGCTGTTCACGATGCAGTTCCAGGGGAGCGGCACCATCGTCGTGAAGACGCACGGCACGCCCGTGGTGCTGCCCGTCACGCCCACCACGTTCGCCGACTGCAACGCCGTGGTCGCCTGGTCCGCCGCCGCCCAGGTCGTCGTCTCCAGCCAGGTGCGGATGCGCCGCAACGCCTACCCCGGTGACACCGGCGAGAGCGTGAACCTCCAGTTCCGGGGTGCGCCCGGCAACTTCATCGTCGTCCAGCCGTACGAGGTCTGAGGGTCATGACACAGCAGCTCGCGGGCCACGCCCCCGCACCCGTCACCGCCCGCATGGAGAACCACGGCAATCACATGCTGAAGGTCGCCATGCAGACCGGGAACGACCTCCTCGCGCGCGTGGGGTCGATGGTCGCCTACGAAGGGTTCGTCCAGTACGAGCCCAACCCGCCGGCCGTGCGCCAGATCGCCAAGGACTGGATGACCGGCGAGGGCGCGCCCCTGATGAAGTGCTCCGGCGACGGCCTGCTCTACCTCTCCGACTACGGAGCGAACGTCGTCGTCATCAACCTCAACGGTGACGGCATCTCCGTCAACGCCACCAACCTGCTTGCCTTCGACGCCCACCTCAGCTGGGGCGTCGAGCGGGTCAAGGGCCTGGCGAAGTTCGCCGGGCAGGGCCTGTGGAACACCAAGATCTCCGGGCAGGGCTGGGTCGCGCTGACCTCCCGGGGCAAACCGATCGTCGTCGACTGCGGAGGCGGTGAGGACGAGACGTACGTCGACCCCGACGCGCTCGTCGCCTGGTCCCCGAACCTCAAGGTCAAGGGCAAGCGCAGCTTCAGGGCACAGTCGCTGATCGGCCGCGGCAGCGGCGAGGCCTACCAGATGGCCTTCTCCGGTCAGGGCATCGTCGTCGTCCAGCCCAGCGAAGACAGCACCGACCGTCTCCGGGTCCGGGGCTGAGGGGGAGCAACACGCCATGCAGAGCCCGATTTTCGCCTACAACGAGCAGCAGACCCAGGACCGCTGGAGCCTGCAGAACAAGCAGATGCTGCGCGTCGCCCTGGAGGGCCACGACGACATCCTGGCCCGCAAGGGCACCATGGTCGCCTACCAGGGCCTCGTCGAGTTCGACGCCGAGTACCAGAGCAACGACCAGTCACGCGCGCGTGCGCACACCGGTGAGGGACTCGACCTGATGCGCTGCCACGGGCAGGGCACGGTCTACCTCGCCAACCTCAAGCAGCACGTCCACGTCATGGAGGTGGAGCAGGACGGCCTCACCGTCGACAGCAGCTACGTGCTGGCGATGGACTCCTCCCTGCACCACGAGGTCATCGCCGTCGACAGCCTCTACGGCATCTCCGGCTCCGGGAAGTACCAGCTCAACATCACCGGCCGGGGCAAGATCGCCCTGATGACCTCGGGCATGCCGCTGCTGATGCAGGTGACCCCCGACAAGTACGTCAACTGCGACGCCGACGCGATCGTCGCCTGGTCGACGAGCCTGCGGGTGCAGATGCAGGCCCAGACGCACTCCTCGGGGGTGTGGCGGCGCCGCGGCAACACCGGCGAGGGCTGGGAGCTGAGCTTCATGGGCAACGGCTACGCGCTCGTCCAGCCCAGCGAGCTGCTGCCGCCGCAGAACGCCCAGGTCGGCTCGGGCCTCTCCGCGCAGTACGGCATGGGCCAGCAGGGAGCGCGCGGGCAGAACCAGGGCAACGTCTGGAGTTGACCGGCCACGAAGCCGCAAGGTGTAAGGGGCGACCGCCAATGGCGATCGCCCCTTACACACGCTTCAGGCCCGTGACGCACGCTTCAGGCCGCGAGCCTCGCGCGCGTGGCCTCCAGCAGACGTACGACCGACTCGTCGGCCATCTCCGCGACCTCGTCGTATCCGAACCAGCGCACGTCGAGCGACTCGTCGCTGACCGCGTGCGCGGCGTCCGGTGGTGCCACGACCGCGTACTGGACGTCGAAGTGCCAGTGGCACGGTGGCGGAATCGGGTGCCGGTCGAGGCGGACCGGGCCGCCGGGCAGCAGCGAGAGCCCCGAGACGCCGGACTCCTCCGTCGCCTCACGCAGGGCCGCGGCGGCCAGAGAGGAATCGCCCGGCTCGCAGTGGCCGCCCATCTGAAGCCACATCTGCAGCTTCCTGTGCAGGGTCAGCAGCACCCGGCCGCCCTCGGGGTCGATCACCAGGGCGCTGGCCGTGATGTGACCCGCCTGGCACGGCTTCCACAGGCCGTCCGGGTGCTCCGCCAGATGGTCCAGATAGGCCTGGCGCAGGTCCGTCTGCTCCTCGTACCCCTTCAGCACGAGGACCGCGTCGTCGTACAGGCTCACCCGGCGTCGTCGCCCTTGTTCTCGTCCTCGCCCTCGGTCTCGTCCTTCTTGAGATCGGGCTTCTTCGGATCGGGCTTGTCCGCCGCCTCGCCGAGCATCTTGTCGAGCTCGGAGAAGTCGATCTGCTCGCGGTGCACGAAGCCGTCCGGGTCGTCCAGGTCGGTCGCCGTCGGCAGCATGTCCGGGTGGGCCCACAGGGCGTCCCGGCCGTCGACACCGCGCGCGTCCGTGAGCGAGGCCCACAGGCGGGAGGCGTCGCGCAGGCGGCGCGGGCGCAGCTCCAGACCGATCAGCGTGGCGAACGTCTGCTCGGCCGGGCCGCCCGAGGCGCGGCGGCGGCGCAGCGTCTCGCGCAGGGCGTCGGCGGACGACAGGCGGGGCTTCGCGGCGGCGTGGACCACCGCGTCCACCCAGCCCTCCACGAGCGCCAGAGCCGTCTCCAGACGCGCCAGGGCGGCCTTCTGCTCCGGCGTGTCCTCCGGCTGGAACATGCCCTGCTGGAGAGCCTCCTGGAGCTGCTCGGGGTTCTGCGGGTCGAACTGGCCGACCACGTCCTCGAGCTTGGCCGTGTCGACCTTGATCCCGCGGGCGTAGCCGTCGACCGCGCCGAACAGATGCGAGCGCAGCCACGGCACATGCGCGAAGAGGCGCTGGTGGGCGGCCTCGCGCAGGGCGAGATACAGCCGCACCTCCTCCTGCGGGACGCTCAGGTCCTTGCCGAAGGTCTCGATGTTCACCGGCAGCAGCGCAGCCTTGCCGGCCGGGCCGAGCGGCAGGCCGATGTCGGACGAGCCGACGACCTCGCCCGCGAGCACGCCGACGGCCTGCCCGATCTGCGTGCCGAACATGGCGCCGCCCATCGAGCGCATCATGCCGATCAGCGGGCCGGCCATGGCCTGCATCTCCTCCGGCAGGACGTCGCCCATGGCGGTGCCCACGCGCTCGGCGACCGGGTCGACGAGCTCCTTCCAGGCGGGCAGGGTCGCCTCGACCCACTCCGCGCGGCTCCAGGCCACCGCGGAGGCGGCGCCGGACGGCAGGGACGTGGCGTCGTCGAGCCAGAGGTCGGCCAGGCGAACGGCCTCCTCGACGCCCTTGCGGTCGGCGGGCCCGACGCTCGCGTCCTTGGTGCCGTCAGGACTGCCCTGGGAGACCGTCTGGCGGGCGATCTGCTTGGCCATGTCCCAGTTCACCGGGCCGCCCTCGTAGGAGAGCATCTGGCCCAGCTGCTGGAATGCGGCGCCCAGGTCGTTGGGGTTCAGGGAACCGAACATGGCAGCGAACGGATTGTCCGCACCGGGGCCACCAGGGCCGCCGCCAAAGCCTCCGGCTCCTGGCAGGCCGCCGAAACCGAACGGATTGGCCGGTCCCTGACCACCACCGCTCTGCTGGTCCTTCTTCTTGCCCTCGTCGCCGTCGTCCGGCTCCTCCGGCGGAAGGCCGAATCCGAATGGGGTGTCACTCACGGGATTCCTCGGCTTGTAGGGCCGCCGGTTCTTTCCGGCGGCACGGCTGCCCGACTTCACCACCCAGCGTAGACACCTCGGAGCGGATCGGGCCTCGGTGCTTCGCCGACTGACGGCCTGCGGCAGGATGGATGCCACCTGGTACGCACGCTTCACTCGTGCTCGTACTGAAGACAACCGCTGGAGACGCCCGGTGAGTTCCCCAGATCCGCAGGTTCGCGCAGCGCGAAACCAGTCAACCAGTTCCGCGAGTCCCGCGGCGCGCGGGCCCGTCGTCGCGGTCACCGGTGCCGCGTACGGCATCGGGGCGCTGCTCACCGAGCAGCTCGCCGCGTCCGACGAGGTCAAGCAGGTCGTCGCCATCGATGAGCGGCGTGGCGAGTGCGCGGATGCGCAGTGGCACATCCTGGACGTACGGGATCCGGCCATCGCGGAGAAGCTGCGCGGCGCCGACGTGGTGGTGCACCTGGCGTTGGATCTCGATCTGGAGACCGACGCGGCCGCCCGGACGGCCTACAACGTACGGGGGACACAGACCGTACTGACGGCGGCCGCGGCGGCCGGAGTGCACCGAGTCGTGCTGTGCACCTCGGCGATGGTCTACGGGGCGCTGCCGGACAACGAGCTGCCGTTGTCCGAGGACGCCGAGCTGCGGGCCACGGCCGAGGCGACGGGTGTCGGCGACCTGCTGGAGATCGAGCGGCTTGCGCGGCGGGCCCCGCGGGCGCACCCGGGGCTGAACGTCACCGTGGTCCGGCCCGCCGTTCTGGTGGGAGGCACGGACACGGCGCTGACCAGGTACTTCGAGTCCCCTCGGCTGCTCGTCGTCGCCGGATCGCGGCCCGCGTGGCAGTTCTGCCATGTCGAGGACCTGTGCAGCGCGCTCGAGTACGCCGTCCTGGAGAAGGTCGACGGGGAACTGGCCGTCGGCTGTGACGGGTGGCTCGAGCAGGAGGAGGTCGAGGAGCTCAGCGGCATCCGGCGGATGGAGTTGCCCTCGGCGGTCGCGCTGGGCGCGGCGGCACGGCTGCACCGGATCGGACTCACGCCGTCCCCGGCCGGGGACCTGGCGTACACGATGTACCCCTGGGTGGTGAGCGGGAGCCGACTGCACGACTCGGGGTGGCGGCCGCAGTACACCAACGAGGAGGTGCTGGCGGAGCTCCTGGAGGAGGTCTCCGGCCGGCACACGGTGGCCGGGCGGCGACTGGGCCGCAAGGACGCGACGGCCGCGGGCGCCGCGGGCGCGACGGTGGCGCTGCTGGGCGCGGCCGCGGTGGTACGACGGGCACGCAAGGCCCGGCGGCGGATCTGAGAGCCACCCGGGCCACACCCAGCCACACCTGTGGAGAGAGCCACCTGCAGGAGGCGCTACCCACCTGTAGAGAGACCCACCTGTAGGAGGCTCCAACGCGCACGCGCGCGTGCCGGTCGATAGGTCCATTCCGCGTTGTCGGTCGCGTGCGGCACGATGGAGGCATGGCATCCACGAGCGATCACCCGGGTGAGCGGGGAGCACAGGATCCGATCAAGCTGATCGCGATCCGGGACACGGCCCTCTCCCTGGACGAGGTGTTCCGGGCCGTCGGGGACGACGCGGCCGGAGGCACCGCGCTCTTCGTGGGGACCGTGCGCGACCACGACGGGGGTGTCGATGTCGCGGAGCTGGGGTACTCCTGCCACCCCAGTGCCGAGGCCGAGATGCGGCGGATCGCCGAGAAGGTCGTCGCGGAGTTCCCCGTGCGCGCGCTGGCGGCCGTGCACCGCGTGGGGGACCTCCGGGTCGGAGACCTCGCCGTCGTCGTCGCCGTCTCCTGTCCGCATCGGGGAGAGGCCTTCGAGGCCTGCCGGAAGCTGATCGACGACCTGAAGCACGAAGTGCCCATCTGGAAGCACCAGAAGTTCTCCGACGGGACCGAGGAGTGGGTCGGCGCCTGCTGATCCCGGAATCGCCTCCGGTTGCGTAACCGCACCCCTGGCGTGAGCGTTGTCACTGCGGATGGTTAATCTGCTGATCAGTCAGTTGCGGACGCTCAATGGGGTTGGAGGTCGGCATGGCGGCTCTCGCCTGGTTGCTGATTCCGCTTGTGGCTGCCATCGGCGCGGGACTCTGGGGCAGTTGGGCCAACCGGACTCGTAAGGCCCGCGGCGACGGCCCGGAGCTCACCGGATACGCCCGCTTTCGCGAGGCCATGGAGAAGCCCGGGCCGGGTAGCTGAAGGCCAAGGAAACAGCAGGTCACAGACGGTATAGCCCACAGGGCCGCCCCGGACGGGCGGCCCTGACGGTGCGCTGACAGGCCCGTCCCGTAATGTCGAGTCATGCCACGCCGCACCGCGACGATGCTCGCCTCCACCCTGATGCTGATCGCGCTCCTGTGCGCGGGAGTGTTCATCCCCGTGCCGTACGCGGAGATGTCCCCGGGGCCGACGGTGAACACACTCGGCGATCATGACGGCGAGCCGGTGCTGCAGATCTCGGGGCGCAAGACCTATGCGGCCAGTGGCCACCTGAACATGACCACGGTCCGGGTCACGAGCGCCGACTACCGGATGAACCTGGTCGAAGCCGTCTACGGCTGGCTCGCGCACGACAACAAGGTCGTGCCGCGCGAGACGCTCTACCCGGACGGCAAGACCGAGGAGCAGTCGACCCAGGAGAACGCCGAGGAGTTCAGCCAGTCTCAGGAAAGCGCCAAGGTCGCCGCCCTGAAGGAACTCGACGTTCCGGTGAAGTCGTGGGTGATCGTCTCGACGGTCGTCAAGGGATCCCCGGCCGAGGGCAAGCTGCACGCCGGCGATGTGATCAAGGCCGTCGACGGTACGACGGTCAAGGAGCCTGCCGACGTCGCGAAGCTCGTCACCCAGCGCAAGCCGGGCCAGGACGTCCGCTTCACGATCGTGCCGGCCAAGGAGCAGGCCGCCGCGGAGAAGGAGAAGCGGACGCCGACGAAGACGCAGGACATCACCATCACCACGACGACCTCGGACGACAACGGCGACAAGCGCGCCATCGTGGGGATCTCCGCGGGAACCGACCACACGTTCCCGTTCACCGTCGACATCAAGCTGGCCGACGTCGGCGGGCCGAGCGCCGGGCTGATGTTCGCGCTCGGCATCTACGACAAGCTCACGCCGGGCAATCTGACCGGGGGCAAGTTCGTGGCCGGCACCGGCACGATCGACGACACCGGCAAGGTCGGTCCGATCGGCGGCATCGAGATGAAGACCGTGGGTGCCCGGGCCAAGGGCGCGCAGTACTTCCTGACGCCCGCCGACAACTGCGCCGCCGCTGTCAAGGACACCCCCGAGGGCCTCACCCTCATCAAGGTGGACACCATCCAGGACGCCCTCGGCGCCATGAAGGACCTCCGCAGCGGCGACACCGCGGATCTGCCGACGTGCGGCAAGTAGTCCCCGGGGACGAGGACGAGTCGGGGCAAGGCGGCCGGCGCGGCTGAGGGGGCCTGCGAGGCTGGTGGGACCTGCGGGACCTGCGGGACCTGCGGGACCTGCGGGACCTGCGGGACCTGCGGGACCGGGCCCCATGGGACCGGCGAGCCCCCTCGCCACGCCACGCCACGCCACGCCACTCCCGCCCTACTCGGCGAACGTCGCCGCCAACGCCTCCGCCAGGCCCGGGACCAGGTCCGAGCCGGTGAGGACCTCCGTGGCGGAGTCCTTCTCGCGCAGGCGCAGGGCCGACTCACGGGCGCCGTCACGCAGGACCCCGACCGTCATCCGCACCTCCTGACGGTCCGGGTGGTCGGCCACCCACTTCGTCAGCGCGGCCCCGCCCAGGCCCTGCGGAACCTGGGTCTCCGCGGACGGCGGCAGCATCAGACGCTCCACGGCGAGGGCGCAGCCGACCACCGCGTCGGGCCAGGCGATGGTGGCGAGGAACTCGTCGAGCGGCTTGCCCGTTGGAACCTCGTCCTGCTCGATCGGGGTGAGGCCGGAGTTCTCCGACTCGTCCCCGAGACCGAGCCGGTCGGCGAGCGAGGGTTGTTCGGCCCGCAGCCGTGCGGTGTCGACGAGGGCGAAAAGGCGGGCGGGCTGGTCCCAGCCGAGGCCGGAGACGTACTCGTCGATCTCGAGAACGGCCCGGGTGAGCGGGTTCGCAGCCATGGGAGTGTTGGACATGGTCACAATCCTGCCTCGTTCCTGGGCGGAATCGGGAACCGAGTAAACGGTGAGTAAGTTGCATAGGTGGGGGCCCACGATCACCGGGGGCCACGCACGGTCCGTGAAGACGCGGGCCTGACGGATCAACAGCGAACTTCGAGGTGCGCACCTTGGCTTTCCAGATGCCGGACCGCGGCGGAGGCCCGACAGGGCCGCGGATGAGAGTGGGCCGCCCGTCCCGGCGTGTCCGCACCCTGCTCATGACGCTGGGCGTCCTGGCCGTTCTCGGCATGGCGTTCACCATGTTCGCGGGCTTTTGGACGGACTGGCTCTGGTACCGGTCGGTGAACTACTCGTCGGTCTTCACGACGACCCTGTGGACCAAGATCGGGCTCTTCTTCGTCTTCGGCCTGCTCATGGCCGTCGCCGTCGGCCTCAACATCTGGCTGGCGCACCGGCTGCGGCCACCGCTGAGCGCCATGTCGATGGAGCAGCAGAACCTCGACCGCTACCGGATGGGCATCGCGCCCTACAAGAAGTGGCTGCTGTTCGGGATCACCGCCTTGGTGGGCCTGATCGCCGGCGCCTCCGCGTCCGGCCAGTGGCGGACCTGGCTGATGTGGGTCAACGGGGTTCCGTTCGGCGAGAAGGACCCGCAGTTCAAGCTGGACGTCTCGTTCTACGCCTTCGACCTGCCCTGGTACCGGTTCCTGCTCGGCTTCGGCTTCGCCGCCGCGATCCTGTCCGTGATCGCCGCCGCGCTCACGCACTACCTGTACGGCGGGCTGCGCGTCACCAGCCCCGGCGCGCGCGCCACGGCGGCGGCCACCGGGCACCTGTCGGTGCTCATCGGCGTCTTCGTGGCCCTGAAGGCGGTCGCGTACTGGCTCGACCGGTACGGACTCGCGGTCAAGTCCAGCGACTTCAGGGCGACCGACAACTGGACGGGCCTGAGGTACGTCGACGCCAACGCCTATCTGCCGGCCAAGACGATCCTGTTCTGCATCGCCGTCATCTGCGCGCTGCTGTTCTTCGCCACCCTGTGGCGGCGCACCTGGCAGCTGCCCGTGATCGGTTTCGGCCTGATGGTGCTCTCCGCGATCCTCATCGGCGGCCTCTACCCGGCGATCGTGCAGAAGTTCCAGGTCCAGCCGAACGAGCAGGCCAAGGAAGCGCCGTACGTCGAGAAGAACCTCGAGGCGACGCGCAAGGCCTACGGTATCGACGGCACCAAGGTCACCGACTACACGGGCACCAGCAAGACCGAGGACAAGACCAAGCTCCGCGATGACGTCGACTCCACGGCGAGCATCCGGATCATGGACCCGAACGTCGTCTCGCCGACGTTCCAGCAGCTCCAGCAGATCAGGAACTACTACGCGTTCCCGAACAACCTGGACGTGGACCGTTACTCCAAGGGCGGCAAGGACCAGGACACGGTCATCGGCCTGCGTGAGCTGAACCTCGCGGGCATTCCCAAGAAGAACTGGATCAACAACCACTTCCGTTACACCCACGGGTACGGAGCGGTCGCCGCCGAGGGCACCAGCGCGGACGCCCAGGGCCGTCCGAACTTCACGGAGTCCGACCTGCCCTCCGAGGGCGACCTCGGCACGTACGAGCAGCGGGTCTACTACGGCGAGAAGACCACCACGTACTCGATCGTCGGCGGTCCCCAGAAGGAGATCGACTACTCCGACGACAACGGCGAGAAGACCACCAGCTACAAGGGCGACAGCGGGGTCAACCTCTCCAACCCGGTCAACCGGGCCGCGTACGCGGTGGCGTTCGGCGAACCGCAGATCCTCTACTCCGGCGCCATCGGCGAGGGTTCGCGGGTCCTGTACAACCGCACGCCCAAGGAGCGCGTCGAGGCGGTCGCCCCCTGGCTGACCATCGACGGTGACGCCTATCCGGCGGTCGTCGACGGCCGTATCCAGTGGATCGTCGACGCGTACACGACGACGAACGGATACCCGTACTCCTCGCGTACGACCCTCGGTGACACCACGGCCGACTCGCTGACCGCCACCAACGACAACCGTGCGGTGGTGGCCCAGCAGAACCAGGTCAACTACATCCGCAACTCGGTGAAGGCGACCGTCGACGCGTACACCGGCGAGGTCAAGCTCTTCCAGTGGGACACCAAGGACCCGGTCCTGAAGACCTGGATGAAGGCCTTCCCGGACACGGTGAAGCCCAAGAGCGAGATCTCCAAGCCGCTGATGGACCATCTGCGCTACCCCCAGGACCTGTTCAAGGTCCAGCGGGAACTGCTCACGCGCTACCACGTGAAGGACGCGACGACGTTCCTCAGCGGCAGCGAGGTGTGGCAGGTGCCGGACGACCCGACGAACCGGTCGGGCAACGCGGTGCCGCCGTACTACCTGAGCATGAAGATGCCCGACCAGCAGGCGCAGGCGTTCTCGCTGACGACGACCTTCACGCCCAACGGCCGGGACAACCTCAGCGCGTTCATGGCCGTCGACGCCGAGGCGGGCGCCAGCGACTACGGCAAGATCAGAATCCTGAAACTGCCGACCAACACCACGGTCAACGGACCCAAGCAGGTTCAGAGCCAGTTCAACTCGCAAGAGGACATCGCCGAGTCCATCAGGCTCCTGAGAGGCGGCGACTCCGAGGTCGAGTACGGCAACCTGCTGACGGTGCCCCTCGACGGAGGACTGCTGTACGTGGAGCCGGTCTACGTACGCGGTGGTGGACTGAAGTACCCGCTGCTGCGCAAGGTGCTGGTCACCTACGGAGGCCAGACGGCCTTCGAGAACACGCTCGGGGATGCCCTCAACAAGATCTTCGGCGCGGAGGGTGCGACGCCTGAGCCACCGGACGACGGCGATACGACGCCACCGCCGACGTCCGAGGACCCGACGGTCAAGCAGGCGCTGGAAGACGCCCAGAAGGCGTTCACCGAGGGCCAGGACGCCCTGAAGGAGAACGACTGGGAGGCGTACGGCCGGGCGCAGAAGGACCTGGAGGACGCCCTGCAGCGCGCCGAGGAGGCGCAGGCGGCGGCGGACAAGGCCGGCGGTGCCGGGGGCAGCGAGAGCAAGCCCAGCGCCGGCCCGAGCGGGAGCCCGAGCGGCAGTCCGAGTCCGAAGCCGAGCAGTTAGGGCTCCGGCCTGGTCAAATGCCCACCCGCGCCGTGCTAGGGTTGTGAACACAACGGCGCGGGGTGGAGCAGCTCGGTAGCTCGCTGGGCTCATAACCCAGAGGTCGCAGGTTCAAATCCTGTCCCCGCTACTGAATCGCGAAGTCCGAGTGACGGAGCGACATCGAAGGCCCGGATTCCACAAAGGAATCCGGGCCTTCGTGATGTGTGAACGCATGTGCTGGTGCGGGCTGCGGCCGTGCCGCCGGGGGGAGTTGGGAAATCTGTGTTTGACTTGTCTCTCTGTGGGCATGTCGACAAAACGCTGTAGTGACCTCACTGGCTGCGGTATACCAGGTGTACCCAGGTTGCAGGTGGTGCGACGATGGACGTTATGGGGGACAAGGCAACTCTGTTCGAGACAGGGCGTTTTGTGCAGCCTTCCAGCCGGGAGGACACCGACACCCCGGACGAGACCGGGGAAATCGCCGATGAGGCAGCCGAGGAGCTGCGTCAGCGGCTCGCCGCCGAGGCCGGCGACGTCGAGGCGATGAGTGTCCTCGGGGCCATGCTGCTGCGCCGTGGTGACCTCGACGGTGCCGAACCTCATCTGCGTGCCGCCACCGCCGCGGGCGACCGGGCCGCAGCCAACAACCTGGGAGTCCTTCTCCACCAGCGGGGATACGCCGACGAGGCCGCCGGATGGTGGCGGATCGCCGCCGTCGCCGGATCCACGGCCGCCGCGCACGCCCTCGGCCGGCACCACCGCGAGCGCGGCGACGAACCCGCCGCCGAGTACTGGCTGCGCCAGTCCGCGGAACAGGGCCACACCCTGGGCGCGTACGCCCTCGCCGACCTGCTGGAGCACCGCGGCGACGCCGGGGCCGAGCACTGGATGCGGGCCGCGGCCGAGCGCGGGCACCGGGAGGCGGCGTACCGGCTGGCGCGGGCACTGGACCGCAAGGCGGCGCGGGAGGCCGACGACGACGGCGCACCCGTGCCGGACGAGGCCGAGCAGTGGTACCGGCAGGCCGCCGCGCGCGGGCACCGGAGGGCCGCGCTGCACCTCGGGACGATCCTGGAGAAGCGCGGCCGGCTCAAGGAGGCCGGACGCTGGTACCTGACGTCCGCCAAGGACGGCGAGGCGCGGGCCGCCTGCGCGCTCGGATTCCTGCTGCGGGACGCGGGCGACACCGAGAACGCCGCCGTGTGGTGGCTGCGGGCCGCCCAGGACGGCGACGGCAACGCGGCGAACGCGCTGGGCGCGCTGCACGCCGAGCGGGGCGAGACCCAGACCGCCGAGCGGTGGTACCGGGCCGCGATGGACGCGGGCGACGTGAACGGCGCGTACAACCTCGGGCTGCTCTGCGTCGAGCAGGGGCGCACCCCGCACGCCGAGCAGTGGTACCGGCGCGCGGCCTACGCCGGGCACCAGGAGGCCGCGAACGCGCTGGCGATCCTGCTGCTGCGGGCCGGGGACGAGACGGGCGCGGAGCCGTGGTTCTCCAAGGCCGCGGAGGCCGGGAGCGTGGACGCCGCCTTCAACCTGGGCATCCTCCACGCCGGACGGGGCGAGGAGCAGGCCGCGCTGCGCTGGTACGAGCGGGCCGCCGCCGCCGGGCACACGGAGGCCGCGCTGCAGGTCGGCATGGCGCGTCTGCGGGACGGCGACGACCAGGAGGCCGAGCGGCACCTGCGGTGCGCGGCCGGGGGCGGGAGCGCCGAGGCGGCGTACCGGCTGGCGACGGTGCTCGACGCGCGCCGGCCGCCGGAGCCCGCGCACGAGCTCGGGGAGCCGGTGCACCGGCGGAGCGAGTGCGAGGAGTGGTACGAGCGGGCGGCCTCGCAGGGGCACCGGCGGGCGCAGGTGCGGGTCGGGATGCACGCCGCGGCCCGGGGAGACGTCGTCGAGGCGGCCCGGTGGTACCGGGAGGCGGCCGAGGCCGGGTCCCGCAACGGCGCGTTCAATCTGGGGCTGCTGCTGGCCCGGGAGGGCAGTGAGCCCGAGGCGGCCGTGTGGTGGACGCGGGCGGCCGATGCGGGGCACGGGCGGGCGGCGTTGCGGCTGGCCCTGGTCTACGCGCGTCGGGGGGAGCTGGCGGAGGGGCAGCGGTGGGCCGACCGTGCGGTGTCTCTCGGGCCCGCGTCCGTGGCGGAGCGGGCGGCCCGGTTGCGGGACGCGCTTCGGCAGGAGCTGTCGGCGTAGAGCGGGGCCGGGCCGCGAGGTGCTCGGCCCGGCCCGCCGCCAGGCCTCGTCGTTAAGCGATTTGCATCCGGCCTCCGCGTTCACGTAACGTTGCATTCAACGACGCGGGGTGGAGCAGCTCGGTAGCTCGCTGGGCTCATAACCCAGAGGTCGCAGGTTCAAATCCTGTCCCCGCTACTGAAGGCCGAGGGCCGGAATCCGAAAGGGTTCCGGCCCTCGGTCTGTGTTCTGAGGCATATGTGTTCAGGGGCATGTGTGCTCAGGGGCGATGCCCCACCGCCTCCTCGTAGAGGGAACGGTTCACCGTCCGGGACTCGGGGAGTGCGTCGTCCTTCGCCACGCCCTGTGCCCGGTAGGCCGCCTGGAGGCGGGCCGTGGTGCCGTTGCGGATCTCCCAGTCCATGCGGAGGGACGGCGTGGAGCGGAGGATCGCCGCGTCCGTCTTCAGGAGATCCGCCAGATAGGTGACGTACCTCTCGTTCTGTTTGTAGTCGGCCGCGAAGTACGTGTTCACCGTGCGGATGTGCGCCCGCAGCAGGGCCACCCCCGCGTCCACGTCGTCGTCCAGCAGGCTCGGGCCGTAGAGCATGCCGCCCAGGGGCTCGCCGGGCGGCTGGCCGCCCAGGAAGGCGTAGCCCGGCTCGCCGTCGACCCGGCGCCACACCGGGTCCAGCAGCCACGCGGAGTCGACGCCGCCGTTTTGCAGGGCCGTGAGGACGTCGGCCGAGCCCAGCTGCTGGTAGCGGATCCGGTCGAGGCCGCCGCCGTGCTGCTCCAGCGCCTGCTCCATGGGGTAGGCGATCACCGAGCCCTTGCCGATCATCGTGCCGAGTGTCCGGTCGGCCATCCGGACCGCGGCCGGCGTCTCGCCGTCCTTCAGCCGGACCCACAGGCCGCTCTTGGACTTAGGGCCGGGAGAGAAGTTCCCCGCGACCCAGCGGATGACGAAGCCGCCGCGGATGCCGTTCATGACCGCCGCCTCCGGGGCCGCCCAGAGCGCGTCGACCTCGCCCTTGGCCAGCAGCGGGAGGGCCTCGGGCGTCGGCAGTACCTTCAGCGTGACGTCCAGGCCCTCCTTGTCGAACTCGCCCTTGTCGAGGGCGACCCGCAGGGGTGCCACGTACTCCGCGCTCAGCGTGCCCGTGGCGATCGTCAGCTTCCGGGGCTCGGTGAGCGGTCGGGGGGCCGGGGAGCCCGGGCGGCAGCGGGCCGGGGTGCGGTCGGGGGCGCGGTCGGCGGGGTCCGTCCAGGACGCGGCGCCGCAGCCCTGGACCGGGCGGATCGCGCGCGTCGCCGTGTCGGCCTTCGGCTGCGACGGTCCGGAGGACGGCGACGAGCAGGCCGCCGAGGCCAGCAGCGCCCCCGCGAGCAGGGCGATGCCGTACGTACGTGCCCTCATGCCTGCCCCCGTCCCCGGTCGCGCGGTGCCCACGGGGTGAGCAACCGGCCGGCGAACCGGACCAGTTCGGAGAAGAGCACGCCCAGGACGGCGACGCAGACGATGCCGACGAACATCACGTCGTTCTGGAAGAGGGCGCGGGAGTCGAAGATCAGATGGCCCAGGCCGTCGGTCGCGGCGATCTGCTCGGAGGCGACGATCACCAGGACCGCCACGCCCGCCGCGATCCGCGCGCCGACCAGGACGGCGGGCAAGGAGGCCGGCAGCAGGACGTGGCGGAACATCTGCCACGGGGAGGCCCCGAAGACGCGGCCGGCGTCGCGGTGGCCGTCGGGGACGGCCATGACCGCGGACATCGTGGAGATCCAGACGAAGAAGAAGACCGTGGCCGCCACCAGGGCCACCTGAGGGCCCTCGCCCAGGCCGAACATGTTGAGGAAGACGGGCAGCAGGGCCAGCTTGGGTACGACGTACAGGGCGTCCAGGAGGGGTTCCAGGGCGGCCCGTACCAGCGGCAGCGAACCCATCAGCAGGCCCAGGAGGTATCCCGCCGCCGTGCCGACGGCGTAGCCGGCCAGGACGCGCTTGAGCGTCGCCCACGCGTCGGGCCACAGGTCACCGGCCGCGGCCCGGTCCCAGCCGTCGGCGAGGATCGTGGACGGTGCCGGGTAGACGCGCTCGTCGATCCAGCCCCGGACGGCCGCCAGCTGCCAGAGCAGCACCAGGAGGAGGGGCACGGCCGCCGCGAGGGACAGTTCCAGGGCGCGGCGGCGGCGATGGGTGCGTACGGGGTGCAACTCGCGCGGGCCCGGGCGGCGGACCAGGGCCGGGCCTGGTGTCCCGGGGGCGATGGTGGTCATGCGGGCACCGCCTCCTTCCGCAGCAGGTCCCACAGCTCGCTCTTCAGCGCGGTGAACTCGGGGGTGGTGCGGACGTCGCCGGTGCGCGGGCGCGGGAAGGGCGGGCGGTGTTCGGCGATGATCCGGCCGGGGCGGGCGGACATCACGAACACACGGTCACCGAGGACGATCGCCTCCTCCAGGCTGTGGGTGATGAAGAGGGTCGTCGTGCGCAGTGCCTGGGTGATCTCCAGCAGTTCGTCCTGGAGGATCGTGCGGAGCTGTGCGTCCAGGGCGGCGAACGGTTCGTCCATCAGCAGCAGTTCGGGCTCGACGGCGAGCGCGCGGGCGATGGCGACCCGCTGGCGCATACCGCCCGAGAGGGTCGCCGGATAGGCCTGCGCGAAGTCGGCGAGGCCCATGCGGGCCAGCCACTCGGCGGCGCGGGCATTCGCCTCCCGGCGCGGGACGCGCCCCACGTCGAGGCCGAAACGGACATTGGCCTGGACGGTCTTCCAGTCGTAGATGCCGTAGTCCTGGAAGATCATGGCTGCCGGGCGGGCGCTGGAGGTGCGGATCTCCAGCGTGCCGGTGCTGGGCCTGAGCAGGCCGGCGGCGATGCGCAGCAAGGTGGATTTGCCGCAGCCGGAGGGGCCTACGAGGCAGACGAACTCGCCGGGAGTGACGGTCAGGTCGAGGGGGCCGAGGGCGTCGACCGCGCGGGGGCCTCGGCCGAAGGTGCGTGTCAGGTCATGGGTGGTGAGTTTTGGATACGGCTCTCCCACTTCGGTCTCCTCGCGGAGTGCGGAACGGACTGGTGGGTGCCGTTGACCATATGACGACCCGTCAGATACGGGAAGTGCGCAGACACGGACAAGCCCCGGCATCCATCGATGCCGGGGCTGTCGGGAAGGAGAGGGGCTAGGCGGCCGCGCAGTTGGGGCAGACGCCGCGGTACGTCACCTCGACGTCCGAGACCGTGAAGCCGAAGCGCTCCGAGTCGGGGAGGTCCGCCAGCGGGTTGCCGATCGGGTGGACGTCCCGGATCGCGCCGCACCGGGCGCAGACCAGGTGGTGGTGCGGCTGATGCGCGTTCGGGTCGTACCGCTTGGCGCGCTGGTCGGTGGAGACCTCGAGCACCTCGCCGAGGGTCACGAGCTCGCCGAGCGTGTTGTAGACGGTCGCCCGGGAGATCTCGGGCAGCTTGGCGACGGCCCGGGCGTGGACCTCGTCGGCCGTCAGGTGGACGTGTTCGCCGTCGAGGACCTCGGCCACGACACGCCGCTGCGCGGTCATCCGCCATCCGCGTCCGCGCAGCCGTTCCAGAAGGTCACTCATGACCACCAGCCTAACAGCAAAACGGACCAGGTCCCGAACAGGTGTGAGTTTAGAATCTCAACTGTTTTAGACGCTGTCTAGTGCGAGCCGGGCGAGGCAGGGCGAGGGGTGGCGCGGGGTGTGGCGCCCGGGCCGGCCCCCTGGACAGGGTGCCGGCCCGGTCGTGCTGTCAGGCGGGCACCTGCTGGCGGGCCGGTACCCAGCAGCGGATGATGTCGCGGACCGAGACGATGCCGGCGGGTTCGTCGTCGTCCAGCACGATGAGATGGCGGAAGCCGCCGTGCGTCATGGCTCGTGCCGCCTCCTCCAGGGTCCAGGCCGGAGCCGCGAACACGACGTCGGTGGTGGTGTGGGCGTGGGCGCGTTCCGTGTCCGGGTCCTGACCCTTGCCCACGGAGTTGAGGATGTCGCGTTCGGTGAGGATGCCGATGCCGCCGGCGTCGGGGTCGTGGACCACGGCCGCCCCGACCCGCCGCGCGGACATCAGCGTGGCGGCCTGTCGAAGGGTGTGGGTCGGGCCGATGGTGAGGACGACGGTGCTCATGGCGTCACGGACGAGCATGGATCGAGCCACCTCCTGGGAGTGTCCCCTCCGTTTGTTCAGCGTTTCACAAATTCACAAGTTGGGGGGACTCCCAGGGTGGCAGGCAAAGGGAGGGTCAACAAGGGGGCGCTCGGTAACAGCGGGGCGCACTCAGTAGCGCTGGTTGAGATATCCGAGCAACTCGTCGTGCAGCAGACCGTTCGACGCGGCGGCGTCGCCGCTGTGCGGGCCCGGGCGGGCGTCGAGTCCGGTGAAGGTGCCGCCGGCCTCGGTGACGATGATCGCGGTGGCGGCCATGTCCCACAGCGACAGCTCCGGCTCGGCGCACATGTCGATGGAGCCTTCGGCGACCATCATGTACGGCCAGAAGTCGCCGTACGCGCGCGTGCGCCACACCTCTCGGGTGAGGTCCAGGAAGCCGTCCAGACGGCCCTGCGCCTCCCAGCCGCTGAGCGACGAGTACGCGAAGGAGGCGTCGGCGAGCTTGTTGACGCGGGAGACGTTCAGGCGGGAGGCCTTGGTGAGGCTGCGGCCGGTGAAGGCGCCGTGGCCCTTCGCGGCCCACCAGCGGCGGCCGAGGGCCGGGGCGGAGACGACGCCGACGACGGGCTGGAAACCGCCCTCGCCGGCCTCCATCAGGGAGATGAGGGTGGCCCAGACGGGGACGCCGCGTACGTAGTTCTTGGTGCCGTCGATCGGGTCGATGACCCAGCGGCGGGGGCCGGTGCCCTCGACGCCGTACTCCTCCCCGAGGATCGCGTCCCTCGGGCGGGCGCGCTGGAGTTGACCGCGGATGAGTTCTTCCGCGGCCTTGTCCGCTTCGCTCACCGGCGTCATGTCCGGTTTGGTCTCGACCTTGAGGTCGAGGGCCTTGAACCGGTCCGTCGTCGCGGCGTCGGCGGCGTCGGCGAGGACGTGGGAGAGACGCAGATCGTCGAGGTAGTCGGGCATGTAACGAACCTATCTGCCGAGGTGGGGGTGGGGCTACAGGGGGTTTGTGCCGGGGTGTGGGGGCGTTGTGGTCGCCTGACGCGCAGGGAGGCGGTCCCGGCTCGACCTCCGGAGGCACCCGCGCAGGTCGGCTCAAAGGCGCCCCCGCATGCCTTCGTGAACCCTTGACAGTGGTTGCACGCGCGTCAAACCTGGGCGCAGAGCCGCCGGCCCCAAGGGGAGGCAATGATGCCTGCAGCGCGGGAATCTCTGTTGGACGCCGCCTACGCGGCGCTGGCGCGCCGATCGTGGTCCGCCGTGCGGATGGTGGACGTGGCCCTGGCGGCCGGAGTGTCCCGGCAGACGCTGTACAACGAGTTCGGCAGCAAGGACGGCCTCGCCCGGGCGCTCGTGAGGAGAGAGGCCGACGGATATCTCGCCGGTGTGGACCGTGCGCTCGCCGGGCACAGCGACCTCCGCGACCGGCTCACCGCCACCGCCGAGTGGACCACGTCGGTGGCCCGCGAGAACGCCCTGGTCCGCGCCATGCTCACCGGCTGCTGGAGCGAACGGCTGCCCTCGCCGACCCTCTCGGCCGTGCCCTCCACCTCCGCCGTGCCGGCCCAGCGCCGCGCCGACGGCCCGCTGCCCTCACCCGGCGACCTCGTCACCCTCATCCGCGACCGGGCCGTCACCGTCCTGTCCGGGCCCGGCACACCCAAGTCGGACTCCGCCGATCTGGCCCGCTCCTGCGAACTCGCCGTCCGGCTCGCCCTGTCGTGCGTGGCCGCGCCACCCGGCGAGGGCGGCGTCACCGACCTGGTTCGCGGCGCCCTGCACCGGCAGCCCGGGTGACAGGGCGTCAGTGCGCCGAGCCCGACAACTGCAGCCCGATCACGCCGACGATGACGAGACTGATCGACACCAGCTTCAGCGTCGACACCAGGTCGCCCAGGAACACCATGCCGTAGATCGCCGTCCCCGCCGCCCCGATGCCGGTCCACACCGCGTACGCGGGACCCACGTCGAGTCTCCTCAGTGCCAGGGTCAGCAGCCCGAAGCTGCCGAGGGCGAAGACGCAGAACGCGACCGTCGGCCAGAGCCGTGTGAAGCCGTGTGACAGCTTCAGGCACACGGCGAAGCCGGTCTCCAGCAACCCGGCCACGATGACCAGCAGCCACGCCATGAGCCGTTCCTCCCGTATCCCACGTTCAGTGACCGCTTGCCGCCCGCTTGGTGCGATTATGCCCTTACCGTCCGCACGGCATGACAAACAACGCTGAGGTCAGTCGCCTTCCTTCCGCTCCCGCGTGGCCAGCAGCCGTCGCAATGAGTACAGCCGCGCCGGGTCCCCGTGCCCCTCGGCCACCCACGCGTCCAGCGCGCAGTCCTGCTCGTCGTGGCTGCACGCGCGCGGGCAGCCCTCCGTGCCCGGCTCCAGGTCGGGGAAGGCGTGGATGACCCGTGACGGGTCCACGTGGTGCAGCCCGAAGGACCGCAGGCCCGGGGTGTCGATCACCCAGCCGTCGTTGTCCGACAGCGGCAGCGCCAGAGCGGAGGTGGTGGTGTGCCGGCCGCGTCCCGTCACCGCGTTCACATGCCCGGTCGTACGCCGGCGCTCCTCCGGCACGAGGGCGTTGACCAGGGTCGTCTTGCCGACCCCGGAGTGCCCGACGAACGCCGTGATCTTGCCGTCGAGCTGCTCCCGCACCCGGGCGAGGGCGACACCGCTGTCCAGTTCCGCGCGGCTCGTGACGACGTAGGGGATGTCGAGGTCGCCGTACAGCTCCAGCAGCTTGTCGGGCGGGGCGAGGTCCGACTTGGTCAGCACCAGCAGCGGCTCCAGGCCACCGTCGTAGGCCGCGACCAGGCAGCGGTCGATCAGGCGTGGGCGGGGCTCCGGGTCGGCCAGGGCGGTGACGATGGCCAGCTGGTCCGCGTTGGCGACGACCACGCGCTCGAACGGATCGTCGTCGTCCGCCGTACGGCGCAGCACGGACGTGCGCTCCGCGATGCGGACGATCCGGGCGAGCGTGTCCTTCTTGCCGGACAGGTCGCCCACGAGGGCCACGCGGTCGCCGACCACGGCGGCCTTGCGGCCCAGCTCGCGGGCCTTCATCGCCATCACCACATGGTCATCGACGAGGCAGGTGAGCCGGCCCCGGTCGACGGTGAGGACGAGACCCTCGGCGGCGTCCTCGTGCTTGGGCCTGATGTTCGTCCGGGGCCGGGTGTTCCGACGGCCGGGACGGGTGCGGATGTCGTCCTCGTCGGTGTGCTTGCCGTAGCGGCGCATGACGTGATCCCTGCGTCCTACGCCCCGAGCATCCCGGTCCACAGATCGGGGAAGTCGGGCAGGGTCTTGGCCGTCGTCGCCACGTTCTCGATCTGTACTCCCTCCACCGCGAGACCGATGATCGCGCCGGCCGTGGCCATGCGGTGGTCGTCGTACGTGTGGAAGATCCCGCCGTGCAGCCGGCGCGGGCGGATGTGGAGGCCGTCGGCGGTCTCCGTCACGTCGCCGCCGAGCTCGTTGATCTCCTTCGTCAGCGCGGCCAGCCGGTCCGTCTCGTGCAGCCGCAGATGGGCCACGCCACGCAGGGTCGAGGGGGAGTCGGCGAGGGCCGCGACCGCCGCGATACCCGGTGTCAGCTCGCCGACCTCGCTCAGGTCGACATCGATGCCGTGGACCGATCCGGAGCCGGTGAACGCCAGGCCGTACTCGGTCAGTTCGCAGGAGCCGCCCATCTCGGTGAAGATCTCGCGCAGCCGGTCACCGGGCTGGGTGGTGCGGGCCGGCCAGGCCGGGACGACGACCTTGCCGCCGGTCACCAGCGCGGCCGCCAGGAACGGCTGGGCGTTGGACAGGTCCGGCTCGATGACCAGGTCCCGGCCGAGCAGGGCGCCCGGCGTGACCCGCCAGACGTTCGGCTCGCCGCCCGACTCGGGCGTGTCCACCTGGGCGCCGACCGCACGCAGCATGTCGACGGTCATGCGGATGTGCGGCATGGAGGGCAGCGTGCTGCCGGTGTGGCGGACCTCGACGCCCTGGTTGAAGCGCGGCCCGGACAGCAGCAGCGCGCTCACGAACTGCGACGAGGAGGACGCGTCGATCGCGACCTGCCCGCCCTCCAGGGCACCGCTGCCGTGCACGGTCATCGGCAGCGCGCCGCGGCCGTCGTCGTCGATCCGGGCGCCGAGGTGACGCAGCGCGTCGATGACTCCGTTCAGGGGACGCTCGTAGGAGCGGGGGTCGCCGTCGAACCGGACGGGACCGTCGGCGAGCGTGGCGACCGGCGGCAGGAACCGCATCACCGTGCCGGCGTTGCCGACGTCGACCGTGGCCGGTCCGCGCAGGCCCGTGGGGAGCACACGCCAGGCCTCGCCGGTGCCGTCCGGGCCCACGCCCTCCTCGATCTCGATGCCCATCGCGCGCAGGGCGCCGGCCATCAGCAGGGTGTCGCGGGAGCGCAGGGGGCGGCGCAGCCAGCCGGGCTCGGAGGCGAGGGAGGCGAGGACGAGGGCGCGGTTGGTGACTGACTTGGACCCGGGCACGTGGACCGTCGCGTCGACGGCTCCGCTCGCGTGCGGGGCGGGCCAGAGGGCGGTTTCTGCGGTGTTCGGGGCCATGCCTTTACTTTATAAGCAGGCAGGGAGGCGAGTAGTTCTTCGGGTGCGGCACCGTTGTGGTTGCGCGCGCCGTTCCCCGCGCCCCTGGTGATGCCCCCCTTCGGGGCGCATCACATGTCCAGCAGCCAGCGACCCCCACCGATCAGCGAGCACAGCGACACCGCGTGGAACAGGAAGAACCACAGCGCCGCCGGTACGTGGGTCAGCCGCGACAGCTGGTCCGCGTCCGAGTCGCCCGCCCCGCCCCGCGACCGCTTCGCCTGGAGTTCGAACGCCGGGCGCACCCCGCCCAGCAGCAGGAACCACACCACCACATAGGCGAACGCCGCCTGTACCTGAGGGCCGGCCAGCCAGGACACCAGGACGAACAGGCCGCCGGTGACGATCATGGTCAGGGCGCCGTACGCGTTGCGGATCATCACGAGCATGATCAGGAGCAGGGCCGTGGCCAGCCAGAGCAGGAGCGTGATGCGGCCGGCGCCCAGCAGGGCCGCTCCGCCCAGGCCCAGCAGGGGCGGGGCGGTGTAGCCGGCGGCGGCCGTGAGGATCATGCCGATGCCGTGCGGCTTGCCGCGGCTGACGGTCAGGCCGCTGGTGTCCGAGTGCAGCCGTATGCCGGTGAGCGTGCGGCCGGTCAGCAGGGCCACGAGCCCGTGGCCGCCCTCGTGGGCGATGGTGATGGCGTTGCGGGAGATGCGCCACAGGCCGTGCGGGATCACCACGGCGAGCGCGACGGCCAGAGTCGCGAGCACCACCCACAGGTCGGGGTCGGGCTGCGTGCCGGAGACCTCGTCCCAGAGGGAGGCGAGCGAGGCGGTAGCGGTGCTGTCCATGTAAGGCGTTGGCTCCCTGTGGTCGGATGGAATCTGGCAGTGTGGCACGTATGTGCGGACGGTATTCAGCGAGTCGCAGGCCAGAGGATCTCGCAGGAATCTTTGAGATCGAGAAGTGGGAGCCCGAGGAGACCCTCGAGCCGGACTACAACGTGGCGCCCACCAAAGAGGTCTACGCCGTCCTCGACCGCCCTCTGAAAGACGTGGACGACCCGCGGCCGGTTCGGCAGCTGCGCAAGCTGAAGTGGGGGCTCGTCCCGTCCTGGTCGAAGACGCCCGAGGGCGGCGCCCGGATGATCAACGCCCGCGCGGAGACCGTCCACGAGAAGCCGTCCTTCCGTCGCGCCTTCACCTCCCGGCGCTGCGTCCTGCCGGCCGACGGCTACTACGAGTGGGTCACCGGCACCCAGGAGCGCGAGCTGGAGGTCGAGGGGAAGAAGAAGCGGCCCCGCAAGCAGCCGTACTTCGTGACACCGGCCGACGGGTCGGTCTTCGCCATGGCCGGGCTGTACGAGTTCTGGAAGGACAGGACGCTGCCCGACGACCACCCGCAGTCCTGGTGGGTGACGTGCTCCGTCATCACCACCGAGGCCGAGACGAGCCCGCTGGCGGTGTCCCCGGCGGACGGTCCCCGGGCCCTGGCCGAGATCCACCCCCGGATGCCGCTGATGCTCACGCCCGACCGCTGGGACGCCTGGCTGGACCCGTCCCGCACGGACGCAGACGACCTGCGCGGGCTGCTCGCCCCGCCGCCCGCCGGGCTGATGCGCGCCTACCCGGTCACCACGGCCGTCAGCAACGTCCGGAACAACGGGCCGGAGCTGCTGAAGGAGCTGGAAGGCCCCGAAGAGGGCACACTCTTCTGACGTGAGTTCCGACACGACCGAGATCATCGAGACCGAGGCGGGCCCCGCCCGGATCACCTGGCACCGGGCGAAGAAGGCGCGGCTGGTGCTCGCCGTCAGCCATGGCGCCGGCGGCGGTATCGAGGCCCGCGATCTGACGGCACTGGCCGCCGTCCTCCCCGCCCACGGGGTGACCGTGGCCCGTGTGGAGCAGCCCTGGCGGGTGGCCGGGAAGAAGCTGGCGCCCGCGCCCAAGACCCTGGACGTCGGCTGGCGCGGCATCTGGCCCGCGCTGGCCGGGCCCGGACTGCCGGTCGTGTCCGGCGGCCGCAGCGCCGGGGCCCGGGTGGCCTGCCGTACCGCAGTCGAACTGGGCGCCCACGCGGTCCTCGCCCTCAGCTTCCCGCTCCACCCGCCGGGCAAGCCGGAGAAGTCCCGGGCGGACGAACTGCTCGGTTCCGGGGTGCCCACCCTGGTTGTCCAGGGCGGGAACGACCCGTTCGGGAAGCCGGAGGAATTCCCGGCGGGTTCGTACGAATTCGTCGAGGTGCCGTACGGCGATCACGGCTTCGCCGTCCCCAAGCGTGCGGAGATCTCGCAGGAGGAGGCCGTGGCGCTCATCACGGACGCGGTCCTGGAGTGGACCGGGTCACTCGGGTAAAGCTCCGGGAATGCCGGGGCGGCGAGCACTGTTGTGCGGGACGTACGTGCTGGAGACCAGCACAGACGCCGTAGGAGAGGAAGTCCGCCGCATGGGTTCGACCATCTGCCCGAGCCGCAGCAGCCGTGCCGACCTGGAGTGGACGGTGCTGCACGCGGCCAGGACCGCCCCTGTTCGGGCGGCGGGCGGACCGGATCGTCGTCTATCCTCCGATTCGGGTGAGACCGGTCTCGGTCTCACGAGAACACTCGAGGAGGTGGGTCCGGTCACTGGGACCGACGCAGGGACCGAACACGGCCAGGCGGAGCAGCCCGAGGGCCAGGGCGGCACGGGCGCGGAGACGGCCGCGGAGCGCAGTGCGCGCTTCGAGCGGGACGCGCTCGAGTTCCTCGACCAGATGTACTCGGCCGCGCTGCGCATGACGCGCAACCCGGCCGACGCCGAGGACCTGGTGCAGGAGACGTACGCCAAGGCGTACGCGTCCTTCCACCAGTTCCGCGAGGGCACCAACCTCAAGGCGTGGCTGTACCGGATCCTCACCAACACCTTCATCAACTCGTACCGCAAGAAGCAGCGCGAACCTCAGCGCTCCGCGGCCGAGGAGATCGAGGACTGGCAGCTCGCCCGCGCCGAGTCGCACATGTCGACCGGTCTGCGCTCCGCGGAGTCGCAGGCGCTCGACCACCTGCCCGACTCGGACGTGAAGGAAGCGCTCCAGGCGATCCCCGAGGAGTTCCGTATCGCCGTGTATCTCGCGGACGTCGAGGGGTTTGCCTACAAGGAGATCGCCGACATCATGGGGACACCCATCGGTACGGTGATGTCCCGGCTGCACCGGGGCCGCCGTCAGCTGCGCGGCATGCTGGAGGACTACGCCCGTGACCGTGGGATGGTCCCGGCCGGCGCCGGAGAGTCGAACGAAGCGAAAGGCTCGGGGTCATGAGCTGCGGAGAGCCGCACGAGACGGATTGCAGCGAAATCCTCGATCATCTCTACGAGTTCCTCGACCGTGAGATGCCGGACTCGGACTGCGTGAAGTTCGAGCACCACTTCGAGGAATGCTCGCCCTGCCTCGAGAAGTACGGGCTCGAGCAGGCCGTGAAGAAGCTGGTCAAGCGCTGCTGCGGGCATGACGACGTGCCGGGCGACCTGCGGGCCAAGGTCATGGGGCGGATCGACCTGATCCGTTCCGGCCAGGCGGTCCCCGACCAGGACGTCACGGCCTCGCCTGCCACGCCCCAGGAGTCCTGACACTCCTGCGCTTTTCAACTACCCCGCCTCTCCAGGGGTAGTCATCCTCAAGTCACCCTCGAACGCGTCACTCGAACGTGCTAATCCACGGGCTATCGGCCCGTGGAGCCCCCCAGTGCCGTCCTAGGCTCCCGGCCTGACGGACATGGCCGGGGAGGGGCTCATGGAAGCGGTATCGGCTCGGGCACGTGTGTATGTCGCCTCTGTCGCCGTCGCCGCCCTGTGCTGTCTGCTCCCGCTGCCGGGCGTCCGTACGCCCTGGTGGGCGGTCGCCCTGCTCGCCGCGCTGTACGCCGGGTGCGAGCGCGTCGCCCGGTCCCGGTTCGTCGGCATCTCGCACCCGGCCGGGACCTTCTACCCCGTGCTCCTCGCCGGCGCCTTCCTGCTGCCGGCGCCCGCCGCCGCCCTGGTCGCCGTGCCCGCCGCGCTGCTCTCGCCCGTCGGGCAGCGGCCCGTGGCGCTGCGGCGGATCTGGCGGGCCGCCCAGCTCGTCCTCGGAGTGTGGGCCGCGGCCCGGGTGCACTGGGTGCTCGGCGGGCGGGACGCGGTCGTCGCGGGCGACGTCCCCTACGCGCTCGGGCCGGCCGGGGCCGCCGTGCTGGCGTTCTGCCTGGTGCTCGCGCTGCTGGACGGCGGGATCCTCGCCGCCGCCGAGCGGGTACCGGTGCGGCGTGCCTGGCGGGGGCTGGTGGCGCGTTCGCTCGCGCCGATCGCCGTGCACGGGCTCGCCGGGCTGATGATGGCCGTCCTGTGGCGCAGCCCGTACGGTCCCGTGGCCGCGCTGCTCGTGCTGCTGCCGATGTGCGTCTCGTGGTGGGCGTTCGCGCAGTACCACCGGGAACGGGCCGCCCACCAGGCGACCATCCGGGCGCTGGTCCAGGCTGTGGACATCAAGGACGGGTACACGCGCGGGCACAGCGAGCGCGTCGGGCAGGCGTCCATGATGATCGCGCGTGAGCTGGGCATGGACGACGAGCGCGTCGAGGTGCTCCGCTTCGCCGGGATCCTGCACGACGTCGGCAAGCTGGGCGTGCCCACCCGGCTGCTCAGGAAGAACGGGCCGCTGACCCCCGAGGAACGGCGCGTGATCGAGCTGCACCCCGAGTACGGGCACGAGATGGTGCGCGGCATCGGCTTCCTCGGGGAGGCCCGTGCCGCCGTACTGCACCACCACGAGCGGCTGGACGGCAGCGGGTACCCGTACGGGCTGGTGGGCCGTCAGATCCCGGAGTCCGCACGGGTCGTGGCGGTCGCCGACGCCTTCGACGCCATGACCTCCACCCGGAGCTACAGCAGGGCCTGCCCCGTCCCGGTGGCCCTGGAGGAACTGGAGCGGTGCGCGGGCAGCCACTTCGACCCCGTGATGGTCGCGGCCCTGGTCGAGGCCGTACGGCGGGCGGGCTGGCACCCCGCGGTGACCGCCGACGACGCCCGCACACCCCGGGTGCCCGCGCCCGGCGCGCCCGTCTCCAGCCGGCCGGGAGCACACCGGTGAGCGCGTGCGGGGCGCCGCTCCTGCGCACCCTCGTCCACGCCTCCGCCGCCCTCCTCGCCACGAGCTCCCTCGCCGTCACCCTCTACAACGGACTCGAGGAACGCCGCGTCGCCCTCGCCTTCGGGGTCCTCGTCACCGTCGGGGAGCTCACCCGGCGCAACGGCGCGCGGATCCGGGAACCGGCACCGCTCGGGGCCGCGGCGGCCCTGTCGTACGCCCTGCTCGGGGAGGCCGGCGGGCGGGCCACGCACCACGGCCTGGCCCAGGTCGTCGCCGTCGTACTGGCCGCCTCACTGCTCGGCAGCGTGCCGCATGTCGCGCGCGGGCAGGGGCCCACGCTCGACCATCTCGCGCGCCGCATGCTCACCGTCGGATTCGTCGCCGTGTGCTTCCAGCCCCCGTACAACCGGGGGATGTTCGACGACTGGGGCGGACCCGCCTACGCGCTGCTGCTGCTCGCGCTGCTGTCCCTGACCGCCCTGTGCGACGCGGTGCTCGCCGCCGCCCTGGCCCACTCCCGCACCGGCTGGCCCTTCGGCCCGGTGCTGCGGGACGAGCTGCGGGCCGTGTGCGGCATCGGGTCCGCCGTCATCGCGACCGGGGCCGTGATGGCGCTCGCGGTCGCCGTCGTCGGGCTGTGGGCGCTGCCCGTCTTCTCCGTGCCGCTGCTGCTCGCCCAGATGTCGTTCCGGCGGTACGCCGCCGTCCGGGCCACCTACCGGCAGACCATCGCCTCCCTCGCGCGGGCCACCGAGGTCGCCGGCTACACCCCCTGCGGGCACGCCCGGCGCGTCGCCGCGCTCGGCCAGGCGGTGGGGCGGGACCTGGGCCTGACCGAGCCCGAACTGGCCGTGCTGGAGTACGCCGCGCTCATGCACGACATCGGCCAGCTGAGCCTCGTCGACCCGGTGCCGGCGGGCGCCACCGCCGACCTGCCCGCGGCGGAACAGCGGCGGATCGCGCTGCTCGGCGGTGCCGTCGTACGTCATACGGGGGTCGACGAGACGGTCGCCGTGGTCGTGGAGCGGCAGGCCGACCCCTACGCCGAGCAGCCGCTCGCCGCGCGAATCGTCCGGGCCGTGAACGCGTACGAGGAGAAGTCCAGGGAAGGCGGGCCCGGCGGGCCGCTGACGGCGCTGGAGGAACTCCGGCTCGCCACCGCCGGGAAGTACGCGCCGGAGGTGGTGGAATCACTGGCCCGGGTACTGGCAAGGAGCAGTCTGACTCTGCCCGTGGCTGGGTAACCCATGGGTAATGAGCGCCTCGGAGGCCGTACGTGGTTGGATGCGAAGGAGAAGGTGTCCGGGGGCTCGAAACACAGCTACGGCCAGCCCACCGCACGGAACTGGCAGGCGGGAATCGTGAGGATCTTCGGCAAGGGACGGCACCGGCCCTCCGCCTCCTGGCGGCAGGCCACAGACCGGGCGTTCACACTTATCGGCGACGGCCGGTACGAGGACGCGGGCGCACTGTTGACACGTGCCGCCGACCTGGAGCCCTGGTTGTCCGAGTCGTGGTTCAACCTGGCCCTGCTGCACAAGTTCCGGCACGATTGGGAGCAGGCGCGGGCGGCGGGCCTCAGGGCCGTGGCCCTGCTCGACCGGGACACCGGCGCGCCCGACTGGTGGAACGTCGGCATCGCCGCGACCGCCCTCCAGGACTGGCCGCTGGCCCGGCGCGCCTGGCAGGCCTACGGGCTGCGGATGCCGGGTTCCGCCACGGCCGCCGGCGAGCCCGTCGGCATGGACCTCGGCAGCGCGGCCGTACGGCTGTCCCCGGAGGGGGAGGCCGAGGTCGTGTGGGGGCGGCGGCTGGATCCCGCGCGGATCGAGGTGCTGTCCATTCCGCTGCCGTCGTCGGGGCGGCGCTGGGGCGAGGTCGTGCTGCACGACGGGGTGCCGCACGGGGAGCGGACCACGGCCGCCGGGCACACGTACCCGGTGTTCGACGAGATCGAGCTGTGGGCGCCGTCGCCGGTGCCGACGTGGGTGGTGCTGCTGGAGGCGGCGACCGAGGCGGACCGGGACGCGCTGGAGCAGCTGGCGGGGGATGCCGGGTTCGCCGCGGAGGACTGGTCCTCTTCGGTGCGCTTGCTGTGCCGGATGTGTTCCGAGTCCCGGATGCCGTCGGACGAGGGTGACGGGGAGCATCTCGATCCGCATGATCACAGTGAGCCGGGGCATCCCGGGCCGCTGGGGCATCGGACGGACGGGCAGCTGTGGGTGCCGGAGCGGGAGTGTGGGCTGGCTGCGCCGGCGTCTCTTGTGCGGGGGTTGCTGGACGGGTGGGTGGCCGACAGTCCTGATTCCCGTGACTGGCGGGATCTGGAAGAGGTCTGTTAGCGCCGTTGTCGGGTGCCGCTGCGTCGTGGTTGCTCGCGCAGTTCCCCGCGCCCCCAAGACAAAGAAGGGCGTCCGAACAGCGGCGTAGTCTGTATCCGCATCTCAGCCCGGTTTGGTTCAGGAAGGCGTACGTAACGTCATGGCTCAGCAGGACACCGATCAGCAGCACGCGGGCGTGCTCCCCGTCGATGACGAGGGGTACGTGATCGACACGGAGGACTGCGAGGAGCGCGAGGCGGCCTGGCGGGAGCGGGGGACCTCGCGGCCGATCACGGTGGTCGGGAACCCGGTGCTGCACAAGGAGTGCAAGGACGTCACCGAGTTCGGCGAGGAGTTCCAGCAGCTCGTCGCGGACATGTTCGCCAGCCAGCGCACCGCCGAGGGCGTGGGCCTGGCCGCCAACCAGATCGGTGTCGACCTGAAGGTCTTCATCTACGACTGCCCCGACGACGACGGCGCCCGGCACACCGGCGTGGTCTGCAACCCCAGGCTCGTCGAACTGCCCGCCGAGAAGCGCCGGCTGGACGACAGCAACGAGGGCTGCCTGTCGGTGCCCACCGCGTACGCGCCGCTCGCCCGGCCCGACTACGCCGAGGTGACCGGGCAGGACGAGAAGGGCAACCCGATCAAGGTGCGCGGCACCGGTTACTTCGCTCGGTGTTTGCAGCACGAGACCGACCACCTCTACGGCTACCTGTACATCGACCGGCTCTCCAAGCGGGAGCGCAAGGACGCGCTGCGGCAGATGGCCGAGAACGAGCCTCGCTACCCCGTGGTCGCGAACGACTGAGACCTCACGAGCACCAGGCGAACGGCGTCTGTTCGGGAATCCCGTCCCGAACAGACGCCGTTCGCCTGTGCCGTTCGTCTGTCCGTCGCACGTTCGATCGCTTCTGCTCTCCTGGTGATCCGTTACCAGTCACACACCGGGAGGATCCCGGCACTGTGGGGTAGTGAATGAAGCAAATGCGTTCCCAGAACGGTCAGTTGTAGTGCTGAATGGGATGAGCGGGGTATGCAACGGCGCACGCCCGGCACGAAGGGAGGGGCGCCCGCGCCAACTGGCGGCTGAGAGGGGTTAGTTCGTGCATGCTTTGCCAGACGGCACCACATCGACACCGACCACCATGGCAGTTCCACCGTCGCTCTCTCTACCGGTGATCGAGGCGGCGTTTCCCCGGCAACTCCACCCGTATTGGCCGAAGTGCCAGGAGAAGACCCGGGCCTGGCTGCTCGAAAAGCGGCTCATGCCCGCGGACAAGGTGGAGGAATATGCCGACGGCCTTTGCTACACCGACCTCATGGCCGGGTACTACATCGGTGCCCCCGACGAGGTCCTCCAGGCGATCGCGGACTACAGCGCCTGGTTCTTCGTCTGGGACGACCGGCACGACCGCGACATCGTGCACGGCCGTCCGGTCGCCTGGCGGCGGCTGCGGGACCGGCTGCACACGGCCCTCGACTTCCCCGGGGCTCATCTGCACCACGAGGACCCACTGGTCGCCGGGTTCGCGGACAGCGTGCTGCGGCTGTACGCGTTCCTGCCGAGGACCTGGAACCTCCGGTTCGCCCGGCACTTCCACGCGGTGGTCGACGCGTACGACCGGGAGTTCCACAACCGTACCCACGGAATCGTGCCCACGGTCGACGAATATCTCCGGTTGCGCCGGCTCACCTTCGCCCACTGGATATGGACGGACCTCCTGGAGCCAGCCGCGGGATGTGAAATACCCGACCCCGTCAGGAAACACCCGGCATACCGACGGGCAGCGCTGCTGAGTCAGGAATTCGCCGCATGGTACAACGACCTCTGCTCCCTTCCCAAGGAAATAGCGGGCGACGAGGTGCACAATCTCGGAATCAGTCTCATCACTCATGAGAAGCTGACTCTGGAGCAGGCGGTCGTGGACCTGAGGTGCCGTGTCGAGAATTGCATCAATGAGTTCCTTGACGTCGAACAGGAAGCATTACTGTTCGCTGACGACCTCGCCGACGGCACCGTGCGGGGAAAGGAACTGAGCGCCGCCGTGCGGGCCTGTCTGGGCAATATGCGCAACTGGTTCAGTTCCGTCTACTGGTTCCACCACGAGTCCGGCCGGTACATGGTCGACAGCTGGGACGACCGGTCCACGCCCCCGTACGTCAACAACGAAGCGGCAGGTGAGAAATGACCGTCGAGTCTGTGCAACCCGAAGCCCTGGCACCGGATCTGCGTGAGCCGCCCCGGGCGGGCGGCGGAGTCCCCGGCCTCGGTCACGGCTTGAAGCTCGTGCGCGACCCGCTGGCGTTCATGTCCCGGCTGCGCGACCACGGTGACGTGGTCCGCCTGAAGCTCGGGCCGAAGACCGTGTACGCCGTCACCACCCCGGACCTCACCGGCGCACTGGCGCTGAGCAACGACTTCATCATCGCCGGGCCGCTCTGGGAGTCCCTGGAGGGCCTGCTCGGCAAGGAGGGGGTGGCCACGGCGAACGGGCCGCGGCACCGGCGCCAGCGGCGCACCATCCAGCCCGCCTTCCGGCTCGACGCCATCCCCGCCTACGGGCCGATCATGGAGGAGGAGGCGCACGCGCTGGCCGAGCGCTGGAGGCCCGGCGACACCGTCGACTGCACCTCCGAGTCCTTCCGGGTGGCCGTGCGCGTCGCGGCCCGCTGTCTGCTGCGCGGCGACTACATGGACGAGCGGGCGGAGCGGCTGTGCGTCGCGCTCGCCACCGTCTTCCGCGGCATGTACCGGCGGATGGTGGTCCCGCTCGGGCCGCTCTACAAGCTGCCGCTCCCGGCCAACCGTGAATTCAACCGGGCATTGGCCGATTTGCATCTCCTGGTCGACGAGATCGTCGCCGAGCGCCGGGCATCCGGTCAAAAGCCGGACGATTTGCTGACGGCATTGCTGGAGGCGAAGGACGAGAATGGCGACCCCATCGGGGAACAGGAGATCCACGATCAGGTCGTCGCGATCCTCACCCCCGGCAGCGAAACCATCGCCTCCACGATCATGTGGCTGTTGCATATGCTCGCGGAACACCCGGAACAGGCGGACCGGGTGCGTGACGAAGTAGAAGCCGTCACCGGTGGGAGGCCGGTGGCATTCAAGGACGTCCGGGGACTCAGGCACACCAACAATGTCGTCGTCGAGGCCATGCGTTTGCGCCCCGCCGTCTGGATTCTGACGCGCCGGGCGGTACGGGACACGGAACTCGGCGGATACCGGATTCCGGCCGGGGCGGACATCGTCTACAGCCCGTTCGCGATCCAGCGCGACGCGAAGTCGTACGAGCGGAACCTGGAGTTCGACCCCGATCGCTGGCTGCCGGACCGCGTCAAGGACATCCCGAAGCACGCCATGAGCCCGTTCAGCGTCGGCAACCGCAAGTGCCCGAGCGACCACTTCTCGATGGCCCAGCTGACGCTGATCACGGCGGCGCTGGCCACGAAGTACCGCTTCGAGCAGGTGGCCGGTTCGAACGACGGCACGCGCGTCGGCATCACGCTCCGGCCGCACGACCTGCTGCTGCGGCCGGTGCCGAGGTGAGGGCCGGTGACCGTCAGGCCGCTTCGGGGCCCCTGAACGTGCGCCGGTAGGCGTTCGGGGTGGTGCCCACCGCCCGGACGAAGTGATGGCGCAGCGTGGCCGCGTTGCCGAACCCCGTTCGGCCGGCGATCGCGTCCATCGTCTCGTCCGTCGCCTCCAGCAGCCGCTGGGCCTCCAGCAGCCGCTGGCGCAGGACCCAGCGGTAGGGAGTCGTCCCGGTCTCCTGCTGGAAGCGGCGGGCGAAGGTGCGCGGGGACATATGGGCGTGGGCGGCCAGCTGCTCGACGGTGACCTCCTCGTCGAGGTGGCGTTCCATCCACGACAGCACGTCGCCGATCGTGTCCCCCTCGGAGTGCGGCAGCGGGCGCTCGATGTACTGGGCCTGGCCGCCGTCACGGTGCGGCGGCACCACCATCCGCCGGGCGATCTTGTTGGCGACCTCGGTGCCCTGCTCCTTGCGCACCAGGTGAAGGCAGGCGTCGATCCCGGCGGCCGTGCCGGCGGAGGTGATCACCGGGTCCTCGTCGACGTAGAGCACGTCCGGCTCCACGACCGCCCGGGGGTACTGCCGGGCGAGGTCCCGCGCGTGCTTCCAGTGCACGGCGCAGCGGCGGTCGTCCAGCAGCCCGGCCGCGGCCAGCACGAAGGCGCCGGAGCAGACGCTGAGCACCCGGGAGCCGCGGGCGACCCCGCGCCGCAGGGCGTCCAGCAGCTCCGGCGGGAACTCACGGGAGGCGTAGCTGTGCCCGGCCGGCACCGCGATCAGATCGGCCGTCTCCAGCCGCTCCAAGCCGTGCTCGACCTGTAGGGAGACGCCCGAGTTCATGCGCAGCGCCGGGCCCTCGGCCGAGGCGACCGCGAAATCGTAGACCGGCAGGCCGTCGTCGCTGCGGTCGGTGCCGAAGACCTCGCACACCACACCCAGTTCGAAAGGGTTCACGCCGTCGAGCAGGACGGCGGCCACGTTCTGGAGCATGTATCCAGTGTGCCTCGTCTATGGCAGTAATTCGAGGGTCTACGGCAGTACTGCCACTGACGGTAAGGAGTCATCGGCGCGACAGTGGTGTCCATGGAAACGAACCAGGCACAGACATTCATCGCAATGATCTTCGTACTCGGGACGCTGGTCCTCCTGGTCCTCCCGTCAGTGATCGGCATCGTGCGCGACAGGCGCGTCGACCGTCAGATCAGGGAGGCCCAGGAGGCCCGGGAGAGCGAGCGGGCTCAGAAGTCCTCGTCCAGGTCGACGGTGCCCTCCACCGCCACCTGGTACGCCGAGGGGCGCCGCTCGAAGAAGTTGGTCAGCTCCTGAACCCCCTGGAGCTCCATGAAGGAGAAGGGGTTCTCGGAGCCGTACACCGGAGCGAAGCCGAGCCGGGTGAGCCGCTGGTCGGCGACGCACTCCAGGTACTGCCGCATCGACTCGGTGTTCATGCCCGGGAGGCCGTCACCGCACAGGTCGCGCGCGAACTGCAGCTCGGCCTCGACGGCCTCCCGCAGCATGTCCGTGACCTGCTGCTCGAGCTGGTCGTCGAACAGCTCCGGCTCCTCCTTGCGGACGGTGTCGACCACGTCGAAGGCGAAGGACATGTGCATCGTCTCGTCCCGGAACACCCAGTTGGTGCCGGTGGCCAGGCCGTGCAGCAGGCCGCGGCTGCGGAACCAGTAGACGTAGGCGAAGGCGCCGTAGAAGAACAGGCCCTCGATGCACGCGGCGAAGCAGATCAGGTTCAGCAGGAAGCGGCGGCGGTCGGCCTGGGTCTCCAGCCGGTCCAGCTTCTCCACCGAGTCCATCCACTTGAAGCAGAACCCGGCCTTCTCGCGGATGGAGGGGATGTTCTCCACCGCGTCGAACGCGGCGGCACGGTCCTCCGGGTCGGGGAGATAGGTGTCCAGCAGCGTCAGATAGAACTGGACGTGCACGGCCTCCTCGAAGAGCTGCCGGCTCAGATACAGCCGCGCCTCGGGGGAGTTGATGTGCTTGTACAGCGTCAGCACCAGGTTGTTCGCGACGATCGAGTCGCCCGTGGCGAAGAAGGCGACCAGCCGGCCGATCAGGTGCTGCTCCATCGGGGACAGCTTGGCGAGGTCGGTCACGTCCGAGTGGAGGTCGACCTCCTCCACGGTCCAGGTGTTCTTGATGGCGTCCCGGTAGCGCTCGTAGAAGTCCGGGTAGCGCATGGGGCGCAGGGTGAGCTCGAAGCCGGGGTCGAGAAGATTCCGGGTGGTCATTACTGGCAGGCCTCGCAGGACTCGGGGTTTTCCAGGGAGCAGGCGACCGCTTCGGGGTCCGGGGTGGCGGCCTGCACGGGGACAGTGGCCTGGGCCGCGCGGGCGATGCGGGTCGCCGGACGCGAACGCAGGTAGTACGTCGTCTTCAGCCCGGCCTTCCAGGCGTACGCGTACATCGAGGAGAGCTTGCCGATGGTCGGCGTCTCCATGAAGAGGTTCAGGGACTGGGACTGGTCCAGGAACGGTGTCCTGGCCGCCGCCATGTCGATCAGACCGCGCTGCGGGACCTCCCACGCCGTCCGGTAGAGCGCCCGTACGTCCTCGGGGATCCAGGCGAACTCCTGCACCGAGCCGTTCGCTTCGCGCAGCGCCTCCCGGCTGCGGGCGTCCCACACGCCGAGCCGCTTGAGCTCGTCCACCAGGTAGGAGTTGACCTGGAGGAACTCACCCGACAGCGTCTCGCGCTTGAACAGGTTGGACACCTGCGGCTCGATGCACTCGTACACGCCCGCGATGGAGGCGATGGTGGCCGTGGGCGCGATGGCGAGGAGCAGGGAGTTGCGCATGCCGGTCGTGGCGATGCGCTCGCGCAGGGCCGCCCAGCGCTCGGGCCAGGTCAGCTCCACGTCGTAGTGGTCGGGGTGCAGCACGCCCCTGGCCGTACGGGTCTTCTCCCAGGCCGGCAGCGGGCCGCTGCGCTCGGCGAGGTCGGCGGAGGCCTCGTACGCGGCGAGCATGACGCGCTCGGCGATACGGGTGGAGAGCGCCTTGGCCTCGGGCGAGTCGAAGGGCAGGCGCAGCTTGAAGAAGACGTCCTGCAGGCCCATGGCCCCGAGGCCGACCGGACGCCACCGGGCGTTGGAGCGGCCCGCCTGCTCGGTCGGGTAGAAGTTGATGTCCACGACCCGGTCGAGGAACGTGACGGCCGTACGGACGGTCTCGTCCAGCCGTTCCCAGTCGAGATCGCCGGTCGATGTGTCGACAAAGGAACCCAGGTTGACCGAGCCCAGGTTGCAGACCGCCGTCTCCCCGTCGCTGGTGACCTCCAGGATCTCCGTGCAGAGGTTGGAGGAGTGGACGACGTGGCCCGGCTCGGCCGTCTGGTTGGCGGTGCGGTTGGCGGCGTCCTTGAAGGTCATCCAGCCGTTGCCGGTCTGCGCGAGGGCGCGCATCATTCGGCCGTACAGCTCACGGGCGGGCAGGGTCTTCCTCGCCAGGCCCTTCGCCTCGGCCGCCCGGTACGCGGCGTCGAACTCCTCGCCGTACAGGTCGACCAGCTCGGGAACGTCAGAGGGGGAGAACAGCGACCACTGCCCGTCGGCGTTCACCCGCCGCATGAACTCGTCCGGCACCCAGTGCGCCAGGTTCAGATTGTGCGTACGGCGGGCGTCCTCGCCGGTGTTGTCGCGCAGCTCCAGGAACTCCTCGATGTCGGAGTGCCAGGTCTCCAGATAGACCGCGGCCGCGCCCTTGCGGCGACCGCCCTGGTTCACGGCGGCGACCGAGGCGTCGAGCGTCTTCAGGAACGGGACGATGCCGTTGGAGTGGCCGTTGGTGCCGCGGATCAGCGAACCGCGCGCACGGATACGGGAGTAGGACAGCCCGATGCCGCCCGCGTGCTTCGACAGCCGCGCCACCTGGTGGTACCGGTCGTAGATCGAGTCCAGCTCGTCCTTGGGGGAGTCGAGGAGGTAGCAGGACGACATCTGGGGGTGCCGGGTGCCGGAGTTGAAGAGGGTGGGGGAGGACGGGAGGTAGTCGAGGCGGCTCATGAGCCCGTAGAGCGCGGCGACCTCGTCGACGGCCTGTGCCGTGTCGTCCTCGGCGAGGCCGGCGGCGACGCGCAGCATGAAGTGCTGGGGCGTCTCGACGACCTTGCGGGTGATCGGGTGGCGGAGCAGGTAGCGGCTGTGCAGCGTCCGCAGGCCGAAGTAGCCGAAGCGGTCGTCGGCGGCCCGGTCGATGAGCGCGTCGAGCCGGGCGGCGTGCAGGCGCACGAACTCGGCGGTCCGGTCGGCGATCAGCCCCTCCCGGTGGCCGACCGCGACGGACTCGGTGAAGCACGTGACGCCCTGGGAGGCGGCCTCTTCGCGGATGCCGATCGTCAGCAGGCGCGCGGCCAGCCGGGAGTAGGCGGGGTCCTCGGAGATGAGGCCGGCGGCCGACTCCGTCGCGAGCTCGCGCAGTTCCACGATGACATCCGGCACGGCCCCCCGCGCGGACCGGCCGCGCAGCGCGGCGGCGGCGACCCGGCCGGGGTCGGCGTCGGGGAGATCGGCGGTCAGCTCGGTCAGGGTCCGCAGCAGCGCGGCACCGGGACCGTCGTGCTCTTCTTCGGAAGCTGAGACCGGTTCGGCTGGCGCGATGGTCACGTGGGGCTCTCCCTCGCTCGGCAAGGGGCCTCGCACAGGGCAGGGGGCAGCACACGAGCGCACACGGCGTCGCGTCCACCGGCCCATTCCACGAGGCCCGGACGTCAGGGCACCCCGGCCGGACGGCCGGGTGCGCTGTCGGCAGGTCCTCGGACTGACTCCTGTGCGTGGCGTTCTGGGAACAGACATGCACAAGTACACCGTTGCGGGACAGTTCCGGATTCGCACCGGATTCCCCTGCGGCGACAGCGAGCACGAGCATACATCTTGTGCCGGGTTCGGGCGGCACCCCCAGATGTTGTGTCGTGCTGGTTTCAGAGCGTCAACTGGTAGGTGAGGAGAGTGATGTCCGCCAGCTGCGGGAGCGGGTTCCAGTCGCGCTCGGGAGTGCGGGTGAAACCCAGGCGTTCGTAGATGCGGTGGGCTGTGCGCATGGTGCGCTGGGTCGACAGCACGATGCGGACGCAGCCGGGCGTGGCCCGTGCGCGGTCGATGCAGGCGGCTACGAGGGCCTCGCCGGTGCCGCGGCCGCGGGCGGTGTGCGAGACCGCGAGCATCCGTATCTCGGCCTCTCCCGGGCCGGCTATGTCGGCCATGGGGCCGCCGGACGGTACGAAGGTGACGCCGCCGAGGAGGGTGTCGTTCTCGACGGCGACCAGGACGTCGGCTGCGGCTGCCCGTCTGGCGACGTCTCGCAGTTCGTGGAGGTACTCGTCGCTCTCGCCGAAGTCGAGAAGGCCGTCGGCGAGATAGGCGTGGGCCGTCATCTCGCCGAGGGGGCCGTACTCGGTGGGCTTCACTCGCCGGATCAAGGTGTCCATGGCGTGAGTGTGTACGACAGCGGGCCGCCGGTGTGGTTGATTACCGGCGGCCCGCTGCGGGCGTACGTGCCCGGTCGGTTCTAGTGGGCGGAGCCCGCGGTGGCCGGCGGAAGCTCCACCTGGACCCCCGGGTCGCCCGCGTCCGCCGTGTAGTCCTCCGGCTTGGTCTCGTCGATGCCGTCGGGGGCCTTGAGGGCCTTCAGGGCGAAGGTGAGGACCACCGTCACCACCACGTTCAGGACGAACGCCGTGAGGCCGATGTAGCCGATCTCGCCGATGCCGGGGATCTCCTTCGACGAGCCGCCGAAGTGCTTCTGGGTCGGCGAGGCGACCCCGTACGCGGCGGCAGTGCCGTAGATCATGCCGACCGCCCAGCCCGCGAGCAGCGCCCAGCGGTGGAACCAGCGGGTGAACAGGCCGCCGACCAGGGCCGGGAAGGTCTGCAGGATCCAGATGCCGCCGAGCAGCTGGAAGTTGATGGCGACGGTCTTGTCCATGGTGAGGACGAAGGCCAGCGCGCCCACCTTCACCAGCAGGGAGACCAGCTTGGAGACCTTGGTCTCCTGCGCCGGCGTGGCGTCCGGCTTGAGGAAGTCCTTGTAGATGTTGCGGGTGAAGAGGTTCGCGGCCGCGATGGACATGATGGCCGCCGGCACGAGCGCCCCGATGCCGATCGCCGCGAAGGCCACACCGGCGAACCAGTCCGGGAACATCGTCTCGAACAGCTGCGGGATCGCCAGCTGCCCGTTCTGCACCTTGATCCCGGCCGCGATCGCCATGAAACCGAGCAGCGCGAGCAGGCCCAGCATCAGCGAGTACAGCGGCAGGATCGTGGTGTTGCGGCGGATCACCTCACGGCTGCGCGAGGACAGCGTCGCAGTGATCGAGTGCGGGTACATGAACAGCGCGAGCGCCGAGCCGAGCGCCAGCGTGGCGTACGTCCACTGGCCAGCCTCCGGCGGCACCAGCGCACCGCGTGCCGCACCCGTCGCCGGGTTGGTCTGGCTGTACGCGTCGCCCGCCCTGGCGAAGATCTCGTCGAAGCCGCCCAGCTTGATCGGGATGTAGATGATCGCCACCGCGATGACGATGTAGATCAGGGTGTCCTTGACGAAGGCGATCAGCGCCGGGGCACGCAGGCCCGAGGAGTACGTGTAGGCCGCCAGCACACCGAACGCGATCAGCAGCGGCAGGTCCTTGATGAACCAGTTGGTGTCCTCGCCGCCGCCGACGCCCATCACGTCCAGCACGGCCTGGATGCCGACGAGCTGGAGCGCGATGTACGGCATGGTCGCGAGGATGCCGGTGACGGCCACGGCCAGCGACAGGCCCTTGGAGCCGAAGCGGCCCCGCACGAAGTCGGACGTCGTCACGTACCCGTGCTTGTGGGACACCGACCACAGGCGGGGGAGGAAGGTGAAGATCAGCGGGTAGACCAGGATCGTGTACGGCACCGCGAAGAAGCCCGCCGCGCCCGCCGCGTAGATCGCCGCCGGTACGGCCACGAAGGTGTACGCCGTGTACAGGTCGCCACCGAGCAGGAACCAGGTGACCCAGGTGCCGAACGACCGGCCGCCCAGGCCCCACTCGTCCAGGCTGTTCTCGTTCTCGGCCTTGCGCCACCGTGAGGCCAGGAAGCCCATGACCGTGACGAGCAGGAAGAAGAAGATGAAGACGGCGAGTGCGACGCCGTTCACGCCGTCCTTCACCGCGCACCTTCCTTACGGGCGCGCTGGTCACGCTGCCACAGCTTGTAGGCGGTCATCGTCAGCGCGGTGGAGATGAGCACCCACGCCATCTGATACCAGTAGAAGAACGGTATGCCGATGAAGGCCGGGTCGGTCTTGGCGTACGAGCCGACCCACAGCATGGCCACGAAGGGCGCTAGGAGGCAGACGCCGATGACGACGCGCATCGGCGTCACCACCGGACCTCTACCGGCTTCTGGGGCTTGCGACATCAGGCGGCTCCGTCCCCTCAGTGATCACCTGTGTAATGCGCAGGCAATCTAGGTCAGCATGCGGCGGGAACGGAACCCCTCGTCCGCAATGCGACACCCAATAGAAACCGGGGCTCACCAGCGGTCCGCGTCGGGCGCTACTCGACAGGCCGCTTCAGCCGGGCCACGAACTTGTACCGGTCCCCCCGGTACACCGACCGCACCCACTCCACCGGCTGCCCCTCCCGGTCCAGCGAGTGCCGGGACAGCATCAGCATCGGCAGGCCGACGTCCGTGCCGAGCAGGCCGGCCTCGCGCGGGGTGGCCAGCGACGTCTCGATGGTCTCCTCGGCCTCCGCGAGATGGACGTCGTAGACCTCCGCCAGCGCGGTGTACAGGGACGTGTACTTCACCAGCGACCGCCGCAGCGCGGGGAAGCGCTTGGCGGACAGATGGGTGGTCTCGATGGCCATCGGCTCGCCGTTGGCCATGCGCAGCCGCTCGATGCGCAGCACGCGTCCGCCGGGCGCGATGTCGAGCAGGCCGGCGAGGCGGTCGTCAGCGGTGATGTAGCCGATGTCCAGCAGCTGCGAGGTGGGTTCCAGGCCCTGGGCGCGCATGTCCTCGGTGTACGAGGTCAGTTGCAGCGCCTGGGAGACTTTCGGCTTGGCGACGAACGTGCCCTTGCCCTGGATGCGCTCCAGGCGCCCCTCGACGACCAGCTCCTGAAGTGCCTGGCGCACGGTCGTGCGCGAGGTGTCGAACTCCGCGGCCAGCGTGCGCTCGGGCGGGACCGGTGTGCCGGGCGCCTGTGTGTCCGTCATGTCGAGCAGGTGCTTCTTCAGGCGGTAGTACTTGGGCACGCGTGCGGTACGGACGGGCGCCCCGTTCTCGTTCTCCGCACTGCTGACGTCGGTGCTCATGCTCCGCCTTCCCGGCTCGGTCTGCCGACACGATCCCACTTGTATACCGTCGGCGCCGCTTTTGGTCTAGTCCACAACATCCAGTGGTCTACCTGAAGTATGGCGTGTACAGCCGGTATTTCGCTGGCTTATTACTTAAAGGTTCCTGCATATGTAGGTCGCATAACGGCTGGTCAGAGCCTTATCGGACCTCTTGACAGGTCTCGTGGTCCAGGCCAAGCTCCTCCCTACTGGTCTACACCAATGGTCCAGCTGAGGAGGGTGGCGTGAAGCGCAAGCTGATATCCGCGATCGGTATCGCGGGCATGATGGTCTCCATCGCGGCGTGCGGGGGCGAGGGCGGGAATTCGGACAAGGGCGGCGCGGACGCCAAGGAGCTGACCGTCTGGCTCACCGTCGATGCCCAGAACAACTGGCCGCAGCTGGTGAAGGCCGCCGACGCGGCGGTGCAGAAGAAGCACCCCGGTCTCAAGATCAACCACGAGTACTACGGCTGGCCCGACAAGAACGCCAAGCTCGACGCCGTCCTCGCCACCGACAAGGCGCCCGACGTGGTCGAGATGGGCAACACCGAGATGCTCGGCTACATGGTCAAGGGCGCCTTCGCTCCCCTGGACCCGGCGAAGTTCGACAACTCCGACGCCTGGCTGGACGGCCTCAAGGCCTCGGTCACCTACGAGGACAAGACCTACGGCGTCCCGTACTACGCCGGCGGCCGCGTCGCCAACTGGCGCAAGGACATCGCGGCTTCGGTCGGTGTGAAGACGCCCCCGAAGACCTACAAGGAGCTGACCGCCGCCCTGGACAAGATCCAGAAGAAGGAGGGCGGCAAGTACAACGCCTGGTACCAGCCCACCCGCGACTGGTACGCGGCCATGTCCTTCGTCTACGACGCCGGCGGCGCCATCGCCACCGAGTCGGGCGGCCAGTGGAAGGCCTCTCTCTCCTCGCCCGAGTCCCTCAAGGGCCTGACGGAGTTCAAGAACGTCGTCGACTCCTACATGCACGGCGACAAGACCAAGGACGAGTCCGACCGCTATATCGTCTACGGCCAGGGCAAGTCCGCCATGATCTTCGCCGCCGCCTGGGAGGGCGCGACCGCCGAGGACCCGAAGAACGACAAGACCGGCAAGCTCAAGGGCAACCTCGAGAACTTCGTGATGCCCGGCCCGTCCGGCAAGAACATGCCCGTCTTCCTGGGCGGCTCCGACCTCGCCGTGCCGGTGAAGTCCGGCGCGCAGGACCTGGCCGCCGAGTGGATCAACGCCTACACCGGCTCCTCCGGGCAGAAGGGCCTGATGGCCAAGGGCAATCTGCCCAACAACAAGACCGACCTCGCGACGCTGAAGAACGACCCGGCGACGGCGGTCCCCGCCACCGCGGCCGAGTCCAACTGGTTCGTCCCGATGGCCCCCGGCTGGGGCCAGGTCGAGAAGGCGCAGATCCTGCAGACCATGCTGCAGAGCATCGGCACCGGCAAGAAGTCGGTCGAGGCCGCCGCCAAGGACGCGGACGCCGCGATCGACAAGGTCATCAACACGAAGTGACCTACGGGCGGGGCTCCCTCACCGGGCGGAGCCCCGCCGTCGTCAGACCTGAGGGAGCGCCGAGGAGCACGCGATGAGTGCCGCAGACACCACCACCCCCGCCAAGGTGCCGCCACCGCGACAGGCACCGCCACCCCTTGCCGACGCGCCGCCACGGGTGAAGCGGCCGTCGGGCGGGGCCACGGCCCCCTGGCTGCTGCTCGCGCCCTGCCTGCTGATCCTCGCCCTGGTCATGGGCTATCCGCTGGCCCGGCTGGTCACCCTCTCCTTCCAGAAGTTCGGGCAGTCCCAGCTGTGGGGCTTCCAGCCGGCCGAGTCGGTCGGGTTCGACAACTTCGCCAAGGTGCTCGGGGACGGCGAGTTCTGGGCCGTCGTCCTGCGCACCATCGTCTTCGCTGCCGGGGCCGTCGTCTTCACGATGGTGATCGGCATGGCGCTCGCCCTGCTGCTCCAGCGGGTCTCCGGCTGGCTGAAGGTGCTCATCAACATCGTGCTGGTGGCGAGCTGGGGCATGCCGGTGATCGTGGCGACCACCGTCTTCAAGTGGCTCTTCGACTCGGACTACGGCGTCTTCAACGCGCTGCTCAGCAAGCTGCCCGGCGTCGAGATGATCGGCCACAACTGGTTCGCGAGCGGGCCGGAGGGCCTGGCCGTGATCATGCTGCTGGTGGTGTGGGGAGCGGTGCCCTTCGTGGTCATCACGCTCAGCGCGGGACTCACCCAGGTCCCGAAGGAACTGGAGGAGGCGGCCCGCCTGGACGGCGCCGGCTCCTGGGGCGTCTTCCGCTACGTCACCCTGCCCGTCCTCAAGCCGATCATCGTGATGCTCACGACCCTGTCGGTCATCTGGGACATGGGCGTCTTCCCCCAGGTGTTCGTCATGCGCAACGGCCACCCCGAGCCGGAGTTCCAGGTCCTCAACACCTACTCCTACGACCGGGCGTTCGTGGTCAACGACTACGCGCAGGGTTCCGCCATCGCGCTGATCACCGTCCTGCTGCTGCTCGGCGTGGTCGCCGTCTACATGCGGCAGATGCTGAAGATCGGAGAGGTCGAATGAGCACGCTCGCCGGAGCCGGCCGCCGCAAGTCGCGGCTCGGCTGGAACCTCCTCGGCCTCCTGGTCTTCGTCGTCGCCGGCTTCCCGCTCTACTGGATGCTCAACACGGCGTTCAAGCCCGCCAAGGACGCCATCGACCCGGACCCGAGCCTGCTGCCGACCGGCATCACCTTCGCCAACTTCGGCCGGGCGCTGGACATCGCCGACTTCTGGGGCCCGGTGGGCCGCAGCCTGGTGGTGTCGCTGGCGGTCGTCGTCATCGGCATGGCCGTCGGGCTGCTGGCCGCGCTCGCCATCTCCCGGTTCGCCTTCCGCGGCCGGAAGATCGTGATCGTGGGCATCCTGGCGGTCCAGATGGTGCCGCTGGTCGCCATGATCATCCCGGTGTTCCTGCTGCTCAACGACCTGGGCCAGTACGACCGGCTGACCGGCCTCATCATCACCTATCTGACCTTCGTCCTCCCGTTCACGGTGTGGACGCTGCGCGGCTTCATCGTCAACATCCCGAAGGAACTGGAGGAGGCGGCCATGGTCGACGGCTGCTCCCGCACGGGCGCCTTCCTCCGGGTCGTCTTCCCGCTCCTGGCCCCCGGCATGGTCGCCACCTCGGTCTACGGCTTCATCCAGGCCTGGAACGAGTACCTCTACGCCCTGATGCTGCTCAGCCAGAAGAACCAGACCGCGACCGTCTGGCTCGGCAACTTCACCACCAAGCACGGCACCGAATACGCCCCGATGATGGCCGGCGCCACGATGATGGCCGTGCCCATCGTCGCCCTCTTCCTCCTCGTCCAGCGCAAGATGGCCGCGGGCCTGACCGCGGGCGCCGTGAAGGGATGACCCCACCCGATGACGACACTCGCCAGCGGTGCCGACACGCTCACGCGTGACGCCCTGACGGTTCTCCAGCCCGGCTTCACCGGCACCACCGCCCCCGACTGGCTGCTGCGCCGGCTCGGCGAGGGCCTCGCCTCCGTCGGCCTGTTCGGCCGCAACATCGCCTCGCCCGGCCAACTGGCCGCGCTCACCGCGCAGCTGCGGGCCGAGCGCGACGACGTGCTGGTCGCGATCGACGAGGAAGGCGGCGACGTGACCCGCCTCGAGGTGCGGTCCGGCTCCTCCTTCCCGGGCAACCATGCGCTCGGCGCGGTCGACGACGTCGAGCTGACGCGAGCCGTCGCCCACGAACTGGGCCGCCGCCTCGCGGCCTGCGGCGTGAACCTCAACTGGGCCCCCTCCGCCGACGTGAACTCCAACCCGTCCAACCCGGTGATCGGCGTCCGCTCCTTCGGCGCCGACACGGCCCTGGCCGCCCGGCACACCGCTGCCTACGTCGAAGGCATCCAGTCCGCCGGGGTCGCCGCCTGCACCAAGCACTTCCCCGGCCACGGCGACACGGCCGTCGACTCCCACCACTCCCTCCCGCGCATCGACATCCCCGCGGACGTGCTCACCGACCGCGAACTCACCCCGTTCCGCGCGGCCATCGCCGCCGGCACCCGGGCCGTGATGAGCGCCCACATCCTGGTCCCGGCCCTGGACCCCGACCACCCGGCCACGCTCTCCCGGCGCATCCTGACCGGCCTGCTGCGCGGCGAACTCGGCTATGACGGCCTCATCGTCACCGACGGCATGGAGATGCGGGCCATCGCCGGCACCTACGGCATCGAACGCGGCAGCGTCCTCGCCGTCGCCGCCGGAGCCGACGCGATCTGCGTGGGCGGCGGCCTGGCCGACGACGCGACCGTACTGCGGCTGCGCGACGCCCTGGTCACGGCGGTACGCACGGGCGAACTCCCGGAGGAACGCCTCGCCGACGCCGCCGACCGGGTACGGGCACTGGCCCGCTGGACGGGCACGGCAGCCCCCTCACCCGAGGACCCACACACCGGCGAAATCGGCCTGCGTGCCGCCCGCCGCGCCCTCACGGTCACGGTCGCCCCGGGCCCGGAGAGCTTCAAGCCCCTCACCGAACCGCCCTACGTCGCCGCCCTCACCCCCGTCGCCAACATCGCGGTCGGCGACGAGACCCCGTGGGGCGTCGCCGCGGAACTCATCCACCTCCTGCCGGGCACCGTGACCGGCAGCTTCTCCGCCGGGGACGGCAAGGACGGCAGGGATGACACGGACGGCAGGGATGACACGGACGGGAAGAGCGGGGCGAGCGCCGGACGCGCGGCCCTCCAGGCGGCCGGTCCGCGCCGCATCGTCGCCGTCGTCCGTGACGAACACCGCCACCCCTGGATGGCCTCGGCCCTCGACACCCTCCTGGCCGCCCGCCCGGACACCATCGTGGTCGAGATGGGCGTCCCCCAGGCCGCCCCGCGCGGCGCCCTGCACATCGCCACCCACGGCGCGGCCCGCGTCTGCGGCCGGGCGGCAGCCGAGGTGATCACCGGACTTGCCGAAGCCAGCGGGTTGTAAGGCTGCATCCGAATGTAGTACTTCTTATACATGAGCGAGCAGGTGCACAACAGGTTGGCCATGGTGCGCGCCGAACGGAAGGTGTCGCGCCAGAGCCTGGCCGAGGCAGTGGGAGCCCACTATCAGACCATCGGCTACATCGAGCGAGGGCAGTACAACCCGAGCCTCGACCTGGCGCTGAAGATCTCGAAGTTCTTCGGTCTGCCGGTCGAGGCCGTGTTCTCCCTCGAACCGTTCCGGCCGCTCACGGACGAGGTCTACGGGAGGAACCAGCCATGACGACGACACGCCTGACCCGCTACGACCGGAGCATGCTGCGCCTGATGAACGACGGCCGGGGCCGGGCCTGGTACGCCACGGCGGCCCGCCGACATCTGGCCGTCGCGGCGCACATCACCCTCACCGCGGCCCTCGGCGGACTGATGACCCACTTCTTCCTCGCCGAGGGCGAACCGCTGTGGCCCGTCGCCGTGATGGCCGTACTGCTGTTTCCCTGGATGGTCGCGACCGGCGTCATCAACGGCGCCACCAGGGGCCTGCTGGAGCTGCGCGAACACGTCCTGGACGAGAGGCAGTCGGCGGAACGCAGCCGCGTCCTGGCCCGCGCCCACCGCATGACGACCCTGCTCCTCGCGGCGGCCGTACTCGCCCTGCTCGCGGCGGGCCTCTTCGACGGCGATGCCCCGAAGGCCTACGCTGCGCCCCTGCTCATCGCCGTCCTCGTCGTCCACTGGGTGATGCCGCTCTGGGTCGCCGGCCTGCGCGCCCAGGACGAGCCGGCCGAGGACGACGTGCTGGAACGCGAGGCCCCCGCGCCCCTGGCATGATCCGAACGAAAAGGGAGACTTCGCCAATAGGCCCTAGATCCCCTGCCACTCCGGCTTGTTGACGTACGTGTGCCGGAAGTAGTCCGCCAGCTTCAGCTTCGACGCGGCGGCCTCGTCGACGACGACGGTCGCGTGCGGGTGGAGCTGGAGCGCGGACGCGGGGCACACCGCGGCCACCGGGCCTTCCACCGTCGCGGCGACCGCGTCCGCCTTGCCCTCGCCGGTGGCGAGCAGCACCAGGTGCCGGGCCTCCAGGATGGTCCCGATGCCCTGCGTGATCACGTGATGCGGCACCTGGTCGATGTCGCCGTCGAAGAACCGGGCGTTGTCGATCCGGGTCTGCTCGGTCAGCGTCTTGATCCGGGTCCGCGACGCCAGTGACGAGCACGGCTCGTTGAACCCTATGTGTCCGTCGGTCCCGATCCCGAGCAGCTGAAGGTCCACGCCTCCGGCGTCCGAGAGCGCCTTGTCGTACGCCTCGCACGCGGCCTGCACATCCTCGGCGGTGCCGTCCGGGCCCGTGAACCGGCCCATCCCGATCCCGAGCGGCTCCAGCACCTCACGCCGCAGCACGGAGCGGTACGACTCCGGATGGTCGGCGGGCAGCCCCACATACTCGTCGAGCTGCGCGATCCGCGCCCCCGTGACCTCCACGGCGCCGGAGAGCACCTTGGCCGCCAGCGCCTCGTACACGGGCAGTGGCGTCGAGCCCGTCGCCACACCGAGCAGCGCGTCGGGCTTGCGCCTGAGCAGCCGGGCCATGGCCTCGGCTATGAGCTCGCCGCCCGCCTTGGCGTCCGGAACGATGACAACTTCCACGCTGGGCCTGCCGATCTGAGAGGAATGCCCGACTGGGACTGGACCCTCGAAGGGGCATGTGGTTTAGACCAATCTAACAGAGCGGGGCCGCCGCTCCCAGGGTGTACGCACTCGTTCCCGGGAGGGCGGCAGGACTGTGCCGACCAGGCCTCGGCCAGGTGAACAGTGCCGGTCGCGCGGGGGCGTTCTCCGGCCTGGGGGAGTGGAATGGGAACTGCTGACGCCCGCGCCACGGAAGGAACCCGCCATGACCGCCGCCACACCGGACCCCTTCAGCGGCATCCCGGGCCGGACCATGGCCCGGGAGATGGCCGAGCAGCCCGCCGTCCTGCGCCGGATCCTGGCCGACGGCGCCCCCGCCGTCCGGGACGTGGCACGGCGGATCGCCGCCCGCGCACCCCGCTTCGTCCTGCTGACCGCCCGCGGCACCTCCGACAACGCCGCCCTATACGCCAAGTACCTTCTGGAGATCCGCCTCGGCCTGCCCTGCGGACTCACCTCGATGTCCACCACCACGGCCTACGGCGCCCGCCCCGACCTCACAGACGTCCTCGTCGTCACCATCAGCCAGTCCGGCGGCTCCCCGGACCTGGTCGCCTCGACCCGGGCCGCCCGCGAGGCCGGCGCGATCACCCTGGCCGTGACCAACAACCCCGGCTCGCCGCTCGCCGACGTCTCCGAGTACCACATCGACATCATGGCCGGACCGGAGAAGGCGCTCCCCGCGACCAAGACCTACACCGCCTCCCTCCTCGCTCTCTACCTGTTCGTCGAGGGCCTGCGCGGCGGCGACGGCGCCCCCGCGCACGTCCTGCCGGACCTCGCCGGGCAACTGCTCGCCCGGCAGGACGAGGTGCGCACCCTCGCCGCCCGCTACCGCTTCGCCGAGCGCATGGTGATCACCTCGCGCGGCTACGGCTACCCCACGGCCAAGGAGGCCGCCCTCAAGCTGATGGAGACCAGCTACATCCCCGCCCTCTCCTACTCCGGCGCCGATCTGCTGCACGGCCCGCTCGCCATGGTGGACAACGTCTCCCCGGTCATCGCCGTGGTCACCGACGGCAAGGGCGGCGAAGCGCTCCAGCCCGTCCTCGACCGGCTGCGCGGTCGCGGCGCCGACCTGGTCGTCATCGGGCCCCGGCACCAGGTCGAGCAGGCATCGGCCGGCTTCGCCCTGCCGACGGAGGGCGTGGCCGAAGAGGTCCAGCCCGTCCTGGAGATCATCCCCCTCCAACTCCTCGCCTATGAGGTCACCATCGCCCGCGGCCAGGACCCGGACGCGCCGCGCGCCCTGGCGAAGGTGACGGAGACGCGCTGAACCACGGAGGCTCAAGGGCGCCGGGGAAGTGCCCTTGGCCCTGACCGCCGTCGCGCGAGGCCGGCTTGGGTGCGCGCGAGCGTGCCCCGAGGTCGCTCGCGCCCGTCTACGTCAGCGAACCCCCCGTCACATCCACCCAGCTCCCCGTCACCCACCGGCCCTCGTCCGACGCCAGGAACGCCACCACGTCGGCGACCTCGGCGGGCTCGCCCACTCCGCCCAGCGCCGATATCGCGGCGGCCTTCGCCCAGCCGTCGGCACTTCCGTGGAGCAGCTCGGCCGTGTTGTCCGTGTCGATGATCCCGGGCGCCACCGAGTTCACCGTGATGCCCCGAGGGCCCAGCACCTTGGACAGGTCCCGTGAGAGGACGTCCAGTGCGCCCTTCGTCATCGCGTAGGCCATGTTGTCCGGCATCACCGCCGTCCGGGCCAGCCCCGACGAGATGTTGACGACCCGGCCGCCGTCCCGCAGTCGCGTCATGCCGTGCTTGAGGATGAAGAACGGCGCCTTCACATTGACCGCGAAGACCTCGTCGTACCCCCGCTCGTCCAGTTCCCCGATCGGTCGCGTGTTCCCGATCCCCGCGTTGTTCACCAGGATGTCGAGCCCGTCCGCGTGCCGGTCGAACTCCTCCCACAGCGCCTCGGCGTCGCCCGGTACTCCGAGCTCGACGCCCACCGTGAACGCCGAGCCGCCCGCCGCCTCGATCGCCGCGACCGTCTCCTTCGCCGCCGCCTCGCTCCTGCCGTAGTGCACCGCGACCCGCGCGCCGTCGCGCCCCAGTCGCTCGGCGATCCCTCGCCCGATGCCCCTGCTCGCGCCTGTGACGAGTGCCGTCCGGCCCGTGAGCACGCCCATGGCCGCGCCCCCTTCGCATTTTCCTAGTGGTCGCTACAGAAAAACCGTACAGCAGCCCGCCGACATTTCTCTAGTGCCCGCTATAAAATGCACCCCATGGTGAACGGCGACGACACGACCGCGAAGACCGAGAGGCATGCCGCCGCGGACACCCGGAGGGTGGAGACCGCCGGCGAGGGCAAGAAGAAGGGCCGGCCTCGCGGCCGCCCCCGCTCCTTCGATCGCGAGACCGCGCTGGAGAAGGCCCTGCTGGCCTTCTGGGAGCACGGCTACGAGGCCACGTCCGTCTCCGATCTCACCCGCGTCATGGAGATCGGCGCCCCCAGCCTCTACGCGGCCTTCGGCGACAAGCGCTCCCTCTTCGAGGAGGTCGTCCGCGTCTACGGCGCGGGGCACGGCTCCCTCACCGAACGTGCCCTCGCCGAGGAGTCCACCGCCCTGGCCGCCGTCGAGCGCACGCTGCGCGAGGCCGCCACCGCGTACACGGAACCCGGCCACCCGCACGGCTGTCTTGTCGTCCACGCCGCCACGAACTGCTCGGACGCCGAGGTCGAGCAGTCGCTGCGGGACCGCCGCAACGCCAACATCGCCGCGTTCGAGAGCCGCATCAGGGCCGATGTCGCCGCCGGCGTGCTGCCGTCGGCCACCGACGCCGCCGCCCTGGCCCGCCACGTCGGGGCGATGATCCAGGGCATGTCACAACAGGCGCGGGACGGGGCGAGCCGGGAGGAACTGGAGGCGGTCGCGAAAATTGCCATGACCATCTGGCCCCGCACAGGAACCCACAAGGGTTAGGCTGCGTGGTGGACGTCAGTACGTCCGATTCGCGGAAGACAGCACAACAACGAACAGCCTCCAACGCATGGACACCCCCTAGTGGTCTAGTCCACAATGCGTACGAGGGCGCTTGCGAAGCGCGTACAAGCCTCCGTCTTCCCCGCACAGGAGGACGGACCGAGGAACCGAGGCTCTCTGCCCTGACTGCCCCGGGTCCTCATCCTTCGGCCGACCGGGACCGCACACCCCACGGCCGATGCTGCTCCGGGCTGCGGTGCCGGGAGGGTTGAGGGTCCCTCTCAGGCGCCGCGGCCCGCGGGTGTTTCCGGGCCCGTACGGGATCCGAACACTTCAGAGCCGTACAAACCCCCGGGTACGCTCGCACACGTGCCCTCCATGAACGAACTCGTACGCCAGCACACCGCACTCGACGACACCGATCTCGAGTGGCTGCACCTGCTGGTCTCGGAGTGGCAGCTGCTCTCCGACCTCTCCTTCGCCGACCTGGTCCTGTGGGTCCCCACCAGCGACGGCACCCGGTACGTCTCGGTCGCCCAGATGAGGCCCAACACCGGCCCGACCTCGTACCAGGACGACATGGTGGGCCACCTGGTCCCGCGAGGCCGCCGACCCATGCTGGACGCCGCCCTCGACGAGGGCCGCATCGTGCGCGAGGGCGACCCCGAGTGGCGCGAAGAGGTCCCCGTCCGGGTCGAGTCGATCCCCGTGCGGCGCGAGGGACGCGTCCTCGGCGTCATCGCGCGCAACACCAACCTCCTCACCGTGCGTACCCCTAGCCGCCTGGAGCTCACCTACCTGCAGAGCGCCTCCGACCTCGCACAGATGATCGCGGCCGGCTCCTTCCCGTTCGCGAACCAGCAGCTCGACATGGACGCCTCGCCACGTGTGGGCGACGGCCTGATCCGGCTCGACGCCGATGCCCTCGTCCAGTACGCCTCACCGAACGCCCTCTCCGCCTACCACCGTCTCGGCCTCGCCTCCGACCTCGTCGGCCAGCATCTGGGCAGGACCACCGCGGAACTCGCCCCGACCCGGGGCCCGGTGGACGAGGCGCTCGCCAAGGTGGCCAGCGGCTGGGCGCCGCGCGAGTTCGAGATCGAGGCCAGTGACGGGGTGATCCAGTTCCGCGCGATCCCCCTCAGCCCCAAGGGCACCCGCATCGGCTCGCTGGTCCTGCTCCGCGACGTCACCGAACTCCGCCGCCGCGAACGCGAGTTGATCACCAAGGACGCGACGATCCGGGAGATCCACCACCGGGTCAAGAACAACCTCCAGACGGTGGCGGCCCTGCTCCGTCTCCAGGCCCGGCGCATCGAGTCCGACCGCGGCCGCGAGGCCCTGGAAGAAGCGGTTCGACGGGTCGGCTCGATTGCGATCGTGCACGAGACGCTCTCTCAGAACCTGGACGAGCGCGTCGAGTTCGACGACATCGCCGACCGGGTCCTGGCCATGGTCGCGGAAATCTCCCCGGGCAAGGTCACGGGCCGGCGCACCGGCCGCTTCGGCATCCTCGACGCCGAGGTCGCCACACCGTTGTCGATGGTCCTGACCGAGATTCTGCAGAACGCCCTGGAGCACGGATTCCGCGAGGGCGACACCGGCACGGTCGAGGTGTCGGCGATCCGCGGCGGCACGTCCAAAGAGGCCCGACTGCTGGTCACCGTCCAGGACGACGGTGTCGGACTGCCGGAGGGCTTCGATCCGCACACCGCGGGCAACCTCGGCCTGCAGATCGTGCGGACCCTGGTGGAGGGCGAGTTGGGCGGCACCTTCGACATGGTCCCGGCCCCGGAGCGCGGGACCCGCGTGATTCTCGACATCCCGGTGCGCTCACAGAAGTAGGAAACGGCCGGTGTGCCGAAGCCTTCTGAACAGCATTGAGCCCCGGGCCACTTGGTGGACCGGGGCTCAAAGCTCGTTGCTGCTTTGCTAAGCGCATCGGGGGAACTGCGCGCTGCGGCTCGGGGGCGGGAGATGCGTACTCGCTGTACGCGCCGCCAAGCTCAGGCTGTCAGCAGGGGTGGGTTGTCAGGCGGAGGCCTGACGGGCCCGGTTGCGGGCGGCGCGGCGCTTCATGGCACGGCGCTCGTCCTCGCTGAGACCACCCCAGACGCCGGAGTCCTGGCCGGACTCGAGCGCCCACTGCAGACACTGCTCCATCACCGGGCAGCGACGGCAGACGGCCTTGGCTTCCTCGATCTGCAGCAGCGCAGGACCGGTGTTGCCGATGGGGAAGAAGAGCTCGGGGTCTTCCTCGCGGCAAACGGCGTTGTGACGCCAGTCCATGGCTGCTACCTCTCCTTGGTATTACGTGCAGGGCTTGCTTGTGAATGTGAACGCTTTCACGAATCCCTCAACAAGTGAAGGGCCGACTGCCAGGTTCCCTGGCGTGGGTCCTGTGTTTTGAAGGGGGATTCTGGTGATCAGTGGAGGCCGGTGTTGCGGGCCGTCTCGATCGCCACGTAGAGACTCGCAAACCTCAGCGGCGGATACAACCCCTTCTGGAAAGTTTTTTTTGATTCTTCGGTGTCGACTAGGTCACAGCCGTACTTCCATGGGGTGGATCCTGGCCTAAACGTTCGAGTGAAAGGACTTTAGCCAGTTCTGCTCACACAATCACACGCAGTGCACGGCGTACGCCTGTGAACGTCACGCTCGTTCGCAGGCCCAGGTGGTCACCGTCCATCTGGAGGGGGAGCGGCACCTTGGAATGCAAGGTGAACTCGGTCAAGTCGTGCAGGGAAGTGGCGTGTTTGCCATGGGGTCCGCGCTCGGGGGACGAAGTGAGCAACTGGGTCCCATACCGGGCAACAGCGGCGGTGGACAGACGGCTGAGACCGAAGAGATCGAGGCCGGTATCGAACGAGGCCTTAGGCGCCGCGTAGATCGGGCGATTCCCCAGAAACGTCCACGGGGAGGTGTTCGAGACTATGGACAGCACCAGATCGGTGACCGGATCCTCGCCGGCCCGCTCCAGCGTGATCATGCCGTGGCGGCGGTTGGTCTCGCCGAGGAGCTGACGCACGACCTGGCGTACGTAGAGAGCGTGTGTGGATTTCCGGCCGCGCTCGCGGTGCTGTTCCACACGACCCACCACACCGGCGTCGAAGCCGAGGCCCGCGTTGAAGGTGAACCAGCGGGCCGGCACCGTCTCGTCCTCCGTGCCGGGCGTACCCGAGGCCAGACCCAGGCCGACGGTGCGCTCGCTGCCGTCGCGCAGGGCGTCCAGCAGCGCGCCGGTGGCCTCCACGGCGTCATTGGGCAGGCCGAGGGCGCGGGCGAAGACATTGGTGGAGCCGCCCGGGACCACGGCGAGGCCGGGGAGGTGCCCCGGGGCGGGGCCGGCGTGCAGGAGGCCGTTGACCACTTCGTTGACCGTGCCGTCGCCGCCGAGGGCCACCACCAGGTCGATGTCCTCGCTGTCCGCCGCCTGCCGGCCCAGGTCGCGCGCGTGGCCGCGGTACTCGGTGGTGACCGCCTCCAGCTTCATCTCGCTGGCGAGCGCGTGGATCAGTACGTCGCGCGTGCGCGCACTGGTGGTGGTTGCCGCCGGATTGACCACGAGAAGTGCACGCATGACTGGCAGCGTACCTACTGGGGGGTACCGGGCCCAGACCGAGGTAGGGATCAGGTAAGAGACCAGGGGTAAACCTCGGCACGGGGGCGCGAACGACGAGGGCTACCCTTCAGGGGTGAGCAGCGAGCAGACCCCCACCACCGAGGAAACCGCCGGCCCCCGCCCCCGGCGTCTGACGTACGCCGCGCTGCTGGCCGCACTGGAGGGGCTCGCGCTGGTCGTCGGCGGCGTCTGGATCCTCGTCCTCGGCCTCACGGGGCATCCGGACGACCGGCAGCAGGCGGTGACCGGAGGCATCACGCTGGTCGTGCTCGCACTGCTGCCGCTGCTCGCGGCGCGTGGTCTGCTCGCCCTGCGCAGCTGGAGCCGCGGCCCGGCCGTCATCACCCAGCTCGTGGCGCTGCCGGTGGCCTACAACCTGCTCCAGGCCGACAGCATGGCCATTCCGGCCGGGATCGCCCTCGCGGTCGTGGCCGTCACGGCGCTCGTCCTGCTGGTGAACCCCGAGACGACCCGGGCCCTGGGGATCCGCGGGCCCGGCAATCCCGGCAACGTGGAGAAGTAGCCGTCACTCCTCGACGAGGAGCTTCTCCCGCAGCTGCGCGAGCGTGCGCGCCAGCAGCCGTGAGACGTGCATCTGTGAGATGCCGACTTCCTGCGCGATCTGCGACTGGGTCATGTTGCCGAAGAACCGCAGCAGCAGGATCCGCTTCTCCCGCGGCGGCAGGTCCTCCAGCAGCGGCTTGAGGGACTCCCGGTACTCCACGCCCTCCAGCGCCTCGTCCTCCGCGCCGAGGGTGTCGGCGACCGCCGGGGACTCGTCGTCGGTGTCGGGGACGTCCAGGGACAGCGTGGAGTACGCGTTGGCGGACTCCAGGCCCTCCAGGACCTCCTCCTCGGAGATCGCCAGTTTCTCGGCGAGCTCGTGGACCGTGGGGGAGCGGCCGTGCAGCTGCGAGAGCTCGGCCGTGGCCGTGGTCAGCGCCAGGCGCAGCTCCTGCAGCCGGCGCGGGACGCGCACCGCCCAGCCCTTGTCGCGGAAGTGCCGCTTGATCTCGCCGACGACCGTCGGGGTTGCGTACGTCGAGAACTCCACGCCGCGATCGGGGTCGAAGCGGTCGACCGACTTGATCAGTCCGATGGTGGCGACCTGGGTGAGGTCGTCCAGCGGCTCGCCGCGGTTGCGGAAGCGGCGCGCGAGATGCTCGACGAGTGGCAGGTGCATGCGGACCAGCTGGTTGCGCAGTTCCGCGTACTCCGGACTGCCGTCTCCCAGGGTGCGCAGCTTGAGGAACATCTCGCGCGCCCCGCTGCGGTCCGGAGAGCCGTGGTGCGCACCCTGTGCGTGGTGCACCTTCGGCGCCTGATGCTCGGAGTCTCGCTCGTGCTCGCTCATCGTCCCGCCCGTCGCCCTTCCCCGAGCCCTCGCCTCCTCCGCCACTCTTGACTTCGCGTGAGTGGGAGGACCCCCTGGGACAGGGGATGCGGTGATCCCCCCGCCCGGAGGCGCGCTCCGCACGGCACCGCCTTGGTCCAGCGGCCCGCCGCCCGGGAGGACGGCCCCCGTGGAGTCGTCCTCAGGGTGCGGGCGGGCCTGCTCGGGGATGCCGTCGATGCCGTCCGCCATGCGCCGGGCCCCGCTCGGACCGCTCGTGCCCGTGCCCTCGGCCGGCAGCTCTCGTGTGCTGCGCTCTTCGTCCCGCACCGGCCCGTCCTCGCTCCTCACGCCGGCCCGGGTCCCGCGCCGCGCTGTTTGTAGAGGCTGATCGAAACGGTTTTGTCCTTGTCCACGGCAGAGGAGACCTTGCCCGCGAGGGCGGACAGGACGGTCCAGGCAAAGGTGTCCCGCGAGGGGGCATGGCCATCCGTGGTCGGTGCCGAGACAGTGACCTCGAGTGAGTCGTCGACGAGGCGGAATACACAACTGAGCACCGAGCCGGGCACGGCCTGCTGAAGCAGGATCGCGCAGGCCTCGTCCACCGCGATGCGCAGGTCCTCGATCTCGTCGAGGGTGAAGTCCAAACGGGCCGCGAGACCGGCCGTGGCCGTACGCAGCACCGACAGGTAGGCACCCGCGGCCGGCAGCCGGACTTCCACGAAGTCCTGGGTCGCGGGCTCGCCTGCGATCTGGGACACCCTCACCTCCATGGTGGTACAAGCGTTTCAGGGCCGAGGGTCGCCCCCCGGGGTAACGCGATACGTGGTTCAGCGGTGACGCTATCGCGCTCTTGACGGTCCTGTCCCCGGGACCCCAACCCCTTGTCGTCACTCACAGTAAACCTGTGGATACGCTCCGTGTCTAGGGGTTGGGCGAGCCCAAATGGGAAGAGCGCGCGCCGGGTTGACGTACCCAGACGTCAGACGGTCGAACCGTCCGCCGCCGGGGCCTTGCCGAGTCACACCAGGACATGGTCGACGAAGCACCATCGCCAGGTCTCCCCGGGCTCGTGTGTCCGCATCACGGGATGGCCGGACTCCTTGTGATGCCCCGCCGCGTGCCGCCCCGGCGAGGAGTCGCAGCAGCCGACGTGACCGCAGCTGAGGCACAGCCGTAGTTGTACCGGATCCATGCCTTCCGCCAGGCACTCCGGACACGTCTCGCTGAGCGGGCCGGGTTCGGGGTGCGGCAGCGCGTCGGCGTGCGTGCACTGTTTCATGATTGCCAGGTTACGACGGTCGAGTGGAAGACCGCGCGGAAAAAAGAGGGCGGGCGAGAACGATGGACGTGATGCCACTGCTGTTGCTGGTGGCGGGCAGTGCCGCGATCGCCGCGGCCGCGCGGCACACCCCGGTGCCGGCGCCGCTGCTGCTGGTGGCGATCGGGCTGGCGGTCAGCTACGTCCCCGGGGTGCCCGAGTACACGCTCGACCCGCACATCGTCCTGCCGCTCATCCTGCCCCCGCTGCTGCACACGGCCGCCACCGACAGCTCCTACCTCGACCTGAGGGCCCAGCTCAGGCCGGTCGCGATGCTGTCCGTCGGGTACGTGCTGTTCGCGACCTTCGTTGTCGGCTGGGCCCTGTACCTGATCGTGCCCGACCTGCCGCTGACCGCGGCCCTGGTCTTTGGCGCGGTGGTGGCCCCGCCGGACGCCGTCGCGGCGACGGCGGTGGCACGCCGGGTCGGGCTGCCGTCCCGGATCACCACGATCCTCCAGGGCGAGTCCCTGCTGAACGATGCCACCGCGATCACCGCCTACCGGGTGGCCCTCGCGGCCGCCGTCGGCGAGGGCGCGACCTGGGCCGGGGGCATCGGCGAGTTCCTGCTCGCGGCGGTCGGCGGTGTCGTGGTCGGGCTGGTGCTGATGGCGCCGATCCACTGGCTGCGCACGCACGTGAAGGAGGCGCTGCTGCAGAACACGCTCTCCCTGCTGATCCCGTTCGTCGCCTACGCCGTCGCCGAGCAGGTGCACGCCTCCGGTGTCCTCGCGGTCGTGGTCGTCGCGCTGTACCTGGGACACCGCGCGTGGGAGGTCGACTTCGCCACGCGTCTCCAGGAGGAGGCGGTGTGGAAGATGGTCGCCTTCGTCCTGGAGTCGGCCGTGTTCGCGCTGATCGGACTGCAGCTGCCGGTGGTCCTGCGGGGCCTCGGACAGTACGAGGGCGCCGAAGCCGCCTGGTACGCGCTCGCCGTCTTCCTGGTGGTCGTCGCGGCCCGGTTCGTCTGGGTGTATCCGGCGACCTTCCTGCCCCGGCTGCTGTCGGCGCGGATCAGGAAGCGGGAGGAGAACCCGACCTGGAAGGGGCCGTTCATCATCGCGTGGGCCGGCATGCGGGGCGTGGTCTCGCTGGCCATCGCCTTCTCCATCCCGCTGACCATGCACGACGGCGAGGAGCCCTTCCCGCACCGCAACCTGATCCTCTTCCTGACCTTCACGACGGTCATCGGCACCCTGGTCGTGCAGGGCCTGACCCTGCCCCCGCTGATCCGTCTGCTGAAGGTCCCCGGGCGGGACACCCAGGCCGAGACGCTCGCCGAGGCGAACGCCCAGGCGCAGGCCTCCCGGGCCGCCGAGCGGCGCCTGGACGAACTCCTCATCGACGAGCGCAACGCCCTGCCCGCCCCGCTCGCCGACCGGCTGCGCATCGTCCTGGAGCGCCGCCGCAACGCCGTATGGGAACGGCTCGGGCAGGCCAACCCGGTCACCGGGGAGTCCGTCGACGACACCTACCGGCGGCTGTCGCGGGAGATGATCAGCGCCGAGCGCGAGGTGTTCGTCAGGCTCCGGGACGCCCGGTACATCGACGACGAGATGCTGCGGACCCTGCTGCGCAGGCTGGACCTGGAGGAGGCGGCGGCCTTCCGGGAGGCGGCGTAGCGGCGGGACGGCACGGAGGCGATGCCGGGCGGCAGTGTCAGGAGGCGCTGCCGGGTCACGGGAAGGGGCGGCCGGTGATGACGGCGGCCACCGTCGTCCCGCGCGGGAAGGCGTCTTCCTCGGCCAGGGCGACGAGGCCGTACAGCAGCTTGGCCACATACAGGCGTTCGACGGGCAGGCTGTGGCGGTCTTCGAAGTCCGCGGCGAAGGCGTCGAGCTCGTCGGGCACGCGCGCGTAGCCGCCGAAGTGGAAGCGGTCGTCGAGGCTCCAGGTGCCGCGCGGGCCGCCGAAGGCCTGCCGCTGCAAGGCCTCGGTCTCGGCGGTCAGAAAGCCGCCCTTGAGGACCGGCACGCCCAGGGCGCGCTGCCCGGGAGCGAGCCCGGCGGCCAGTCCCGCCAGCGTGCCGCCGGTGCCGCAGGCCACGGCCACGACATCGGCCCGGTCGCGCAACTCGGCACCCAGTGCCCGGCAGCCGCGCACGGCCTCGGCGTTGCTGCCGCCCTCGGGGACGACATGGGCCCCCTCGGCGCCGGCCGCGCGCAGGAGCCCGGCCAGGGCCCGCGGCTCCGACTTGCGGCGGTACGTCGCCCTGTCGGCGAAGTGCAGCCGCATGCCGTCGGCCGCACACCGCGCGAGGGAGGGGTTGAGGGGGCGGCCGGCCAGCTCGTCGCCGCGCACGACACCGACCGTGGGAATGCCGAGCAGCCGGCCGGCCGCGGCCGTGGCGCGCAGATGGTTGGAGTAGGCACCGCCGAAGGTGACGACGGGCCGGCCGGCCGCCGCCGCGAGATTCGGCGCCAGCTTGCGCCACTTGTTGCCGATCAGCTCCGGGTGGATCAGGTCGTCCCGCTTCAGCAGCAGCCGGACGCCCCGGCGCTCGAACCGGCCGTCGACGACTTCCCGCACCGGCGAGGGCAGCCGGGGGCGCAGGGCCGCGAGGCCGGGCGGGTCGGGGGTGTCGGGGCTGGTCACCTCGTCATTGTCGCCCGGGGTGGGTGCGACCCGGCTTCCGGCCCGATCCGGCGGCTGCGGCTGCTGTTGCGGCGGCTTCGGCTGTTTCGCACGAACTCGATGAGCGACGGTCCGCCCCGCAGACACCAGAGCGCGATCACGGGGTCGCAGATCGCGCAGCCCAGGGACGAGGTGTGGAGGAACGGGATGATCGGGTTGCCCTTGATGTGGTGGACGATGTCCCACGCCGTGTGCAGCAGCCATCCGATGCCGATCCATGTCCACGACTCCAGACCGCGGAAGGCGACATAGGTGACCAGCGCGGTGAAGGGGAACTCCCAGCCGCCCATGCCGCCGCCGCTGAGATACGCGGCACCGGCACCGGCGACCATCACCGCGTTCAGGCGCCGCCGGTGCGGTTCGCGGACCAGGGACATCACCAGGGCGTAGAGGATGCCGATGCCGATCGGCGCGACGTACTGCATCGATGGGGGGCCGTTTCTGGAGCCGGGAAGGGAACGGCTCATCACGCTAGATCCGGCCCCGCCCGCTCCCCAGTGGCGCGAGCGACAGGTTCCCACGGGTTGTCGCCAACCGGTCCGGCCACGGAACCCTCGAACGCCGAAACAGGCCTCCTCTGCCCAGTGATACGAAGATCCATTCCCGCTCTTTCGGGTAATAGCACCGCGACGTTGAGTGAGGAAGGCTTGCCCGTGGACATCGATGCCCAAGTCATATGGGCGTTGGGCATAACCGGGAGGGCAGTTCTCTATGTCGGTAGGCGAAGAGGTCCGCACGGAGGAGACCAAGCCGCAGCAGAGTCTCGGCACGGCGGCCGCGCGGAACCTGGCCACCACGACCAAGTCCGTGCCGCAGATGCAGGAGATCAGCTCCCGCTGGCTGCTGCGGACGCTGCCCTGGGTGGACATCCAGGGTGGTACGTACCGGGTGAACCGGCGGCTGACCTTCGCCGTCGGCGACGGCCGGATGACGTTCGTGAAGACCGGCGACCGCGTCGAGATCATCCCCGCGGAGCTGGGCGAACTGCCGGCGCTGCGGTCCTACGAGGACGAGGAGGTGCTCTCCGAGATCGCCCGCCGCTGTGAGCAGCGGGAGATCCGGGCGGGCGAGGTGATCGCGTCGTTCGGCGGCCAGTCCGACGAGGTGTATCTGCTGGCGCACGGCAGGGTGGAGAAGATCGGCACGGGTCCGTACGGGGACGACGAGTCCCTCGGAGTCCTCGCCGACGGCGCCTACTTCGGCGACGAGTCCCTGCTGAACGAGGACGCGATCTGGGAGTACACGGCCCGCGCGCTCACCGCCTGTACCGTCCTCGTGCTGCCCCGCCAGGAGTTCGAACAGATCGCGGAGCGCTCGGACTCGCTGCGCGAACACGTGCAGCAGTGCCGCGCGATCCCCGAGCAGCGCTCCAACAAGTACGGCGAGAAGGAGATCGACCTCTCCTCCGGCCACTCCGGCGAGCCGGACATCCCGCACACGTTCGTCGACTACGAGGCCAGGCCCCGTGAGTACGAACTGAGCGTCGCCCAGACCGTGCTGCGTATGCACACGCGCGTGGCCGACCTCTACAACCAGCCCATGAACCAGACCGAGCAGCAGATCCGGCTGACGGTCGAGGCGCTGAAGGAGCGCCAGGAGCACGAGCTCGTCAACAACCGCGACTTCGGGCTCCTGCACAACTGCGAGTACGAGCAGCGGATCCAGCCGCACGACGGTGTGCCCGGCCCGGACGACATGGACGAGCTGCTCAGCCGGCGGCGCGGCACCAAGCTGCTCCTCGCCCACCCGCGTGCCATCGCCGCGTTCGGCCGTGAGCTCAACAAGCGCGGGCTGGTGCCCGAGACCATCGACGTCGGCGGCAACCGCATCCCCACCTGGCGTGGTGTGCCGATCTACCCGTGCAACAAGATCCCGGTGACCGAGGCCCGTACGACGTCGATCATCGCGATGCGTACCGGCGAGGCCGACCAGGGTGTCATCGGTCTGCGGGCCTCCGGCATCCCGGACGAGATCGAGCCGAGTCTGTCGGTGCGCTTCATGGGCATCAACGAACAGGCCATCATCAAGTACCTGGTCACGGCCTACTACTCGGCCGCGGTCCTGGTACCGGACGCGCTCGGAGTCCTGGAGAACGTCGAGATCGGCCGCTGGCGGTGACGCTTCCGGTACGTCGGCCGTGTTCCCGCCCGCCAGGGCGGGTACACCCTCGGGGTACGCGCCCAGCGGCAGCGGAAGCGCCACCGTCCGCACACACTCCGAGGCGGTCCCATGGGTGAGTCCCTTACGGAGTTCAGGACGGAGACGCCGCTGCCCGCCCCTGGTGAGCAGCGAGCCGCCCTCAGAGAGCAGCGAGGTGCCGAGCCCGGGCGTGCGGCCGGGGTGCCGGAAAGGCGGGGGTCCATCGGGACACAGCGGGACGGCCGGCCCGGACCGGCCGAGGGGCACGAGGCGGTCATGCTCCTGGACCGGGCCCGGGCCGAGGTCGACCCGGTGCTGCGGACCGCGCTCGACTCGCTGCCCGGGCCGATGCGCAGAATCGCGCTCTACCACTTCGGCTGGGAGGAGGCGGACGGCACCCCGGCCGAGGGCGGCTCGGGCAAGGCGATCCGCCCCGCGCTCGTCCTCGCCGCGGCGTCCGCTCTCGGGGGGCCCGAAGCGCGGGCGGGGGCGGTCCGGGCGGCCGCGGCGGTGGAGCTGGTCCACAACTTCACGTTGCTGCACGACGACGTGATGGACCGGGACACCACCCGCCGGCACCGGCCCACCGCCTGGACGGTGTTCGGAGACGCCGACGCGATCCTCGGCGGGGACGCCCTGCAGGCGCTGGCCCTGCGGCTGCTCGCGACGGATCCGCACCCGGCGGCCCGGTCCGCCGCGGTCCGGCTCGCGGACTGCGTGGTCGAACTGTGCGCGGGCCAGCACGCGGACACGGCCATGGAACGCTGCGACCCCGGCGACGTCACTCTCGAGGAGGTGCTCGCCATGGCGGAGGCCAAGACGGGCGCACTGCTGGGAAGTGCCTGCGCGATCGGGGGGCTGTACGCGGGCGCCGGGGACGGGGACGTGGCGGCGCTGGACGCGTTCGGCCGGGAGGCCGGGCTGGCCTTCCAGCTCATCGACGACGTCATCGGCATATGGGGCGACCCGCACCGCACCGGCAAACCCGTCGGCGCGGACCTGGCCGCCCGCAAGAAGTCCCTGCCGGTCGTCGCGGCCTTCACGTCCGGCACGCCGGCGGCCGCCGAGCTCGCCGACCTGTACGCACGGCCTCGCGAGAAGGAGGACCTGGACCACATCGCCCTGACCGTGGAGCGCGCGGGTGGCCGTGACTGGGCGCAGGGCCAGGCGGCCGACCGGATGGCGCGGGCGATGCGGCAACTGGCGCGCGCGGTGCCGGATCCGGAGGCGGCGGGCGGTCTGCTGGCCCTCGCCGAGTTCGTGACACGGCGCAGCAGTTGATGTTCGGCAGCAGTTGACGTTCGGCCGTGGTCGACGGCCGGCAGCGGTCGGCCATGGGCAGGGCTGGCGGTACCGGCAGGGATGGGCGGCATCGGCAGGGCCGGCGGTACCGGCAGGGACCGGCGGCCCTCGGCAAGGGATGACGGCCCGGCAGCCGTCGGCGAGGCATGCAGGCCGGCGGCGATCGGCGGCAGCCGACGGCAGGGTCGTCGACGGCCAGCAGTACAGCATGATCCTTCGGGCGACCGAAGGCAGGACCCCGGAGCGTCGGGGCCGTGTGGCTCCTGACCCCGCGCGGCTTCCGGACTCCGGTCGGCGGGTCCCGCACTGCCCCACGGTGTGCGGGGCCCGCCCCTTTCACGCATCGCGCGATCGAGTTTGGACAGTTGTTCGACTCAATTCCGCCAAGCTCCCGCCCCACTTGCTCCGGACGACCCTCAACCCCTCTACGATCAACGCCCGTCGGGACGAGCGAAGGGGCGGGGCATGGGTGTGGCGATCCGTACGGCCGGCGAGGCGGACCGGGAGTCGGTCGTCCGGCTGCTGGACGAGGCGTTCCAGGACGACCCGGTGAGCGGCTGGGTCTTCCCCGGTGCGGAGGACCGTCGTGAACATCACCCCGGGCTCATGGCCGCCTTCACCGACATCGTGCTCGCGGCCGGGCGTATCGACGTCACAGAGGACGGCTCGGCCTGTGCGCTGTGGCTGTCCATGCCGGCCGACGACCATGACGGTGACTCCGCGGACGACGACGGTCCGGCCCAGGTGCGGGAGGCCGTCGACCCGGACAACGAGCGCATCGAGCTGATCGGCCGGCTGACGGCCGCCGTCCACCCCTCGGGGCGGGCCCACGAGTACCTGTGGATGATCGGCGTCGCCCCCGGCCGACAGGGCGAGGGGCTCGGCACCGCGCTCATCGAGTCGGTCCTCGACCGTTGCGACCGCGAGGGGCTGTCCGCCTATCTGGAGGCCAGCAACGCCCGCAGCCGCGAGCTGTACGAGCGTCTCGGCTTCGAGGTCACCGGTCCCGCCCTCGACCTCCCGGACGGCCCGGCCATGTGGCCGATGTGGCGCGAGCCGCGTACGCGCACGGGTTCATAGATCCTGCCTTACTGCCCCTGCCCCTGCCCCTGCCCCTGCCCCTGACACCCAGCCTTAGCCCTGGCCTTCCTCCGGCAGCACCGCCGCCACGATCCGTTCCACCAGTCCGTCCGGCACGCCTACCCGGGGCAGTACGCCCTCCAGGACGCCCGGCAGGGTCAGCTGCTCCAGGAGCAGCCCGAGCATGGCCAGATACAGCACGGCGTCGGACTCGTCGCCGCCGGGCAGCCCGGCCGTCCGGTGGAACTCCATGGCCTCGTCCAGGTCGCCGCGCACCGACCTGGTGTAGGAGGCGAGCAGTTCGGGGCGCCGGGTGGCCTCCCGTCGTAGCTCCATGAGGGCCAGATAGCCCGTGCGGTCGCGGGTCGCGCGGGCCATGAGGTCGTGCATGAAGGCCATGACCAGTGAGCGGTCCTTCGGCCGGGTCATCAGCTCGGCGACCACAGCGGGTCGACGAGCGCGGCCCGGCGCTCGGGATTGCTGACCATGCGGAGTCCCTCTTCCCACTTACGGAGGCCCCGTTATTCTCTTGAAACTACTACAGTCGAAGTACTATAACTGAAGTCATTGCATCGACTGCGACGCGGCGTCGATGTTCCCCTTCGTCGACGAGGAGTCCTTCGCCTTCCTGAAGGAGGAGTATCCGGAGACCCTGCCGACCCTGGGCCGCCGGGCCCTCGGCCTCGACGACCTGCCGAACAAGCGGTTCTGCACTGCGAGTACGTCGCCTCGGGCTCGCTGAAGGAGTCCCCCGACCCGAACGTCGAGTTCGGCATCTATCTGTGCGGCGGCTCGAAGATCGCGGGCGAACTGCTCGGAGTCCGTGCGTACGTTCGGCAACGGCGTGCTGGTGCGCTCGTACAGCAGGAAGCGCTGAGCCCCCGACCGTCCTACTCTGAGGACATGGGCAGTGACGAACACGTCTGTCCGTCCTGCGGACAGCCAGTGGAAACAGTCGTCCGGCGCCACAAGACGCTGGGCACGTGGGTCCCCCTGTGGGTGGCGGGCCCCTGCCACAACCCCGAGTGCGGGGCCTACGACGCGGAGGGCGCTGACAGCGGCCCCGCCGTCGAGGACACGCGGCCTGCCGGGAAGACCCGGCCCGACGCGGACCCCCGGCCGGCCGATGGCACCGCCCCACCTGCGACGACCCCGGCCGAAACGGCCCCCGGAGGAACAGTCTCGGAAAACTCCTGAGCCCGTGTCGAGAATCCCGGCCCGGCTCCGACGTTCCCTGTGAGAGCCGCCCGGCAGGGTGGTGAGAGCCGAAGGAGCGGACTGATGAAGTACCTGGTCATGGTGCAGGGCACACAGGCGGACTACGAGGCCATGCGCGGCAAGGCGTCAGCGGACTCGCCCGCTTGGAACGAGGACGAGCTGCAGGCCATGTTCGCCTACATGGGAGCAATCAACGACGATCTCTCCGAGACCGGTGAGTTCGTCGACGGGCAGGGCCTGGCCGAGCCGTCGCAGACACGGCATGTCACCCTCGGTGACGACGGCAAGGCGGTGATCACCGACGGCCCGTACAGCGAGACCAAGGAGCTGCTGGCCGGCTACTGGGTCCTGGAGTGCGAGAGCCTGGAGCGGGTCACGGAGATCGCCGACCGCATCTCCCGCTGCCCCCAGCCGGCCGGTGCCCCCGACTACCCGGTCGTGATCCGCCCGATCATGGACGGCAGCGGGGACATCTGACGAGCCGGCCCGTGCGACGCCGACGGACCCGCCGGTGAGGAACACACCCGAGGTCGAGGACCTGCTGCGCCGGAACGCGCCGCAGGTCCTCGGCGCGCTGGTCAGACGGTACGGGCACTTCGACGCCGCCGAGGACGCCGTGCAGGAGGCGCTGCTCGCCGCGGCCGGGCAGTGGCCCTCTGAGGGTGTGCCCGGCAATCCGCGCGGCTGGCTGATCAAGGTGGCCTCGCGGCGGCTGACCGACGCCCTGCGCAGCGAGGAGGCCCGGCGCCAGCGCGAGCAGCGGGCGGCGGCGCTCACGCCCCGCGACGCCTTCACCGCGCCGCCGCCGGGGGAGCGGGCTCCCCGCGAGGACGACACCCTCTCGCTGCTCTTCCTCTGCTGCCATCCGGACCTCACTCCGCCCGCACAGATCGCGCTCACGCTGCGCGCCGTCGGCGGGCTGACCACGGCGGAGATCGCCCGCGCGTATCTGGTCCCGGAGGCGACGATGGCGCAGCGCATCAGCCGGGCCAAGCAGAAGGTGCGGGGCGTGCGCTTCGGCCGCCCGGACCGCTGGGAGCAGCGGCTGCCGTCCGTGCTGCAGATCCTCTACCTGATCTTCAACGAGGGCTACACCGCCACCTCCGGCACCGCCCTCCAGCGCCCCGACCTGGCGGGCGAGGCCGTACGGCTGACCCGTACGGTCCACCGGCTGCTCCCCGACGACGGCGAGGTGGCCGGGCTGCTCGCGCTGATGCTGCTCACCGACGCCCGCCGTGACGCGCGCAGCGGACCGCGCGGGGAGCTGATCCCCCTCGACGAGCAGGACCGTGACCGCTGGGACAAGGCCGCCATCGAGGAGGGCGTCGCGCTGGTGACCCGGGCCCTGTCCCGGGGCAGGCCCGGGCCGTACCCCCTGCGTGCCGCGATCGCAGCCGTACACGACGAGGCGCCTTCGCCCGAGGCGACGGACTGGGCCGAGATCCTGGGCCTGTACGACGTCCTCGTCGGTCTCGTCCCCGGCCCGGTCGAACGCCTCAACCGCGCGGTCGCCGTCGCCATGGTCCACGGCCCACGCGCCGGCCTGACCGAACTGGACGCCCTGTCGGGCGAGTTGAAAGGCCACCGTCTGGACGCGGTACGGGGACACCTCCTCGAACGCGCGGGCGAGCCCGAAGCCGCCCGGACCGCCTACGAGTCGGCGGCCGCCCAGACCCTCAGCCTGCCCGAGCAGCGCTATCTCCAGGCGCGGGCGGCGCGGTTGAGGGACTAGTTCACCCGGCCGATCCTCATGGGCGCGAACGCAGCGCGCTCGCCACGGCCACCTGCGTGAACCTTGACCAGCCTTTGCCTCGCCGTTCCCCGCGTATTGGTCTGCGCTTGTTTGCATTCAGGAATGGACCACATCACGTTCCTCGTGGCGGTCGTCATCGTCACGGCGCTCGCCTTCGACTTCACCAACGGATTCCACGACACGGCGAACGCGATGGCCACGTCCATCGCCACCGGCGCGCTGGCTCCCCGTACGGCGGTCCTGATCAGCGGTGTCCTCAACGTCGTCGGTGCCTTTCTCTCCACCGAGGTGGCCAAGACCATCTCCGGCGGCATCGTGGACGACACTCTCGTCAGCCCGGGGATGATCTTCGCGGGGCTGGTCGGGGCCATCCTGTGGAACCTGCTGACCTGGCTCGTCGGACTGCCCTCGAGTTCCTCGCACGCCCTGTTCGGCGGACTGATCGGGGCCGTGTGGGTCGGGGCGGGCAGCCACGGCGTCAACTTCGACAAGGTCGTCGAGAAGGTACTCGTCCCGGCGGTGGCCTCGCCGATCGTGGCCGGTGTCGCCGCGCTGATCGCCACCTACCTCGCCTACCGGCTCACCGACCGCGCCCGCAAGGACTCCGTCACCAAGGGCTTCCGGATCGGCCAGATCGCCTCCGCCTCCCTGGTCTCCCTCGCACACGGCACGAACGACGCGCAGAAGACCATGGGCGTCATCACCCTCACCCTGATCTCCGCCGGCGCGCTCGGCCACGACGCAGGCCCGCCCCTGTGGGTCATCGCCTCCGCGGGCCTCGCCATCGGCCTGGGCACCTATCTCGGCGGATGGCGCATCATCCGCACGATGGGCAAGGGCCTCACCGAGATCCAGTCTCCGCAGGGCTTCGCGGCCGAGACCGCCTCCACCACCGTCATCCTCACCTCCGCCCACCTCGGCTTCGCCCTGTCCACCACCCAGGTCGCCTCGGGCAGCATCCTCGGCGCGGGGCTCGGCCGCAGGCTCGCGGAGGTCCGCTGGGGCGTCGCGGGCCGGATGGCGCTCGCCTGGATGATCACCCTGCCCGCCGCCGCGCTGGTCGGCGGGCTGGCCGCGAGCGTCGTCCAGAACGGCGGCGATCTCGGTACGGCGGTCGTCGCGCTGGTCGGCGCGGCCCTGGCCGCGGGCATCGTGGCCGTCTCGCGCCGCAACCCGGTGCACGCGCACAACGTCAACGACGCGCACGAGGTCAGCATCCGCACCGAGCCGCCCGCCAAGGTCGGCACGGCAGCCTGAACGACGGGGAGTCGACATGCATCTGGACTGGACCGCACTCGGCCAGGTCGGCGCGGTGAGCGTCGGCGTCACCGTCGCCGTGGTCGTCGTGTTCGCCTTCGGCGTCCTCGGCCTCGCCCGGCTGGAGGGCGCCCGCGAACAGCCCGGCGCCACCTCCGCCTTCGGCCTCACCCAGGCCGCCCTGTGCTTCCTGGCCTGCGCGGCCGTGGTGGCGTACGGGATCTACCTGATCGTGCCTCAGTTCCACTGACCGTCAGCCACGACCGACCACCGCAGACGACGAAAGGGCCCGGCCGGTACTCCCGGCCGGGCCCCTTCGGTCGGCCCATGGACTTCAGGCCTTCTTGGTCTCCCAGAAGATCTTGTCGATCTGGGCGATGTAGTCCAGAGCCTTCTGACCGGTCGCCGGGTCGGTCGAGCCCTTGGCGGCCGAGAGGGCCTTGAGGGCGTCGTTGACCAGCTGGTGCAGCTCCGGGTACTTCTCGAAGTGCGGCGGCTTGAAGTAGTCGCTCCAGAGCACCGAGACGTGGTGCTTCGCGAGCTCGGCGCGCTGCTCCTTGATGACGGTGGCGCGCGCCTGGAAGTGCGGGTCGTCGTTGCCGGCCATCTTCTCCTGGACAGCCTTGACCGACTCCGCCTCGATGCGGGCCTGGGCAGGGTCGTACACACCGCAGGGCAGGTCGCAGTGCGCACTGACCTTGACCTTGGGGGCAAACAGGCGGGAAAGCATGGAGCATTCCTTCCTCGTGATCGTCTTCTCACAGGGGACATTACTCCGTGGGGGACTGGTTTTCGCGGGTGCCCCCATGGGCTTAGGACAAAAGTCCGGGGTGAGACTGAGACTGGTGGAGGAAGAACCGGGGAGGTGCCGGGTGATGCCGGAGCTGTCGCAGGAGTCCGAGCGGGGGAGGTCGGCCGCGCCCTTCGGCGTCGCCGAGGTGACCGGGCCGTCCATGGTGCCCACGCTGCACCACGGGGACCGGCTCCTGGTGCACTACGGGACCCGGGTCAAGCCCGGTGACGTCGTCGTACTGCGGCATCCCTTCCAGCAGGACCTGCTCGTCGTGAAGCGGGTCGCCCAGCGGCGCGAGAGCGGCTGGTGGGTGCTCGGGGACAACGCGTACGCCGGTGGTGACAGCACGGACTACGGCGTCGTGCCGGACGACCTGGTGCTGGGGCGGGTCAGGTTCCGTTACCGGCCGCGCGGGGCCGGGCGTTCGCCGTGGGCGATGCTGGGCTGGGTGCTGTCGGCCGCCAGGCCGGTGTTCTCCGACAGATCGGCCTCGCGGCGCTTGCGGGCCCGGTAGGCCGCCACGTTGGCGCGGGTCGCGCAGCGGTCGGAGCAGTAGCGCCGGGAGCGGTTCGTGGAGGTGTCCAGGTAGGCGTTGCGGCAGGGCGCGGCCTCGCACAGGCCGAGCCGGTCCACGCCGTACTCGGTCAGGTGGAACGCCAGGCCCATCGCCGCGATCGCCGCGTAGCCCGCGGTGGCGTTGGACGGGTGGTCCGCCAGGTGCATGTGCCACAGGGGACGGCCGTCGTCGTCGCGGAAGTCGTGCCCGGAGATCTGCGGGCTCACCGGGAACTCCAGCAGCAGTGAGTTCAGCAGGTCGACGGCCAGGGTCTCGTCGCCCGCGTCGGCCGCCTCGAAGACCGCGCGCAGCCGGGCCCGGATCGAGCGGAACCGCGTCACGTCCGAGTCGGTGGCGCGGCGGGCCGCCGACTGGCTGGCGCCGAACAGGTCGCGGACGGCCTCGACCGACGTCAGCGCGTCCTTGCCCCGGACCGGTTCCTCGGTGTTGACGAGGCGCACGGCATAGTCCGAGTAATAGGCCAGTTCCACTTGTAGTCCTTACGGAGGGGCTTTATTGTCGTGAGCGCGGACTTGTAACAGCTGATGGTGCTTCCAGGGTATTACGAGGGAGGGGCTCGATGACGGACGCCGACACCACTACGGCCACCGCCGACTGGCGTGCCTGGCAGGAGAGCTGGGACCGGCAGCAGGAGTGGTACCTGCCCGACCGCGAGGAGCGGTTCGGGATCATGCTCGACATGGTCGAGGCCCTGGTGGGCAGCGCGCCGCGCGTGCTCGACCTCGCCTGCGGCACGGGCAGCATCACGGCCCGGCTGCTCGCCCGGTTCCCCGAGGCCACCAGCACCGGCGTCGACCTCGACCCGGCACTGCTCGCCATCGCCGAGGGCACCTTCGCGGGCGACGACCGGGTCGGCCTCGTCACCGCCGACCTCAAGGACCCCGACTGGCCGGCGCGGCTGCCGTACGACTCGTACGACGCCGTCCTGACCGCGACGGCCCTGCACTGGCTGCACCGGGAACCCCTCGCGGACCTCTACGGCCAGGTCGCGGGACTCGTCCGCGACGGCGGTGTCTTCATGAACGCGGATCACATGATCGACGAGTCGACGCCCCGGATCAACGCGGCGGAGCGGGCACAGCGGCACGCCCGTATGGATCAGGCCAAGCGGGACGGCATCCTCGACTGGTCCGAATGGTGGCAGCTCGCCGCCAAGGACCCGGTCCTCGCGGGGCCCACCGCCCGGCGCTACGAGATCTACGGCGAACACGCCGACGGCGACGCGCCCTCGGGGGCGTGGCACGCGCGCGTGCTGCGCGAGAAGGGATTCGGGGAGGCCAGGCCGGTGTGGTGCTCGCCCTCGGACACCCTGCTGCTGGCCCTGAAGTGACCGGGCGCGGACGAGCGAAGGGGGCGGTACGGAGATCCGTACCGCCCCTCGGTGTTCGTACCGTCAGAGCACCTTGGACAGGAACGACTTCGTCCGCTCGTGCTGCGGGTTCGTCAGCACCTCGCGCGGGTGACCGGATTCGACTACCACACCGCCGTCCATGAAGACCAGGCTGTCGCCCACCTCGCGGGCGAAGCCCATCTCGTGGGTGACGACGATCATCGTCATGCCGGACTCGGCGAGGTCGCGCATGACGTCCAGGACGTCACCGACCAGCTCCGGGTCGAGCGCCGAAGTGGGCTCGTCGAACAGCATCAGCTTCGGGTCCATGGCGAGGGCCCGGGCGATGGCGACGCGCTGCTGCTGGCCGCCGGAGAGCTGCGAGGGGTAGTTGCCCGCCTTGTCGGCCAGGCCCACCCGGTCCAGGAGCTCCTGGGCGCGCGTGCGGGCCTGGCTCCTGCTCACGCCCTTGACCTGGACCGGTGCCTCCATGACGTTCTCGACGGCCGTCATGTGCGGGAACAGGTTGAAGCGCTGGAAGACCATGCCGATGTCCCGGCGCTTGACCGCGACCTCGCTGTCCTTCAGCTCGTAGAGCTTGTCGCCCTTCTGCCGGTAGCCGACCAGCTCACCGTCGACGTACAGACGGCCGGCGTTGATCTTCTCCAGGTGGTTGATGCACCTGAGGAAGGTCGATTTGCCGGAGCCGGAGGGGCCGATGAGGCAGAACACCTCGCCGGACTTCACCTCCAGGTCGATGCCCTTGAGGACCTCTACGGGGCCGAAGGACTTGTGGACGCCCTCGGCCTTGACCATGGCGGTCATGCGTTGCCTCCCGTCGGCTTGGAGCGGCTGGAGAGGGACAGCACGTTCGCCTTGATCTTCTGGAACGGGGTGGCCGGGAGGGACCGGCTCGAACCACGCGCGTAGTACCGCTCCAGGTAGTACTGGCCCGCGCTGAAGACCGAGGTCAGCAGGAGGTACCAGGCCGCCGCCAGGAACAGCATCTCGGCCGGGGCACCGGAGGTCTGTCCGATGTCCTGGGCGGCGCGCAGCAGCTCGGGATACTGGACGACCGAGACCAGCGAGGTCGTCTTCAGCATGTTGATGACCTCGTTGCCCGTCGGCGGCACGATCACGCGCATCGCCTGCGGGATGACGATCCGGCGCAGCGTCTTCGTGTGGCTCATGCCCAGGGCGTGCGACGCCTCCGTCTGGCCCTCGTCGACCGAGAGCAGACCGGCACGGCAGATCTCCGCCATGTAGGCGGCCTCGTTGAGGCCGAGGCCCAGCAGTGCCGTCAGGAACGGGGTCATGAAGTCCGACCACTCGTCCTTGTAGAACGGCCCGAGGTTGATGTACTCGAAGACCAGGCCCAGGTTGAACCAGACGATCAGCTGGACCAGGACCGGGGTGCCGCGGAAGAACCAGATGTAGAACCACGCGATCGACGAGGTCACCGGGTTCTTCGACAGGCGCATCACGGCCAGCAGGACGCCGCCGACGATGCCGATCGCCATGGACAGGACGGTCAGCAGGAGCGTTTTGCCCACGCCGTCCAGGATGCGGTCGTCGAAGAAGTAGTCCGGGATCGCACCCCAGTTGATCTTGCCCTGGGAGAACGCGTAGACGATGCCGCCCAGCAGGGCGAGAGCGACGACGGCGGAGACGTACCGCCCGTAGTGCCGGACCGGTACGGCCTTGATGGCCTCCGGTCCGGCCGGGGGCGTGTCGGCCGGCGTCTTGTCGATGTCAACAGTCACGGGTGTTGCCTTTCAGTGCCGCTGCGTCGCGGTCACTTGCCGCCGTTGATCGTGGCTTCGTCGATGGTGCCGTCGGTGACGCCCCACTTCTTCATGATCTTCTCGTACTCGCCGTTCTTGATGACGGCGTCCAGCGCGGCCTTGAGGGCGTCGCGCAGCTGCGTCTGGTTCTTGGCGACCGCGATGCCGTACGGAGCGGCCTCGACCTGCTCGCCGACCAGCTGGAAGTCCTTGCCGCCGCCGGAGGTCTTCACCGCGTACGCGGCGACCGGGAAGTCGGACGAGCCGGCGGCCGCGCCGCCCGCGCGCAGACGGGTCTGGGCCTGCTGGTCGTTGTCGAAGGGCTCGATGGCGATCTTCTTGCCGGCCGGGCACTTCTTCGACTCCGCCTTGGCGAGGTCCTCGGAGACCGTGCCGCGCTGCAGCACGATCTTCTTGCCGCACAGGTCGGACCAGGTCTTGATGCCCTGGTCGTCGCCCTTCTTGGTGTAGATCGAGACACCGGCGGTGAAGTAGTCCACGAAGTCGACGCCCTCGCCGACCTTCTTGCCGGTGTCGGAGTCGATGCCCTCCTGGCGGTCCTTGGTGTCGGTCATCGCGGACATGGCGATGTCGTACCGCTTGGAGCGCAGACCGGTGATCAGCGTGTCGAAGGTGCCGTTCTCGAACTGGAAGTCGACCCCGAGCTGCTTGCCCATGGCGGCGGCGAGGTCCGGGTCGATGCCGACCGTCTTGCCCGCGTCGTCCTTGAACTCGACCGGGGCGTAGGCGATGTCGGAGCCGACCTTGATGACGCCCTTGTCACGGATGGACTTCGGCAGCTTGTCGGCGAGCGGGGCCGAGGCCGCCGTGTCGCTCGAGCCGTTGTCCTTGGTCTGGTCACCGCATCCGGTGAGTATCAGCGCGCCTGCGACCGCGATCGCACCGACCGCTGCTAGCCGGGAGTGCGCGGCGGTCGTACGACGGGTGGAGCTTGCGGTCATGGTGGGTTCCTCCGGCGGATGGGTGGAGTTGCCGATGGGGCCGGCGACTGCCGGTGCGGCAGCGCCACGGGGTCGACGAGAGCACACGCCTTCGAGTGTCGCGACCTCGTGTGATTACGGCATCTTGCCATTCGGACTGCGCGATTCTGGGGGCCAGCCATGTCAAAATCGGATAACGGGCGATCCCCGAACCGCATCACCCAGGTACATCACGGCTGGACCTTCTATGGGAATCGGCGCTTCCGGTCGGAAGATCTTCGGCGTAACCAGGGATTTCAGCATGGGGCCCGCGAACTTCGCGGATGCTTGAGTGGTTGTCGCTGCTTTGTCCAGGGGTTGTCCCGAAATTGGACGAAGCGTCGGGGTGCCCTCATGTGACCTTCGCGTTATGGACTCGTCGTCGGCGTCGTCCGTCCGGTAAGAAGGGTGTTTACACCCCTCATCCGGGGCTCAGGGCGCGTGTGCGGCGCGCCCGTCGCGTACGCGCCCGTACGTATCACGTACAGAGCACGACCACGGCGGTACGCGGTCCCGCCCACCCCTCACCAGGAGTGGCCACCCTCAGACCAATGAAGATTTAAGGGGTAAAACGAAGTGGCAGCGGAGATCGTCAATCCTCGCAGCGAGAGCAAGACCGGCGATACGGGTCACGAGGGCGGTGCGGAGCCCCTCGACTCCTTCGACCCGGCGTTCGCATTGCATCGCGGCGGCAAAATGGCCGTGCAGGCCACGGTGCCGGTCCGTGACAAGGACGACCTGTCCCTGGCGTACACGCCCGGCGTCGCGAAGGTGTGCAGCGCGATCGCGGAGCAGCCGGATCTCGTCCACGATTACACGTGGAAGTCGTCGGTCGTCGCCGTCGTGACGGACGGTACGGCCGTGCTAGGGCTCGGTGACATCGGGCCCGAGGCCTCCCTCCCGGTGATGGAGGGCAAGGCGATTCTGTTCAAGCAGTTCGGGGGCGTGGACGCGGTTCCGATCGCGCTGAACTGCACGGACGTCGACGAGATCGTCGAGACCGTGGTGCGGCTCGCGCCGTCGTTCGGCGGGGTCAATCTGGAGGACATCTCGGCGCCCCGGTGCTTCGAGATCGAGCGGAAGCTGCAGGAGCGGCTGGACATCCCGGTCTTCCACGACGACCAGCACGGCACGGCGGTGGTGACGCTCGCGGCCCTGCGGAACGCCGCGCGGCTGAGCGGGCGGTCGCTGGGAGAGCTGCGGGCTGTCATCTCCGGGGCGGGGGCGGCCGGCGTCGCCATCGCGCGAATGCTGGTCGAGGCCGGGATCGGGGATGTCGCGGTCGCCGACCGCAAGGGTGTCGTGTCGGCGGACCGGGACGACCTCACGGCGGTGAAGCAGGACCTGGCCGGGTTCACGAACAAGGCGGGGATCAGCGGGCCGCTGGAGGCCGCGCTGGCCGGGGCCGATGTGTTCATCGGGGTGTCCGGTGGGACGGTGCCGGAGGCCGCTGTTTCCTCCATGGCCGAGGGCGCGTTCGTGTTCGCCATGGCGAATCCGAATCCTGAGGTGCACCCGGAGATCGCGCACAAGTACGCGTCCGTCGTGGCGACCGGGCGGTCGGACTTCCCGAACCAGATCAACAACGTGCTGGCGTTTCCGGGGATCTTCGCGGGGGCGCTGCAGGTGCGGGCCTCCCGGATCACCGAGGGGATGAAGCTGGCGGCGGCCGAGGCGCTGGCGTCCGTGGTCGGGGACGATCTCGCGGCCGACTACGTCATTCCGTCGCCGTTCGACGAGCGGGTCGCTCCGGCGGTGACGGCGGCTGTGGCTGCGGCCGCGCGAGCCGAGGGTGTGGCTCGACGGTGACGTTGCCGTGATGTGACCCCGTCCTGGTGTGGGCGGGGTCATTTCTTTTGCCGGGGGCGGCGGCGGGTGCGGCTGTTTGGGTGGTCGGGTGCCTGCGGCGGCCTGTGCGGGTGTGGTGGGGGTGCGCGTAGCGCCTAGCGCCGGGTGGTGGGTCGGGGCCGCGCCGGGGGGTGTCCGTCCTCGGAACGTCGCGATGGGGTGCCACGCCGACTGGCTGTCCGTTGACGCGACAACCGCTGCGGGCGGACACCCCCCGACACGGCCCCTTCCGTGAGTCGGCGGGTGCGGGCGCGTCGTGGCTCCCGCCATCCGCGACGCCGGGTTGCGGACCCACCCCGCCCCAGCACCGACGCCGTGCGCCTGGCAAGAGGGTGTGTCTCACACGAGGCGGTGGTTCCAACGGTTGGGCGGGGAACCTATGGTCAAGGTCATGTTCGCTGTCTATGCCGCCCGAATCGACCGCGACCAGCCGCTGACCGGCCTGGAGTTGGGAGAGCGTCCGGCTCCCGAGGCCCGCCCCGGCTGGAGTACCGTCACGGTCAAGGCCGCCTCCCTCAACCACCACGACCTGTGGTCCCTGCGCGGCGTCGGCCTCGCAGAGGACAAGCTGCCGATGATCCTCGGCTGTGATGCCGCCGGTGTCGACGAGGACGGCAACGAGGTCGTCCTGCATTCCGTGATCGGACAGACCGGGCATGGGGTGGGGCCCAAGGAGCCCCGTTCCATCCTCACCGAGCGGTATCAGGGCACATTCGCGGAGCAGGTCGCCGTGCCGACCTGGAACCTCCTGCCCAAGCCCAAGGAGCTCTCCTTCGCGGAGGCCGCCTGTCTGCCGACCGCGTGGCTGACCGCGTACCGGATGCTGTTCACCAACGCGGGTGTCCGGCCCGGCGACTCCGTGCTGGTGCAGGGGGCCGGCGGTGGTGTCGCCACGGCCGCCATCGTGCTGGGGAAGGCTGCCGGGCTGCGGGTCTTCGCGACCAGCCGGGACGAGGCCAAGCGGAAGCGGGCCGTGGAGCTGGGGGCCGTGGAGGCCGTGGAATCCGGGGCGCGGCTGCCGCAGCGGGTCGACGCCGTGATCGAGACCGTGGGTGCGGCGACGTGGTCGCACTCCGTGAAGTCGCTGAAGCCCGGAGGCACGCTGGTGATCTCCGGAGCGACGAGCGGTGACCGGCCCTCGCACGCCGAGCTGACCCGGATCTTCTTCCTCGAGCTCAAGGTCGTCGGCTCCACGATGGGGACCAAGGACGAGCTGGAGGATCTGCTCGCGTTCTGCGCCGCCACCGGTGTGCGGCCCGTGATCGACGAGGTGCTGCCCATGGACCGTGCGCGTGAGGGCTTCGAGCGGCTGGCTTCGGGTGAGCAGTTCGGGAAGATCGTGCTGTCGAATTCCTGAGGTGCTCCGGGGGTGTGTGTGAGGTGCCTCCTGCGTGACGTGGCGGTCGGTCCGGGATGGGCCGGCCGCTTTCGTGTGTCAACTAGGGTTGACGAATGGCTGATGTCAACTTAGGTTGACTGTATGACCGAAGCAACGGATCTGGCCGAGCGCGCGGGTGACCGTGATCCACGGGTCGGCCTGCGGGCCGTCGCCGCGCTGCGCAGGCTGCTGGAGCAGTTGGAAGCCGTACAGGTGCGCAATGCGCGCAATCAGGGCTGGTCGTGGCAGGAGATCGCCGCCGAACTCGGTGTGAGCAGGCAGGCCGTGCACAAGAAGTACGGGAGGCATTGATGTTCGAGCGGTTCACGAAAGACGCCCGGGGTGTGGTGAAGAGCGCGTTCGAGTACGTGGAGGGGGGAGACGGGCAGAGTGTGGAGCCGGAGCATCTGCTGCTGGCGCTGCTCGACCGTGAGGGCAGTCGTGGGTCGTTCGCGCTGACCTCTCTCGGGCTCGGGGAGCGGCGGGAGTCCGTGCGTCAGGCGCTGCGTCAGGCGCGGCGGCGGGCCGGGCTGTCGCAGGCCGATACCGATGCGCTCGCCGGGTTGGGGATTGATGTGGCCGAGATCGTCGCCCGGGTGGAGGAGATGCATGGGGTCGGCGCCATGTCCGGCGCCCGGAAGGAAAAGGGGTGGTGGTCCGGGCGGCCCTCGTTCGGGCGGGGTGCCAAGGGGGTTCTGGAGCACTCCTTGCGTGTCGCTCTCGCCCAGCGGGACCGGCACATCGGTGATGAGCACATCCTGCTGGCCCTGACCATGCGCCCCGGCGTGCCGGCCGAGGTCCTCGCCGACCACGGGGTGACGTACGAGTCCCTGGTGCGGGTGCTGTACGGGGGTGGCGAGGCCAAGGCCGGGTGACGGGGCTTCCCCTCCGGCCGGCTACTTCTTCGGCGTGCGCAGCAGTGCTCCCAGGTGGGCTGCCGCCGTCGACAGATGGCGCCGGGCGTCACGCAGTTGGTCGGAGGTGACGCCGTGGTCGCGGGCCGCGTCGCGGATGTCGTCCCGGAAGCGGTCGAGCAGACGGTCCAGGTCGCGGGCGGGGTCGCCGGTGGAGTCCGCGGAGTCCTCGTGGGCCCAGGCCGGTTCGTAGGCGGCCGGGAAGTCCGCGGAGGGCCCTGAGGGGGCCTGCGGGTCGGGGGAGGCCGGCCCGTGGGTGTCGGATCCCGTGGCGGATTTCGTGTCGGATCCTGTGCGTGTGCCCGTGCCTGTCCAGTCGAAGCCGAAGTCCTTGCCGTAGTCCTTTCCGAACTCGCCCACCTCCTTGACCAGTTCGCTCAGGCCCTCGCGCAGGCCCGTCGGCCAGTCGCCGCGTGTGAAGTGGTCCTGTACCTGCTCCTGGACCCGGCGGGCGATGTGCTGCACCTGCTCCTGTGCCTGGGCCCTGGCCTGGTCCTGGGCCTCCTTGGCCTGGCGGCGGGCGCGCTGGGCGTCCTCGCGGGCGCGGCGGCTCTCGTCCTTGGCGCGGCGGGCCTGTTCCTTCCACTCCTGCCGGGCACGCCGCATCTCCTCCTTGGCGACGCGCCACGCCTCCTTGTCGCCGTAGGACGTGAAGTCCCCGAAGGGGGCGTCCTGTGTGCCGGAGGTCTTGCCGCCGTTGCCGCGGCGGGCCTCGGTCGCCGCCGCGCGCATCTCGCGGCGCAGATCGCCCGCGGCCCCGCGCACATCGGCCTGGATCTCGGCGGCCAGCTCCGCGACCGACTCCCGGATCTCCAGTTCCAGATCGGCCAGCTCGCCGCTGCGGTCGGCCAGTTCGGCCCGGCCGGCGTCCGTGATCGAGTAGACCTTGCGGCCGCCCTCGGTGGTGTGGGTGACCAGGCCCTCGGTCTCCAGCTTGGCCAGGCGCGGGTAGACCGTGCCCGCCGACGGTGCGTACAGCCCCTGGAAGCGCTCCTCGAGGAGGCGGATCACCTCGTAGCCGTGGCGGGGGGCCTCGTCCAGCAGCTTCAGCAGGTAGAGGCGGAGGCGGCCGTGGGCGAAGACGGGGGGCATGTCAGAGCACCTTCTTGTCGGTCGTGCCGTCGGCCGGGACGCCGGCGACGCCCTCGTCCCGGCCGGAGACGGAATTGTCTCCCGAGTCGCCCCGCGGGCCGGCCGGCGGGTCCGTCGGCGCGCTGCCCGCGCCGGGGCGCCTCTCCCGCGGTTCGTCCTCGTCCTCTCCGGCCGGGCGGCGCAGCAGGGCGATCGAGCCGGAGACGGTGGTGGCCCGTAGCGTGCCGTTGCCCGCGCCGAGACGGCCCGTGATCTTGTGGGCGCCCCACTGGCCGTGTACCCGTAGTCCGTCGAAGGCGTTCGAGATGGCGCCGCTCGCCGTGTTGGCCTCGACCTCCGCGTCCGCCGGGTACGGCAGGCGGATCGCGATCTCGCCCGAGACGCTGGTCAGCCGCACGTCCGTGGGGCCGTCCGGGTCGAGGTCGATGATCATGGAGCCGCTGACCGATTCGGCCCGCACGGAGGGGCCGGAGCCCTCGACCACCGTGAGATCGCCGGAGACGGAATTGAACCGGAGGTCGCCGGTCACGTCCTGGGCCTCCAGACTGCCGGAGACTGTGTCGGCGCGGACCGGGCCGGAGAGTCCCACCAGAGTGGTGTCGCCCGTGACGCCCTTCACCACCGACGGTCCCTGGATCCCGGAGATCACGGCGGCCGCGCCGACCACCCCCACTTCCACCCGGGTGCCGGCCGGGACGGCCAGGGAGACCACCGCGCTGCGGCGCCAGCCCTTGCGGTCCAGCCATTTGAGGAAGCCCTTCCAGGGCAGGTCCTCGTAGGCCACCGTGAGCGTGCCGTCCTGCTGGGTCACCACCAGGGGCGGGCCCTCGATCTCGGAGATCTCCAGGCGGGCGGAACCTTCGTCCGTGCCCACCACGTTCACCGTTCCGTTGACGAGTCGCACGTGCAGATCGCTCACGGGCTCGTCGAACGTGAGCTTCCTCGGTTCCGTGACGGACCACTCGGACATGGTGCAGACCTCCCCGAATCAACGCGCCATATCGCGTCTTCTCGTATTCACGATATATCGTGGCGTCGGAAAGTCAAGGCACTCGTTCTGGGGACGGCGGGGTGGGCAAAAGTGTCCAAAGAGGGGTGAGTCGCCCTAGCGTGTGACCATGCCGACGGAAGCTGGCCGCACCGGTCCCGCAGGTCCCGCCTCTGGGGCGCTGCTGCTGTGCCGGGCGGTGCCCGGGGCCGTCGCCCCCGTCGCCCACCTGCTGCGCGAACCCGTGCGGCTCCTTCGCGCAGGCGACGAATGGAGCGTGCTCGTCCCCGAGGGCGGGCCCTGGCGGGACGGCGGCGAGCCCGTCGACCGGGTGGTCACCGGCTGGGCCACGGCCCTCGCCGTCGGCGCGCCCTGGCCCGTGCTCGCCCTGTGGTGGGACGCCGACCACGCGGGTTTCCTGCTGGCGTCCGGCTTCCGCCGCCCGGTCGGTTTCGTCTGGCTCGCGAGCGGCGTCCCGGTGGGGGAGGACGAGGCGATGCGCACCTTCGCCGCGCGCGTGGGCCTCGATCCCGTACTGGATGTGCAGGCCCTCGACCAGCTGGCGAAACCCGACTCCGCGGCCGATGCCCCAACCCGGCTGCGCGGCCTGCTGGCGGTCCTCGCGCGCGTGGGCGCCTCGCTGCCTCCCGAACTCGCCCCCGGCGAGCCCGCCGACCGCCTCCGGGAAGCCGCCGCGCTCCGGCCGGACAGCCTCCCGGTCGCATGGCCGGGCGGGCGTGAGGCCGAGGAACGCCGTACGGCCGGTCACAGCCGCCTCGGCCCCTGGATGCCCTGGACCGGCGACCCCAGGGCTCGTGCCCTGGCTCTCGCTCAGGTGGCGGCGGGCGTATCGCTCCTGGCCTGGGGGCTACGGCGGCGCAGCGGGGGCTGGGTCGCGGCCGGAGGGCTGCTGCTGGCCAACGGCACGCTGGGCCTGGCGTACGGCCTCACGCATCCACGCGACTGACGCCTCGGGAAGCGGCCGGGACCGGAACAGGCGAAGGCCGCCGGCCACTCGGGCCCTGGCGGGAGATTCCTACTCGTCGTCCTCGTCGTCCAGCCGTGCCAGCCACGTCGCCAGGCGCTCCACCGGTACCTCGAAGTCGGGGTTGAGGTCGACGAACGTCCGCAGCTGCTCGGCGAGCCACTCGAAGGTGACCTCCTCCTCGCCGCGCCGCTTCTCCAGTTCCTCGATGCCACGGTCCGTGAAGTACAACTCTCGCTCCTGATCAGGACGGGGCAAGCCTTCTTGCCCTACGTCTCCAGGGTAGGACGTGGGCCGCCGCGGCACGCGTGCCCACGTCGGGTGGGGTCGCGTGCGGCCAACCTGGGTATGACCTCCGTCTGGTGCATGTGGGCGCCGGCCGTCACGGACCGGTTCGGCGGGGGAAGCAACGGGGGAGCGGGATGAGTCACATCCAGGACGTCAAACTGCCGAACGGCTCTGTGATCACCGCGCGGATCGGTGCGGGCGACGCCTACGGCGACCAGGAGGACGTCGGCTTCACCGAGGCGGCCCTCGCCAAGGTGGAGCAGCTCCACGACCTGATCCAGGGCGTCGGCACCTCCGTCCTCGACGCCGCCAAGGCGGTCCGGCCCGACGAGGCCTCGATCACCTTCGGGGTGGAGCTGACGGCCAAGGAGGGCGTGGCATTCGCCGTGCTCGCCCGAGGCGAGGCCAAGGCGTCCCTGGAGGTCACGCTGACCTGGCAATTCGACCGAGGGGCGGCGGAGGAGGGCGCCGGGGAGCCTGGCCCGGCATGAGCGAACGCGGCGAACGACTCTGCGATCTCGCCCGTGCGGCCACCGTGCACCTGCTGTCCGCCGAGGACGACGGCAGACCCCTGTGGGGCAGCGGCTTCTTCGTCGCACCCGGCTGGGTGCTGACCGCCGCCCACGTCCTGCGTCAGCACCTCGCGGCGGACCCGTCGGTCCCCTTCCGTGTCCGCGCTCCCGGCATCGACGCCGAGGCGTGTCTGGAGCAGTGGCTGCTCACCGACCCGAGCCGCCCCACCGTCCCGCCGGAGGAGGACCTGGCCCTGGTGCGGCTGGCGGATGATCCCGGCCGGCACCCGCACGAGTGCGTCTGGCTCGCCGACCGGGCCGCGCGCCACTCCGGCCCGCTCAAGGCGTGTGGGTACCATCCGGGTCCGCCCGAGACGCACTTCCGGATCGTGGACGCCGAGATCAACGGTCACGAGGACACCTACGGGTTGATCATCAAGCCCGACATCGACCTGCCCAGCGGCGTCTCCGGCGGCCCGCTGGTCGACCCCGACAGCGGAGCCGTCGTCGGACTGATCAAGTCGCGCCGCAGACAGCAGGACGGCGGCAAGGCGGTGGCGATCTCCGCGCTGCGCCGCTTCGGAAAGACCTACCGTGAGGTGATGGCCGCTCACGACCGGTGGCACGGCGACGAACCCGTGTCCCCGGCCGGGGACAACTGGATCGACCTGCAGGGCAAGCCGGTGGCCGACAGCGGCGAGTGCTGGACGCCGGCCGACCGCCGCGAGGCCCTGCGCCTCCTCGCGGAACTGCCCCCGCCGCCCGACGCGCCCACCGTCGAACTCCTGGCCAAGAAGGCACGCAGCAGCAACCTGTGGCCGGACGGCACGCCCGACCTGCTGACCTGGCGCGACGGAACCGGACTGCTCTACGAGGGCGGCCGGCCGCTCGAGGCACTCACCTTCCTGCGCTACCTGAAGGGCGTGGAGAAATACACCCGTGCCCGGGGCGACGACTGCGAGGCACTCGCCCGGTGGATCGACAAACGGCTGCGCAAGGAGCCCCGCAGGCCCATGCACGACTTCGTCCGGGAAGTCGCTCTGCCCGACGCGCTGCGCCCGGTGCCCGGCGAGAGGGCCCGGCGGAGGGCGATCTCCTACCCCGGCCCCGGCGAGGGCCCCACCGTGGCGGTCCTGCTCGACCCGGTGATCGGCGCGCAGTCCCCGCGGTTCTTCTGGCAGGTCTGGTACGACGACGGCGAGGGCGAACCGACGCTCTACGAGGCCGACGGCTCCGTCCACGGCTTCCTGCCCGAGGGCCTCGTGCAGGCCCTGCGGGAGCCGCTGGGCAGGCTGTTGCGGGCGAAGGACCACGACGGCCGGCCCGTCCCGCTCGAAGTCGCCCTGCCCTCCGTGTACTTCGACACCGCCGTGCACCGCTGGCGCTTCGACGACATAGCGCAGCTCAACGACACCGGGCACCTCGGTGCGCGCCGCCGCGTGGTCCTGCGTGCCCTCGAGCGCCGGGGAGAACCGGACAAACTCTGGTCGGACCGTTGGCAGGCGATGGCCGGCCTGCGGCGACTCGGCAGCTGGCGGCCCCTCGCGGAGCAAGCAGTGCCCGGCTCCCGCGACCACCGCAACGCCGAGGGGCACCGCATCCCCGTCATGTGCCGCCCCGCGGGACGCGACCCGGGGCGCACGGCCATGCGGCGCGCCCTGGACAACGGCCACGGGGTCGCGTTCTGGCACATCGAGGGGCACTCCTCGCGCGCCTGCCCCGAGTCGTGCGACACGCTGTACGCCAAAGTCGAGGAACTGGTCGGCAGCGTCACCTCACTCGCCGAGATCCCCGACCGCCTGCGGCACGAACGCCAGGACGTCAGCGATCACGAAGCCGACGCCGCCTGGGCCGAACCCGTCGCACTGTTGTACGACGACCCGCGTCGCCCGCTGCCTCCTGAGGAGGCGGAACCGCTGGACGCGCCGCTGTGAACGGCGTGCCCCACCCGTGTGACAGGCGCACCGAGTGGCCGGAATCGCCGGTGCCGAGGCCCCGTTGTGGGTACATTTTCAGGGGCTCGTTGTGGGTGTACGACGCCCCCGTCGGCCATGACGTGGACAACCACCGACCGTCGACGAGGAGCACACCATGAGCGAGTGGTTCGTCTACCGAGGTACCGGGCAACCTGATCCGACCGCCCTGGACCGGCTCCCGGACCCGCCCGCCTGGCGGACGTTCGACGCTCCCGTCGTGCCGTACGACGTACCGGAACTCGACTCCTCCACCCGCCGCCGGCTCGGCGCGGACACCTCCCCGCTGCCCATCCAGGACCCGGAGACCCTCGAAGTCGTCAACGCCGCCCTGTACCTGCGGCGACCTCTCCTCGTCACGGGCGAACCAGGCGTCGGAAAGTCGACCCTCGCACACGCCATCGCCTACGAACTCGGCCTCGGGCGGGTCCTGGAGTGGCCGATCGTCAGTCGCAGCGAACTGCGCGACGGGCTCTACACCTACGACGCCATCGGCCGGCTGCAGGACTCCCAACTGTCCGCCGAGGACCGGTCCGATGACATCGGCCGGTACATCAAGCTCGGCGCGCTCGGCACCGCGCTGCTCGCCGCCGACCGGCCTCGCGTGCTGCTCATCGACGAGCTGGACAAGAGCGACATCGACCTGCCCAACGACCTGCTCAACGTCCTGGAGGAGGGCCGGTTTGCCATCCCCGAGCTGGAGCGGATCGCCGACCGCACCCCGGTCGTCCAGGTCCTCACCGACGACGGCCGCCGTGTCGAGGTGACGGACGGCCGGGTGCGCTGCCGCGCCTTCCCCGTCGTCCTCATGACCAGCAACCGGGAGCGCGAGTTCCCCGCACCGCTGCTGCGACGCTGCATCACGCTCGACCTGAGAGCCCCACGCGACGAACGCCTCGCCGCCCTGGTCCAGGCGCACTTCGGGCAGGGCTCCTACGACGCCAACCGCGATCTGGTCGACCGGTTCACGCGGGCCGAGACGGACGGCGCGCTGCGCCCCACCGACCAGCTGCTCAACGCGATCTTCCTCGCCCAGCACGCCGCCCGGGACGAGTCCGGCCGACGCGAGGAGATCTCGGACCTGCTGATGCGGCCCCTGGACCGGGGACCGCGCTAGCCGATGACCGACGCGGCCCCCCACCCCTCGCCCCGCGACGTGAACCTCGCGCTCACGGCGCTGGTCGCCCGTATGCGGGACGCGGGCATCGGGCCGGGCGTGGAGGAACTCGCGGACGCGCTGTGGCTGGCCCGCTGGCTCCCGGCCCGGGCGGAGCCGGCCGTCCCGGCCGCGGCGGAGGAAGCCGGCGCCGGACATCCACCGGCCGACGGCACCGACACCCCGCCCGTGCCCACCCACCAGCCCCCCGCCGAGGACGCCGAGGCCCACCCGCCCGACGGGGCCCGGCTGTTCGACCCCGGTACCGACGGCGCCGACGGTACCGCCCGTATGCAGTCCGTCGGGGTCCCCGCAGCTCCCGTGCTTCCCGAACCCCTCTCCCTGCAACGGGGCTTACGGCCTCTCCAGAGGTACCGGGCGCCCTCGCGGCCCGTACCGCGCGTCCTGGACGAACAGGCCACCGCACACCGGGCCGCCGAGTCCCGGCTTCTCCTGCCGGTCCTGCGCACCGACCGGCGCCGCGAGGCCCGCCTGCTGCTCCTGATGGACGTCTCCACCTCGACCGTGGTGTGGCGTCAGGCCCTCGACGAACTGCGCCAGGTCTGTGCACGCGCCGGCGCCTTTCGCGAGGTGCGGGTGCGGTACCTGCACGAGACAGCGGGCGGGGTGCCCGGCTGCGCCACCACCCCGGAGCCCGCGGGCCCGCTGCAGACCCCGGAGCAGCTGAGCGACCCGACGGGACGGCGCGTCACCCTGATGCTCAGCGACTGCGCCGGGCCCATGTGGCGCTCCGGCCACATGCAGCGGCTGCTGTACCGATGGGCCGCAGCGGCGCCCGTGGCCGTCGTACAGCCGCTTCCGCAGCGCATGTGGTTGCGCACTCATCTGCCTGCCCGGCGAGGCCTGCTGCGCCGGCGGGAAGGACCGGCCGGGGCGCTGGAGTTCCGGCCCGACCGGGGCCATACCGACCGGACCGCTCTGCCCTTGCCCTTGCTGGCGCTGCGCCGCGACTCCGTGGAGGGCTGGGCACGCCTGGTGTCCGGCGCGACCGGGCAGTCGCTGGCCGCCGCGGCCGGGTGGGTGCGCCCCGATCACCCCGCGTCCGGGGCGGCGGTACGGGCCGCGCAGGAGCTGACCGGACCGGACCGCGTCGACGCGTTCTGGAGGCACGCCTCGTCGGAGGCCTGCCGGCTCGCCGTGTACCTGTCGGCGGTGCCCCTCTACCTGCCCGTGATGCAGCTGGTCCAGCACGCCATGCTCGCCGGAAGCGGGCCCGACGTGCTGTCCGAGGCGCTGCTCAGCGGCCTGCTCAAACGCCGGGAGGACCCGGACGACCCGCGAGCCGTGCGCTACGAGTTCCTGCCCGGCGTCGCGCCTGAGCTGCGGTCACGGCTGGCTGTCGACGACGCCGAGCTGCTGTTCAAGCACTGCTCCGAGTATGTGGAACGCAAGTTCGGGCGCAGCGTGCGAAATTTCCCCGCGCTTGCGGGGGCGTTCCTGCGGGGTGCGGTGACTCCGGGCGCGGAGCTGTCGCCGATGATCGCCCCGGAAGCGGAGGAACCGGTCGGGCTGCGGGCCTTCGCCGAGGTGTCGGCGGAGGTGCTGCGGGACCTCGGGCGGCGCATGCCGGCCGTCCCGCTGCGGCCCGAGCTGAGCGTGGGCGAACTGCTGAGCCGAGGGCGGCGGTCGCTCGCCCGCTTCCGCGAGGAAGGCCTCACCAGGGAGCTCGACGCCGCGGTGGGGTTCCTGCGGCAGGCGCTGGAGGTCGCCCGCACGGATCCGGAGCGGGCCTCGGCCTCGGTCTCGCTGGCCGACGCGCTGTGGTCCCGATGGCAGGTCCGCGGCGTGGGAGAGGACCTCAGGGAGGCTTGGCAAGCCGTCGGGGACGCGCAGGACCTCACCGTCTGGGGCCGGGTGGTACGAGGACGCGTCTGTCTGGCTCAGGCAGGGGAACTGCTCAAGCAGGGCATCGGGTTCCAGGGCATCCCCGACGACCTCAGGCACTGGTCGGCGACCGCGGCGCACGAGGGCCATCCGGCCGAGGAGTTCGCCCGCGCCGTGCTGTTCTACCTCGCCGACCAGGACCTCGGCTCCGTCCTCCAGGACCCGGACGCGGCGGTGGAGCACCTGTACGGCACCTCGCTCGCGCTGGTCTTCCTGCGCCGGGTCGTGGCGATGTCGGGTGCGCAGGCGACCGGTACGGACGGCCCCTACCCCGCGTCCGACCCCGAGCAGTGGTACGTCGCGCACCTGCTCCGGGCCGTCGAGGCCGCCGACGTGGCACTCGCGTCCTCGGACGACGAACAGGCCCGCGCCGTCCGCGGGCGGCTCTGGCTCGACCTGGCGCGACAGTTCGCGGGCCACGGGCCGATCCCCCCGGCCGCCGCGGACCCGCGGCGTGCGGCCGAGGCGGCGATGCACGCCACCGGCGACTTCCTGGCGGCGGTCCGCGACGAGAGCACCCTCCCGGACGGCGAACGCTGCGGGATCTGGCTCGACATGGCCAGTGCCCTCGAGATCCACCAGCCGCCGCGCGAGGACGGCAGGGAACGCCGCTCGCTGGTGTACGCGGTCGAGGCGGCCCTCGAAGCGGCGGGTGACGACGCGGCTCTGCGATTCACATGCCATGAGCGGGCCGCGAACATCCACCGCGCCCGCTACGACCGGACCGGCGACCGGCTGCAACTGGACCATGCCGTCGCCGCCTGGGGGGACGCCGCGTCGCTGCTGGACGCGGACGACCCCCGGCGGCCCGACCTGCTGTCCGACCTCGGCCTCGCCGTGCTCGAGCGAGCCCGCACGGCGGCCACCTCCGACGAAGCCACGCGGGCCGTCGACCTGTTGCGCCAGGCGGTCGACGAGTCGCTCCCGGACGATCCCCGCCTGCCCCGGCGCCGGCAGAACCTGGGCGCCGCGCACCTCCTGCGCTTCGGAGTGCAGGAGGTGCTCTCCGATCTGTACGAGGCGGAGTGGCTGTTCGGCGAGGCCACCCGGGGCTCCGACGACGCGGGGTTCCTCGGGCGGTGCCGGCTCGCCCGAGGACGTGCCCAGGAGCTCCTGCACTCGCGCACGGGCGATATCGCCCGGCTGCACCAGGCAGCCGACTGCTTCTCCCGGGCCGCAGACCACGCGCGGGACGCGGGGGACGAGGAACTCCACGCCACCGCCCTGCTCTCGCGTGGGCAGGTCCGAGAACTCCTCGGCCGGACCGCCGAGGCGCTGGCCGACTACCGCCGAGCGCTGCCCCTCACCCAGGACTCCGGCCGGGGTGAGCGGCTCCGCTCCCGCATCGACCGCCTGGAATCCGAAACGGCCGACGAGTGACCGCGCCTACCGACGAACACTGCATACCCCTGCCCGGCCTCTCCCGGCCGGACCACACCGACCACCCGGTTCTGGCCGAGATCCTCGCCGAGCTGCGTGTCCGGGAGAGGGAGCCCAGCGTCACAGCCCAGTACGAAGACGCACCATGACGATTCACCCCCAGCCGTCGCCGCACCCGTCATGGCCGCACCGATGGCTCGACACCACGGCTCACCGTGCCACGCCCTTCCAGCAGTTCGTGCTGAAGGTCCACAGCCGCTGCAATCTCGACTGCGCCTACTGCTACCTGTACCGGGGCCAGGACAGCGGCTGGCGGGACCGCCCGGCGCGCACGCCCGAGGACACCATGCGGCACGCCGCCGCTCGTATCGCCGAGCACGTCCGCGCCCACGGTCTCGAAGGCATCCGTATCGAGCTGCACGGCGGCGAACCCCTGCTGGGCGGCCCGGGTCCCGTCCTGGCCTACGCCCAGGCGGTCCACGAGGCCGTGCCGGCCGGATGCCGGGTCACCGCCACCGTGCAGACCAACGGCACCCGCCTCACTGAGGCGGCACTCGACCTGCTCACCGGCGCGGGGCTCCGGGTCGGCCTCAGCCTCGATGGAGGGCGCGCAGCCCACAACGCCCGCAGGGTCGACCACGCCGGACGCCCCGCCTGGCCCGCGGCCCGGGCCGCCGCCCGCGCACTGGCCGCGCGCCCGGCGGCCTACGCGGGCATCCTGTGCACCATCGACCTCGACGCCGACCCGCTCGACGTCTACCGGTCCCTGCTGGAGCTGAACCCGCCCGGGGTGGACTTCCTGCTGCCTCACGCCAGCTGGGGCCACCCGCCCGCCGGCATCGCCCCGCAGCTCCCCGGGCGCCACCGCCCGTGTCCCACTCCCTACGGCGACTGGCTGGCCGCCGTCTTCGACGTCTGGTGGGACGAGCAGCGGCTGCGCACCCGCGTACGCCTGTTCCAGGAGATCGCCGCCCTGCTGCTCGGCGCCCCCAGCAGGGCCGAGGCCGTGGGGCTCTCGCCGATGGCAGCCGTCGTGGTCGAGACGGACGGTGCGATCGAGCAGGTCGACTCCTTGAGGTCGGCCTACGCGGGTGCGGCGGAGACAGGGCTGGACGTCTTCCGGAACTCGTTCGACGAGGCTCTGCGCCACCCCGGCATCGCCGCTCGCCAGCTCGGGGAGCGGGCCCTGGCCGCCGAATGCCGCGGCTGCCCGGTCGGGAAGGTGTGCGGGGGTGGCAACTACGTGCACCGGTACGCGCCCGGCAGCGGCTTCCGTCATCCCAGCGTCTACTGCGCCGATCTGGAACGGCTCGTCCGGCATATCGCCCGCCGACTCGAACGGACCGTACGGGACTCGGCGCGGGCGCATTGATTGGTTGCTCAACTTGCCACCAATGGAGACCTTTTGACGCACAATTGAATAACCTGTGCACAGTCGTGACCAGGCTGAGCGGAGGGGACTGCGAGATGGCGTCGGAACTCGGACACGTCACGGTGCTGTTCGCCGGACAGAGCGAGTCCTGGGCCAAGTGGATCGACCACCAGGTCCGGTCCGCGGGCCGGGCCACGACACTGGTGCGCTGGAACCCGCTACGGCGACCGGCCACCGACGAGGCCCTGCGCGTCCTGCTGAGCGCCCCGGGGAAGATCCTGCTGGTCATCGACGACTGGCACGAACAACTGGACCAGGACCGTTTCGACGCCTGGGCCGGTGTGCTCGCCCGCCTGCTGACGGAGCACGGGGACCGGGTCGCCGCCGTGAACGTCACCGCCCAGCCGATGCCCCCGGCCGTCATCGCCCTCGCCCCCGTCGAGCTGCGCGGCCTCATGCCCGAAGCCGCCCGCGAACGCGTTCTGGAACTCGCGGGCATCCCTGCCCCCGACACCCTCGACCTGCGCCGCGGCCCGCGCTTCCCGGACGATCCGCCGGCGGTGTGGGGTGGTGTACCGCGCCGAAACCGCCGCTTCGTCGGCCGCTCCGAGCTGTTGGAGCAGGTGTACCGGGCGCTCTCCACGTCCGGACGCAACGGTGCTGCCGTGGCGCTGCTCGGGCCGAGCGGCCACGGCAAGACGCAGCTCGCGATGGAGTACGTCCACCGGTTCGCAGGCGAGTACGACATCGTCTGGTGGATCAGCGCCGCCCAGCGCGTCACAGCGCGTCAGCAGTTTGCCGAGCTCGCCCCCGCCCTGAACGTTCCCGGCACCGGCGACCTCCCGGCCGCCATCAAGGCCGTGCAGCGCGAACTCGACAGCACAGCCCGCCCCTGGCTGCTCGTCCTGGACGGGGCCGGGGAGCCCGAGCGGCTGAACGGACTCGTCCCCGACGGGCGCGGCCACGTCCTGGTCACCACACACCGCGGTGAGTGGTCGGCCCAAGCGGAGGTCGTCGACGTCCCGGCCTTCGCGCGCCGGGAGAGCATCGCCTTCGCCCGGCGGCGCGCAGACCGGCTCACCGACCACGAGGCGGAACGGCTCGCCCAGGCCGTGGAGGACATGCCCCTGCTGCTCGACCAGACGGCCGCCTGGCTCCAGCTCAACCCCGGTGTGTCCGTCAACGACTACATACGTGACATCCGGGACGGTAAACCGGCCCGTTTCGGCGTCATGGCCTCCGGCCACCACCCCAAGTACGAGGTTGCCTGGTCCAAGCTGATCAACCTGCTTCGGCAGAGCCACGAACCCGCGTGGCAACTGCTCAACCTGCTGGTCTGCTTCGCACACGACGTGGTCCCCGTACGCATGCTGCAGACGACCCGGCCCGCCGACCTGCCCCCCGAACTGGCCGAACTGATCTCCGAGCCCAGCAGCTGGAACGCCGCGCTGCGCCGGCTCTCCGAGATCACCTCCATGCGTATCGAGTACGAGCAGGGCCCTCGCATGGACACGCAGACCGTGGGCACGGTCCGTATGCACCGCCTCTTCCACCGGTTCGTACGGTCTGTGCAGTCGCCCGGGGACGCCGAGCGCTACTCCGACGCCGCCCGCAGGGTCCTCGTCTCCGCGGACCCACGAGACTCGGCGTCGGCGGGCAGCTGGGCCCGCTACTCCGCGATCATCCCGCACCTGGAGCCGTCCGGTGCCCTGGAGTCCTCCGAGGAGGAGGTCCGTGACCTCGTGCTCAACTGCGTCGAGTACCTCCGGATGCGCGGTGAGTACCGCGACGGCTGGTGGCTGAGCCGGCTCGCGGTGGACACGTGGCGGCCCAAGTTCGGCGACACCGACCGGTCGGTGCTCGTCGCCGTCCACCAGCTCGGCAACATGCTGCGCCGGCTCGGCCGGTACACCGACGCCGAGGAGGTGGGCCGGGAGAACCTGCGGAGGCTGAACGACTCCGACGGAGTCCGTCCCATCGAACTGATCCGGGCCGAGGACAACCTCGGCGGCACACTGATGGCGCTCGGCCGCTACGGGGAAGCCCGCACTTTGTTCGAGGAGGCTGCCGCGAGCGCCGCCCGGGAGCTCGGGGGCGAGAACGTACCGCGCACGCTCAGCATCCGCAGCAACCTCGCCGTCGCCATCGGTCTCGAGGGGCACTACATCGAGGCGCTCGCCCTGCATCGTGGCGTCTTCGAGGCCCGGGTCCGGCTGCTCGGCGAGAAGGACGTCGCCACCCTCAACTCGGCGCTGCGCATCGCCTGGATGCTGAGGCTCCTCGGCCGCTACCGGGAGGCCATGACGATCCAGGGCCACAACTCCCGTGTCCACAGCCAGGTTCTCGACCGCAGCCATGGCCAGACCGTGCAGGCCGAGCACAACCTCGCGCTGTGCGCCCGCCGGGACGGCGACCTCAAGTTCGCGCTCGCCATGATGCGGGGCGTGCGGGAGAAGCTGCTGCGCCGCCGCGGCCCCGTGCACCCCGAGACGCTGATGGTCTCCTGCGACTACGCGATGCTGCTACGGCACGTGGAGCGCACGGCCGAGGCCAGGGAACTCGCCGAGTTCACCGCCGGGCAGTACGCGGACCAGCTCGGTGAGCAGCACCCCTACGCCGTCGGCGCCCGGGACAACGTGGCCACGGTCATGCGGGACATGGGGGAGCGGCGTGCCGCCCTGGAACTGTCCCGCACCACGGTCAGGGAGATGGAGCAGAGCGTCGGGCGGGACCACCCCTGGGCCATCGGCTGCGCCAAGAACGAGGTTGCCGCCCTCGCTGCCAACGGCGACACGGATGCCGCGGCCGCTCTCGGCCGGGACGCCGCCGAACGTTCCGCGCGTGCGCTGGGCGACGACCACGTCCTCACGATCAGTCTGCGGGCAGGCCTTGCCCTTGACCTGGCCGAACTGGGCATGCGGGCTGAAGCCGAGACCCTCCAGCGGGATGTCGCCACCCGGCTCACCGCCCTGCTGGGCCCCGATCATCCCCACACGCGGTACATCCTCGAGCGCCACCGCCCGTACTGGGACTTCGAACCCCAGCCGATCTGAAACGGCGGCTGGGGTTCGAAATCGGGACGGAGAAAAGGGCCGGCCCCGAGTGCGCACACTCGGGGCCGGCCCCTTCTGCAGCCGATGCTCAGACGGTCACGCCTCGAACACCTCACGCACCAGCTGCTCCTGCTCGGCCTGGTGCCGCTTCGCGGAACCGACCGCCGGGGACGAGCCGTGCGGGCGCGAGATGCGGCGCAGGCGCTCGCCGTGCGGGACGTCCGCGCCGACCGCCAGGTCGAGGTGGTCGATCAGGTTGAGCGCGATGAACGGCCAGGCACCCTGGTTCGCCGGCTCCTCCTGGGCCCACAGGTACTTCTCGGCGTTCGGGTACTTCTTGATCTCCGCCTGGAGCTCGGCACCCGGCAGCGGGTACAGGCGCTCGATGCGGATGATCGCCGTGTCCGTGACGCCGCGCTTCTGACGCTCGGCCTCCAGGTCGTAGTAGACCTTGCCGGCGCAGAAGACGACCTTCTTGACCGCGGCCGGGTCGACCGACGCGTCGCCGATGACCGGCTGGAACTGGCCCGTCGTGAACTCGTCCGCCTGCGCCGCCGCCGCCTTCAGGCGCAGCATCGACTTCGGCGTGAAGACCACCAGCGGCTTGTGGTGCGGGTTGTGCACCTGCCACCGCAGGAGGTGGAAGTAGTTCGACGGCGACGTCGGCGTGGCGACCGTCATGTTGTTCTGGGCGCAGAGCTGCAGGAAGCGCTCCGGGCGGGCCGAGGAGTGGTCCGGGCCCTGGCCCTCGTAGCCGTGCGGCAGGAGCAGGACGACGCCGGACGTCTGGGCCCACTTCTGCTCGGCCGACGAGATGAACTCGTCCACGACCGTCTGGGCGCCGTTGACGAAGTCGCCGAACTGCGCCTCCCACATCACGAGCGCGTTCGGGCGGGCCAGCGAGTAGCCGTACTCGAAGCCCATCGCCGCGTACTCGGAGAGGAGGGAGTTGTAGACGTTCAGCCGCGCCTGGTCCTCGGAGAGGTACTGCAGCGGCGTGTACTCGTCGCCCGTGGTGCGGTCGATGATGACCGCGTGGCGCTGGCCGAACGTACCGCGCTGCGAGTCCTGGCCCGCGAGGCGGACCGGGACGCCCTCCAGCAGGAGGGAGCCGATGGCGAGGGTCTCGCCCATGCCCCAGTCGATGGTGCCGTCCTCGACCATCGCCGCCCGGCGCTGCAGCTGCGGCAGCAGACGCGGGTGGACGGTGATGTGGTCGGGGATGTTGACCTGGGACTCGGCGATCCGCTTGACGACCTCCGAGGTCACCGCGGTGTTCACGGCGACCGGGAACTCGGCCTGCGGGTCGGTGGGCTCCGCGGCGGCCGGCTGCGAGGTGGCCTCGCGGACCTCCGTGAAGACCTTCTCCAGCTGGCCCTGGTAGTCCTGCAGCGCCTGCTCGGCCTCTTCCAGGGTGATGTCGCCGCGACCGATGAGGGACTCGGTGTACAGCTTGCGCACCGAGCGCTTCTTGTCGATCAGGTCGTACATCAGCGGCTGAGTGAAGGCCGGGTTGTCCGACTCGTTGTGACCGCGGCGGCGGTAGCAGATGAGGTCGATCACCACGTCCTTGTTGAACGCCTGGCGGAACTCGAAGGCGAGCCGCGCGACGCGGACCACGGCCTCCGGGTCGTCGCCGTTCACGTGGAAAATCGGGGCCTCGATCATGCGGGCCACGTCCGTGGCGTACATCGAGGAGCGCGAGGACTCCGGGGCGGCCGTGAAGCCGACCTGGTTGTTGATGACGATGTGGACCGTGCCGCCGGTGCGGTAGCCGCGCAGCTGCGACATGTTCAGGGTCTCGGCCACCACGCCCTGGCCCGCGAAGGCCGCGTCGCCGTGGATCGCCACCGGCAGGACCGTGAAGTCAGTGCCGCCCTTGTTGATGATGTCCTGCTTGGCGCGCGAGACGCCCTCCAGGACCGGGTCCACCGCCTCCAGGTGCGAGGGGTTGGCGGTGAGCGAGACCTTGATCTGCTCGCCGTCCAGGCCGGTGAAGGTGCCCTCGGCGCCCAGGTGGTACTTCACGTCGCCGGAGCCGTGCATCGACTTCGGGTCGAGGTTGCCCTCGAACTCGCGGAAGATCTGCGCGTACGACTTGCCGACGATGTTCGCCAGGACGTTCAGCCGGCCGCGGTGGGCCATGCCGACGACGACCTCGTCGAGACGGGACTCCGCAGCGCTGTCCAGAACCGCGTCCAGCAGCGGGATGACGGACTCGCCGCCCTCCAGGGAGAAGCGCTTCTGGCCGACGTACTTCGTCTGCAGGAAGGTCTCGAAGGCCTCCGCTGCGTTCAGCCGGCGCAGGATGCGCAGCTGCTCCTCGCGCTCCGGCTTGGTGTGCGGGCGCTCGATGCGGTCCTGGATCCACTTGCGCTGCTTGGGGTCCTGGATGTGCATGAACTCGATGCCGGTGGTGCGGCAGTACGAGTCGCGCAGCACACCGAGGATGTCGCGCAGCTTCATCAGGGACTTGCCGGAGAAGCCGCCGACGGCGAACTCGCGCTCCAGGTCCCACAGGGTGAGCCCGTGCTCGGTGATGTCCAGGTCGGGGTGCTTGCGCTGCTGGTACTCCAGCGGGTCGGTGTCGGCCATGACGTGGCCGCGGACCCGGTAGGAGTGGATCAGCTCGAAGACGCGGGCGGCCTTCGTGACGTCGTCGTCGTGCGAGGCGTCGATGTCCTTGAGCCAGCGGACCGGCTCGTAGGGGATGCGCAGGGCCTCGAAGATGTCGTCGTAGAAGCCGTTCTCACCGAGGAGAAGGTTCGCGACGATCCGCAGGAACTCGCCGGAGGCGGCGCCCTGGATCACCCGGTGGTCGTAGGTCGACGTGAGCGTCATGACCTTCGAGATGCCGAGCTTGTTCAGGGTGTCCTGGGAGGTGCCCTGGAACTCCGCCGGGTAGTCCATGGAGCCGACGCCCATGATCACCGACTGGCCGGGCATCAGACGCGGCACGGAGTGGACGGTGCCGAGGCCGCCGGGGTTGGTCAGGGAGACCGTCACGCCGGTGAAGTCGTCCATGCCGAGCTTGCCGTCGCGGGCACGGCGGACGATGTCCTCGTAGGCCTGCCAGAACTCGAAGAAGTTCAGCGTCTCGGCCTTCTTGATGCCCGCGACCACGAGCTGGCGGTCGCCGTTGGGCTTGACCAGGTCGATGGCGAGGCCGAAGTTGACGTGCTCCGGCTTGACCAGGGTCGGCTTGCCGTCCTTCTCCACGAAGGAGTAGTTCATCGACGGCATGGCCTTGATGGCCTGCACCATCGCGTAGCCGATCAGGTGCGTGAAGGAGATCTTCCCGCCCCGGGCGCGCTTCAGGTGGTTGTTGATGACGATGCGGTTATCGAAGAGCAGCTTCACCGGGACCGCGCGCACGGACGTGGCCGTGGGCACCTCCAGCGAGGCGTTCATGTTCTTCGCGACCGCGGCGGCGGGGCCGCGCAGCACGACCTGCTCGGGGCCCGAGGGGGCCTCGCCGGCGGGCTCGGCCTTCGGCTTCGCGGCGGCGGCCGGCTTGGCGGGGGCCGGAGCGGCCTTCGCCGGAGCGGCGGCCTGAGCCGGGGCCTGCGCGGCGGGCTTCGCCTGGGCGGGAGCCGGGGCGGCGGCGGGCTTCTCGGCCGCCGGGGCGGGGGCCGCGGCCTGGGCGGGGGCGGCCTGGGCCGCCGGCTGAGCGGTGGTGGTCCCCGCGGCCCCCGCGGCCGCGGTACCCGCCGGAGCCGAGGCGGCAGCCGCCCCTGGCTTGTAGTCGGCGAAGAAGTCCCACCAGGCTCGGTCTACCGAATTCGGGTCCTGGAGGTACTGCTGATAGATCTCGTCGACGAGCCACTCGTTGGCACCGAACGACGCGGCGGGGTTCTTCCCCGCTTGGTCGGTGTCGGTAGAGATGCTCGAGTTACTGGGGGACTGTGGCGACACGGCGGTAACCGCCCTCTTCCGCTTCACAAGATGATGGACAGCGGGAATCAAGGCTACGCCTCCCGGACCGCGAAGGTCAGGCCGGGCCCGTTCAACGTCACGCAAGTCACACTTCAAAGAGTGTTTCGGGGCTTGAAATGGCGGGAAACAAGCGTGGTTCCGCTTAAGGAGGGAAGGCGAGAGCGGCACCCGGGGCGCCGACGGCGCGGGTCTGTGCCTGATCACACGTGTCCGTCAGCACGGACGCCCGTGGATCTTGAGGCTCCGCTTCGAACTTTACGTCAACTTGGCACAGATGGAAGTCCCGGAAGAGTGACAAGAATCCGGCAACCTCGCTCGGATTCGGCCACTCCGATCCGCCCACCGTGCAGATCCACCGCCCAGCGGGCGATGGCGAGGCCGAGACCTGTCCCGCCGTCGCTGCCCGACCCCGGCGGCCGCTTGGCGCTGCCGCGGTTGAACCGCTCGAACACGCGGTGCCACTCGGACTTCGGAATGCCGGGGCCCTCGTCCAGGACCTCCAGCTCCAGCGACTCCGGCAGTGTGCCGCGCCGCGCCTTGACCGTCACCCGGCCGTGCGGCGGGCTGTGCTTGACCGCGTTGTCGATGAGGTTGGCCACGACCTGGTGGATGCGCTCCGGGTCGGCGTGCGCGGTCAACTCCGGCGGCGAGACGTCGAGGTGCAGATGGACGTCCGTCCTTGTGTGACTGCCCGAGCCGGTGGCGATGCCCGCGCGCACGGAGGCGACCATGTTGGCCTCCTTCAGTACGCCCGACAGATACGGCCACACCTCGAAGCGCCGCTGTTTCAGCGGTACGACGCCGTTGTCCAGGCGGGACAGGTCCAGCAGCGTCTCCACCAGCCGGCCGAGCCGCTCGGTCTGCTTCAGGGCCGTGCGCATCGTCTCCGGGTCGGCCTGGGTGACGCCGTCGACGATGTTCTCCAGCACCGCGCGCAGCCCCGCGATGGGCGTGCGCAGCTCGTGCGAGACGTTCGCCACCAGCTCCTTGCGCTGGCGGTCCTGGGCCTCCAGCTCGTCGGCCATGGCGTTGATCGTCACCGCCAGGTCGCCCAGCTCGTCACGGCGGTTGTCCCGCACCCGGCGGGTGTAGTCGCCCTGTGAGATGGAGCGGGCCACGGCGGTCATCTCGTCCAGCGGCGCGGTGAGCGAATGGGCGACGAACTGCGTGATGAGAAGTGTGGCGATCATCGAGAAGACCGTGATGAAGCGCAGCTCCGTCTTCGTGTGCACCGCGATCACCGACAGACCTGTGGTGATCAGCACCGAGATGACGACCAGCGCGCCCAGCTTGGTCTTGATCGAGAACGGGCTCACCCCGCCCCAGGGTTCCGGCTCCCCGGGGTTTCTCCGTGCGGCAGGCCCGCCGCTCATGGCGTCGGGGTCTCCAGGGCGTAGCCCACGCCGTGCACCGTGCGGATCCGCTCGGCGCCGATCTTCCGGCGCAGCGCCTTGATGTGGCTGTCGACGGTCCGGGTGCCGGAGGCGTCCGCCCAGTCCCAGACCTCGGCGAGCAGCTGCTCGCGCGAGAGCACCGCGCGCGGGGTGTTCGCCAGACAGACCAGCAGATCGAACTCGGTCGGCGTGAGGTGAACATCCTCACTGCGCACCCGCACGCGTCGCTGTGCGTGGTCGATCTCCAGCTCGCCGAGGCGCAGGATGCCGCTGCGCGGCGTCGCGGCGGCCAGCGCGGCCCGCTCCACACGGCGCAGCAGCACGTGCACACGCGCCGCCAGCTCCCGCATCGAGAACGGCTTCGTCATGTAGTCGTCGGCGCCGACGCCCAGCCCGACCAGCATGTCGGTCTCGTCGTCGCGCGCGGTGAGCATCATCACCGGCACCGGCCGGGCGGCCTGCACACGCCGGCAGACCTCCAGACCGTCGAAGCCGGGCAGCATGATGTCGAGGATCAGCAGGTCGGGCTGCCAGGCCTCGGCCGTGTCGACCGCCGCCGGACCGTCGCCCGCCGTTTGCACGAGGAATCCCTCGGCTCGCAGGCGGGTCGCGATGGCGTCCACGATCGTGGCGTCGTCCTCGACGACGAGAACCCGGCGCTGCGCGCCCGGGGTAGCCGTCGCCGAACCGTTGTGGGAGGTCTGTGTCTGCTCCATCGCCCGCCCCTGGGGTGTGCTTTCCGGAATCAGTGGGGTGATTCCTCACTGGCTGTGCCTGCGCATGGTGTGCGATTGACGCTTGAATGATCGGCGTCAGAGGAGCAGCGTACGGGGAGTCAGCACACCTTTGCTATCCAGGGCGGATGCCGAGGTGTACGACGTCGGGAACGCCCCGGGCAACCGGGATCTCTTCGGTACGCACCCGTTGGAACCCGGCATTCCGCAAGGTTTCTTCGAATTCCGGCGAGGGCTGGGCGGACCAGACGGCCAGTACCCCGCCGGGTCTCAACACCCGTGCGCAGCTTGCCAGTCCGGCCTCCGAGTAGAGATTTCCGTTGCCCTCTGTGACGGTCCAGCCGGGGCCGTTGTCGATGTCGAGACACAGGGCGTCGAACGTGTCGGATGTCTCATTGACGTATGTCACGAGATCGGCTTCCACGATTTTCGCGCGGGGGTCGGCAAGGGCCTCGGCGGAGAACGCGGAGAGCGGGCCGCCGAGGTGCCATTCGACAATCGCGTGCTCGCGTTCCACGACCGTGATCCCACTCCAGCGGGCGTCCGCCGCCGCGTGGGCGAGGGAGAAACCGACGCCGAGTCCGCCGATCAGGACGTCCGGGCGGTCCCGGCCGGCCAGGGCGTCCAGGGCCGCGTCGACCAGCCGCCGCTCCGAGCGGCCGTCGGAGGTGTCCATCAGGAAGCAGCCGTTCGCGATGATCTCCAGCCGGTCTCCGTGCCGCCGCAGCACGACCTCACCGTGCGGGCCCTCGCGACGGTCCAGTACATCGGGTGTGTCGTTCGAGGTGGGCATCGAAGCATCCTGGCAGGTGCGGGGTGCCCGGCGCCAAGAATTAGGGAGCGGTCCGTGGCGGACGCGGTGCGCGGCTTTCGGGTTGCTGTGAATCGGCTCTCGCGTGGCGCCGGTCACAGACAGTGGGGCAGAGGTACGCGAAGGCTGGGGCATGACGGAAGGAGCGCCCGTTGTGGAACGCATCGCGCCGCCCGACGAGACGGCCGTGACGACGCGGACGGACGCGCCCGTGTCCGGTGTGCCGGGGCTCCTGGACGGGGTTCCGAGGCAGCGGGGTCCGCGAGAGGGCGTACGGGAGTCCGTCCCGGTGCGGGAGCCCCGGCTCCGGGTGCCGCCGCCCTGGAGACTGCTGCCCACGCCGACGGGCACGCCGTTCACGTTCGGGTACGCGGTCGTGCTCTGTGTCACCTCGCTGATCTCCGCGTACGCGGACCCCGCGCTGGTCCACGCCCTGCTCCAGGCCTCCAGCACCGATGTGGCGCACCTGGTGCGGACGCCGGGGCTGGTGCTGGTCGGCAGCGCGCTGTGGGTCGCGGGCGGGATGGCCTCGCCGTTCACGATCGGGTTCGTGCTGGTGCTGACCGCGCTGGAACGGCGGATCGGGGGCCTGCGCACGGCCGGTGTCTTCCTGCTCGGGCATGTCCTGGCCACCCTGGCGACCGAGGTCCCGGTGGGGCTCGCGGTGCTGGCCGGGCACCTCCCCGACAGTTCGCTGCACCGCCTCGACTACGGCGTCAGCTTCGGCGTCGCGGCCGGCACCGGCGCCCTGGCCGGGCTGCTGTCCCCCTGGCTGCGCGTGCCGCTGCTGGCCGTCTTCGGCGGGATGCTGCTCCAGGACCTCCTCGCCTTCACCGACCCCATGACGAACTGGGGTCATCCGATCGCCCTGGCCATCGGTGTCGCGACCTGGCCGGTGCTCCGACGGTGGCGCGCGAAGCGCGCTGCGACCTCCCGGACCAGCGCTTCGTAAGTGATCGCTGACAGCGAACGGCGGTAGGGGAACATCCGGCAGCTCCCGTGCATTGAGTCGGCATAGCTCAACTTGACTGCCGAAGGGGAGATCATGGCTGCTGAGTCCAAGGCGTTCACATCGCTCACCCTGCCCGTGCTGCCGCTCGACGGCGAGGTCGTGCTGCCCGGGATGGTGGTCCCGCTGGATCTGAGCGACTCCGAGGTCCGTGCCGCGGTGGAGGCCGCTCAGGCCGCTGCGAGGTCAACACCGGGAAAGCCCCGGGTACTCCTGGTGCCGCGGATCGACGGGACATACGCGAACACCGGTGTCCTCGGCACCGTCGAGCAGGTCGGCAGGCTCGCCGACGGCGACCCGGGCGCCCTGATCCGCGGCCGGGGCCGGGTGCGCATCGGGGCGGGGACCACGGGTCCCGGCGCCGCCCTCTGGGTCGAGGGCACACGCCTCGAAGAGACCGTGCCGGAGCCCCTGCCCGGCCAGGTCGCCGAACTGGTCAAGGAATACAAGGCCCTCGCCACCGCGTGGCTGCGGGGTCGCGGCGCGTGGCAGGTCGTCGACCGGGTCCAGGCCATCGACGACGTCTCGGCGCTCGCCGACAACTCCGGCTACTCGCCGTTCCTGACCACCGACCAGAAGATCGAGCTGCTGGAGACCACCGACCCGGTGGCCCGGCTGAAGCTCGCCGCCCAGCAGCTGCGCGACCACCTCGCCGAGCAGGACGTGGCCGAGTCCATCGCCAAGGACGTCCAGGAGGGCGTCGACAAGCAGCAGCGCGAGTTCCTGCTGCGGCGTCAGCTGGAAGCCGTCCGCAAGGAGCTGCGCGAGCTGAACGGCGAGCAGGACGGTGAGGAGTCCGACGACTACCGCACCCGTGTGGAGGCCGCCGACCTGCCCGAGAACGTCCGCGAGGCCGCGCTCAAGGAGGTCGACAAGCTGGAGCGGTCCTCCGACCAGTCGCCCGAGGGCTCGTGGATCCGCACCTGGCTCGACACGGTTCTGGAGATGCCGTGGAACGAGCGCACCGAGGACGCGTACGACATCCAGGGCGCCCAGGGCGTCCTCGACGCCGAGCACGCGGGCCTTGAGGACGTGAAGGAGCGGATCACCGAGTACCTCGCGGTGCGCAAGCGGCGTACCGACCGGGGACTGGGCGTGGTCGGCGGGCGGCGCGGCGGTGCGGTGCTCGCGCTCGTGGGGCCGCCCGGCGTCGGCAAGACCAGCCTCGGTGAGTCCGTCGCCCACGCGATGGGCCGCAAGTTCGTGCGCGTCGCCCTCGGCGGTGTGCGCGACGAGGCCGAGATCCGCGGTCACCGGCGTACCTACGTCGGCGCCCTGCCCGGCCGTGTCGTCCGAGCCATCAAGGAGGCCGGGTCGATGAACCCGGTCGTGCTGCTCGACGAGATCGACAAGGTGGGCTCGGACTTCCGCGGCGACCCGGCCGCCGCCCTCCTCGAAGTCCTCGACCCGGCGCAGAACCACACCTTCCGGGACCACTACCTGGAGGTCGAGCTGGATCTGTCGGACGTCGTGTTCCTGGCCACCGCCAATGTGCTGGAGGCCATCCCGGAGGCGCTGGCCGACCGGATGGAGATCGTCCGTCTGGACGGCTACACCGAGGACGAGAAGGTCGTCATCGCCCGCGATCACCTGCTGCCGCGCCAGCTGGAGCGGGCCGGGCTCGCCGAGGACGAGGTGACCGTCGACGAGAGCGCGCTGCGCAAGCTCGCAGGTGAGTACACCCGCGAGGCGGGCGTCCGGAATCTGGAGCGGTCCGTCGCGCGGCTGCTGCGCAAGGTCGCGGCCCAGCACGAACTGGGCGAGCGGGAGCTGCCGTACACCGTCACGGACGGGGATCTGCGCGCGCTGATCGGCCGGCCGCATCATGTGCCCGAGTCCGCGCAGGAGCCGGCGGAGCGCCGGACGTCGGTGCCGGGCGTGGCGACCGGGCTCGCGGTGACGGGAGCGGGCGGTGACGTGCTGTACGTGGAGGCGTCGCTGGCCGACCCGGAGACGGGCGCGGCCGGGCTGACCCTGACCGGCCAACTTGGCGACGTGATGAAGGAGTCCGCGCAGATCGCGCTGAGCTTCCTGCGCTCCCGCGGTGCCGAGCTCGAGCTGCCGGTGGGTGATCTCAAGGACCGGGGCGTGCACATCCACTTCCCGGCGGGCGCGGTCCCCAAGGACGGTCCCAGCGCCGGCATCACCATGACCACGGCCCTCGCGTCCCTGCTGTCCGGCCGGCTGGTCCGCACGGATGTGGCGATGACCGGCGAGGTCTCGCTCACCGGGCGGGTCCTGCCGATCGGCGGCGTGAAGCAGAAGCTGCTGGCCGCCCATCGTGCCGGTGTAACCACCGTGATCATCCCCAAGCGCAACGAACCCGACCTGGACGACGTCCCGGCCGAGGTGCTGGACAGGCTCGACGTCCACGCCGTGACCGACGTCCGCCAGGTCCTGGAGCTGGCGCTCGCGCCCGCGACGAACGGGGCGGCGCCGGAGGTTCCGGTCGCGGCGTGACGGGCGTGACCGGACAGGGGAAGGCCCGGGTTCTCGTGAGGGAGGCCCGGGCCTTCGCCGTGCGGTGGGCCTTCACCGTGTGGTGGCCCTGTGTACAGGCGTGCCGTGACCTGCGGAATACTTGCCGAACTGCGGTGATGACGGCAGGTGACGGAAAATCTCAGTACGGGGCGATACCGAGGCAGGGGCTGACGTGCAGGACAACGGGAACGGCGACGGACCGGGAGGCGAATCCGCCCTGGCCGCGAGCGGTGTGGACCAGCCCGCCTTCCTCGCGCTGGAGCGTGAGCTGACCGTGCTGCTGCGGCGTGCTCGGGCCAACCAGGGCGAGATGGCCCGCGAGGTCCATCCCGACCTGGAGTCGTCCGCGTACGGGCTCCTCGTCCGGCTCGACGAGTGCGGCAGCCAGCGGGCCACCGAGCTCGCCGCCTACATCGGCGTCGGCAAGGCCACGATGTCCCGCCAGCTGCGTGCCCTGGAGGAACTCGGGCTGCTCGCGCGCGAGCCCGACCCCGCCGACGGCCGCGCCTGGCTCGTCGCCCTCACCCAGGAGGGCCGCGACCGTGTCCGCAGGGTGCGGGAGGCCCGCCGCGCCCGCTACGCCGGCCGCCTGGCCGACTGGGACACCCACGAGGTCACGGAACTGGCCCGGCTGCTGCACCAGCTCAACCGCGGCATGGAGAAGTAGCGCCCGGCGCCCGAGCCCCGGCCCCGCGTCTAGAACTCGACGAAGACCACCGTCGCGTCGTCATGGGTCTTGCTCCGGCCCAGGAACGTCCTGGCGGTGTCCCCCCGCTCCAGCGCCCGTACGCGGTCCACCAGTGCCTGGGGTCCCTCCTTGCGCACCAGGTGGAAGCAGTCCGTCCAGTCGCCCTCCTCGAACCTGTCCACCCAGCGGGTGGCGCCGTCCGTCAGGGCGGTCAGGGCGCGTACCTCACGGCGGGGCACGGTTCCCGTCACCGCCCGCCGGGCCACCGAGGGGTCGGCGGCCGCGGTGAAGAAGCCGCCCTCCTTGTTGCGGACCGTGGAGTCCACCAGCGCGTCCGTGGCCAGGGCCGAGCGGGGGAGGAGAGAGAGGCGGTCGTCGAGGACGGGCGTCACCACGCCGTCGGGGGACTCCAGGAGGAGGGCGGAGTCCGAGAGCACCAGGTACTCCACCGTGGCCGGCGTCCAGCGGGCCACGACCACGGTGGCCTGTGGTGTCCGGGGGTGAGAAAGGTCACAGGTTGCGGCGTGCGCCTCAGAGGTACGCGCGATGGCGCGGGACAAGGCGTCGACCAGGGGAGCATCCGGGAGTGAAACGGTCAGTTCGGTCAGAGCTCCGCCGAGGCGTGCGGTGAACCAGGGGACGGAATGCAGACAGCCCGTCCCGTCCTTCGGTGGCGTGACGCCGTCCAGGACGACGACCGAACCACCCTGTCCGGAGGCCGGTAGTCCGACACTGGCGAAGTCCTCGTTGGGGCGGTCGGCGTCTCCCGGCTCCGAGGCGAGTTCAGTGCGCATCCAGCCAGTCTGCACGAGCCCTTCACAAGGGTCGCAAAAGGCTGGCAATAGTTGCGAGACCGGTGCGGCAGCGCAGGTCAGACGCCTGTTTTGGGATGGAATGCTTTGTTCCGGGAAGGCGTGGTGGCGAATATTGCCACCGCCCGCCGCCGACGTCCAACCGGCGTGCCGCGCAAGGCCGCTGCAAGGGTCAGCGGAACTTGCCCCTCAACTCTCGTCCGGGGTTCACTCCTTCGGGTGGCGGGTCAGGTGATGCGCGTGCGCTGGCCACCGGCGCTGGGAGGGTCGGGAAGTGTACCGGGAGTACGCGCCAGTTGACGGAACGTCACCCGGGCCCATGGGTTCACGAGTCAGGAATGCGAGCACCGGTGCAGAAGACGCGGCCTCGTCGTACAGGCAAGCAGACGGCCCCCGCTCAGGGCACTGAGCCGACGCCCTCCACCGGCAAGGGCCGTCCCACGCACGTACGCAACCGGCTCATCGTCGCCGTGGCCGTGGTCGCCGCGGCCATCGCCGGTGCCGGCACCCCGTCCGTGCTGGCCGCCTCCGGGCAACTCCACGACTCGCAGGAGCTGGTGACGCTCGCGGAGCAGACGCAGGACGCCCTCGGGCTCGCGCACTCCCTCGCGGACGAGCGGGACGACGTCACCTCCTACATAGCCGCCGGCCGCCCCAAGGCCAAGGCGCCCTCCGAGCAGCGCAGCGCCCGCGTGGACCGGCAGGTCGAGGAGTTGCGGGCCGACACCGACACGCCCGCCTCGCTCCGCTCGGACCTCGACGACATCGCGACAGTCCGCCGGGCGGCGCTCACCGGCAAGAGCAACGCGCTCGAAGCGCACCAGGCGTACTCCACCGCCATCACCCAACTCCACCGGCTCGCCGAGCGGCTCGCGCAGCAGACGCCGCCCCGCGCGGGCTCCGGCGCCTACGCCCGGGCCGAGCTGGACTCCGCCGTCCAGCAGGCCGCAGCTGCCCGCGGGCTGCTGCTCGCCGCCCTCAGCGTGCCGCGCGGCACCGAGACGATCGACCCGGTCACCGGGCTGCCGACCGAGACCTCCTCCGACGCCGACGCCCGGCAGCGCGACGCCCTGAGCGCCGCCGCCCAGCAGGCCCGGCTGCGCTCCGACGCTGCCCTGGCCGACTTCCGCGACACCGCGCCCAAGACGGCCCGCACCTCGTTCGACTCCACGGTCACCGGCACCGAGGTCAACTCCGCCGAGAAGTACCTCGCCGCCCTCACCGACCAGCCGACGCTGTCGGGAGACGAGCTCTCCGTCAACACGAAGCGGCTGGACGCGGCCCTCTCGGCCCGGGTCGACCTGATGCGCGGCGTGGAGTCCGCCCTCTACGACCGGAGCACCAAGGACCTCGAGGCGCTGCGCGACGACGACGTCACCGCGCTGGAGATCCGCATCGCCGTCCTCGGCGCCCTCATGCTGCTCGCCGTCGGCGTCGCCACGGGAATGGCCCGCAGCCTCACCCGGCCCCTGGCTGTCCTGCGGCTGGGGTCGAAGCGCCTCGCCGAGGCCGAGGACCCGGCAGCCGAGGAGCCGGTCAAGTTCACCGGCCGCAACGACGAGTTCGCCCAGGTCGTCCGCTCCGTCAACGCCCTGCACGGGCACGCGGCCGCCCTGACCGAGCGGATCACCACGCTGGAGTCCGACCGCAAGCACCTCGTCGGCCAGCGCCAGAAGATGGCCGACGCCCGCGAGGAACTGCGCGGCGAACTCGCCGAGTCCGTCGCACAGCTGGAGCGGGTGCGCACGGCCATCGGCGGTACGTTCGTCAACCTCGCGCTGCGCACCCTCGGACTGGTCGAGCGGCAACTGGCCGTCATCGAGAACCTGGAGGAGCGCGAGCAGGACCCGGACCGGCTCGCCACCCTGTTCAAGCTCGACCACTTCGCGACGGTCATGCGCCGGCACAGCGAGAACCTCCTGGTCCTCGCCGGCACCGAGCACGTCCAGCACGCCGCCGGGCCCGTGCCGCTCGTGGACATCGTCCGTGCCGCGGTGAGCGAGATCGAGCGGTACGAGCGGGTCCGTATCGCCGCCCTGCCGCCGCACGCGCACATCGCCGGGTTCGCCGCGGACGACCTCTCCCACCTGCTGGCCGAACTCATGGAGAACGCCACGTCGTTCTCCCCGCCCGACCAGCCCGTCGAGGTCTCCGGCTGGCTGCTGGAGAACGGCGAGGTCATGCTCTCCGTCCAGGACGAGGGCATCGGCATGACCGGGGACCGGCTGGAGCGCCTGAACTCCCGCCTCGCCGACTTCGACCCGGAGGCGCCCTACGACCAGGAGGGTGAGGACGGTCTCGGGCTCGGCCTGTACGTCGTGGCCCGCCTCGCCCACCGGCACGGGGTGCGTGCGCAGTTGCGCGAGCAGAAGCAGGGCGGTGTCGCGGCGGTCGTCGTCCTGCCCCGCGCCCTCCTCGCGGCCGCCCCGCACGCGGCCGTCCCGGCCTCCGGCCCGCTCTCCGCCACGACCCACACCGTCTCCTTCCCGGGCGCCGACGCCGAGGCCAACTCCAACGTCCTGCACGGCCGCGCCGGCGGTGGGGACCCCTTGGTGGCACTGGCGGAGAAGGCGGTACGGCGGGACGAGGCAGCGGAGGCCGCCGGGCACCCGGAGCCGCTTGAAGCCGAGGCACCGGCGGAGCCCGAGATACCGGCGGAGCCCGAGGTTCCCTCGGCACCGGCGGAAACCCCTGCCGAGACCACGATGGAGCTGTTGGCCCCGGTGCCACAGGGCGAACCGGAACCGACGCGGCACGATCCGGTGGCCGCCGACGGTGACTCCGCCCCGCAGGGGCCGCCCGCACTCGGCCACGAAACCCGCACGGGGGGTGCGGGCGAGAACGACTACGCCGAAGGCGAGGCCGAGGTCGACGCGGAACACGAACGCGTCACCGACAAGGGCCTCCCCAAGCGCACACCGAAGATCACCGCGCAGACCACCGCCCCGCGCCAGCGCAGCGGCTCCGTGGACGCCGCGGCCCTCCGCCGCCGCCTCGGTGGCTTCCGCCAGGGCGCCCAGGCCGGCTACCGCGAGGTGGAGGCGGAGATCGCCGAGCAGACGGCCTCGCACAAGCGGCCGGTCACCGGCACATCAGGACCAGCTGAATCCGAAGAAGCCACGGGGGGCACAGCCGAGGAGGCAAGCAGTTGACCGCTCCCAGTACCTTCGGACTGATCGGGCTGAGCAGTGAGGCCCGCAACCTGCACTGGCTGCTGACCAACCTCGTCGAGGAGGTACCCGGCATCCTCTCGGTCGCGGTCGTCTCCTCCGACGGACTGCTCCTGCTCTCCTCCGACGACCACCGCAACCGGCAGGCCAGGGAAGCCCTGCAGGCCCGCGGTACCAAGCGGACCGGCCCGCGCGGCTCAGCCGCCGACCTGGCCACCATCGTCTCCGGCATCGGCAGCCTCACCGTCGGCGCCGCCAAGCTGATGGCCTTCGGCGGGGTCAGGCACACGATGGTCGCGATGGACGAGGGCAGCCTGTTCGTCATGTCGATCAGCGACGGCTCGCTGCTCGGCGTCCACGGCTCCGCGGAATGCGACATGAGCGTGGTGGCGTACCACATGGCCCTGTTCGTCGGCCGCGCCGGACATGTCCTGACGCCCGAACTCCGCAGCGAGCTCCGTAGTTCCCTGGAGCGGTCCCAGACGACGGGGAGTGCCCGATGAGCAGTACGCCCAAGCATCACCTCCCGGTTCGCGGCGGTGACCGCAAACCCGCCCGGGTCCGCCCCTACTCGCTCACCGGCGGCCGCACCCGGTTCGGCCACGTCCTCCTGGTGGAGACGTTCGTGGCGAGCACGGCCGCGCTGGAGGCCCCGGAGGAGCGCCGGGAACTGACCAACGGCTCCCTCTCCACCCGCGTGATGCCGGAGCTCCAGGCCATCGTCGAACTGTGCCGCCGGATGCGTACGGTGGCCGAGATCGCCGCGCTGCTGAAGATGCCGCTCGGCGTGGTCCGCGTGCTCCTCAGCGACCTCGCGGACCAGGGAAAGATTCGTGTGTACGGAACGGGAACCGGCCACGGCACGGGCCGCCCGGACCGAGCTCTGCTGGAAAGGGTGCTGAGTGGACTCCGTCGTCTCTGACGCCGCTCACGGCGTCTCCGCAACATCCCCGTTCGTTCAGCCCGACGCGAGCATGCACGCCTGGGAGACGGACCGTACCCGCGCACCCATCGCCACGAAGATCGTGGTGGCGGGCGGCTTCGGCGTGGGCAAGACCACCCTGGTCACCGCCGTCTCGGAGATCACGCCCCTGCAGACCGAGGCGCTGATGACCGAGGCGAGCGAGGCCACCGACGACCTCACCGACACACCGGGCAAGACCACCACCACCGTGGCCATGGACTTCGGGCGCCTCACGCTCGACGACGACCTGGTGCTCTACCTGTTCGGCACGCCGGGCCAGCAGCGGTTCTGGTTCATGTGGGACGACATCGTGCGCGGCGCCATCGGCGCGGTCGTCATGGCCGACACACGGCGGCTGAAGGACTGCTTCCCGGTCCTGGACTACTTCGAGAGCTCCGGGCTGCCGTACGTGGTCGCGGTCAACCACTTCGACGACAGCGAGCTGTTCGAGCCGGAGGATGTGCGGGAGGCCTTGACCATCCCGCGGCACATACCTGTCATGATCATGGACGCGCGTCGCCGGATCTCCGTGATCGAGACCCTCCTGGCCCTGGTGGGCCACGCGCTCGACGAAACCCCCGAGTAAGAGGAAAGCCCGCATGCGGAAGATACTCGTCGTCGGAGCCGGTCAGTCCGGACTCCAGATCGCTCTCGGCCTCCAGTCGCAGGGGTACGAGGTCACCCTGATGTCCAACCGGACGGCGGACGAGATCCGTACCGGCCGGGTCATGTCGACGCAGTGCATGTTCCACACGGCACTGCAGCACGAGCGCGATCTCCAGCTGAACTTCTGGGAGTCCCAGGCCCCGAAGATCGAAGGACTCGGCGTCTCGGTCGCCGCCCCCGGCTCCTGGGCCGAGGGCCCCGCGGCGCGTGCGATCGACTGGCTGGGCAGGCTCGACGGGTTCGCGCAGTCGATCGACCAGCGCGTGAAGATGGCCGGCTGGATGGAGACGTTCGCGCAGCGCGGCGGCCAGCTCGTCATCCACGGCGCGGCCGTCGGCGACCTCGACTACTTCTCCCGCACGTACGACCTGGTGCTGGTCGCGGCCGGCAAGGGCGAGCTGGTCCAGATGTTCGGCCGGGACGCGGAGCGGTCCCCCTACAGCGAGCCGCAGCGCGCGCTGGCCGTGTCGTACGTCCACGGTCTGGGCCCGCGCCCCGAGCACCCGGACACCGAAGGGGTCCGCTGCAACCTCGTGCCGGGCGTCGGCGAACTGTTCGTCATGCCCACCCTGACCACCTCCGGCCGCGCCGACATCCTGTTCTGGGAAGGCATACCCGGCGGCCCGCTCGACGCCTTCGGCGGCGTCAAGGACCCGGCGGAGCACCTCTCCCTGACCCTGGAACTCATGGAGCGGTACGTCCCCTGGGAGTACGCGCGGGCCACCAAGGTCGAGCTGACCGACGCGGGCGGCACGCTGGCCGGCCGCTACGCCCCCACCGTCCGCAACCCCATCGGCCGCCTCCCCAGTGGCGGTCTGGTGCTGGGTGTGGCGGACGTCGTCGTCGCGAACGACCCGATCACCGGGCAGGGCTCCAACTCGGCGTCCAAGTGCGCCGCCGCGTACCTCTCCGCGATCGTCGAGCACGGTGACAAGCCGTTCGACGAGGAGTGGATGCGGTCCGCCTTCGACCGCTACTGGGACACCGCCCAGCACGTCACCAAGTGGACCAACGCGATGCTCGCGCCGCCGCCGGAGCACATCCTGAACCTGATCGGCGCCGCCGGCGAGCTCCAGCCGGCCGCCGACCGCTTCGCCAACGGCTTCAACGACCCGGCCGACTTCGAGAACTTCTTCTACGAGCCGGAGAAGACGCAGGCCTACCTGGCCGAGCTGTCCGGCGCGGGCGCGGCCTAGGGCCGGCAGGGCCTAACGGTCGTATCCCTCGTCCGACCCGTCCGTGGCGCCCTCGGGGAGCTTCGGCGGCGCGTACCGCCGCAGGGGCTTCCCGGCCGGGTCCGGGCGTACGGCGCCCAGGAGCGGGTTGGCCGCGATCGGTGACACCTTCACCTTCGCGCCCGGGCGGGGTGCCTGTACGACCATGCCGTCGCCGAGGTACAGCGCCACATGCGTGGCGTCGGGGAAGTACACGACCAGGTCTCCCGGGCGCAGCTCGGCGAGCGGGATCCGCTTCAGCCGCTTCCACTGCTCCTGGCTGGTCCGGGGGATGGGCGCCCCGGCCTCAGCCCAGGCCTGCGAGGTCAGGCCCGAGCAGTCGTACGACTTCGGGCCCTCCGCGCCCCACTCGTACGGCTTGCCGAGCTGCCGGACGACGTAGCGCAGGGCTCGGTCGCCCTCCGCCGATGGTCTGCGGGTGCTGCTGAGTGCGCCGGACGCCATGAACTTCTTCTGGGCCTTCGTGATCCCGTTCCTCTCGAACTCGGAGAGGGCGGCGAGCTGGTCGCGGCCGAGGGTGGCGAGCAGTTCCTCGACGTCGTGCAGCCTCTTGACGACCTGGTCCTTTTCCTTCTTCCGCCGCTCGGTGAGGGTGAGCTGCGCGTCGAGGGCCTTGCGGGCCTTGCGGGCCAGTTCGTCGGCCTTGCGCTCGCTGCCGGTCAGCCGGTCGATCGTGTCGGCCCGGTCCCGTGCGATCCGGCCGATCACATGGCCCTGGTCGATCGCGTGCTGGGGGTCGCGGGCCAGGAGCAGCTGTACGTACGGAGAGATGTCGGTGCTGCTCTGGTACTGCTGCCGGGCCAGGCGGCCGACCTCGCCCCGGCTGTCGTGGAGGGAGAGCCGGGTGCGGGCGAGGGCGCGGTTCAGGCGGTCGGTCTCGGTGCGCTGCTTCTTCAGCTTCTCCTCGGTGGCGTTGTAGGCCTCGGTGGCCTGTTCGGCCTTGCGGTACAGGTGCTGAAGGTCCGTCAGGAGGTAGGCGAGGGAGGCGGGGGGTGGTCCGGGGTCGGGCTTCGGGGCGGCTGTGGCGGGGGCGGGAACGGGTGCGAGGACGGTCGCCGCTGCCATCGCCGCCGTACAGGCCAGACGCAGAAGGGTTCCTGACATGCCATCACCTCCGATGCGGGGGCGGCCCTTCGGCCACCGGACATCGTGAGGATGAGGGGTGCGGAGTGGTGTGTGCGGTAAGCCTGCGCGGTTCGGCGCAACAGGGTCACCCGTCGGCGTCGTCCCGCTTGCCGGGCGGCGTGGCGTGTGGCTTCGACCAGGGCCATGTGAGCCGCCGGGGCGGGACGCCCTCGGGGGCGTACTCGTACTTCCAGCGGTTGGTCAGGCCGACCCTGCCCGGTCCGCGGGGTACGCGGCGGTAGATGAACACGGTGGGCGGGCCGCCGGCCGGGTCCGGGACGGGGATGCGGTACGTCTTGGGCGGGTGGCCGGTGATGCCGAGTAGGACGGGCAGGACCCTGCCGTCCATGGGGCCGCCCTCGAAGGGGGTGTCTTCGCTCTTCACCGGATCAGTGTCAGACATCCTCGGCGAGGGCCTGGACCAGGGCGTCGGTCTGCGGGTCCCGGCGGGCGGTCACCGACAGCATGGCCACGAACTGCTCGACGAGCCAGTCGCGGAGGTCCTCGGCGGGGGGCTGCTTGTCCTCGTCGAGCCAGATCAGCGACGAGGCCTCCACGGCCGTGATCCACATGCGGATGGTCATGCGCAGGCGGGGGCCCGGGGTGGTGACCTCCAGGTGCCTGACGATGTGCTCGGCGGCGGCGCGGCGTACGCCGTCGACGATGGCGGTGGTCCGTGAGGTCTCTACGACGCTGCCACCCTGGAGGAGGGCGCTGAAGCCGGCGTCGTGCTGGTCGACGAAGGCGAGGTAGCGGTCGAGGGCGCGGGACAGGCGGGGGAGGAGGGGGCCCTCGCGGGGTTCGTCGAAGCAGGTCCGGAGCTCGTCGGCGGCGGAGCGGAGGGCGGCCTCGTAGAGCTGCTGCTTGCCGCCGGGGAAGTACCGGTACACCAGGGGGCGCGACACCCCCGCCGCCTCCGCCACGTCGTCCAGGGAGACGTCCTCCGGGGCGCGGTGCGCGAAGAGCGACAGCGCGGAGGTGAGCAGCTGGCTGCGGCGTTCCTCGACGCTGAGTCGCCGGTAGGCGGGGGTGGGGGCGGCTGGTGTCATGACTCGCAGCGTAGCCGGGGGGCCGGGTGCGGGGTGCCTGCGGCGGCCTGTGCGGGTGTGGTGGGGGTGGGCGTAGCGCCATCTCGCCGGGGGTGGGTCGGGGGCGCGCCCGGGGGGGGGGGGGGGGGGCGCGGGGGGGGGGGGGGGGGGGCCCCCCGGGCGGGGGGGTGGGCGACACACCCCCGCGGGGGGCC